>JBCBIJ010000054.1:0-511 GCA_038524795.1 Pseudomonadota bacterium | reverse complement strand
CAAATCGATCGTCGGAGCTGGGTATAGGGGCGAAAGACTAATCGATTTGCACGTCAGAATCGCTACGGTCCTCCATCAGGGTTTCCCCTGACTTCAACCTGGCCAGGCATAGTTCACCATCTTTCGGGTCCCAACGTGTACGCTCTTGCTGCTCCGCACGGTGCGAGGCCGAGGCGAAGCGCCGGGATTGCGCCCGTACGGGATCATCCCTGAGGTGCAAGCACCCTTTGCTTTCACTGCGCCGCTAGGTTTAGTCAACCCAATGACTCGCGCACATGTTAGACTCCTTGGTCCGTGTTTCAAGACGGGTCGGAGGCGCCGCCGACCTACTCGCGACAGAGATGCGGGCCGCGCCAGTGTGACACTCGCTATACGAGCCCGCTTAGCTACCCGCCGGGTCCGAAGCTAGGAACGCGGGGCTGGCAGACAAGCCACCAACTTCACCCACGCCCTCAGTCCAGCCCCAGCGGTTCGTCGCGTGAACCGGCCGAGAAATGCAGCCAGGAACCCC
>JBCBIJ010000053.1:0-514 GCA_038524795.1 Pseudomonadota bacterium | reverse complement strand
GGGGAATTTTCCGCAATGGGCGCAAGCCTGACGGAGCAACGCCGCGTGAGGGAGGAAGGCCTGTGGGTTGTAAACCTCTTTTCTCAGGGAAGAAGAACTGACGGTACCTGAGGAATCAGCATCGGCTAACTCCGTGCCAGCAGCCGCGGTAATACGGAGGATGCAAGCGTTATCCGGAATCATTGGGCGTAAAGCGTCCGCAGGTGGTTAATCAAGTCTGCTGTTAAAGACAGAAGCTCAACTTCTGGTCAGCGGTGGAAACTGGTTAACTAGAGTATGGTAGGGGTTGAGGGAATTTCCAGTGTAGCGGTGAAATGCGTAGATATTGGAAAGAACACCAGTGGCGAAGGCGCTCAACTGGGCCATAACTGACACTCAGGGACGAAAGCTAGGGTAGCGAAAGGGATTAGATACCCCTGTAGTCCTAGCTGTAAACGATGAACACTAGGCGTTGCTTGTATCGACCCGAGCAGTGCCGTAGCCAACGCGTTAAGTGTTCCGCCTGGGGAGTACG
>JBCBIJ010000052.1:0-530 GCA_038524795.1 Pseudomonadota bacterium | reverse complement strand
CTTGTTTGGCACCGGCGCCGGGCCACACGCGGCTTTTGACAGCTGGTAACCGGGGAGCCGCGGAACATTCGCTCCACGCCGCTCAACCCCCAGCGCACCGCGCGCAGGACACCGGCCGGGGATCGGCCTGCCCGGCGCGAGGCCGGGCTCACTTTCATTTCGCCTCCAGGTCTGTCACCAGAACCCTTAGACTTGCGCAGTTGTTGGACTCCTTGGTCCGTGTTTCAAGACGGGTCGGGTGGATTACCGATCCCTGGCTCGCCGCGAGCGGCTCCTCACGGAGCCGCCTCGCAGTGATCGTCGCAAGGGGGCCCTTGTTCGGCACCACGCACGGTCATCACCCGGGCACGGAGGCCCGGGCTACCAGTCCGTCGTGGCCCTCGGGGCCCCCGCAACGAGTCGCGGCGCCTGACTACTGGAGGGAGAATTAAGCCCGCCCGTGCAGAGCCGGTCGACCGGGCCGGAGCCACGGCAGTACCAATTTACGCCGGGTCTGCTGGCCGCCCGATTGCTCGGACGGCCGTGCCGAG
>JBCBIJ010000051.1:0-538 GCA_038524795.1 Pseudomonadota bacterium | reverse complement strand
AGGATGTTATGATTTGGGTTGCTTTTCGATGTGCCAGACGATTGCCGCACGGCGGGAGCGGTCGTCGTCGTCGGCGGACGGTCGCGCGTCGCGCCGGAGAGCCAGCTCGAAAACGATCGAAAAGGCCCAAATCCTAGTAGAATAGCAAGTGTTCCGGCCTACCGGCTCTGGCGTTTTTCTTCGGCCGACTGGTTCTGGCACTTTGTGAAAATTCTCTAAGTCCCAACACGCCTTGCGCCGTCGCTCGGTCGGCTTCCGCCGCTCGCACGGGATAACCGAGACCACCGTCTCGATCGCCTCGACGAGCCCGTCGCAGCCGTCACCTGGCTCAGCCTCTAACTTCGACTCTGAGAAAATTCTCCAAGTCCCAAGTCGCAGCCGGCCGGCCGGGAAGCCAACCGCCGCCGGCGGCCGACGCTTGCTCGCTCGCTTGCTGAGAATGATTATCACAAGTCCCAACAAGGATGTTATGATTTGGGTTGCTTTTCGATGTGCCAGACGATTGCCGCACGGCGGGAGCGGTCGTCGTCGTCGGCGG
>JBCBIJ010000049.1:0-564 GCA_038524795.1 Pseudomonadota bacterium | reverse complement strand
CTGACCGACCGCGCGGCGGAGTGGCCCAACCTGCGCGCGATCCCGGGGCCCGATCAGCCCGTCCTCGGAAGTGCCGCAGAGACTGAGATCGCCAGACGCGCCGCAGCCCTGGCCGAGGGCGAGGTGCGCGCGCTCCTGTTCCGGGGTGGCGCCGAGGCGGCGGATGCCGCGGCGGTGACCGCCGGGGAAGCCGCGAAAGGCGCCGCCGCGGCTGAGTCGACCGCACGCCTGGCGCGCGACGCGGCCGCCGGTGCGGCGCGCGATGCGGGCCGCCTCGCCGCACGGGCGACAATCGAAGCGGACGAAGCAACGGCCCGGCTGACCGCGCATCGAGCGGCCTGCTCGGCGGCCGAGGAAAAGGCAATGGCGGCGGCGAGCGCGCTGGGAGAGGCGCGCACCGCCGCAAACGCCGCCGCGGACCCCGCAAAGGCTGAGGCCGATCTGGCCGCGGCGCGCGAAGCGGCGGCGGCAGCCCGCCAGGCGGCATCGGCGGCCGAGAGCGCCGCCGGCGACGAATCGCGCGCAGCCCGCGGTCGCGAACAGCGGCGGAGCGAACTTGCTCAG
>JBCBIJ010000048.1:0-565 GCA_038524795.1 Pseudomonadota bacterium | reverse complement strand
AGAAAATGTCGTTGCATTACAGTGAGCATGGCATTAACCAAGAGAAATAGTCAGTATGTGAAGACTAGGTTCTGGTTGCCAAAATTTAAAAATAAGACACCAAACATTATGTAAGAAACGAACGCATGAGCATTCAACTGTCCAGCAGTGTTATGCGATCGCTTTGTGTGTCTCTTACAGGGAGGCTCACACGACAGTTTGTTGTTTATCTGGTTGATCCTGCCAGTAGTCATATGCTTGTCTCAACGATTAAGCCTATTAGTATAATTATTTTACTGGTTTTTGAAACGATATACCATCCTTTAGTAAGATTAACAATATATCAACATATATATAGTTCCAAAGGAACAGTTTTTCAGGGTCATTGTATTATTTTTAGATCATCTTATTCAAAAAATATTGTGAAATGAAAAATTGAAATAAACAAAAGATTTAATCCGTACTTGAGCACTGCGTTTTGGTCGGTTGTTGGTGGGACATAGGCCAGTGAAACGATTGGGCGAGGCACACCAACTTGTGGGCTAACAATGGATAGTTCGCTATTTCTTTGCCGAATATCATATAC
>JBCBIJ010000047.1:0-604 GCA_038524795.1 Pseudomonadota bacterium | reverse complement strand
GGGCGACCTTCAGACGCTCGACGCCCGCGTGTTCCTCGTTGAAGACAACCCCGTCAACCAGGCGGTCGCCCGCGGCATGCTCAAAAAGCTTGGTTGCACGGTCGACACGGCCGCCGATGGTGTAGAAGCGACGCAACGCCTCATAGAAGACGCGGCAAGCTACGACGTGGTGCTGATGGACTGCCAGATGCCCAACAAGGACGGCTTCACGGCGGCGGCCGAGGTACGCGTTTTTGAACAGTCCGCCGGACGCGCGCCAGTGCCTATTATCGCGCTTACAGCCAACGCATTGCTGGGTGACCGGGAGCGGTGCATTGCGGCCGGCATGGATGACTACCTGTCCAAACCGTACAAACTCGACGAGTTGCGCGAGGTGCTGTCACGTAACCTCACAGAACGCGACGTGACGACTGCCGATGTCGCCTCAGCCTGATTCGGCGGCGTCACTCTCGGGTTCGACTTCGGCCTCGCTGACCTCGGTGTCTTCGCCGTAGCTGGCCCACGTCGTGGCGCCATCGTCACCGAAGAGCATCACTTTGTACGGATCAACACGATCACCCACTTCCATGCCCGGTGAGCCCACGGGCATGCCAGGCACTGCCAG
>JBCBIJ010000046.1:0-608 GCA_038524795.1 Pseudomonadota bacterium | reverse complement strand
ATTCCTTTGAGTTTCACACTTGCGTGCGTACTCCCCAGGCGGGATACTTAACGCGTTAGCTACGGCACTGTCCGGGTCGATACAGACAACGCCTAGTATCCATCGTTTACAGCTAGGACTACTGGGGTATCTAATCCCATTCGCTCCCCTAGCTTTCGTCCCTCAGTGTCAGTTGCGGCCTAGTAGAGCGCCTTCGCCACCGGTGTTCTTCCTGATCTCTACGCATTTCACCGCTACACCAGGAATTCCCTCTACCCCGAACGCACTCAAGTTTTGTAGTTTCCACTGCCTATATGTAGTTGAGCTACACGCTTTAACAGCAGACTTACAGAACCACCTACGAACGCTTTACGCCCAATTATTCCGGATAACGCTTGCATCCTCCGTATTACCGCGGCTGCTGGCACGGAGTTAGCCGATGCTGATTCCTCAAGTACCGTCATTATCTTCCTTGAGAAAAGAGGTTTACAACCCAAGAGCCTTCCTCCCTCACGCGGCGTTGCTCCGTCAGGCTTTCGCCCATTGCGGAAAATTCCCCACTGCTGCCTCCCGTAGGAGTTTGGGCCGTGTCTCAGTCCCAGTGTGGCTGATCATCCTCTCAGACCAGC
>JBCBIJ010000045.1:0-638 GCA_038524795.1 Pseudomonadota bacterium | reverse complement strand
CACTTGGCAGTTTCAGATCCCTCCGGGAACGCCAAGTGGGTCAGCTCCGCCCTCAAGACGGGCGAGTTCGACAGGTGGGACTGGGCCACGACGCAGACCAAATTCCTCGAGCGCTTCACCTACACGAAGGACTGGCTCTCCGTCTGCGACTCGTTCGCGAACATGAGCCAGACCAAGGGGGAGACGCTCAGGGCCCTGATGGATAGGGCCGGCGACCACTCAGCCGAGTTTGTCGACTACCTGAAGGACAACATCAGGAGGCAGAAGATCGACGATGCCACGCTCGCCCAGATCACGCAGGACCTGGCGGCAGCGTGCATCAAAGCCTTCTTCGTCGGAGGGCTACCGCACTCGCTACGTAAGCAGTTGCGGCGCGACCAGCACAAGATTACGGACCTAGCCTCGCTGCTCAAGACGGCCGAGGTGGCTGCCGACGCCACCGACGGCAAGGGCGGCGGCGGCTCGGCCCAGGTCAGCGCGGCCAGCGGCGACGCGCCGGTGGACGCGGCCAAGGCCACCGGGAAAGGCAAGGGGAAGAGAGCCGGCGCCAGGCCCGGCCTCTCGGCCTTCCTGGAGGCATGGAATAGGCCCTGCGACAGGCCAAAGCACATCAAGTCCGTCAGGAACCTGCCCCAGGG
>JBCBIJ010000043.1:0-656 GCA_038524795.1 Pseudomonadota bacterium | reverse complement strand
CCAAGCACTGGTCTCTGTCTCCGTCTCCTGGGTGCCCGGCCACACCCGCGGACGTGAACCTGCACGTTCCGCTCCACGGCCGGTTAGGGCTCGTGTGGTGCTAGGACCTCGGCTTGTGGCACGTGACGACGGGACCACGACGTCCCCTCTCTGCCCACGCGATCTCGACCGCCCCAAGCACTGGTCTCTGTCTCCGTCTCCTGGGTGCCCGGCCACACCCGCGGACGTGAACCTGCACGTTCCGCTCCACAGACCGGGTTACCTGACACATGCATGGCTTATCTCTGTCTTAGCGACCTTCGTTCACGGCGTCCCTGTGCGGTACCCGGGTACCTCACCGTTGAACGGGGGGTTGGTCCGTCGGGGATTCACTCCACGACGGGACCTGGCCTACGGGGCCCTTGTCAAGCTCTGCGGGGGCGGCTGAGCGGGGGTGACTCGCGGTCTTGGACTTGCCCTCTGTTCTATTTATACGCTATATCATGCGAGTCCCCCCGACGCAGCCCCGCTCCCTTCGGGTGCCCGGCCACACCCGCGGACGTGAACCTGCACGCTCCGCTCCACAGACCGGGTTACTGACACATGCATGGCTTAAATCTGTCAATCCGTCAATCCGTGGTCTTCTTTTCCCGTGTGAACTCTCTCTAGAGCCCCCC
>JBCBIJ010000042.1:0-704 GCA_038524795.1 Pseudomonadota bacterium | reverse complement strand
CGTTGTTTGTTCGGTATGCTGCGGTGATCGACACGACCTTTGAGAATTTGATTGTCACTCCCGTGCGGGGAATCGAACCCCGGCCGCCTGGGTGAAAACCAGAAATCCTAACCACTAGACCACACGGGACACACTTACCAAAGAAAGTATAACCATCAAAAGGAGGCAATCCGTTTTTGAGAATCTTCAAATCAGCCGCAAACTAGCGTCGTTGTTTGTTAGGTATGCTGCGGTGATCGACACGACCTTTGAGAATTTGATTGTCACTCCCGTGCGGGGAATCGAACCCCGGCCGCCTGGGTGAAAACCAGAAATCCTAACCACTAGACCACACGGGACACACTTACCAAAGAAAGTATAACCATCAAAAGGAGGCAATCCGTTTTTGAGAATCTTCAAATCAGCCGCAAACTAGCGTCGTTGTTTGTTCGGTATGCTGCGGTGATCGACACGACCTTTGAGAATTTGATTGTCACTCCCGTGCGGGGAATCGAACCCCGGCCGCCTGGGTGAAAACCAGAAATCCTAACCACTAGACCACACGGGACACACTTACCAAAGAAAGTATAACCATCAAAAGGAGGCAATCCGTTTTTGAGAATCTTCAAATCAGCCGCAAACTAGCGTCGTTGTTTGTTCGGTATGCTGCGGTGATCGACACGACCTTTGAGAATTTGATTGTCACTCCCGTGCGGGGAATCGAA
>JBCBIJ010000041.1:0-714 GCA_038524795.1 Pseudomonadota bacterium | reverse complement strand
ATAAGGCAGAAACTCGAAGATCTCGGAGCCGGCGCGGAGACCGTGCTCTCTGCACAAAGTTATTCAGATTCATCACAATTTGTGTTTGACGGACCGAGGCCCGATTGATTCTCATCTAATAAAAGCACTCGTCCCTTGCGGTCGGAGTGTATGTATTCACGTATTAGCTCTAGAATTACCAGGGTTATCCAAGTAATTGGGCGTAGAGTCAGTAGATGATAACTGATTTAATGAGCCATTCGCGGTTTTGCCTTATTGAGGCCTGTACTGACACATGCATGGCTTAATCTTTGAGACAAGCATATGACTACTGGCAGGATCAACCAGGTAATCACACCCTTATTTGGGACATCGCAGGGTCGAGGCCCGGCCGCCGTGAGACGGCCCACCCCGCCCCCGATGTCTCTTTTTCTATTTCTCTCGACCGAGCGCTCACGCTCGGCCGCCCCTGGGGTTCCGGTCTCGGGTCGATAGTTACTCCAGTGACCCGAGCCGGACCCCGGCGGTGGCTAGCCGCCTCTCTCCCTTTATATAAAAATAATATCTCAGGAGGGACCACGGGCATACCTTCCCCGCCGACTGAAGGCCGGCGTGGGAAGACCCGCGTCCCCCGCATTCACATCACAGACCTGTGTTTATTTTTCTGCCGAGGGGGCCTGGGCCTCCCCAAGCCGGCCTCGGTCGGCGGGGAAGGAGGCTCGGCGTGCCCCTCGG
>JBCBIJ010000040.1:0-773 GCA_038524795.1 Pseudomonadota bacterium | reverse complement strand
GATGAAATTTGAAAGATACAGCGCCGTTCCTTCGCATGTGGCGGAGGCGGTGCTCGCAAAAGTTCAGGGAAGCTGATCCGCACGGAGCGGACGACCATTGGAGAGCAAAAGAGATGGCCAAGGAGAAATTCGAGAGGACCAAACCCCACGTGAACGTGGGCACGATCGGTCACGTTGACCACGGCAAGACGACGCTGACGGCTGCGATCACGAAGCAGTTCGGCGACTTCAAGGCCTATGACGAGATCGACGGTGCGCCGGAAGAGCGTGCGCGCGGCATCACCATCTCGACCGCGCACGTGGAGTACGAGACCGATGCACGCCACTACGCACACGTGGATTGCCCGGGTCACGCGGATTACGTGAAGAACATGATCACGGGTGCCGCCCAGATGGACGGCGCGATCCTGGTGGTGAACGCGGCCGACGGCCCGATGCCCCAGACCCGCGAGCACATCCTGCTTGCCCGCCAGGTCGGTGTGCCGGCGCTGGTGGTGTTCCTCAACAAGGTCGACCAGGTCGACGATGAGGAGCTGCTGGAGCTGGTGGAGATGGAAGTGCGCGAGCTTCTGTCCGAGTACGACTTCCCGGGCGACGATATCCCGATCGTGGCAGGCTCCGCGCTGGCCGCTCTCGAGGGCCGCGACGACGCTATCGGTGCGGAGAAGATCGCCGAGCTGATGTCCTCCGTGGACGAGTACATCCCGCAGCCCGAGCGTGCGGTTGACCAGCCGTTCCTGATGCCGATCGAAGACGTGTTCTCGATCTCCGGC
>JBCBIJ010000039.1:0-873 GCA_038524795.1 Pseudomonadota bacterium | reverse complement strand
ACGATCGCGTCGCGGCGGATCTTCTGAAACGGAAAGCGTACCGTCACCGCGCGCGTCCGCTTAAGACGGCGTTCCAGTTCTCCGGTCGCGCGCGCACAGTGAAAAAGCAGGCCCGGACTTCGTCGAAGACCTTGTCGACCAGTTCGGAGCGAAGTCCCGATGATGTGGCCGTCGTCCAGCGCGCCAAGCAGCCGCGCAAGGCTCCGCTCAAGGTCGTGCCGGCGACGCAACGCCCCGCCGCCCGGCCGCGCCCGAAACGGCCGGCAACCGTGCTGCGCCGCGTGCCCGACTGGCGGACATCTGTCTTCGAAGAGTAACCACGCTTTCCGTTCGCTCAGCCTTCCGATGGCCGTGTTGCCGGCGACCGTCTAAGCAGGCAGCTGAGTTCCGGAGGGGCTGCGGAATGCAACGCTATTTCACATGTAGAAGCGCCGCTCGACTTTGGCTGCGCAGTGGGCTGGTACTCAGTCTCGCCTGCGTGCTCATCGCGGGGCTCTCCGTAGACGAAGCGCTTGCCTGCGATCGTCCGAACACCGCAATCGGCCTCTCACGCATCGTCGAGATCGACACGCGCACCGGCCCGCTGTTCGGCAAGATCTCGCGGTTCGAGAAACAGCCGACATTCCTCAAACCAAACGAAGTCATCCTGACCTTCGATGATGGCCCGTCGCCGAAGGTCACCGATGCGATCCTGCGGACGCTCGCTGAGCACTGCACGCTGGCGACGTTCTTTCCCGTCGGAAAACGCGCGTTGCGGTTCCCGAAGACACTTCGCGCTGTCGCAGCTGCCGGCCACACAATCGGCGCACACACCTGGTCGCATCCGAACCTAAGCAAGCTCAGCGAACCGAAGTCCCGGCAGGAAATCGAACG
>JBCBIJ010000038.1:0-1047 GCA_038524795.1 Pseudomonadota bacterium | reverse complement strand
CACGGCAGACGCCATCTCGGCACCTGACGAGGTCCGCGCCCGCATGTCCATGCAGGCGACGCTTCTCACTAACCTGCGCATCGTCAAACGCGCCCGCTTCAACGCCGCCAAACGCGCGCGCGCCAAACACGAAGCCGGCCAATTCGTGCTTGCGCTGACGTTCGTCTACGGCTCACTCGTGCCGCTGTTCACGCTGCAATTGAGCGCGCAGATCGGTGCCTTGCAAGCCAATTTGCTTTCGTTCGTCGCCGCGGTTGCGAGCATGCTCTCGTTTGTCGTTGCGGTGCATTATCAGCAGCAGCGTTTGGAGCAGGCAGCCGATGCGTTTCACGCTTGCGGGCTCGCGCTGAACAAGCTGCGTTACGAGATCAAAACAGCGCCTGAACCGGATCGCGCAACACTGCTTGGGTATCTCGAGCGGTACGATGCAACGCTCGCGCGTTGCCCCAACCACGACGCGGTCGATTACGATCGTGCGGTGATGGGGGATGTCCCGGACGCCCCGCTGTCGGCGCGCATTGCGCTACAACTACGTACGATCGCGAAGACGTACAGCATGGCGCTGTTGGTGATTGCGCTGCCGCCTCTGGTCGGCTGGCTGATCTACGCCTCACTTGGGGCATGAGGCCGTCCGCATCTAACGCGCCGGTCGCTCGACGCGGCGCAGCGGACGCCTACTCCCATTCGATCGTGCCCGGCGGCTTCGACGTGATGTCGTAGACGACACGGTTGATGCCATCGACCTCGTTGATGATCCGCGTTGCAGCGCGGCCTAGCACCTCGTGCGGGAACGGGTAGTAGTCCGCCGTCATGCCGTCCGTCGATGTGACCGCCCGCAGCGCACACACACTGTCGTAGGTCCGCGCATCGCCCATCACCCCGACGGTGCGCACGGGCAGCAACACGGCGAATGCCTGCCAGATGGCATCGTAGAGCCCGGCGTTGCGAATTTCTTCGAGATAGATCGCGTCAGCTTTGCGCAAGACATCAAGCTTGGTGCGGTCGACACCGCCCGGCATGCGGATCGCAAGGCCAGGCCCCGGAAAC
>JBCBIJ010000037.1:0-1105 GCA_038524795.1 Pseudomonadota bacterium | reverse complement strand
GGAACACATGCGTTTCTACTATAGTAGCTGGCCTCTGGGTGAGGTGCCAGCGGAGCTGCCAGGGAGCCACGACCTGTGGGCCGGAACAGGGGCGTTTCTACTCTGTATTCGGGTGCGATCGAAAGATCGCGTCAGCTCGTCTACAACAACTCTTCCTTGACTGCAGTTACGGTTGCCTCTCGGCGACGCGGAGTAGCACCTGGTGCGCCGCCCGTCGAAGTAGCCGGCAAACTTGGTAGAAAAAACCGAACGAGCAAAAGGGTCGGGACAATCGCGAAGGTTGCCCACACGAGAGTAGCGAGCGCGGGGCCGGCCTTCGGGTCGGCGCTCGGCGTTGAGGTCTGTCGCGCCACAGACATTGAGTATGCGCTTTGCCGGCCCCGGCGTCCCGGCTTAGCGTCGAGCTCACGGCGTAGCGCCTGTCGCGAGGTTGCATCGGCTCGATGTGAACCCTGCACGCGGTTGAAAACCGACGGAAAGAAATGGCTGGATGCATGACTGCTGCGTGTCACCATGGGGTCATAGACCCTCAACCGCCGGCATGCTATCAACTTAAGGCCAAACTCTCGAAGTCGAACCGCGTGGGGTGGAATCGCCGATTGCCGTCTCGCACGGGCACACACGTCGCCGGTCGGACGTTCCCGCGCGCGCCTAGGGACAGCGGGCCCTAGGTAGCGCCAGCGTTCGCCGACCGAAGACGCCACTGCGATTTGCCGTCCGCGTTGTGAACGGGACAGACGGGCCTCGCCGCCGCCGTCGCACCGCCCACCACCAGAGTGGAAGCTGGGTAACACTCTAAGTAGCACAAAGAAGCACACAAAAGTGTACACATTTGATCTGGCACAAGTACACTCATGCTTTTTGATCAATGGCTTATGGCAAAACAGTGTGCAAAGATAGACTCTAGTACAAGTGCTACAACATTATATCCATAGAGTGGGCGATGGACGCGCGAGCGCGCGGGCTCAAGAAGCCCCCGTCACGGCGGCGGACGCGCAAGAGAGAGTTAGTCGGCGGCGGTCATCCCGACCGTGCGCGCGATATCTGGTTGATCCTGCCAGTAATCATATGCTTGTCTCAAAGATTAAGCCATGCATGTCTAAGT
>JBCBIJ010000035.1:0-1186 GCA_038524795.1 Pseudomonadota bacterium | reverse complement strand
CGCCAGATCCAGGGCGGCGAATACAACGTGGTCGCACCGTCGAAGTTCGCTTCGCATCCGATCAGCTGGCCGCGCGAGTAGCGGTCTGACGATCAAGGAAAAGCCGGGCCCCGCGCCCGGCTTTTTCCTGTGACCACATTCCGCTGACACGACTGATACCGCTCGGCGCGACGCGCGCGTGCAGACGACGAAGGGGCTGCCACCGATGGATCAGATCCTCGGCAACATCCAGCTGTTGATCGACTATCCCGTCGCCAACATCGAGATCCTCGTTCAGGGGCTCATGATTGGCGCAATCTTCGTGCTGGCCGCCTACGGTCTTGCGCTGGTCTGGGGCGTCATGAACGTCAAGAACCTCGCGCAGGGCGACTTCGTGATCCTTGGCGGGTACATCTCCTGGTACCTGGTCAAGTCGTTCGGCGACTACGGGATGCACCCACTGATGGGCGTGCCGATCTCGTTCATTGCGCTCTGGGGCGTCGGGTGGGTCGTCTACAAGCTGGTGATCAATCGCGTGATCGAACGCGACCTGTTCACGTCTCTGCTCGCGACCTTCGGTATTGGCATCATCTTCGCGCAGGGCATGAACCTGATGTTCGGCTCTGACACGCAGAGCCTCCGTCTCGACTACAGCTCATTCACGTTCTTCGATGGCATCGTGAACGTGCCCGTCGCAAAGCTGATTGCCGTGATCCTCGCCGCGCTGCTTGCGACCGCCGTCATCATCTTCATGAAATCAAGCCGCATGGGTCAGGCCATCCGCGCAACGGCGCAGGACGCGCGCGCCGCCCGGGTGATGGGGATCGATACGGAGAAGGTGTATGCCTTCACGTTCTCGCTCAACGCCGCGATTTGCGGTGCAGCCGGTGCGCTCATCGTGCTCGTCTGGGAGATCCAGCCGTTCTACGGCATCGCCTATTCGGTCCGCGCCTTCGTCGTCGTCACGGCTGCCGGCCTCGGCAACCTGCCCGGCGTGATTGCAGCCGGCCTCGGCATTGGCGCGCTCGAGCAATACGGCGGCCACATCTTCGGGATCGGATATCAGCAGGCCATCGCCGTGCTGCTCCTGCTCATCGTCCTCATCTTCCGCCTGATGCAGCAACAGCGTCAGCGCCAGGTGCTCGCTTAAGGAGCCGCCCGTCATGCGATATATTATTTACCTGGCGCTGCTCGCGCTGACCGTTGC
>JBCBIJ010000034.1:0-1221 GCA_038524795.1 Pseudomonadota bacterium | reverse complement strand
CGGCTCCGCAGTTGGTGCGTTCGAATTGCCGATCGACGATTTTTATCAGACCAACGCGATCGCCCGTTCATCGAAGGTGATGGCCGAGCTGAGCGCTCTGCGGGCCCAGGCGGCGCCGCAACGTGAAGCAGCGGAGTAGCGGGCACTCATGGAAACTGCCGCATACCTCTGGTCGACGTACGGCTGGCCGCTCGTCATCATGGTCGGGCAGAGCGTCCTGCTGCTCGTCGCGCTGCTTTTAATCGTCGCTTACCTCCTGCTGCTCGACCGCAAGGTCTGGGCCGGCGTCCAGATGCGCAAGGGCCCGAACGTGGTGGGGCCGTTCGGCCTGCTTCAATCGTTTGCGGACCTGCTGAAGTTTGCGCTCAAGGAACCGATCATTCCGGCCGGCGCCGACAAGGCTGTCTTCCTCATCGCGCCACTCATCACGGCCGTACTCGCGCTGACAGCCTGGGCCGTGATCCCCGTCAACGAGACCGAGGAATGGGGCCGCTGGGTCATTTCGGACCTCAACGTCGGTATCCTCTACATCCTCGCGTTGTCGTCGCTCGGCGTCTACGGCGTCATCATGGGCGGTTGGGCGTCGAACTCGAAATACCCGTTCATGGGCGCGCTTCGCTCCGCGGCCCAGATGGTGTCCTACGAGGTCTCAATCGGCCTCGTCATCGTCACCGTTCTGCTGCTCGTCGGCTCGCTCAACATGACCGACATCGTCAACGCGCAGCAGACTGGGGTAGGCACCGGCCTCGGGATGCCGGCGAGCATGCTCGATTGGTACTGGCTCGCGCTGTTCCCGATGTTCATTGTTTTCTTCATTTCGGCACTGGCTGAGACCAACCGTCCGCCGTTTGATCTACCCGAAGCTGAATCGGAACTCGTCGCGGGCTTCATGGTCGAGTACGCGTCGACGCCCTACCTGCTCTTTATGCTCGGCGAGTACGTCGCCATCACCATGATGTGCGCGCTGACGACGATCCTGTTCCTCGGCGGATGGTTGCCGCCGCTCGACATCGCGCCGTTCAACTTGGTGCCCGGTGTCATCTGGTTCCTGCTCAAGCTCATCTTCGTGTTCTTCATGTTCGCGATGGTGAAGGCGATGGTGCCGCGCTATCGCTACGACCAGCTCATGCGCCTCGGCTGGAAAGTGTTCCTGCCGCTATCCCTGATCATGGTTGTGGTGGTTGCAGCCGTGCTCCACTTCGGTCGAGGTGTTGCGTGAAC
>JBCBIJ010000033.1:0-1240 GCA_038524795.1 Pseudomonadota bacterium | reverse complement strand
GACCACCGATACCCCTCGTCGCGTCTCGTCTTGTCAGGTCCAAGACGGGCATTGTTGCCCGCCTTTGTTGTTGGTATGTGACGCGTTGCGTCTGTGGCGCTTACTCGGTGATTTTGGAGACCACGCCCGCGCCGACGGTCCGGCCGCCTTCGCGGATCGCAAAGCGCAGGCCCTGCTCCATCGCGATCGGGGCGATCAGCTCAACCCCAAAGCTCACATTGTCGCCCGGCATCACCATCTCGGTGCCCTCGGCCAGCGTCACCGTGCCCGTCACATCCGTCGTCCGGAAGTAAAACTGCGGACGGTAATTCGCAAAGAACGGCGTGTGGCGACCGCCCTCATCCTTGGTCAGGATGTAGGCCTCGGCCTCGAACTTGGTGTGCGGCGTCACAGACCCCGGCTTACACAGAACCTGGCCGCGCTCGACACCGTCACGGTCGATCCCGCGCAGCAGCGCACCGATGTTGTCGCCCGCTTCACCACGGTCCAGCAGCTTGCGGAACATCTCAACGCCCGTACACGTCGTTTTCTGCGTGTCGCGGATACCGACAATCTCGATCTCGTCGCCCACGTTGATCACACCGCGCTCAACCCGGCCAGTCACAACCGTGCCGCGCCCCGAGATCGAGAACACATCTTCGACCGGCATCAGGAACGGCTGGTCAACGGCGCGCTCGGGCGTCGGGATGAATTCGTCTACCGCCGCCATCAGCGCGCGGATTGAATTTTCGCCGATCTCAGGGTCACGCCCCTCCATCGCCGCCAGAGCCGAACCTTTGATAATCGGAATGTCGTCACCAGGGTATTCGTAGGTGTCCAGAAGCTCGCGGATCTCCATCTCGACCAGCTCAAGCAGCTCTTCGTCATCGACCTGGTCGACCTTGTTCATGAAGACAACCATCGTCGGGATGCCAACCTGGCGGCCCAGCAGGATATGCTCGCGCGTCTGGGGCATCGGACCGTCGGCCGCGTTCACAACCAGGATCGCGCCGTCCATCTGGGCCGCACCCGTGATCATGTTCTTGACGTAGTCCGCGTGGCCCGGGCAGTCGACATGGGCATAGTGACGGTTGTCCGTCTCGTATTCCACGTGCGCCGTCGAGATCGTGATGCCACGCGCCTTCTCCTCCGGAGCACCGTCAATCTGGTCATAGGCCTTGAAATCGCCGAAATACTTCGTAATCGCCGCCGTCAACGTCGTCTTGCCATGATCCACGTGACCAATCGTGCCAATGTTCAC
>JBCBIJ010000032.1:0-1303 GCA_038524795.1 Pseudomonadota bacterium | reverse complement strand
AAGGTGGCGCGCACGCCGAAGGTGGTCACGTCGCTGTCGTTACCGGTGTACATGCCGCCCGGGATGGTCGCGAAGCTGTAGAACGGGTTGTCGTTCACGAGCTTCTCGATGGCCTCGCCCTCGACGCTCACGATGGTCGACGGGCAGGAGGTGGTGGCCTCCTGGATCGAGCCGTTCGGGTGGCCGACGGTGTAGATGATCGCGTCGACCTTGTTGTCGCAGAGCGCCTGGGCCTGCTCGGACGGCTTCAGCTGCGAAGCGAGGCTGAACTTGTCCATGTCCCAGCCCTTGGACTCGAGCACGACTTCCATGGTGGCGAGCTGGCCCGAGCCCGGGTTGCCCACGTTCACGCGCTTGCCTTCGAGATCGTCGAAGGTGGCGATGCCGGTGGGGGCATTGGCGATAACCGTGAACGGCTCGGGGTGCACGGAGAAGACGGCGCGGAGCTTGTCGAACTTCTCGCCCTCGAACTTCGAGCTGCCGTTATAGGCGTGGTACTGCCAGTCGGACTGGGCCACGCCCATATCCATGTCGCCCGCCTTGATGGCGTTGATGTTGGCGATCGAGCCGCCGGTCGACGGCGCGGTGACGCGGATGCCGTGCTCGGCCGTGCCGCGGTTCACCAGCTTGGCGATGGACTGCCCGACAACGAAGTAGACGCCGGTCTGGCCGCCCGTGCCGATGGTGACGAAGGTTTCCTGCGCCGAAGCCGCACCTGCCGAAAGGGCAATAGCGCTGGCGAACGCAATGCTGCGTGCGAAAGTCATGGTGGTCTCCTTTTCAGGATCGAGCCGGGTTGGATGTCCGGCTGGTCGAGGCTGTATTCCCTGGTACCGGTCATGCGCGGTTTTGGTCACCGCCGACCGATTTTGTTCTCTTTGCTTGTCTCATAATCATTCAGGGGATTCGGGGGGCCGTCAACAGCAACTCCTGCAGGCAGACCGGGTTTCTGACGCTGCATGGTGGGCAGAGCGGTTCGTTTTCACAGAGTACGAACAGGGCCCGCCTTCCAAAAAACACTGTAAGCTGCGGTTTTATGGAAATCATCGTCTTCGCGCTGGGCTTTGTGTGCCTCTTGCTCCTGAGCATCGCGCTGATGGTGCCGCTGGCGAAAAGGTTGGGCCTGCCGCTGCCCGTTACTGTTGCGATGTGCGGGCTGAGCCTCGGCACGCTTCAGCAGCTGCTCGAGTCGGAAGAAGAGAGCGACATGCTCGTGGGCCTCGGCTTCGGGCCCTTCCGGCTGGACGCCTATGACGAATGGCTGCTCTCCGCCCTGGCGCTCGACAGCAGCACGATCCTGATG
>JBCBIJ010000031.1:0-1356 GCA_038524795.1 Pseudomonadota bacterium | reverse complement strand
CCTCGTTGGCATCTAGCGTTTTAAACATGGAGGTATCCCGTATATTTGCATTAATCCTTTGTTTCAGTCTGTCAGATTTCACAGGGGGCGTCTGTTGCATTTTGTCCTGAGTGCTGAATACATTTGTCATGGTTCACGGGAACTTGCGGCAGATTGGTCTACCCCCAGTTTTATGGAGACCGTGTGATCTATGCAGCGAGCTCGGCTGGACATTGAAAGTTCAAGCTCGAATGGAGTCGCTGCCGATTATAAAACACCTCGATGTAATCGAATAAATCCCGTCGGGCGTGCTGGTGCGAGGCATAGACACGTCCCTGAACCGCCTCAAGTTTGACGGTAGCGAAGAAACTCTCTGCCGCCGCGTTGTCGAAACAGTTGCCAGTGCTGCTCATACTCAGGACCGCACCGCTGGCCCTCGCCCGTCGATGAAAGCGTGCGTTGGCGAACTCGCTGCCGCGATCGGAGTGAACGATCAGTCCCGCGCGTGGACGCCGCCGCTGGAGCGCCATGTCAAGCGCATTTGTTGCCAGCGTTGCGTCGTGCTGCGTCCCCATCGCCCAGCCGACGACCTGCCGATCGTACAGATCCATCACGCTCACCAGGTACAGCCAGCCCTCCCGGGTCGGGATGTAAGTCGTATCGGTCACCCACTTCGTGTTGCGTGCCGTTGCCCTGAAGTTCTGTCGCAGTCGATTGGGTGCGATGGAGGCGTGATTCCCTGCCCGTGTCAGGCTCACGCGCCGCTTGCGAGCCCGCACCGAGCGCAAGCCCTGCCTTTTCATCAGCCGCGCCACTCGCTTGCGCGACGTGCGAATATCCAGTCGGCGCAAAGCCTGATGCACCCGGTCGCTCCCGTACGTGCGGCGACTGGTCTCGAAGACCTGCTTGATCTGCTGCGCCAGCCAGACATCGCGCTGCTGATGGGCGCTCGGCTCCCGATTGCGCCACGCATAGTAGCCACTCGATGACACTGCCAGCGCCTCGCACATGGCGCTCACGCTCAGGTTCTGGTCTCGCTTCTCGATCATCTCGTACCGTTCGCCCCGGGCTGGCTGACAATCGAGATCGCTTTTTTTAGCACCTCCAACTGCGCCTCCCGCTCGGCCAGTTGACGCTCCAGTTGCGCGACCCGCGTGGCCAGCTGTGCCGACGTTGCCGCTCCGGTTTCGCCCGGTTCCTGCTCACTGTAGCGGTCAGTCCAGCGTTGAAGACTCGCGTAACCCACTCCCAGCTCACGCGCGGTCTGGCTCATGTTACCGCTGGCTTTTGCTTTAGCCACCGCTTCTCGTTTGTAGGCTTCCGTGTATCCCATCGTGTTGATCTCCTGACTGATTGGCATCATTTTACTTCAGTTCG
>JBCBIJ010000030.1:0-1362 GCA_038524795.1 Pseudomonadota bacterium | reverse complement strand
TTTCGCGGTGCGCTCTCAGGTCAACGGCCGGCCTGTGACAATGCTTGTCGATACCGGCGCGTCGAAGGTCGTGCTGACCAGTCAGGACGCGGAAGCGGCCGGCCTCTCGGTGTCGGGCCTCAGTTTCACGATCCCGGTGCAGACCGCGAACGGCACCGGCTTTGCAGCCGCCGTCACGCTCGACACGATTTCCGTCGGCGGGATCCGGCGGAACCGGCTCGATGCCCTGGTCGCGCGGCCCGGCGCGCTCCGCGAAAGCCTGCTCGGCATGAATTATCTGCGCGATCTCAGAAGTTACGAGTTCACAGGCGATTTCCTGACGTTTCGCGGCTAACGCGCACGCAGCCCCACGCGGCGATGCGACCAAATCGGCCGTTATGGCGTTGACGATTCGCGTCGGTTCGCAGCATGCCTCCGTCTCGCGGCGGCGCATGCGGGCGCACGTCCGACCACCAACGGTCAGAGTTGAAGTCCGTTGAATGGCTCATAATACCTGCCACGGCATCGCGACGCGAAAGCCGTGACGACCGAGCCGAGCAAGAGGGATATCGCCATGCTGCCGCAACCACGCGCTGATCTCGTCCAGAACACTGCCGACTTCGAACGGCTGCCTCTCGTAAAACCGACGGGCTTTCGCGAGTACGATGCGCGCTGGTTGTTTCCCGATGAGATCAACCTCATGGGGCTGCAGGCGATCGGCCTCGGCATCGCGACACTGTTCGAAGAGCACGGCGTGCCGAAGCGGATCGTCGTCGGGCATGACTTCCGGTCGTACTCGGGCGCAGTGAAGCAGGCGCTGATGTCCGGGCTGCTCGCCGGTGGCGCGGAGGTCCACGACATCGGGCTCGCGCTTTCGCCGATGGCCTATTTCGCGCAGTTCGAACTCGACGTCGAAGGCGTCGCGATGGTCACCGCCAGCCACAACGACAACGGCTGGACCGGCATCAAGATGGGCATGCAGCGGCCGCTGACATTCGGCCCGGATGAAATGTCGGAACTCAAGGACATTGTGTTGTCGGGCAAAGGGCAGCCAAATGACGGCGGCGGCGGGCGCTATATTTTTACCCCCGACTATGCTCAGCGCTATATCGAGAGCCTCACATCGCGGGAACCACTTTCACGCAAGCTGAAAGTGATTGCCGCCTGCGGAAACGGCACGGCCGGTTTCATTGCGCCGCATGTGCTGCGCGCTGTTGGCTGCGAGGTCATCGAACTCAACACCGATCTCGATCATACGTTCCCAAACCACAACCCGAACCCGGAAGACATGAAGATGCTGCACGCCGTGCGCGATGCAGTCCTCGAACACGGCGCCGATGTCGGTCTTGCGTTTGACGGTGACGGTGACCGCTGCGGTGTCGT
>JBCBIJ010000029.1:0-1415 GCA_038524795.1 Pseudomonadota bacterium | reverse complement strand
CGCCCCCCGAGTCTGTCGCGGAAGTCACGGCGGCTTTTCTCAGCCCGAGTCGGTCTGGGACAGATACAAAGGGTCTTCAGTGTCCCCAAAGCCTGCCCTTCGATGTCCGTCCGGGTGCGGATCAAGCGATCTTAAGTTGGCAAGAGCGGGCGCGCCGGGCTGACACAGCTCCTGTTGACCTGAGACCCGTTTTCTCCACCAAACTGAGGTAGAGTTCGTCCCAACGCAGGAGACGAACAGCATGAAGAGATCACGGTTCAGCGAAGAGCAGATCATCTCGATCCTGAAGCAGCAGGAGAGCGGCGTTGCGACGGCGGAGGTGTGCCGCGAGCACGGGATCAGCTCGGCGACGTTCTACAAGTGGAAGGCGAAGTTCGGCGGGCTCGAAGTGTCGGATGCCCGCCGGCTAAAGGCGCTCGCGGATGAGAACGCAAAGCTGAAGAAGCTGTTGGCTGAGCAGATGCTGGACAACGCGATGCTGCGAGACGTTGCATCAAAAAAATGGTGACGCCCGCGGCCAGGCGGGAGGCCGTGGCACATCTGCGCGAAGCGCATCAGGTGAGCCAGCGGCGGGCGTGTTCTGTTCTGGGCGTAGATCGGTCGAGCGTGCGGTATCGCAGCGTGCGCCCGGACGATGCGGAGTTGCGCAAGGCGATGAAGGCCGTAGCAGCGGAGCGCCGTCGGTTCGGCTATCGGCGCGTGCATGTGATGCTGGAAAGACGGGGCTGGCAGGTGAACCAGAAGAAGCTGAGGCGGCTCTATCGCGAGGAGAAGCTGCAGGTCAGGAAGCGCGGCGGCCGGAAACGGGCGCTCGGGACGCGCCGACCGATGCTAGTGCCGGAGCGACCCAATGAACGCTGGAGCCTGGATTTCGTCTCGGACGCATTCACTGATGGGCGCAGGTTCCGTGTGCTGGCCATCGTCGATGATTTCAGCCGGGAATGCCTTGCGCTGGTCGCAGATACATCGCTCTCGGGGCTGCGTGTCACCCGTGAACTGACGGCGATAATGGCGCGACGCGGACGGCCAAAGACCATAGTCAGCGACAACGGCACGGAACTAACCAGTATGGCTGTGCTCAGATGGTGCCAGGAAACACGGATCGAATGGCATTACATTGCGCCGGGAAAGCCGATGCAGAACGCTTTCGTGGAAAGCTTCAACGGCAGCTTCAGAGACGAACTCTTGAACGAAACCCTGTTCTCATCGCTCAGCGAGGCCCGCGAAAAGATCACGGCATGGAAGGAGGACTACAACCTACACAGACCACACTCATCCCTGGGCAATCTCACGCCGCAGGAATTTGCATTAAGGTCGAGACTGGAAACCAAGGCCGCATGAGGCCAGAAATCAACCGACGGATTCTCCCAAACGCTGGAGGGAAGTCGGGTCTCAGGTCAGTTGGAATAGACGAG
>JBCBIJ010000028.1:0-1437 GCA_038524795.1 Pseudomonadota bacterium | reverse complement strand
CGAAAGCGAGGTAGACCTCCCCAGCGTGTCGCCCGATGCCCTGGCGTACTTGCTGTACACCTCCGGTTCGACAGGCCGTCCGAAAGGAGTGATGCAAACCCATCGGAATGTGCTGCACTTCATCAGCCAGCAGACTAGCCTGCTGAACATCACTGCAGGGGACCGAATTTCACTATTCGCCTCATACAGCTTCGATGCGGCGATAGTCGACATCTTCAGTGCGCTGCTGAACGGAGCGACCCTGTACCCGATAGACATCAAGCAACAGAGCGCAGCGCAGATAGCCGAGCAGATAGCCGCCGCACAGATTACGCTGTACCACTCGACGCCGACGTTCTACCGCAGCTTCCTGTCACAGTATTCGGCCCATCAAGCGGGCGACGCCCTGCGGTCTGTTCGAGCAGTAATTCTAGGCGGAGAAGCGATGCTGCCGAGCGACATTGCTGACTACCGCAAGCACTTCAATGGAGACTGTTGCTTCGTGAATCTGTACGGTTCAACAGAATCGACGATAAGTCTGCAGCAAGTGATTGAGCCTTCGGTCAATCCATTAGATGAGAAGGCGCGAGTGGTGCCGATTGGCCGACCGGCAATAGGGACGACGGTGCGGCTGTTGAACGAAGCGGGGGGCGCAGCTCAGGTGTATGGCGAGATTGCCATCAGCAGTGAGTATCTGGCGCTGGGCTACTGGCAGCAGCCGGAGTTGAGTGCGGCGACGTTTACCACCGACCCGTTGGATAGTCAGCGACGGCTGTATCGGACGGGAGACCTAGGGCGACTGCGTGCAGATGGCACGATAGAGTACCTGGGCCGCAAAGACTTTCAGATAAAGCTGCGGGGCTTCCGGGTGGAGTTAGGGGAAGTCGAGTCGGTGCTGTTGGGTCATCCGTCGGTAGAGAAGGTAGTGGTCGTCGGTCGCCGGATGGGAGCTGAGGAGATGGCCATCGTGGCCTACTACGCTGCTGACAGTGCTGCGCTTTCGGCTGAGCTGCGTCAGCACGTGCAGCGCCTGCTGCCAGACTACATGGTGCCGAGAGCGTTTGTGCCGATGACGGACTGGCCGCTGACGCCGAGCGGCAAGGTGGATAGGCGAGCCTTGCCAGACCCCGACCCGACCCATCGGACGGTGTTGAATGACTTTGTGGCACCCCGGACGCCGATAGAGCAGCAGCTCGCCGAGATATGGCAAGATTTGCTGAAGCTGGAGCGGGTGGGTGTGCACGATAGCTTCTTTGAGCTGGGTGGGCATTCGCTGCTGGCGACGCAGGTGGTCTCGCGGATTCGGGCGGCGCTATCGGTGGAGCTACCGCTGAGGCAGTTTTTTGATACGCCCTCTATCGCTCAGCTTGCGGTCACTGTCGAGACACTCATGTCAGAGGGGGAAGCAGGGGGTGCCTCTCACACGTTACAACAGTCCATCAAGCCCGCTGCTCAAAA
>JBCBIJ010000027.1:0-1470 GCA_038524795.1 Pseudomonadota bacterium | reverse complement strand
GCAAGCAGTGTGGCAAGTGCGGCGAATACCCCAATCTGAATGCGCTTCATTGCTGTCCCCTTGTTGTCGACATACTGTCTCAGTCCCGGGCGTGTCAGCCGCAGCGAGTGCTTGAAAGGCCTGACAACGGGGTCCCTGAGCAGCAGGAGCGTCGGCGCCAAGCGTACTCAACAACAAGATTTTCGAAACGTGCGCAGACGCGCACTGTGTGTGCACCCGCTCGCATTGCGTGGGCACCAAGACAGCGGCAACACTCTGCGGCGATTACCCAACAGTTGCGCCCCCAGAGGAGACAATGATGTCTATCACGAACCGGTTCGTTTGGCTTATGCCCTTCTTCTTTGTTGGCGCCGCCGGCGCCGACACGACCGCGAGCGTGCTCGAATTCGGCCTCGACGACACACTGTTCGTCGGCGACTCCGAGGCCGGCGCCGTCCATGCTTATGACCTGCCCGGAGATAGCCGCGCGCGCAAGAAAGACGCGGCTTACAACCTGCTCGATCTTGATGGCTTGTTCGTCGAGGCGCTCGAGGCCGAACGCGGTAGCGTGGTCTACAACGATCTCGCCGTGCACCCCGTCACACGCGACGCCTACGTGTCCATCAGCTTCCGTCGCAACGGCAAGCCAGTCTCCGCGGTTGCGTCTGTCAGCCGTGACGGCGTGGTCCGCGAGCTCAACCTGGCCAAGGTGCCAAAGACAACGTTTCTACTCGACGAGACGGCGGATGACAGCGTCAAGTTCTGGCGCGACATTCCCGCACCGACCCTTACGATTACCGACCTCGACTTTGTAAAGGGCGAGTTGTTCGTCTCCGGCATCTCGACCGGTGAATTCGCCTCGACGCTGCGCCGCGTGCCCTACCCCTTCGACAGGTCAGCCGCTGCCGCCAACATCGAGATGTACCACGCCGCGCACGCACAGAATGAAACCCGTGCCCCCATCCGTGCGATGACGGTGATCGATCTGGACGGCGAGCCGTTTGTGGTTGCCGCATACACCTGCACACCGCTCGTGACGCTGCCTGTCGACAGCCTCGAGGACGGCGCGAAAGTCACAGGCAAGACGATTGCAGAGCTTGGCTATGGCAATACGCCGCTCGAGGTCATCGCGTTCACGGCCGCCGACATGCAAGGCAAGGTCGACAGCTACGTATTGGTCGTCAACCGCGAGATGGCCGCCGACCTCATTACCTTCGATGCCTTGACCGAAGCCGTGGCAGGCGAAGGCTTGTCGACGCCCGTCCCGTATCTGGGCGCCACGGCTGGCGTGCCGACCACGACCTTGCCGCTGGCGGGCGTCATGCAGGCGGCAGACCAGGACACGCAATTCATCCTGACCATGCGCCGAAATATTGATAACGGTGCCACTGAGCTCGTGTCGTTCCGCAAAGGCGCGTTTTTCCGGCTCAGCGACTTCATCAGCGAGTACAACTTCCCCGACTACGAATACAAAGACGACCAGTTCTCGCA
>JBCBIJ010000026.1:0-1559 GCA_038524795.1 Pseudomonadota bacterium | reverse complement strand
CCCGAACTGGGGGCGTTGGAGACGAAGCAAGCGGCGAGCCTCGCGGGCCTTGCTCCGGTCGACCGTCAGTCCGGCGCTTGGCGAAGGCGCGCTTCGATCCGCGGCGGGCGAGCCGCGCTCAGACAAGCGCTCTTCATGCCGGCGCTGGTCGCAGCGCGCTTCAATCCGGATCTCAAGGCCGTATACCTGCGCCTTTCAGCCGCCGGAAAGCCCGCAAAGGTCGCGATCACCGCCGTCATGAGGAAGCTGCTGCTCCTAGTGGATTGATCGGATCGGAAGAGTCCGTTTTTGGGTTCCACGGGAGTGCCGTTCATGCGAGTCTGCGTCATGCGCAGCGGAATTTCCATCACGGTCTCGACCGCCGATCGCCGGCGGTTGGAAGACATCGTTACCGATCGCAACAGCGCTCAGAAGCATGTTTGGCGGGCGCGGATCATCCTCCTCACGGACGATGGTCTCGGCACGGCCGCGATCATGCGTGAGGCGGGCGTGTCGAAAACCTGCGTCTGGCGCTGGCAGGAGCGGTTCATGGCTGAAGGTATCGACGGCCTTCTGCGCGACAGGAGCAGGCCGCCCGGCATTCCGGCGACGTCCGAGGCCAGGGTGGCCGAGATCCTGCGGCTGACCCTCGAGGAGCCTCCGCGGGAAGCGACGCATTGGACGCTGAGGGCGATGGCAAGGCGCGTTGGCTTGGCGCCCTCCACCGTGCAGGGGATCTGGAAAGCCCACGGCCTCAGCCCCCATCGCTGGCGGGTCTTCAAGCTCTCCAAGGACCCGGCCTTTGCGGAAAAGCTCGTCGATGTGGTCGGGCTCTATGTCGACCCGCCGGCCCATGCGGTGGTGCTCAGCGTGGACGAGAAGTCCCAGATCCAGGCGCTCGACCGGACCCAGCCGGGGCTCCCGATGAAGAGGGGGCGCGCCGGCACGATGACCCATGATTACAAGCGCAACGGCACCACGACGCTGTTCGCCGCGCTCAACACGCTGACCGGCGAGGTTTTCGGGCGGAACATGGCGCGCCACCGACATCAGGAGTTCCTGCGGTTCCTGAACGCGCTCGAGCGCGAGATCCCGGCCGGCAAGGTCGTGCACGCGATCCTGGACAACTCGGCCTCGCACAAGACGCCGGCTGTGCGCCGCTGGCTCGCACGACATCCCCGATGGACGTTCCACTTCACGCCGACCTCGAGCTCTTGGCTGAATGCCGTCGAAGGGTTCTTCGCAAAGCTGACACGCCGACGGCTGAAGCACGGCGTGTTCCACTCGGTCGTCGACCTGCAGGCCGCGATCAACCGCTTCATAACCGAGCACAATGCCACCGAAGCCAAACCCTTCACATGGCGCGCCGACCCTGACGCCATCATCGCCGCGAGAAACAGGGGGTTCCAAACGTTGGAATCAATCCACTAGAAGAGCGACCGCGGTCCGCTTGGCAGCGGGCGTCACCACCAATGGGATGGTCCACCCTGCCTTCACCGCCCGATGATCGGGGTAGGCAGAGAAGAAGGAGAAGCCACCATGGTACGCAACACCCCCCGCGACTGCGCCGTCTTCGGCAT
>JBCBIJ010000025.1:0-1576 GCA_038524795.1 Pseudomonadota bacterium | reverse complement strand
CTCGTAGACCACCTGGACTGTCTTTTCCGCCGCAGCGAGCTGCCAGACCCGTCAGCTCGAGCGCGCGCACCCGCAGCCCCAGTTCCTCCGGCATCAGGCGCCGCTCCGGCGCGACCAGCCGATCGAAATAGTCGACGATCAGCGACGAGTCCAGCAGCATCGCGCCGTCATCGAGCAGCAGGGTCGGCGCCTTCACGACCGGGCTCAGCGCCTTATACTCATCAATCTGACGAAACACCGACACCGACCGGTACTCGAAAGGCAAGGCCAGCAACTTCGCCGAGATCGCGGCGCGGCGCACGTGGGGTGAATCCAGCATGCCGATCAGCTTCATCGCTTAAGTCTCCGTCTGTCAGGAATGCGCCCTGAACCGCACCGAATTTTGTGGAGGCTCGGATTCTTGAGAGAATCGAGCCATGAACAAGAAGGCAACCAAGTTTTCTCCGAAAGTCCGGGAGCGCGCAGTGCGTCTGGTACGTGAGCAGCGTAGCGAACATCCGTCGATGTGGGCGGCGGTCGAATCGATTGCGCCGATGATCGGCTGTACGCCGCAGACACTGCACGAGTCGGTCAAGCGCGACCAGGTCGACCACGGTGAGCGCGATGGCGTGACCACAGACGAGCGCGAGCGCCTCAAGGCCTTGGAGCGCAAAGTCAAGCAGTTGCGTCGTGCCAACGAGATTCTCAAGGTCGCGAGCGCGTTTTTCGCCCAGGCGGAGCTCGACCGCCGATTCAAGTCTTGAAAGCCTTCGTTGATCAGCATCGAGACACCTTCGGGGTCGAGCCAATCTGCAAGGTCTTGCGGATTGCCCCGTCGGGCTACCGACGCCATGCTGCGCAGCTTCGTAATCCGTCCAAACGCTGCGCTCGCGCCAAACGCGATGAGGTCCTGCAACCCGAGATCAAGCGTGTCTGGCGGGCCAACATGCAGGTCTACGGTGTGCCGAAGGTCTGGAAGCAGATGAACCGGGAGGGCATTGTGGTTGCACGCTGCACGGTTGGGCGGCTGATGAAACTGCAGGGCTTGCGAGGCGCAGTTCGCGGCAAGCGAGGTTCGCACGACAAATCCTGATACGAGCGCCCCGCGCGCGCTGGACCGGGTCACAACCGGCAGTTCAAGGCTGAGCGCCCGAATCAGCTTTGGGTGTCTGACTTCACCTATGTCTCGACGTGGCAGGGTTGGCTGTACGTGGGGTTCGTGATCGACGGCCCGTCGCATCGTCGGTTGGCGCGTCAGTTCGTTGATGAGCACGGACTTCGTTCTGGATGGGCTCGAACAGGCGCTGTACGCGGGCCAACCGGGCGATGATGGGATTTTGATACACCACTCCGATAGGGGGGGCTCAATACGTCAGCATTCGGTACAGCGAACGTTTGGCCGAGGCGGGTATTGAGCCGTCCGTCGGCAGCCGTGGCGACAGCTAGGATAACGCGCTGGCTGAAACGATCAACGGTCTCTACAAGACGGAACTGATTCATCGGCGCGCCCCTTGGAAAACGAGAGAATCCGTCGAATTGGCAACGCTGGAATGAGTCGCCTGGTACAACCATCATCGGCTGATCGTTCGGCGGCGAG
>JBCBIJ010000024.1:0-1648 GCA_038524795.1 Pseudomonadota bacterium | reverse complement strand
AAGGTCTGGCATAGGAGGTGTGGATCGGCTGGTGTGAGTCGCGACGCGGCATCCGCCCTCGCCTCCACCCATTCGACGATGCTCCGGCTCTCGTAGAGCCAGGTTCCGTCGTCGAGCTGCAGCGCCGGCACCTTTCCGAGAGGGTTTCGTTCGAGCACCGCGTCGAAGTCGCGGAAGACCGAGAGCACCTCGCGCTCGAAAGCGATGCCGTGCCAGTGCAGCAGCCCCGCCACGCGACGCACGAAGGGGCTGTCGTATTGGCCGAGGAGGATCATTCGGCCGGCGTTGGTGCGACACCCTTCTCCGCCTGTTCCCGCTCCCGCATTGCCTCGAGCTTCTTCTTGTAGCCCGACTGCAGGATGTCGACCGCGACGAGGACGGCGATGGAGAAGTAGAATGTGGTCTTCGACATGGGCTCGACCGCGTAGCCGAAGAGATGGAGATGCGGTTCCGCCGCATGCCCGCTCTCGCCCAGCAGGACGACCCCTACGATGAGCAGGATGAAGAGGCCAAGCACCTCGTATTTCCGGTTCTTCGCGATGAAGTCGGACACTGTGTCCGCAAGCAGGTACATGCCTGCGCCCGAGATCACGATTGCGGCGGCGAGCACCAGGAAGACGTCCGTAATCGCTAGCGCGGAGAGGATCGAGTCAAACGAGAAGATCAGGTTCATGAACACGATGAGCGCGATCACCTGCGTCGCCGATTTCGACGACTTCTTGTGGGCGTGTTCGGGGTCCTCGAGCTTCAGGAGGTGATTGATCTCCTTTACCGCCGTGTACATCAGGAAGCAGCCACCGAAGATGAAGATGATGGTTGAGAAGTTCACGCCGCCCTCGACGATGCCCGGAACGTTGAGCACGAAGAAGGGCTCTGCGAGCGCGTCGATCAGCGTGATCATCACGAACAGCAAGACCACGCGCAGGCAGATGGCGATGATGATCCCCATCTGGCGCACGCGCTGCTGCTCTTCCTTGGGCGCGCGCTGGCTCTCGATGGAGATGTAGAGCAGGTTGTCGAAGCCCAGCACGGCCTGCAGGAAGAGCAGCACGCCGAGATTGAAGAGGCTCTCGAGGGTGAAGGCGTCGGCCATGATGGCTCCTCCCGGTCAGGTCTCGTCGGATCGGGCACAGAGCCTAGCGGGTGCCTGCGACGCTGCAACGACGGAGGAAGGACCGTTTCGGGGCGGACGCAGAGCCGTTGCCGCCATGCCCCGGCGCGGCTATCACGTCGACGCCGTGCGCGCCGGCCCCGTAGCTCAACTGGATAGAGCAGGCGACTTCTAATCGCCAGGTTGTGGGTTCAAGTCCTACCGGGGTCGCCACGCTCGCGTATGCTGCTGATGTTCCATGACTTATCGTTCTGGTTGGAGCGGCATTCAGCGACGCGCCACGCCTTACAGTGGGTCACTCCGAACCCTGGCAGGAGAGGGGCATCGCGCCGGTGCCAGCGCACTCCCACGCCCTTTGCATCAAGGTCAACGCGCGCCTTGAGCAGCGTGTCGTTGGATCGCTCAAGCAGCATTAGAGGGGGCACGCTGGTAAAAAGCTTGCCGGCTGGCGCTTGTCCAAACTCCCGAGCCAAGGGCATTTCGCTTCTCGTGAGGAGAGGGCAGTGTGACGTTCAATGAGTTCTTGGTTGAGCAGCT
>JBCBIJ010000023.1:0-1770 GCA_038524795.1 Pseudomonadota bacterium | reverse complement strand
CATTCTTAAATTGGCTAAAGCGGCACGTTTCTCTAGATTCTAAAGTCAAGTGAAGATTTTGGGTTCAGTACAACAAATGCATACTTTGAGACCGCGAAGTTGTATCGACCCAGCGGAATCTGCCCAGGTTATGCCGCTAATTCGAAGGCTGCGGCTGGTGTCCTCATGCCGAGCGCCTGATGCGGCCGGCGGTGGTTGTAGAGACCAGCATTGAACGCCACTGGTCCGAGAGAGATGCCGGGCCTGTTCCAGTCGCCGATCGCTCGGCTGGCATGGGCCAGGCTCTCGAAGCGTTGCCGGTGAACGCACTGCTCCTTCAGAGACCGGATGAGCCTCTCCATCATGCCGTTCTGCTGCGGGCAGTGTGGGGTGATGAACTCCTGGCGCAGGCCATAGCTCCTGACCATCTTCGTGTAGTCCCGGCTCGTGAAGACCAATCCGTTATCGCTGCGAAGCAGGAACGGCGTGGTGACGCGGCCGAGCGTCCCGAAGCGGGCGATGAGCGCCTGCTCGAGCGCGGCCACTGGGGTCGAGGCCTTGCCGCTCTTCGAGAGGTGCCAGCCGAGGAGTTCTCGGGTGTGGCAGTCCATGACGAGCGCCAGCGTCGCCCAGCGGTCCTTGCCAGCCCATACCCGGCAAAGATCTGTGGACCAGCGCTCGTTAGGCGCTGAGGCCACGGAAGGCAGCGCTTCGATCCGGGGCCGTGCCCCGATAGGACGTTTTCTCACCTGCCAGCCTTTGATCCGGAAGATCCGCTGCACGGTGTTCTTGTTGAGCCCGAGAAGCCAGGCGACCGTCCGGTAGCCGAAAGAGGGCTCCTTCTCGATCAGCGCCTTGATCGGCTCCGCAAAGCGCGGGTCGACCTTCGGCGCTGCTTTCGTCGGCTTGTAATACACTGTCCGCCGCGGCACGCCGAACCAGGCACAGAGCTTTGAGATCGACACTGTGACGCCCTCAGCGCGAAGGCCCTCATGGAGCGTCCGGATCAATTGCCGTCCTCCCGCTCCATGAGGGCCTGAAACTTTTTTCGCGCACGCAGCTCCAACATGGCCTCGCCATAGGCCTCCTGAAGGTCCTTGAGCTGCTTCTCGTACTGCTGACGAACATCGAGCGGGTTGGTCTTGAGGGCATTCTCCATGCCCTTCCGCGCGTCCTCGACCCAACCCTCGATCTCCGAGGGCGCCAGATCATAGGCCCGACTGGCCTCGGCCACCGTCGTTCTGCCCTGAATGATCTCGATGACGAGCGCGCTCTTCCGCTTCGCCGTCCAGCGCTTGATCTCTTCTGTCACTGTCTCGCTCATCGCTACATCGTCTCCCTTGTAGCATGAGCAGGAATCCACTGGGTCGATACACATCCGCAGGCTGCACCGATCTCGCAGCCGCGGCGCCCGAGAGCCGCCGTTTGTGTCACGCGCAGCATCGGCTGCGCCGAACTGTGTAGCGATGCGGACGGAATGGTCTACTCTGGCGTCCAGTCCTGTCGCGTCATACCGATGAAAGCGTCGCCCGCGCCGCCGGGCACGTTGCGGTCGACCACGTCGCGCAAGGCTCCTGTCGATCGGATGGCGTTCCACCCGACGCTCGAAAACGTGGAGGGCTTGAAGACGTGGCGCGAGAGCAGTGGATTGGTTAGCGCCTGACTGAAGGCGTCGAGCGCCACAAACAGCAAGACAAGGTTTGGCAGCGGGCTGTTGGGCACGCGGTCCTCGCAGAAGAGGCCCACATGGAAGTCGACGTTGCGAGCGTGCTTGTAGAGATCGGCAAGCAT
>JBCBIJ010000022.1:0-1832 GCA_038524795.1 Pseudomonadota bacterium | reverse complement strand
GTTTCTCAGTCATCTTTGACTGAGAAACTGATTGATGATGATTCCCCATCATTACCCGCCCCACTGTATTCTGTGAACGGTGATGCTGATAGAGTATAGACACCGGGAGGCAGATTTAATGGTGAGTCACTTTGTGGAATGGTATCTGTTCAGGGGGTAAAGCGGATCGAAATCGAGGCTGTGTTCTATAGCAGCGCCGGAGCCGCAAAGCCCGCTCGCCGGGCGAGCATCGCATCGGTCAGATAGCCCATCAGGTCAACGCTCTGCTGCCGCGCGGTGGCGATGACGGTCAGGATGCGCTCGACGAAGCGGCTCCCGTGCTCAGAGGCAGTCCCGTAGCAGAGTTTGCGCCAGATGACGCCGTGGCGCAACGCCCGCTCGACCGCATTGTTGGTCGGCTCCACCCCCTCAAAGCGGGTGAAGGTCCACAGGATCGGCCACTGGCGCAGCAGTCGGCGACAGGTGCCAGCGGTTTGTTCCTGATCCAGACCGCTCCCGATTTCCAGCCAGTGTCGGATGTGGGCCTGATGCTGTGGCACTTCGTTTAGAAAATCAACGCGGCTCAGATGACCCCGTTTCACATCCCGCCAGCGGTGCAGCAGATAATCGCTGTAGATGTCCAGCATCCCGCCGACCTGAGCGGACGGGCCATCGCGCAACTGGAAGCGGCGAAAGGCACGCAGCAAATGCGCCCAGCAGGTCTGGTGGCGCTGCGGGTCCAGCCGATTGTAGGCAGTGAAGCGGTCGGAAGTGGTCAGCGCGTCTGGATTATCACCCAGCAGCGCCTCGGCAGTCGCTCGCTTGCGGTTGGGACTGATGTGAAACAGTGTTGCTTCTGCGCTGACCAGCGCCCACAGCCAGGCCAGCTGTCCGGACTCGCGCCACGGTGTTTCGTCAATGTTGCGGCTGGCAGCCGTTTTGACATGCGCCGCGATCGCCTCATACGGCTCTGCCAGACTGCTGCTGACCTCCTGTTGACGCGCCACCACCGCGCCCACTGAGATGTCCACATCGAACACCGTCTTCAGCACCCGCTTCACGCCCCGCTTGCTCAGTCGCTCCTGCCCGATCAACATCCCCACCAGCGCCGTCAGGCGTGGGCCGAACTGGCTGCTGGCCACCTCGGGCGGCATCTGACCGCGCGTGGCTTTGCCGCAGGCACACGTCAGGGTATGGATCTGGTGCTCGATCACGATTGGCTTCACCCGTGGGATGTCCGTCACCTGCCAGCGATACGGCGCGGCATCCTCGCCCGCCAAAGCCTCACCGCAGTGCTGACACGTTTCGGGGCTGTGGACATGAAACTCACTCACCTCATCCGGCGGCTTCGGCTTGCGATAGGTGCCTTTGCGTCCGGGCTGAGCGCCGCGCTTTTTGCCACTCGGCAGCTTTCCCCTTTTCTCGCGGTTGTGGCGTGGCGCGTCACTCGAGGGCGGCTTTGAGGATGTCTCCGAGGTCAGCTTGAGCTGTTCTTTGATTTTCGCCAGCTCCCCGTGGAGAATTCCCAGGGCAGAACGCACCGCAGCGGGCGTCTGTTGCCAGTCCTCCTCGGTGATCCCGAGGTCATTGGGAGAGAAGTTTTCGTCGCTCATCGCACAACTTTATCTATTAATCCCACTCTCTGCCACTGGCTGAACAGATACCGCCGAACAATGTCCAGCCTGGTGTGAAAAATGGATTGTCGGGACTGCACACGATGCCATTCCAGCCTGAGGTAAGCACGAAGCGCCAGCCCAATGAAGTTGCGCTGCGACGTCTCCAGCCGAAACTGCCCGCGCTCAATGCCAGTGTGTTGCTTGATGGAGCGGTGACACACCCAGATGTGCAAAGAC
>JBCBIJ010000021.1:0-2183 GCA_038524795.1 Pseudomonadota bacterium | reverse complement strand
CTGGGGTCTCGCCGCGGGAGAGGCGTTTCCAGGGAAAGACTTCGGCCGTTTCTCGGCTCGTCGTTGGACCATTGGTTCCTCGTCCATCACGCCTGTGGTTTACTCTCTTGGGAGGCAGCAGCTAGCCCGGCGCGTTCGGGCTAGCAGGCAGTAGTGGAACTAGCGGTGCTCGAAGGTGGTAATCCCCGCTCCAGGGTTCACTGTGTATAGCATCGGACTGGGCCCCTGTCGTTTCGCTGACCTGCCGTCCAAGGCGAGCGCGAAAATAAGGTGTACCATGGCTGACTCTGCGAAAGCGTTGCCGTGCGTCCCCACGCGTTGGGGGCGTCGCGGTGCACGCTTACCACCTCCGTCTTACTCCGCCATCCTTTGTGACGGTGCGCGCCAGGGAGTGGTGTGTGTGTGAACACTGTCGATTGAGTTCGGGTGTTCGCGCCGTGCCCCTTCCTGTTCTTAGGCGTATTCGGAGCTGTTTATATGGCGCCCGGTGCTCAGGGCTCCTCGGCGTGGAAATTCCGGCATTGCGCTCGGTAGTCCTGTCCGAGGTGGTCCCTGGTTAGCGGCACCGGGAGGGAAATGGCCGGGGCCCTCATCTTGACCCCTGAACCAAAAGCTTGCCGAAGCGACCGGTACGTGTCACCTTTCCTGGGGGGGGCATACGGGCGTGCGACGTAGGCAGCGCGGCGCGTGCACACGGCGAGGGTATTCGTGTACGTGCTGTCCCCGAGCTTATGAAATCCTCTACGAAATCCTCCAAATCCTTTTGGGGGTACCCTCCAACGGCTTTAGAACCCGCTACTTCACTATGAGACAAGTCCGCGGAAACCAGTCCGGTGCGGTGGTTGGGTTGCGTCCCCGAGTGGCGCTTCTCTAGCCAGCCGTTATCGGCGGGGACAGCGTCGGGTCAGCGGAGAGGCCTTACCAGACGGATTCCGCTCCGGCCAAGTTTCGCAATGGCTTCCTTCTGTTCGACATCCAACACGCACTGTGTATCACTGTGATAAAGAACTCAATGCTGGACGTTGAGGTGCAGGGCACAGTGTCTGGTTGTCGTATTTTGGTGGTCGCGAACGACGGCTCCGGGGGATGATGTCGGTTTGATAAGCCGAAGCGCCGAACGTGCCCTAGGGTCTCCTTTATGCGGGCGACTTCCTTCGGAAGCGAGCAGGCTATTGTGTAAGATGCATTGCAACTCTTGTCCGTGCGACAGAGGGAGAGGTCCGTCGTGGCCTCTCCACCAGATCCTTTTGACCCGAAATGCCGTCCCGGAGACGGGACGGCTCCGCAAGGCCAAGTGTGAAACTTGCTGCAAGGTTTGGCCCCCTCCGAATTCGGAGAGGGGTCCCGAGGTATTGAGCAGCAGCAGCCGCTGCTCACCGTGACCCGGCGCGAGGACGCGGAACGGCCACCCAGGCGGTGGTGCAGTCGCGTTTCCCTCAACCTCGCCGGGCACGAGGGGCGTGGGACTTTGGCGGTGTCGGCGTGCAAGCGCGCGTCGTCCCGCCTGCCCACGTCCTTGGTGATGGGCTGCTCCGTGACCCGGCGCGAGAACGCGGTACGGCCACCCGGCGCGGTGGTGCAGTCGCGCTTGCTCAACCTGGCCGGGCACGAGGGACGTCCTGGGGAGACGTTCTTTAGCTACCAGAGGGGCAGCTGCCCCACGACCCGGCGCGAGAACGCGGTACGGCCTCCCCGTGACAGGGGCGGTGCAGTCGCGTGTCTCCCCTCGCCGGGCGTGAGGGACGGAAAGGGGTTCGCGGCGCTGGCCGTCGTTCGCCCCCGTACGTCCTCGGCACTGCTCTCCGCGACCCGGCGCAGTCACGCGGTACGGCCACCCGGCGCGGTGGTGCAGTCGCGTGAACGCCCCCGCCGGGCGCGAGGGACGGGGAAGGTGGCGACGCATGCCCACAGCTGGGGTGCGTCGTTCGCCGGCGACGTTCTTCCTGGTAGCTACCTGGTTGATCCTGCCAGTAGTCATATGCTTGTCTCAAAGATTAAGCCATGCATGTGTCAGTACAGGCCGTCCTAAGGCTAAACCGCGAATGGCTCATTAAACCAGTCATAATCCACTAGATGGAATCCAATTACTCGGATAACCCTGGTAATTCTAGAGCTAATACGTGCGACATGCCCTGACCGCAAGGGAAGGGTGCTTTTATTAGTTTAAAACCACTCGGGCTTCG
>JBCBIJ010000020.1:0-2314 GCA_038524795.1 Pseudomonadota bacterium | reverse complement strand
GGAGAAGTCCTTGACGAAGGAGCGGAAGTAGTTGGCGAGGCCGACGAACTCGAGGATGCCCTCCGTCGTTGTCGGCTCTTTCATCTCGGCGATCGCCTTCACCTTCTCCCTCCCCGGCTTGATCCCGTCGCAGGAGATCTCGTAGCCCAAGTAGGGCATGCGCTTCTTGCAGAACATCGTCTTCTTCGGGTTCAGCTTGAGGTTGTGGGTGATGAGCCTCTGCAAGCACTCCTTCACGTCGTTGAAGTGGTCGCGGAAGCACGCGTTGCCCAGTATCACGTCGTCGAGGTAACAGATTACGTTCTTCATGCCCTTGAAGATGTATTCCATCAACCTCGAGAAGGCCGCGGGCGAGCTCTTGAGCCCCATCGTCGAGACTGTCCACACGAACTTGCCCCTGCCCGGGACCGTGAACGCCGTCAACTCCTGGCTGTCCGGGTCGAGCGTCATCTGCCAGTACGCGTTTTGCAGGTCCAGTGCCGAGAGGAGTTTCGCGTTCGTACCTCCTAGCCTATCGAGACATTCTCCTACGCTCATAAAGGAGTGATAATCGTCGTGGATCGATTTGTTGATTGCGCGCAGATCCTGGACCAGGCGCAGCCCGCCGCCGTGCGGCTTCTTCACCGCGAAGATAGCGGAGTTGTACCTGGACTTGTAGTCGGGCTTGATCCGCCGCAGCTTCAGCAACTCGTCCACGGACTTGTTGATGAACTCCTCGTGCGCTTTGGGGATCGGGAATTGCTTCCTGAAAACCGGCTCATCGTGTCGTCGGAGCAGTTTGTGCGGTACAACGTCAGTTCTGCCCAAATCATATGGGTGTGCCGCAAAAGCTGCATACTTATCGCATAACATGCCGAAAAATTCGTCGCGCTCGGCATCATTCTTGAACTCGGACGGGTTTACATCATCATCGTCGTCAGATTTGCCGTCGAGTTTTTTCACTAAGTCCCAAAGCATGCTTTTGAGGTCGTCGCTGAGCACGCTCGTATCAGATTTCCCTTCGCTCACGCAGCTCACTTCGGGCGGCTCTGATTGCCAGTGCAAGATTTGATGAGTCCGCAACACATCATCTTCATTAAGTGGCTCAATAGACGTAAGCACACCCTCCTCCACGTGTCTCGGCAGGTGGCTATCGTTTTTCACGCGAACGCGCACTTTTCCGTCGGTGATATCGTACACGCCGGGGATCACGCCGTCGACCACGCTGTCGACGTAGCAGATCCCGTCTCTGTGCGAGCCCGTCGTCTCCACCGTCACCTCGTCGATGGAGTACTCGCTTATTTCATGCCGTTTTTTCACTTGCCCGGCCGCAAGATTCATCGCACTCAGATATTTAAACCTAAGATTTTCGTCGATTTCGCAATCGATAACGGCGCCATATTTTCGCAAAAGTGACTGTCCGATGAGAAAGTCGATGCTCAGTCCGTCGAACACTCCCACGGGCCACTTGAATGGCATGCCGTTAATCTTGAACTTCAGCAGCACGGCGGCGTGCAGTTGAACGCGGCCGCCGCCCACGGCGACGATGTTGGTCACGTTGGCCTCCACCATCTCGTGCGCGACGTCGTAGGTCGTGAGCCCTTCGTAGAACTCTCTTGACATGCAGCAGATCGCGGCTCCCGTGTCAAGTAGCGCTGTCATCGAGCGGTCGTGCCACTGCACGTCCGCTTTCGGCCGCTTCTCCGCGGCTAACGTCGTGGCCTCCACGGAGGCTATGCATCCTGTCCTCGTGTCCTCGGTGTCGAGGACAGCGAGGAACTCCGACATATCTCGTGCTGAGGCGGATGCATACCCCAGGAGACGCCCCTAGTCTTCGTTGACGTGCTCCTGGCGCTCGGCCTGGTGCACCGCCTTGACGTGGCTGCGCTGGCGCTCCGTCCACTCGGCCCAGCGGGCCGCCGACTGCTCCGGCGTGAGTGTCGGCGCCAGCTCGAGGCACGCGACGTGAGCGTTGCCTTGCTGCTGCTGCTGCTGCCGCTGGACCTGCTCCCACTGCGCTTGGGTGAGAAGAACTGGCTGCTGCTGCTGCTGCTGCTGTTGCGGGGTCGCTGCCGCCGCGACGGGGACGTTCGCCTGCAGCTCGGGGAACTTGGCGATCGTCTGGGACCAGACGTGGTCCTTCTTCGGTTTCTTGCACTCGACGCCCGTGTGGTCGCTGTCCCAGACGCCCCAGGGCGTCTGCTTCTACTGCGGCGTCTGGGACAGCGACCACACGGGCGTCGAGTGCAAGAAACCGAAGAAAGACCACGTCTGGTCTCAGACGATCGCCAAGTTCCCCGAGCTGCAGGCGAACGTCCCCGTCGCGGCGGCATCG
>JBCBIJ010000019.1:0-4476 GCA_038524795.1 Pseudomonadota bacterium | reverse complement strand
GGGGCAGCAGCAGGAGGTGCAGCCGAGGGCGCAGACCCCAGGAGACTCCGGGAACCTGCAAAGCAAGAGAACGCACAGCAAGGGAAGACGGAGGCTTAAAGGAGGGCCTCCTCCATGACAGGCACAGGAGCACCCTGCATGAAATGGCGGCCTTGTGCGCGGACAAGCCGCTCGCTGGATTTGGTGTACATGAGGCCATTGCCGACCTGAAGAGCAACGCTGATCTCGCGATACACGCTCATCATGAACCGGCTCTTTCCTCCTTTGTCGCCTCCGCAAGCCCAATCCCCCATCTCGTTCAAGAACGCCACCGCCTGCTTGCACAGGCGGCCGTGGGACTCCACCGCAAACGGCACAAAGACGTACTGCTGTGCGTCGCCGCTGAGGCGGAACTGCCGGAGTTTGTCATCCGCAGCGAGCTGCGCAGCCTTGCCAGTGCTCTTGTGGCACTGATCCAGCTTGCAACCCATGTGCTGGTGGGTGACAACGACATCGATCAGGTAGATCGTGCCGTCCGGCCCCATGACGAGGACGTCGGAACGAGTGAACCCGGCCGCCTCTGCCTGCGCCGGAGTGGCGGACAGGAAGCGGTAGCCCGTCTCACGGTTGGTGGGGGCTCCAGTGCGAGCAGCAGCACGGCGCACGGCGCAAGCCAGGTTGTCATGGCGCAGCGTGGATTGCTTGTTGCACTGGACACACACCATCGCGTGGTCGGGGCGGTCGGCCAGGCCGTGGCCGCAGGTGCACGCCGGCGGGGTCAGGTGCTGAGGGGCACCTTCCCCGAGGCGATGACGGGCAGCGTGCCGAAACGCGCTGTTGCCCATCACGGTCGTCTCACGCGGCATCGCAAGCAGCCAGGCCCCCGAGGGGGCCCCGGCGCTGCTGCGCAGCCGGGAGGCGTCCCGTTTCGCCTCGTACGTCGACGCCGCCGTCGTTGCGATGGCCGCAGCGAAACGGCGGTCCGCCACCGCGCGAGTGACCAGGCGTTGGGCATGTGGCAGGAGCACAGGCACGTCCTGGTCGCGCAGCGGGGCCGCATCCGGGGGCCAGTTGCAGTCGTCACGAAAGTCGGCGTGCAGGACGTCCCAAGAGGCGCGCAGGTCGGCGGCTTTCGGCCCCTTGAACGGCTGGAACGCCGTGGGTCCGTCGGCCATGATGACCTGTGCCAGGGCAGAGCCGGCGAGGAAGGCGGCACGGGCGACGGGCTCCTCGGAGGCCGTCAGCCCGAAGCCGCCATGCCGGATCGGTGCCACAAGGCATGCTCGAGCAGTGTCAGAGAGGGGTTGGCGCAGTTGGAACAGCGAGGCCGCGGCCGCATGGACATGGCTGTCCACGCGACGCATCGCGCCCTGTATCAAGTTCCAAGGGAGCACCCGCATGAAGTGAGTCATGCGGGCGTTGAGAGACATGCTGAGCAGCAGCCACTGGGATTGGAGAGGCAGCTTCGTCAGGGTGCCGAGAAGGTCAACCAGCTTGGTGACTTTATCGGCGCGGGCACTCACGGTCTGGGTCTGATAGGCGGAAGTGCCGATCGGAACGCCGACGACTGTGAGGCCATCCGGCTTATGGGGCAGCTTGACGGCTGCGGCGAGATCCGCGCACGCCGTGCCTGTGCCGCCATAAAGCCCGCACTTGTCCTTCCTGATGCGGAGGCCGATGGAGCGAACACTATTGGGACCAGTGCCGTCCAGCTCCTTTAGGAAGGCCCTGAGAGCTGAGCTCTTTCCAACTGCAGTGCAGTCGTCCAGATACGCTATTCCGTGCGCACCCGGAGCGGCAGCGAGAGCCCCGCGAAGCGGCTTCTGCAACGCAAGAGCGAAGAGAAGCGGCCCCAGGGGGTCCCCCTGCCGGACCCCGGTCTGCGAGAGGATCGGGGGGGTGCCGTCAGGTGCACCGAGGACGTGCAGGTTAGTGGGCTTACCGTAGGCCCACTGTACAACCGGCAGCAAGCTCGGCGCATGCGCACGCACTTCCTGCAACACCGCCTTGCGGCAGACGGAGTTGAAGGCGTTCTGTATGTCCAGCGACAGCGCGATATGGTCGGGATCGGTGTCGAGGGCGTTGCGAACGGCGTGCGCTACAGCCTCCACTCCACCGCTGGTGCCGACGCCGACTTGGAGCGGCGCAAGGGCCATTCCAATGTCTCGGCCGACAGCGACGAGGGCGCACAGCATCGCGAAGCGATACCAGGCTTCCCCGATAGCGATGGGGCGGATGCCGCCTGCGGGCTTTTGGGTGCCCACCAGCGTGGAGTCCAACAGGAAGCAGTCCCGGGGGAGCTTGCCTGAGAGGATGAGATTGACCATGGTGACGACGGCCCTAGTGCAGTCCGCACTAGCGGTGGCGGCCGCGACGATCATCTCGTACGTCCACGCGGTGGGCCCCCCGGCGGAGCCGCGGTGGTGGGCAGAGACCTTTTCCACCACCTTCTGGACGAGGGAGACATCCACCTGGAGTGGGGCCTCGGGCGCGTCCAGCGGGTCCGGTTCGGGGGCGTCGGGGTGGAGCTTCTTCAGGGCATTCAGGTTCCGGGTGTGCGTCATGTCCGCTAGCGGCTCAGACTCCAGCACCTTGGCTGCCCTGGAGACACTCCCGTTGCGCAAGTGCCGCTGGATGCGGCGAACCATCTTGTCTTGGGTGGCGATGGTGCGGCGACGGCGCTTGTCGCCTTGGGTGGCGGGGGCGGCCCCGTCCTCGAGGTCCTCCGGCTGCAGACCCTGCGCCATGCGGCGCAGGCGAGCGACAGCGCGGCGGCCGCGAGAGCGGGAGGCGCCTTTGTCCGCCAGGGCGAGAGCGGGCAGGTCGCCGAGAGCCTGAAGGCCTTCGGCAAGCTGCCGCCTGCCCGGTTCACCGACCCCGTGGTGCAGCGCGTCAGCGATCGCCTCCACTGCTGCAGTTGTAGCTTGTGCCCATTCGGGCCTGCAGGCGGGGGCTGGGCTCTGCGGGACCGCAGCGCGATCAGGCCGCAGCCCTCGCTGGGGCGGCTGCGGGGGTGCGGCGGGTGTTTGGGCGCGCGGCCGCGCCCCGCGGCCGCCAGGAGTCCCCTTGGCCTTTTTCGAAGTGGCGGCGCTCGGGGGGCCTGGCGGCGGCGGCTTGGCGGCAGCGCGCGGGGGTTGTGGCGGTTTGGCGGCGGGTTGTGGCTGCTTCTTTGAGGCGGCGCCGCCCCTGGAGGCGGCTGGGCCCCCCGGTTCCTCTGCAGCGGCGGCTCCAGCTCCGGCCGGCGGCCCGATAGCCTGGACTACCGGGCTGCCGTCCTGCGGGGGAGCTGGCGCCGCCGCTGCAGAGGTGGGGGCCCCCGCCGTGTCTGCTGTGGGTGCCGGCGGCGGCGTTGTGCTCTTGTTTGGGGTTGGAACGAGTGCGGCGGCGTCGTTCTGGGCCGTGGGTGGGGGTGGGTAGGGGGGCAAGCGGGTGTCGCGGCAGCGTACTAATGCCCTGGGGGAAGAAAAGGGATCGGCTGGCGGCTCATACTCAGACAGCTCGAGACCTCTAGCTGGAACCGTGTCCAGGAGAGCTGAGTGTTTGATCAGAGGCGTAGCCACAGTCCGCTTAGGCTTCTTCATGGCAGTCGTAACAACAGGCGGCAGTTTGGAACGAGGTGGAACGGCAGAAACAGCGACAGGAACAAGTTCAGAGGAGGTTTGGGGTGCACAGGGTTGTTCGCAGGTTCGGTCACAAACTTGTTCACAGGGTTGTGCACAGGTGTCATGATGCGTAACCGAAGTTCGCACCGGAGCGTCAGTGGGAGTAACAGGAGCAGGAACAGCAGCAACAGGCGAGTCAGAACAGACAGCAGAAGGCAAAGGACCACAACAAGGATTAGAACAATCATCGTTCTGTGTTCGGGGAGGCTTTTGGCGCGGTTCAGGCGCTGGTGACGTTGCCTTCTCGCGATCGACGACGGATTGGCGCAGAGGGTCGGAATCGTCAGCATTCGCACGAGAACAGTCTCTTTGTGTGTTTTCGTGGTGTGCTGTTTGCTGGTTTCGTCTCTGCGCCGCTCCTTTCGCAAGTTCCGGTGTAGTTTCATCAGGTTGTTCGCAGTCACCGGCTGCGCGCGGACGAGCCTCTTTGCGCTCGACAGTAACCGCCATTCCATCAAAATATTGAATCTCGTACTGAATATTACTTGCTGGGTGCGGTTCGGCTTCACGAAGAGGCTGAATCGGTGGCGCGGTCGTGACAGCTGTGTCAGGACAGTTTGCCAGCGAATCAGCATTCGTGGGGCCTCCAGCCCGCACGCAAGCGTTCATACATGTACATGAGGTTGTCAAAAGTGTCCTGTGCTGCTCGGTTCGCGGATTCCGCTTGTCAGGACAGCGAGAGCAGTGATTGAGAGCTGGGACGCGCACCGCTAGTTGCAGCGCTCGTTCAGACTCGCAAGCGGCTGATCCGCTGCCCGGATTTGCAGAATAGCGCAGATTTGAAACATCTCTGTCTGCTTCCCGTCGCTGTGCCTTCGATGCGGCGGTAGAAGAG
>JBCBIJ010000018.1:0-7404 GCA_038524795.1 Pseudomonadota bacterium | reverse complement strand
GAGCTCCTTCCGAGGCGCGGAGCTCGAGGCGGAAGTCGCGCACGCAACCTCGACAGCTAGGCCGGAAGTCGCGTCACGCAACCTCGACGCACTCGGCTAGACGTCGAGCTTGGCGAGGTACTTGGTGGAGCGGTTGGTGTAGAGCTTCTTCATGCCGGGCACCCACACGTCCACCACCCTCGTGACGTCGTCCTCGCCTGGGTGGGTCTTGGCGATGCGGCCCACGGACCACACGCCTCTTCTCTTTTTGTCGGCCAAAACGACGATGTCGCCGGCCTCGAACTTGATGTTGGCCACGTGGGCGTAGTGCTGCTGCTGCAGGTAGGAGTGCATCCTGCGCACGAACTCGGCCCACAGCTGCTCCAGGACCGCCTGGATGTGTGTCCAGCGCTTGCCCAGCTTGTCTGCGTCGGCGTTCGGGACGAGGTCCACGACGCGGCCGCCGCTGAGGAAGTGATTGGGCGTCAGCGCGGTCAGCTCGTCGGCGTCCGAGGGCACGATGCCCACGGGGCGGCCGTTCATGTAGCCCTCGGCCAGGACCACGACGGTCTCGAGCTCCTCCAGCGTGAGGAGGCCATGATGCGGGACGATCGCGTGCATCGCGCTCTTGAGGTCCTTGATCATGCGCTCGTAGAAGCCGCCGCAGGACGGCGCGCGGACGGGGATGAACTGCCACTCGATGTCGTCGAACCGGTTGTTGATCAGCTCGCGGTCGTTGTACAGCGTCGTGGTGAGCTCGCGCAGCAGCTCGTTGCCTTTGCGGAAGTTGCCGCCGTTGTCGCTGATAACGAGGCCGGGCTTGATGCCGCGGCGGGCCATGAAGCGGGCGAAGGCCATGAGGAACTCCTCGGCGGAGAGCGAGGCCACCAGCTCGCAGTGCACGGCGCGGTAGACGGCGCAGGTGAACAGGATCACGTAGCGCGGCCAGGCGGCGCGGCTCCTGCCGATCTTGACGCGGAAGGGGCCGGCGGCGTCGACGCCGGTGACGGCGAAGGGGGCCTTGCGGTCGCCCGCGGGCGTCCTCACGAGCGGCAGCTTGCCGGTGGTGATCTCCTTGGGGTGAGGCCTCCTCTTCTGGCACACGATGCAGGTCTTGGCCGCGGACTCGACGCGGCGGCGCCCGTTCGGGGTCCAGTAGTGCTGCGTGTACTCGTGCCAGACGCGGCTGCCGCCGCCGACGTGGTGGAGCTCGCGCACGTGCAGGTCGCGCGCGATCCTGGACAGCGCGGCGCCGTGGCGGGCGAGGACGATCGGTCGGTGCCCGAGTAGGCGGGGGCGCAGCACGATGAGGCCTGTTCCTTGGTCGATCTCTGGCAGGTGTCGCCGCAGAGGATGATGCCGAGGCAGCTCATGTCCTCGCTCTAGCGTCTCGTATTCTTCAGCAAGGTAGCGGAGTTGATCTTGCCGCAGTAGCTCGACTTCTGCCTCCCTCAGCTCTGCTGGAGAGAGGGGCGGGGCCGGCGTGGCTGCACCAGCAGCAGTCGCCAGCTCCGGCTTGGTGTAGTTGCGCCACTTCCTGATGGCGGAGATGACGCGTGCGATGATGCGCACGTGCTTGTGGAACGAGGAGCAGCGCTGCAGGTCCCAGCGCGAGTTCTCCTCCCACAGCGGCGGGAATGTGTTGGGCTCGACCTCCACGGAGGTGGCCATGACTCTGATCTCTTTGGCAGCCTCAGCAGGGACCTGGTAGTTGCGGAGGCAGGGCTGCTCGGGCCAGTCGCCCTCCAGGAAGGAGGGGCCGCGGTGCCAGAACTCCCACTCGTCGCGCAGCTGCGTGGCGAGGCGGCCGCGGCTCGGCAGGTCGGCGGGGTTCTCGGCGGTCGGGACCCAGAACCACTGCTTGAGCTCGGAGCGGTTGCGGATCTTCTTGACGCGGTTGGCGACGAAGACCTTCCACTGCGAGCGCTCGTTCGTGATCCATTGCAGGGCCGTCTTGGAGTCCGACCAGTAGATGACCTGCTCCTCGCCCCAGCCCAGTGCGTTGCGGGCGAGGGCGGCGACCTCGATGCCGAGGACAGCGGCGCGCAGCTCCAGCCGCGGGATCGTCTCGGGAGGGTTTGGCGCCACCTTGGCGCGGGCAAAGATCTGCCGCACGCTGCGGCTGCCGTCTTCATATTCGGTGAGGATGTAGGCCACGGCCGCGTAGGCCTTCTCGGACGCGTCGACGAAGCAGTGCATGATCTGCGCGAAGACTTCCTTGTCCACCTGGATGAGGCAGCGCTCGAGGACGAGGCCGTCGAGGCCGGCCAGGCCCTCGCGCCAGGCGTTCCACGCCTCGGCGATGTCGGCGGGGAGGTCCTCGTCCCAGCCCAGCGGCGAGCGCCAGGTGTCTTGGAAGAGGATGCGCGCGGCGGACACCACCGGCATGATCTTGCCGAGGGGGTCGAAGAGCGAGGCGAAGCAGCTCAGCATGCGGCGCTTGGTCCAGCGGTCCCAGGTGGGCAGGTCGTGCTTGAAGTAGTAGGCGTCGTCGACGGCGGCGTACAGCAGGCCGAGGGCCTTCGTGGCGTCGGCCGTGGGGTCGTTGACGAGCTCGTTGATGGAGAGGCTCGGCGAGCGGTCCTCCTCGCTCACGTCCGTCAGCGCCTCGGGGTCGCTGGACAGGAACTTGCGGAGCGTCATGCCGATGCCGGCGTACATCTCCTTGAGCGTGTGGATGATGGCCCTTGCCTCCTCCACGGTGGCGAAGGAGTCGAGCGTGTCGTCCATCAGCGTGCTGTCGCAGATGGTCTCGAAGGCGGGGCTCTCCTCGCCCAGCAGCTCCCTGGCGTGCTCTCTGACCGTGTAGAGCGCGATGAAGGGGGCGCAGCGGTTGCCGAAGGGGAACCTCGTGAAGCGGTACTCGACGAGGCCGTTCTCGTCCTCCCACAAGAAGTGGTGGTAGGCTTGGTCCTCGGACCTCAGCAAGACTTGCAAGTACATCTCGGAGACGTCGGCCGCGACGGCGATCGCGTGCCTCTCGAAGCGGATGAGCACCTTTCTCAGGTCTGCGATGAGGGAGGGGCCGGGCATGACGACGTGGTTGAGGCTCTTGCCGGCGCGCTCGTCCTTGGAGTCGAAGACGGGGCGCACCTTCGTCGTCAGGGCGCCGGCGCGCTCCACGGGAAAGTGCGGCAAGTAGAACCTGCCGCTGCGAAGCGGCACTCTCTCGATGTAGCCTTTGCCCTTCCACTTGTCGAAGACGGTGCCGTAGGCCAGGCGCTTCTTCTTGCACTTGAGCTTGTTCTTGAAGAGGTTCTGCAGCCTCTTGACCGCGACGGGGAAATTGTTCGGCAGGTCGCTGGGCGGGTTGACGTAGAGCGGGTCCGCGAAGGGGCCGTCGGCCGTGGCCGCACAAGCGGCAGTCGGCGCGGCGCCCGTAGTTGAGGTTGCGCTCGTGGCCGCACAAGCGGCAGTCGAGCTAGCCTCTGGGCTTGTCGTGGTTGTGGTTGCTGACGTGGGTGGCTCCGTGGCCGCACAAGCGGCAGTCGGAGCTCCCCCCGTGAGAGTTGGCGTTGCCGCGGGTGAGCTCGTGGCTGCACAAGCAGCAGTCGAGGCTCCCCCCGTGACAGTTGCCGTGGCGGTGGGTGCGCTCGTGGCCGCACAAGCGGCAGTCGAGGCTCCCCCCGTGTCGGAGCTGATGTAGCGCTGCAGGGCGTTCCACACGCCGGACTTGCCGTTGATGTCCTCCGGTCTCCAGGTGACGGGCATCTCGTAGCGGTCGCCCTTGCGCTTGCGGCCGTGCTGCGCCATGCGCACGGCGAGCTCCTCCTCGAGGGAGAGGGCCTCGCGGTCCTCTAGACAGAAGCCTTTGACTGATCCTTTGGCCGCAACTTGGGCCTCGATGCTCTCCCACATGCCGTCCTCGGCGCAGGGGGCCTCAAACTCGTCGGCCAGCACGGCGGAGTTGAGGTTGACGAAGAAGGCGCGGACGCCCGGCATGGGGTCCGGCCTGTCGATCATGGGGCCGGTGGCGGTCCAGCCAAGAGGAGTTTTCCTCGCGAGAGGCAAGTCGGGCTCCTCCCCGACGATGTCGGCCTCCATGGCGCGCATGAGGCCGGCTTCAGTGTTGCCCAGCATCAAGTCCACTCCGCCCGCGACGGGGCTGTCGAAGGGAATGTCCTTGAGGTGGGGGTAGCGCTCTTTCTCTTTGTTCCAGTCGATGGCCGTGATCCCCTTCGCGGGGTCGTCCATGACCTGCGCCCGGATGCTTTTCCTGACGCTGCCGTCGAGGCTCCTCAGCCTGAGGCCGACGCAGAGGCTGCGCACGTGTCTCTCCACGCCGTCGACGGTCGTAATCTTGATCGGGAGCATGGCTCCGGTGAGCCGCAGCTCGTTGTACACGCGCCTAGAGATGAAGGGCGTGGTGTTGCCGTCGTCGAGGAAGGCATTGCAGCGGACGCTAAGGCCGAGCAGGGCGTTGCCGAGGTAGACGGTGACGGTGCGCAGCGCGACGGTGCTCGCGGGCGCATGCATTGGCACGGCCGACACGCTGCCGACGAAGTGCTCCAGGGTCATGGCCGGCAGGGACCTCTGCGCGGAGTTGTGCAGAGTGGGGTGGTGCTTCCTCTTGCAGTCATCGACGCCGCAGATGATGTCTGACGTGCATTGAGGGACTCGGTGCTCGGGGGTCAAGCAGCGAAAGCACCTCCTTGACCTGATGGCGAAGGCCCTCCTCTCGGTCGGCTGCATGCCGAGGAAGGCGGGGCACTTCTCGAGCTCGTGCTTCTTGCCGCAGCAGTCGCAGGCTAGCTCCGTGCTGGCCGCGTAGACGGCGGCCTCGTACTCCTCGTCGTCCGAGTACTGCTCGGCGTAGTCCTCCTCCACGGCGGTGGCGAAGGTAGTGGCTTGCACGGCCGGCTTGGGCGGGCGCGCCGTGGCCGCACTAGCGGCAGTCGGCGGCCTCGGCCCCGCCGAGCGGGCATTGTTGCTCCCTTGAGAGCTGGAGGCGGGCGTGGTGCCAGCCTTGGCCTTGCGGTTGGCCTGGTCGGGGTGATAATCATAACTCTCGCGTTTCCACGAGACTTTCGCGCGAATCCAGTCGAGGACGTGGCGCGGCTCCTTCTCCTTCTCGTGCCTGAAGGCCCACTCGAAGAAAGAGTCCTGTGCTTCGGGGTGGAGCACCTGCATCAAGGTGCGGAAGAAGTGGTCGTTGAGCATGGTGCTGCCCTTGCCGACGCGGCGGCAGGTGTCGGAGTACTTGCCCAGCGCAGACATGAACGCTTCCATGCTGCGCAGGTCGCGCATCGAGACCTTCTTCAGGTTGGCGATCTCCTCCTCGAGCGCGTGCAGCTGGCGGGTGGCGCCGCCGTAGCGCTGCTCGAGCTCACGGACGGTGCGCTCGTAGCCGGCCTCGTCGCGCGTGAAGGCTCGCTCGAGGTCGGCCATGGCCGGGACGGTGACGTCCAGGGCGGCCTTGAACATCGTGATCTTGTCCTGAAGGTTGATCTTGCGGCTGTGGACTCCGTTGACGAAGTTGACCTTCCAGTCGTAGTAGGCCTCCGCCGTGCCGTTGAATCGCTTGACGGCGCCGGACTGCACCAGCTTAGAGTACTCCATCGTGGCTTTGCCCGCGTCGATGATGGTGACGCTCCACTCCGCGGGGAGGTTGCGGTAGAACTCGGCGGGCGCGTCGGCCACCACGGTGTCGCTGTCGCGATCGCGGTTGCCGCGCCGGAGATCTTTGTACAACTCGGTGAGAATGTTGAGGGATTGGTTGACGCCGGAGATTTCTTGAGAGAGATAGCTCTCGGCTTGAGGGCTGTAGTAGCCGCTGTTGGAGGCGTGGCCGTTGGAGTACGGCGGATCCTGGCGGCCGTTGCCGTTGGGCGGGCCGTAGCGGGGCATGCGGTCCCCGCCGGCGTAGGGCTCCTGCGGCGGCACTGGGCGCGCGTGCGGCCGGTACACTCCGTCGTGAACTCCTCCATTGGCAGGGCGCGGCGGAGGCGCGGACCCTCCCCCCGTGGCTGCACCAGCAGCAGTCGAGGGTTGGGCCTCAGCGGCTCCCTGGCGGCGGTTGCGGTCGGCCTCGGCCTGACGGCGAATGCGCTCCTCCGCCTCTGCCTGGCGGCGGGCCTGCTCAGCGGCTTCATGCGCGTCGGCAGCAGCGGCCCGCTCAGCGCGTCTGCGCATACGTTCCGCTACCTCATCCTCGCGGGTCGGGCCTCGGCCTCGGCGGCCGCGGCGGCGTCGGCTTGCCGCTGGGCTTCAGCTTGCTCCTCAGCTTCACGGTCTCGTCTCTCTTGCTCTCTCCTGGCTTCGGCAGCCATCTCCTCACTTTCTCGAACTTGGATGAGCTCCTTGAGCTCAATGACTTGCGCTCCTAGCGTGCTCACGCGGTTGTAGAGGAAGGCAGTGGCCTGGTCGGCGCCGCGCTGGTTCCCTTCGATGGTCAGCAGCCGCGTGTACGCCAGCAGGACGGTGGGCGCGTTGTGCAGCGTGTTGAGGCAGTCGGCCAGCAGATGCCGGAGCTGCTCCGACGTGGCTTTGTCCGTGAGGGACGCGATGTCGTGGAGAAGCGCTTCCACCTCTCTCTTCATCTGCATGCCGTTGTGCGCCACTTCTCTGGTGTTGGCTCGAATCCTCTGATCCATTGCAGCAACTTCGCCTCTTACCTGGGCCTCTCTGGCCTTCCTCTTCTTGACCTTAGTCGAATCTTCCGGCGGATTCTGAGAAGCGGCCTCTTCTCCTCCTCCTTGCTGACCGCTTCCGCCAGCTCCAGGATCGTTGGCGGGAGGGTCGGCGGCCTTTGGAGTCTTCCTGGTCTTGGTGAGCTTCTTGGGAGTCTTCTTCTTCAGATGCTTCCGGCCCTGCGCCGGGGACTTTGGGATGGTTTTCTTGGCGCCGGCGGCGTTCGGATCGTCGGCGTCATCCTCGGGGTTGGCCTTGGCGTCTCCCTTGCCCGTGGCCGCACCAGCGGCAGTCGGGTTCGGGGGATTGGCCTTGGCGTCGCCCTTGCCCGTGGCCGCACCAGCGGCAGTCGGGTTCGGGGCGCCGTCGGCGTCCTCGGGGTTGGCCTCGGAGGTCTCCGCGCCGCCCTGATCCGTGGCCGCACTAGCAGCAGTCGGATTTGGGGCGGGGAGCTCCTCCTCGGCCTCTTCGTCGTCGTCTTCTTCGCCCGGATCGGTTTGGTTGAGGGTACTTTCCTGGTCCTCCTCTTCCTCGCCGGTGCTCTCGCCGGTGTGAAAATCGTCCTCCTCAGTCTCAGGCGGGGTCTTCGGGGAACGCCCCACGTTGGGCGCCATGTTGGAAGTAACACAGCGCCTTGTCTTCTTAAAAGAAAACTTTATTGCTGTGCTCACTTCGGGGTCTCAATAGCATCTGACGAGAAATCGCATCAAAAATCAAAGCGCGGGAAAAACCGGTCACGACCGGAAATACAAGCGGACAATCTGGATCTTGGCGGGAAAACGAGGCGGGAAATAT
>JBCBIJ010000017.1:0-11832 GCA_038524795.1 Pseudomonadota bacterium | reverse complement strand
GGTGTTGCCGGGAACGCTCGAGTCCATCCCTGGATCGCTTGGCGAGCGACATCCCTGTCGCTCGACATCCCGCCAACACCCATCGCCGCCGCGGGCGGACTGCCTCACTGGGACATGTGGAAAGCCGACACTCGTCATTGCGAGGCCGCGAAGCGGCCGTGGCAATCTCCCAACGCCATTGTGCTGTTTGGGCGTGCGACTGTCGGGTGGAGATTGCCGCGGGGCCTTCGGCCCCTCGCAATGACGAGGAGGGGGTGCGGCCCCTCGCAATGACGAGGAGGGGGTGCGGCCCTTCGCAATGGCGCGGTCGCGAGGACGCGGGCTGTCTCGGCGGGGCATTTGCCCACCGCTTCCTTCATAATTGTGAGGCTATGCAGATCCCCCTTCGTTTTTGGGCTGCGGCTGGCTTGGCCGCCGTGGGTCCCGTGCCGTGTGCGTTGGCGCAGTCCGCGCCTGTTGATGAGATTGTGGTTGAGGCCGCGCGCAGCGATGCGCCGCTCGCGCGTTTGCCGTTTGCCGCCGATGTCGTCGAACAGGACTGGATTCAGGGCGGGCGGCCGTTGCTTGGGCTTGATGAGTCGTTGCAGCGCGTGCCCGGGCTGCTCATGCAGAACCGGTACAACTACGCGCAGGACCTGCGGATCTCGATGCGTGGGTTCGGGGCTCGGGCGGCGTTTGGCATTCGCGGCATTCGGATTGTGGTGGATGGCATTCCTGAAACGCTCGCCGACGGGCAGGGCGGGATTGATGGCATCGATCTCGGCTCCGCGCGGCGCGTTGAAGTGTTGCGGGGCGGTGCGTCGGCCATTTACGGCAACGCCGGTGGCGGCGTCATTCTTATAGAGAGCGAACGCGGCGCTGAGGTGCCCGAGCTGACCTTTGGCCTTGCCACGGGCAGTGACGGTTACGAGCGTGCTGCGGCCAAGCTGCGCGGCACGGCCGGTGCGCTCGATTACCTGGCCAGCGCGAGCGTGCTCGACTACGAGGGCTTCCGCGATCACGCGGAGGCCGAGAACCGGCAGCTCAACGTGCGGCTCGGTTACGACGCAGGTGTCAATGGCGACTGGGCGTTCAGCCTGCACCACACCGACCAGCCGACGGCGCAGGACCCGGGTGGCATCAATCGCGCGCAGGCGGAGGCCGACCCGACCTCGGCGCGCGACGCCAACGTCAACCAGAACGCCGGCGAGGCGCTCGAGCAGACGCGGTTCGGTGTGCGCCACACGCGCGCCGTCAGTGCCGATGGCGAGCTCACGCTGCGCGCCTATTCGCTCACGCGTGAGTTTGACGGGCTGTTGCCGTTCACGGGTGGTGGCGCCATCGACCTCGACCGCAACTACGCGGGCGGCGGTGCGCGCTACACGCACACAATCGGCGCGGGGAAAATTCACGCGGGCTTCGACTACGACCGGCAGGACGATGACCGGGCGCGGTTCGATAATCTCGCTGGCGTGCGCGGACCGTTGACGCTTGACCAGAACGAGCAGGTCACGGCGCTTGGTTTCTACCTGCAGGGCGAGTTCGAACTCAACGAAGACTGGTTGCTGACGCTGGGCCTGCGTCGCGACGAGGTCGAGTTCGATGTTACCGATAGGTTCCTCAGCAACGGCAACGGCAGCGGCAGCCGGACGTTTGATGCCGTGAGCCCCGTTGCTGCCATCACCTGGCTCGCGAGTGATGCGGTGACGCTCTACGCGAATACCTCGCGCAGCTTTGAAAGCCCGACCACGACCGAGCTTGCGAACCCCTCTGCCGCCGGTGGGTTCAATCCCGATCTCGAGCCGCAGTTTGCGCGGCACTATGAAATCGGCGCACGCGTCACGCCCGCCCAGGGGCAGCAGCTGACGGCGGCGCTGTTCCGCATCGATCTCGAGGACGAACTGATCCCGTTCGAGCTGGCCGCATTCCCGGGTCGTGATTTCTTTGCCAACGCGGGTGAAAGTGAACGCACGGGTGTCGAGTTCGCCTGGCAAGGTCAGTTCGCGGACGGCTGGCAGGCCAACGCCGCTTACACCTGGTCCGATTTTGAGTTTACGGACTTCACCAATGACGACGGTGATGTGTTCGACGGCAACACCGTGCCGGGTACGGCAGAGCATGTGGTGTTTGTCGGGGTAGAGTATCGCGCTGATGCGGGTTGGTTTGCGGCGGCCGAGGCGACGCACACGAGTGCGATCACGCTCAACAATGCGAACACCGAAGAGGCCGATGCGTACACGCTGGTGACATTGCGCGCCGGTACGACTTGGCAGCGCGGTGGGTGGCGGTTTGCGCCTTATGCTTCCGTCACCAATTTGCTGGACGAGGACTACACGGCGAACGCGCGCATCAACGCGTTTGGTGGGCGGTTCTTTGAGCCTGGACCTGGGCGTAGTTTTTACCTTGGTGTGAATATTACGCGGGTGTTTTCTCCGCGCTGACTTTCGCGGACTGCCTGCGCGCGCTACCGATGGGTGTTCCCCTCCGTCATTGCAAGCCCGCGCAGCGGGCGCGGCAGTCTCGTGACGTCATCGTGCCGCCAAACAACACGACAGCCTGACGGAGATTGCCGCGGGGCCTTCGGCCCCTCGCAATGACGAAGGGAGGCTCGCAATTACGGTACATCGGCTGCAATGACGCGTGGCGCCCGGCGCGCTATCCTCTAGCTCTTTGCGAGGGGGCAACGCACCTGGGGGGAGAATTGCGATGAAGTCACGAGCTGCGGTGGCCTGGGAGGCCGGCAAGCCACTTTCTATTGAAGAGGTGGATGTAGCACCACCCAAGGCGGGCGAGGCGCTCGTGCGCATCGTTGCGACCGGGGTGTGTCACACGGACGCCTACACGTTGTCCGGGGATGATCCCGAGGGCATCTTCCCCGCGATTCTTGGGCACGAAGGTGCGGGTGTTGTAGAAGAAGTCGGGGAGGGCGTCACGAGTGTGAAGCCTGGCGACCACGTCATCCCGCTCTACACGCCCGAGTGCGGCACCTGCAATTTCTGCACGAGCGGCAAGACCAACCTCTGCCAGCGCATTCGCGCGACGCAGGGCCAGGGCCTCATGCCCGACGGCACGTCGCGCTTTTCGATGAACGGGAAACCCATCGCGCACTACATGGGCACGTCGACGTTCTCCGAGTACACGGTCGTGCCCGAGATCGCGTTGGCCAAGATTGACCCGAACGCTCCCATGGACAAGGTGTGCCTGCTCGGTTGCGGTATCACGACGGGGATTGGTGCCGTGCTCAACACAGCTAAGGTCGAGCCCGGCGCGAGTGTCGCCGTGTTTGGTCTGGGCGGCATCGGCCTTTCTGTCGTGCAGGGCGCGCGCATGGCGAACGCTGGGCGCATCATTGCCGTCGACGTGAACCCCGACAAGTGGGAGATGGCCCAGTCGCTAGGCGCCACCGATTTTGTGAATCCCAAGGAACACGACGCGCCGATCCAGGACGTGATCGTTGACCTCACCAACGGTGGTGTCGACTACTCGTTCGAGTGCGTCGGCAACGTCGAGCTCATGCGCGCCGCACTCGAGTGCTGCCACAAGGGCTGGGGCGAGTCGACGATCATCGGTGTTGCGGGCGCGGGCCAGGAGATCGCGACGCGACCGTTCCAGCTCGTCACGGGGCGCGTTTGGCGCGGCACGGCTTTCGGTGGCGTCAAAGGCCGCAGCGAACTGCCGGGCTATGTCGACCAGTACATGAAGGGCGACATCGCCATCGACCCCATGGTCACGTTCACGATGGGGCTTGAAGACATCAACCGGGCCTTTGACCTGATGCATGAAGGCAAGAGCATCCGCTCTGTGATTGTTTACGACGCATGATCAAAAAACTGTCGCTGGCAGCGTTGGCCGCTGTCGTTCTCGCACCTGCGGCGCACGCGCAGTGGGCCTACCGTTACCCGAAGCTCGATGACTTCGGTCATCAGATCTACCTCGAGCAACACGAGCTACCCGCGCTCGGCTACGGACCGACCGACCCGGCGCCGTCGCCCGACGGCAAGTCGCTCGCGTTCGCGGCGCAAGGCTGGATCTGGCTGCTCGATTTCGAGAGTGGCGTTGCCAAGCGACTCACGACAGCCGCCGGCGTTGACGCGCGGCCGCGCTGGTCACCCAACGGCCGGCAGCTCACGTTTATCCGCGACAGCGGCAGCGACACTTCCGTCATCGTGCACGATGTCGCGACGGGCAAAGAGCAGATCATCGACACGCCGACGATTGATCTTGATCCTGAGTTTTCTGATGACGGGCGCTACCTGTTCTACACCTCGGGCGTCGGCGGCAGCCTGAGTGTCTGGCGGCAGCACCTGGCCTCGGGTGTCGAGGAGCAGCTCACCGAGTACGACCAAGTGGAACGCAACGTGCGCCGGCTGCCCGGCGGCGACGGCATCATCTACCTGCACGGCAGCGGCGCGCACCGCGTGATTCGCGAACGCAGCTTCAAGGGTGGGCAGGACCGGGTCGTGCACGCGGAGACGCTGACCTATCACCTGGCGTCCGATGTGCACCCCGACGCGCGCGTGATCGTCTACGCCGCACCGATCGACAATCAGTACCACCTCTGGACGCTCGACCTTGACGACCCGCGCGTCACGCGGCGCATCACGAGTGGCACGCGCTACGCGATGACGCCTGCGTTCAGCCACGACGGCAAGCTCGTCTACTTCGCCGAGCCCGACGGCAACCGCCAGTTCCGGATCATGGTGCAGTCCGTCTGGGGCGGTAAGCCGCGGCCCGTGGAAGTCGGTGAGTGGGATTACGGCACACGCACCGCGACACTGACCGTGCGCGCGACCGACGCCGACGGCGAGCCCGTGACGGCGCGCGTTGCCATCGCGGGCGTGGGCGGCCACCCCGTGTCTTACGAACGCGATGCCACGTACTACGACTCGCAAACGGGACGGCATTACTTTTATGTGGAGGGCGAGGCCGAGCTGACGGTGCCCGAGGGGCGCTACCAGATCACGGCGACGCGCGGCCCCATGACGCCGGTGGCGCGCGACACGAAGCGTGTGCGTGCCGGGCGCGACACTGTGTTCGATGTGACGTTCGAGCCCATTTGGTCCGGTGAGGGCTACGCCTCGATCGATCACCACGTTCATTTGAATGGCGACGGTCATCACCCGGCCGACCACGACGACGCGTTGCGTTTACTTGCGGGCGAGGCGCTCGACCAGGTCGCGCCCATGTCCTGGAACCGATGGGAGCGGCGTATCGATGAGCCGCTCGTTGGCACGGTGACGGAGCGCGATGGTCGCGCCGTCGTGCAGGGGCAAGAGGTGCGTTCGCATTTTCATGGGCACATCGGTCTTGTCGATGTCGTGCGGGCTTTCGAGCCCTGGTTCTTTGGCCCCAACAATCCGACGCTGGGCAATCCGAACCTGACCAACGGTGACGTGTTCACACACGCCGCAAAGACGGGCGCGTTCCCGACCTATGTGCACCCGCTATCTTCGGACGCCGACCCCTTCGATGATCTCGACGCCGCCCGTGTGCCGCTCGAGCTCGTGAGCGACGGCGTGCTCGAAGACCGCATGGGCCTCGAGATTGTCTGCGCCTGGACGAGCCCGCTGGGAAATTCGCAGCTTTGGTACCGGCTGCTCAACATTGGCCAGCCCATCGCGGCCATGTCGGGCACGGACAGCTGGGTGGACTTCCACCGCACGCCGGCCATGGGCACGGGGCGGACCTATGTGCGCCTCGGTGACGCTGAGGCCACACCTGAGGCCGTCCTTGCTGGCGCCGCCGCCGGTCGCAGTTTTGTGACGACTGGGCCGGCGCTGACGTTTTCCGTCGGTGACAGTGCGCCCGGCGACACGATTGCCAGTGGCGAGCAGGCGTGGGCGGCCACGCTGACGAGCACCGTGGATATCGATGTGTTCGAGATTGTCGTGAACGGCGAGGTCGTCGATACGCGTGAGGGCGTGATCGCCGGCACGCCCAGGACGATTACGGGCACGGTCACGTTACCCGAAGGCGGCTGGGTCGCTGCGCGCGCTTACACGAGTGAGCTACAGGCCGATGCCTGGCCGACCATGCACGCGCGGCCGTTCGCGCACAGCTCACCGGTCTGGATCGGGGAGATCGGCAGTACAGACGCCGATGCGCAGGCTGATGCGGCCGCAGATTTGTTGCTTGCAATTGGCCACGCCGAACGGCGCGCGCAGGAGGCTTACGGCGAGCGGGATATGTCGCGGCTTTACGCGCGGTTCATGGAGGCGCGGCGCAAGCTTGGGCCGATGCTCAAAGAGCAGCCGATGAATACCATTATTGGGGCGCGATAGCGCTACTGCGTGCCTTCCAAGTACGCGTGCAAATCCCGCGCGGTCTCGAGCAGCTGTCGCTGACTGCGCAGGATAATGTCCTGCAGAAACAGATTCGTGCTGAGCAGCTGACGTAGCTTCTCACGCTCTTCTTTCGACACCACGCCGTCGCTGCCAACGCTGGCGATCGTCGGGATTAGCGTTTGGAGGCTGAAGGTCACTGTCTGCAGGCCGAAACGTTTGTCAGCCGTGAGCTGTCCCGACCAGCGTGTCATTCGCAGCCGCAGATCTCGGTCTGCAATCGCGACGATACTGCCGCTGTCGACTAACGCCTGTGCGGCACCCATCGCAGGGTCAAACCCTGCCCAGTTGTAGATGCGTTCCAGCCGCTTGAGGAGCTCCGCATCCGGCAGCGTCCCGATCAGGTTGCCTTCACCTTCAACCAACTGTCGCGCCTGTGCCTGGAAGCCAACGTTTTGGGCAATGTCTGCCTCGAGGATGGCGACGTTTTCCTCAAACTCCGTGATCATGTCCAGCCGCAGGTCGCGCTCGAGCTGCCGGTCCTCGCGCTCGCTCCACCAGGATTCGGCCGCAAGCGCGACGAACACGCCAATGACGATCACGATGAACTCGCGGCTCATGCGCGCGAAGCGCTGCAGGGAGGATTCGGGTGTGTCGCTCATGTGTCGCTCTCTGGCGTCGGGTTTTATGCAGTGTAGCGTGTCGCACGTCCCCGTCATTGCGAGGGCCGCAGGCCCGCGGCAATCTCGAGATGACTGGTGTGACGTTTAAGCGTGCCAAGGCGTTGCGAGTTTGCCGCGGCCGCTTCGCGGCCTCGCAATGACGCCTCTTGTTACATAACGCCGGAACCGCGCCGTTGACACTTATCGTCAGCTCGTGACAGTCTCCGTCACATCAAGGGCACACCGTGTGAAAGCACGGGTCGCAAAGCTACCGGTCTAAGGGTTTCGGCCTACGACAGCGGGGTTGCCGGCGAGCGGTCGTCGTCACGTTCTGAGCCGCACGCCGTCACTCTTTGCTATGCGTTGATCGCGCTTTCGTGCCCCCGGGGAGGGACTGCATGAGGCAAGAAACCATGGCGAACCGTAACGGGAACGAGTGGCGTAAACAGGCGGGCGAAAAGAAGCGCCCCAACATCAACCGCGGCATCGCGCCGAAGCAGACGACACCGAAGCCTGGCGTGGTGCAGCCGGCCAGCCTCAAGCAGCTGCTCCACATCATGGACCCCGCTTCGCGGTTCCCGACGCCCATCCGACCGATGGGGGCGAACAGCGCCAGCACGCAGTGCACCACAGCCGTCGGCGGCACCGTCGTCGACATGATCAACCTCAACGACATCATCGAGATCACGGACACGACCGTGACCGCGCAGGCCGGTGTCACCCTGCGCGAGCTCGCCGACGAACTGGCTGAGCAGGGCATGGAGATCGCGGGCACGATGGACATCGTGACGCGCACCGTCGGTGGCGCTGTTGCGGGTGGGTGTTTTGGCCCCGTGCACGATGGCGATACGGCGTTCATCGGCTCGCAGGCCATCGCCATGACCGTGGTGACGCCCGACGGCAAGGTGATGTGCGTCGACGAGTCGCGCCAGAACCTTCTCAATGTGTTCCGCGGCAGCATGGGTACGCTCGGCATCATTCACGATGTGACCTTCAAGATCCGTCCGCAGACGACCTTCGTACTCAAACAGCGCAAGATGGACGTTGCGACGTTTGGTGTTGCCGCAACGCGGCTCGTGCACCAGCCAGTCGGCATCAAGTTTTTCTACTTGCCCTTCAAGGACCGGGTGTACACCGAGCTGCGCCGCGCGCAGCCCGACGATGATGCGAAGGTGCGTAACTTCGCCTGGAAGCTCAAAGACCTCGGCGAAACCAGCGTGTTGCCTGCGATCTGCGGCAAGCTTGGCCGGATCGTTCCCATTCAGAGCCTGCGCTACAGCCTCGTCGACGGTTTGCACGAGATGGGTCAGAGTCTGTTCACGAATACGCTCACCGAAGGCGGCTCGAGCGCGGCCGAGTACATGAGCCAGAGTGGCCGCTTCGCCGGTCCGCCGCTCGAGTACTCCACCTGGTGCTTCCCCGCGCAGGACCTCGGCATGCTGCTCGAGGCTTACAAGGCCTTCGCCGCCGAGTACTACTACAACTTCAAGTACCGCTGCGACATGCCTGTCGTCGGCTTCCGGCTGCCGCAGGATCAGAGCGCGCTGCTCAGCCCGAGTTTCGACGGCCCCATGTTTGCGCTGCGTGTCGTCACGAGCCCGCACCCCAAGTGGGAGGACTACGCGATGGACCTGGCCGAATTCGCCCAGCGCTGGGGTGGTGTGCCGCTGCTTAACCAGAGCCGTTGTGCGGAGCAGGGCCAGGTGACGATCGCCTTTGGTAGCCGGCTCGATTTCTTCAAGCGCATCCGTCGACAGCTGGATTCCGAAAACCGCCTTGTGAACCCCTACCTCGCACAGTACGTGAGTTAACGGTTCGCGCGACCAGCGGCGTTTCGTATCATTGACCGCTGGCGGTAACGCCGGGCGGTGCCCGGTTTTCGGGAAAGAGCGATGGCGGAACGAACGAACGGACAGATTTGGGTGGCGATTCTCATCGCCGTGGTTTTGGGCGCATTTGTCGGCTGGGCCGGCAGCGACGGCGGTGACACCTTTAACGGGTGGCCCGTATTCGCGATCTGCGCAGCACTCGCTTACGGCGTCAACTGGCTCGTGTTCCTGCCCTCGGCCGCCGCGAAGACCGAGAAGTTCTACGACCTCACGGGCGGGCTGACTTACCTGACTGTGATCATCGTTGCCGTCGCGTTCTCGAGCGAGATGGATGTTCGTGCGCGACTCGTTGCCGCCGCTGTAGTCATGTGGGCCATGCGACTGGCAACGTTCCTGTTCCGCCGTATCTCCAAGGACGGTAAGGACGGTCGCTTCGACGACATCAAAGGTCGCCCCGCGCGATTCCTCATGGCCTGGACGCTGCAAGGCCTTTGGGTGCTGCTCACGGCCGCCGCGGCGCTGGCCGTCATTACCGGTGGCAACAAACAGCCGCTGGGTGTCATCGGCATTATCGGTTTTGTGGTCTGGCTGTTTGGCTGGGGTATTGAAGTCATCGCTGACTGGCAGAAATCACGCTGGCGCGCGAACCCGAAGAACCACGGCACATTTATCGATGTCGGCCTTTGGTCCTGGAGCCGCCACCCGAACTACTTCGGTGAGATCGTACTTTGGGTTGGCATCGCCATCGTCGCGTTCCCCGTGCTCGAGGGCTGGCAGTACGTCACGCTGATCTCGCCTGTGTTTGTCACGTTCCTGCTGACCAAAGTCAGCGGTGTCCCGCTGCTCGAGCAGCGTTCTGACGAAAAGTGGGGCGGGCAGGAAGACTACGAGGCTTACAAGGCACGCACGCCCGTGCTCATGCTGAAGCCGCCTTCTGGGGGATAAGCCCCGCGACTGTGGCACGATAAGAAAAAAGAAGCGGTGCCACCATGAGCGAGTACGAGCTGACGAGCCTCGTCTATGACCTGTTCCGGGACATGGACGCGCAGATCGAGTTTTGGATGCAGGCGACGTTCGCCGTTGTTGTCGCGGTGTATTTTGCAGGGCACCGGTTGTCGCTTGGGCTTCGTCGGTTCATTGCCGTGATCTATTTGGCCGCTTCCGTGCAGGCGGCCATGCGATGGGCGCTGCTGCTGTACCGGACTATCGATTATCGGAAAGAGATGGAAGCGCTCGGTTTCTCCGATATTCCCACGAGCTGGTGGCTGGTTTCGGGTGTGAGTGTGTTGATCATTCTCACGTTCGTTGGCGGCGTAGTTGGCACCGTTTACTTCCTCGCCCGCAAGGACAGCTGGCACCAGGGAGAAGTTACCGTCGGCTAGATCAGTTCGCTGGCCGATCGACCGGGCTTGCGATCGCACCCGCCCGATTACGCACCACGTGCAGATAGATTTCCGTCGTCCGGATGTCGCGGTGGCCGAGTAGCGACTGCACCAGCTTGATGTCGTAGCCCGTTTCGACGAGGCGCGTTGCGAATGAGTGGCGGAAGGTGTGGCAGCTTGCGCGCCTGCGGAATCCAGAGTCTTTGATCGCGCGGGCCACATTGCGCTGCACGGCACTTGCGTGCAGGTGATGACGGCGCAGTACGCCTGTTACCGGGTCGGTGCCGATCTTCGTGGACGGGATCAGGAATTGCCACGCTGTCTCCAAGGCCGCCCTTGGGTATTTTCTTTGCAGTGCATCCGGTAGCCACACTTCGCCATAGCCGCATTCGATGTCGTACGCGTGCAGTTTCTCGACGCGTGACATCTGTTCTTGCAGCGATAGCTCTAACGATGTCGGAAGCAGTGTCGTGCGCTCGTTGCCGCCCTTGCCGTCGCGCACCGTGATCTGACGGGCCCCAAAGTCGAGATCCTTGAGCCGGAGCCTCAGTGCTTCGTTGAGGCGCAGCCCGGAGCCGTAGAGCAGGGACGCGACAAGCCGCGACGGGCCGATGAGGTGATCGATCACGCGCTTCGCCTCGTCGTGGGTGAACACAGTCGGCATGCGACGCACGCGACGCGCGTAGCTAAAGTTGAGGTTACCCAGCGGCCTGCCTAAGTGGCGCTGGTACAGGAACACCAGTGCATTCAGTGCGACACGTTGCGTCGCCACTGCGCAACGCTGATTCTCGGCGAGATCACCCAGAAAGGACTCAACCTCCTGATCGCCCATCTGGTCTGGGTGCCTGAGATCGTGGAACCGAATGAAACGCAGTACCCAGTGAACGTAGGTCTTTTCCGTCTCGTAGCTCAGCCCCTGATTGCGAATGGTTAAACGCAGCTGCGGGATGAACCGCTGCGAATCCTGAGAAACCTTTGGGCGAATATCGTCCATGCGTGCGGGTCGCAACGTGTCAGGGTTCTGAATCGAGTCGATCTCCAGCATAGCGTTTCACGCGCCGTTGGCATCGCCGTAAAACCAACCAAAAACTCGAATTTATCGAGCACAGAGAGCGCGTTAGCGCGCCATGATTGAGGTGTGGTAGCGTGATTCAATTGCACGGTGATTTAACGCGGGAAGCAGGTTGCGCGGTGGCCGCTGGCTGGACCGATATGAAGCGATCTCGTGAATTCAAAGGGACTCTGGAATTGCTGAGGAGAATCAACCCAACGTCTTTCACTCGCACGGGCATGCTAAGCATGTTCCGTAGAATCAGCTGTTATGCGTCCGCGCGAGGTCTGCGACTCGCATGAACGTTTTCGCGATACTTGCTGTTGTCGTGTTTGGTGCTCTCGTTGCCGGAAGATTCCTCGATTCGTACCTTGGTCTGGGAGATGGCTCACTTAACGCTATTGTGATTGGCCCTGTTCTCTTCTTTGGTGGCCTTTACGCGGCAATTCGAGCCTACAAGGACATGCGGCGGCGTCGCCAAAGATCGGACTCGCCATACATTGGCAACGAGAGTCCACTCGCGGATGACGGCGTCGACTTCGGGGGAGACGGAGGAGGGTTTGGTGACTAGGACGCATAACCAGTCACTGCAGCCGACACGGGGCGCCTGTCACAGCCCTTGCATCCGCAAGGCCTGCGCCAGTCGCG
>JBCBIJ010000016.1:0-15866 GCA_038524795.1 Pseudomonadota bacterium | reverse complement strand
GTGGTTAATTTCTCCATGGCTCGCTTCGCTGCGCTTTACTTCCGAAATCAACCACCGCCCGCCTGCTGGCTCGTCGAGGGTTGAGAGGAATCAACCACAACAGCCCCAACGGCTGAGCGTGGTTGAGAGGAAAAAAGGACACGGCAACGCAGGCTAAGCGCTGGCGATCCGCTTTTGCGGAAGTAAAGCGCAGCAAAGCGAGCCATGAAGCAAAAGCGGATCGCCAGCGATTAGCCGGAAACAGCTAGAGCGTGAATCGATTCGCCAACGAAACGCGGAAGCACAGGCCAGTAGCTCAATTGGCAGAGCGGCGGTCTCCAAAACCGCAGGTTGGGGGTTCGATTCCCTCCTGGCCTGCCACGTGCTGACCGCAAAGTGTGAGACATGACAGAAACGACGCATACAGAAGGCGCCACCGCGCTCGATACAGTCAAGCTGCTCCTGGCACTTGGCGTCATCATCGGTGGCCTCGTTGCTTACTACCTGACGCCGGAGCTGGCATTGCCGCTGCGTGTGCTCATGGTGTTGGGCGGCGTGCTCGCGGGTTCCGCTATTGGCTTTACGTCGTACAAGGGGCAGCAGCTCTGGAAGTTCATCCAGGGTTCGCGCGTTGAAATTCGCAAGGTCGTTTGGCCGACGCGGCAGGAGACGACCCAGGTCACGATCATCGTGTTCATCTTCACGGCCATTCTCGCGCTGTTCTTCTGGGCTGTGGATTCGGGGCTGTTGCTGCTGACCCGCTCCGTGCTGAGCTAGAGCCGACGCCTGAACCGCGGTCACCGCAGGATTAACTGGAACACAACGTGTCGAAACGCTGGTACATCGTTCACGCCTACTCGAACTTCGAGCACAAGGTGAAGTCGTCGCTCGAAGAGCGCATCAAGCTCGCCGGTCTCGAAGACAAGTTCGGCGAGATTCTCGTGCCCACGGAAGAAGTGGTCGAGATGCGCGAAGGACAAAAGCGCCGCAGTGAGCGCAAGTTCTTCCCGGGCTACGTGCTCGTGAACATGGAGATGGACGACGAGACCTGGCACCTCGTGAAAGAAGTGCCCAAGGTGCTTGGCTTCATTGGCGGCTCGAGCGACAAGCCCGCGCCGATCACGGAGCGCGAAGCCGACAACATCCTGCAACGTGTGCAGGAAGGCGTCGACAAGCCGCGGCCCAAGGTTCTGTTCGAGCCGGGCGAGGTGGTTCGGGTTACGGACGGACCGTTCAACGACTTCAATGGTGTCGTTGAGCAGGTCAACTACGACAAGAGCAAGCTGCGCGTTGCCGTGCAGATTCTCGGTCGCTCGACGCCTGTCGAGCTGGATTTCAGTCAGGTCGAAAAGGCTTGACGAACACAGCGGCGCTGGTTCGACCAGGGCCACTGATTTTGACGGGGAGCCGCGAGGCGTTTGCACCCGGGAGTAAAGTGACATGGCAAAGAAAGTAACGGCTTACATCAAGCTGCAGGTCGGCGCAGGCCAGGCCAACCCAAGCCCACCCGTGGGTCCGGCGTTGGGTCAGCACGGCGTCAACATCATGGAGTTCTGCAAGGCCTTTAACGCCGAGACGCAGAGCATCGAGCCCGGTCTGCCCGTGCCCGTTGTTATCACGGTGTACTCAGATCGCAGCTTCACCTTTATCAAGAAGACCCCGCCCGCCGCAGTCCTGCTGCGCAAGGCGGCTGGTATCGCCAAGGGTTCGGGTACGCCGAACACGACGAAGGTCGGCAAGGTCACGCGCGCTCAGCTCGAAGAGATCGCGACCACGAAAATGCCTGACCTGACGGCCGCTGACATGGACGCCGCTGTGCGCACCATCGCCGGTACGGCACGCAGCATGGGTCTCGAAACGGAAGGTGTAGTCTGATGGTTGCCATGACGAAACGCCGCAAGGCGATTGCGGAAAAGGTCGAGCCCGGCAAGGTCTACAGCGCTGACGAAGCCCTGGGCCTGCTCAACGAGCTCGCTGCCGCCAAATTCAAGGAAAGCATCGACGTCGCCGTAAACCTCGGCGTCGACCCGCGCAAGTCCGACCAGGTCGTGCGCGGCGCCACGGTGCTGCCCAAAGGTACGGGCAAGACGGTACGCGTTGCCGTATTCGCTCAGGGTGCCAATGCCGAAAAGGCAACGGCGGCCGGTGCCGACATCGTGGGCTTCGAAGATCTCGCCGAGACCATTAAGGGCGGCGAGATGAACTTCGACGTCGTCATTGCGACGCCTGACGCCATGCGTGTCGTCGGCCAGCTAGGCCAGATTCTGGGTCCGCGCGGCCTGATGCCAAACCCCAAGGTGGGTACGGTCACGCCCGACGTCGAGGGTGCTGTGAAGAACGCCAAGGCAGGTCAGGTGCGCTACCGCACGGACAAGGCCGGCATCATTCACTGCACGATCGGCAAGGTCGGCTTCGAAGTGGCGGACCTGCGTGAAAACCTCGCGGCGTTGCTGGCTGACCTCAAGAAGGCGAAGCCGGCAGCAGCCAAGGGCACGTACTTTAAGAAACTGACTGTCTCCTCGACGATGGGCCCCGGCCTTGTTGTCGACCAGGCGACGGTCGAGGCGGCCTGAGCCGTCAACCAGGAATTTGTGCTGCGTCCTTCGGGGCGCGGTGCAGGTGTGCCGGCTTCGGCCGGCGAATCGTCGAAGACCGCAGGCGCTGCGGCCGCAAGGCCAAGGCTTAATACTCCAGCCCGCGCAGATGGTGACACCCGAGTCAGAGTGCTGGCGACGGTCACCGTCCGACAACCGGGAGTGGTGAAAGCCACTCGTTTGTGACCGAAGCCAGGAGGAATCTATGGCGTTAAGACTCGAAGACAAAAAAGCGTTTGTCGCCGAGGTTAATGAGGTCGCCGGATCTGCCCTGTCAGCCATTGCGGCTGAGTACCGGGGCTTGACGGTCGAGGAAATGACCGCGTTGCGCAAAGACGCCCGTGAACAGGGCGTTTACCTGCGTGTTGTAAAAAACACGCTGGCGCGGCGGGCATTTGAGGGTACGGACTACGAGTGTATGAACGACACACTCAAGGGTCCGCTGATCCTCGCGTTCTCGAAGGAAGATCCCGGCGCAGCCGCACGGTTGGTCAAGGGTTTTGCCAAGGAGCACGACGCGCTGAAAGCCGTCTCGCTCGCGATCGGTGGGCAGGTGCTGCCGCCGTCGGAACTGGGCACGCTCGCTGATCTCCCGAACCTCGACCAGGCCCGGGCCATGTTGCTCGGTTGCCTGCAGGCACCGCTGTCACAGCTCGTACGCACGCTCGCCGAGCCGCAGGCCATGTTGGCCCGCACGCTGGGCGCCCGCAGCGAGCAGGCAGCCTGAGTGTCTGGCGACGCAACTATTAACTCTGACTTGAAACAAGACATTTAAGGAACCAAGACAATGGCACTTTCTAACGAAGACCTGCTGAAAGAACTGAGCGCCAAGCCGATCATGGAAGTGGTCGAGCTCGTGAAGATGCTCGAAGAAGAGTGGGGTGTATCTGCCGCTGCTCCCGTCGCTGCTGTAGCAGCACCGGCTGCTGGTGGTGACGCCGCTGCTGCCGAAGAGAAAGACGAATTCGACGTCGTCATGACGAGCTTCGGCGGCAACAAGGTTGCTGTGATCAAGGCCGTACGTGCCATCACGGGCCTGGGCCTCAAGGAAGCCAAGGACATGGTTGAAGGCGCGCCTGCAACCGTCAAGGAAGGCGCATCGAAAGACGACGCCGAAGGCTTCAAGAAGCAGCTCGAAGAAGCGGGCGCCAGCGTCGAGCTCAAGTAATCGAGCTCGCGGCAACCGCAATCGTGTGCGGCGGCCGGCCAGACGGCCGGTCGCAGTACGCGGCGCGACACAAGGTCTAAGGCCTTGCGTCATCCACCGGCTCGCCAGTTGTGGCGTGCCGGTGTTCGCGCTTCTGCCACGTCGTGCCGAAAGGCACACGCGGCCTGAGCGCCCCGCCACGGCAGTGTCGTGGCGATACAGAATTTTTTGATCGAGGTATCAAAATGGCCTACTCGTTCACCGAGAAAAAGCGCATCCGTAAGGACTTCGGCGAAAAGCCGAGCATCCTGAATGTGCCGTATTTGCTGTCGATTCAGATCGACTCCTACAAGAAGTTCTTGCAGGAAGGCAAAGACCCGGATCAGCTTGGCGACATTGGTTTGCACGCCGCCTTCAAGACGGTGTTCCCGATCGTCAGCTACTCGGGCAATGCCGCGCTGGAGTACGTCAGCTACCGCCTTGGTGAGCCCGTCTTCGACGTCAAGGAATGCCAACTCCGTGGCCTGACGTTCGCAGCACCGCTGCGCGTCAAGGTGCGCCTGGTCATTTACGACAAGGAAGCCAGCGGCACGCCGAAGCCAGTGAAGGACATTCGCGAGCAGGAAGTCTACCTCGGTGAAATGCCGCTCATGACTGAGAACGGCACGTTCGTGATCAACGGCACCGAGCGCGTCATTGTTTCGCAGCTGCACCGTTCGCCGGGCGTGTTCTTTGACCACGACAAGGGCAAGTCGCACTCGTCGGGCAAGCTCTTGTTCTCGGCACGCATCATCCCTTACCGCGGTTCGTGGCTCGACTTCGAGTTCGACGCGAAGGACGGTGTCTTCGCGCGTATTGATCGCCGCCGCAAGCTGCCGGTCACGATCATCCTGCGCGCGCTGGGTATGACCAACGAGGAAATGCTTGAGCTGTTCTTCGATACGGTCCAGTTCCAGCTGAGCAAGAAGGAGATCAGCATGGAGCTGATCGCCTCACGCCTGCGTGGTGACACGGCACAGTTCGATATCAAGATCGGACGTAAGGTCATCGTCGAGGAAGGCCGCCGGATCACGGCCAAGCACGTTCGCGATCTCGAAAAAGCTGAGATCGAAGAGCTGATCGTGCCCGCCGAATACCTCGAAGGTCGCATCCTTGCGCACGACATCATCGACGAAGGAACGGGCGAGGTGCTGGCCAGCGCCAACGCCGAGCTGACGGCCGAGCTCATCGAGCAGCTCATCGAGGCTGGAATCACGGACATCCGTACGCTCTACGTCAATGATCTCGATCGTGGCCCGTACATCTCGAACACGCTCAACATCGACCCCTCGACCACCAAGCTTGAGGCGTTGGTTGAAATCTACCGCATGATGCGTCCCGGCGAGCCGCCCACGAAGGAAGCCGCCGAGAACCTGTTCCAGAACCTGTTCTTCAACGCAGACCGCTACGACCTTTCGGCCGTCGGTCGCATGAAGTTCAACCGCCGTGTCGGCCGTGACGAGATCACGGGTCTTGGCGTGCTGGAGCCGCAGGACATCATCGATGTGCTTAAGGTGCTCATCGAGATCCGTAACGGCTACGGCAGCGTTGACGACATCGATCACCTGGGTAACCGCCGCATTCGCAGCGTCGGCGAGATGGCCGAGAACGCGTTCCGCATCGGCCTCGTGCGTGTCGAGCGCGCCGTCAAGGAGCGTCTGACCCAGGCCGAGTCCGAAGGTCTCATGCCGCAGGAAATGATCAACGCCAAGCCTGTCGCGGCCGCGGTCAAGGAATTCTTCGGTTCGAGCCAGCTCAGCCAGTTCATGGACCAGAACAACCCGCTGTCGGAGGTGACGCACAAACGTCGCGTCTCGGCCTTGGGCCCGGGTGGCCTGACGCGCGAGCGTGCAGGCTTCGAAGTGCGCGACGTTCACCCGACGCACTACGGCCGTGTGTGCCCGATTGAAACGCCGGAAGGCCCGAACATCGGTCTCATCAACTCGCTGGCGGTGTACGCACGCACCAATGAGTATGGCTTTCTCGAAACGCCGTACCGCAAGGTTGAGAACGGCGCGGTCACGGACGTCATCGAGTACCTGTCGGCCATTGAAGAAAGCCAGTTCATCATTGCTCAGGCCAACGCGGCCGTTGACGGCAAGGGTGCCTTCACCGATGACCTGATCTCGGTTCGTCACCGCAACGAGTTCACGCTCGCAACGCCCGACGCCGTGCAGTACATGGATGTATCGCCCAAGCAGATCGTCTCGGTCGCAGCCTCGCTGATCCCGTTCCTCGAGCACGATGATGCCAACCGCGCCCTCATGGGTTCGAACATGCAGCGCCAGGCTGTTCCGACGCTGCGCTCCGAAGCGCCGCTCGTCGGTACGGGGATGGAGCGTGCTGTGGCTGTCGACTCGGGTGTGACCGTAGTGGCACGCCGTGGTGGTGTTGTGGACTCGGTCGATGCCTCGCGTATCGTGGTTCGCGTTAATGATGACGAGACGAACGACGTCGAGCCCGGTGTCGACATTTACAACCTGACCAAGTACACGCGTTCGAACCAGAACACGTGCATCAACCAGCGGCCGCTCGTGAAGATCGGCGACAGCATCGCCAGCGGCGATGTGTTGGCCGATGGCCCGTCGACGAACCTCGGTGAGCTGGCACTGGGCCAGAACCTGCTCGTCGCATTCATGCCCTGGAACGGCTACAACTTTGAAGACTCGATCCTGATCTCGGAGCGTGTCGTCAAGGAAGACCGCTTCACGACGATCCACATCGAAGAGCTGACCTGTGTCGCGCGCGACACCAAGCTTGGTTCCGAAGAAGTGACGTCGGACATCCCGAACGTCGGTGACTCGGCACTCGCCAAGCTCGACGAAGCGGGTATCGCGTTCATCGGCGCCGAGGTCGGCGCGGGCGACATCCTCGTCGGTAAGGTCACGCCTAAAGGCGAGACGCAGCTGACACCTGAGGAAAAGCTGCTGCGTGCGATCTTCGGTGAGAAGGCCTCGGACGTGAAGGACAGCTCGCTGCGTGTGCCGCCCGGCATGGACGGTACCGTGATCGACGTGCGTGTGTTCACACGCGATGGCGTAGAGAAGGACAGCCGTGCGTTGTCCATCGAGCGTGCCGAGCTTGAGAGTGTTCGTAAGGACCTCGACGACCAGCTGCGCATCCTCGAGGGCGACATTTTCGACCGCATCGAGAAGCTGCTGCTTGGCAAGCACGCGACGGGCGGCCCTGGCAAACTCAAGTCGGGTGACATCGTCACCAAGGACTACCTTGAGGGCCTCGACCACGCCAAGTGGTTCGAAATTGGCCTCAAGAACGACGAAGCCAGCGCACAGCTCGAGCGCGCCTCGGAGCGCCTGAAGGGACTGCGCGAAGAGTTCGACAAGCGCTTCGAAGCCAAGAAGGAAAAGATCACGGTCGGCGACGACCTGGCACCTGGCGTGCTCAAGATGGTCAAGGTCTACCTGGCCGTGAAGCGTCGCATCCAGCCTGGCGACAAGATGGCTGGCCGCCACGGTAACAAGGGCGTGATCTCGACCATCGTTCCGGTCGAGGACATGCCTTACACCGAAGACGGTACGCCCGTTGATATCGTGCTCAACCCGCTGGGCGTGCCTTCACGCATGAACGTGGGCCAGGTGCTTGAGACGCACTTGGGCTGGGCTGCCAAAGGCGTGGGCCAGAAGATCGGCCGCATGCTCAAGGCGCAGACGGCGATGAAGGAGCTTCGCGGCTTCCTGCACGAGGTGTACAACGCCACGGGCGGTCGCATCGAAGACCTCGACAGCCTGTCCGATGCCGAAGTCATCGAGTTGGCCGGCAACCTGACGAGTGGCGTGCCCATGGCAACGCCGGTCTTCGACGGGGCCGCCGAGACGCAGATCAAGCAGATGCTGTCACTGGCCGACTTGCCCGAAACGGGCCAGGCCGAGCTGCGCGACGGTCGCACGGGCGACCAGTTCCTGCGTCCCGTCACGGTTGGCTACATGTACATGCTGAAGCTCAACCATCTCGTCGACGACAAGATGCACGCGCGTTCGACGGGTCCGTACAGCCTCGTCACCCAGCAGCCGCTGGGCGGTAAGGCGCAGTTCGGTGGTCAGCGCTTCGGTGAGATGGAGGTGTGGGCACTCGAAGCCTACGGTGCCAGCTACACGTTGCAGGAAATGCTGACGGTGAAGTCGGACGATGTGCAGGGTCGTACCAAGATGTACAAGAACATCGTGGACGGCACGCACCAGATGCAGGCCGGCATGCCCGAGTCCTTCAACGTCCTCGTGAAAGAAATCCGCTCGCTCGGCATCAATATCGAGCTTGAAACGGAGTAAGGTGACCTATGAAAGATCTACTGAGACTCTTTAAGTCAGAGACGCCCGACGAGGACTTCGATGCGATTCGCATTGGCCTCGCGTCACCGGACATGATCCGCTCGTGGTCATACGGCGAGGTCAAGAAGCCCGAGACCATTAACTACCGCACGTTCAAGCCGGAACGTGACGGCCTGTTCTGCGCCAAGATCTTTGGCCCGATCAAGGACTACGAGTGCCTGTGCGGTAAGTACAAGCGGCTCAAGCACCGCGGTGTGGTCTGTGAAAAGTGCGGCGTTGAAGTTACGCAGACGAAGGTCCGTCGTGAGCGTATGGCGCACATCGACCTGGCCAGCCCTGTCGCGCACATCTGGTTCCTGAAGTCGCTGCCTTCGCGCATCGGCCTCATGCTCGACATGACGCTGCGCGAGATCGAGCGCGTGCTCTACTTTGAAGCCTTCACGGTCATCGAGCCGGGCCTGACCCCGCTTGAGCGCGGCCAGCTGCTGTCGGACGAGGGCTACCTCGACGCGATCGAGCAGTACGGTGACGAGTTCGACGCCAAGATGGGCGCCGAAGCCGTCCACGAGATGCTGCGCACGATCGATCTGCAGACCGAAGTCGCCAACGTTCGCGAAGAGATTGCGGGCACCAACTCCGAGACCAAGATCAAGCGTCTGTCGAAGCGCCTGAAGCTGCTCGAGTCGTTCATCGAGTCGGGCAACAAGCCCGAGTGGATGGTCATGACCGTGCTGCCCGTGCTGCCGCCGGATTTGCGTCCGCTGGTACCGCTCGACGGCGGCCGCTTCGCGACCTCGGACCTGAACGACCTCTACCGTCGCGTCATCAACCGCAACAACCGCCTGCGTCGCCTGCTCGAACTCAACGCGCCCGACATCATCGTGCGCAACGAGAAGCGCATGCTGCAGGAATCGGTCGACGCACTGCTCGACAACGGTCGTCGCGGTCGCGCCATCACGGGCACCAACAAGCGCCCGCTGAAGTCGCTTGCCGACATGATCAAGGGCAAGCAGGGTCGCTTCCGTCAGAACCTGCTCGGTAAGCGTGTCGACTACTCGGGTCGTTCCGTCATCGTGGTCGGCCCGACGCTGAAGCTGCACCAGTGTGGTCTGCCCAAGAAGATGGCGCTTGAGCTGTTCAAGCCGTTCATCTTCTCGAAGCTCCAGCTGCGTGGTGAAGCGGCAACGATTAAGGCCGCCAAACGCCTCGTTGAGCGTGAAGGCCCGGAAGTCTGGGACATCCTCGAAGAGGTGATCCGTGAGCACCCCGTGCTGCTGAACCGCGCGCCGACGCTGCACCGCCTCGGCATCCAGGCGTTTGAGCCCGTGCTGATTGAGGGTAAGGCCATCCAGCTGCACCCGCTCGTCTGCACCGCATTCAACGCTGACTTCGATGGTGACCAGATGGCCGTGCACGTGCCGCTGTCGATCGAAGCGCAGCTGGAAGCGCGCGCGCTCATGATGTCGTCGAACAACATCCTGTCGCCCGCCAACGGTGATCCGATCATCGTGCCGTCGCAGGACGTCGTCCTGGGTCTGTACTACATGACCCGTCAGCGCGTGAACGCGTTGGGTGAGGGCCAGGTGTTCTCGGATGTGTCTGAAGTGCACCGCGCCTACGAGGCCGGCGTCTGCGAACTGCAGGCGGGCATCAAGGTGCGCCTCGAGATCATGGACGACGAAGGTGATTTCGGCTTCAAGCTCGTCGACACCACGGTGGGTCGTTCACTGCTGTCAGAAATCTTGCCCGACGGCCTGTCATTCAGCCTCGTCAACCAGGACATGACCAAGAAAGCGATCTCTAACGTCCTCAACGAGTGCTACCGCCGCGTCGGCCTCAAGGAGAGTGTCGTCTTCGCCGACCAGCTCATGTACACGGGTTTCCGTTACGCGACGCGCGCCGGTGTCTCGATCGGTGTGAACGACATGGTCGTGCCGGGCGAGAAGGACGACATCCTGGGTCGCGCCGAAGCCGAAGTGAAAGAGATCCAGGACCAGTACGCGTCGGGTCTCGTCACGGACGGTGAACGCTACAACAAGGTCGTGGATATCTGGTCGCACACCAACGACCAGGTGGCCAAGGCCATGATGGACAAGCTCGGCACGGACGACGTGAAGACGTCCGAAGGCGAGACGGTCTCGCAGAAGTCGTTCAACTCGATCTTCATGATGGCCGACTCCGGTGCCCGTGGTTCGGCGGCGCAGATTCGCCAGCTGGCGGGTATGCGTGGCCTTATGGCCAAGCCGGACGGCTCGATCATCGAGACGCCCATTACGGCGAACTTCCGCGAAGGCCTCGACGTCCTGCAGTACTTCATCTCGACGCACGGCGCCCGTAAGGGTCTGGCCGATACGGCGTTGAAGACGGCCAACTCGGGTTACCTGACGCGTCGCCTCGTCGACGTGGCGCAGGACCTCGTGGTCACCGAAGACGACTGTGGCACCTCGGAAGGCCTGACCATGACCCCGCTCGTTGAGGGTGGTGATGTGGTCGAGTCGCTGCGTGACCGCGTCCTCGGTCGCGTACTGGCGCAGCCTGTGCTGCACCCGGGCACTGACAAGGTCGCGCTCGACGCCGGCACGCTGCTCGAAGAAGCTGAAGTGAAGCTGCTCGATGATCTGCAGACGGACCACGTTGTGGTGCGCTCGGCGATCACCTGTGACACGCGCTACGGCGTGTGCTCGCAGTGCTACGGCCGTGACCTCGCGCGTGGCCACCGCATCGCCATCGGCGAGGCGGTCGGCGTCATCGCGGCGCAGTCGATTGGTGAGCCCGGCACGCAGCTGACCATGCGTACGTTCCACATCGGTGGTGCGGCCTCTCGTTCGGCTTCGGTCAACAGCATCGAGATCAAGAACAAGGGCTCGATTCGCCTCAGCAACATCAAGACCGTGAAGCACGCCCAGGGTTACCTGGTCGCAGTATCGCGTTCGGGTGAGCTCGTGGTGTCGAACGAAGCCGGTCGTGAGCGTGAGCGCTACAAGGTGCCCTACGGTGCGACGATCAACATCGAAGACGGCGCCAGCGTCGAGCCCGGTGACATCGTGGCCAACTGGGACCCGCACACGCACCCCGTTGTCACGGAAGTGACGGGCACGATCCGCTTCAAGGACTTCGTCGATGGCGTGACGGTCACAGAGCAGGTCGATGAAATCACGGGTCTTTCGAGCACTGTGATCGCCGACCAGAGCCAGCTCGGCAGCGCCGGCAAGGACCTGCGCCCCGTGGCTATGCTCGTGGACGACAAAGGTGAGGAACTCTTCTTCGCCAACACCGAGATCCCGGCTGTGTACGCACTGCCGCCGGGCGCCATCGTGACGCACGAAGACGGTGCCCGCGTGGGCGTGGGTGACATCATCGCCCGTATCCCGCAGGAGTCGTCGAAGACGCGTGACATCACGGGTGGTCTGCCCCGCGTTGCTGACCTGTTCGAAGCCCGCAAGCCCAAGGAGTTCGCCATCATGGCCGAGCACACGGGTACCGTGAGCTTTGGTAAGGAAACCAAGGGCAAGCGTCGCCTCGTGATCACCATGGCCGAGGGTGAGACCTACGAAGAGCTGATTCCGAAATGGCGTCACCTCAACGTGTTCGAAGGTGAGCAGGTGACCCGTGGCGAAATCATCGCCGACGGTGAGCCGAACCCGCATGACATCCTGCGGCTCAAGGGCGCGGCGGCACTGGCCGACTACCTCGTCCGCGAGATTCAGGACGTCTACCGCCTGCAGGGTGTGAAGATCAACGACAAGCACATCGAGGTGATCATTCGCCAGATGCTGCGCAAGGTGATCATCACGGCATCGGGCGACACGACCTACCTGCGCGGTGAACAGGTCGACCGGGCCCGTGCGCTCGAGGCCTGTGAGCAGATGCAGGCTGCAGGCAAGGCGGAGCCGGAATTCGAGTCGGTCCTGCTGGGTATCACGAAGGCCTCTCTGGCCACGGAGTCGTTCATTTCGGCGGCCTCGTTCCAGGAGACCACCCGCGTACTCACGGAAGCCGCGGTTCGTGGTCTCCGCGACGATCTGCGCGGCCTCAAGGAAAACGTCATTGTAGGTCGCCTGATCCCGGCCGGTACGGGCTTCGCCCACCACGCCGAGCGGCGCCGGACGCGCGAGCAGGAGCTCGCGGACGAGCTGGCAGGCCTCGAAACCTCGGCGGCTGAGGCCGAGGCCGAGGCGGCTGCGGCCGAGGACGCTGCGGACGACGCGGCCGTTGAGACGGCTGAAGCACCCGCGGAAGAGTAGGCCTCTACCACGCGTCACGGGCGACGCGACGACAGAACCCCCGCCCCGAGCCGGTTTACGCCGGTTCGGGGCGGGTTTTTGCCCGGCCAGCGGCGCGGCGCGTCCCTTGACACGCCTTCGCCGTGATCCGTAAAATGCGCGCCCTCATTGAGTCGGGCCCGCATCGCGTCGGACCCGCGCCCCGGGCCAAAAAGCCGGGGCTACAGAGGTGGCAACGCCGCAAACGTGGCGCCGCCAACTTAAGATTGCGAGGTTGGGTCTGCGCCCGGCCAGTCAGCGTGCGCGCTAGCGTGTACGCTTTTTTGCTTTTTTGATCATCTTTTTGATCGATAACAGACAGCGAGGGCCCCATGGCCACGATTAATCAGCTCGTACGCAAGCCGCGTTCGACCAAAGCCGAAAAGAGCAACGTACCGGCGCTCGAAGGCAGCCCGCAGAAGCGCGGCGTCTGCACGCGCGTGTACACCACGACCCCGAAGAAGCCGAACTCGGCCATGCGGAAGGTCGCGCGTGTCCGGCTCACCAACGGTTTTGAGGTGACGAGCTACATCGGCGGCGAAGGCCACAACCTGCAGGAGCACTCGGTGGTGCTGATCCGCGGCGGCCGTGTGAAGGACCTGCCGGGCGTGCGCTACCACACCGTACGCGGCACGCTGGACTGCGCGGGCGTCAACGATCGCCGTCAGGGCCGTTCGAAGTACGGCGCGAAGCGACCCAAAGGCTAAGCAAAAGCTGGCCCGAGTTTTTTGGACGACCCCGGCCTTCGGGTTCGGGACGAGTAAGTGGCAACGCCGCTGAAGCAAGAGAGTAAAGACAATGTCGAGACGTAATCAGGCGCCCAAGCGCAGCATCCTGCCGGATCCCAAGTACAAGAGTCAGCTTCTGGCCAAGTTTATGAACATGGTCATGGTTGACGGCAAGAAGTCCGTCGCCGAGCGCATCATCTACGGTGCTCTTGATCGCATGACGGAGCGCAGCGCCCAGAGTGACGAGCAGTCGCTCGAGATGCTTGAGCAGGCGCTCGAAAACGTGAAGCCTGCGGTCGAGGTCAAATCGCGTCGCGTCGGCGGTGCCACCTACCAGGTGCCCGTTGAAGTGCGGCCGCAGCGTCGCCAGACGCTGGCCATGCGCTGGGTGATTGATGCCGCGCGCAAGCGCAGCGAAAAGACCATGGCGCATCGCCTTGCACATGAGCTCATGGAGGCTGCCGACAACCGTGGCGCGGCCGTCAAGAAGAAAGAAGACGTCCACCGCATGGCGGAAGCCAACAAGGCTTTTTCGCACTACCGCTGGTAAGACGATTCTGCGGGGCCTGAGCCCCGTTCCAAACACACCTAATCAAGGATTTCATCGTGGCACGCACGACCCCGATCGATCGCTATCGCAACATCGGCATCATGGCTCACATCGATGCTGGCAAGACGACAACGACCGAGCGCATTCTTTTTTACACCGGTGTCTCGCACAAGATCGGCGAGGTGCACGACGGCGCTGCGACCATGGACTGGATGGAGCAGGAGCAGGAGCGTGGCATCACGATCACGTCTGCTGCCACAACGTGCTTCTGGCAGGGTATGGACCAGCAGTACGACCAGCACCGCATCAACATCATCGATACCCCTGGACACGTCGACTTCACGATTGAAGTTGAGCGTTCGCTGCGCGTGCTCGACGGTGCCGTGACGGTGCTGTGCTCGGTGGGTGGCGTTGAGCCCCAGACCGAGACGGTCTGGCGCCAGGGCAACAAGTACGAAGTGCCACGCATGATCTTCGTCAACAAGATGGACCGTGCCGGTGCTGACTACCTGCGTGTGGTGGGTCAGGTGGAATCGCGCCTGGGTGCCACGCCCGTGCCGATCCAGCTGCCGATCGGCGCCGAGGAAAACTTCAAAGGCATTATCGACCTGGTCAAGATGCGCGCCATCTACTGGGAAGAAGAAAACATGGGCATGACCTATGAGGCCAAGGAGATCCCGGCGGATATGGCGGAACTCGCGACGGAATGGCGCGAGAAGATGATCGAAGCTGCGGCCGAAGCCGACGAAGACCTGCTCGAGAAGTACCTCGGCGAAGGCGACCTGTCGGAAGACGACATCAAGCGCGGCCTGCGTGCCCGCACGCTGTCGAACGAGATCGTCCTCACGATGTGCGGCTCTGCGTTCAAGAACAAGGGCGTGCAGGCCATGCTCGACGCGGTCATCGACTTCATGCCGTCGCCGATCGACGTACCGCCGATCAAGGGCATCAATGAAGACGAGTCCGAAGGCGTTCGCGAATCGCGCGACGACGCCCCGTTTGCTGCGCTCGCGTTCAAGATCGCAACGGACCCGTTTGTCGGTAACCTGACCTTCTTCCGCGTCTATTCGGGCGTGCTGAACTCGGGCGACTCGGTCTACAACCCGGTCAAGAGCAAGAAAGAGCGCATCGGCCGTATTCTGCAGATGCACTCGAACAGCCGTGAAGAGATCAAAGAAGTCCGCGCCGGCGACATCGCCGCGGCCGTGGGCCTCAAAGATGTCACCACGGGTGACACGCTGTCGGACCTCAAGGAAGTCATCACGCTCGAGCGTATGGAGTTCCCCGAGCCCGTCATCGCGGTTGCGGTTGAGCCCAAGACCAAGGCTGACCAGGAAAAGATGGGTATCGCGCTGCAGAAGCTCGCGAAGGAAGACCCGTCGTTCCGCGTGCACACGGACGAAGAGTCGGGCCAGACCATCATCTCGGGTATGGGTGAGCTGCACCTTGAGATCATCGTCGACCGCATGAAGCGTGAGTTCAAGGTCGAGGCCAACGTCGGCAAGCCGCAGGTGGCTTACCGTGAAACGATTCGTCAGATCGTCGAGCAGGAAGGCAAGTTCGTTCGCCAGTCGGGCGGTCGTGGTCAGTACGGCCACGTCTTCCTCAAGATCGAGCCGCAGGAGCCTGGCGAAGGTTACGAGTTCGTCAACGCTATCGTTGGCGGTGTCGTGCCCAAGGAATACATCCCGGCCGTCGACAAGGGCGTTCGCGAGCAGATGGAGAATGGCGTGATCGCGGGTTACCCCGTGGTTGACTGCAAAGTCACGCTCTATGACGGCAGCTACCATGACGTCGACTCGAGCGAGATGGCGTTCAAGATTGCCGGCTCCATGTGCTTCAAGGAAGGCGCGAAGGCTGCCAAGGCCGTGCTGCTTGAGCCGATCATGAACGTCGAGGTTGTGACGCCTGAAGACTACTTCGGTGACGTCATGGGTGACCTCAACCGTCGTCGCGGTCTGCCGCAGGGCATGGACGATTCGCCGTCGGGCAAGGTGCTGCGCGCCGAGGTCCCGTTGTCGGAGATGTTCGGCTACGCCACGGATCTGCGTTCGATGACGCAGGGCCGCGCAAACTACTCGATGGAATTCGGCAAGTACTCGGAAGTCCCGCAGAACGTCGCCGAGACGATCATCAACAAGTAATTATCAGAAACAACTTTCCTGCCGCCAGAGCGGCGTGTGAATGACCTAAGTACCGGAGACGAGGTCGATGTCAAAAGAGAAATTCGAGAGAAACAAGCCGCACGTAAACGTAGGCACGATTGGCCACGTTGACCACG
>JBCBIJ010000015.1:0-38263 GCA_038524795.1 Pseudomonadota bacterium | reverse complement strand
GAGCGACAGGGATGTCGCTCGCCAAGCGATCCAGGGATGGACTCGAGCGTTCCCGGCAACACCCATCGCCGCCGCGGGCGGGCGGTCCACGCAGCGCTACAGCAGGCGGGAACAAAGCGTGGTGTGCTATTTTTCGCCCACTCCAACGCACCACAGCGCACCCCTGAAGGACCTCGCTATGAAACACGGCATCTGGACTCTCGCCGCCCTCACGCTCGCAGCCTGCGGCGGCGGCAGCAACGGCAGCGCAGCACCGGTCGCAACGGCGGCAGCGGCCGACGACGCGCCCGCGGGCCCGTCTGTTGACGTCAGCGGCGGCGAAAAGATCCGCCTGCCCGGCAAGCCACCCTTCGACGCCTACGCGTTCGCCGAATTCAACGAGCCCTGGGCCATGGAATTCCTGCCCGACGGCCGCCTGCTCGTTACCGAACAAGGCGGTCAGGTGCTCATTGTCGACATGCAGGGCAACAAGTCCGAGCCGCTCGCGGGCGTACCCGACGTCGACTACGGCGGCCAGGGTGGTTTGGGCGACATCGTGCTGCACCCCGAGTTTGAGACGAACGGCATCGTCTACCTGAGCTATGCGGAAGCGGGCGACGGCAACACGCGTGGCGCCGCGGTCGCGCGCGGCACGCTTCGACTGACGCCCGAAGGTGGCAGCTTCGAAGGCCTCAAGGTCATCTGGCAACAGGTGCCCAAGGTGACGGGTCGCGGCCACTACGGTCACCGCATCGCGTTCTCGCCCGACGGCCATTTGTTCATCAGCTCGGGCGAGCGCCAAAAGTTCGACCCGTCTCAGGACATGTCGAGCACGATGGGCAAGATGATCCGTCTCAACGACGACGGCTCCGTGCCCGAGGACAACCCGTTCTACGGCGAGGGCGGTGAGACGGCCAAGATCTGGAGCCTGGGCCACCGCAATCCGCTGGGGCTCGCCTTTGACGGTGAGGGCAACCTCTGGAACACCGAGATGGGGCCGCGCCACGGCGACGAGCTGAACTTCGTCCTGCCCAAGAACAACTACGGCTACCCGCTGGTCAGCAACGGCGACCACTACAACGGCGACCAGATTCCCGACCACGACACACGCCCCGAGCTCGACGCGCCTGCGGCCTACTGGGTGCCAGCCATTTCACCGGGCAGCCTGATGATCTACGGCGACGACTTGTTCGCGGACTGGAACGGCGACGCCTTCATCGGCGGCCTGGGCTCAAAGGCGCTGGTGCACGTCGAGCTCGACGCACCCAACGCCAAGGAGCTCACGCGCTACCCGATGGGCAAACGCATCCGTGCGGTTGAGCAAGGCCCCGACGGTGCCATCTGGCTGCTCGAAGACGATGAGGGCGGCCGGCTGCTGAAGCTCGTACCCAAGAGCTAGTCATCGCCGGCGCGCGCATCGCGCTACACTGCAACGGCCACGTCGCGCGCGGCGGGGCCGTTTTCATTTCCGGCAAGGGGGCGCCGCGTGGAACTGCTGCAGGAACTCGTCGAGTCGGGCCGGATCGTCGACATCATGCTCGTCGTGATCGCGCTCGAAGTCGCAGCACTCATCGCTTATCGCGTGGTGACGGGCAAAGGCCTCAGCGTCCCCTCGATCCTCCTGAACGTCGGCGCGGGTGGCAGCCTCATGGTCGCACTGAAGCTGCTCTACGACGGCGTGGGCTGGCAGCTCATTGCTGCAGCACTCGTCGCGAGCCTGCTGTTCCACACCGGGGACCTCGTCTACCGCTGGCGGCAGACCGCGGACGCTACACGCTGATCGTGCCCACCACGAGCGACCCCATCGCGTAGTAGAGCATGAGCGTCAACCACAACACGGGCAGCACCGTGTGCGCGACGCGATTCCGGACGACGAAGCCCGTCGCCGCCATGATCAAGTGCAGACTCAGGAATAAGTGGTACTCCTCAGGCAGGCCGCGCAGACCCGTTTCCGACTTGAGCACCGTCTCCGGAAAGTCGATCACCCAGGCGACAAACAGCGTGCCAAAGAACCAACGTCGATTCCTGAAAAAGTAAGCGCGCATGTCGACGTCGCGGCCGAGGTCCCAGGGGTAAAGCAACGCGGCCAATAGGAAGAGCGCGATCGCGTAGGCCGTGATGAACAGGTACTCGTAGGCGTGCCAGTCTGTGTGATTACTCCACCAGAACATCCCCCACCAGACGAGCAGGATGTAGACGAGCACGTTGAGCGTCCACAACAGGTGCGGAACGTAAAGGCGCACGGTCCCACGGTTCTGAATGAGCTTGCTCGCCCCCGTCGCCAGGTGCGTAATGCCAAGCCCCATGATCACGCTGATCAAGACACCGAGGTATTCGAAGACCGCCATAAGGTTTAAGAGATTGCCGCGCCCGCTACGCGGGCTCGCAATGACCCTGTTCCGTCATTGCGACGGCCGCGACGCCTGACCCCCGTCATTGCGAGGCCGCGTAGCGGCCGCGGCAATCTCGTAACGCAACGCAACGTTTGAGAAATCCCCACGTCGCTGCGCTCCTCGGGATGACGGAGGCGCCGCCTGCCGTCACGCCGCAGCAACCCGCCGCTGCCGCATGCGCGTGATGCGAAACTGGTGGTAGAGAAGGTAGGCAATGCCGAGCGTGCAAGGCACGGCCCAAAGAATGGGGTTGAGCGCGATGGCCGGGATCCAGTTGACGGCACCGAACGCCAGGAACGCCGTGTAAACCGAAATCCCCGCGCCCACGAGACCGCGCGAGTGCTGAATCAGCCACTCCTGCTGCGGCGGTTTTTCGGTGTAGATGAACACCGTGTTCAAGATGCCCGCGGCAAGGCCGACGATGGCGATGCCGATCATGAGGATTTGCTCAGCGAAGATGCCGCGTACAAAGCAGTTGAGCGCCGTCAGGAACATGAGCGCCGTCAGCGTGAGCGTCACGGGGTTGCGGTGGCGCCGGTGCTCGCGCCGATTCTTGATGCACTGCAGCCCGTACCAGGCCAGCGCGACAGTCATGGTCGCGAGATAGAGCATCATCCAGCCGAAGATATTGCGCACGAGCGCTTCGTCGTCGAGGAACGGGTGGGTCCCAAGCGGCGCGATGAGCGAGCAGGTGCTGATACCGACCGCGATAACGCCCGTGGCCATCAGCGACCAGGCAAAAATCTTGCCCCAATCCTTATGCGTTGGACTGCCTTTGCGACCCACGACTGGGACCCAAAGTGTGATCAAACCGACCGTGCCCGTCGCAATGTGCGCGACGACTAACGGATGAAACAGCTTGATGGCAAGTTCGGTCATATACGTATGTCGTCCGACCAATGTTCAACTGCCGGACGCGCGTTGCCAGTCTATACTAAAACGGTCTCTGGTCAGCGCTCGCACCATGCCTCGCAACAAAGCCATCGTCATCGGGTCCGGCTTCGGCGGACTGTCTGCCGCAATTCGTCTGGGCGCCCGTGGATACGACGTCGAAGTCATCGAAAAACTCGACAAGCCAGGCGGCCGCGCGTACGTCTACGAACAGGACGGGTTTACGTTCGACGCCGGCCCGACCATCGTCACAGCACCCTTCCTGCTCGAGGAGCTTTGGGAGCTCGCGGGCTCGAAACTCGAAGACGATATCGACCTCAGAGAGATCACGCCTTACTACCGCATCCGCTTCGACGACGGCACGCACTTCGACTACAGCGGCGACGCTGAGGCGATGCGCCAAGAGGTCGCCAAGTTCAGCCCCGAAGACCTCGAGGGCTACGAGGAATTCCTCGTTGTCAGCCGCCGCGTCTACGGCGTGGGCTTCGACGAGCTGCTCTACGTCTCGTTCGACAAATTCCGCACCATGCTCAAGGTGCTGCCCGACCTGGTGCGCGTGCAGTTCTTCCGCAGCGTGCACGGGCTCGTTGCGAAGTACATCAAGCACCCGAAGCTACGCATGGTGTTCAGCTTCCACCCGCTGCTCGTGGGCGGCAACCCGTTCACGACCACCTCGGTTTACACGCTCATTCAGCACCTTGAGCGCGCACACGGCGTGCACTTCGCCATGGGCGGCACGGGTGTGCTGATCAAGGGCCTCGCAAAGCTCATCGAGAAACAAGGCGGCAGCCTTCGCCTCAATGCACCCGTCGCTCAGATCACCGTCGAGAACGGTCGCGCTACGGGCGTTGAGCTCGAGTCTGGCGAGCACATCCCTGCCGACGTCGTCGTCTCGAACGCCGATTCGGCGGCCACCTACAAGTACCTGCTGTCACGTACCCGCAAGAAGCGCTGGACAGACCGCAAACTCTACCGCGCCAAATACTCGATGAGCTTGTTCGTCTGGTACTTCGGCACCAACCGCCGTTACGAGGATGTCGACCACCACATGATCCTGCTCAGCGAGCGGTACCGCGAGCTGCTCGTCGACATCTTCGACCGCAAGATCCTGGCCAAAGACTTCAGTCTCTATTTGCATCGTCCGACGGCAACTGACACATCACTCGCGCCCGACGGCTGCGATGCGTTCTACGTGCTTTCGCCTGTGCCGAACCAGAAGTCGTGCATCGACTGGAAGGAACAGGCCGAGCCCTACCGCCAGGCGATCTCGCAATACCTTTCGGAAACCGTGCTACCGGATCTTGAAGACCACGTCGTCACGTCGCGCATGCTGACGCCCGACGACTTCGGCGACCGACTGTCGTCGGTCAATGGCGCGGCCTTCGGCTTGCAGCCCATCCTGTTGCAGACGGCCTGGTTCCGGCCGCACAACATCAGCGAAGAGGTCGACGGCCTCTACCTGGTCGGCGCGGGCACCCATCCGGGCGCGGGCATGCCCGGCGTGATCTCGTCGGCCAAGGTGCTCGATGAAGTGGTGCCCGACCCGGCTTGAGTCGGCGTCAGCCCAAATCGCGCAACTGACCCGAACTCGGATCGTAGTGATGCGCGTGCGGACGCGTATCAATGTCGTAGAACACGGGGCCGTTGTCGATCGCAATACGCTGAATCACACCAGCATTTGAGAGCGCGTCCAGCGCGCAATCGATGTCCATCGACACACGCGCCGGGGACACCAGCGCGGTAAGGCAAGCCACATCGCGCGCTGTGAAGTGCTCGCCAGGGTGATCGAAGAGCAAGCGCGCGACGAACTGCGTATCGCCGTCGAGCAGCAGTCGCGCGCGGGCCAGGCGTTTTCGCAAAGGCTCCGGCGCAAAGCCCGCGGTGACTTCACTGTGATTCGCTGCGGGCGAGAGCGTTGTGTCGCGGCGCCAGTGCAGTCCTTCCAGCCCCGCTTCGATTGCCGCAGCACCCAGCAAGATAGGGTGTACGCAGGCCTGCGAACAGGGGTAGTCGCCATCGCCATCCACGAGATGTCGGAATGCGGGCGACAGTAAGAGCTGCCTCGCCACCTCACCGCGCCACTCCGCCATGCACTGCCGCGTGGCCACATGCACCACGGACACGGCGGGCACCACGCTGGCGCTACGCGCGATGCGTAACACCAAGGTGGGACCCTCAGCGCGCGCAGCCCGGGGGGTTAGGCCGCGTATGGGAACGACGGATGCGCCTTGAACCGTCATGGATATCGCCTTTTGACCATGCATGCCAAATGATAATGAGAATGATTATCATTTGCAACATCTATGGCCGTCATTGCGAGGCCACACGACAACATCCCCGTCATTACGAGGCCACGCAGTGACACCCCCCGTCATTGCGAGGCCACGCAGTGACACCCCCCGTCATTGCGAGGCCACGCAGCGGCACCCCCGTCATTGCGAGGCCACGCAGTGGCACCCCCCGTCATTGCGAGGCCACGCAGTGGCACCCCCCGTCATTGCGAGGCCACGCAGTGGCCGCGGCAATCTCGCAACGCAATCGCACTGCCAAGCGGCGCGCCTAGCAGACGGCGATTGCCGCGGGGCCTCCGGCCCCTCGCAATGACGGCGTATCCGCGCCGCAATGATGGGCGTCAGTCAGCCCAGGCCCAAGTCCGCCCGCACGCAGGCCGCCGCCAGCCGCCCCGACATTGCCACCATGGGCACCCCCGCCCCGGGGTGGACGCTGCCACCCGAGAGGTACAAGCCCTCAAGCTTGGTCCGCGACCCCGGCCGCGAGAACGAGCCCATCCAGCCGTGCGTAGGCCGGCCGTAAAGCGCGCCGTCCGTGGCCGGGAATAGTCCGGCAAAGTCGGCCGGCGTCGTGCGTGCACACTCCGTTGGCGCGTGCTCGAGCACGAGCCCCTGCCGCGCGAGCACGTTGAGCATGTTGTCTTCGGCGCGCGCGATGTCGCCCTCCGACAGCGCGCGCGCAGGCGCGTTGATGAGCGCGAGCAGCCTTTCGGGTCCCGAGTCCTCGGGCGCCGCATCGTCCTGGCGGTCCTGCGCGCAAATGTAAACCGTGGGCGAATCGCTGATGCGCTGCTGCTCGAAAATCGCGTCGAACTCCTCACGGTAGTCGTCTCCAAACAGCACAGTGTGGTGCGCGAGCGGAAAGCCCGACACACGCGCGAGCATGCTCCAGGTGATCGCCGACAATGAACGCCGGTCACGCGGCAGTTTGGGCACGGCGCGCTGCGCATCCTCGCCGAGCAACCCTTCAGCCAGCGCCGCCATGTCACCGTTGAACACGACGGCGTCGCCCATGAGCGGCTCGCCGTTAGCGAGCTGCACGCCTGTGATGCGACCGTCGTAGGTGAGCAGGCGTGTCACGGGCTCGAGGTAGCGAATCGCGACGCCATTCTCCATGGCCGCATCGGCCAGTGCTCGCGCGAGCCGGATCATACCGCCCTCGACGTACCAGACGCCGGCGCGCTCGGCGTGCGCGATGAGCTGCAGCGTCGCGGGCGCGCGAAACGGCGATGACCCGCAGTAAGTCGAGTAGCGCGCGAACAGCTGCACGAGCCGCGGGTCGCGAAAGCGCTTCTTGAGGTCGTCGAAAAGCGTGACGAACGGTCGCGTCGCAATCAGGTCGGGAATGCCCTTGAGCCCGACGCGCGCCGCAAGCTCGGGCGGCGACGGACGCTGCGCGCGCATGAAAGAAAGGTCGAGCGTCTTGAAGATCTTGGCAGAGTCGCGCGCGAAGTCTCGGTAGGCCTTCGCGTCTTCGTCACCACTGAACGCGCTGATGGCGTCAACACTACGTTGAACGTCAGCGAAAAGATCAAGCTGGCTGCCGTCACCCCAGCCGTGCCGCGCGAGCAGATCGGCCTCGCGAAGGGGCACGTGCGCATCGAAGTCGAGCCCGATCTCCGAAAACAGGTCGTCGAAAATCCAGCGCATCGTGAACACGGTCGGCCCCGAGTCGATGCCGCGCCCATTGATTTCGATTTGGCGCATCTTGCCGCCCGGGTGCCCGTGTTGCTCAAGGACCGTGACGCGGACGCCGCGCGCCGACAGATCCAGCGCAGCCGACAACCCGCCAATCCCCGCGCCAACGACAATGACGTGCTTACGCGGCATAAGCCGAGTTCCGACCGTCACTGCGAGGAGCGCCATTGAAACCGTCATTGCGAGGAGCGCAGCGACGCGGCAATCTCACAACGCCACCGTACTGCCCGACCATGCAACAGCCTGAGGGAGATTGCCGCGGCCACTTCGTGGCCTCGCAATGACGAGGCGCCATAAGAAACCCGTCATTGCGAGGAGCGCAGCGACGCGGCAATCTCACAACGCCATCGCACTGCCCGTCCATGCGACAGCCTGAGGGAGATTGCCGCGGCCACTTCGTGGACTCGCAATGACGGGATCTATTCACCGCGCCGCACCACTCTGCACCGAATCTCTTCCGCCGGCCGCGTCGTCAGTCGCGCGACGGGCCGAACGCGCTCGGGCGCTTCCACGACGAAATCGTAGCGCCGGACGAGCGAGGCGATGATGAGCGCACTCTCGATCGTCGCAAACGCGGCCCCGACGCAAATCCGCGGCCCAAGCCCGAACGACATGAGCGTGCCTTCTTCCTCACGCGCGCTATCGCCGTGAAATCGCAGCGGGTCAAAGATCGCCGCGTCCTGCCAGAGACCTTCGTTCCTGTGCGCGGTCCAGGGCGAGATCATGAGCATCGTGCCGCGCTTGACGCGTTGATCACCGATCGTCGTCGCCTCAGCCGCGACGCGCGGGATAAACGTGATGGGCGGGTACAGCCGCAGCGCCTCGCGGAACACGCTGCGCGTCTTTGAAAGCTGTTTAACGTGCGCGAACTCGATGTCGCCGTCGCCCACAACGGCCTCGACCTCGTCGCGCACAAGCGCCGCGATATCCGGCCGCATGGCGAGCACGAAAAACACCCAGGTCAGCACGCTGGCCGTGGTCTCGTGCCCGGCCAGGAAGAACACGCCAATCTGGTCAATAAGCTCCTTGCGCGTGAAGCCCTCACCTGTCGCCTCGTCGCGCGCAGCGATCACAGCCGAGACGATGTCGTCGGGCTGCTCGACGGACGTGTCCAAACGTGGCGCAAGCAAGGTGTCGATGTGGCCACGAATGCGCTCGCAGGCCGCAAGGACGTTCGCGGGCTGCTTCACGTCCGCGAACGGCTTGCCGAAGATAAGCTGGAACAGGTTAACGCTGGCCACAGACTCTTCGAACTCGCCGAAGCTCTCGAATACATCGCGTGCGGTTTGACCGCTGAGCGGCGTCGAGAAAATCGTGCGACAGATGATGTCGGCCGTGAGCTCGCTCATGGCGAAGTCGAGCGAAAAGCCCATGCCATCCGCAGCAGCGTTGTCGAGCTGCGTCGTGTAGTCGGCAACGGCCTCGCGCATCGACCCGAACGCCGTGTTGATGCGCATATGCGAGAAGGCCGGGTCGATCATCTGGCGCTGTCGACGCCAGGTTGGGCCCGACGACACGAAGATCGAGTCGCCGACAAGCGGCGCCAACGCCCCGACCATGAGGTCATTCTTGGGGAAAATCTCGAGCGGGTCGCTGAGCACGTGCTTGGCCAGCGCGGGATCATTGATCAGCAGGATCGAGCGCCGCGAATAGCCCAGATGCGTCATGGGCTTCTGGTAGGCGTCGCGCGGCACGAGCGAAAGCAGATCACCGTCGCCTTGACGGATGACGCGCACGAGCGAGCGCAGCGGCGTCAGCGGGACCGGCGCCGGGGGGCGGTAAGGCGGGTGTTCGGCGACGCCTGCCGGGCCGCCGGCACTCAGCGTCGCAGCGATGGCCCCACCCTCGTAAAGCGCGTCTCTCCCATGCGCCGAGTATAAACGTGCACGTGTTCCGGCGGGCGCGCCTCGGTATCCTCGGGGCCATGAGCCAGAACACGGTCTTGCTGACGCTGGGGCGCTTACCGCCTGCCGTCGACATCGCGCGCAGCTTTGCCGCCGCGGGCTGGCGCGTGGTCGTGGCCGAACCGTTCAAGCGCCACATGGCGGGCACCTCACGCGCCGTGGACTTGAGCATCCAAGTCCCGGCGCCCGCCGTAGGGGCCGCGGCCTATCTCGAGGCGCTGCGGCGCGTCATCGCGGATGAGGACATCGACCTTGTGGTGCCCGTCTCCGAGGAGACCATGCACGTGGCGCAGCTGCGTGACGCGCTCGCAAGCGAGGACGGCGCGCCCGACGTGTACTGTGCGCCCGGCGCGGACACGCTAGCGCTGCACTCCAAGCACGACTTTATCGCGTTGGCGCACGACGCGGGGCTGGCGGTGCCCGACACGGCCCGCGTGGGCACGCCCGAAGCCGCCGCGCTGGTCGAAGCGCAGGACGTCATCGTCAAACCTGAGTTTTCCTGTTCAGGCCGTGGCCTGCAGCGCGTGACGCGCGGATCGGCGCTACCCGCGACAGACACAGCGCACATCGTGCAGTCCGACATCGTGGGCGACGAGGTCAGCGGGTTTGCCATGGCGCGCGCGGGGCGCGTGCTTGTGAGCTGCGCCTACCGCGCAACGGTGCGCCACGGCAGCGTCGCGGTCGCCTTCGAGCGCTTCAGCGCACCTGCGGTCAAAGCCTGGATCGAGCAGTTCGTGGCCGCCACAGCACACACAGGCTTCATCGCCTTCGACTTCATCATCGATGCCGACGGCGTACCGCGCGCCATCGAGTGCAACCCCCGCGCGACGAGCGGCCTGCACTTCGTGGCGCAGGACGACATCGCGGCTGTCATCACGGGCGCCAAGCAATCCGCGGACCTGCGCGAAGAGACGCTGTTGCAGGAGTTCTGGTCGAACTGGACGCACTGGTTCGCCTCGCTGCGCGATGGCGACGAACGCCGCCGCACGGGCTGGTCGTTGCGCCGCGCACGCGACGTCACTTGGCAGGCCAGGGACCCAGGCGTGTTTCTGCTCGCCACCTGGTCCACCTGGCCTATCATCGGGCAGGCGCTCAAGCGCGGTGAGACGTTCGCAGAGGTGCTGGCACTCGACATCGAGTACCAACCCGAGGAGCCGGCCGAAGCATGAGCTCACAAACGCTTTGGTTCGATGGCGCGGGCCTCACGCTCGAGTCGACGACGCGGCCCGACGCCGAGTTCACGGCGCACATCGGGCAGGTGCGCTTTGGCGACCGCTACCGGCGCTGCAACGTGGCCGACCAGCTCGCACGCTTTTACCGTCCGCGCTTTCTTTCGCTGCGCGACAACGGGCAACTCGTGGCCGCCATGGTGCTCGACGAGCAGACGCTGCAGTGGCACGGCAAGCGCGTTGAAGGCTTCTACCGCGGCCTGCTCTCCGTTGCGCCCGAGGTGGCACGCCAGGGCTACGGCCGGACGCTGGCCAAACAGGCCATGGCCTGGCTCGACCGCCGCGGCGCCGCCCGCGACATCCCCGTGTTCAGCTACGGCTGCATTGACGCGGGCAACGAACGCGCCTGGCAGCTACTCGACAGCCTGGGCGCCTATCCAGTTGGCACACTGACCACGCAAATCAAGTATCGCCAACGCAGCGGCGTGCCCATCCTCGACGTCGCCGTGACCGATGCACTCACAGACGCGGCGGCCGACGCCTGGCGCGAGACAAACACCGAGGCCACACTTAGGCCGTCAAGCGTGCCACGTGATCACTGGATTACGGTCGAAGATACCGCCGGTGGCGTGGCCGCGTGCCGACACCGACTGACCTCACTCGACCTGACACCGCAGGGCGGGCTGACGGGCTTCGTTACAGAACGGCTCATGCTGTTGTTCCCGCCCGGCCGCAAGCGGTTCAATCCGGGGCGCTTCCGCTACGTTTCCGTGAGTGATGTGGTGGCCACGCGCGACAGCGCGCATCTCTGGCGTCGACTGATCCCGCACCTCATGGCACTGCACGACACGCACTTCGTGGCCATCACGGCCGATACGGCATCACCGGACGTGCAAAGACTCGTGGCCGCAGGTGTGTTGTCGGGTTTCGGCCGCGAGGTGCGTGTGGTCGGCAAATGGCATGGCGGGCAGGCACCCGCCGAGGGCGAGGGGCATCTGGCAGTGGCGGCGCCCGATCTCTAGGTACGTCTAGCGAAGGAACGGGCTCCCGCCTTGCGAAATCACCCGATTCAGCTGCTGGCGGGTCACTTCCGGCAAGTCCATCTCGTCCATCATGCGCCGCGCTTCACCGGGGTCGTCTCGCGCCACGCGCATGGCCAGCATAAATTGTGCTTGCCGCCTGACGGTGGGATCGCCGATTTTTTCGACCAGGTCCAGCGCATCCGTGGCCGCCGTCGTGGGCACATTGACAAGTCCAAGTATCGCCCCATCGCGACCTGCACCGGGCGGCATTGCGTCGAGACGCTGACGAACTCCCTCTGGGTTTCTGGCTGCAAACTGGCGCATCACATTGCGCTCCAGTTCGTGACGCGTCGAGGCACTGCTGATGCCATCGAGCTGTGCCAGCGCGGCCTCGGGATCCGTGGCAGCCAGCGTGACGATTTGATTGCTCAACACACTGTCGATGAGCGCCGTGTTGCCGCTCGCACGCGCTAAATTCAACGCCTCAGTCTCATCGGTTCGTGCGAGCTGCATAAGCGCCTGACGCTGCAATGTGAGGCGCTCATCGGGGTCGGCCACCGCATTGGCAATCGACATGGCCGCCTCAACACTGCCGTTCGCCGCGAGCGCGCCCGCCAGCTGCTGCTTGACGCGCAGTGACCCCGGGCCCGTTGAGGCGAGGCCCATGTCAATCGCGCGCTGAGGGTCGTTCTTGGCGAGGTGCGTGACGATGGGCCCCATAAATTCCGCCTGCTGCTCTGTGGGCAAGGTCTGCACCCACTCCATGGCACCGCCCGGGTCCCGGCGCGCCCAGCCCATCGTGAGGTTGCGACGATAGAAGGTCGGGCCTCCCGCCGCATCAATTGCCATGATGCGTGTTGCGATGTCCGGCATGCGGGCCAGCGGCGCAGAGAACGCTAGACTTCCTAGCGCCCTACCCTGATTTACGGGCGTTTCGATGCGATCAACGAGCGACAAAGCCAGGTCGATGTCACTCTCGGCGAGTCGCATGCTCATCATACTCAACGTCTGGTCGCGTTCTGCGTACTGCAGCTGCTCAAGCAGTTGCAGTGCGGTTTCAACATCTGTTCGTGCGACTTCGCTGACGATCATCCGCTCTGCCGAGCGCCGATCGGACCGCGGCAAACGGTCCAACAGAACCATCGCCTCGCCGGGGTCGGTCTTTGCCAGCTCACCATAGGCTCGCTGGACGTCGGAGCTCGTCACCCCGTTGGACTGCTGCCCCCCCAACGTGTTGATGACGTAGAGCGGGTCCTTCTCGATGATCCGGTTGATGAGTTGTACTTGCAGCGACTCACGGTGCACGGGTGAGCGCACCTGTTCCACGACCGTTAACGCTTCCGCGCCGTACTCCGCGTACAAGAGCCGCGCAATCACCCTGGCTTCCTCTCGCGACCACGGCATGCGGCCGTCGACGTAATCCAGCATGACGTCGGCGCCATCCGCGTAGACCCGTTCAAGGTTACGCGCGCGGACGCTGGTGTCCGGGGCAATGCCGAGGGCGCTCTCGATTTCCGCGGCACGCGGATCATCGAGATCAGCGAGCGACAGGTACAGGGCTTTCGCACGCAAAACGCGCTGGCTGTCCTCAAGCGCGGCAACCGTCAGCGCCGTGTCAAAATCTCGTCGTGCCCACTGCTGCCAGAGGAAGCTCTGGTAGTTGCGACCACTACGACGCAGCGGGCCCTCGACATTGGCCAGCGCGCGGCGCGGATCGATCGCAACAAAGCGCGTCAGCAGGACGCGAACAAAGTCGTCGCGCCGTTGTGGATCGGAGACTCGGGCGGCCTGGGCTAACAGCGCCTCCAGGTCGGACGCACTGGACCGGGCGGCAAGCGCATACAGCGCCTCGAGCTCCGCGAACTCTCCCGGCAGCGCCAGTACATCCTGAATGGAATCGACCGAGGTGAATTGTTCGGCCCGCATGGCCGTCGCGGTTTCCTGCGAGACATCGGAGGCCTCAAGCTGGATCGGCGTTTGCTCAACGCGGTCACGATTGAAGCCCGTCACTGCAACCACACCGACGGCGGCGCCCACTCCAGCCGCCGCGGCCAATCCAAGCAATCGATGTCCGCTCATCAGCTCACTCCTTGCGGGCGGGTCGCGGGCTTCAGCTCAGAGCGTCACCTAGTAGCCCTCGGCACGAATCCCACGCTCGATCAGGACACGTACGTCCTCGGGTACGTCGAGCGTCTTCAGGTATTCGAGCGCGCGCGCCTGATCAAGTTCGCCAAGCTCGAACGCGATCATAACCTGCGCGTCGAGTCGCAGAGCCGGGTCTTCGACCTGTTCGACGTATGCGGTGGCGTCATCGATGGTGTCAGCGCTCCACCGGGCCAGCCCCAGGAGCGCACCGTCGCGCGCGGCGCCTGAGCTTGAGCTCGCAATGAGGTCCAGCGCCGCCGCCTCATTGTAACGGGCCAATTGCTGGCCGACGTCGCGTGCTGTTTCAGCACGGAGCAACGGTTCCTGGATCTCGACGATTCGCTCCATGGCCAGCAGCGGATCGGTGTCTCCCAGATCATCAATCGTGGAGGCCAGTACCCGATCGACAAGCTGTGGGTTGCCGGTACCGCGCGCCAGAGCTATCGCCTCTTCTGGATTACGACTGCCATAACGGGTCAATACCATCGACTGCAGCTTCTCCCGTTCCTGCGCATCCGTCACCATATCGGCCAATGCCAACTCGGTGTCGACTCGATCGGAGTAGAGAAACCCCTGAGCCAAATCCTGTCGTACGTACCGGCCTTCCTCGCCGGGCACCATCGCGGCCAACTGAATCGCGTACTGCGGATCGGACACCGACAAACTGGGCAGCAAGCTGGACATGTACTGCGCCGCTTCATCGGGCGGTTGCGCCTGCGCCCAGGCGAGCGCAGCCCTGGCATCACGGCCTGCCCACCTGGAGACCATCTGTTTACGCGTGGCGATGCCCGACTCACCGCCGCCGAGGGCAGCGATGCGGTCTGCAACTTCGGGAATTTGCGAAGTGGGCACCCTGTAGATGAAGTCCAGGAGCGCTTCTCCACGCAGTTCAATCGACGCAATCTGCTCCGTAAACTCCAGAGCGCCGATCACATCATCACGCGTGAGCTCCTCTGCAATCACCCGAATCACATCATCGCGTCGCGCGTACTTGAGTTCTTCCGCGCCGATCATCGCCCGCGCGGGATCGTGGCGTGCGAGGGCGCTCATCGACACGAGCTCACAAAGCTCTTTCCACTGAGGCCCTACCGACTCAAGCAATGCGCTCGCGAGCTCGGGGTGGCCGACACCGAGTGTGGTAAAAGCGTCGGTCAGAATGTCCTCGACGAGACCGTCTGAGAATTCATTGGGCAAGCGTTCGATGGCAAGCTGCGGCTGAGCCGTGGCCATGTGAGTGAACAGCTTCTCATTCAGGTGTTCACGGAGCCCGGAATTCTCGACCCGCGTAATCCATTCGATGGCGTCGCCGCCCTGCTGCAGCAACAGCAGCCTGACAAAGGCATCGAGCTCCTCTTCTGACCAATCTGTGCGCGCGTTGAGCTTGGCGATCGCCGTGTCGGCGCCGTCGACAAACACCCGCGACAGAGTCGCCGCCCGAACTTGAGATGATGGCCGAATGCCGAGCAGACCTTCAATCTCGAGCGCGCGCGGATCGTCGAGGCTCGGCAAGGCCTCGTAGAGCGCGCCTGCGATCAGCGCGCGACGCGCCTTGGTGAGCGACGCCTCCGTCAGGGCGGTATCGAAATCCAGACGTGCCCAGCGACGCCAGACGAAGGCCGTGTAGTCCGTGCCCGCGCGACGCAGGGGGCCATCTACCCAGGACAGTGCCAGGCCCGGATCGAGTTCTACGGCCCGTTGCAATAGCACCCGGGCGAAAGCGTCCCGACGGTCCGGATCCGAGAGCGCGGCGCTCTCGACGATGCGATCCCCCAGCACCTCCGCGTTGGCGCGCGCCGCCAAGGCATGCAGCGCCTCAAGCTCGGCAAACTCGCCGGGCAACGCGAGCACGTCCTCGATAGTGAGGACCGAGGTGTAGCGCGACTCACGAAGCTGCGCGGCTTCCGCAAGCGACACATCGGCGATGTCGACGACATTGATGCGTGCCGAACGCGCGGACCCGCGCAACGCGGAATTGTTGACCAGAAGGGCGCCCAACAGCGCACCGGCTGCGGCAACGAGGACGTAGCTCCCGACGCGCCGCCCGCTCATGCCTCCACTGCCGTCATTGCGGGGGGCCGCAGACCATTCCCGGTCATTGCGAGGGGCGGCAGACCATTCCCCGTCATTGCGAGGGGCCGCAGGCCCCGCGGCAATCTCCGTCGGACTAGCGCGCCGTTCAGCAGCACGACAGCGTCAAGAGATCGCCACGCCCGCTGCGCGGGCTCGCGATGACGATGGGCTGTCGCGCCGTTCAGCAGCACGCAAGCACCAAGAGATCGCCACGCCCGCTGCGCGGACTCGCGATGACGATGGGCTGTCGCGCCGTTCAGCCGCACGAAAGCACCAAGAGATCGCCGCGCCCGCTGCGCGGGCTCGCGATGACAGACGCGCGTTGCGCGCGCGTCTGTCAACTCTTCGAGGCGTCGTAGATACCCTGAATCGACGTGTCCAGCGTGTTGTTGAACGCGTCGTCGCTCTGCTGCGCCGAAAGACCTTCCGACAGCGCGCGCGAGAAACTTGCGACCATGCCGTTCTGGCGCGACAGACGATCGTTGGCTTCCTCACGCGAGTAGCCACCCGATAGCGCCACGACCTTGAGCACACGCGGGTGCGAGACACAGTCGGCGTAGAGGTTGTCTTCCTCAGGCAGCGTGAGCTTGAGCATCACAACCGTGCCGTCATCGAGCGCGTCGAGATGGCGCATGAGCTCCGCCTTGAGGATCGCTTCCGCCTCGTGCTTGTCGGGCGCGTTGATGTCGACTTCAGGCTCGATGATCGGCACCAGACCGGCCGAAACGATGTCGCGGCCAATGTCGAACTGCTGCTCGACAACGTTGCGGATACCACTCGGGCTGGCGCTCTTGATGACCGAACGCATCTTGGTGCCGAAGATGCCCTTGCCCTTGGCCTTCGTCAGCAGTGCGCTGAGCTCTGGCATGGGCTTCATCACCTGCACGCCGTCGTTCTCGTCGGCCAGGCCCTTGTCGACCTTGAGGATGGGCACGACGTTCTTGTCCTGCCAGAGGTAATGCGCCGTGGGCTTGCCCTCGATCTCGGAGTCCATGGTGCGCTCGAACAGGATCGCGGCCAGGATGCGGTCGCCGCCGAACGAGGGGCTCGTGATGATGCGCGTACGCATCTGGTGCACGAGGTCGAACATCTCTTCCTCGCTGGACCACGCGTCCTCGGTCACGCCGTACAGGCCCAGGGCCTTGGGCGTGCTGCCGCCCGACTGGTCGAGCGCGGCAATGAAGCCGTCGGCAGTGCGGATTTTGTTCAGCTGGTCGTCGTAGTCGCTCACGTTGTGCCCCCGAAGGTGTTTTTGAGTCTGGTGAACCCCTAATTTTAGCCGATCGCCCGATTGGCCACCACGGCGTCACAGTGCTCCTTTATAGTGCCGCGATGACCACCGCATCCCCCCGCACGCTGGCCCAACCGGCCTTCCCCGAATTCATCACGGCCATGGCGCTAACCATGTCGCTCGTGGCGCTGGCCATCGACACCATGCTGCCCGCGCACGGGCTCATCGGCGAGGCCTTCGCCGTCGCCGACGTCAACGACACGCAGTACATGGTCTACATGCTGTTCCTGGGTCTGGCCTTCGGGCAGCTGCTGTTCGGGCCGCTGGCCGACTGCATCGGGCGCAAGCGAGCCATCTACATCGGGCTCGGACTGTTCGCCGCGGGCACGCTCGTGAGCCTGGCCGCAGAAACCTACGCGGTGATGCTGGCCGGCAGGCTCATCCAGGGCGTGGGCGTGGCCGGGCCGCGCGTCATCGCCGTGGCCGTCGTCCGCGACCTGTTTGCGGGCCGGCAGATGGCGCGCGTCATGAGCTTCGTGATCACGCTGTTCATTCTCGTACCCGCCGTCGCGCCGGCGCTGGGACAACTCATCATCAATCTGTCCGGGTGGCGCAGCATCTTTTGGGTCTACTTCGCGCTCGCGGCTGTGATCCTGGCCTGGTTCGCACTTCGCCAGCCCGAGACGCTGCGCCCTGAAAATCGACAACCGCTCACGCCCGCGGTCATTGGCGGCAACTTCATGGCGGTGGTGCGCACGCGCGTGGCGCTGGGCTACCTCGTAGCCGCGGGCCTCATCTCGGGTGCCTTTGTGGGCTTCCTGGGCACGGCGCAGCAGATCCTGCAGCAGCTTTACGGGCTTGGCGACAAGTTTCCGGCGTTTTTCGCACTACTGGCGCTGTCCGTCGGCACGAGCACACTCATCAACGGCCGTATCGTCGTAAAGATCGGCATGCGCCCGCTGGCCAAGGCGGCGGCATTTGGCATCACAGCTGTGGCTGCCGTGCTGCTGGTTGCCGCGCTTACGAGCAACGGCCAGCCGGCGCTACCTGTGCTCATGGCCTGCGTCATGGGCATGTTCCTGTGCATCGGGTTTCTGTTCGGCAACCTCAACGCGTTGGCCATGGAGCCGCTGGGCCATATTGCGGGCACAGCCGCCGCCGTGATCGGCGCGCTGACGACGCTGATCTCGGCGGTGCTGGGTGCCTTCGCGGGCGCGCTCTACGACGACACGGTGATCCCGCTGGCCGGGAGTTTCGTCGTACTCGGACTGGCCACGGCCGCGACGATCCTCGTCACGGACACGGGCGAGCCCGCCGCTGCCGCGGCCTGAGGCTTATTCGAATTCGAAGGTGAGCCCGGCGTTGGCCTTGAGCCGGTCGATGAGCGCCTGGCCCATCGCAGCCGCCGGCGTCCAGATGCCCGCGGCCGTGTCGGCCTTGTCCTTGACGAGACAGACGGCCGCTTCGGCGATCATCTTCGAAGTTGAGCCGTAACCCGGGTCGCGGTCGCCCGTGACGCCGAGCTTGATCGGGCCCTGCTCGGTCTCAGCCAGGAACAGCACATCGTAGTGACCCGCGTCGCGCTCTTTCTTGCTCGGGCCTTCGCCGGGCTTGGGTCCGTCGTCACTCGACATCTCGTCGCGGTCGGCGAGTGCCTTGGCGATCTGCTCGCCCTTCTCGCCGGGGCCCGTGATGACCATTTCGTCGTAAACGAAGTCGTTACCGTAGGCACCGCCGAGCAGGTAGTTGCTGCGGTGGACGTTGCGCGTGTTGATCGTCGCCATGATGAATGGCGCCACCCACATGCCGATCGCCTCGTCGAGGTAGGGCTTGGTGCCGTGCGGTTGCTCGACGCCTTGGAAACCGGGCGCCAGCGAATACGGGTCCCGCAGGATGGCGAGGATTTCGGGATCACGCGCGGCGGCCATCGTGGCCTTGAAGCTCGCAGCGGTGCCGCCCGAGAACGTGCCCTGCATCTTGCGCACCCGGCCGCGAATGCGCGGCGACGGCTTGCCCGTCTGCTCGATGCAGCGCTGCTGCGCGAGCCACACACCGCAGTCGAACGGGATCGAGTCGAAGCCCGCCGAGAACACAATGCGCGCGCCACTTTGCTTGGCCGTCGGCTCGAGCGCGTCGATCTTCTGGCGCATCCAGGCAGGCTCGCCGCAGAGGTCCAGGTAGTCAGTGCCCGTCTTGGCGCAGACTTCGACGAGCGTGTTGCCGTAGAGCTGATAAGGCCCAACTGTCGTGATGATGGCCTTGGTGCGGTTGGCCATGGCCGTAACCGCTTCGGCGTCGTTGCTGTCGGCGACGACGAGCTCGACCGATTCCGGGATGCCCATTTCCGCGCGCACAGAGGCCAGCTTGTCGGCACTGCGGCCGGCCATGGCCCACTTGACCTCACCGTCAACCCCGTAGCGGTCGTTCAGGTACTCGGCGACGAGGCGCCCCGTGAAGCCGGTGGCTCCGTAAACAACAATATCGAAGTCGGCTTGGCTCATGCTGGCGCTCCGCGGTGGCGGTCAAAAGGGCGCCAACGATAGCGCGAACGCGCCTAGCCTGCGAGCCGATCGGCCTCCGGCTCACGCGGGTTGTGTTCGAGGTACTCGGCGATCTTCTCCTCGGCCCGATCGCCGAAGAAGATCTTGCAGGCTTCGCGCAGACCGGGCGCGGCAATGACTTCATTCTCGCGCACGACCTGTGTGATCTTCGAGCGCCGGCGCAGGAAATCCTCAAGCCGCGTGACCATTTCCCGCCGCGCCGTGTACTCGATTTCGCAGCGCAGGTAGTCGTTGTTGGCCGTTAACGGCTCGCTGAGCTCGGGGCGCTCGCGAATGCGCTCGAGCATGCCGATGGCGTTCGCACCGTAACGCCGCCAGAAGCGCTCCGTGAGCGGTTCGGTGGAATTCGGGTGCGTGAATCGGTCGAGGTCCATGAGCCGCGCCTGGCGCAGAAACTCGGCCTTGGCCTCGGCGCCGGGCTCGCCGTACCAGACCAGCCCCGCGTGCTCGAGCGTGACGCCCAGTCGCTGCAGTTGCTCGCAGACCTCGTCGCCCACATTGAGGCAGTCTGTGATCTTGCCGCCGAAGATCGTGATCTGGCGCTGCTCAGCATCGACGTCGATGGCGTGCTTGCGCGAGAGCTCGATCCAGTCGACGCCGTCTTCATTGCCACCGCCCGAAACGACGAGCGGCCGCACGCCGCAACGCTCGGCAATGATGTCGTCGCGCGTCAGCGGCTCGTCAAGATCGAGCAACACGTTGGCGTTGTCGAGCACGAACTGACGGTCTTCCTCGCTGACTTCTGTCTCCCAGCTCTCGACCCGCGTGTCCGTCGTGCCGATGCAGGTGCGCGCACCCATGGGGATCGCAAAGTAGAGCCGCCCGTCGCTCGCGAACGACGTCAGGATGCGCTTCGAGTCCGTAACGCGGTTTACGATGAGATGGATGCCCTTCGAGAACACATGACGGTGCTCGGTGGCCACGTCTGCCAGACCGTTCAGCGTGTCGGCCTCGGGCCCGCAGGCGTTGACGAAGGTGTCCGCGCGGCAGGAAAAGGCCTTGCCGGTTTCTTCATCGACGAGGTCGATATGCCAGCGCCCGTCCTTGAAGCGGGCGTCGGCCACGCGCACGTAATTCGCAGCCACGGCATTGGAGTCGATCGCGTCGCGCACAAAGTTGAAGACAAAACGCGCGTCGTTGTCGTAGAGATAACAGTCGGAGTACTCGAGCCCGCCATTGGTGGCCTCGGCGCGCAGCACGGGTTCGCGGCGCGTGAGCTCGGCCTCGGTCAGGTAGTGTGGCGCGCGCGTCGCAAAGCGCCCGAAGAACCAGTAGAGCACGGCACCAAGAAACAGCACGAAGCGCGGCCAGCGAAAGTCGTTGGGCACAGCGGCGATGAAGCGCGCCTCCTTGACCGTGGACGGGTAAGCCCGCATGAGCGTGTTGCGGCTCTTACAGAGGTTCCAGACGAGGCTGAATTCCTGGTTCTCGAGGTATTTGATACCGCCCCAGGCCAGGTTCGAGGACTGCGAGCTTGTGTGTCCGGCGAAATCGCCTGCATCAACGATGGCTACCCGTGCGCCGCGGGCTGACAACGCCGCGGCGCTCACGGCACCGTTGATGCCCGCGCCCGCGACGAAGACCTCGAAGTCGCCGTCGTCGAGTTTCTCGATCATGCTGTTGCGAAGCGCGCTGCTCATGGCCGGGGGTCCTGCAAGGCGTGTCGATCCGGTTCGCGGGCCGTATAGTGACGGGCGCGCGAGTCGCCATGATCGGCAATCGCGCAGCGGCGAACAAGCACTTTAGGGGGTTAAACATGGCGCAGGTGCGGCTCGGAGTCTGCTACTACCCCGAGCACTGGCCCCGCGAGCGCTGGGCGGAAGACGCCGCCGGCATGGCCGCACTGGGCCTGTCGCTCGTGCGCATTGGCGAATTCGCCTGGTCGCGGCTCGAGCCCGAGCCCGGGCGCTTCGACTGGGACTGGCTCGACCACGCCGTTGAGACGCTCGCGGCCGTGGGTCTCGATATCATCATGGGCACCCCCACGGCCTGCCCGCCGCACTGGCTCGTGGCCCGAGACCCCAACATGCTGCCCGTGGGCGCGGATGGCCGCGTGCGCGGCTTCGGCTCGCGCCGCCACTACTCGTTTTCGAGCCCGGGATACCGTGAGGCCGCGCGCGACATCACGGCACGCATGGCGGAGCGCTACGGCAGACACGAGGCTGTGGTCGGCTGGCAGACCGATAACGAGTTTGGCTGCCACGATACGACCGAGTGTTTCTCGCCTGCGGCTTTGACGGCCTTCCAGAACTGGTGCGAGGCGCGCTACGAGACGGTCGACGCGCTCAACGCGGCCTGGGGCAATGTGTTCTGGAGCCAGGAATACGAGGCCTTCGACGCCATCGGCCTGCCCGTCGCCGTGACCGAGACGAATCCCGCGCACCGCATGGCCTGGCGCCGCTTCAGCTCGGACCAGGTGCGAACCTTCTCGGCCGACATGGCTGCCACCGTCCGCGCGTACGCGCCCGACGCCTGGCTCACCCACAACTTCATGGGCGACTTCACGGACTTCGACCATTTCGATGTCGGCGCCGACTACGACGTCGCGAGCTGGGACAGCTACCCGCTGGGCTTTCTGGATCTCGCCGATCTCGACGAGGCGACGAAGGCGCGCTATCGGCGACGCGGCCACCCGGACTGGGCGGCGTTCCACCACGACCTCTACCGCGCCGTCGGCCGCGGCCGCTTCGGCGTCATGGAACAACAACCCGGGCCTGTGAACTGGGCGCCGTACAATGCACAACCCGCCGCGGGTATGGCGCGCCTCTGGGGCTGGGAGGCCATCGCACACGGGGCCGAATTCGTGTCCTGGTTTCGCTGGCGTCAGCTGCCTGTCGCGCAGGAACAGTTTCATGCGGGCGTCCTGCACGCCGACGCCACGCCCGCGCCCGCGCACGGCGACATCGAACGCCTGGCGCGCGAGCTGGCCCCACTCGAGCTCGGCGACACCAAGCCCGCGCGCGTCGCACTGGTCTTTGACTACGAAGCCTGCTGGGTTACAGACATCCAGCCACAGTCGGCGGGCTTTGCCGCGCTCACCCTCACGCTCGAGTGGTACTCGGCCGCGCGCCAAAACGGGCTCGACGTCGACATCGTGAGCCCCGGCGCAGCCTTGGACGGCTACGCACTCGTTTTGCTGCCCTGCCTGCCCATGCTCGCGGGCACACTGCTTGACCGCATCACCACCAGCGGGGCGCGCTGGCTCGCGGGACCGCGCGCCGGCAGTCGCACCCACGAGTTCGGCATTCCTGACGGACTGGCGCCAGGCCCGTTGCGCGCGCTGGCCGACCTGCGCGTCACGGCTGTCGATGCCCTGCGCCCCGGTGTGCACGTCGGTATCGATGGCGGCAGCGACGACGACTACGTGCACCACTGGCTAGAAGCAGTGGCGTCCTCGGCCGAGCCTGGAATCGTGACCCGCGACGGCCGTGGCGTCACTTACGACGGCGAGGCGGGCACCTACGTCGCCGGACGCTGCTCGCGACCTCTACTCGCGCGCCTCGTCGCCGAGGCGGCCAAAACCGCAGGACTCGAAACCCGACCGATGCCAGCCGGCCTGCGCACGCGACGGCGCGGGAATCACGTGTTCGCTGTGAACTACGGCAACACGGCGCAACGGCTGCCCGCGGGCGTCAAGTTGCTGCTCGGTCAGTCGCCGCTACCGCCCGGCGAGGTGGCCCTTTGGCAGGCGTGAGCCGCGCGCGGGCTGGCATACTCCGCCTGCGCGCCACAACCGGCGCGCGCAGAGACTGACGGAGACCCCGTGATCGACGACGCGCCGCACCGACGCCGCAACCCGCTCAACGACAGCTGGGTGCTGGTCTCACCGCACCGCACCAAGCGCCCGTGGCGGGGCCAGGTGGAGGCGCCCGAGCCCGACACCACAACAGCCTACGTCGAGGACTGCTACCTGTGCCCGGGCAACACGCGTGCGGATGGTGTGCAGAACCCCGACTACGACGGCGTCTGGGTCTTCGACAATGACTTTCCGGCGTTGCTCGATGCGAGCGGTGCACCCGTCGATGACCCGCTGCTTGGGCGCGCGCCCGTCGCGGGTACCTGCCGCGTCATCTGCTACAGCCCGAGCCACAACCTGACGATGTCGACGCTGCCCGTCGCGGCGCTGCGCGATGTCGTCGACGCCTGGGCTGTGCAACATGCCGAGCTCTCGGCACGCTTTGACTGGGTGCAGATCTTCGAGAACCGCGGCGCCATGATGGGCTGCTCCAACCCGCACCCGCACGGACAAATCTGGGCCACAGACACGGTACCGACCGAGGCCGCAAAAAAACGCGACACACAACGCGCCTGGCACGCGACACATGGCACCGCCATGCTCGCCGACTACGCCACGCGCGAGGTGGCAGAAGGTGATCGTGTGCTTATCGACACGCCACACTGGCTTGTCGTCGTGCCCTGGTGGGCCGTGTGGCCCTTCGAAACGCTGATCATTGCACGCGATGATGTCGCCAGCATCGATGCGTCAAGCGATACCGCGCGTGACGATCTGGCGCGCGTGCTCTCGAGGCTGACGCGCGGCTACGACGCGTTGTTCTCGGCGCCGTTTCCCTACTCCATGGGTTGGAGCAGTGCGCCCGCGGGCCCCGCACCGGGCTGGCGCCTGCACGCGCATTTCTACCCGCCGCTGCTGCGCTCAGCCACGGTGCGCAAATTCATGGTGGGCTACGAACTCATGGCCGAAGCCCAGCGTGACCTAACACCCGAACAGGCCGCGGACCGACTGCGCGCCGTGATCCCGATTGAAGCACCTGCATGACCGACCCAATCCAACTGGCCGTGTTCTTCGGCCTCACGCTACTCATCGGCCTGGCCACCTGGTGGAAGTGCCGTCACTCGGGTGACCGCAGCACGGACTCGAACAAGGAGTACTTCCTGGCCAGCGGCGGCTTAAGCTGGTTCTTCGTCGCGGGCTCGATCACGCTCACCAATCTGTCGACCGATCAGCTCGTCGGCATGAACGGCAACCAGATGCTGCTCATCGCCTGGTGGGAGCTCGCGGCTGTGGTCGGGCTCATTATTCTGGCCTTCGTCTTTCTCCCGATCTACTACCGCTACGAATGCACGACGACGACGGAACTGCTCGAGAAGCGCTACGGCAACAAGCACATCCGCGCCACGATCGCCGGGCTGTTCCTGCTTGGCAACGTGTTCATCTATCTGCCAATCATGCTCTACACAGGCTCGCTGTTCATGAAGTCCATGTTCGGGCTTGAGCTGCCGCTAATCGTCATCGCCGGGTTGTTCGCGGTAGTCGGCGCCGCCTACGCCATCTTCGGCGGTCTGCGCGCCGTCGCCGTCTCGGACACCTATTCAGGCATTGGCCTGTTAACCATGGCGCTCGTCGTCGTTTACCTGGCGCTCGCGGCCATCGACTTTGACCTCTCCGGTATTCCCGCCGATCGGCTCACGCTTATCGGCGACAGCGCCTCACCAATCCCCTGGCACACGCTGCTGACCGGCATGATCTTCATCCAGATCTTCTACTGGAGCACGAACCAGACGATCACACAGCGCGCCATGGCGGCGCCCAACGTCGCTGAGGCACGCAAGGGTGTGCTTACGGCCGCGGGCATTCGATTGCTGATCGTGCCCGCGATCATCGCGATCCCGGGCATTGCCGCCTTCAAACTCTACGGCGACATCGGCGACGCCGCCTACGGTCAGCTCGTCGGCGACCTGCTGCCGGGTTGGATGTCAGGCGCCTTTGCCGCGATGATGGCCGCCGCCGTGCTGACGAGTTTTAACAGTGTGCTGAACTCATCGGCCACGCTTTACGTCTGCGACCTGCACGAGAAGTACATCGACGCCACGCCCAACGTGCACCGCATGAATACCGTCATCAGCCTGGGCTTTGTGGTGACCGCCATCGCACTCGTACCGGTCTACTCGGGCGCCGACAGCATCATCAATCTCGTGCAGCAGCTCAACGGCCTGTTGAGCATGCCCATCCTCTCGGCGTTCATCACGGGGCTCGTCTTTCGGAATGTCGATGCGCGCGCCGTGATCATGAGTGTGGTGCTCGGCACAGGGCTCTACGCGACCTTCACCTTCGTCAAAGGCCCACCCATTCACTACATCCACCAGATGCTCATCGTGCTCATCTTCTGTGTCGTCAGCGCGCTGGCGCTGAACTTCACGATGTACGGCAAGCGCGCGTCGCTCAGCCGGCGCGAGGTGCTTCTGGGGACGTAGCGCGCCTGCGCTTGCGTCGCGCGATGAGGCCGTCGGCGCAGAACAGGATGACGGCCAGCCAGATCAGCATCATGCAGACGAGCCGTGCCGTCGAAAGCGGTTCGCCGCTTAGTACACCGATACCGAACTGCATCGTCGGCGCGATGAACTGCATGAAGCCAATGGTCGACAGCCGCAGCCGCCGTGCCGCGAGCGCGAAACCCAGCAATGGAATGACCGTCAGCGGCCCTGCGAGCATGAGCAACAGAGAGATCGACGTCTCCGTCTCCAGCCAAAGGTTGGTGCCCTGAACGTGAATGTAGGCCACCCAGGCCAGCGCGAAGGGCAACAGCAACACGGTCTCGACGAAGAGTCCCGGCATGCCACCCACCTCAACCTGCTTCCGCAGCACACCGTAGATCGTGAACGACACGGCAAGCACGAGTGAGATCCAGGGCAGCTCGCCACCCGAAATCGTGAGCACCGTGACACCAATGGTGGCGGCGACTACGGCAGCCAGCTGCAGTCCCGCGAGCTTCTCGCCAAAAAACAGCACACCGACAAGCACGAGCAGCAGCGGATTGATGTAGTAACCCAGGCTGGCCTGGAAGATCTGCGCAACCTGCACAGCGTAGATGTAGACGAGCCAGTTGATACCGATGAACAGCGCCGATACACAGAGCCAGCCGAAGGTGCGTGGTGTCGTGAAGGCGCGCCGAACCTCGGGCCACTGTGCACGCAGTCCAATGATCAGGGCACCGAACGGCACGCTCCAGATAACCCGATGCGCGAGCAGTTCGGGCGCAGGCACGACGACGATGAGCAGCAGAAACGCAGGCAGCAGGCCCCAGGTCAGGTAGGCGACGAGCGCTGCAATGACGCCGTCACGAGCGGTGCGATCGGCTTCAGTCACAGGGGGCAGCGCATCGATGAATACCTATTCAGGGCCACGGGGCGTGGGGACGCGGTAGCATACGCTCGGGGACAGGGGGTCACAACGCGATGGCAAGCATCGTCGGCGGCCACTTCGGGAGGCTGCCCGACCAACGGGATGTCAGCACGTACACGCTGACCAATGACGCCGGTATGCAAGTCACCGTACTCAGCTGGGGTGCGCGCATCGCCGGCTGCCGCGTGCCCGATCGAGACGGCACGTTGGCGAACGTGGTGCTCGCGCACAGCGACTTCGATGGCTGGGTCGCCGACCCACATTACCTGGGCGCGACCATTGGCCGCGTTGCCAACCGCATTGCCAACGCCGCGTGCAAGCTCGACGACACCACGCTTGAACTGCCTGCCAATGATGGCGACCACCACTTGCATGGCGGCCACGAAGGCTTTGACCGCAAACTCTGGGACGGCGTCATTGAGCGCGACGCCGACGGTGGCCAGGCCCTATCGATGTATCTCGAAAGCGCGGAAGGCGACCAGGGCTATCCGGGACGCCTCGCCGTACGCCAGCGCTTCTCGCTCGATGACCACAACACGCTGACCGTCGAAGTCATGGCGCGCGCAACGGAACCGACGCTGTTTGCACCGACACTGCATCCCTATTTCAATCTGACCGGCGCCCCGACCCAGCCTGTCCGTCAACACCGACTGCAAGTACGCGCCGCACGCTGGATGCCTGTAGACGCCCAGGGTATTCCAACGGGCGAGCTGGCCGATGTCGAAGACACACCGCTCGACTTCCGCAACGCCATGACGCTCGGTGAGCGCGCTGATGATGCGCTGCTGGCCGCACGCGGTGGCTATGACCACGCGCTCGTCCTGGATGGCGCCGAGGGCGACATGCGCTTGGCGGCCATTCTCGCCGAGCCCGAAAGCGGTCGCCGACTGGCCATTGCGACCACGATGCCAACGCTGCAATTGTTCGTCGGGCGCGACCTGGCTCTGGGCGACAAGCGCGCCGATGGCGTGTGCCTCGAGCCGCAGCACCACCCCGACGCCGTCAACAATGACACCGTGGCCTCGCCCATCCTTCGGCCCGATGCACGCTACTACGCGCGCACTACCTTTCGTTTCGACACACTGCCTGCCGCAGCCGACCCCGAGGAGCCCCGTACATGACCGCTTTGAGAACCGCGTTGCTCGCGTTCACCCTGACCTGTGCCAGTGCCGCACTCGCCGACTTTGGGGACTACGAAAGCCACTCGCTCGACGGCCAGACACTCAGGGTCGAAACGACACGCGGCACGCTGACGCTCGAACTCATCAACGCAACCAGCATGGCCGCGCATTACGTGGAACCTGGCGTCACCCAGCTGCCCTCCTTCGCGCTGTCGGGCCAGCGTGATGCCACGGTTGCCGTGCTCGCCGAGACGAGTGACGTACTGCTGTTCGGCAGCGAGCGGCTCATGGCCGAGATCACGCGGGAGGATCTGACGATCAGCTACAGCCTCGATGGCGAGCCGCTCGTGGCCGAGGCGCATGGCTACTACGCGCACGACTCGATGCGCGGCTTTCGCTTTGCACTCGAGCCCGAAGAGAAACTCATTGGCGGCGGCCAGCGCGTGCTGGGCATGGACCGGCGTGGCCATCGGCTGCCGCTCTACAACCGCGCGAGCTACGGCTACACCACGCAAGCCAACCAGATGTACTACGGTCTGCCCGCCGTGATGTCGTCGGACCGCTACGCGATCGTCTTTGACAACACGGCGTCGGGCTGGCTCGACCTGGGCGCCACAAACCCCGACGTACTCGACTTCCAGGCACGCGCCGGGCGCACAGGCTACATCGTGAGCGCGGGCGAGAGCTTTCCAGCCCTGGTCACAGCGCTGACCGGCGCCATCGGCCGCCAGCCGCTACCACCCCGCTGGGCCTTCGGCAATATCGCCTCGCGCTTCGGCTACCACACGGAACAGGAAGTCCGTGACACGATCGCCGCCTTCCGCGAGGCGCAGGTGCCCGTCGATGCCGTCGTGATCGATCTCTACTGGTTCGGCCCCGACATCAAGGGCCACATGGGCAAGCTCGACTGGGACCGCGAGGCGTTCCCGACGCCGGAATCAATGATCGACGATCTCAACGACGATGGCGTCAAGACTGTGCTCATCACAGAGCCCTTCATACTCACATCCTCAACGCGCTGGCAGGAAGCGCTCGATGCGGGCGTCATTGCAAAGAACTTCGAGGGCGGTCCGCGCACCTTCGACTTCTATTTCGGCAACACGGGTCTCATCGACGTGTTCGATGACAAAGCGCGCGACTGGTTCTGGAACATCTACGAGGGGCTCTACGAGCAGGGCGTGGCCGGCGTCTGGGGCGATCTCGGCGAGCCCGAGGTCCACCCCGACGACACGCTGCACACGCTCAGCGATTCGGGGCAGGTCGCCACGGGCGACGCCGTGCACAACGCCTACGGCCACGAGTGGGCGCGGCTTGTGTACGAGAATCACGCCAGGCGCTATCCCGACGAACGTGCCTTTATCATGATGCGCGCAGGCTTCGCGGGCACCCAGCGCTACGGCATCGTGCCCTGGACAGGTGACGTCGACCGCTCCTGGGGTGGGCTCAAACCGCAAGTGGAGCTTTCTCTGCAAATGGGGCTGTTTGGGCTCGGCTACATCCACTCTGATCTCGGCGGTTTCGCCGGTGGCGCACGCTTTGACCGCGAGCTCTACCTGCGCTGGCTGCAGATGGGCGTCTACCAGCCCGTATTCCGGCCGCATGCGCAGGAACACATCGCGCCCGAGCCCGTGTTCCACGATCGGCGCACGCTGCGTGAGGCGCGCCGACTTATCGAGCAGCGCTACCGGCTGCTGCCCTACATTCAGACGCTGGCGCACGAGAACACGACGACGGGGCTACCCTTCGTGCGGCCGCTGTTTTTCGCCGACGAAACCGATCCGCGCCTGTTTGAAAATACGGCAAGCTACCTGTTCGGCGACGCGCTGCTGGTGACCCCCGTGACGAGCCGCCGCGTCCGTAACACGACAGTCGATCTGCCCAAAGGGGTGTGGTTCGGTCGTAGCGACGGTGCGCGCTACGAGGGCGGTGACACCGTCGTGGTACCCACACCGGTCAATGAGACACCTGTACTCGTGCGCGCCGGCGCCTTCCTGCCACTCGCAAACGTTGTGCAGACGACGCGCGACTATTCCACGGAACAGCTCACACTGCACTGGTACGCCGATAACAGTGTGGCGACCTCGACGGGCCGCATGATTGAAGACGACGGCCACTCGCGCGACAGCAACACCTCGAGCGCGCTCGATGTGCTCAAGTTTGCCGGCACCGTCCACGACGGCGGGCGGCGTGTTTCCGTGAGGCGCGGTGGCCAGGGCTACGAGGGCATGCCAGAGACGCGTACGATTACGCTCGTGGTGCACAACCAGACCGCGCAGCCTGCACAAGTACGCATCGACGGTCGCAACGTTGGCAACGAACAGCTTGCAGGTTCGCCCGTCGTCAGCTACGCACCCAAAACGCGCGAGCTGCGCATTCGTTTTGAACACGCTCAGGGCGCTGTCACCATTGAGATCGAGGACTGACCATGAACCGCACGTTGATCGCACTCCTGGCGGTGAGCTTTGCCGTGGCCTGCGGTAGCCGCGAGACGGCCAGCGAGCCACCCGAGCAGCCGCTGCCCGAAGTGGCAACTGCAGCCGATGCACCTGCGGGCAAGTTCGTGGTCTACCAGGTCTTCACGCGCCTGTTCGGCAACACGGAAAATGCCAATGTGCCTTGGGGCACGCTTGAGCAGAACGGCGTTGGCAAGTTCTCAGATTTCGACGACACTGCGCTGGAGGCAATCCGCGCACTGGGCGTCACGCACGTCTGGTACACAGGCGTGCCACACCACGCCGTGATTCGCGACTACAGCGCGTATGGCATCAGTGACGACGACCCCGACGTGGTGAAGGGTCGCGCGGGCTCGCCCTACGCCGTCAAGGACTACTACACGGTGAACCCCGACCTGGCCGACGACCCGGCGCAACGGCTCGCCGAGTTCGACGCACTCATTGAGCGCACGCACGCGCACGGCATGAAAGTGCTTATCGACATCGTCCCCAACCATGTCGCACGCGGCTACGTGTCGCTGGCGAAGCCCGACGGTGTGCGGGATTTCGGTGCGGACGACGACACCGGCGTCGACTACGCGCGCGATAACAACTTCTACTACGTGGTCGGCCAAGACTTCACGGCGCCCGAGTGGCCCGCAGACTACGCGCCGCTGGGTGGCGACACGCACCCACTTGCCGACGGCCAGTTCGACGAGTCGCCCGCGAAATGGACGGGCAACGGCGCGCGCGCGGCCCGACCCGACTTCAACGACTGGTACGAAACCGTCAAGGTGAACTACGGCGTGCGCCCCGACGGCAGCCACGACTTCGACGACCTACCCGCCGGCTACGCCGCCAAAGACTGCGCCGCCCACCGCGAGTTCTGGGCCGACAAGGACGTGCCCGACAGCTGGACGAAGTTTCGCGACATCGTGCTCTACTGGACCGCGCGCGGCGTAGACGGCTTTCGTTACGACATGGCCGAGATGGTGCCCGTTGCGTTCTGGAGCTACCTGAATTGCGCGATCAAGGCCGAGAACCCAGACGCCTTTCTGCTCGCCGAGGTCTACAACCCAACGCTCTACCGCGACTATCTGCGGCTGGGGAAAATGGACTATCTCTACGACAAGGTCGGCTTCTACGACACGCTGCGCCCCGTCATGGCGGGCCGCGCGGGCATCGACGGCTTGCCCGGCGTGCATGCGAGCGTCGCGCCCATAGCCGACCACATGCTCCACTTCCTCGAGAACCACGACGAACAACGCATCGCGAGCGATGCGTTCGCAGGCGACGCCCGCATGGGCGTGCCGGGCATGACAGTGTCAGCGCTGATCAGCCGCGCGCCCGTAATGCTCTACTTTGGTCAACACGTGGGCGAACCCGGCGACGGCGACGCGGGCTTCGGCGACCCGACGCGCACCACAATCTTCGACTACTGGGGGGTCCCGACGCACCAGGGCTGGATGAACGGCGGTGCCTTCGACGGTGGCGGCCTCGATGACGGCCAACGCGAGCTCCACGACTTTTACGAGCGCCTGCTTAAGTTCGCACGTGACGACGCAAGCATGCGCGGCGGCTACCTGGACCTGCATGCCCTCAACCGTGCCGACAGCGACGGCTACGACGACCGCCTCTACGCGTTTGCGCGCTGGACCGGTGACCGACGCGTCGTTGTCGTCGCCAACTTTAACCGCGAGGCACGCGATTTTGCGCTGCGACTGCCCGAGGCACTGGCCAAGCGCTGGCTCGGGGACGGCGACACAGCAAGCCTCAGCGACGTGCTCTCCGATCGCACCGCGACGCTCACGAGAAGCGGCACCGACGTCGAGATCCCCGTGGCGTTGGAAGCCATGGACGCAATGATACTGGTCATAGACCCCTAGCCGTCATTGCGAGGGGCCGAACCAATTCCCGTTATTGCGAGGGGCCGAAGGCCCCGCGGCAATCTCCCAACGCCACCGCTCTGCCGAACAGCACAACAGCGTCACGAGATTGCCGCGCCTGCTACGCAGGCTCGCAATGACGAATCCTGTCGGCGTCATCCAAACGCAGCGCCGTGGACGCGAGAACCTTTTTGAGAACAATCAGAGCCCGTACCGACCGTTCTCAAAAAAAGTTGTCGCGGCCGCGGCGCGTTCTGGAGGGTCCGGCGAACAATCGCGCGCCAAGACCGCGCGTCAAACCCCGCAACACGCATCCCAGGGCAACTCGCCTGAATACCACGCGATAACGTGGTCAATAAACGCCCGCACCCGCAGCGACAAATGCCGCGTGTGCGGATACACGATGTATGCGGGCGTGGTGGGCCTCGAGTACCCATGGAGAATGGGCACCAACGAGCCGTCTGCAACAGCCTGCGCCGCCATAAAGTTGGGTTCGACCACGATCCCCTGGCCCTCAGCGGCGGCGGCCACCAACAAGTCTCCGTTACTCGCCGCGAGCCGCGGCTCGACGCGCACGTCATGCGACTGGCCCTCTGGGTCGACGTAGGGCAACAAGCGCGGGTCCGTGACGTTGGTGTACACAAGCACGTGGTGGTCCGTGAGGTCTTCAGGCGTCGCCGGCGTGCCGTGCGCGGCGAGATAGGCCGGGCTCGCGCAGGTCACGAACTTCACATCGAACAGCTTGCGCGCGATGAGCGTTGAGTCGCGCAGGTGGCCGATTCGAAGCGCGAGGTCCATGCCCTCAGAAACGAGGTCGACGCGCCGGTCGTTGAGATCGACCTGTAGATCAATCTCGGGGTGCGCCTCGAGAAACGCAGCGATGGGCGCGGCCATATGCAGCGTTCCAAAAGACAGGGGCAACGCGACACGCAGCGTGCCGATGAGGCGCCCGCCGCGTTGAGCGACGGCCGCCTCGGCTTCGTCGAGGTCCGCAAGCACACGCACGGCGCGTTCATAGAACGCCCGACCGCTGTCGGTCAGGTCCGTGGCGCGGGTTGTCCGGTTGAGTAGCTGGGCACCGAGCCGCTGTTCGAGCTCGCGGACCCTACGAGACACCGCCGACTTGGCCACACCCAGCCGATCGGCGGCCGCCGTGAAGCTGCCCGCCTCGACCACGGCCACAAAGTGCTGCAGGGCTTGAAGTCGACTCATTGTTCTGATTTCCGCAACAGTCAATTCACACAATGCCGGTTTATCCCGAATCCCGCAATCTGGATACTGCGCTTCAAGTCATCACGCCCCATCCCCCACGGAGCAGATCATGAGCAACAACAACACCCTCAACGTCCTGCGCATCGACGCGAGCGCCCGCTACGACGCCTCCGCCTCGCGCCAGCTCACGGACGCAGCAATTGAGTCCCTGCGCACGCGCTACCGCGATGTGAATGTCGTTGCGCGCGACCTCGGTCGCGGCACGAGCTTCATCGACGAGACCTGGGTCGGCGCAACCTTCACACCCGAAGCCGAGCGCACGCCCGCGCAGCGTACAGCGCTCGCGGGCTCAGACACGCTCGTGGCGGAACTTGAAGCCGCCGACCTCGTGATTATCGGCACGCCCATGTACAACTTCGGCGTCCCGGCGGCGCTCAAGGCCTGGATGGATCTCGTCGCCCGAGCGGGCCGCACCTTCCGCTACACGGAAGCGGGCCCCGAAGGTCTGCTCAAGAACAAGCAGGCCTGGATCGCTGTGACCTCAGGCGGAGTACCGCTCAACGCGCCCGTTGACTTCGCGACACCGCATCTCGTCCAGTTCCTGAACTTCCTGGGCTTCGATGCCGTCGAGACGATTGATGGCGGACGGCTCAACGCCGACGCAGAGGCGGTCATGGACGCCGCCCGCGCCCGCATCGCCAACCTGGCACTGACGGGCGATGCGATTGGCGGTGACGCGTTGGCGAAGGCGAGCTGAAGCCCCGCGTCATTGCGACGGCAGCACCCCTCCGCCGTCATTGCGAGCCGGCGAAGCCGGCGCGGCAATCTCCCAACGCCACCGTGCCGTCGAGAGATTGCCACGGCCACTGCGTGGCCTCGCAATGACGGATTGGCCGATTCGCCGGCTCGCAATGACGCAATGATTCAGCCCGCAAACAGCGGCGGCACGCGGTACGCGCCAAGCACCGCCTCAACGGCGCGTGCCGCGCGCAGCAGCGCCGCGTCTCCAAACCGGCGTCCGGTCAGCATAAGTCCCACGGGAAGATCGTGAGCCGCAACGCCGCAGGGCACCGAGATGGAGGGCTGCCCTGTGTAGTCGAACACGCAGGTGTTCTTCCAGGCGTTGAAGTGGAAGTCGTCGGGCAGGTCACCGATCGGCATGGCCGAAATCGTCGACGTCGGCGCGCAGAGCACGTCACAGTGCTCGAGCAAGCCTTCCATGCGACGCGCGAACTCGGGTTGGTAGCGCTTGGCGCGCGCGTAGTCCGCAGCCGAAACACGCTGCAACGCCTCAAGCTTGCCCCGCACCTCTGCGCCAAAGTCGCCGGGACGCTCGGCGAGTGCACGTTCGTGCACAGCCAGAGCCTCAACGAACATGCACCTGCCCTGGTCTGACGCCATTGCGATCTCGGGCACATCGAGCTCGACCACCTCGGCACCGGCCGCAACCAGTGTATTGATGGCCGCGTCGATGGTCTCGATAACGTCTTCGCGACCGTCGAAGAAGAACCGCCGAATAACACCGAGCCGAAGACCCTTAACCTGACCACCGCCGCTATCGAATGGGCCCGCGGCGGTGTCGACCGAACAGGGATCTCCGGCATCGAATCCCGCCATGGCTGACAGCATGAGCGCGGCGTCCTCGACGGTGCGCGTGATGGGGCCAACGTGATCGAGGCTCCACACGAGCGGCTGGACGCCGGCCTTGCTCACGAGCCCGAATGTCGGTTTGTGACCGACGATGCCGCAACAGTGCGCGGGCTGGCGAATCGAGCAACCCGTGTCCGTACCGACAGCGCCAAAGGCCAGCCCCGCCGCCACGGCCGCTGCGGATCCACCGCTCGAGCCCCCGCTGATGTGGTCCAGACGCCAGGGGTTGTGCACAGGGCCATAGAAGTCGTTCTCGCTCGTCGTGCCATAGGCGAGTTCGTGCATACCCGTCTTGCCCAGCATGACGGCGCCGGCGACATTGAGCCGCTGCACGACGTGCGCATCGCGATCGGGTACGTGGTCAGCGAAAAGGCGTGACCCGCTCGTTGTCCTTACACCCGCCGTGTCGCAGAGGTCCTTGATGGCGATGGGGATGCCGTGCAACGGGCCACGGTCTTCGCCGGCCGCGAGCGCCGCATCAGCGCGCGCTGCCGCGGCCAAGGCCTGCGTCTCGGTCACAGTAATGAAGGCGTTCAGCGCACCGTCGTGCTCGGCGATGCGCTCAAGCATCAAGGTCGCGAGCGCGACCGAGGTTGTGTCGCCGGCACGTAGTGCGCGACCGGCCTCAGCGATCGAGACGAATGGTAGTGATGACAGCGTCATGAGACTGCCGCGCCCAATCGCGGGCTCGCAACGACGTGTACCGCCGGTGGCAGTCCAGCGTCAATCGACCTGTGTCAGCCAGCCGTGCACATCCTCACGCGCACCACTGTGCACGGCCGACAATGCGTCGCGCAGCTTGATCACGCTTGCGAACTCACTGCCGGGGTTTACGACGTGGGTCTGGCCCTGGAAAACCATCTCGCCAACCGGCGTGAGGCTGGCCGCCGTACCCGAGAGCGCGGCGTCCGTCGTCTTGATCGAGTCCAGCAACTCGGCCACCGTGAACGGGCGTTCCTCGACCGTGTAGCCCAGGTCATGGGCCAAAGCCAGCGTGGAGGCACGCGTGATGCCGTGCAGGAACGTCGAGTCCAGCGGCTTCGTCAACACGTGGTCGTCGCCGATGATGAGGAAATTGGCCGCGCCCGTTTCCTGCACGTCCGAGGACGGGCAGAACAGCACCTGGTCGACACCAAACTCGGCCTTGGCTGCGAGCGTCGGCCCCAGCGCCGCGGCGTAATTGCCGCCGGTCTTGGTGCTGCCGAGCTGCGTGGTCGAGCGCGCATTGACGTCGTCGATGAGGATCTTGAGCGGACGAATGCCACCCGCAAAGTAATCCCCTACGGGCGACGTCAGCACGTAGAGCATCGCCTCGGTGCTGGGCGATGCCGCCGCGCCGATGTTGGGCAGCGTGCCGATGAGCGTTGGGCGCAGGTACAGGGCACCAGGCAATTCGGGAACGTCGTCGCGATTGGCGGCCACAACGTCGAGCACCATGTGCGCGAGCAAGTCGGCGTCTGGCACGGGCAGGTGTAGCGAGGCGGCACTCTTTTGCATGCGCGCCACGTGATCGTGCAGCCGGAAAATGTGCACGCTGCCGTCGGCCCAGCGATAGGCCTTGAAGCCTTCGAAGCAGGTGCTGGCGTAGTGGAACACGTGCGCCGCCGGGTGCATCGGCATGGGCGCGAGCGGCTTGAGCTCGGGCTTCTGCCAGCCGCCATCGCGGTACTCGGCGGTGATGAACTGATCTGAAAACTGGGTGCCGAATGCGGTCATCGGTGCGCCCCGCCTCGAGGGCTGGCATCAAAAAGGTCGGTCAGGATAACCGCCGCATCAGGCGCCCACAATAGACCGCTTCACGCTATCCGTTGATGGCCTCGACGGCTCGGGCTGCCATCGTTCGCACCAGTTGCGCGCGATAGGCAGGGTCCCCATGGACATCGTCGATGTAGCGCGAAGGATCGAGAACGACATCGCGCGCAGCATCCGGTGTGAATCGGGCCGTCAGCGCTTGCTCGAGCAGCGGCTCCCGGTGCACGGTCGTCGCGGCACCCGTCACGGCCACGCGCACGCGCTGGGCGCCGCGCGCCACGAACGCGCCTGCCATGGCGTAGCGCGAGGCAGGATTCTCGTACTTGCAGTAGGCCGCCTGTCGGCAGCGCGGGAACCTGACAGCCGTGATGAGCTCACCGGCCTCGAGCGCCGTCGCGTGGGGCCCGGTGAAAAAAGCCGCAGCCTCGATGTCACGCCGGTCGGTGACAACGATCGCCCGTAAGGCCAACAACGCCGGCGGCCAATCCGTGACGGGATCCGCCGTCGCCAGAGTCCCACCCAGCGTGCCGAGGTGGCGCACCTGCGGATGGCCGATGCCGTTGGCCAATGCATTGAGCGCGGGCACAAGCTGGGACACCGTCGCATCCGTCGCAACCTGTGCGTGCGTGGCCCCCGCACCGATGACGAGAATATCGCCGTCCACCCGAATCTCAGCCAGCCCCTCGATTCGCGAGATATCGACGAGCGCCGCGGGTGCTGCACGCCCCGCCTTCATGGCGGGCACGAGCGACAGGCCGCCCGCGAGAAACGCTGCGCCCTCGGCGCCACCATGCTGTTGCACGGCTTCAGCGGCGTCATCCGCCCGCGTGTATTCAAACGCCTTCATGTGTCGTCCGCCGCGCGCATCGCGACGCCGGCCGCCTCGACGGCGCGGATGATGTTCTGATAACCCGTGCACCGGCAGAGGTTGCCGTTGAGCCAAAGGCGAATCGCGGCCTCGTCGGGCTCCGGGTCGCGGTTTAGCAAGTCAACAGCGCTCATGATCATGCCCGGCGTACAAAAGCCGCACTGCAGCGCGTGCTGCTCGCGAAACGCGACCTGCACAGGATGCAGATCGTCACCCTTGGCAAGACCCTCAATCGTCGTCACGTCACGACCATCCGCCTGTACCGCAAGCATGGCGCAGCTCTTCACCGACTTGCCATCCACATGCACAACACAGGCGCCGCACTGACAGGAGTCGCAGCCCACATGCGTCCCCGTGAGCCCCAGCGTCTCACGCAAGAACTCGACCAGCAGCAAACGCGGCTCAACAGCCCGCGTCTGCGCCCGCCCGTTAACGGTCACAGTGATGTCGATGGTGCTCATAATCCGTGGATCCCCGGTGGGAGCCGTCAGTATACCGGCATCGCCTCCCGTCATTGCGAGGTGACGGCGACACGAAGTGCCCCGTCATCGCGAGGCCGCGAAGCGGCCGCGGCGATCTCCAAACGTCATTGCGTGGCCGAACAAACCCACTCCCCCGCCATCCCGCCGGGTCGGAGGGGTTTGCCGGACTCGCTCAAGTACATCCCTGTACCGCTCGCTGGGCGACGTCCTGTCGCCCAACGGTCCGTCAAACCCCTCCGCCCCGACAGGATGGCTGCCTCACCAAGTGTGGTGAGCACATCACTTTGAGTTGAGGCAGCCTGTCTGTGCCGCCGATGGGTGTTGGCGGGATGTCGAGCGACAGGGATGTCGCTCGCCAAGCGATT
>JBCBIJ010000014.1:0-92539 GCA_038524795.1 Pseudomonadota bacterium | reverse complement strand
GGACGTCGCCCAGCGAGCGATACAGGGATGTACTTGAGCGCGTCCGGCAAACCCCTCCGACCCGGCGGGATGGCGGGTTCGGGGGATTTGTTTGGCCGCGCGATAGCGTTGGGAGGTTGCGCGGCCGCTTCGTGGCATCGCAATGACGCTTCGCGTCACCTCGCGATGACGGGCGGCGCTGCGCGCGCGGCCGTCAGGCCAACGCGTTCATGCGTGCGGCCAATGCGAAATCCTTGTCGCTGATGCCGCCTGCGTCGTGGGTGGTGAGCTGGACACGGACGCGGTTATAGACGTTGAACCACTCGGGGTGGTGGGCCGCTTTTTCGGCCTCAAGGGCGACCGCCGTCATGAAGGCAAACGCGGCCACAAAGTCTGCGAAAGTGAACTCACGCGTGAGCTTGTCGTCCTTGACCGCCCAGCCCGGAATCTCGGTCAGTCGCGATTGGATGGTGTCGGTATCGAGTGCAGGCATCAGCCGGCCTCCTGTGCTCGGTGTTTGGAAAATCCGAAAGCGAATTCGCCAGGCCCATTGAGCGCCAGCCATTCGATGCGGTGCTTGGCGTCGTGGATTGTCGGGCGCACGCCTGGCTCCACCCACCAAAGCGCCTTATTGGGGCCCTGGCGTGGTTCGAACCAGCTCGTGCGTTGCCGGAGGTAGCCGCCGTGGGCGCTGCGGTAGACGAATTGCTCGAGTGCGTCGATGCTCTCCCAGACGGACAGCGCGATGATCAGGCGCGGGTCGCCGAACAGCGTCGCGGCACGCGCCTCCTCCTCGGCATCAGTGAGCCGCCACACGAAACCCGGCGAAGACTCGGCGAGCGCGTTCATGGCCGGTACGTTGTCGTAGAAGCCCGCCATACGCGGGTCATCGGCGGGCCAGCGCATGGTGGCGATATTGACGTGTGCAAGCTCTCGGCTCACGACCCGCCTCTGGCGGCACGTGCCTTGTAAAAGGCCTTGGCCTTGCGACCTTTCTTCTCAAGCATGGGTCGGAGCGCACGCTTTAGGGCCGGGAACAGGTAGCCCGCCGTGGCCAGGCGACCGCTCATGGCTGGCATCTTGATGTCGATATCGCCGTCGAGCGCCACCTGCAGCACAGCCTCGGCCACTTGCTCGGCCGTGCTCATGGGCTGCGAGAAGGTCAGGTCACTGACACCATCGATGTCGTCCATGATGAAGCCCGTGTCGATGGGCCCCGGCGACACGGCGCCCACGCGCACGTTGGAGCCCGCAAGCTCATCAGCCAGCGCAAGCGTGAACGCGCGCAAGCCGAACTTGGTAGCGCTGTACGTGGCAGAGCCCGGCACGGGGGTGGTGCCCGCGAGCGAGGCCACATTGACGATGGCGCCGCCGCCAGCCTCGCGAATAGCGTCGAGTGCAAGGCGCGCCAGCACGAGCGGTGCACGCAGGTTGACGTCGACCATGGTCGCAATCTCTTCGACGGAGACCGTTTCAAAGTTGCCGCGGAAGTGCGCGCCGGCGTTGTTCACGAGGTAGTGCACACAGCCAAACTCGTACACCGTCTTCTTGATCAAGTCCCGACATCCCGCTGTGTCGGCGACATCCAGCGCGAAGGTATCAACCTTTGTCGTATCACCCAGTTCCTCGGCGATCGACTGCAGCGGCTCACGCCGACGCGCCACGAGCATGAGCCGGGCACCTTCAGCGGCAAACGCCCGCGCCACCGCGGCGCCAACGCCCGCTGACGCTCCCGTGACAATGACGCTTTTTCCGTCGAATCGCTGGCTCATAGCCGTCTCCGCTTCAGGCCTTGGTCGAACCGCCAGCCTGGGTTAGTTGTAAAGGCAAACCCGCGAACGCGTCGGCCGCGAGGTCCGCAACACGCCAATCGTCGAGCCCGTTACGAGGCTCGCCCTGCGACGCGATCCCCTGTGCCTCGAGATCCGCGAGTGCTGCGTCCAAGTTACGGGTGGCAAAAGATAGCAGGAACAGACCGGCGCCGTGACGGGCGAGCCAGTGCGCGGCCGGGCTATCGTCACGCGTCGGGGCCACAAGTACGAGCCAGATACCGCCAAGGTCGAAGCGGCGCAGCACCACACCGCGCGCCTCGAGTCGCTCTTCGGGGCCCGCCGCAACGCCTGTCACGACGGCGAACTGATCAACGACGGCATCGAGCGAAGGCACGACGAGATTGATGTGATGAACAGGCCGCATTCCGACGCTCCCAGCTGTGTCCCGAACGGATCGCGGGTCACCCTACCCCCGGCCACTGGCGGCTGGCAATGCGTGGACTCGCGCCGAAGCGGGTTTGCGGTATAGTCGGCGCTCTGGGCAAGCCTTTTTTGGGGGATTTCAATGAGCAAAGAGCTCGATCAACAACACAAGGCGCTGACGAAGGCCAAGAAGGAACTGGTTTCGACAGCGACGCGCACGTTCAAGACACTCGACCGCGAGCGTAAGAAGCTCACGCGCGAGGTGAAGTCGGCGACGAACCGGGCCAAGCGCTCAGCAGAGCAGCTTGAGAAGAAGGCAGAGCGACTCGCGAAGTCGACCTCGGCCAAGGTCAAGCGCGAGCTGCGCAGCCAGATTCGCAAGCTGGAGAAGCTCCGCGATTCGGCCAAAGAAGACGCCAAAGAGTCTCGCGAACAACTCAAGCTTGTCCGCGAAGACCTCGCCGCCGCGCGCACCCACATGAAGCGTGCGCTGCACCTCGATAAGGCCTTCGCCGCCATCGAGAAGCAAATCGACAAGCTCACGGGCAAGAAGAAGAAAAAGAAGGCGACGGCCAAGAAAGCGCCAGCCAAAAAGGCCACGAGCAAGAAAAAGGCACCTGCCAAGAAACGCGCGGCGAAGAAGCGGACGACCAAGAAGCGTGTCACGAAGAAACGCACGGCCAAGAAGACCACCAAGCGCCGAACGACCAAGAAAAAGACCGGATAAGGCCTGCACGGCCACGGTCGAGATCAAAACCAGAGGGCCGGGTGAGCAATCACCCGGCCCTTTCTGGTTTTAATGCCCTATTGGGGGTAAAGCGGGCCGCGTTTTGGCCGCTTAACCAACATGGTGGGACGAAAACTGACATTAGAAGAATTGCCGCCCGTCATGCTGGCGCTGTCGGGGATCGCAGGCATTGGGCCCATGGGCATCTACCGGCTGTTCCAGGGCGACTTCGTCATCGCCCTTGTGGACGCGTTCGCGGTGACAGGATTTGTGCTGATCGCCTGGTCGGTTTACGTGAAGCGCGCAGTGCGTGTCGCGAGCATTTGCATGGCGCTCGTGGCCATCACAGCAGCGGTCACTTCGGTCAGCATCAAGGGCGGGAGCCAAGTCGTTTGGATGTACCCGGCCCTCGTCGCCTTGTTCTACCTTATGAGACCGAAAGAGGCGGCCGTTGCGGCGGTCATTTCGATCGCAATCGTACTCCCCGTGATCTTTGACGGCCGGCCCGTCGGCGAATCGGCCGCCTATCTCGCGTCCTTTGGAGTCACGATTTGTTTATCGGTGGCCTTCGCCGCGCTTACCGCTGAACAGCGCAGGGAATTGCACGTCGCATCGTTATCAGACGCGTTAACCGGTGTCGGGAATCGGCGCGCCCTCGACGACACCCTCGACCAGGCCATTGCCGCTGCACCGCGCCAGGATGCGCCCTTCGTTCTGATCATGCTCGACATTGACCACTTCAAGTCGGTGAACGATGCGCATGGCCACACGGTCGGTGACCGCGTCCTCGCCGAGGTCGCACAAACCATCCAGGGGCACGCGCGCCCGACCGATGCCTGCTTCCGCGCAGGCGGTGAGGAATTTGTGATCGTGGCCAGCGCCTCTTCACTGGTCCAGGCCCAGAAACTGGCGGAACGCCTGCGTGTCGCAATCACCGAGCTCGAGTTTCCTGCCACGGGCGCCACCAGCCCGTTCGGTGTGACCGCCTCCTTCGGCCTCGCAGAGCACCGCACTGGCGAGACCCGAGATGCACTTTACAAGCGCGCCGACGAGGCGCTTTACGAAGCCAAGCGCAGCGGCCGCAACCGGCTGCACATCTCTGAACGCACGGCGAGCCTGAGCGGAACTGCGACCCACGAAGCACTCATGATTGAGGACACCGCCAGCACCAACGACAGCAGCGCCGAGGCTGCCGACGAAGCGTCCTGATTTGCGTACACGATGCGTTGGCCGCTACGACCCGCGATGCCCCTCCGCGAATCGCGTATTCATACCCTGACTCGACCCCAACGCGTCTTCCGGTGCATCAGGTGGCGCGCAGTGGGCGAGCGCACACTCAGCGCTCGATGACTTCGATACCGCGCTCGGCCCGGCGGCAAGGTCTGCCAGGATCTGGGACCGGGTCGGATAGGGCGTCACGGTACTCCCGACCTGGACAACGCCGCTCGCTAAGCCTCCAGCGGCACCTCGACGCCATTCTTGGCCAGAAAGAACCGCAATGAATGCGGCAGCCGCCCACCACTAAAGCCGTCGACGCGCTTACCGTCCTTGAACAGCGCAATGGCAGGCAATGCCCACACGCCGGCTTTCACAGCGAGCTAATTGTGCCCCCCATAAAAAAAGCCGGCCCTGTGCAGGACCGGCTTTTCGCCTACGCTGCAGCACCGCTTACTCTGCGGCAGCCTCCGCTGCTTCTGCGGCCGGCTGGTCGAGGAGCTGCACGATCGCCATGGGTGCCGCGTCACCGCGACGGAAACCCATCTTGAGGATGCGCAGGTAACCACCGGGGCGCTCCTTAAAGCGCGGGCCGAGCTCGACGAAGAGCTTGCCAACGGCTTCCTTGTCGCGCAGGCGGTCGAACGCCAGGCGCCGTTTGGCCACGGCGTCGTCTTTCGCCAGCGTGATCAACGGCTCGATGACGCGGCGCAGCTCCTTGGCTTTCGGAACCGTCGTCTTGATGGTCTCGTGCTTGATCAGCGAGGCCGCCATGTTGCGGTACATCGCCTTGCGGTGCGAGCTGTTGCGATTGAGCTTACGCCCTGATTTTCTGTGTCGCATGACGCTTTCCAGTCAAAATTTGTGTCAGATCGTACGATCGCCGCGCAGGCTTGCGGGCGGCCAGTTCTCGACCTGCAGACCCAAACCCAGGCCGTGGCTTTCCAGCACTTCCTTGATTTCGGTCAGGGACTTCTTACCGAGGTTCGGCGTGCGCAGCAGCTCAACTTCGGTGCGCTGCACGAGATCGCCGATGTAGTTGATGCTCTCGGCCTTGAGGCAGTTCGCCGAGCGAACCGTGAGCTCGAGCTCGTCGACCGGGCGCAGCAGGATCGGATCGACCTGCGCTTCCGCCGACTGGGCGGCCGTGTCTTCCTGACCCTGCAGGTCAACAAAGACGCTGAGCTGATCCTTCAGGATGCTACCCGCGCGGCGGATGGCTTCTTCGGGATCAATCGTGCCGTTTGTTTCGATGTCGATCAGCAGCTTGTCGAGGTCGGTGCGCTGCTCAACGCGCGCGGCATCAACGCTGTAGGTGACACGGCTGATCGGGCTGAACGAAGCGTCGAGCTGCAGACGGCCGATGGGGCCTGACTGCTCTTCGAAGCTGGCGCGCTTGCTTGCCGGGCGGTAGCCGCGGCCGCGCTCGACACGCAGGACCATGCGGATTTCGCCGTCCTTGGTCAGGTTCGCAATGACGTGCTCGGGGTTGGCGACCTCGACGTCGTGGTCGAGCTGGATGTCGCCAGCCGTGACCGGGCCCGGGCCCTGCTTCACGAGCGTGAGCTCCGCGTGGTCGCGGTTGTGCATGCGCAGCGCAACCTGCTTGAGGTTGAGCAGAATGTCGACGACGTCTTCCTGGACGCCTTCGATGCTCGTGTACTCGTGGAGCACGCCGTCGATTTCAGCTTCGACGATGGCCGCACCGGGCATCGATGACAGCAGGATGCGGCGCAGGGCGTTGCCCAGCGTGTGACCGAAACCGCGTTCAAACGGCTCGATGACCACACGTGCCTGCGTGTCGGACGCCGACGTGACCTTGACGACACGCGGCTTCAAAAATTCGTTGGTGGATTCCTGCATGAGAACGGGGTCCTCTAAAAAATGCTTACTTCGAGTACAGCTCGACTACGAGGTTTTCGTTGATGTCGGGCAGGATGTCGTCGCGTTCGGGCAGCGTCTTAAGCGTACCGACCATCTTATCGGCATCGACTTCAACCCACTCCGGGAAGCCGATCTGGCCGGCAATTTCGAGCGACGACTTGATGCGCAGCTGCTTCTTCGCCTTTTCACGCACGCTGATCACGTCACCACCGTTCACCTGATAGGACGGGATGTTGACGATGCTGCCGTTGACTTCGATGCCCTTGTGGCTGACGAGCTGGCGAGCTTCGGCGCGCGTGGACGCAAAGCCCATGCGGTATACGGTGTTGTCGAGGCGACCTTCGAGCAGGCGCAGCAGGTTTTCACCCGTCGAGCCTTTGCGGCCAGCCGCTTTCTTGTAGTAGTTGCGGAACTGGCGCTCAAGGATGCCGTACATGCGACGCAGCTTCTGCTTTTCGCGGAGCTGGAGGCCGTAGTCCGAGACGCGCGGGCGACGTGCCGGCGCACCGCCCGGAGGCGTTTCGAGCTTGCACTTCGACTCGAGCGGACGCACACCGCTTTTCAGGAACAGGTCCGTTCCTTCGCGGCGCGACAGCTTGCACTTGGGTCCGATGTATCTTGCCATGACGGGTACCTGGTTAGACGCGGCGGCGCTTGGGCGGCCGGCAACCGTTGTGAGGAATCGGGGTCACATCGTTGATGTTGTGAATCTTGTAGCCGCAGGCGTTGAGCGCACGAACGGCCGACTCACGACCGGGACCCGGGCCCCAGACGCGGACGTCGAGGTTCTTCAGGCCGTAGTCCATCGCAGCGCGGCCCGCCTTGTCGGCAGCAACCTGGGCGGCAAACGGCGTCGACTTGCGCGAACCGCGGAAGCCGCAGCCACCCGCTGTCGCCCAAGACAGTGCGTTGCCTTGGCGATCCGTGATCGTGATGATCGTGTTGTTGAACGACGCGTGAACATGCGCAATGCCGTCCTGGACGACGCGCTTGATCTTCTTCTTGCCGCTCTTTTGTGACTTCTGCTGTGCCATGTGCTCTTGAGTTCCTGGCTATTCGTTGCCCGCGCGGGGACGTTTACTTGCGAACCGGGCGACGCGGGCCCTTGCGGGTGCGTGCATTGGTGCGCGTGCGTTGCCCGCGCAGCGGCAGGCCGCGACGGTGGCGGATGCCCCGGTAGCAACCGAGGTCCATGAGGCGCTTGATGTTCATCGCGGTTTCGCGGCGAAGGTCACCCTCAACCGTGAACTTGGCAACCTCGTCACGCAGCTTGGCGACTTCCGGCTCCGCGAGGTCGCGCACGGAAGTGTGCTCCTCGATGCCGGCTGCCGCACAAATCTGCTTCGCGCGCGTGGGGCCAATACCGTAGATCGTCGTCAGAGCGATCACGATGTGTTTGTTGGTGGGGATGTTGATCCCTGCAATACGGGCCACGATGACTTCCTCTTGCTTGTTCTACGGTTAGCCCTGACGCTGCTTGTGGCGCGCGTCGGTGCAAATCACCCGCAGTACGCCATTTCTGCGAATGAGCTTGCAGTTACGGCAGATCTTTTTTACTGATGCACGAACTTTCATGGTCGTTCTCCGCTGGCCGCGCGCCCCAGAGGCGCCTCGACCCTATGCCGCTACGTGCGGCTGTAATTCCTCAGGTTGGCCTTCTTCATCATGCCGTCGTACTGGTGCGACAACGTGTGCGCACGCAGCTGCTGGAAGAAATCCATCGACACGACGACGAGGATCAGCAGCGACGTACCACCGATGTAGAACGGAATGCTCGGGTAGAACATCCGGACCAGTTCCGGCACGAGGCAGATGCCCGTGATGTAGAGCGCGCCCCAGAATGTCAGCCGGGTCAGGACGCGGTCGATGTACTCGCCCGTCTGCTGGCCAGGCCGGATACCCTGGATGAAGGCGCCCGAGCGTTTCAGGTTGTCCGCCGTCTCCCGCGAGTTGTACACGAGCGCCGTGTAAAAGAAGCAGAAGAACGCGACGAGCACACCGTACAAAACGATGTACAGCGGCTGCCCGGGACTCAGCGCAGCACCGATCGACTGCATCGTTTGTTGCAGCGGACCGGGATCGGGGTTCGCGCCACCGAATTGCACCATCGTTGCCGGGAACAGCAGCAGGCTTGTCGCAAAGATCGGCGGGATCACGCCCGACATGTTGATCTTGAATGGCAGGTGCGTGCTCTGCGCCTGCATCATGCGCCGACCCTGCTGACGCCGCGCGTAGTGTACCGTAATGCGGCGTTGCGCGCTTTCCATGTAGACCACAAACACCGTGATACCGATGACCGCGATCAGGATGATCAGCGCCAGTGCCGGCGACATCGTACCGTCGCGAACGAGCTGTGCGGTACCCGCCAGCGCGCCAGGCATACCGGCGATGATGCCCGCCAGAATGATGATCGAGATACCGTTGCCGACGCCACGCTCCGTGATCTGCTCACCGAGCCACATAAGGAACATGGTGCCCGTGACCAGCGTCACCACGCAGACGAACATGAACTGCCAACCCGGGTTCACAACCAGCCCAGGCTGCGCCTGGATCGCGTAGGCCGCTCCGAACGACTGGATCGCAGCCAGGCCCAGCGTACCGATACGCGTGTACTTCGTGATCTGCCGGCGGCCGCTCTCGCCCTCTTTCTTGAGCTTGGCGAGGCTCGGCACGATGACGGTCGCCATCTGCATGACAATCGAAGCCGAGATGTAAGGCATCACGCCCAGCGCGAAGACCCCGAAGCGCTGCAACGCACCGCCCGAGAACATGTTGAACATGCTCAGGATGTTGCCGGACTGCTGCTCGAAGAAGCTTGCGAGCTGCAACGGGTCAACCCCAGGTACCGGGATGTAGGTCCCGACCCGGAAGACGACGAGGGCACCGACCAGGAACAGCAGCCGCTGTCTGAGTTCGGTGAGTTTGCCGGTTTGCACCGGGTTACCCGTCATTTCTGCGCCTTTTTTTGCCACGTTGGGTCCTTCAGTCCTCGATCTTGCCGCCAGCGGCTTCGATCGCCTTACGGGCACCCGGCGTTACCGCCAGGCCCTTAATCGTCTTCTTGCTCGTGACCTTGCCCGAGTCGATGATCTTCACTTTCTCGGCGTGCGAGGGGACGAGACGCGCGCGCTTGAGTGCGAGCAGGTCAACGGTGTCGCCTTCGACGAGGTCGATTTCGTGCAAGCGCAGTTCCGCGCTCAGGCGGGCCTTGCGTGAGTTAAAGCCGACCTTCGGCAGGCGGCGCTGCAGCGGCATCTGGCCGCCTTCGAAGCCGACCTTGTGAAAGCCGCCCGAGCGAGCCTTCTGACCCTTGACGCCACGGCCACTGGTCTTGCCCTGGCCCGCGGCGTGGCCGCGGCCCAGTCGCTTGCCGACCGGCTTGGAGCCCTTGGCAGGCTTGAGTTCATTGAGACGCATGTCAGGCTTCCTCGACTTTCAACAGGTACGAGACCTGGTTGATCATGCCGCGGTTCTCGGGGGTGTCTGCGACTTCAACCGTGTGGTTGATGCGGCGCAGGCCGAGACCGGCGATGCTCGCCTTGTGGTTCTTCAGTCGGCCAAACTTGCTTTTGACCAACGTCACTTTGAGTGTCTTTCCCTTGGCCATGGTGCTTACCCGACGATTTCTTCGACTTTCTTGCCACGCTTGGCAGCAATCGCCTGCGGCGAGTGAATGCCGGCGAGGCCGTTGATGGTCGCGCGCACCACGTTGATGGGGTTACGCGAGCCGTAACTCTTTGCCAGGACGTTGCGAACGCCCGCGCATTCGAAGACCGCGCGCATTGCACCACCGGCGATGACACCCGTACCTTCCGAGGCCGGCTGCATGTAGACCTTGGTCGCGCCGTGGCGGCCTTTGATCTCGTACTGCAGCGTGTCGTCACGCAAATGAACCTGCTGCAGGTTCTTGCGCGCGGCCTGCATCGCCTTCTGGATGGCGACGGGCACTTCACGTGCCTTGCCGTAGCCGAATCCGACGCGACCGGCACCGTCACCGACGACCGTCAGTGCCGTGAAACCGAATTGGCGGCCACCCTTGACCACCTTGGCGACGCGATTGACCGCAACGAGCTTCTCGAGAAGATCGTCACCGGCGCTGTTCTTGTCATGCTTTGCCATGCTTTTGCTTCCTGTTGCCGCTTCGCAGCTTCAGTTCACCCCTTGGGGTGCTTGATCAGAAGTTGAGACCCGCTTCGCGAGCGGCGTCGGCCAGCGCCTTCACGCGGCCGTGGTATCGGTAACCCGAGCGATCGAAAGCTACGCTCTCGATGCCCTTTTCCTTGGCGCGCTCAGCCAACACCTGGCCGACCTTCTTCGCCGCGTCGACGTTGCCCGTGCCCTTGAGGCCCTCGCCAACCGCTTTCTGGACGGTCGACGCCGAAACGAGCACCGTGCCACCGTCGGCGTCGATGATCTGCGCGTAGATGTGCCGCGGCGTGCGGTGCACCGACAAACGCAGGGCGCGCAGTTCGCGGATCTTCGCCCGGGCGCGACGTGCGCGGCGCAGGCGGTTGTCTTTCTTGTTCAGTTTCATAGTCGTAAACCTTTCCGCGCTTACTTCTTCTTCGCTTCTTTGCGAACGACGCGCTCGTCGGAGTAGCGGACACCCTTGCCCTTGTAAGGCTCGGGCGGACGGTAGGCGCGGACCTCTGCAGCAGCCTGGCCGACCGCCTGCTTGTCAGCGCCCGAGATGATGACCTCGGTCTGGCTCGGCGTCTCGACCTTCACACCGGCGGGCATCTTGTGCACGACGGGGTGCGAGAAACCCAGCGTCAGGTTGAGCGAGTCACCCTGAGCCTGGGCGCGGTAGCCAACGCCGACGAGCGTGAGCTTGCGTTCCCAGCCTTCGGTCACACCGTGGGCCATGTTGCCGAGCAGCGCGCGCGTCGTGCCGGCCATCGCCTTGGCAAAACGCGAACCGTTGCTCGCAGACACGTGCCACGCGCCCTCTTCTTGATTGAGCGTCACGTTGCCGTTGAGTTCCATCGACAGCGTGCCTTTCGGGCCCTTGAGCGACACGGCGTCACCCGAGACCGACAGCTCGGCACCTTTCGGCAGGCTCAGCGGTTGTTTGGCAATTCTGGACATGGTCGTCTCTGTTCAGTTCGGGCCCCATTCGGCCCCGTTACACCCGGCCATGCCGGGCATACTCAATAATTACGATACGTAGCAGATCACTTCGCCGCCGACGCCCTGTTCGCGGGCCTTGCGGTCACTCATGACGCCCGAAGACGTCGATACGATGGCAACACCCAAGCCGCCGAGCACCTTGGGCAGGTCACCGGCGCCGCGGTAAATCCGCAGGCCAGGCTTGCTCACGCGCTTCAGCTTTTCGATGACCGGCTCACCTTCGTGGTAGCGCAGCTCGACCGTCAGCTCAGACTTGGCACCGTCTTGATCAACGTTGAAGTCACCCACGTAACCTTCGTCCCGCAGTACGGCGGCGATGGCCACTTTTGCGTTTGACGACGGCATGCTGACGCTGGTCTTGCGCGCCTTCTGGGCGTTGCGAATGCGGGTCAGCATATCCGCGATCGGATCACTCATGCTCATTTCTAATACCTTCCGCTTACCAGCTGGCCTTGCCAAGGCCGGGGATTTCGCCCTTCATCGTTGCTTCACGCAGCTTGTTCCGCGCGAGGCCGAACTTGCGGTAGAAGCCGTGCGGGCGGCCCGTGATCGAACACCGGTTTCGCCCACGTGACGGCGAGGCATCACGTGGCATGGCGTTCAGTTTCGCCTGTGCAGCGTCGCGCTCGTCGATCGACGACTCGGGGTTCTTGATGATGGCCTTGAGCTCCGCGCGTTTCTTGGCGTAGCGCGCTGCGAGCTTGGCGCGCTTGGTCTCGCGCGCAACCATGGATTTCTTTGCCATAAAGCCTTACCTGTGGCCTGGATAACCGTTCAGCGTTTGAACGGAAAGTTGAATGCTTCGAGCAGCGCGCGACCCTCTTCGGGATTGCGTGCCGACGTCGTAATCGTGATGTCCATACCCCGGACCGCGTCGACCTTGTCGTAGTCGATCTCGGGGAAGATGATCTGTTCCTGCACGCCCATCGAGTAGTTGCCCTGGCGATCGAAGCCCTTGGGGCTCATGCCACGGAAGTCGCGGATACGCGGGATCGCGATCGAAATCAGGCGATCCAGGAATTCGTACATACGTTCACGGCGCAGCGTGACCTTGCAGCCGATCGGGAAGCCTTCACGAACCTTGAAGCCGGCAACCGACTTACGTGCCTTCCGCACCACGGGCTTCTGGCCCGCGATCGCCGTCATATCGGCAACGGCGTGATCCATGATCTTCTTGTCGGCGATTGCCTCACCCACACCCATGTTGAGCGTGATCTTGGTGATGCGCGGCACCTGCATGACGTTGTCGAGCCCGAGCTTGTCCTTCAGGGCTGCAACGATCGTCTCTTCGTACTGCTCTTGTAGTCTGGCCATAGTCTTGTCGGTCGTCGCCCGGGGGCTTAGACGTCCACCGCCTCGTTGTTGGAACGGAAGACACGCGACTTGTTGCCGTCGGCATCGATCTGGATGCCCACGCGGTCGCCTTTCTTCGTGCTCGGGTTGTACAGCTGAACATTCGAAATGTGCAGCGGCATGTTCTTGTCCTTGATGCCGCCGGGCTCGCCCACGTTCGGGTTGGCCTTGACGTGCTTCTTGGCGACGTTGATGCCCTCGACCAGTACCCGGTCGTCATCCATCACCTGAAGGACCGTACCCGTACGACCCTTGTCCTTACCTGTGATGACGATGATCTCGTCGCCTTTGCGAATCTTATTCATGTCTCGAAACCTGTTAGGGGCCCGTGCTTAGAGCACTTCGGGTGCCAGCGACACAATCTTCATGAACTGGTTGCCACGAAGCTCACGGGTCACGGGGCCAAAGATGCGCGTGCCAATGGGCTCGAGCTTGTTGTTCAGCAGCACGGCGGCGTTGCCGTCGAACCGGATGAGCGAGCCGTCCTTGCGGCGCACGCCCTTACGGGTGCGCACGACGACGGCGTTGTACACCTCGCCCTTCTTGACCTTGCCGCGCGGGATCGCGTCCTTGACGCTGACCTTGATCACGTCACCGACGCTCGCGTAACGGCGCTTGGAACCGCCCAGCACCTTGATGCACATGACGCTGCGTGCACCGCTGTTGTCTGCTGCGTCCAGCACTGTCTGCATCTGAATCATTGCTCAATCCTTACGTCAGCCGCGCCTTCGCGGCGAACACATATACGTTCTGGCTCAGCTACCGGTGCCGCGCTCGAGGACTTCGACCACACGCCACGACTTCGCCTTCGAAATCGGGGGGCACTCACTGATCGCAACGGTGTCACCGATGCGGCACGCGTTCTCTTCGTCGTGCGCCTTGAGCTTGGTCGTGCGGCGGATGTACTTGCCGTACACGCCGTGCTTCACGAGGCGCTCGATAGCGACCGATACCGTCTTGTCCATCTTGTCGGACACGACGCGGCCGACAACGCGGCGTTCAATTTTTTCTGCGTTCGTTTCGCTCATGGTCTTCTTCAGTCTTTGGCGGCCGCGCTTTCGCGCATAACCGTCTTGATCCGGGCGATGTCTTTGCGTACGCGGCGGTACTCGTGCACAGCCATGTCCTGGCCCGTGGCACGCGCCATACGCAGGTTGAACTGCTCGCGGCGCAGCTTGACGAGTTCTTCGGCGAGTGCCTCGGCACTCATGTCACGCATCTCGGCGGCATTCATCACATCACCTGCCTTTTGACGAAGGTCGTCGCCATCGGAATCTTGGCTGCAGCAAGGCGGAATGCCTCGCGCGCCACGTCTTCGTTGACACCTTCCATTTCGTAGAGGATGCGGCCGGGCTGGATCTGTGCGACCCAGTACTCGACGTTACCCTTACCTTTACCCTGCCGAACTTCGAGCGGCTTCTTCGAGATCGGCTTGTCCGGGAACACACGGATCCAGATCTTGCCGCCACGCTTGATGTAACGGGTCATGGCACGACGTGCCGCTTCGATCTGGCGCGCCGTCAAACGACCACGACCGGTGGCCTTGAGCGCGAACTCGCCGAACGAAACCGTGCTGCCGCGCTGCGCGAGACCGCGGTTACGGCCCTTCTGCTGCTTGCGGAACTTGGTGCGTTTTGGTTGCAACATCGTCAGTCAACCTCTTAGCGGGCCGTCGCTTCGGCAGGCTCACTAGCTGCCTGCTCAGCGGACTCGTAGACCTCGCCCTTGAAAATCCAGACCTTGACGCCGATGACGCCGTAAGTCGTGTGCGCTTCGGCCGTGCCGTAGTCGATGTCGGCCCGCAGCGTGTGCAGCGGCACGCGACCTTCGCGGTACCACTCCGAACGCGCGATCTCGGCGCCGTTCAGGCGACCGCCGACCTTGACCTTCACACCCAGCGCGCCGGCGCGCATCGTGTTCGTCACAGCGCGCTTCATGGCGCGGCGGAACATGACGCGGCGCTCGAGCTGCTGCGCGATGCCTTCGGCAACCAGTGTGGCGTCGAGCTCAGGCTTGCGAATCTCGGCGATGTTGATGCGGACGTCGGCAAGCGACATCTCGAGCATCATGGCGACCTCGCGGCGCAGCCGCTCAATGTCTTCACCCTTCTTGCCGATGACAATGCCGGGGCGCGCCGTGTGCAGCGTGATGTTGACCTTCTTGGCCGGGCGCTCGATCTGGATACGCGAGACCGATGCGTCCTTGAGCTTCTTGCTCAGGAACTTGCGGACCTCGAAGTCCTGGCGCACGTATTCCGGGAAGCTGGCCGTGTCGGCGTACCACTTCGACTGCCAGTCAGCCGTGATGCCGAGACGAATGCCTGTCGGATGTACTTTCTGACCCATAGCGTTCTGCCTTACTCGTCCGCGACGCGGATCGTAATGTGACTGTTGCGCTTGATGATCCGCGTACCGCGGCCCTTGGCGCGTGCGCGGTAGCGACGGAAGGTCGGCGCTTCGTCGACCATGATCGTGGCGACCTTGAGCTCGTCGATGTCCGCGCCGTGGTTGTGCTCGGCGTTGGCAATCGCCGACTCGAGCACCTTGCGCAGAATGCCTGCGCTTTTCTTCGGCATGAACGCGAGCGTGGTCAGCGCTTCATCAACGCTCTTGCCACGAATCATGTCGGCAACGAGCCGGCATTTTTGTGGCGAAATGCGCGCGTAGCGCAACTTGGCTGCAACCTGCATCTTGCTACCCTGCCTTAGCGTTTCTTCGTCTTGCGATCGCCAGCGTGACCCTTGTAGGTACGGGTCACGGCGAATTCGCCGAGCTTGTGGCCAACCATGTTCTCGGAGATCAACACGGGTACGTGCTGACGACCGTTGTGGACCGCAATCGTGAGGCCGACCATGTCGGGCAGAACCATCGAGCGCCGCGACCAGGTCTTGATCGGGCGGCGGTCGTTAGCAGCAGCTGCCGCTTCGACTTTCTTCGCCAGATGGTTGTCGACGAAGGGGCCTTTTTTGAGTGAACGAGGCACGTCTGTAATTCCCTTGCTTGAGTTGTGTCGCGAGCCCGAGGCCTAGCGACCCTTCCGGCTCTTGCGACGACGAACAATCATCTTGTCCGTGCGCTTGTTGGAGCGCGTCTTGTAGCCCTTGGTCGGCGTGCCCCAAGGGCTCACCGGGTGACGGCCACCCGAGGTGCGGCCTTCACCACCACCGTGCGGGTGATCGACGGGGTTCATGGCAACACCACGAACCGTCGGGCGGACACCGCGCCAGCGCTTGGCGCCGGCCTTGCCGAGCTTGCGCAGGTTGTGTTCGCCGTGACCGACCTCACCAACTGTCGCGCGGCATTCGGTGTGGATGCGGCGCATCTCACCCGAACGCAAACGCAACGTAGCGTAGGCACCTTCGCGGGCCGCTACCTGGGCAACGGCGCCGGCCGAGCGGGCAATCTGCGCACCCTTGCCGGGCTTCATCTCGATGCAGTGCACGAGCGTACCGACGGGGATGTTGCGCAGCGGCAGCGAGTTGCCGGGCTTAATCGGCGCGTCGTCCGACGACATGATGGGCGTACCGGCCTTCACGCCCTTGGGCGCGAGGATGTAACGACGCTCACCGTCTGCGTACTTGACCAGCGCGATGTGCGCGCTGCGGTTGGGGTCGTACTCGAGACGCTCAACCTCACCGGGCACACCGAACTTGTCGCGCTTGAAATCGATGATGCGGTAGCGCTGCTTGTGCCCGCCGCCGCGGTGACGCACGGTCATGCGGCCCGTGTTGTTCCGGCCACCCGACTTGGTCTTCTTGGCGACGAGGCCCTCGAATGGCTTGCCTTTGTGCAGGTCAGGCGTGTTGACCTTGACCGTAAACCGGCGGCCCGGGGATGTCGGCTTTGCTTTTTGCAATGACATGATTGTGTTCCCTAATCCCGCTCGCGCTTATTCAGCGCCGAGGAAATCGATCTCGCTACCGGCGGCGAGCTTGACGTAGGCCTTCTTGAACGAGGCGCGGCGACCGAAACTGCGGCCACGGCGCTTCACCTTGCCCGCCTGGTTGACGACGCTGACGCCTTCAACGCTGACTTCGAACAGCTGCTCAACAGCCGCTTTGATTTCCGCCTTGGTCGCGTCAGTACGCACCTTGAAGACCACCTGGTTGCCCGACTCGGCGACCATGTGACTCTTCTCCGAGATGTGCGGCCCAACGATGACCGTCAGCAGACGTTCTTCACGCAGTGCCTGGCTCATGACAGACGCTCCTCTACGAGCTTCAGCGCCGGGACGGTGATAAGCACCTTCTCGAAGCGCAGCAGCGTCACCGGGTCGATGGCGGCCACGTCGATGATGCCGACGTTCTTGAGGTTACGAGCCGAGAGGTAGACGTTCTCGTCGAACGCTTCGGTCACGATGAGTACGTTGTCGAGCTCAAGCTCTTTCAGTTTCGAAGCCATCTCACGCGTTTTCGGCGCGTCCATAGTCATCGACTCGACGACGACCAGGCGGTCCGTGCGACGCAGCTCCGAGAACAGCGAGCGCAGCGCGCCGCGGTACATCTTGCGGTTGACCTTCTGGTCGTGGCTCTGCGGCCGCGCGGCGAAGGCACGACCACCACCCACCCAAATGGGGCTGCGGATCGTGCCGGCGCGGGCGCGACCCGTGCCTTTCTGCCGCCAGGGCTTGGCACCGCCGCCGCGAACGTCGGAACGGTTCTTCTGGCGCTTGGTGCCGCTGCGGGCGCCGGCCAGGAACGCGGTGACGACCTGGTGGATAAGCGACTCGTTGTAGCTTGCGTCGAACGCCTGCTCGGAAACTTCGACCGCACCCGAGGTGCCGGTCAGCTGGACTTTAACCGTCATCAGGCAGCCCTCCCGCTACGCGACTTCACGGCCGGGCGGATGATGACACTGCCACCATCGGAGCCAGGGATGGCACCGCGAACGAGGATGAGGTTACGGTCGGCGTCAACGCGCACGACCTCGAGGTTTTGGACCGTGCGACGCACGTTGCCCATGTGGCCCGCCATCTTCTTACCTTTGAAGACGCGGCCGGGAGTCTGGTTCTGACCGATCGAACCCGGCGCGCGGTGTGCCAGCGAGTTGCCGTGCGTCGCGTCCTGGGTGCTGAAGTTATGGCGCTTGACGGTACCGGCGAAGCCTTTACCGATGCTGGTGCCGATCACGTCGACCTTTTGGCCCGCCTCGAAGAGCTCAACGGTGATCTCGCCGCCGACTTCGATGTCCGTGCCTTCACCCTCGTCGAGCCGGTGCTCGACCAGCCGGGTGCCTGCCTCGACCTTCGCCTTGGCATAGTGACCGGCCAGGGCCTTGTTGACCCGGGATGCTTTGCGGGAACCCGCAGTAACCTGAATCGCGCGGTAGCCGTCGGTTTCGACGGTTTTGATCTGGGTCACCCGGTTGGGCGTCGCCTCGATCACGGTGACGGGCACAGAGCTACCGTCTTCCGTAAACACGCGCGTCATGCCGCTTTTGCGGCCAACGAGAGCAATCGTCATTGTACTCACTCATCAGGCTCCGACTTCGATTGGCCGGAGCAACCAAAAACTCAATGTTCGATCAGACACAGACTGCAATTGGCCTGCGCTGGCTGCCGTTGGCGGGCTAACCCGCCGGCCGCGCCTGCCCGGCCCGCCACACTCCGCTTGGGAGTCGGCGCGCCCGGTGGTTCACGAACGGCCGTGCCAAGCCTGCGACCCTGCTGCCCGCCAACGTGGCGGCGCGAGACTGGGGCCAATACCCGGCACCTTTAATGGACCAGCCTGCCGCGCTGACTTGGAAGATGTCTTCCAGAGCCCATGCTGCGGACAGCAACGCGCCACCGAGCCATTACCCGGTGGCGCCTGGTTTGCGGGAATCTGTGCGCTGGCTGGCCGATCTGAAGACGACCTCGCCCGCGCTTCCTCGCGAGAGCCCGCTATTATAGCGTGACTAATTTCAGTTGCAATACCCGGCAGCGGCCGGGATCGCAAGGATTGTTGCCTAATCCAGCTTGCTTAGTTCAGCTTGATCTGGACGTCGACGCCGGCAGGCAGCTCGAGCTTCATGAGCGCGTCGACCGTCTTGTCGGTCGGATCGACGATATCCATGAGGCGCTTGTGCGTGCGCAGCTCGTACTGATCACGCGCGTCCTTGTTGACGTGCGGCGAGATCAGCACCGTAAAACGCTCCATCTTGGTCGGCAGCGGCACGGGACCCTTAACGGTCGCACCGGTACGCTTGGCCGTATCCACGATTTCGCGCGCCGACGTATCGATCAATCGATGATCGAACGCCTTAAGCCGAATGCGAATGTTCTGGTTCGTTGCCATACTAACTATCCCGGCGCTGCAAGCGCCTCATCTAAATCGTCATCGCGAGGAGCGAAGCGACGTGGCGATCTCGTCACGCTGTCGTGCCATTCAACGGCACCTTGGCGTTGGGAGTTTGCCACGCCGGGCTGCGCCCGGCTCGCAATGACGGGGTCTTCGACCCCGTCAGCCCGCTAGGGCTAACCCGCGTCTCAGTTGTTACTCAATAATCTTCGCGACGACGCCCGCACCCACGGTGCGGCCACCCTCACGGATGGCGAAACGAAGACCGTCTTCCATCGCGATCGGTGCAATCAGCTCAACCACCATCTGGACGTTGTCTCCCGGCATCACCATCTCGGTGCCTTCCGGCAGCTCGCACGCACCCGTCACATCCGTCGTGCGGAAGTAAAACTGCGGACGGTAGCCCTTGAAGAACGGCGTGTGGCGACCACCCTCTTCCTTCGTCAGGATGTACACCTCAGCTTCGAACTTCGTGTGCGGCGTGATCGAGCCCGGCTTGGCCAGTACCTGACCACGCTCCACCTCATCACGCTTCGTGCCACGAAGCAGCACGCCCACGTTGTCGCCCGCCTGGCCCTGGTCCAGCAGCTTCCGGAACATCTCAACGCCCGTGCACGTCGTCTTCGTCGTGTCCTTGATGCCGACGATCTCAATCTCGTCGCCAACGTTGATGATCCCGCGCTCGATACGACCCGTCACAACCGTGCCGCGACCCGAGATCGAGAACACGTCTTCAACAGGCATCAGGAAGTCGCCATCGATCGCACGCTCAGGCTCCGGAATGTAGCTGTCCATCGCCTCTACCAGCTTGTAGATCGAGGGAATGCCAATGTCCGAGTCATCGCCTTCGAACGCCTTCAGCGCCGAACCCGTGATCACAGGCGTATCGTCGCCCGGGAACTCGTAGGTCGAGAGCAGATCGCGTACTTCCATCTCGACGAGCTCCAGAAGCTCTTCGTCGTCGACCATGTCCGCCTTGTTCAGGTACACCACGATGTAAGGCACACCCACCTGACGGGCCAGCAGGATGTGCTCGCGCGTCTGCGGCATCGGGCCGTCTGCAGCGTTCACCACCAGGATCGCGCCGTCCATCTGCGCGGCACCCGTGATCATGTTCTTCACGTAGTCAGCGTGGCCGGGGCAGTCAACGTGGGCGTAGTGGCGTACATCACTCTCGTACTCCACGTGCGCCGTGGCGATCGTGATACCACGCGCCTTCTCTTCCGGAGCGTTGTCGATCTGGTCGTAAGCACGGACTTCACCGCCATGCTTCTCAGCCATCACCTTCGTGAGCGCCGCCGTCAGCGTCGTCTTGCCGTGGTCAACGTGGCCAATCGTGCCCACGTTTACGTGCGGCTTGTTTCTCTCGAATTTCTCTTTTGACATCGACCTCGTCTCCGGTCCGTTTCCTAAGTTCGTTGTTGTCGCTTTAGCTCATGCGCCGGCCCGAAGGCCCACGCGTCGAATCTGTTTGTTGCCCGCCAGCTCGAAAGTGGTGCCCATAACTGGAGTCGAACCAGTGACCTCTTCCTTACCAAGAAAGTGCTCTACCGCCTGAGCTATATGGGCCGCCTGTCTGTTCTGTTGCTCGCCGGTCTGTGCGTCTTGTCGCTCTGCTTGCCGCTTTCTTCGGGCCGCTCGTTATCTCTGCCGAAGCTGGAGCGGGTGATGGGAATCGAACCCACATCATCAGCTTGGAAGGCTGAGGTTCTACCGTTGAACTACACCCGCCGAGACCTGAGCCTGCTCTCTCACTTCCTGGCGCCCTGCCAGCACTGTTCTGTCGCTACCAAACCCTCGGTGTGCTGTTTTGCCAGCCGCTAAAAAAGCCGGAATGCCTGCTATAGCAATCCGGCGGGCCGGCCCGGCCAGCGTGTCCAATGGTTCGTAACCGCTCTTTACTCTGCGGTGGGTATCTCAAGTGCCGGAGCGTTTCTAAATCTGCTCTGGCTACCTAAAAGTCTGCCTAAACCCTTGCCATCATTAAAGAATGGTGGAGGGGGTAGGATTCGAACCTACGTAGGCATAGCCAGCAGATTTACAGTCTGCCCTCGTTGACCGCTTGAGTACCCCTCCGCACAGAAGCCCGCTATTGTCTAAGCCCTGCCGGTTCGTGTCAACACCGCGTCCCACCTGATTTTCAGCCAATCGGACTCAAGCCGTCGGCCGACACCAGTGCCAGGGCTCGTAAACGTAGCCAAACGCATTGTCGCGCGGGTAACTCATTGAAAAGCCGTGGTTTCCGGCGTTCCTCTCCAGCCACTGGAAGGCTGGCGACTTCTCAAAGGCCTCTGTGAGCGGCGGCACGCCTGGTGTCGCGATGTCCACAGCCCGGCCTGTGTGGTGTTCACTGCAGCCCGGCGGCGCATTGACAGACAAGATGTCATCCAGGCCCTGGCCCGCATCGAGCTTCCGGCGGATGAGCGACGCTTGGTAGGCGTAGCTCCGGTAACCGCTCACAAGCAGCAGCTCTACGCCCTCGGCCTGTGCTGCCTGGCGCATGGCCACCCATTTGCCGGCTGTAACGGGCTCGAGCTCTTGCTCGCGGCCGATGATATTGGGCCCGGCGCTGACGCGCGTGGCCGCTTCCTCGAACACAGGCAAGCCATGCGTCTGCGCATAGTCAGACGCGATGCCAAGCTCGGCGAGTATCTGGCTCAATTGCTCCGTGTGCTGCATCCGTTACCGTTCCTGGGCCCAACCGGGGTCGGGCGCTGCGGGGCTGGCAGTTTACCGCCGCCCGACACCCGTCGCGACCGGCTGCCCGCTGGCGCTACACTGTCGCGCTTTGTCCGACGAACCACGAGATGCCCAAAGACACCTTATTCAATGCACCGGGCAGCGGCGACCAGCCGTTTCGTTTCGATGCGCGTGTCGCCGAGGTTTTCGACGACATGATCTCGCGGTCTGTGCCTGGCTACGCCGAGGCGTTGGCCACGGTGCGCGCCATGGCGGCGGCTCGGGTACCCGATGGCGGCCGCTGTTTCGACCTCGGCTGCTCGCTCGGTGCCGCCACACATGCCATCTGCCATGGGCTCGAGCATCGCCCCGCCGAGGTCATCGGGGTCGACAACTCGGAGGCGATGATTACGCGTTGCGCCGCCGATTCTGCGTTCAAGAACCTGCCCCAGACCGTTCGCTTCGTTGAACAGGACCTGACCCGGACCGAGATCACCGATGCCAGCCTTGTTGTACTCAACTACACGCTGCAATTCGTACCACCAGGTCAGCGCCGCCATATCGTGGCGCGCATCTTCGAGGGGCTGCGACCCGGGGGCGTGCTTGTCATCAGCGAGAAATTCCGCTTTGAGAATTCTGCCGTCCAGAACTTAATGACGACGCAACACCTCGATTTCAAGCGCAGCAATGGGTACACGGAGCTCGAGATCGCGGGTAAGCGCAATGCGCTGGAGGATGTGCTGATTGCCGATACCCGTGCCCGCCACGTCGGGCGCCTCGAGACCGCGGGCTTTCGCGGTGTCACCCTCTGGCAGGCGCACCTCAATTTCGGCACCTTCGTGGCCTTCAAGCCCGGTGACTGATCCGCGCCGTATCGAGATTGCGACGGTCCTCGATGCGCTTGGGCCAACATTCGCCGCGCATCTGGACACCTTCAGACGTGCCCTGGAGCACGAATCCGTTCGACTGCTGCACGGCAACCTGCCGACCTGGCGTGCCGCGGTTGCGTCACTGCCCGACGTGGCGGCACGTGGTATCGATGCTGCGGCGGCCACACCGCAAGTCGGCCTGCCTGAAGGCGTCGATGACACGGTCGAAGCCGCATTGCGTGCCCTTATGCCCTGGCGCAAGGGCCCCTGGCAGCTCGGCAGTACCCGGATCGACACCGAATGGCGCAGTGACTTCAAGTTCACGCGCCTCGAGCCGCACCTGGACGACATGGATGGCCAGCGCGTCCTCGATGTCGGCGGCGGCAATGGCTACTTCACCATTCGGCTCGCGGCCCTGGGCGCGCACAGTGTGATCAATGTCGACCCGACGCTTCTGTTCTATTTTCAATTCCTGGCCGTGCAGCGGTACCTGGGCGTCGCTCACGCCGGCATGTTGCCAATACCCTTCGAGGCACTGGCGCCCGCGGACCCGTTCGATACCGTCTTGTCGATGGGCGTGCTCTGTCATCGGCGCGCACCCGCACAACACCTCGAAGATCTGCGGGCGCAGCTGCGGCCTGGTGGGCGATTGGTGCTTGAGACGCTCGTGACGGATGACGCGTCAAACGGTGTGCTCATTCCGGCAGACCGTTACGCGCGCATGCGCAACGTCTGGTACCTGCCGTCGCTACCGCTGCTTACGCACTGGTTGGAGCGTGCGGGGTTTGACGGCATCCAGGTGGTGGATGTGACAGCAACCACCGTCGACGAGCAGCGCGCGACCGACTGGATGCGGTTTGAGTCGCTGTCCGACGCACTCGACCCGGTCGATTCGAACCGAACCATCGAGGGGCACCCCGGCCCACTGCGGGCGATAGTGCTTGCGACGCGCGACCACTGAGCTGCGTTGATTACTCCGCGGCGTCGATGCCACTGGCGTGGCGCATCACGTAATAGATGTAGCTCTGCTCTTCGGTGCGCGAGACGAGATGCGCCCAGGGCCCCTTGGCGAACAGGGCCACATCCTCACCGCCGTGCGTCTCCGCCCCTGACGGGATGAACGACTCCTGGTGGTAACCAGGCAGCGTCGTGTTGATCTTGGCCAGATTGAGCCGACGGTGTTTGTTCACCGACTCGCCGTAAATCGCCTCGTTGCCGTATTCATCGACGGCCTTTTTCAATAACCGCCCACCTCGTCCGTTGCCGTAGGCGATTGTGGTGTATGGCTGCTCATCTTCGGCGAGCACCGCCTGCCCCGTGGCGTCGCCGCGACGGTCGTTGCCCCGCACGATGTCGAGAATCGGGTTGCCGCGACTCGCGTAGCCCGCGATGGTCATCACGTGGCTGTGGTCGGCGGTGACCAGCAGCAGGGTTTCATCGTCGACGGTCATGTCGTCCGCTACCGCCACGGCCGCGTCCAGCGCCACGGTATCGGCAAAGGCGCGAACGGCGTTGGTGGCGTGGTGCGCGTGATCAATACGTCCACTCTCAACGACGAGCAGGAAGCCGTTTGGGTTTCGACTGAGCATACGAATCGCGAGCGCTGTCATTTCGGCAAGCGAAGGCTCGCCACCTGGATCGTTCTCGCGATCCAGTTCGTATTGCATGTGCGAGTGGTTGAACGTGCCTAGCAGGTGGTCGACCGCATCAATGTCGATCTGGTCGAACTGCTCTTGATTCCAGATCCACTCAGAGCGCGGCCGAGCCGCCCACTCTTCGCCCAGATGGCGGCCGTCCAGCCGACGCCCGGTGAGCCTCGGGTTTTCGGGATCGGGAAACGGCTGGCCGCCGCGCATCCGCGGCAAGAAGTGCCGGCGACCACCACCCAACGCCACTTCGAGCCCGTCACCGATCGACATCTCAACGAGCTGCAGCGCAAGGTCCTTGCAACCCTTGCCGCGCTCGCTCTTGGGCAGTGCACTGTCGTCCTCCCATCCGCGCTCGGGTGCGTGGCCGTACGCGGCGGCGGGTGTGGCGTGCGTGAGGCGTGCCGTTGACACCACGCCCGTGGACCAACCCGCCGCTTCAAGCTGCTCCATGAGAGTCGGTACCGTGTTGGCGAGCCCGCTCTCACAATCCATTCGAACGGTCGCCGGACCCACCGACAACAAACCTGAGTCCGTTTTGACGCCCGTCATCATGGCGCTCATCGTGCCGGCCGAATCCGGCGTCTGCTGATTCACGTTGTAGGTCTTGATCAACGACGTGTAAGGGAACTGTTCAAAACCCAGCGAAGTTTCCTCGCCGCGGCCGCCTTCGACCTGTCCCGCATAAATGCGGGCGGCGGTGATCGTCGAGACGCCCATGCCATCACCCACGAACAGGATGATGCCGCGCGCCGCCGATTCGTAGCGCGGCCGCGCCAGCGCTGCGGCTAGCGACTGTTGGCCCAGTGCACGCCAATACTCAGGCCGTTCGTCTTCGGCAGATGCGCGCTCGGAAGCAGCGGGTTCGGAGGCCTGGGGCGTTTGTGCACAAGCCGACACCGCGCCAAGCGCTATCGCGGCAAGCAGCGGCAGGACCAAAGAAAAGCGGGACAAGGCGTGCATCAAAACTCCGGCAAGCAGCGTGGTCTGTTGGGCCAAAGATGGTCGCATAGCATTGGCAAAGGCGCACGCAAGCCGGCATTGCGCGTAAGCTTGCGCGCATGACCCATCGTGCTGCCCCAGGGTTCGACCAACTGTTGCCCGACGACATCCTCGACGCCGTCGAAAGCGCCGGCCACGAGGCGACGGGTGGGCTGTTGCCACTGAACAGCTACGAGAATCGCGTCTACCGCATCGACATCTTTGACGCGCCGCCGATTGTGGCCAAGTTCTACCGCAATGGCCGTTGGAGTGATGAACAGTTACGCGAAGAGCACGCCTTTGCGCAGGCGCTTGCGGCAGCCGAGATTCCCGTCGTTGCGCCGCTCGGTGACAACGGAACGCTGCACGAGCACGGCGGCTTTCGTTTCGCGCTATACCCTTGTCGCGGTGGTCGCTGGCCCGATCTCGATGCACCGGACACGCTACGGCAACTTGGGCGACTCGTCGCACGAATACACCAGATAGGCGCCATACATCCGATGCCGTCTCGGCCTATCCTCGACAGTGAACGCCTGGGTCACGAGCCTTGCGACTACCTGCTAGAGGCCGATGCCGTCCCGCCCACACTCGTCGATGCCTACGAAAGCCTCATCGACGACCTGCTCGACCGCGTCGACGCCCAGTTCGAGGCCGTGGGCCGCGTCACGGAGATCCCGATCCACGGCGACCTGCACCCCGGCAATATTCTCGAGGACGGCGAACAGCTGCACATCGTTGACACCGACGACTGCTGCATCGGCCCGGCCGTGCAAGACCTCTGGATGTTCCTGTCCGGTGACGAAGAGGCACGCAGCCGGCAACTCGGGTTTCTTCTCGAGGGCTACGAGACCTTTCGAAATTTCGACCGCCGCGAACTCGCGCTCGTTGAGTCGCTGCGCACCTTACGCATCATGCATTACGCAGCCTGGCTGCATCGGCGGCGCGACGACCCGGCGTTTATTCAGGCGTTTCCCTGGTTCGGGACCGAGCGGTATTGGAACGAGCACATTCTTTCTTTGCGGGAGCAGTTTGCTGCTCTCGACGAGCCTGTGATTAGCGACTGAGGTAATTGCGTGCTTTTGCCGGGCTTTGCTGGGCACGGTGGTGCTTTTCTCCATGGCTCGCTTCGCTGCGCTTTACTTCCGAAAAGCACCACCGTGCCCAGCAAAACCCTCGGACAGCGCGTGAATCATGATGTCTCTGGAAGGTTCCTCCCAAGCTCAACATCACCCCAGGGATAGGCGTGGCTCGCTCCAACACTTTGAGGTTGTGAGTCTTAGCATTTGGCTTATTCCAGTACTGGTCGTCGAGTGACCGTCCGACCGCAAAGCAAGAGCACCCTAAATGCTCCTAGGTCGTGAGGGCTGCGGGACGGGGGATGGCGTTTTACGGAAGTAAAGCGCAGCGAAGCGAGCCATGGAGCAAAGCGCCATCCCCCGGCCCGCAACCCGGAAGCAGAGCGCAACCAGTCAGCGCGCGATGGGCCGAAGCTCCCCACAAGCCACAAGCCGCCCGGTCGGCTCCCCGGACGCGCTATCGGCCCCGGCATGCACCACCACAGCAAGGCCGAGAAAACGCGCCGGCTCCAGATCCGAGCCCTTCTCGATGGAAAACTTCGCCTGCCGCGTGCTGCCAACGTCGAACCCCCCAAAGGCGCCGGCCGGCGGTTGTCCGCTGTCGGCCAGGCGCTCCGCGTCTCCGGGCAGTGAAAAGCGTGCGCCCGCGCTGTCTGCGTCGGTGCCCGTGCAGTTGGTGCCGCGGTGGACGTGGATGGCGTAGGCGCCGGGCGCGAGGCCATCAAGTGCTGCCGCGAGGATGAGCTCACCATTGTCAGCCGTGAGCACCGCGGCGCCGCTGATCGCAGAATCACTGGCCAGGAGTTCGGCGGCGAGCGTCTCGATACCCGCGGTGACATCAGGCGCCGCGCCGCTGGTCTCGGGCAAGGGCACCGGGGCTGGCGTTTCAGGCCGACAAGCTGCGAGTGCAAAGCCCACAGCGAATACCGCCGTCACGCGCGTCTTTGTGACAAGCGCCATTAGCGGATTCGGCGCTGCGAGCGCCAGTACAAGATGAGCACGAGCCCGACGACCATGCCGCCGAGGTGGGCGAAATGCGCCACGCCAGAATTGGCGCGTGTGAAACCGAGGTACAGCTCAACAAACCCGTACAGCAGCACAAAGTACTTTGCCGGCAGGGGGATGGGCGGGAACAACAGCAGAATTCGCTGGTTCGGAAAGGTCATGCCGAACGCCAGGAGGACGCCGAATACACCGCCAGAGGCACCGACCGTGATCGACGGCCGCCCTGTGATGGCGGCGAGTGCGAGCTGCGCCGCCGCGGCGCCCAGTACGCACACAAAGTAGTAGATCAGGAACCGCCGGGAACCCCAGACAATCTCCATCGTGCGCCCGAACATCCATAGCGCAAACATGTTGACAACAAGGTGCGTGACGCTGCCGTGGAGAAACGAATAGGTCACAGGCTGCCACAGCGCGAATAGGTCCGGGATCGAGAACAGCGCGAAATTGGCGTACATGATCAGCCCGAACTGAGGCATGAACTGGCCGCCGACAAAAATCAGCGCGTTGCTCAGCAACAGAAAGAAAATCACGGGCGGAAAAGTATCGTCCTGCATGGGGGTCCTGATGTCGCGCTGCCTGTTTGCGAGGCGGTTCGGGTTGTCCGGGCGGGGTCGACGTTGTTGCAACGGCGCGGGCACAGTATAACGGCTGTCCCGCTGCGGCCGCGTGTCAGCTTGCCGCCGGTCGCATCATTCGCCCGCTGTGGCGCGACGCCAACCCCCGCCAAACCGGAGCAGCCTGACATGGCCCGAGACCGGATCGCCGTCCGCGGTGCCCGCCAGAACAACCTGCGCAACGTCGACATTGACCTGCCGCTCGGTGAGCTCATTGTCGTCACGGGCGTCTCGGGCAGTGGCAAGTCCTCGCTGGCGTTCGATACGATTTATGCCGAGGGCCAGCGCCGTTACGTCGAGACCTTCTCCCCCTACGCGCGCCAGTTCCTCGACCGCATGGACAAACCTGCCGTTGATCGTATCGACGGCATCCCGCCCGCCATCGCCATCGATCAGACCAATCCCGTGCGCACATCGCGGTCAACGGTGGGCACGATGACCGAGCTCAACGACCACCTGAAGCTCCTGTTCGCGCGGGCGGCCGACCTTTACTGCGACGTCAACGGCGAACTGGTTCGAGAGGATCACCCGCAGTCCATTTGGGATGCTGTGCTCGAGCGCTGGCCGGGCCGCCGCGTCGCCATCACCTTCGAGGCGGCGATACCAGAGAATTTCTCTGCCGATGAAATCGAGCGCTTCCTGGCGCAACAGGGGTACACGCGCATCCTCAAACGGCGCGATGACGCGTTGCAGGTCGTGCAGGACCGACTGCGGCTGGACCCCGACCGCTATGAGCGCGCCATCGAAGCCATCGAGGAAGCGTTGTCGCGGGGTGACGGTCACGTCGCCATTGTGGACCTTGATGCCGAAGAGGACGCCCAGGCCACAGCGCGGTTCTCATCGCGCCTGCATTGCGCGAGCTGTGATCTTGAGTTTTCCCCGGCCACGCCGAGCATGTTCTCGTTTAACTCGCCGCTGGGGGCCTGCGAGACCTGTCGGGGGTTCGGTCGCGTCATGGGGATCGACAGGGCGCTCGTCGTACCCGACCCACGCCTGTCGCTTGAGGACGGCGCCATCAAGCCACTGCAGGGCAAGAGCTACAGCGACCTGCAGACGCGGCTGCTGCGTCGCGCCCGTAAAGCGGGCATTTCGGTCAACACTCCATGGGAGGACCTCGATGCCGATGACCAGGCCTGGGTCTTCGACGGCGAGGGCAGTGTCAGCAAGGGCCTGTGGCCCGGCGTCACAGCGTTCTTCGACTGGCTCGAGAGCAAGGCCTACAAGATGCACGTGCGCGTCATGCTCTCGCGCTACCGCAGTTACGAAACCTGCCCGGCCTGCAATGGTGCACGGCTGAAACCGGCGGGCCTGCGTTGGCGGCTCGGAGACAAGGCCGCCACCGACGCAGCGGGTGCCACACGAGAGGGTGCGCCACCTGGGCTCAACATGCATGAGCTGATGCTGCTGCCGATCACACGATTGGCTGCTTTTTTCGACGCCTGGCGACCGCCGGCCGCCGTGGCAGAGGCCGCGGAGTTGTTGCTTGAGGAGATCCGCGGGCGCATCAGCTTTCTCGCTGAAACGGGGCTCGGTTACCTGACGCTCGACCGCCAATCACGAACGTTGTCCGGTGGCGAAGTGCAGCGCATCAACCTGACAACGGCGCTCGGCACGTCGCTGGTCAATACGCTGTTTGTGCTCGATGAACCCTCCATCGGTCTGCACCCGCGCGACGTCAGCCGCATTAACGCGGTGCTCACGCGACTGCGTGACGCAGGCAATACGCTTATCGTGGTCGAGCACGATCCGCAGATCATGCACGTCGCCGACCGCATCGTGGACATCGGTCCCGGTCCCGGCGAGCGCGGCGGCCAGATTGTCTTTAACGGCACCATCAAGGGTCTTGCCCGTCGCCGCTCAGGCACGGGTGCCTACCTGACGGGGAAGCGGCGCGTGGCTGACTGCCGCCAGCGGCGGGAGCTCGATGCGGCCCGCGGAAGCGTCGGAGTGCGTGGCGCACGGGCGCACAATCTGCAAGACATCGATGTGGACTTTCCGCTCGGTGGGCTCGTGTGCGTCACAGGCGTTTCGGGCAGCGGCAAATCAACTCTCGTCGGCGATGTTCTCTATCCGGCATTGCGGCGGCACTTCGGCGGCGGCGGCGATCTACCCGGCGCGCACGACACCCTGGTCAACCCCGATGCCATCGAGAACGTGGTCTACGTGGACCAGGCGCAGATCGGCAAGACCGCACGCTCGAATCCGGCCAGCTTCGTCGGTGCCTTCGATGCCATACGCAAGCAGTTCTGCGAGCAGCCGCTGGCCGTCGAACGCGGCTACAAGCCGGGGAAGTTCAGCTTTAACTCGGGCGATGGGCGCTGCCCGCATTGCGGTGGCACGGGCTACGAGCACGTCGAGATGCAATTCCTCTCAGACGTGTACCTGCGCTGCCCTGTGTGCGATGGCAAGCGCTTTCGCGACGAGATTCTGGAGGTACACGTCTGGCCCGCGAATGATGATGGCCCGTCCAAGTCGATTGCCGATGTGCTGGACATGACCGTGACAGAGGCGCTCGCGTTTTTTGCGGAGACGCCGGCGGTGTCGCGATCACTACAGCCGCTTGTTGACGTCGGGCTTGACTACCTCAGGCTGGGTCAGCCCGTGCCCACCCTGTCAGGCGGCGAGGCACAGCGGCTTAAGCTCGCCAAGCACCTGGTTGAGGCGCAGTCGAAGCGGTTCGGCAAAGGCAAGCTGTTCCTGTTCGACGAGCCGACCACTGGGCTGCACTTCAGCGACATCGAACGACTCTTGGGCGCGTTCGACAAGCTCATCGATGAGGGCCACAGCATTGTCGTTATCGAGCACAACCTCGATGTCATCGACGCCAGCGACTGGATCGTCGACCTGGGTCCGGAAGGTGGCGAAGGGGGCGGCAAGCTCGGCTACGCCGGTCCGGTTGAGGGACTCATCGATGCCAAGGACAACCACACGGGTATTGCCCTGGGGCGCTACCGCAAGACTCAGGACCCCATGCAAATGGCTGCGGAGACTGCAGCCGAGTACCTGCCTGCGAAACGCGAACGCGCCGCGCGCGCCATCGAAATCCGCCACGCGCGGGAACACAACCTGCGTGACGTCGATGTTTCGATTCCGCGCGACACCTTCACCGTCATCACGGGCGTGTCGGGAAGCGGCAAAAGCACCGTCGCCTTTGACATCCTCTTTAACGAAGGCCAGCGCCGTTACCTCGAGTCTCTGAACGCCTACGCGCGACAGTTCGTGCAACCTGCGAGCCGGCCCGATGTGGATGCCGTCCTCGGCATACCGCCCACGGTAGCCATTGAGCAGCGCACGAGCCGCGGCGGCCGCAAAAGCACCGTCGGCACGATGACCGAGGTCTACCACTTCTTGCGCCTGTTGTTCGTCAAGCTGGGCACGGCGCACTGCCCTGACTGCAACGTTCCCATCGAGCCGCAGACGCCCGAACAAATTTCAGCGCTGCTGCAGAAACGACACAAGGGCTGTGACATCACGCTGCTTGCGCCGCTGGTCATCGGTCGCAAGGGCTATTACACAGACCTCGCTGCGTGGGCGGGCCGCAAGGGCTTCGAGACCCTGCGCGTGGACGGCGAGCTCACCCCGGTGGATCCCTGGCCACGGCTGGATCGCTTCGTCGAGCACAACATCGAGCTACCTGTGGCCACGATGCGTATCGATGCGCGCAAGGAGCAGGCGCTGAATGCCGCGCTGTCGGACGCACTCGATTTCGGCAAGGGCAACGTGATTGTGAATGCCGATGGCGACGATACGCTCTACTCGACCGTGCGCGCCTGCCCAAGCTGCGCTCGCAGCTTCCCGGAACTCGATCCGCGCCTGTTTTCCTACAACTCTCCACGAGGGTGGTGTCCCAGTTGCTCGGGCACGGGCATCGACAGCGATGAGGAAGAGGACGACACGCAGTGGTGGCGCAGCACGGCCAGTGAGTCGGAGGAGACCTGCGGGACCTGCAACGGCGCCCGGCTCAACGAAGAAGCCCTGGCGGTCACTTTCCGGGATCAGAATATTGCGAGCTACGCCGATATGCCTGTCTCCGATGCGCTGGCCTGGGTCACGACCCTCAATCTCAAAGGCCGCGATGCTGAAGTGGCGCGCGACATCATCGCCGAACTCGAAGGCAGACTTGGCTTTCTCGAGCGAGTTGGGCTTGGTTATCTGACGTTGTCGCGCAGCGCACCGACCCTTTCAGGTGGCGAGGCGCAACGCATCCGGCTCGCGGCACAACTCGGCTCCAATCTGCGCGGCGTCTGCTACATCCTCGACGAACCAACGATTGGCTTGCACGCGCGCGACAACGCCAAACTACTGGGCACGCTGCAGGCCTTGCAGAAGAGCGGCAACACGGTCGTGGTGGTCGAGCACGACGAGGACACGATCCGGGGCGCTCAGCACATCATCGACATCGGACCGGGCGCCGGAACACGCGGCGGCCGAATCGTTGCCGAGGGCAACCTGCGCCGTATCGAGCGCGCGAGCGAGTCGCTCACGGGCCGCATGCTCCGTGAGCCCTTGCAACACCCCGTTGTCGAGACGCCGCGAGACGTCAACCCGCGTCGGCGCAGTGCACCCGCACTCGCCGTCAAACAGGCCACACTCAACAATCTAAAGCGCGTCTCAGCGCGCCTGCCCCTGGGCGCGCTTGTCGCGGTGACCGGCGTGTCGGGCAGCGGCAAGAGCTCGCTCATTCGCGGCGTCGTCGAAACCAACGTGGCCCGTCTGGTGTCGGCGGGTCGCCGGCGGGGGCGCAAACAGGCACCGCTTGTCGGGTGCCAGGCGCTTGAGGGCTGGGAATCGATCAGCCGCGTGCTGGAGGTTGACCAAACGCCGATCGGCAAGACCCCACGCTCCTGCCCCGCGACCTACGTTGGGTTCTGGGACGACATCCGCAAGCTATTCGCGCAAACGCCCGAGGCGCGCATGCGTGGCTACACGGCAAGCCGATTCTCGTTCAACACCAAAGAGGGTCGCTGTCCCGAATGTGACGGCCAGGGCATGCGACGTATCGAGATGAGCTTCATGCCAGACGTACAGGTGCCCTGTGAGGCCTGCGGCGGCAAGCGCTTCACACCCGACACCCTCGGGATCCGCTACCGCGGCCAAAGCATCGGCGACATTCTGCAGATGGCCGTTTCGGATGCCGTCGAATTCTTTGCTGCACACCCGAAAATCCACCACGCGCTCAAGCTGCTGGACGCCGTTGGCCTGGGTTACCTGACACTGGGCCAGCCAAGCCCCACCCTGTCAGGTGGCGAGGCGCAGCGCATCAAGCTCGTCAGTGAACTGGCCAAGGCACGCCCCGACCCGGCGCGGCCCGTACTTGAGGCCGTCGACAATCCGCAGCACACGCTCTATGTGCTCGACGAGCCAACCATCGGGCTGCACATGGCGGACGTCGAAAAACTGATCCGGGTCCTACACCGGCTCGTCGATGCAGGGCACTCGGTACTGATAATAGAACACAATCTCGACATTATTGCCGAAGCCGACTGGATCATCGACATGGGTCCGGAAGGTGGTGCAGCGGGTGGCCGCATCGTTGCACAGGGAAAACCGAAGCAACTCGCTGAATTAAATGATGTTTCGCATACAACGGCAGCCCTCAGGGCATTCTTCGACAGAGATCGCAGAAACCTCGACACGCAGTAGCGATGTATAGGTTTCTGTGCTATTGTCCAACTCGCGAAGATCAACCCCCACTGCCAGACGCACCGCGAGCGTCTTGCGAGGTACACCCATGGCTACAGAGAAGTCTGCCGTTATTGACGAAGATACCAAATCTGCCGGTTACTCGATCGGTGCTGTTGCACGACTGACGGGCATTTCGACGCACACCCTGCGGATCTGGGAACGACGCTACAGCGCTGTCGTTGCCGACCGCACTGACAGTGGTCGTCGTGTGTATTCGAAAGCTGACATCGAAAAACTGTCGTTGCTCAAATCGCTCTCCGACAACGGGTCGTCGATTGGTCAGATCGCTAACCTGTCGACAGAAGAGCTCAAGTCGCGTCGCGATCAGCTCATCGAACAATCGAGCAGCCTGCAACTGGTCGCCTCGGTGGGGCTCGTTCGTGTCGCTGCCTACGGCGGTTTCTCGTTGGAGAACCTTGCGGAGCGGCTGAACAGCGCCGGCAAGATGGAAGTCTGCATTAACGCCACTGACCTCGACGAGTTCTCGGAGCAAATCCGTAGTATCGAGCCGGACGTTCTGCTGCTCGAGTTCCCCGTCATCGACCCTGAAGTGCGACAGGTCGTGGCCCGCCTGCGCCGCCTCTCGGGTACGCGCCGTGCCATTGTGCTGTTTAACTTCGGTACAAAAGCGGATCTCGAGGCACTGGCAGCCGACCGTGTCGAACTGCTGCGCTCACCGGTGACCACGCAGACGCTCTACCAGCTGCTGCGTCGCGGCGCGGAAAACCGCCCCGTGCTCGAGGACGTGGCGCCCACGGGTGCCGCTGCACTGGAGATCAACCCGCAGGAAGCTGTGCCACGCCGTCGATTCAACGATGTCGAGTTGGCACAGCTGGCACGCACGAGCACGACCGTCGAATGCGAGTGTCCGAAGCACACGGCAGACCTCGTGCAGAACCTCTGCGCGTTTGAGGAATACAGCGCACAGTGCGAAAACCGCAATGAGCAGGATGCGGCGCTGCACACGTACCTCTACCACATGACGGCCAAAGCCCGGAGCATCATGGAAGAAGCGTTGGGCACACTGGCCGAAGCCGAAGGGTTCTTACCCAAACGGCGATAGCCCAAAGGAATAGGCATTTGGCGCCACGCTGGCGCGATACCGCCTGTTGAAAGAACGCCGCGTCCGCAAGGTCGCGGCGTTTTTTGTGGGCCCGCGAAATTGCCGATCGCGAGTCCGCACCCTATGCTCTGCGCCATGCGGAGAGTCGTGACACTAGCGATGCTGCTTGCCTGCGTCCCCCTGCAGGCGCGCACACTGTCGCCCATTCATGTGCGCCATACGCACATCGACAACCTGAGCTACGAGCTGGACTGCCTGGCCGGGCTCGTCCGCTGCACGCGCGACCAGCTGCCGCTCGCCGACTACATCGACGCCGGCGATGTCGAGCGCTGGCGTGAATCGGCGCGGACGGCCTTGCCGGCTCAAGACTCCGGCGCCCTCGCCCTGCCAACGGCATCGGATCTGCGTGATGTCTCATCGCGGCACCGGGCGGGCGCCGCACCGGGACGGGCGTTACCGCCCCCGGCGCGGCGCGCACTGATCGACAAACTGCTCTGGCGGACATCGCGGCCCTGGCAGCGAGAGATTGCGCCCGAACTCGCGCGCCAACGCATCGGGCTCGAAACGGCCGCGTCACGCATCGAGCTGGAAACTCTGTTGCCACAAATCGCCGCGCTGTTCGGGCAATCATCGGATGACCTGCCGCCTGTCTCGCTGATCGCCATCGAAGGCGCACGCAGCGGCAGCCTGGCCACACTGGGTCAGCGGGTCGCGTATGTGGAAACGCCCTTGGCGGATACGGCGGACAGCCGCCTGCCGGTCATCGTGCATGAGTTTGTGCACCACTGGCAGGAAGGCATGCCCGAAGCTCAGCGTCGCGAACTCGTCGACGCCTTTCTGTCGGCGCCTGGAAGCTGCGCCGTTACCGCCTACCACTTCTTTGACGAGGCCGTGGCGAGCGCCATCGGCAACGGCATCGTCGAATCGCGCCTGCTGGGTCCCGCAGCGTTCGCAAGCTATGAAGCGCTACCGGAATCCTATTACGCAGACATTCGCGTTGACCGCATCGCCAAGGCGCTGCGCACGAGAATGGAACGGCAGCTGGTGGACGGCAACATGCTCGGTGCCGCGTTCGTACGCGATTACGTCCGCATAGCGCGTGACGCGCTGGGCAGCGAGTGCGGGCGACTCGATAGCACGCTGCACACGGTGGCGTTCGTATTGACGGATCCTGAGCTCGGGCCTGCTCAGCGCCTGGCTCAGGAACGGCTCACGCCAGCCACGGCGTTTGTTGATGTCGTGACTGCCGACGGTATGCGCACGGCAGCAAAACGACACGCGGCACTACCCGTAGTGGCGATTGCAACGCCCGATACATTGAGCCGACTGTCGAACTGGATTCCCGCCGCGGCCCTCGAACGAGTCCGGAAACGGGCCACTGAGGAGGCGCGTCTGGTTCACGCGCTACCGCGTGAGGGCGACGGCACCGCCTATGTCGTGGTGGGGGATACGATCGACACAGCTGCCGCCACGCTGCTGCAACTTGTGGTGCTGCAACGCGAAGCGTTCATCGGTGAGTGGCGGCCACCGCCACTGCCAGGATCAGTACCAGACTGAGAACAGCAGCTGGACGACGTCCGCTTCGAATGTGAAATTCGGCTCCTCGCCGGGCAGTACGCCCTCAACACGCAGGTCGCTGAAGTTCTCGTAGTCGAAAAGGATGTGGTCCCAGAATGCGGTGAGTCGCGCTTTGCTGAACGGCCCAAATCCGTCGGTCCCGATGTCCCAGGCCACGGCGGCGCGGAACGTGGTGCTCGTAAAGGTCGAGAGCTCCTTATCGCGCGCCAGGAAGTTCTGGAAGTCAAAACGCGGGAACAGATCCGAATAGAAGTCGGCCTGGTCCTGGGTGTAGTAGCGCACGCGCGTCGAGAACGTGAAGTCGCGCCATGGGTGCGTGTACCCGAGCTCATAGGTCATCGACGTGATGCCCCAGGTATCGGAGAAGCCACGGATCTGGCCGTTAATCGCAGCGCGGTACGGCAGGTAGTAGCGACCCGAGATGGAGGCAGCCGAACTCGTTCGCGTGTTCGGGTAACGCTCGCTTTGGTAGCTGAAGCTCGTGCCATCGTCGTTGAGATAGCGCACCGAGCGGTACGGGTTACGCAAGAAGCCCTCGTCGGTAATGGCTTCGAAATTGAAGCCCATGATGAGGTTCTTGGTGAAGATCTGGCTGATGCCGATGCCGTAGGCCTGGCGCGCCACATCGCGCGCGAATGTCTCATCGGTGGACATGCCGACAACGTCGTCACCGAGGCTGTAGGCGATCGTAACCGTGGTGAGGTCACCAAACAGGTTTTGGCTGACCGCGAGGCTCCAGGTCTCCGCTTCGAAATCGGACTCCGTGCTGCGCGTCAGGCCGAATGACATCATCGTGCCGCCACGCAGGTAGTCGACACCGATGGAGCCCTGCTTGCGCTCTTCCTCGTACGGACTCGCCGTCGTCACAACGTCGATCGATGCACTCGTGATCATGTCGACGTAGTAGTTCGCTGAAACGGAAACACTCTTGCCAACGTTCTTGCGAATCAGCACCGAAGGACCTTCGATGGTGATGTTGTCACCTTCGTAGCGGTGGTAGAGCAAGTCGGTACGCTCGTCGGGCAGTACGGCAGATTCAGCCGTCGCCGTCCACAACGTGGCGATGAGTCCGATGATGAGCAGCAGGCGATTACGCATTGCGAATTCCGTCCGGTGTTCCGTGGTCTCGATCAGTTGCAGCCGCAGCCGCCGCCAACGACGCCCTCGGCGCCGCGTGCGCCCTCGCGCGACTCGAACACGTGGTACATGTAAGAGGTCGATACGGGGTCGTGGTCAAGGAACATGATCGGATCAGCGAGGCGATCGCGCTCATAGGGTTTGACCCAGGGTTCGATGTTCGAGCAGGCGGCTGAGGCTGTGACGAGACACAGCGCCAGTGCGACGCGGGCGATTCGATGTGTGGTTTTGCGGTGCATGGGTCTTACCTCGCAATCAGAAGAAAAACGTGAAACCGACGTGGCCGGTCAGGTTGTGTGCCGTCTTGCTCTCACCGAGCAGATCGGTATCAAAGGCGTGGTCGCGAAAGTCGACACGGAGCGCGAAGACATCGTTGAACAACAGGCGGTAGCCAGCGCCGACGTTGATCGTGAACTGGTCGTCGCCGCCAAACCGCGTACTGCCCAGCCCCGCGATCACGTAGAAGGACTGGTTAAACGCGCGACCGCGGCCGAAAAACGCCTCGCCCGGAAAGATGTTCCATCCGATCGATGCGTTGTAGTAGGTGAACTCGCGCTCGTCGTCGTTGAGAATCTGCGCTGCACCACTGAGTAGCTCGAAGCTCGTCTCTTCCGTGTCGGTGCGACCGATAGCGCCCTCGACAAACAGCGCTTCATTAAGGTGGTAGGCGATTGTTGCGCCGTAGACCGCATTCACGCCGAAGTCTTCGACACTCATACCGCCTGCGTACACACCAATTTCGAAGTCCTCGGTATCGATCCTCGGCTGCACGATCTCGCGGCGCTCCACCTCGGGCTCGATGACCTGCTCGGGCGCCTCTGCGACCTGGGTGTCTTCACCCGGGCCGAAGAACGGCAGCGACGAGCAGCCCGTCAGCGCCGGCATGACCAGTACAGTCACGCTCAGAAAAAGAAACCGAAGCCGACTTTCCATTCTTCCACTTCCTCGTTTTCGTCGCGGCTCGTGAGGACCACGTAACTTTTGTATTCGGCGCGCAGCACGAAGCGGCGCGTGACATAGGCGCGAAACCCGCCGCCGACGAGCGCCACCTGGTCGGTGCGGTCCTCCTGCGATACGAGCGTCGACTTCGGCGACGTGCTGACAATGCCGGTGCCGATCGTGAAGTACGGCGAGACGCGCCATTCAGGGAACGTTTCGTGCACGACGTTGACAGTGCCAAGCCAGCCATTCGAGAAGTTGCCCACAAGTTGCGAGCCCCAAACTTCCACCGACAGGTTGCGGCTGATCGAGTAGCCGCCATAGACCGCAAGCGCGTCGGAGCCCGCAAAGTCGCCCGTCATGATTCCTGTTTCCCAGCGCGTCTGGAGAAACTCGTCGCGACCGATCCGTTCGATGGCCGTTCGCTCGCCGAATTCGTCGAGCGTCAGCTCAAGCTGCACGATATTGACCCAGCCTTCACGTCCGCGGTCCGTGCGCACCTTGAACCAGTCCGTCTTGCGGCGAACGATCTGTACCGACTCGCCGCGTTCGACGACGTTCGTGATCGGATACCCTTTGCCCGGCCCCGTGTGCATCTCGAGGTACGGATCCGCAACTTCAACCGTACGCAGCGGCTTCTCGTCGGCGAATGCCGCAGGCGCGACTGCCAGCGTGCCGGCAAGCACCACGACCATCGCGAATACTGCGGAGATGCATGAACTAAGGCGTGGGCTCACTGGCGGTCCTTCGATTAGTCCTGGGGTACCCGGAATGGGTCGTTGTAGTACTGCGCACCGATGTCGAGCCACTCGGCAATCAGGCGCAACTCACCCTCGTTGAGGTAGCCGGCGTGCGTGCCGCCCGGCGCGAATCGGCTAAAGAACACAGGTGACGCATTCGCGCCCGCGCCGCGCGCGCTTGGCGGGACATTAACGGTCGCGAAAATCGGATCGCCCGTAACCGGGTCCGTATCAACCTGCACGAGACGCGGCTGCAGCGCACCCATGTTCAATTCGACCTCGACGTCGGCAATCACGAGTTCGCGGTAAGCCTCGAACTGATCCTGCTCCTCAGGCGCGAGGCCGTCCGTCAGGTTGAGCTGGCCGGCAGGCACCTGTAACTGGTTCGCGGCATCGCGATCCGTGTGGCAGGAAATGCAAGTGAAGTCGCTGACCACGTTACCCATGCCGTCGAGTGTCACGCGCGGCACCGACCACAGCGGGTGAATGTGATCCTCGTAATGGATGACCGTGCGGCAGCTGGCTGTCCAATTCTGCTCGCAGGACGGCTGCACGGGACGTGGCGACAGCAGGTCGGCGTAACGCAGATCGATATCAGGATCGGCCTGGCGACCGGCGGCGACCTCATCGGTCCAAACGTCTCGATAGGTCACGTCGACGGTCGGCTGCAGCGACGAGCAGTTATCCGTTGAGCACGACACGCGGGCGCGCACCTCGGCCATCGTTTCGCCCGGCGTGTCGATGAACAGCGCAGGGTCCGTGTTCGGAAATGGCACGCTAATGTTCTGCCCGCCGTCGTGTGCCGAGGCAAACGCATCGGCGCGACCGTGTGACAGGCCGCTGCCGCCATCGTGGCAGCCCTGGCACTTGAGCTCTTCGCCGGGGCGAATCTGTAGCCAGTTGTTATGACGCGCCGAGATGCGGCGGCCGTTGGCATCGGTGATCGACATGGTGAAGGCGATGTCGGCCGGCACCTTGACCATGACCGAGCCATCGGGCTCGATCATCGTGTAACCCAGAATTTCGCGGAAGCCCTGGCCACCGCCGACGCCAAAGGCTGATCCCGGCACATCGACGAGTTCCTCGTCGGGCATGGAAACGGCCTTCTCGAGTCGCAGGAAGCGTGCGGGACGCTCTGCAGCGAGGGTTTGCGCAGGATCGGCGAGCACGTCGATGCCGCCTGGCGCTGTGTCGACACCCATAACGTCGTACACGGTGCGAATGTTGAGTACACCAACACCTTCGTCACCGATATCCGGATCGAGCAGGAAGGTATTGGAACCTGCGAGCAGCACCAGCGGCACATCGCGCGGCTCCGCCACAACGATGTCCGAGAAGATCACGCCCTCGACAGGCGTCACGACGGGCGCCTGCGTTTCCTGCTCGCGGTCGTACATCCAGATGCCGTACAGCGGCGGTGCCTGGGTGAGATCCGGGTTAGCCAGGTTGTCAGGTGTGCAGGCAAGAATGACCATGTCGATGTCTTGCAAGCGGCACTGGCTCCAGCTTACGAGCAGACGGTCCGTGCCGTCACGCAGCGGATACACCGAGCGATAGCGGCCGCCCGGCGATATTTGGTCGGCGGCGGCAAGCACATTGTTGATCGTCGCCGGCGTTTGGGCAGGGCCGGCCATACCCGTGTTATTCACACTGGGCTGCGTGTTCTCAAGGTAGGTCGACACGTCGATATCGACGAGTGCGCCGCCCGTCGTCGGCCCGGTGAACGGCTTGAGCAGCGAGATGAGCGTGCCATCAGGCAGCACCTGCGGCTGCATGAACTGCTCCTGCTGACCGTCGTTGTCGACATCATGGCTCTGCGCGCCGTACAGCAGCTGCAGGTTTGTGCCGTCGGGATTCATCTTGTAGAGGTTGAACTCGTTGGTGCCGCCGACGTTGTCCCAACGCGAAAACACGACTGAGCCGTCATCGAGTACGACCGGATTGAGTTCATGGCTCTGGTTGAAGCCGATCTGTTCGATGTCCGTACCGTCGGTCGTCATTGTGTGCAGCAGGAAGCCGGGCTCATTGTCGTCGCCGTCGAAAGCCGGAAACTGCGGCTTGCCCTCGTCGAGCAGGATGGCCACGGACTGGCGCTGGCGCGTCGAACTGAACACGAGTCGCCCGTCGGGCAGGAACTGCGGGGCGATGTCGTGGCCCGCTTCCGCCGTGATGTCAGACGAGATCACACGCCGCAGCGTGTCGCTCGGGATGTCGTACTCCCAGATGTTCCACGTCACCTGCTCCTCGTCGTCGGCGTCGGGATCGAACGGGTAACGCATCGCGAACGCCACCTTTGTCGCATCGAACGACACGGTGACGTCCCGAATATCGGCCAGACCCATGGTGAAGTCGCCCGTGAGATTCACATCGGGCGTACTGGGCGACGCGCGGTCGCGGAAAAACAGGTCAGCACCAGGGTTGAAGGACAGCACCTCGCGGATGTCTTCCTCCACGAGCGCGCCGTCGTCATCGAGGGGAATCGGGCGTTGGACGTAAACAATCGGAAATTCGAGCGCGACGGGATCAGGCGCCTGGCCCGCACCGAAGCCGACCTGGTCGCCTTCGCTGCCGGAGGAACTGCAGCCTGCCGCCGTTGCGAGCGCCAGCACGAGTGCGAGCGCGCGGACACACGTTGTATGACTTGTTTTCACCGTTACCGCTTTGTCCATTGGGAGCACCTCGAAGCGCTTTTCGAGGCGTCGCCTTCGCCGTGCCCAGGTCCCAGACCTGACTGCACCGCATACCTGCCGATTGAACGTAACGGCATGGTGACGATCGCCCGTCGCGCATTCTGTTAACAACTTCACAGTTCGCCCGCAGCGCCAGTTGGCATCGGTCCGAACTGTGCGCTCCGACCCAGCTGGGCACCTGCCACAGCAACCTCGGAACGGCGCGAGTATAGAAATCGGTGTCGTGACTCGTAATGTCTCGAAAAGACGACAGCACACCTGGCGGCGTCCGACAGCGCCGAATTCCGCAAATACGCCCGCACGCAAAACCCAAGAGAACTAGGGGTCTTGCGTCTAATCAGCCTGATTTGGTGTCCAAACAGACCGGTCTTCGGCGAACGACGCATTTTTGTGAACTGGCGCACGCGCATCGGGCAAAACCACTGGTGCCAATGCGCGGCACCCCTGTCTCACTCCAGCGACAAATTTTTATTTGTTATTTTTCAATGATTTAACTACGCCCTGCCACCCTACTGTCCCAACCCCCCGACAACGGCTTTACATATGCTCGTCACCTGCGACACGGGGCCTTTTTTGCTAAGCCGTTGATTTTCCTGCCGCACGGCCCTCAGACGCCCGAAACGCCCAGGGCTGGCACGCCGATTGCAACCACTTCCGTGTAGCGAACCGCCAAGAGCTGCCCACATGTGGGTGCGACGCCACACCAGCGTCGGGATTGTGAGCGCCATCACTGCAACGACAGTGAACTGCGATCAGACTCCGGCAGGGCTCGCGAACGGGACGCAACGCGGTGTGCTTGAGACCACCGCAGACGGAAAACGAACGAGGTCACCGCCGCTGCCATGTGGCACGGCGATCGGTCAAAGCAGGGTCGAAATGAATACACAGACGATTTCACGAACGGCACGACTTGGGGCAGCGGGACTCACGCTGGCATTGTCCATTGCCAGCGCCTGGGCGGGTCCGCGCGAGCAGGCCAAGCGCATTCACGACCGACTCGCGGGCGTACCCCCGACGGCGGCCGTACTCGATGCCATGGAGGCGCAGGTCGCTGGCGGCAACGCCATCGCAGCCGCCGAGACGGCAATGCAGAACAGCGCGTTTTACAGCGTGACGTTGAAAAACTGGGCGACGCCCTGGACGAATCGTGACGGCGATATCTTCGCGCCGCTCAACGACTACACGGCAACGGTAATCGGCATGATTCGCGATGACGTGCCCTTCAACGAAGTGCTGTTTGGCGATCACCTCTATGTTGGCGCAGCCGGCCTGGGTATCCCCGGCTACTCGATGACCAACAACGATCACTACGAGGCGCTCGAGCAGAACGCGATCGACCTGCAGGCCAACCTTGTCGCGACCACGCAGTCGGCACAAACCGACCTGCCAGCCGCTGCGACCGCCGGCGTCATGACCACACGTGCCGCCGCTGAAGCCTTCTTCATCGCGGGTACGAACCGCGCGATGCTGCGCTTCACCCTCATGAACCACCTCTGCCGCGACCTCGAGCAGGTGGCTGACGTGACCCGTCCGCCGGATCGTATCCGCCAGGACGTCACGCGCAGCCCGGGTGGCGACAGCCGTTTGTTCCTGGGTAACTGCATTAGCTGCCACAGCGGGATGGACCCGCTCGCGCAGGCGTTTGCCTTCTACAACTACAACGAGGAGACGGGCCGCATCGAATACACCGACGGCGCCGTTCATCCCAAGTACTTCAACAACGACACCAACTTCCCGTTCGGCTTCCGTACGCCGGACGACGCCTGGTCGAACTACTGGCGCGACGGTCGCAACGCCCTTTTGGGCTGGGACCCCGCACAGACGGGGTCAGGCCAAGGCGCCAAGTCGATGGGCCGCGAACTCGCGGGCAGCCAGGCGTTTGCCCAGTGCCAGGTCGAGAAGGTGTTCGAGAACGTCTGCCTGCGTAAGCCCGGCGATGCCGCGGACCGCGCACAGGTCGACGCCATGACGGCGTCGCTCGTGGGCAGCAACTACCGGTTGAAGACCACCTTCGCCGAAGCAGCCACTTACTGCATGGGCGACTGAGGACAGAACGATGACGATGCATAAAACAGCCATTACCGTCAGCCGCCTGACCGGCCTTCTCGCCGCCTCAGCGGTGATCAGTGCCTGCTCGGGAGGCGGCGCTGAAACGCAGGTCAACCCGGTCACGTCCGTACCCGATACGTCGGGCTACAACGGCCCGGCACCGGCCACGGCAGACGTTCAGTCCTTTAAGCTGAACCTGTGGGACAACATTCAGTCCGAAGCGGGCTGTGGCGCTTGCCACGGCCAAGGTGGGCAAGCGCCCGTCTTCGCCCGGGATGACGATATCAACCTCGCTTACGAGGCAGCCAACACGGCTGTCGACCTGAGCTCACCGAACGATTCGCTGCTCGCGACCAAGGTGGCCGGTGGCCACAACTGCTGGTCGGGTAGCGACGCTGTGTGTGGCGACCTCATGGGAACGTGGATTTCTGGCTGGGCGGGCGACCTCGTTGCCGGCGGCGGCCGCACGATCGACCTCGAGTCACCGGTCATCAAGGATCCGGGCGCGAGCCGCAACTTCCCGGGTGACCCCGCTTTGTTCGCAAGCACCGTGCACCCGATCCTCACGCAGTACTGCACGGGCTGCCACACCTCGGGTGCTCAGTTCGCGCAGTCGCCGTTCCTCGCTGAGCCTGATGTCGAGGTCGCCTACGACGCGGCCAAGCCGAAGATCAAGCTCAACGACCCGGCACTCTCGCGCCTCGTACTGCGCCTGCGCAACGAGTTCCACAACTGCTGGAGCGACTGTGGCTCGGATGCGAATGAAATGCAGGCGGCCATCGAAGCCATGGCCAACTCGATCACACCGACTGCGGTGGACCCGAGCCTGACCGTCAGTAAGGCACTCACGATTCTTGACGGCATCGTCGCCAGTGGCGGCAGCCGTTACGAAGCCAACGCCATTGCGACGTATGAGTTCAAGACGGGCGAAGGCCTCATCGCTTACGACACGAGTGGCGTGTCGCCGGCGCTCGACCTTACGCTGTCCGGTGACGTCGGCTGGGTCGGCGGCTGGGGCATCGAGATCCGCAACGGTAAGGCCCAGGGCCGTACCGCGGACAGCAAGAAGCTGCATGACATGATCAAGGCAACGGGCGAGTACTCGGTCGAAGCCTGGGTTGTGCCCGCCAACGTGGTCCAGGAAGAGTCGCGCATTGTGAGTTACTCGGCCGGCCCGACGGCGCGGAATTTTACGCTGGGCCAGACGCTTTACGACTACACGTTCGCAAACCGCTCTGACGTCACGGACGGCAACGGTATGCCTGCGCTGCAAACGCCTTCGGCCGACGAACTGTTGCAGGCAACGCTGCAGCACGTCGTCGCCAACTGGGACCCCGTCAATGGCCGCAGCCTCTGGCTCAACGGCCAGCTCGTGGACATCAACGATGAAACCGGTGGTGGCAGCATCGCCGACTGGGACGACACGTTCGCGTTCGTGCTCGGCAACGAAGTGTCGAGTGACGGCCTGTTCGCCGGTACGTTCCGCTACGTCTCGATTCACAACCGCGTGCTGACGCCCGAACAGATCCTGCAGAACTTCGATGCCGGCGTCGGTGAGAAGTTCTACCTGCTGTTCAGCGTCTCGCACCTTGTGGATGTGCCTGAGGCCTACGTGCTGTTCGAAGTCGCCCAGTTCGACAACTACAGCTACCTCTTCAACGCGCCGCACTTCATCTCGCTCGACAACGCAGCCACCTGGGACGGCATCCCCGTCCAGGGCATCCGTGTCGGCGTGAACGGTGTGGAAGCACCGGTTGGCCAGGCCTTCCGCACGGTCAACGAGAGCCTCTCGAGTGATCTGCTCGCCGAGCTCGGTCAGCCGCTGTCGCCGTACGGTGCCGTGTTCCAGCAGGAACAGGGCCCCGACTCCGACGAGTTCTTCCTGACCTTCGACGTGCTGGGTGACAACGTGAACGTTCGCACCGACCCCGTGCCGCTGGCATCGGGTGACGCGGCGGACATTCCGGACCAGGTCGACATCGGCGTGCGCATCTTCGACGAAGTTGCCGAAACGATGGCGCAGGCGACGGGCGTGCCGCGTACGCACCCCGAAGTCATGCTGACCTACGAAGCCGTGCGTCAGCAGATGCCTTCGAGTCCGCTGTTCGGTGGCTTCCTGGCCTCACAGCAGGTCGGCATCTCGCAGATGGCGGTGGAGTACTGCAACGCGCTGGTTCAGGACACGGCGTTGCGCGCCTCGTTCTTCCCGGGCGTGGACTTCAATGCACCGGCTGGCAGCGCGTTCTCCAGCCAGGCGGGCCGTGATCTGGTGATCGACCCGGTCATTGACGCCGTGGCCGGCGTCAATCTGGGCACGGAGCCGCTGCGCGCCGATATGGAAGGCGAGCTGAACGCGCTCATTACCCGCCTCACCGCGTGTGGCAACAACTGTGCGGCAGACCGCACCGAAACCGTCGGCACGGCCGTCTGCGCAGCAGCGTTGGGCAGCGCCTCGATGCTGGTGCAGTAAGAATCAACTCAGGAACCGATACCATGGCAAAGCGAAAAGAGAATCTGCACCCGGATACGCCGATTCTGCACCCGGATCACAAACGCCCGACGACTCGTCGTGAGTTTGTCGCCACGGGTCTGATGGCGGGTACATCGACGCTCATGTCGGGCGGCCTGTTCAGCCTGTTCGCCAATCCGATGGAAGCGCGCGCCGCGCTCTCATCTGACCTGCAACCGCTGCGTGCGGGCTGCGGCCTCGAACTGGCAGGCGCCGGCAAGGTGCCGTTCGTCTGCTTCGACCTCGCGGGTGGCGCCAACATGGCGGGCTCCAACGTGCTCGTCGGCGGTCCCGGCGGGCAGATGGACTTCCTGTCGACGGCTGGCTACAACAAGCTCGGCCTGCCCGGTGACCAGACACCTGATGCGGTCAACCCCGATACGGGTACCAACGACTTCATCAACACGGACCTGGGTTTGGCGTTCCACTCGGACTCCGCGTTTCTACGCGGGATCCTCGAGCGCGCCTCACCGGCGACGCTCGCGAACACCAACGGGGCCATCCTCGTGGCACGTTCGGAGAACGACACGGGCAACAACCCGCACAACCCGATGTACGGCATCGCCAAAACGGGTGCACGCGGTGAGCTGCTCGATCTGATCGGATCGCGTACGTCGGAGTCCGGTGGTAACTCGATGGCCCCCGCCGCAATGATCGATCCGGCCCTGCGGCCCTCGAAAGTCGATCGCCCCGGCGACGTTACAGGCCTTGTAGACACGGGCAAACTCGTCGGCCTGCTCTCTCAGGAAGACGCAGTAGCCGTGCTCGAGTCTGTGTACCGACTCAGTGACCAGAAGCTCGGTCAGGTGAATACCAAGATCGACGCAGATGCCGTGGTCAAAGACCTTGTCGCTTGCGGTTACCTGAAGTCAGCCGACCTCGCCGACCGCTTTGGTGACCCCTCGCAGCTCAACCCGTCGCTCGACCAGGACCTCGTGGGTCCCGCAGGCATCTTCTCGCAGGCCGAGTACGACGACGACCGCGAATTCCGCAAGACCGCCTCGGTCATGAAGCTCGTTGCCAATGGTTACGCGGGCGCCGGCACCATCACCATGGGCGGCTACGACTACCACGGTGGTCGTCGTGCACGCGGTGAGGTGCGTGACTTGCGCGCCGGTCGTTGCATGGGCGCCGCGCTCGAGTACGCGGCTCGCCGTGGCGTCCCGCTGTTCATGTACGTGTTCTCGGACGGCTCGCTGTCGAGTAACGGCATGATCGACGATACCGTCGACGGTCGCGGCAAGCTTGAATGGGCCTCGGACAACCAGAGTACGGCGGCGTCGTTCATCCTGGTCTACAACCCGAACGGCAGACCGCAGCTGTTCTCGGGCGACAGCCTACCCCCCGAAAACCACCAGCAGATCGGTTACTTCCGACCGGATGGTTCTGGTGAAACAGGCTCGAGCCCGATCGCCAACAACGTGAACTTGCTCGTGGAAGCGGTGGTGCTCAACTACCTCGCCATTCACGGTGAACAGGCCAACTTCGAAGTCCTGTTCCCGAACCACGGCCTGGGTAACGTACAGCTGCGCGACAGCCTGACCGCCTTCAATCCGCTCGTCTGACGTCTGCCGTCAGACGACTCCTGACGAAAGCAGGTCGTTTCCGCCTGTCGCTCGTGCCGGTGCCGTAATGGCACCGGCTCTTTTTTTAGCCCTCGGTCGCAGGCGCGTCCGTTGCAACGTCTGCCGGCGCGTCCATCTCCGTACCCGGCATGACATCTTCCGGGACCGAGTCGTCGGGTGAACCCGACTCGACAAAGCGGACAAACCGGTCCATCTGCTCACCGAGCACGCCGTCCACGGCCGGCGCAATGCGCTCCAGACCTTCGGGGTCATAACCCCCCACCCGGTACTCAAGCGCGATATCGGTGGCATCTTCGCTGGGCAACAGGCTGACGGTCAGATTGCCATCAACACCCATGAGTCCCAGAGGCCCAAGACCACCCGTCAGCCGCAGCAGCTTGTTCTCGCGCAGCATGGTCACCGTGAGGTGGACGACCACGTCATTGGTCCCGATACGCTCGCAGAAGCAGCCCAGCGGTCGCGCCTCGATGTAGAGGCTCTCGGCATTGCCCGAGTAGGTGTGGTCCGGGTGCCACCACTCGCCGACGTGGCCCAACAACATGCGCCAGGCCGTTTCTGGCGGTGCAAGGACTGTTCGCTCGTGACGAACGACAAAGCCCGTCTCAGCGGCGTGCAGCACCTCGGCCTGCGCTGCAGGCACCCCGAGTGACGCCGCGAGCCCCACCGCGGCCAGGCGCCGCACCAGTCGCTGTGTAACGGTGTTCATGGGCGCAGGATACAAGAAAAGGGGTTGGCCCTCAGGCTGGCGCGGGTTCGACGTCCCGCACGCCCCAGAAACGTGCGAGCGCGGCACCGCTGACCAGGTGCCAGACGCCCCACCAGCCGGCCACAAGCGCCATCCCGCCCAGGCCGTCGAAGAACGCGAAGATCAGCGTCAGTCCCAGCGCCGAATTTTGGATGCCCGTCTCGATGGTCACACTGCGCCGCACGCGCGGCGGCAACCCAACGAGCGTCGCAAGCAGAAAGCCCGCAGCCAACGCAGCCCCGTTATGCAGCATGACCACGCCCGCGATGACCTCAGCCCATTCGACAAACAGAGACCAGTTAGCCGCGAACGCCGCGATCACAAACCCCGCGAACACGAGCATCGAGAACCGGCGAAACGGCAGGCGCAGGCGCTGCGCGATCGCCTGCCGCCGCGTAGCCAGCCAACACCCCGCAATCGTCGGCACGACGAGCACCAGCACAACGATGAACAGCATACGGACCACGTCGATTTCCACGCTGCGCAGCAGTTCGCGTGTCTCGGGCAACACGCTGCCCCAGAGCGCGATGTTGAGCGGCGTCGCAAGAAACGCGAACGAGCTCGTGATGGCAGACATCGTGACGCTGAGCGCGACGTCGCCGCGTGCCAGGTGCGAGAAGAAGTTACTGACACTGCCACCCGGGCAGGCGGCCACGATAATCATGCCGAGCGCGATTGAGGGCGGCGGTGCGACCAATATCACGAGCACAAGCGTCACGGCCGGAAGCACCAGCCACTGCGACAGTAGCCCGGTGATGAGCGCGCGCGGGCGCCGGCTAACGCGACGAAAGTCCGCGAAGTCGAGGTCGAGCGCGATGCCGAACATGATGGCGGCCAGCAGCACATTGAGGGCCACCAGCGCGTCGGCAGAGAAATTTAGGCGCACGGCATCGAGCACGTCGCGACCCCCCGGGCGAGCAGAACCAGCGACACGCTACCGCATCTGCGGCGCGTGGTCAGCGACAGGGGGTTGGGCTCTATTCGAGGTTGTAGTCGAGGTAGGCGTAAACGCGCTGCGCGACCGCTTGTCCACGAACGAGCCGCGGCTCGTATTCCCACTCGGAGATGGCGCGTAGCGCAGAACGGTCAAACAGCGAGCCTGAGCTGCTTTCAACCACTTCGATTTCGCGGGTCTTGCCGTCGGTACCGACCGTAAACTCGACCTTCACGCGGCCATTGACGCCGCGCTGCAGCGCGCGACGTGGATAAATGGGAGCAACCGCCTTCGTGCGGCGCAGTGTCGCGGCCGAGACTACTTCGGACGTCGCAGCGGCGATGAAGGCCTGATCCACCGCTGCGAGCAGTTCAGTCTTCTCCGACGTGTCGGCGGTTACGAGCTTGCCGTACTCGCGGTACAAGCGGTCAGCAGTGCCCGGATCTGCCGCGACAGAAGCGTCGCGAATACCCGAAGCCAGTGCGGCGACGACCTCGCCTTGCAAGGACTGGCGCGTCGACGCGTTGGACACGTTATCCAGCAGGGCGACAGCGCCACTGCGACCGCGGAAACTGCCCGCGGCCAATGCCTCACGCACGGCGATCTCGCCGGCATCCTGTTGTGGCGCCGCCGGCGGCGGAGTCGGTGTTGAGGTGGCCGTGGAAGGCGCTGTGCGTGCGGCTGCGCGCGCGGCAGCCTGTTGTTGCTGCTGCTGAGCTCGCTGACGCTCAGCGGCGGCGGCGCGTTCTGCGGCAGCCTGCGCCGCGACACGCTGCGCATCGATCCGATCGCGGACGTCGGCGCGCAAGGCCAGCAACTCGCCGGCCTGCGTGCGCGGCAGCGCGGCCAGCGTATCGAGAATGGCGTTGGCCTGCGCCTCATCGCCGCTGTCGGCCGCGGTGAGCGCCAACGACGACTGCGATTGCCTGAAATCGCCGAGACGCTGTTCAAACCGCGCAATACTGTTGTGCTCGAAGCCCGAGTTATTGAGCTGCTCGACAACGTAGTTGGCGCGCGCCCAGTCCTCGCCGCCCAGAGCGGCATCGACCAAGCTGCCCACACGGTTCACCACGGCATCGACTTCGGCGACGACGGTGTCGTCAGCCTGCGCCTGCTCGAGGAACAATGCGTAGTAATAAAGGGCGTTGCTGCCCGCAGGCTCCGTGAGCATGCCGGCGTCTGCAGCGAGACGTGCGCGGGACAACAGCTCACCGTTAGGCGTTTCCGCCGCTACGACGGCCTGAACCTCGGCCTGCTCAGGCGTGGGCTCAGCGGCCACCGCAGGCGCGCTCTCGACGACTTTGCCGTCCGAACCCAGAAAGAACCAGGCCGCCATGGCTGCAATCACCACGAGTGCACCGATCAGGATCGGTGTGTCGAATGATTTCTTCTCCGCCGGTACGGGGGCGTCGAGCACGGCCTCGTCGCTCATGGCCTAGTCCTTCTTGCGTTTCCAGATACTGCCGATCGAGCGAATCCGCTTGAACAGCTGGTCCACGGCACCCGACTGCTCAGGTTCATCCTGAGTTTGTTCCACGGCCATACGCGGAACCAGGCTGGGATCAGCACGCATCTGCAGGTGGCGCAGCGCGCCGCCGTTAACATTCTGCATGAGCCGGTCGTGATTGACGGGCTTCGCCATATAGCGGAAGACCTGGCCGTGGTTAATCAGCGAGATCATCTCCGCCGCGTCGCGGTCATCGCTGACCACGATGGCAATGAGTTCGGGCAGGTGCTGCTTGAACTTGTTCAGCACCTTGCGCAACACGCCGCCTTCACTGGCAACCTCGGAAATCAACACGCCAGCCTTCTTGGCTGAGATGAGCTCAAGCACCTTGAGCAAGCGATTCGCGTGGTAGAGCTTGTAGCGGCCCTGCATCGCACCGTCGACTTCCTTGAAAAAGTCATCGGACAGCGTGAACACGACAACGCCCACACTTTCCATATCGCGGAACGACTCAGAGTTCCGAATCTGGACCGAATCGCCGGACAGCACGACCTGTTCGCCCTGGGCTTCGAGGTCGTCCTCATCGGGCGTTTCTTCCGCCTCCGGCTGCGACGCGAGCATGGCGGGCACAAGCGACGGCGACTTGCGACGCGAAATCGGGCGAGTCTGCGTGGCCAGCGAATCCGCCGGTGCGTCGTCGTCGCTGTCAGCATCACCCGTCGGCGCAGCCGGCTGTGGCTGCGACGTCGGCGAATCCGGAGTCAGTACGGGCGCGGCCGAGGCCTGAACGGCCTGGTCGATCGTTGCACGCAGGTTGTCGGGCGGGCACGGCTTCGACAGAAAGCGGAACACTTCACCAACATTGATAGAGCCTTCGATGGCATCAAGGTCGGCATAGCCCGTGAGCAGGATGCGCATCGTGCGCGGCGCCTGTTCGCGCACGGCGCCCAGCACCTCAACGCCCTCCATTTCGGGCATGCGCTGGTCGGCCACGATGACATCCGCGTCGTGCTCGACACAGAATTTCACGGCTTCCTCGCCCGACGTGGTCAGGTAGAGTTCATAGTCACGCCGAAACAGGGCCCGCATAGCGTTAAGCACGCGTTTTTCGTCATCGACGAAAACGACGCGTGGCTTGCGATCCAAAACTGTTGCTGCGCCCCGGTCAGTACTCATGGATTGTGCTTGATTCGCGCCCATTGTTGCCTGGCTCAGGCGGATTTTTCCGCAGGAAAGTCGAGTTCATTCTCTTCGTCCAGCACCAGACCCTCGATCCGCAGGGTGTCGCCTGTCATGGCTTCAAGCTCGGCGAGCTCGCGGGCCATGTCACTCATTGGCGCAGATTCCGAACGCGGGAGGCTCAAAGTGAACGTCGAACCCTCGCCGAGCGTGGACTGAATGTCCAGCCGCCCGTCGTGTGAGTCGACAATCTTCTGGCTGATGGAAAGGCCCAGGCCCGTACCCTTGCCCACTTCCTTGGTGGTAAAGAAGGGGTCGCGGATCTTGGCCAGTGTTGCATCGTCCATGCCGTGGCCCGAGTCTTTGACGCTCACGTGCACGTAATCGTCGTCGGCCCAGGAGCTCAGCGTCAGCGTACCATCGCGCTCCATGGCATCAGAAGCATTCTTAATGAGGTTCAGGAACACCTGATTGATCTGGCTCGGCGAACAGGTCACGAGCGGCAGTTCAGCAAAGTTCTTCTCGATCTTGATGCCGCCCTTGAGCGCGTTCTTGGCGATCACAAGCGTCTTCTCGAGGCCCTCATTGAGGTCAGCCTGCGCCGTGGCGGCGCGGTCAAGACGGCTGAAGTCCTTAAGTGACTGAGCCATCTCGGAAAGCTGCTCGAGGCCTTCGACACTGTCTTCAAGCAGGTCGTTGCACTCGTCAAGGTCGTCGCGCAGACCATCCTTGTTGAGTGCGGCATCCAGGCGCTTGAGCTGGGCCACAAACTTCTGCTTGTCGGACCCGCCCTCGCGGACCACCCGCAGCATGTCGTCGGCGATGTCTGCGAAATTGTTGAAGCTGCCCAGGCGCTCACGGATCGTCGTGGTGTTGCTGAGCAGGTACCAGAGCGGCGTGTTGATCTCGTGACTGATGCCGGCCACGAGCTCACCCAGCGACGACATCTTCTCGGCCTGTACGAGCTGGGCCTGCGACTCGCGAAGCTCCTCGAGCGCCGCGCTCAGCTCACGGGTCCGTTCGTTCACACGTTCTTCGAGCGAGACGTTGAATTGCTCGAGCTCGATGTTGGCGTCGGCCAGTGTCGCGTTGCTCTGACGCAGGCGCAGACCGATCAGCGCAATGCCCAAAATGAGCAGCACACACACGGCCGCGAGCAGCAGCCGCGCCCGGTCGGCACGCGAGGTGACCGCCGCGTTCATCGAGGCCACAGCGCCGTAAAGATCCTGGGCACGGCTGGCGTAGGCGCTGCCCGTCAGTTTGGTCAGTGCCGACTCAGCCGTGCCCCGCTCGGCCAGCAGCACGCTGGCGGCATCGAGGACGCCCGACAGGGCGCGCGGCTGCCGGTTGGCGTCGATCTCTGCCGTGAACGCGTCAAGACGGCGCTGCAGCTCTTCAACGGGGACCGTCGACTCGCCCGTGGCGAAGTCGAGCAACTCCGCTGTCAGGCCAAACAACACTTGCGAAGGGGCTTCGTTGCCCCGGTCCCGCAGCAGGCGCACGGCTGCGGGGCCATCATCACGCAGCACGGTCGCCGCTGCGGCGATCCGGTCTTGTGCGTCTGAGAACTCCGTCACACTTGTGAGCATGCCGTTCAGCGTCGAGATATAGGCAGAGGCCGACGCCATGACGTCGGCGCTGCGAATGTTCTGGGCGGGTGCGCGCAGCGTCTCGGTGCCGCTCTTCAGGCGGCTCGACAGCGTGGCCACGGTCTCAGGCACGGTCTGAGCCTGGCGGGCCGTGACGCTCAGCGTGTCCGCGAGGGTTTCGTAGTCGCGCTGGCCCTGACGCAAGGCAGAGACGTAGTTGCTATAGTCGATGTAGAACTGGGCACTGACGGACCGCGACTCGCGAACGAGAATCGCGAGCAGGACGACAATGGATGCCGCAGTCAGTGCGATGAGTATCTTCTTCAGCATTCCTGGTCCGGCCTGGGCCTAGTGGAATTGCAACCGTAGGCGATCGGCGACAAGCGGTCCGTGACGTTCTTCACATGACACCAAAAATATTCTGTCAAAAACGCCGCAGAACCGGGCCTGCGGGCCGAAATTGCGACGTTGAGACAGTTCCCCTCTCCTACCTGTACTGCCGGCCCCAATGACCAACAGCCTCGAGTTTTACGGCGCCGCAGGCGAGGTCACGGGCTCCTGCCACGTCCTGCGCGTCGGCGGCCGCAGCGTGCTCCTCGACTGCGGCATGATCCAGGGCGGTCGGCGCAATGAAGCACGCAACCGCGATCCGTTCCCGTTCGACCCTGCCGACATCGATGCCGTGGTACTGAGCCACGCCCACCTGGATCACAGCGGGCGCCTGCCTTTGCTTCGCCAGCGCGGCTTTCGGGGCACGATTCACACCCAAAATGCCAGCGCAGGATTGGTACCGATCCTGCTCGCCGACGCCGCGTCACTGGCCGAGCGCGATGCCACGCGTGAGAACATCAAACGGGCACGCTCGGGTCGACCTCCTGTCGAACCTCTGTTCACCGCCTCGGACGCGGCCGGCGTGGAGCGCCTGCTGCGCGGCCACATCTACGGCGAGCCCTTCGAGGTGGTGCCGGGCCTGCAAGCGACGTTTCATGACGCCGGTCACATTATTGGCTCGGCTTGCGTCCAGCTCCGCGTCGAAACCGCGAACGGACCTCGTACTTTGACCTTTTCAGGCGATCTTGGCCAGTACGACACGCCCATTCTTGAGGATCCGGTGTCACCAAAGGGCAGTGACCTCGTACTTATGGAAAGTACCTATGGCGGCAGGCTGCACCGCGAGCGCAGCGAAACCGTGGCCGAGCTGGGCCATATCCTGAAGCGCGCTGCGGAAACCGGCGGGAATATCATCGTGCCCGCGTTCGCGATCGGGCGCAGCCAGGAGCTTCTGTACCTGTTGGGCAAACACGCCGACGACTGGCAGGTGGATCGCTGGCGCATCTTTCTCGACAGCCCGATGGCCATCGAGGCCAGCGAGGTCTACTGGTCGCACAAGCACTTACACGACGACGAGGCGCGGCGCCTGTCCGACTCGGAAGGCATGCCGCCGCTCGACAACCTCTACCTGACCCGTTCGCCTGCCGAGTCGCGCGTCATCAATCGCTTGGAGCGCGGCGCGTTGATCATCGCGGGCAGCGGCATGTGCAACGGCGGACGCGTGCTGCATCACCTCAAACACAACCTCTGGCGGCGCAATGCCCACGTTGTGATCGTTGGCTGGCAGGCCCCGGGCTCATTGGGGCGCCGCCTCGTGGACCGCCACGACAGTGTCCGCATTCATGGCGAGACCATCCGGGTGCGGGCGCAGATCCACACCGTCGGCGGCCTCTCCGCACACGGCGACGCGGCGGACCTGTCGCGCTGGTACGGCGGCCTGGGCGGCACGCCACCCGTCTGGCTCGTGCACGGTGAGCCTGACTCGGGCGAGGCACTGGCCGATCGGCTACAACGCGATCACGGTTGCCGCGTCACCCAGCCTCGCCCCGGGGATCGCATCAACCTGGATACCCTGGCATGAACGAACCTATCGAGGCGCTGGCGGAACTGCTCGACCATGGGGGCCGCGTCGCGGTGCTCACGGGCGCCGGCTGCAGCACCGACTCGGGCATTCCCGACTACCGCGACGACGAGGGCGAATGGAAAAATGCCCGCCCCGTGATGTACGCGGACTTCATGGAACAAGGCGCCGTGCGCCAGCGCTACTGGGCGCGCAGCATGCTGGGCTGGCCGCGCATGAACGAGGCCCAGCCAGGCCGCGCGCACGCGGCGCTCGCGCAGCTCCAGCGCGCAGGCCACGTTGAGCGGCTGATCACGCAAAACGTTGACGGCCTGCACCAGGCCGCCGGCAGTCACGATGTCATCGACCTGCACGGCCGGCTCGACGAGGTGGCCTGCCAGAACTGCGGCCTCGTGCTGCCGCGTGCCGACTGGCAAGGCACGATCGCCGACGCCAATCGCGAGTTCCGCGCGCTGGTCTCCTCGGTGCGCGAGGCGCCCGACGGCGACGCCATCATCGAAGGCGCCGACTACAGCGCGTTCACCGTACCCGACTGCCCACGCTGCGGGGGCATCATCAAACCTGAAGTCGTGTTCTTTGGCGAGAACGTGCCGCGCGAGCGCGTCGACGCCGCCTACGATGCTGTTGCGAATGCAAACGCGCTGCTCGTCGTGGGCTCGTCACTCATGGTGTTCTCGGGCTTTCGCTTCGCGCGGCGCACGCGCGAATTGGATAAGCCGCTCTACATCATGAATCGGGGCCGTACGCGTGCGGACGACATCGCCACGGCCAAGGTATCGACGGGCGCCGCCGAAGCACTCGAGGCGCTCACGGCAGCACTCGGCGTATCTACCGCGGTCAACGGCTGACGGGCCTCAGGTAACGCGGCCCCGCAACAACAGCATGCCGAGGCCAAAGGCCATACAGGCGATGCCGGCCCAGACCGCGCCGATAAAGGCCACCTGCGCACCGAGCACGAGCACGAATCCGGCCACTAGAACGGGTACGGACGGCGGCAGCACGCTGGCGCTCGTGCGACGCCAGTGCGCGATAAGTACGAGGCCCGCCGCGAATACCAGCAGCAGCGCCACGGGCAACAAGGCAAACTGAAGCCAGGCCTCGTCCCAGTCTGTGCTGGCCACGATCAGCAGCATGAAGATCAGCGACGCGGCCGCACTGGCCACAAGCGCCAAGCCCAGCACCAGACGCAACGTCGCGCGGTTGCCGGGCAAGCCGTTCATCTACGACCCGGCGCTGTCCCAGTCACCGCCAAGCGCCTTGTAGAGCCGCGTTGCGGCCAACAGGACTTCGCCTTCGGCCGCCGCCAGCGCATCATCAACCGTCGCGAGCTGGCGCTGCGCGTCCAGCAGAGCCAGGTAATCCACGAGACCTTCGCGGTACAACCGTGCGGCCAGCGACTCGGCCTCCGCCGCCAGCTTCTGCGCCTCACGGACGGCGAGTACGGCCTGGTTCGCCGCCGAGTAGCCTGCGATCGCCGATTCGCTGTCTGCGAAAGCACGCAGAACCGCCTGCTCGTAGTTGGCCAACGCCTCACGCTGGCGCGCGTCGGCTTTGGCTTTGGCCGCGCGCAGGCGACCACCTTGGAACACGGGCCAACGCAGGAATGGCAACACGTTGATGCTCCGGGCATCACCACTTAACAGGTCGCTCGTGGCGCCCGCTTCGAAACCGCCACTGGCCGACAAAGTCAGGCTGGGGAAGAACGCCGCCGCGGCAACACCTTGATCCGCCACTGCGGCGGCCAGCGTTCGTTCGGCGGCGCGCACGTCGGGACGCCGACGCAGCACATCGCTTTTGAGCCCCGCTGCAATGGTGCCGGGCCCCGCGGGATCGGGGTCACGCACGGTCAGCGCAAGCGCCGAAGACTCGCTGCCGACCAGCACGGCAAGCCGTTCCAACGCGGCCTCTCGCGCCGCGACGAGCGGCGGCACACGGCCCTTGAGCTCTGCCAGCGCCGAGCCTGCGCGCACGGCATCCAGCCGGCGACTGAGGCCAAGCCGGACCTTGCCTTCGATGATCGCCAGCGACTCCGCCTGCAATGCCACGTTGCGCTCTGCCGCGATAACGCGATGCGAAAACGTCTGCCAGTCGGTGTAGGCCGACACGGTCTCGGCGGCAACCTGCAATGCGACGGCCTCGGCCGCCGCAACGGCGGCCTGCGCCTGCGCATCTGCGCGCTCGACGCTGCGCCGAATGCCACCGGCGAGATCAAGCTCCCAGCTCGCCTCCAGCGTGGTGTTGTAGAACTCACCATCGCGCGGAATGATGCCCGAGCGGATGAGCTGCTCGGCCACCCGCGGCGTGACAAGACTCTGTTCGAAATTGGTGTAACGCGCGTCGGCGATGACAGCAGGCAGCCGGGCACCAAAAGCCGCGCGGCGACCCGCAACAGCAGCCTCGACACGGGCCAGGGCTGCCTCGAGTTCGCGGTTCTGGTCAAGAGCCTGAGCCACAAGCGCCGCAAGCGTCGGGTCGTCATAGTCGACCCACCAGCCCGCGTCGCCAACGGCTTCTGCGTCGACGCTCTGGCGCCATTCGGCCTCGTCACCGAAGCTCGGTGCCTCATAGTCGGGGCCAGCGGCACAACCCGCCAGTACCGCCACGCTTAAGAGAATGCCTGTCGCGCGCTTCATGCCGGCACCTCCGCGAGCGCCAAAGGTTTGCCTGTCCGTTCACCAATCTGGCAGAGCAGCCGGTACACGGCCGGCGTGAAGAACAGCGACAACGTGATCGAGAAGCCGACACCACCGGCGATGACGATGGCCAGGGGTGGCCAGAATGTGCCGCCGGAGAGAATCAGCGGGACGAAACCGCCGATCGTTGTGAATACCGTCGACACGATGTGACGCGTCGCGCCGACCGTGGCTTCAACGATGCCCTCGCAGTCGCCCGCGCAGGCGCCCGCATCGGAGCGGATCGCGGCAATCACGACAATCGTGCCGTTGATGGCCACACCAATGAGGCCTGCAACACCGATCACGGCGTTAAAGCCGCGCGCGTAGCCACCAATCCAGAGGCCCAGCATGCCCAGCCCGACCGAAAGGAACGCCACAATGGCGATGACGGTCGCGAGCCGAATGCTGCGGAAGGACAGGATGATCGTGGCGAGCATGAGCATGCCCAGGATTGGCAGGTAGGTCAGCAGATTGCCGATGGCATCGGCCTGCGCGTCACTGTCACCGGCCGCACGCAGCGTGTAGCCCGGCGGCAACTCGAAACCGGCCTCGTCCAGCGCGACGGAAATGGCATTGGCGACATCGACGGCGAGCGCGTCACGCGTGATGTAACCGAGTACCTTGTTGGCACGCACGCTGTCGCGGCGCGAAATCCGGCCCGACTCGGGCGTTAGCTCGAGCGCGCCAATGTTCTGCGCGTCGATGACGGCGCCGCTCGTGACTAGCTTGGCGGCATTCAGGGAGTCCAGCGCGTCACGCGCATCAGCACGGTAGCGAATGCGCACGGGCAGCTCTTCACGACCTTCGCGCACCGAACCGCCCGTGCGGCCCTCGAGACTGGCCTGCAGCTGCCCGGCGACGGCGTCGAGCGTGAGCCCGGCCTGGCGCACGGCGATCTCGTCAGCGATAAACGAGAGCTTGGGCTCGCCACCCGTGATCGAGGATCGCGTCTGCACGATTTCAGGAATCGTATGCATCACGCGCCGCGCCTCGTTGCCAAGACGGATCAGCTCTCCCACGTCAGGGCCCTCAATGGTGAAGCCCACGGGCGCCTCAACGGGCGGCCCCTGCGAGTAGGGGTTCACGACAATGCGCGCGTCGGGGAAGGCGTCCGAAAGCTCCGCACCCAGCACGCGTGTTAGCGCGTCGGCACTCTCGACCGTGTCCGTAAACACCACAGCTTGCGCGTACGCGGAGTTGTTGCGGTTCCGCATGATGCGGTTGTAGTAGATCGTTGGGAAGCTGTGTCCCACAAGCCAGTGCACATCGGTGATGCCGGCCTCGCGCGCGAGCCGCTCGTCGATCTCACGCGTGAGATCGCTGGTCGCCTCGATCGCGGTACCTGACGGCATCCAGACCTGAATCTCGAACTGGTCGCGATCGGCCGTTGGGAAAAACTCTTGCCCAAGTGTGCCCGCAAGCACGAAGCCCGAGATCGGCAGTACGAGGCAAGCCAGGAGGGTGACGACGGGGCGGCGCACGGCTGCCGTGACCAGTTTTCGGTAACGCTGCGCGAGGCGCTCATTGCTCGCGCCGTCGCTCCACCAGTGACGTTGCTGGCCGGGCTCACAACGGCGGATAAAACGCGCCGCCAGCGCCGGTATCACCGACACGGCCAACACGAATGACGCCGTCAGCGCGAGCACCACGGAAATGGCGATTGGGCCGACGAAATCGCCCATGGCACCCGGCAACAGGAACACGGGCATAAAGCCAAGCACGGTGGTCAGCGTTGAGGCTAACAGGGGCACAAAGAGGTGGCTCACGGCGTGGCGCAGTGCGGCTTTGCGTTCGCTGCCCGCGTCGAGATGCTTCTTCACCTCGTCGGTCATCACGATCGCGGCATCGATGAGCAGACCAATGGCCACGATCATCCCGAAAATCGACATCTGGTGGATCTGCTGACCCGCGGGACCCAGGCCAAACACCGTGATGGATGCCGACAAAGGCAGCGCCGAGCCGACGATTAGCGCGGCGCGCCAGCCCATACCGACAAAGACGACGAGCATGACGACCAGCGCACCTGCCATGAGGTTGCCGCCCAGGGTCGAGAGCCTGGCCTCGGTGTAGCGGCTCTGGTCGAACACAATGGTGGCCTCGGCGCCCGCGCCGAGCTGTTCATTGAAGGCGTGCACGGCGTCACGCGCACGCACAGCCCAGCGATCAAGGCGAATGTTCTCGTCGGTACGCACGCCCAGCAAAACGCTGCGCGACCCGTTGGTCCACGCGATCTCCTCGGCAGGCTCGCGCCAGCCGCGGCGCACGTCGGCGATGTCACCGAGTCGGATTGCGCCACCACTTTGGTTCTGAACCAGCGGGGTGTTGGCGACCGTAGCAGCGGAATCAAACTCGCCCTCGACTTCAAGGAACAGGTTGCGGTTGTTGTTGCGCAGCGCACCCGCAGGCAGTTTCGGGTCACCTGCGGCGATGAGGCGCGACACATCGCCAGCGGTCAGCCCCATTTGCGCCAGAGTATCCGGGTCTACAGTGACGCTAATTTCCTCTTCGGGCTCGCCGTAGTAGCGCACAATGTCAGTGCCCGACAGGGCTCGAAGTTCCTCGGCGAGCTGATCCGAGATGCGGTACATAAGCCCCAGCGGCGGATCACCAGGCTGCGTCCAACGCACGGCGACGAGCACACTGAAGGCCACGGCCTCGATCTTGTCATCGAAAATGGGTTCGGACGCGCCCTCGGGCAGGTCGGGCACGGTGTCGCTAATGCGATCGCGGATCTTCGAGAAGACCTGCTCGTTCTCGCCGGGACCAATGTCGTCAGCGAGCTCGATGGAGAGCGATGAGATGCCGTTGCGCGAGGTCGACTCGATCTTCTTGATCTCGTTGAGTTCCTCGAGCGCGTCCTCGAGCTTCTCCGTGACCAGCGCTTCCACGCGCTCGGCCGAGGCGCCCGGCAGCAACGTGATGACGTTGGGGTAACGGTTGGTGATGCGCGGGTCTTCGATCCGCGGCAGGTTGGACAGCGACGACCAGCCCGCAAGCAACACGATGATGATCGTGAGCCAGAGCAGGTAGCCGTTCTCGTACAAGCGTTCGGCGGCGCGCGAGACGCCGCTCTGTTTGCCGCGCGGCTTCATGGCGCTTCGACCCCGGCGTCGTTCTCGGCGCGCAGCTGGGGCGCGATGCGCACACCCTGCCCCGCGACCACGCGGTGCAAGCCACCACCGACGATCGTGTCACCGTCTTCAAGCGCACCGCGCACGAACACGCGGTCCGCCTCCTGGTAGATGATCTCGACGGGGCGACGCTCGAGCACATGCGTGGCGCCCGTGCGCTTGGACGCCTCAGTATCGCTGTTGCCACGGTCGCCCTCGCGCACGGCAAGTACGTTCCAGACCCCACGTGCCCCTTCGGTCAGCGCGTCAACGGGCACCCAGAAGCCCGTGTCACGGACAGTGCGGTCGAAGCGCAGTTCGGCGATGTCACCGACCCGGGCCGGTGCGCCGTCATCGAGTTCGAGGATGACCTCGATGGCGCGCGTGCGCAGGTCGCGTCGCGCGATCACAGCGCCGACCGTTGCAGCCGCGGCACGCCCATCGATATCGAGTTCGACCCGGGCGCCGTTCGCGAGTGAGTCCACAACGTCGCCCGTGACGGACAGCCGAACCTCAAGCGATGCGGCCTCCTGGACTTCGAGCACGGCCTGGCCCGCACCCAACACCTGCCCTTCGTCGGCGAAGCGACCCACGACAGCCGCATCGTAAGGCGCGCGGATTTCGGACTTGGCGAGGTCGATCTCGATGCGGCGCAATTGCGCCTCGGCAGCAATCGCCGCTGCGTCAGTGCGCTGCGAGCGCTCGCGCGCCTCGTCGACCTCCTGGATCGACACACCGTCAAATTCGAGCGCGCCCTCAACACGCTTGAGCGTGGCGGCAGCCAGCTCAGCCTGCGCCCGAGACTGATCGACGGCCGCGCTCGCCTCGGCGCGCGCGGCGATGAGGCGGGCCGTGTCGAGCCGTGCCAGCACGGTCCCGGCGCTTACCGTTGCGCCCTCGTCGACCAGCACGGCGGCCAATTCACCGCCGAGTTCGAAGCCCAGCGACGAACGACGCGCGGCCTCGACCTGGCCGCTGAAGCGTTGAGCGACCTCGTAACTATCGACCTCTACGGCCGTGTAGGGGGCAATGGCCAGCGCGCTGGGCGCTTCGGGCGGCGGCGGCGCGTCGCCACAGGCGGCGAGCAGGATCATGCAGGCAAGGGCCGGAATTGTCCGGATGGGGCGCGAAAAGGGGCGCATGTCGGTGTCCTCTTTGGGGGAAACACGCCGGAGTGGCGTGTGGAGGCGTGAGTGATATACTAGACGGTATAGTTTGATATTAGACAACAATTACGGAACTGTCCAGTTTGATTATGAGCGAGGCCCTGCCCAACACTGAACCGACGCCGACGCGCGCTGGCCGCCCCAAGAGCGACAGCAAGCGCATGGCGATCATGCGTGCGGCCACGGGCCATTTCATGAGCGAGGGCTACGAACGCACCTCGATGGACGCCATTGCCACGGCCGCCGGGGTTTCCAAACAGACCGTCTATTCGCACTTCGCGAACAAGGACGCGCTGTTTCGCGAGTGCATCCTGACCAAAATCCGCCGCTATGGGCTCGACATGAAGGACTTTGCGGACGAGACGCCGCTCCGCGAGGTCCTTGAGACCACGGCGCGCCGCTTCCTCGACCTGTTGTCCGACGAGGACGTGGTGTCCATGTACCGGCTGCTCATCGCCGAAACCACGGCCTTTCCCAAGCTGTCCTATGCGTTCTGGGAGACGGGACCCGAACAAACGCTCGCCGCCATCTCGCACGTGCTGAGTGAGCGTAGCGCGCGCGGCGAGTGCCAGATCGATGACCCGAAGCGGGCCGCCAGTGACTTTTTGTGTCTCGTCGAATCGCATTATCTAAAGCGTCGCCTCATGCGCCATATGACGGACATCGACCCGGATGAGCGCGAGGCGCACGTCACGCGGTGTGTTGATCAAGTTCTGCGCTTGCACGATCATCGCGGCTGATTGCTCGTCCGGAATGTCTGAATGACTCGCGTGTTACTGGGCTTTGCCGCCCTGTTTCTCGTCGCCCTGCTCGTCGTACGTCTGATTTACGGCGGCGGGCGTCCTTACCCTGAACTCGTAATTCAGCAGGGCTCGGATGCAACCCGCACCGAAATTGTGTTCGAGTACGCCGAGCCCATCGGGGGCATCGCGGTCGGCGATCGCGAGCGCGTGTTCTTCACGGTGCACTCAGCCTCTCGCCCACAGGGCAACCAACTGCTGCGCATCGAGGACGGCATCGCCGCGCCGTTTCCGGACGGCGCTGCACAGCAAGACGACTTCATAACGCCCCTGGGCCTGGCACTCGACGGCAACAACCGGCTCTGGGTGCTGGACCACGGCAAGCACGGCACGGCCCCCGCCCGGCTCATGGCCTTCGACGCCGACTCAGGCGAGCGCGTCCACGAGCACAGTTTCGACGGCGCGACTGCGCCCCGCGGCAGCTTCCTGCAGTCGTTAGCCGTCACCCGTGACGGCGCGACGGTGTATGTGGCCGACACGAGCCTGTTCCGCCGCAAACCCGCACTGATCGTCTATGACGTCGCCTCAGGCACCGCGCGGCGCGTTCTCGAGCAGGCTATGCCTGTGACCAGCCAGGGCTACCGGATCGAGGCGCGCGGCAAACGCATGCAGTTCTTCGGCGGTTTGTTTTCGGTAATGCCCGGAATCGCGGGCGTTGCGCTCGACGCCGATGAGCGTTGGCTGTACCTGGCCGCCACCTCGCACGACGGGCTCTACCGCGTCGCCACAGAAATGCTCGGCGACCCCGCAGTGGCACCGCAAACGCTTGAGGGCAGCATTGAGCGTTACAGCGATAAGCCGCTGAGTGCGGGCGTAGCCATCGACGATGCCGGCGATCTGCTGGTTACCGATATTGAGAACGGCTCGATCATCCGTATTAGCGATGACCGGCGTCCGCGCGCCTTCGCGGCGCCAGAAGATCTGCGCTGGCCCTCGGGCGTCGCCGTTAGCGACGACGGCGCGCTTTGGTACGGCGACAGCGCACTGCAGGACTATCTGTTCGGCAGTCCCGAGCAGGTCGAGGCCGGCGCGCCCTACCGCATCTACCGTACGCGCACCGAACCGGCACCCTGAGTGCACACGGCGCTGATCTACGCCGCGGTTGTGCTCATCTGGGGCTCGACCTGGATCATGATCAAGTTCCAGCTGGGGACGGTGTCACCGCAGGCGTCGCTCGTGTATCGCTTTGCGCTGGCCGCCATCGCACTCGTGATCTTTGGTCTCATCCGTGGCCGCCGCCTGCGCATCACACGCGCCGAGATGCCCATGGTCGCCACCCAGGGTGTCTTTATGTTCTCGGCAAACTACTACTTCGTCTACCACGGCACCGAGTACGTCACGAGCGGACTTGTAGCCGTGCTGTTCACGGCCATGGTGGTCATGAACCTCATCAATGAACGCGTGTTCTTCGGCACACCGATCCGGCTTGGCGCCGTCGTCGCGAGTGCCTTATCGCTCGCCGGAATCGGCATGATGTTCTGGCCCGAGGTCAGCCAGCTCACGCTTGCCGACGATTCGGTGCGCGGCGCGGGGCTCATCCTCATGGGCGCGCTCATGGCCTCGTTCGGCAACATGGCCGCCATCTCCAACACGCGGCGGCGTTTGCCCGTTGTTGCCGTGAATGCCCACGGCATGGCCATCGGCGCCGTGTGCTCGGCGGCGTTTGCGCTTTTGCTTGGTGAGCCGTTCTCGTTTGACTGGCGCTTCCCTTACCTGGGCTCGCTTGTGTTCCTCGCGATACCGGGAACCGCGGTTGCATTCGGGCTCTACCTCGTGCTGCTCGACCGCATCGGCGCCGCGAAGTCAGCCTACACCGCGGTCATGCTGCCCGTGGTTGCGCTCGTGATCTCAACGCTCTTTGAAGGCTACCGGTGGTCGGCGCTGGCGCTCGCGGGGCTCGTGATCGCCGTTGCGGGCAATGCTTTGGCGCTGGCTAGCAAGGGCGACGCGAAGCAAAGCGCTTGATTGCTCGGGCGGAGCCCGTAGCATTCGCTTCCATCTTTAATCCAACAGGGGACGATCGTGTTTGGTCAAGACGAACCACAGGGCCTCGCATTGCCCGAAAACCTCGCTGACGTTGACGTCGGCGGCCTGCTGACGCAGGGGCAGGAACTCGCCATCGATCTGGGTATCAAGATTGCCGGCGCGCTCGCCATCTTCATCATCGGTCGCATGATCGCACGTATGGTCGTGGGCGGTATCCGCAAGGCCATGGCCCGCGTGGGTGTCGACGAGACGCTGCAGAGCTTCCTCGGCAACATCCTGAGTGTGCTGTTGACGCTGGTCATTTTGCTGGCCGCCATCAGCTTCATGGGTGTACCCACGGCGTCGTTTGTCGCCGTCCTCGGTGCCGCCGGCCTGGCCGTCGGTCTTGCGCTTCAGGGCTCACTGGCCAACTTCGCGTCGGGCGTCCTCATCGTGTTCTTCCGGCCGTATGAGAAAGGCGACTACGTGGAAGCCGCGGGTGTCGCGGGCAGCGTCGACGCCGTGACAATCTTCAACACGATCCTCATCACGCCCGACAACCGCCGCGTGGTGGTACCCAACGCCAACGTCACGGCGGACGCCATCACCAATTACTCGGCCAACGACACACGTCGGATCGACATGGTCATCGGTGTGGGCTACGGCGATGATTTGCAGAAGACCAAGGCCGTTCTGACCGAGGTGGTCAACGCCAACGAAAATGTACTGGCAGAGCCTGCGCCGACCATCGAGGTCAGCAACCTGGGTGCGTCGAGCGTCGACTTTGTCGTACGTCCCTGGGTCAAGACGAGCGACTACTGGCCCACGCACTTCGCGCTGACGCTGGCCATCAAGGAACGTCTGGACGCGGAAGGCATCTCGATTCCATACCCGCAACAGGACGTGCACCTGCACCAGGTTGTCACGGACTGATTGCATGGAAGTTCGGGTTCTCGCCAGTACGGCAACGGATGTGCGCGGTGTGCAGGCTCTGGCCGCCGCGCACGGCCTGCCGTGCTCGGTCGAGATCCTGGGGATGGGCAGTGAGGTCGAGCGTTCGCGTTACCGCGAACTCAAGACGCAACACGACTGGCAGAACCTCCCCATGGTGTTTCTCGACGACCGTTTCGTCGGAGGGGAGCCCGAACTTGCGGATGCGCTGGGCGGGCGCAATGCCGGCGAGCCACAAGCCGCTTCGGTGGCAAGGGTTCTCGGCTACGGCGGCCTCCTGCCTTTTTTTGCGCTCGCGCTGGCGCTCTTGCTGAACTGGGCCCTGGCCGGTATCGACACTCGCGCTTGGCTCACGGGCTACGCTGCCACCATTCTGAGTTTTGTCGGCGCGGTGCACTGGGGTGTCGCCGTCGCCCAGCCGGCATTGCCTGCGCGGCGGACCTGGCTCGCCGCCAGCGTCCTGCCGGCACTGGTGGCTTGGGTGGCGCTGGGACTGCCTGCCCCGATTGATCTCTGGGTGTTTGTCGCGGCGTTCGTCGGCTGGTACGGCTGGGAGCGCACCGTGGCCTGGGAGCTGTTTCCGGGTTGGTACCGTGAATTGCGTACGGTGCTCACGGCGGGCGTCGCATTGGCGCTCGCAGCCGTCGCTATCTGGGCTTAATCGGACCAGAAAGCGCCGGCAACGTCACCTCGACGCATACGCCTACCTCGATACGCCCGCGACCTACCAGGTGTAACGCACTTGGTAGCGCACCGTCTTGCTACCGTCGGCCGGTACACGCACGTCGAAGTGAACGGTACGACTATCGATCTTCTCGTAGTTATCACTCTCGCCCGAGATCGCCCAGTTCGCGTAACGGTAAAGTGACTCCGCAACGGTGACCTGCTGGGCCACGTCCTTGCGATTCGTGAGTGTGATCTCAATGGTCTCCTCGATCCAACGCGCCCGCGTGTCGATGGCGTAGTCGACCTGTTTGCGTTCGCCGGTGACATCAAACGCGCTGCCCAGACGTACACGCACGGGCTCGTTGCGCGCCGTGTGGTCGATAACGTCCTCGCCGATAAACTCGAGTGTGCCGTCAGCGTCATCGAGCTGGGACACGCGCAGACGGCCAGCGGGCAGTGGAATACCCAACCCGTCGCGTTTGCGGTTCTCAAATTCGAGATACACGTCCACTTTGGGGTTCGACTGCATGCCGAAGCCCCGGTCGACGATGCCCTGGCCCGCGAAACGGCCGTCGGGAAATCCGTAGTAGACGAGTTGCTTTTGGGCAGGAACCGCGGTGGCCTGCGGGAACAGCTCGATTTGCTTCGTCGCGTTGTTGGGCAATGTCGTTTCACGGCCCAGCGTGTACAGGTGAAACTCGAAGAAGGCCTTCTCCTCAAATCCATTGGCATCCGCAAATGAGGCTGTGAGTCGCTCGCGTCGTCCTTGGTAGGACTGCTGGGCCGTCACACGCTGCACATCGCCCGCCACGAGCTTGAGTTTTGCGTCCTCAAAACTTGCGCCGCTCTGATTCACGATGCTCACCCAGGCACCGACACCCAGTGTGCCGGCATCACCATTGCCCTTGGGCGTCCAAACCAGGTTGTAGTCAGCCCACCAGGTGATACCCGCCGTCTCATAGCTGACCCGAGTGTCATGTGCGCCGCCGCGCTCGGCGGCCACTTCCCACACGAGCGTGGGTCGCGTCATGAGTCCGCCCGGCAACTCGCCCAGCCCGACGTGATTCCAGTCCGACAACACATCGACACTGCCATCGCCGTCCCGCAGCACGATGCCTCCGCGGGTGCTAAGCAGCGTACCGCGGCGTTCACGGACATCGTCGCCCTGGCGCTGGGTCACAATCACCTCTCGGTCGAGGTATCGCTCCAGCAGTTTGTCTCTGTCCACGAGGTCGAAGCGAAAATCCTGTTCGAGCACGCGCGTGCCGTCGGGGTCCGTGAGAGACTCGAAGCGAACAGTCGTCGGATCGATGAGTGCGGCCACGTCGTCTCGGGCGTACTGCCCCCGACCGGCCTGCAAAGTCATGCTGCGGTCGTCGCGAACGATCGCGTAGCCGGGCAGTGACGCGCCCAAGTAGCCAGAACCCCCGACGCCCGGCCGGTACAACCGCGGATCCACGGCCCCCGGGGACGCCTTGCTATAGATCGTGATGGCCGTTTCGGCGCTTACTGACGCGGCCGCGCAAATCAGCAGAGTGCCAGCTACCGCGCGATGTCTGAGAGCTCCCATGTCGTTTTCCCCAGTAGTGAGACGGTTGCGCATTCGACTGCATGTGATTGATCAACATGGGGCGACTTCGACGGCCTGAGCAGCCATCGTCAACGCCCGCCTTAACCCGTTCGCGGCGGCAAATCCAACGCCACGCGCGTCGTGAACGCAACAACAGGCTAAACTATACGTAAGTCGCGTTGTCTACTTCCTGCCATCGGCAGCTCCATTTGATCGACGCAGCGCGCCTGAGACGCTATGACTCGAAGCATCAGACTCAGTCTCACCGCACACGTAAGCGGTTTCATCGTCACCCTGTTCGGCGTCACGCTCGCGGCCGGGGTGGACGCTCAGACGGTCGCGCCCGCGGCGCCAGAATTCCTTGAGATCAGCGAAGAGGAACGGATAAGCCCGCCCGGTGCGGAACTGGAATCACTGCAAAACTCATTTAGGACGAGCCTCACTGACGATCCGCAACGCGCTCAGGAGTTGGCAAAGGAGATCGTGGCGCTGGCTGCGGCGACGTTTGGCGAGGACCACAAGAATCTGTCGCGGGCGCTCACTAACCTCGCCATTGTGCAATTCAATAACAAAGAGTACGCGACATCGATTGAGAACTATCGCTCAGCTATCGTGGCGCGCGAGCGTGCGGATGGAACGTTGGTCGACCCCGAGCTCATCAACCCACTACGGGGACTCGCCGCCTCGTTCATGGCCCTCAACGAAATAGATGCAGCGATTCCGATTTACGAGCGCGCAATACACATCACGCATGTGAATGAAGGCCCCTCAAACCTTGACCAGGTTCCCGTTATCGACGCATTGAGCCGCGCGTATTTCTTCCAGGGCGACCTCGACACGGCGAGCGACTTGCAGGACACCATTTTTCGGCTGAAACAGCGTCGATTTGATGAGGAGTCAGACGGCTACATCGACGCGCTGGCGCAACGGGCGCGATGGTACGTCGCACTGGGCAACAGCGCGGAAGCCGTTCAGGTGTATCGCAGGCTCGAACGGTCAATCTCCAAAAAGTATGGCGACGACAGCCCTCGCCTCATCGCACCCCTGGTATCGCTCGCCAACGCCGCGGTGCGAATCGAAGACTTCGGCGAGCCCGCCGTGAACGAAGGTCGCCGAGCCATGGCACGCGCCGTTCGCATTGCTCGAGAACGCGCCGAAGAAGACACAGAGCGATTCGCGAGAACACTGGTCGAGCAAGGTGACTGGCTTGCCACCTTAGATCGAACGCGCAACTCCCGCCTGCCCTACCGCGAGGCCTGGAAGACCTTGAATAGCAACGCCGAACTGCATCCGGTTAGAGATGAGTTGTTCGCCAATCCTGTGCCAATCCTAAGCGCGCGATTTCGTACCGTGCACGGATTGCGAAATGGCGCCTCTGCCTCAGCGTCCCGGTTTCCGAACCGTGGCTATACGGACATTGCATTCGATGTCGACCCACTGGGTAGACCCGTCAATGTGCGCATCATTGCGGGAGACCCTCCCGGAATCATGGACACACACCTGCGCCGCCAGATTCGTCGCTTTCGATTCCGACCGGCGTTCCGGGCCGGACAACCCGTCTCCTTCACGGGCTTGGCGTACCGCCATTCGTTCCGATACAACGAATCTGACCTGACCGAGCGCGACCGAGAGACTATTGCAGCCGCGACTAGCGCCAGTCCCTCGAACGCGGAAGGTGTTGACGACGCGAATCCGATTCGCCGCAACGTGAATCTTGACCCGCGTCGGCGGAACGAACCGTTCATCGGCGAAGGCGTATCTGGCCCGGTGTCACCCGCGGCGACCGACGCCACACCAGCACCGGAAGTGGAGAACGCAGCCGCACAAGACCCTGCGAACGATGAGGCTGCTGCCGAATCGGACACTGAAACCCCGCCGCCCGCGGCAGACGACAACGACTCCGAAGCGAGCGCAACGGAACAGGGCGACGCGGTCGAAACGACGGACGCCGCAGACGGCAGCTAGCCAGCACGTCGGTAGCGCGGTTCAGAGGCTCGGGTCAGGCAGGCTCTGCCGGTCTTTTGAACGCGCTGTCAGCCAGAGCGATGCGAGAATAATCCCAAGCGCCAAATAGGCGTTGCGCGGCAAACGCTCGTCCAGTAACAGATACCCGATGAGCGTGGCCCATAACGGCGTCAGGTAGTTCGACAGCGACTGAAATGAAGCACCCGACTCACCGATGAGCTTGAAGAACACCAGTGCGGCAAGTCCGATACACAGGGTGCCGACACCGATCACGGCAAAGGTGGGCTCGCCGAGCGAAGGCGACATCTGCATTCCGCCAGACAGAAACCAGACTGGCGCGAGCTGGAGCGCAGCAGCGATCAGCACGCCCGCCGACACGATCCGGTAGGAGTGAGCTGGCGAAAGGCGTGTGATCACGGCTGCCAGGCCATAGCAAACGGCGGCGCCCAGCACTGCCAGTTGCGCTACGGTCCGCATCACACCGCCGCCGATACCTGACAGTGCACTCGGCCCGATGAGCACAATGACGCCGACAAGGCCGACCACAAACCCCAGCACGCGGCCACGCGTCGCACGCTCATCAGGCAACAGCAGGTGCGCCAGGACGAGCACCGACAAGGGGGACACGGACATGAGAATCCCGACGAGCGACGACTCGATATAGAGCTGTCCCCATGCTTCGAGGAAGTAGGGCAATCCGTTTCCAAACAGCGCCATGGCATTGAAGAACAGCCACGACCGCATATCTTTGGGCAGCCGCTCGCCCGACGCCCGCATGACGAACCAGAGCATCACGCCAGCGATCACGAGTGGCAGAAAGACGACGTCGAGAGGCCGATATTCAACCAGTGCGACCTCGACAGCGGCGTAACGGGACCCCCAAAGGACAACGAGCAAGAACAGCAGAAACCAGTGCTGCGGGCGGGGTGATTGCATCTATTTCATTGATGAGTCGCTGCGCGGGCGGCTATTGAATCACGCTGGGCGCCCCACATACTAGAATGCCGAGTGACACCTCCAGGAGACTGCCATGCTATTCGCCCGCAAACCGACTGGCCTGCCCGACCCTAGCGACGCGCTGCCCGGCCGCGATACGGCACTGCCAGTCGCGGACAAGCACTTCGTCAACGGCAACAGGTTAACCGAACCATTCCCGGAGCACCTGGAGCAGGCAGTCTTCGGTCTGGGCTGTTTCTGGGGCGCCGAACGCGTGTTTTGGCAGATGGAAGGGGTGTATTCAACGTCGGTTGGCTACGCGGGCGGCTACACGCCCAATCCGACCTATGAAGAAGTGTGCAGTGGCCACACAGGCCATGCCGAGGTCGTTTCAGTCGTCTTTGATCCAGCGGTCGTGAGTTACGACGTTTTGCTGAGCGCATTCTGGGAAGCGCACGACCCGACGCAGGGTATGCGTCAGGGCAATGACCGCGGCACGCAGTATCGCTCAGCCGTCTACACAGCGTCGGCAGCGCAGCTCGCTGCCGCGCGGTCGTCGCGAGACAGCTACCAGGCGCGCCTTAACGACGCCGGGCTCGGTGCCATCACGACCGAGATTGCGGAACTCGGAACGTACTATTTTGCCGAGGACTATCATCAGCAATATTTGGCCAAGAACCCAGGCGGTTACTGTGGGATCGGGGGTACGGGCGTAAGCTGTCCGATTCCAACCGGCGCCTGAGCTCGGACCACGGATCGATTGCGACGCCGCGATGTCTATAATGATGTCAGCCGCGGGATCGCGGTCAAGCCGCCGTTGGGAACAAACCATGTCCACCCGAACACGCGCATCTGCAAGCTCACACCGCAAGCCGCCCGCGGCGTTGTTGTCAGCCGCACGCATCGTTTTCGCCGCGCTTGCGCTGGGCCTCTCTTCGATGCTGCATGCGCAGGCTGGCGCGATGGCGGTACCGGAAATGCTCGACCTCACCGAGGCTGAACTCGCAACACCGGCCGGTGGCGCACTCGCCGCAGCCCAGGAGGCCTTTCTGGAGAGTCTGCGCAGCGACACGGAGCGTGCGGTGCAGAACGCGAAGCAGGTCGTCGCGTTGGCGACCGAGTCCTACGGTAGCGCTCACGACTATGCCGCGCGCGCACTGACCAACCTTGCCATCGTCCAAGCCAGCGATGCCGATTTTGCAGCGGCTATTGAGAACTTCAACGCCGCGATCGGGATGCGTGAAACGCAATCGGGCCGGATCGTATCGGCCAACCTGATCAACCCGCTGCTTGGGCTCGCGAATGCGCAATTGGCGATTGGGGACTTGGACAGTGCGATTGCTGCCTTCGAACGGGCAATCCATGTGTCGCACGTGACCGGCGGCGTCAATAATCTCGACCAGGTTGGCATCATCGACGCAATGAGCCGTGCCCACTTTGCAGCGGATGATCGTAACGAGGCAGACGACCTTCAAGACACAGCGTACCGGCTGCGAGAGCGTCACTTTGAGGGCAACGACGACCTACGTCTCGATGCCATTGAGCAACGCGCGATGTGGCACGCACGCCTGGGCAACCACTTGTCCGCGGTCCGGTACTACCGTCGGCTCGTGCGTGAGATGGGTAAACACCACGGGAAAAACGACGCGCGACTGATTGAGCCGCTCGTGGCGCTCGCCAACGCCGCGGTACGTGTCCGGGAAGGCGACAATATCTGGGGTGGCTCGAACTCGTCTGGCGGCCGACTTCGCGTGGGCACGACGAACACCTATCGCAACTACGAAATCGCACGCCTCGAGGCTCAGATGCGCCGAATGCGCATGTGTCCAGGCGGACTTCAAAGCTGCGCGCCGCGACGGGCCGGCACGCCAGAAGGCGTCGATCAAGTCTCTTACGATCAAGCCGTTCGCGCTATGGCACGCGCAGTACGCATCGCCCGTGAACACTCGCAGGAAGATCCGTCGGTGCTGGCGAACACGCTCGTCACACAGGGCGACTGGTACCAGTCGTTGGACCAGTCGCGCAAATCACGGCGTCCCTACCGTCGAGCCTGGGCCAGTCTCGAGGATCAGCCAGATTTGCGCGATACGCTGTTTGCGAGGCCCGTGCCGGTCACGTCCATCGACGCGCGGTCCGCCGCCATGGATCCCGCCAACGAACTGGGCACTGCGACGCGCTATCCCAATCGTGGCTTCGTCGACGTGCTCTTCGACGTCGACCAGCGGGGACGGGTACGCAATGTCCGGGTGCTCAAAGCTGAGCCGCGCGGTGTTTTGGACAAGCACGTATCAAGGCAACTTCGGCAAGCACCGTTCCGGCCCAGGTTTGAGGACGGCAAGCCGGTACGGTCCGTAGGCCTCACCTATCGGTACACATTCCGCTTCGACGAATCGACGCTGACGGACCGGGAGCGTGAAATGATGCAGACGACTCGCTACGACGCCGACCCGGCGGCAGTGTCGCCGTTTGGTCGCATCGACTACCTGACACTCGGTCAGCCCCGGGATGAGCGCTTCATTGGTGACAATCTCCCAGGATCTCATGCCGTAGGGCACTTGCCGCAGTCTCAGGCTCAGTAACGCTCCTGGGGCACATGTTGCAGGCTAGCCTGCCTCGCCGCGGCCATCCCAGCGCTGTGGTACCTCGCGCATCTTCGAAAGGTCATAGCCCTGTGCGGCCAGGAACTGATCAATCTCCGCGCGCATTCCCGCATCGAGTTCGGGCTCCCGCGCCATGATCCAGACGTAGTCACGTTTGTTGCGCCCGATCACCGTGACGCCGTAGGCATCATCAACCCAGATCACGCGGTACTCGGCCTTGAACGGCCAGACAAACTGCATGCCCCAAATCGCATCACCCGTGTTCGGCCGAACCGTCGCGACTGGCGTGTAGGTCTTGAGCTTCCCATCGAAACCACCCTTGTTAAACGAGAACGTGGTGTCGATCGTGTCGGCATCGCGTCGTTCGTAGGCTTCGACCGCATTGTAGGCCTTGGTCTCGATAAAGGTCGGGATGTGTGCGATGACGTACCAGCGACCCATGAACCGGTCGAGGTCCACCCGACTCGCGGTTTCAATTTCAGGACGGTCAGCGTCGCCGAAACTGGCGCAGCCCGACATCAGAATCAGGGCGGACAGCGCGATCGCGCCGTGCTTGAGTAAGGTGTTCATGTGCATCTCCTTTGTCGGCGCAGCGCAAAACGGCTTCGGTTACACTGCAGCACGCACTATGGGAGAGTTCGTTGGCCACCGGGAAAAAGATGCTGAGGTCGCGTAAGCCTGCGCGAAAGCAGGCAGAAGAAGCAGTAAGCGTACTGCTGCGATGGGCCGACGAAGACGTGACACGCGAGAGTCTGCTCCACACGCCGAGACGCGTTGCGCGCGGCATCCACAAGTGGGGCGTGTCTATGGTGACGAGCCAGAGGATGGGTACCTTCGGCACGGCCCGCAGCACACGCACCGAATTCCTTCAGGTTCCGGGTCGCAGCTGAGCGTCGCCGCATCGTGACCTCGGTGCGACCTCAGTCAACCTCAGCGAGCGACCGCCCGCTGATCTTCCTATTGGCCGCGATCACCTCGATCGCGCCGCTCGTCATGCAGATCTACCTGCCCGCCCTGCCGGGCATCGGTCGCGATCTTGAGGCGAGCAGCCGCGCCGTGCAGCTCACCTTTTCGGCATTCGTATTTACCGTCGGGCCCGCGCAGCTCGTCTACGGCCCGCTGGCCGACCGTTTTGGCCGGCGCGCGACGGCGATCGCAAGCCTCATCATCTGCCTGCTTGGAACGCTCGCGTGCGCGCTGGCGCCATCCGTTGGCGCGCTGGTCGTCGCGCGCATCGTCCAAGCCTTCGGCAGCGCGGGCGGCATGGTGGTCACACGTGCCGTGCTCAGTGACCGCTACGGCAGCGAGGGCATGGCGGCGCGGCTGTCGTCGGTCATTGTGGTCATCGTGGTCGTACCCATGATCGCGCCGCTGTTTGGCGGCTATCTCACGGACTGGTACGGCTGGCGCAGTGTGTTTGCAGCATCCGCCGTGATGATCGCCGTGGTCACCACGATTGCGTTCGCGAAACTGCCCGAGACGCGCCGGCAGGTAAAAAACCCCGAGCCGTTTATCGCGGGCACGGTCTCGCTGCTCAAGAAACCCCTGTTCCTGGTCTACTCACTGCAGAGCGCACTCTCACTGTCCGTGTTCTACACGTTTATCTCTGTCGTGCCCTACGTCATGGAAAACACGCTGGGCGAGCCACCAACGACCTACGGCAAGTACTTCATCCTGCTGTCGGGTGGTTACATGTTCGGGACGTTTCTCTCGTCGCGGCTTGCGTCAGAGATCGGCATGCTCAACATGATTCGGATTGGCACAAGCCTGGCGCTGGTGGGCGCACTGGTTATGGTCGTTTCCGTGTCGACCGGCACCCTGTCGCCCGAACGCATGTTCCTGCCCATGGTCGTGCTGGCATTCGCCAACGGCCTGTCCTCACCGAGCCTGCAAAGCGCCGCCGTGTTGCAGAGCAAGAATTACGCGGGGACGGCGTCCGGCATCGTCGGCTGCTCGCAGCAGCTCATCGCAGGCGTCGCAACACAGGTCGTCGCGCTCTGGGGCCTGGCGTCGCCCCAGCCCATGGCAGTCTTCATTGTCGGCGCGAGCGTCACGATGTTCTCGGCCACGCTCGTGCTGCCGATCCTGATACGGCGCGCGACAACGCCGACAACGGGGTAGTACTGAGCCCTGGGAACGCGAGGCCGATGAGGCCTAGTGGCGGGACAGAAAGTCCGGTACGCCGTCCTTGCCCTCGCCGTTATCAGGCTGAGACTCGGCCGCAACATCGACGATTCGCAGCTGTACGGGGTGATCGCCAGCCATGACATTGGCGTACATGTTCACGATCTCGCAGCCAAAGCGGGCTGCCTCGGCCGGAGACATCTTGCGAATCGTGGCCACAATGGGGTTTTCGTTGTTGACCGGACGCCGCGCTGTGAGCTGCTTGCGCATGCGGTTGAACTGGTCGCGGATACTGTCGGGAAGCTCGTCTGAGGCCAGGTGCTCCAAGGTGTCCACCCACGCCTTGGTAAGCCGCGTTTTTGCGTTCTCGTGGCTGGTCAAAATGACCAGAGCCTCGTGAAACGAGTCTTTTATGGCCGACATAGATCCCCCGCGATAGCTCGCGTGTTCTTTTTGCCCTTTCGGGCGCTGAGGTCGGGCATCGATGATCTCTTCAGGATTCGGCATCGCGATCCTGGACCGGACCGCTGGGACACCGACAGCAACACCGAGTGCGTGACTCTCCCCTTCGCCCAAACTTATAGCAGGTTTTTCGAAGACCCTGCAAGCAGGGCGCCTAAGCCCCCGATAAGCGACTGATCTCTATGTCCCAACGCGCCGATTCGAGGGATCCCTGGGCCTCAAAAGCGCTCGTCTGGCCGACCTCCCAGGCCTCGGCCAGCGTCTCCGACATCAGCAGCTCCCGGTACTCGGCCAACGCCGCCTCGACAGCCGAATCCCCCGAGACGCCCAGCCGGATCCGGTCCTCGACTTCGAGCCCGGCCTGCTTGCGCGCCTCCTGGACCGTCCGGATGAGCTCCCGGGCCAAGCCCTCGCGGCGCAGATCGTCATTAAGGGCCGTATCGAGGCCCACGAGGTAGCCGGCTTCCTCTGCCGAGGCATAGCCCTCCGCCGAGGCCGTCTCAACGAGACAGTCCTCGGCACCGAGCGTGAGCGTGTTGCCCTCGACGTCGAGTTCGAAGGTATCGCCTGCCGCCACGGCCGTTGCGATGTGCTCACCATCGGCCGAGTCGAGCGCCGCGCGGATTTTCGGCACCAGTTTGCCGAACTTCTTGCCCACAACGGGCAAGTTCGGCTTGATGCGGTAATCGACAAGGCTCGCGTCGCGGGCGACAGGCTCAATCGACTTCACGTTCAGCTCATCTTCGATCTGCTCACGGTGCGACAACACGGCGGCCATGGCAGCCTCGCTGGGTGCCCGCACGAGTGCGCGCGCCAGCGGCTGGCGCGTCCGCACGCCGCTCTGCGACCGCGCGGCACGGCCCAGGCCCACCACCTTCTGCACGACATCGATCTCGTAGAGCAGGTCGACGTCGATAAGCGCGGTATCCACCTTTGGCCAATTCGCCATGTGCACGCTTTCGGGCGCGGCCGCGTCTACGCGTCGCACGAGGTTTTGGTACAGCGACTCGGCCAGGAACGGCGTAAACGGCGCCAGCATGTAGGTCAGCGACGACAGGCACTCGTAAAGCGTGTGATAGGCCGCACGCTTGTCATCACCGTCGGCCGCCTTCCAGAAGCGACGCCGGTTGCGGCGCACGTACCAGTTCGAGAGCTGATCGACGAAGGACTCGATGGCCACACCGGCGGCCTGCGCGTCGTAGCGCTCGAGCGCCTCTGTCACATCTGCCAGCGTGCGCTGTTGAAGCGCAATGGCCCAGCGATCGATCTCGGGTCGCGACGCGGGCTCGCTACGGTCGGTGTAATCGACATCCTCAAGCCGCGCGTAGAGCACGAAAAACGCGTAGGTGTTCCAGAGCGTGTTGACGAAAGAGCTCGCGACATCGGCCACGATGTCGATGGAAATACGCTTTTGCACGTCGGGCGCCACGCGCGCGAGGAAGTACCAGCGCAGCGGATCGGCGCCGACAGAGTCGAACACATCGTAAGGGTTCAAGATGTTGCCCAACGACTTCGACATTTTTTTTCCGTCGGCGTCGACGATGTGGCTCAGGCAAATGACGTTCTTGTAGGCGACACTGTCCGACACGAGTGTGGCGATCGCGTGCAGCGTGTAGAACCAGCCGCGCGTCTGGTCGATGGCCTCGCAAATGTAGTCGGCCGGGAAATGCGCTTCGAAGTGCTCGGCGTTTTCGAACGGGTAGTGCCACTGCGCATAGCTCATGGCACCCGAGTCGAACCAGCAGTCGATGACTTCTGGAACGCGGGTCCAGGTTTTACCGTCGTGCTCGAACGTGATGTCGTCGACTGCAGGGCGGTGCAGATCAAGCTCGGACAAATCGCGCCCGGCAAGCTCAGCCAGCTCAGTCACGGAGCCCAAACACTTGAAGTTGCCCTCGCCGTCAGTCCAAACGGGCAGCGGCGTCCCCCAGAAGCGCTCGCGAGAGAGCGCCCAGTCGACATTGTTCTCGAGCCAGTTACCGAAGCGTCCTTCGCGGATCGTTTCCGGCACCCAGTTGATCTCGCGATTGAGCTCGACCATGCGGTCTTTGACTTCAGTCGTGCGGATGTACCAGGCGTTTTTGGCGTAGTAGATGATCGGGTCGCCTGTGCGCCAACCGAACGGGTAGTTGTGCAGGTAGCGCTCGGCACGGAACAGATCGCCGCGCGCTTTCAGCAGCTTCATCAGCACGGGGTCGGCGTCTTTGAAGAACAGTCCGGCTACTGGCTCAACGGCCTCGACGAAGTGCCCATCAAGACCAACACCGTGCAAGATCGGCAGGCCGTTGGCCTGACCCAGCGCGAGATCGTCGACACCATAGGCCGGCGCCGTGTGCACGATACCCGTACCGTCCTCGACGCTTACGAAGTCTGCGTGCCAGACACGAAACGCCGCGCAGTCCGAATCCACCTCAAGATAGTCGAACAAGCGCTGGTAGGTCTTACCGACGAGTTCAGCACCCTTCACGGTCTTTTCAACGCTGTGTTCGGCATCACCGAACACACGCTCGCGCAGCGCACTGGCCACGATCAGCGTCTCGTCACCGTGACGCACGTAGTCGTAGTCGATGTCCTCGCCCACAGCAAGCGCCAGATTGGACGGCAGCGTCCAGGGCGTCGTCGTCCAGACGAGAAACGCCGTGTTCTCTTCGTCAGCGAGCTTGAAGCGCACGAAGATCGAGGGGTCCTCGACCTCGCGGTAGCCCTGCGCGAGTTCGTGCGACGATAGCGTCGCGCCGATGCGCGGGTCGTATGGCACAACCTTGTAGCCGCGATAGATGAGGCCCTGGTCCCAGATTTTCTGCAGCAGCGACCAGACCGACTCGATGTAGTTGTTATCGAGTGTGTAGTAAGCCTCATCAAGATTGACCCAGAAGCCCATGCGCTCGGTCATCTGCTCCCAGTCACCGATGTAGGTCATCACGGACTCGCGACAGCGGCGTGTGAACTCCTCGATACCGACCTTCGCCTCAATCTCTGACTTGTCGAAGATGCCAAGCTGCTTCTCGATCTCGTGCTCGACGGGCAACCCGTGTGTGTCCCAGCCCGCCTTCCGCGGTACGTGGTAGCCCTGCATCGTCTTGAAGCGCGGGAACACATCCTTGAACGTGCGTGCGAGCACGTGGTGAATGCCCGGCTTGCCGTTGGCCGTCGGCGGGCCCTCGTTGAAGCTGTAGCGCGGCTTGCCCTCGGTCTGCGCGAGGCTCTTGGCGAACGTGTCGTTGTCACGCCAAAAGTCGAGCACGTCCTGCTCAAGCTTGGGGCCGTCGTAGCGGCCTTTGATCGGGTCGAATGTCATGGTCTCGTCCTCGCCCGGGCACAAAAAACCCCGGGCGCCTTCACTAAAGCGTCCGGGGCGGGATTCCGCGGTACCACCCGGTTTCACAGCATGCTCGCGCGCGCTGCCTCTGTGGGTACGAGACCCGGTCCGTGTCGGGAACCAGCCGTCGCCGTCTACTGCCCGCTATCGGGGTTCGGGGCGCCGCTCGAGGGAGATGTTCAGGTCCGGCGCAGGCGCGGGACTCTCACCGTCTCCCGCTCGCTCATACCTGCGTGATCGGCCCTACTGGCCCCGTCATCGCGTTCGCCGCGATCTTAGCGCGCAAACACAACCAAAGCGAGAGCAGGCGGCACCCAAAACGCGGCAACAGCGAGTCCACGGCGATACCACAAACGTAGGTGTGTCGGGCGACGAGAAGCCATCGCGGGGCGTGGGCGACAGGGACGTCGCCCACGAGCGTACAGGGATGTACGAACTGCGTACCCGCGATGGCTTCTTGTCGCCCGGCGCACCGGCCCACTGGCACAACCCCCAACTGGCGCCACAACCTCCCACCCGCGATACTTCGGGAATGCCCACGTTCCCTGAACCGACCCAAATCGCCACCAATGGCATCACCCTAGACGTCCACCTGGCCGGCGACCCCACTTCGCCCCCCATTATCCTTTGCCACGGCTTCCCGGAGATCGCCTACTCATGGCGCCACCAGGTCGCAGCGCTCGTCGACGCCGGCTACCGCTTTGTCGCCCCCGACCAGCGTGGCTATGCGGGCAGCAGCCGGCCCGAATCCGTCGAGGCCTACGACATCTTCCACCTCATGGACGATCTGTGCGGTCTGTTGGACGCGCTGGGCCACGAAGATGCCGTGTTTGTCGGTCATGATTGGGGCGCGCTCTTGCTCTGGCAGATGGTGCTCATGCGCCCCGAGCGTATGCGCGGCTTCATCGCGCTGAACATTCCCTTTGCGCCGCGCCGGGACATCGATCCAATGGTCATGTCGCGGAAGGTCCTTGGCGATGACTTCTACATCGTTAACTTTCAGGACTCCGACGAGGCCGACCGGGCTTTTGACGCAGACCCTGAGCGCTTCCTGCGCGCCATGTACCGTCGCTTGCCCGCCACACGAGCGGCCTTCGATGCCACGCCACCTGAAGCGCGACACGCATTCAGCATGCTGCGTGAGATGCGGAAGCGCGAGCTACCGGGCACGCCACTGTTCGACGACGAGGAGCTGGCGGTTTATGTCAAAGCCTTCCGAGAGTCGGGCTTCACGCCACCCATCAACTGGTACCGCAACTGGACCCGCAACTGGGCCCTGACAAAGGACGTCGAGCAGCGCGTATGCGTGCCCACGCTGTTCATCGGGGCCAACGACGACGTTCTCATCGCACCGGCCCACATCGACACCATGCGGCGCTATGTCGATGATCTGGAGGTGCATGTACTCGAGAACTGCGGGCACTGGACGCAGCAGGAGCACCCCGAGACGGTGAATCGGCTCATGCTCGAGTGGCTGGGCCGACGTTACCCTGCACGTTGAGGCGCGCTGCATCTGACCCGCCTGATTCGTCGAAATCACTGATAATTCAGCGATTTCTGAGCTCATGAACGTCCAACCAACATCCGTGTTTATCGCCGGCGCCAGCCGCGGTATCGGCGCAGGTTTTGCCCGCGCGCTTGCACAACGCTCCAGCGTCGAGCGCCTCTTCGTGGCGGCGCGCCAACCCGGCGACAGTGACGCCATCGCGGCACTGCGGGACACCCACGGTGACTGCATTGTGCCCGTGACGATGGACATCGCAGACCCCGACAGCGTGGCAGCTGCGGCAGCCACAGTGGCCGAGCAAAGCGACCGCCTCGACTGGGTTCTCAACACCATCGGCCTGCTCCACGCGGGCGACATGCAACCCGAACGGCGGCTCGAAGACGTCGATGCCGGTAATATCCAGCGCAGTTTCGCGGTCAACGCCGTTGGACCACTGCTGCTCGTCAAGCACCTTGCCCCGTTGTTACCGCGCCGTGAGCCTTGCACTGTCGCCACCCTGTCGGCCCGCGTCGGCAGCATCAGCGACAACCGGCTCGGCGGCTGGTACGCCTACCGGGCGGCCAAGGCCGCACAAAACATGCTGACGAAGACGCTGTCGATTGAGCTGGCCCGCCGCTATCGCAAAGTACGCTGCGTGGCCCTGCACCCGGGAACGGTCGCGACCGACCTGAGTGCACCGTTCCGCGGCAACGTCAGTGACGACAAGCTGTTTGATGTAGCGCAGTCCGTGAACTATCTGCTGACTGTATTGGACCAACTCGATGATGACGACAACGGCAAATTTTTCGCTTGGGATGGCCAGGAAATTCCCTGGTAGCCTGCTCGCGTTCGTGCTCGCGCTGTTCGCGCCCACTTTGGCCGCCGAGCCGGCTGAGGTGTTCGCACCTTTCGGCGAGCTGCTCGCGGCAAGCGTGACCGAGGGTGACGTCGACTACCCGGCGTTTGCTGGTTCGTCCGAATTCGCCAGCATGATGACGGCGCTGGCGAAGACGGCGCCCGCGACCTCAGCCAGCAACGACGAAAAACTCGCGTTCTACATCAACGCCTACAACGCCACGTCCATCCAGGGTATCCTCGACGGCTACTCGCCAAGCACGCTCTGGGGCCGGCTGCGGTTCTTCAAGCGTCGCGAGTACGCGCTGCTCAACACGTCGATGACGCTGTTCGAGCTTGAGCACGACTTCATCATCGCCGCCGGTGACCCGCGCATTCACTTTGCGATCGTGTGCTCCTCAAAGTCTTGCCCGCCGCTGCAAAGCTGGCTCTACGATGGCGCGTCGCTCCGTACGCAACTCGACGAGGTCACGGCTGCGTTTATCAATAACCCGGCCAGCAATCGCTTCGACCTAGAGCGCCGCAAGGCGGACCTGTCGCGCATCTTTGATTGGTATGAAGACGAATTCGAATCTGCTGGCGGAAGCCTGCAGGGTTACCTGGCACAGTACGTTACCGACGACCGCCTGCGCGAGAGCCTCGAGAACGACGACTGGGACCTGGACTTCCAGGACTACGACTGGAGCCTTAACGGCACCAAGCTGCCCTGACGGCAGCGCGGCAGCAAAGGACACACACATGCTCATCAAACGGCCCGACCCGATTCGCCCCAGTGAGATCACGAGCGAGTCGAATTACCTGAACCGCCGCCAGCTCATGGCTGGCCTGGCTGCCGGCATCGCCCTACCCGCGTGCTCGCCGCAGGCCGCAGAGCTGCCCGCTGAGGGTGAGCTGGCCAATATCGCGAAGAGCCCCTACTCGACCGACGAGACGCCCAACAGCTATGAGGACGTCACAACCTACAACAACTTCTACGAGCTCGGCACGGGCAAGAGCGACCCTGCGCGCAACGCCCAGTATCTGAAACCACGCCCCTGGAGCATTAAAGTCAGCGGTGCGGCCGAGAACACGGGCACCTTCGATATCGAGGACTTCATCAAGCCGCACCAGCTCGAGGAACGGATCTACCGGCTGCGCTGCGTGGAGGCCTGGTCCATGGTCGTTCCCTGGGTCGGCATCCCCCTCGGCGACATCCTGAAGCGCTTCAAGCCGACGTCGGACGCCAAATACGTCGCCTTCAAAACGCTCGTCGATCCCGAGCAGCTGCCCGGGCAGCGCTACCGCACGCTGGCCTGGCCTTACCGCGAGGGCCTGACCATCGCTGAGGCCATGCACCCACTGACTATCATGGCCGTCGGCGTTTACGGCCGCGTGCTGCCCAACCAGAATGGCGCGCCCATGCGACTCGTCGTGCCCTGGAAGTACGGCTTCAAGAGCATCAAGTCGATCGTCTCGATTAGCTTCGAGCGGAATGAGCCGGCCACGAGCTGGAACATGTCGCAGCCGCGCGAGTACGGCTTCTACGCCAACGTGAACCCTGAGGTCGACCACCCGCGCTGGTCGCAGGCGACAGAACGCCGCATCGGTGGCGGCCTGTTCGCACCGCGCATCGACACGCTGCCCTTCAACGGTTACGGCGAGGAAGTCGCGAGCCTCTACGACGGGCTGGACCTGCGGCGCTACTTCTGACGTGACTACCGCGAGCCCACAACGTGGCCTCAGCACACGCAACCGCGTGCGCTTCATCGGCAAGCCGCTCGTGTTCGCGCTGTCGCTGGCGCCCTTTGCCTGGCTTGTTGCCGCGACATTCGGAATCGCCGGTCTGAGCCTGGGCGCCAACCCGGTCGAGACCCTGCTCGAGGATTTCGGCACGCTCGGGCTTCGGTTCACGATGTTCGCGCTGGCCGTGACACCGCTGCGGCGGCTGACGGGGTTCAACTGGATGGCCCAGTTCCGCCGCATGATCGGGCTGTTCGCCGCGTTCTACGTCACGCTGCACTTCGCCGTGTACCTTGTGCTCGACCAGGGCCTCGCGCTGGCGCCCGTAATCGAAGACATCGTGAAGCGCCCTTACATCACGCTGGGCATGATCGCCCTGGTGCTGCTGCTCGCCATGACGGCAACCTCCACACTCGCCGCGCGCCGCAGGCTTGGTCAACGCTGGCAAAAGCTGCACAACAGCGTCTACCTGGTCGGCATCCTGGGCGTCTGGCACTTCTGGTGGCAGGTGAAATCCGACATCACGGAGCCCGCGATTTACGCGGCCGTGCTCACGGGCCTGCTCGGGATTCGCGTGTACTGGCGCTGGCAGCGCCAGCGGCGGGCTAAGCCACCGGCGCCTGCAGCCAGTCCGCAAAGCGCTGCCTGACGGCAGCATCGGCGGCATCGTCGCGTGCCAGCCACGCCGTATCGGTCGGCGGCTCGACGAGGGTCATGCTGAACTCACGCAACTGATCCCCACGGAACACGGTGACCCGTAACGCATCACCAGGCGCGTGACGCTGCAACAGCGTCTCAAGCCTGGCACTGTCGCAACGTGTACCGTCAATGGCGACCAGTCGGTCTCCGGCGCTCACACCCGCCGCCGCAGCTGGGCTGCCGTTGAGCACACGGGCGATACGCGCTGTGTCGCGCGGATCCATACCGACGCCACACCAGGCTTTGGGCAGGTTCTCGGCGGACTTGCCGCCTTTGTCGTCCTTGCCTGCGGCGGCACGCAGACTGAGCGCCACACCAAAGGGTTTGAGCAAGGCCGCGAGATCGATGTCTTCGGTGCCCCGAATCGCGACGTCGAAGAACGCCTTCAGATCGAGCCCCGAGAGTTCTGCTGCCACGGGTTCGAGCCCGCGCTCGGGCATGCCCTCGCCTTCCAGGTAGAACCGTCGCCAGCATTCGCGCATTACGTCATCGAGCGTGGTTGTGGATTCCGCCCGCAGCTTGAGGTCGAGCGCCAGGGCCACAATGGCGCCCTTGGCGTAGTAGCTGATGATGGCGTTGGCCGCGTTCTCATCCTGCTTGTAGAACTTGGTCCAGGCGTCAAAGCTCGAATCTTCGATGCTCTGCACGAGCCGGCCCGGGGTACGCAGCACGCGTGTGAGCGTCCGGCCCACGACCTCCAGGTAGCTCTCGGCATCGATCGCGCCCGAGCGCACCAGCATGAGGTCATCGTAGTAGGACGTAATGCCTTCAAACACCCAAAGCAGCCCCGTATGCACTTCGCCTGACAGGTCGGGCGGCGATAGCACGGCGGGCATGAGCCTGCGTACATTCCAGAGGTGGAAGTACTCGTGGCTAATTAGGCCCAGCAAATCGCGATAGCCGTCACCCGTACTCGCGACACCGGGAACGGGCAGCGCGTCGCGGTCGACCACGAGCGAGCTCGACCAGCGGTGCTCCAGACCGCCGTAACCGCCGGGCAATGCATACGCCAGGAATGTGTAGCGATCCAGGTCTTCGGGCGTGCCCAACAGTTTGTGCTGGGCCGCGCAGATTTTCTCGAGGTCCGCGGCAAACCGAGGCGCGTCGAGTTCCGGTGCGCCGCGCACAATGAATCGGTGCGGCAGGCCCGCTGCTTCGAACTCAATGCACTGCTGCTCGGCGATCTCGACGGGGTGATCGATGAGCTCAGCGTAGTCGTCGACGACGTAGCGACCAAAACCGCGCGCATCGACGTACTGCGCACGCATGGCCGTAGCGACCCAGGCGGCCTCACCGAGCCCGGCAGGCGCCTCGATGTCGAGCGTGATGGCGCCCGTGTAGCCTGTCACACGCGGGAACAGACTGGTGCCATTGAAGTAGGCGTGGGTGTCGTCGAGATGCGCACCGCGAACCGACAGATCCCAGGCGTAGACGCGCATCGCAACAGTGATCCCGCCCGCCGCCGCGACCGCGACCACCCAGGTCGACTTGTCCGTCTTGTGCACGGCCAGCGCGGCGTCGGCATCGCCTTTCGCCTCGAGGCTCACGATGTGGCGCGCGTAGTCGCGCACCATGTAGCTGCCCGGTATCCAGGCCGGCAACACGAGCTCTAGCGGCCCTTCGGCGACGCCATCAACGCGAAGCGTGACATCGAAGAGGTGTCTGGCAGGCTCGCGAGCTGCGACCGTGTAGCCGACCTGCATCAGTGGTTAACCGGTTCCGTGAGCTTGAGGGTCAGACACTTGGCCGAGCCGCCCGATTTCAGAAACTCCGACAGGTCGATTTCGTGCACGCGGAAGCCTGCCAACATGAGGCGCGCCTTGAGCGGCTCCGACATTTTGTGCACGAACACCTCCAGCCCGACATTAACCGCGTTGCAGGCAAAGTTACCGGCGTCGAGCGTGTCGCAGATGATGCGCTTGTGCGGCGGCACGCGCGTCTCAATCTTCATGCGCGACTCGAAGTCGAACGCGGGTGGGTGGTACATGAGGAAGCCGTCTGTGAGCGGACAGAAACACGTATCGATGTGGTAGAAGCGTTCGTCGGTGAGACGGATCGACACGAGTTCACGGCCGAAGAACGCTTCGATGACGGGGTGCGCCTCGATCTCAGTGCGAAAGCCGTAGCCCGTCCAGAGCCAGGGACCGCCGCGATCCGCAAGACAGTCACCGGCGCCTTCGAAGCCCAGCTTCTCATCAAGGTCGAGCAGCTCGAATCCGTTGTCGCGGAACCAGCGCTTGAAGTGCGGCTCTTCGGGACGGCGCTCGTGCGGCATGAAATGGCTGGCAATGGCCTTGTCGCCGTAGACGGCGCCCGCGTTGGCCGTAAACACCATGTCCGGCAGGTCGGGCTGCGGCGTCATCGTGACGACGTCGGCGTATTCACCGATCGCAGCAACGAGGTTTTCCCATTGCTGCTGTGCGAGCGCAGAGTCGAGCTTGCCCTCGTTACCGCCCATCCAGGGGTTGATGGCGTAATCGACAGTGAAGTGGTCCGGCGGACACATAAGGATGCGGTCGCGATCAGTCATGGTGGTCTCGTTCAAAGGGCAGGTGCTAGCCCGCTATTGTAGCGCCTGGGCGTGCGGCAGGTAGACCTCCGCCAGCATGCAGCGCACGCTGCCGCCCGACTGCGTTTCGATGTGATCGATCGGGCATACGGCCAGTCGCGCGTGGGCCTCGAGCTGCTCACGCTGGGCGTCCGTAAGGACGTCGTAAGCCTGTTGTGACATTGCGATCACAGGGCTGCCGTCCTCCGCGACGAGCTCGAGCATGTTGCCCGCAAAAGCCTCAAGCTGTACGAAGCTCAGGTCGATTACGGTGTGCCCGCTGGCCTCGAGTGCGGCCAGCAGCCGCGTTCGGTCGGCCTCGGCCAGCGACGCCAGGCACACACCGGCCAGCTTCGTACCCAGCCACATCATGACGTTGGTGTGATAGATGGGCTGGCCATCGGCGTCCACGCTGTCGAACAGCAACGGCCTGTAGTCCATCTCGCTCGCAAAGGCCTCGAGCACCTGCGCGTTAGTGCGCGAAGCGCGACAGGCATAGGCCACGCGATTCACGCGGTCGAGTACGAGGCTGCCCGTGCCTTCGAGGTAGCGGCCCTCGTCTTCTGCCGGACTCAGATCGACGACGCGGGCCACCTCGAAACCATGCGTCTTCGAAAACGCCTCAACAATGTCGCTGCGCCGCTCTCCCCGCCGGCTGGGCGCTTCCATCGGAAACAGCACCACGCTGCCGTCCGCGTGTGTCGTGATCCAGTTGTTGGGGAAGATGCTGTCGGGTGTGTGCGGGTCGGGCGTGTCGTCGAACACGAGGCAGCGCACGCCGGCCGCCGTTAACGTATCGACCAGCCCGTCGAATTGCTGTTGGGCACGTGCATTCGACGCCGCGAGGTCCTGCCAGGGCGCCTGCGCCTGGAACGCATTGCTTGCAGCCGTCTCCGGATTGGCTTGGAACCGGCACGGGCGCACCACGAACACCGTGTCCGTGCACTGACGATCGGCGGACACGGTGACTTAGGTCCGGGCGCTGGGCCTGGCACTGACGCTGTCGTGCCAGCGTTTGACGTGTTCGCAGGCAGCTGGGATCGGCAGCTTGATCCAGGCGGCCATGTCGATGGTCACCAGTGCGGTGATGTCGGCCATTGTGAACGCATCACCAACAATGAACTCGTGCGCCGCAAGTCGCTGGTCGAGGTTCGCCATGAACAGCTCGGCCATACGGCGGCCACGCGGCACGAGCTGCGGGATTTGATCGAAACTCTCCGAGCCGGTGACAGCGCGGCCAACAAAGCCTTTGGAGTGATTGCGAAACGACTCGGCAACACCGGCCAGACCCGTGTGCTCGATACGGGCATTCCACATGAGCACTTGCGCGCGCTCGACAGGGTCACGCCCCATGAGCGGCGGCTCGGGGTGCACGTCTTCGAGATAGCTGCAAATCGCCAGTGACTCGGCCAGCACGGTGCCGTCGTCAAGCTCCAGCGCGGGAACCGTGCAGTCGGGATTCTTGGCCCGAAACTCGGGCTGCAGGTGTTCGCCGTTGCGCAGATCAATCTGCTGAACGGGCACCTCGATACCCTTTTCAGCGATGAAAATGCGAACGCGGCGCGGACTTGGCGCCGTGGCGCAATCGTAGAACAGCATGTGGTTTACCCCCCCCCTGAAACAGCCGCCACAGGATAGTCTCGGCGCCCGGGCCGCGCCAGCCTCAGGGCAGCCAGGCGTAGCCGACTTTCAGGAAGAAGCTCCGGTCGGTTTGGGTCAGGTCCGTGAACTCGTCGTCTTCAAGGCGTGAATCTCCATAGCCCAGAAAGAACACGGTTTGCGGATTGGCCTTGTAGGAGAACAGCAACTGGCTCGACACCGAGCGCGTACTGGCCTCGACGGGCTCGAGGTAGGCCGCGGGGTTCCGGTCGATATCCCGGTGCAACACGATAAGGCGCACGAACATCGTCGGGTTGAACTGGTACTGCACGCGCAAGTCCGTCAAGTTCACGCGGAACACGCGCTCGCCCTCGAACTCAAGCTCTTGCCAGGTGTGGCGCAAGCGCATGAGCCCGCCTTTGCCAAAGCGTCGGTTGATACGCGGACTGATGAGCAGGTTGTCCCCGAGCCGCGAGTTTGCGAAATCGACCTGGTCACCGGTGCGGGCGAAGAGGCCCAGGTAGGTCGCACCATCGGGGTTCATTTCCGCAAACAGGCGCGGCTGGGTTTCCTTGAACAGCTGGTCGTCGAAAAGCTGCTGGCGACGCGTCACGCCGATCTCGATGTACGAACGCAGCGCGGCTTGCAGCGACACCTCGGCTTCAAGCTCGCGCTCAAGCAAGCGCCCCGACTGGTCGTGGGTGATGTCCCAGTCGCCGCCCATGGACACACGGTTCCACCACTGGCCTTCGGGCGCCCAGAAATTCCTGAAAACGCCCGCGACAGTCTTGGTGAAGTCGACCTGCGGCACGAAGCCCATGTCCGCACGAAAACCCCGGGAGTAGTCCTGGTGCTGAATGAAGTGAAACCAGTTGCGCGTGTCGCGGCTCCAGCGCGCCCGCCAGGCCGTGCCGCCTGGTGCCGCGTCATTCAGTTCGAAGTCGCTGACGACTTCGTCGGGGTACTCAGTGCTCGACCCGAGGTACTGGAACGACACCTCGTGGTAGTCAGCAAACTGGAAGCGGCCGTCGATACCGGCCACGAGGTTCTCGTAGTTGTCACCGCGACGGGCCGTAACCAGCGCGCCGACACGCGAGTTTTGCCCAACGTCGTAGGCGTAGCGTGCGACGGCCGTCTCAGATTCAGTCTCGAGACCCGCAACGTCAGAGCCCAGCGGTCCCGGCAGCAACAGGTTGGTGAGCCTGTCGTCGGCGACGAAGGCACCGAACGTGTGACCGTCAATCTTGCCCGTCACCTTGGCGCCGTAGTCGGGGTCCGCAACGTTGCGCGTGAACACAGCGTCGATGGGCGACGCAAAGAAGTCTGCGCCCTCAAGGAAGAACGGACGCTGCTCCGGGAAAAACAACGCGAAACGCTGGTTGATCTGCAGCTGCGCCACGTCGGCCTCGACCTGCGAGAAGTCGGGGTTGAGTGTCGCCGTCAAGTTGATGTCGGGCGTCACGCCCCAGCGCACGTCGAGCGACGGTTCAAACTCGACATCACCGCTCTCGAGGCTGTCGCCAACTTCGGGCAGTGCGTCATCACGCGTCGCCACGGCGGAAGGCGCGATCACAAGATTGCGGCCAGGCGTCACGCGGCTAAAGCCCGTGAGCTTGTCCAACTGGCAGAGATAGCAGGGTCGCTCGCGGTCCTGAGGATTGTTGGACAAGCGCACGCGGTCACTGCGTGGGCGAAATCTCAGCAAGTCGAAACCGAAGGTCTTCTCACCGTTGCCGGCCGGAAACTGCAGCATCCGGAATGGGATCGCCATCTCAACGACGAAGCCATCGTCGGTGATTTGCCCCGCTGAATCCCAGATCGCGTCCCAGGAGTCATCTTCGTTGCCGTTGACGTCGTCAAACGTCAGATCCATCTGGATGCCAAGCGGGTTCGCAAAAAACTCGAAGGCGCGCCGTTCGTCGTTGAACGTGTCGAGCACGATGCCAACAAAGTCATCGCTATAAGCCGCGTCGCGGTCGGACAGGTAGGCGACGATGCTGTCGGGCTCGGGGTCGAAGGCGCGAAATGCCACGAGGAGTTTGTCGCCGTTCTCGGCGATCAGGACCTCAGTGCGCACATCGGCGGGCGTGTTTTCGTCAGGAATCGTCTCGTAGTCGAGTGTGACGACTGTCGCAGACTGCCAGAACGCTTCATTGAGCGCCCCGTCGACGATGATATTGCCCTCCACAGCGGGCACAGAATAATCGGCGCGCGCAGACACGCCAGGCCAGGCCAGAAGGCCTGTAGCCAACAACAGCAGTACTGACTGCCGACCCCTCGACATCGGACTTGTCCCCCCTCCGGATCAGCAGTAAGACGGTGCTGCCGCCAAAAGGTTTAGCGGCAGCAGGCATTTTTGCGTGAATTTGGGCGCAGAAACGCCCTGCAGCCCTTTGATATGCTGATTGTAACGAGGGACCGAGGCCACCGCGATGACCACGCTCACGGCAACACTCAAGGACGGCAGCACCGTCACCTACACGGACACGAAACGCAAGCTGTGGCTGCTGTCGGTGACGTATCCGCTCTTCCCGTTCCTCGGCATCGGCCTGCACGCGGCGACGGGTAACGCACTCTGGCTGCTGCTGCCCATCGCATTCTCCTACGGCATCGCGCCGATCATCGACTGGGTGCTGGGCGAGGACGACAGCAATCCACCCGAGGCCGTGGTCCCGCAACTCGAGGCCGACCCGTTCTACCGCCTCCTCACCTACATCGCAGTGCCGCTGCATTTCATGTCGCTCGTGGCTGCCGCATGGTGGGCCGTGGCCGCCGATATGCCCTGGTGGGGCTTTCTCGCGCTGGCCATAACAGCGGGCATGACGAGCGGGCTCGGCATCAACACGGGCCACGAGCTTGGCCACAAAAAGACCAAGCTCGAACGTAACCTGGCCAAGATCGTGCTCGCGGTCCCCGCCTACGGCCATTTCTGGATCGAACACAACGGTGGCCACCACCGAGATGTCTCGACACCCGAAGACCCGGCGAGTGCACGCATGGGCGAGTCCATCTACACGTTCGCGCTGCGCGAGATTCCGGGCACCATGCGCCGCGCCTGGCAACTTGAAACCGAACGCATGGCGCGCCAGGGCAAGAGCGTCTGGCACCCGAGCAACTTCATCCTGCAGTCCATGGCCATCACGGTCGTCCTGCAAGTGGGGCTCATTGCCTGGCTGGGCTGGGCCATGCTCATCTTCCTGCCCATCCATAACGTCTTCGCCTGGTGGCAGCTGACCTCGGCCAACTACATCGAGCACTACGGCCTGCTGCGCGAGAAAGACGAGAACGGCCGCTATGAGCGCTGCAAGCCGCACCACTCGTGGAACTCGAACCACATCTACTCGAATCTGCTTCTGTTCCAGCTCGAGCGTCATTCCGACCACCACGCCCACCCGGCGCGTCGCTACCAGAGCCTGCGCAACTTCGATGATCTGCCCACGCTACCCAACGGCTACATGGGCATGTATCTGCTCGCCTACTTCCCCTGGCTCTGGTACCGCGTCATGGACAAACGCGTCGTCGATCTGCCCCACATCCAGAGAGATGCGCGCAAGATCAATTTCCAACCCGGAAAACGCGACGCACTCATCGAGCGATTCCAACTGAAGAACGCCTGACGGCGGCGGCGTAGCGCCCCCCGTCATCGCGAGGCGCGTAGCCCCACCTCGTCATCGCGAGGCGCGTAGCCCCACCTCGTCATCGCGAGGCGCGCAGCGCCGCGGCGATCTCCCAACGTGAGACGTCATTGCGAGCCCACGCAGTGGGCGCGGCAACCTCTTAGCGACATCGTAAGGCCAACAAACGCACGAACCCGCCATCCCGCCGGGTCGGAGGGGTTTGCCGGACGCGCTCGAGTACATCCCTGTATCGCTCGCTGGGCGACGTCCTGTCGCCCAACGGTCCGTCAAACCC
>JBCBIJ010000013.1:0-96846 GCA_038524795.1 Pseudomonadota bacterium | reverse complement strand
CTCGATGCTCAATGACTATGCGGGACGCGTTTCTGATGGTGAGGTGTTCGAGCCGGGTAAGATGTACTCAGGTTTTCTCGAAGGATTCGATGTCTGCTTTCGACTTGTCGAGACGAAGAACTATCGAGACTACTTTGGATGGGGGATTTGGCTTCACGATGGCCTGGACTTTCGTATGCTGCAGCTGGTCTATCCCTCTACGAGTGGCGTGTGGCCATGGAGTCCAGAGGCATCCGATGATTTCCTCCATTTTCAGCCGGCGCTATATGCAGCCTAACCAGTCACTGCAGCAGACGCTTGACCCTGTCGCGATCTTGGCTGCCGCCAAGCCCGCGCCAGCGTCATTCGCTGCTGAGCCCCGGCGTTAGGCTTCATGCGCGCCTCGTTTAAGCTCATCGTAGTTGGAGTCCTCGCCGCACTTGTGCTCGGGTGCAGCTACGCCAATCCTGTAACGCTTACCAACAAGTTGGCAGTACGAGTTTCCGTTCTATTCGATGGCACTCAGACAATTCTGGAGCCTGGGAGGTCGGAGAAATTTCGTGGGCTCAACTTCGGATTCGCGTTGGAGGCGGAAGGAGAGCGGATCACGTTTTTTCCCATCCCTGAGCTCGTTGGCTATCCTGCTGAATATGTCTGCGGCTTCCGATCCAAGATAGAGATGGAAGTCCGTTCGGTTGGAGAAGTTACTGTGATGCCGTGCGATAAAGATGGCCCACCGTTGGTACTTTCGGGGCAGCAAGAAACGGGCAATCATGAAGCCTAACCAGTCACTGCAGCCGACATGGGGCATCTGTCACGAGCCATGCAAACACATGCCTCGCGCCAGCTGCGTCGGTGCGTCTGAGCCCTGGCGTTATGCATCAGGGACGCTCGCGTGAACAGCGCTAGCGTGATCATGAAGCTGATCGCTTTGCTCTCGATTCTCTTGCCATTGGCGTGGCTTTTGAGATGGCTTGTTCCTCAACGCGCGGCGGTCTACGTTGCGCTGTCTGTCTTGTTTGTGACCGTTTACGCGTATCTCGCATTTGTTCGGGTTCCGGCCGTGACTGACGCCATGTATTCCCTGTATACAATTCAATGGGTTGTTTTCGGGCTTGCTCTCTACTCAGTTCTTACCCTGCGTAAAATCTATCGAGACCGAGATGCATAACCAGTTACTGCAACCGACACCGGGCATCTGTCACGTGCCATGCATGCGCATGCCTCGCGCCAGCTGCGTCGGTGCGTCTGAGCCCCGGCGTTACACGTAGGTCGCGGTGACGAATCCCGTACTTCGCAAGTGGCTCCGACTTAGTGAGCCGGATGTGATCGCAGTGGCCCGAGCGTGGTTGCAGGAAGTCGAAGAGACGCAACTCAACTCCGTTGGGGAGTGGAGCGAGGGTGTTACCGCTATGAGCTTCTTCTGCCCGCCAGAGATGCAGTGGAATTTCGCTCGGATTGCGACGAATCTGGCGCAGACTGACCTCCAACTCGCCGCGATCGCTGTAGGCCCGCTGCAGCACTTATTTGTCCATGCGGGGGAGGCCTGGATAGGCAGTGTTGAGAGTAAGGCTCTTGAGAGTCAAAAGTTCCGTCGCATGCTAGACGGCGTCTGTGGCACGGAGTCAATCTCTCCAAGCGTATTGGACCGGCTAGACGATCTTCGGGACCAGCTCTCCGATTATTTGGACGATGCAGCCATTGAGAGCGCTCGACAACATAGGATCGACTGCGAAATCGGCGCCCTGGAGCGACTAAAGGAAACTCAGCGTCGTCGAGCCGTCGAGCGGAGCGGATTGGATGAGTAGTGGAGCGAATGGCTTTGGCATCTCAGCCTAAGTGCAACAAGTCACCGCAGCTGACACGGGGCGCCTGTCACAGCCCTAGCATCCGCAAGGCCTGCGCCAGTCGCGTCGGTGCGTCTAAGCCCCGGCGTTATGCCGCGAAGGATACGTCACGGCTCGCTGCCACTGCGGGCAGTGTCCACTATTGACCCATTCCGGACAGTCACGATTCTGAATGCCGTCGAGTGACTCATGGCGCTATGCGAGAAAAAAACCAACCATCTTGGAATCGACAGCTTTCCGCTAAAGAAGCTCGTCCAGGCATACTAATCATCGTCTGGGCTATCGTGTCTTTCGGCACGATGTTCTTCTTCCCAAAAGTAGGCGTAGGTCTGCTGATTCTCGGCGTTCTTGTTGCTCAGATATCCACAGTGTTCTGGCGCAGGGGAAGGACCCCAGAGCAACAGAATGAGACCCGGGAATCCATGCGTGAATTTGAGAACAAGCCTGTGGTGAGAGCTCTTCGATACATGGCTCTGGCGGTTTTCGCGTACTTGCTAATCAAGACAGCCGCCACCCAACTGCTTTAGCTATGGCCATGCTTGGTCTTTCCAACCGCCGCTTCGGGCCGAAAGCTGCCCTCGATAGGATACGATCTGAGGCATGAGCAAAGCGCGGCGTAACCAGTCATTAGAGATCACACGAGGTGTCCGTCACAGCCCTTGCATGCGCAAGGCCTGCGCCAGTCGCGTCCGTGCCTCTGAGCTCCGGCGTTAGGTCTCAGGTCGATGCTCCAAAAATTCATTGTCACGTACAGTCATGATCACCGTATCGGTGTGCTCGTCGAAATCCACACGATCGATGATTTCACCTTCGAGATTGCCGAAGTCCAAGAGTTCGTTACCGCCGTTAGGCTTCATATAGCCTCTCAAGCGCCCAAGGACGTCGAAGAGCTATTGAGCCAGCCGTTCGTGATCGACACGTCGATGACAGTTGGTGAGAGACTCTCGTCGTTACGCCAGTACTTGAAGTCGCCGCTCAAAGTGGCGAGATTTGTCAGGTGGGATTCGGAGATGACACCGCCAGCGGAGCGCGACGACGGTCCGGGACCAGCGCCGCCGTATTCCTCGCAATTGAAGGTTGTCTCATGAGGCCCAGCAAAACGCTGCAGCTGACGATTGACCCAGCTGAGCCTCTGGCCGTCGCCAGAACCACATCTGCGTCAATCGCAGCTGAATTTCGACTTTAGGTAGACTCATGACTTCGATAAAAATGACCGAGCAATTCGGCGGCACGGACTTCGAGAAAGTTGAAGACCATGGTCTCGCGGAGCTAGAGCGCGTCTTGGGTCACTTTGATCAGAAGCCGTGGCATTCTGAGGCCGTTACCGCGGCCCAGACCGAGATGTGTGCGCCCACGCTTTCTCTTGAAGACCCGACCTCAGACAAGCTTTTCTGGGTGTCGGCGTACCTCGCGGGTGACACGCTGAGGTTCGTTAATGAGTATCGATATCCGATAGAGAACCCAGGTTGGTTGAGTAAGCTGCGCGGAAAGACGCATGAATCGCCGCGGACCCGCGAGCTCACAGAAGCGGAGGCTCGCGAAGCGCTAGCCCTGTTCATGGGCGGGAAGCATGACGCATTGCTCAAACATATCTAGTCCACCTGAACGGTCACTGCTGCCGACGCGGGGCATCCGTCATGTCTCTTGGATGCGCAAGTGCCACGCCGGCTGTGTCCGTGCGTCTGAGCTCCGACGTTATGCCGCGCAGGAAACGCCTCTGCTGGCCGGCACAGCGGGCTCCGTCTGCCGCTGCAGCTACAGCGCTATTAACCGGTAGCCGACACTCAGACCCACGAGAGTTGGGAGGCTTCAGATCAACGAAACGGTCGCATTTCTTGTCGTCCAGGGGGTGGCTCTTGCCGGAATTGCTGTCGCCTGTGCCATTGTGTTCAAGATAGGGGGTCGAGGTTGGCAGCTCGCACTCGCAACTCTGGTATGGGCTACCATTTCTGTCGTAGCAATTTCAGTGTTCCCGCGTCCACCGTCAGGGAACACTGCACGTGCAGCCTGGGCGCTGGGATACGCAATTGCGATTGCCATTGCAGTTGCGCCGCTTTGGTTCTGTAGCCGTGACACATCAGTCACCAAGATGATCGCTTCTGTCGCGCCTGTTGCATTTGCGGCTGGTTATCTCGGATTGCACATTCAGTGGCTTACCCTGTGTTTTGTCTCTGGCAGTTGCGACCCATAATGCTCGCTGGTGACCGTTTACTTATGGCCGAAATTTGCCCTTCGATAGGATACGATCTGAGGCATGAGCAAAGTGCGGCATAATCACTCACCGCAGCTGACACGGTGCGCCTGTCACAGCATTTGCGTTCGCAAAGCCTGCGCGTGCTATGTCTGTGCGTCTGAGCACCGGCGTTACGCGTCATGAGAAAGTACTTCACATGTCTCATGTGCATGATACTGCTCTCGATAGCAGCTCCAGGGCACAGCTGCTTTTCTCCGAAGAATGGCGCAGGTTGGACCTACGAAGAGCTAGTAACCGGTGCCGAGGTGATCGTGCTCGCGGAAGCGATAGAGGCAACTCGTGACAGCGACATCGTGTTGTATGCATTTCGCGTCGTCGAGGTGTTGAAGGGCGAGATCGTCGAGCCAATAGAGTTTGATGCCATCGGTGACGGGGTTGGTACAACGTCGTTTTCTGATCACTCCGACAAGCGCTTTTGGGCCACGCACATAGGAAGATCTGAATTTCCTTGTTGCATTTGCGGTCCCAACCACGGGTTTGAGATAGGAAAGTCCTACCTGCTCTTCCCGGACTCTTTTGGCGCGATGAAGTCGGCTGAACTTATCGAGTCGACTGATGATGACTGGCTCAAATATGTTCGGAAGGCTGTCGCAGATGGCACTTAACCAGTCACTGCAGCCAACACCGGGCAGCCGTCATATCTCTTGCATGAGTAAGAGCGACGTTGGCCGCGTCCACGCGTCTGCGCCACGGCGTTACGCCGCGCAGCATACATCACCGCCAACATGTACAGCAGACCCGGTCGGTTGCCGCAGCAACAACCATTGACCCAAACGAGGCGTAGAAAGGAGGCGCTTATATGAATCAGAAGTATGTTCACGGGTACAAGCCAGCAGAGGCCATCCGACTACAAGATCAGGCCCGAACTCTTACAGAGCTTCTCCATTCCGACACCCACTACCCGAAGGGTAGCGTCGTTCTCGAAGCAGGCTGTGGTGTCGGAGCGCAAACCGTTGCTCTCGCGAAGAGCAGTCCTGAGGCAAAAATCGTTTCGATTGATGTTTCGGCAGACTCTGTTGCACGCGCCGCTAAAAACGTCCTGGCTGAAGGTATTACCAATGTAGAGTTTCAAATAGCCGACATCTTTTCTTTGCCTTTTGAGCCCCATACTTTTGACCACGTTTTCCTCTGCTTCGTTCTTGAACACCTTTCAAATCCCGTTGACGCTCTGAAAAGCCTTAGTTCAGTGCTGAAACCTGGTGGGACGATTACGGTCGTCGAAGGCGACCACGGGTCAACGTATTTTCACCCCGAAAGTAGTGCGGCCGATGCTGCGATCAACTCGCAGGTCGAATTGCAACGAAGAGCAGGTGGCGACGCCCATATTGGTCGGCGTCTCTACCCACTAATTGCTAAGTGTGGTTACAAGTCAGTGCAAGTTTCCCCGCGGATGGTATACGTTGACGCGAGCAAGCCGCACCTCGTTGAAGGCTTTACCAAAAAAACGTTTACAGCAATGATTGAGGGTATTCGAGAGTCTGCGCTCGAAGCAGGCATCATTGATTCAGCATTGTTTGACGAAGGAGTCCGAGCTCTATATCGAACGGCAGAACCCAGCGGCACCTTTTCCTACACCTTCTTTAAGGCAGTAGGACAAAAGCCCCTGTTAGCCTGACTTGACCAGATTGCTCTGGCCCAAGGCGGTCATTCGATGCGATTGAAACTGAGGCATGAGCAAACCGCGGTATAACCAGTCATTGCAGCCGACATGGGGCATTTGTCGCGAGCCACGCAAGGGCATGCCTCGCGCCAGCCACGTCGCTGCGTCTGGGCCCTGGCGTTAGGCGGCGCGACTGATGGCTGCGCCCACTCCGACTGATGTTGCATCGTACTTCTCTCTCGAAATGTCCAATGTGGCGCTTGTGCTGCGGGAGAATACGTCCCTCGAAGTACCCGGTGTATTGCGACTCACGGTCAGAGCGACTAGTTGGGGGCTGCGCCTTGCCGGGAGTCACTTTGACCTGAGTGCAGAGGAGGTGCGGCAACTCGATTCCTTCTTGGAGCGCCTGCTTGATAGAGAGTTTCCCTGCAACTTGACGCTTAGGAGAACGCCGTGGAAGCACCTGGCGTGGAAGGTTACTAAGCCAGCGCGCAACGCAGAATTCACGAAGGAATACAAAGGGTCGGTTCTCTTCTGGAGTTTCCCCAGTGCGGTGTGGACCACAAACACGGTTTCGCTTCGTGATGTGAGGGACTTCAGGCGCAAGCTTGGAGCGGTCTACGATGGCGCAGCCTAACCAGTCACCGCAGCAGACGCGGGGCACCTGTCTTGTCTCCTACATGTGCAAGAGCCACGCCGCCTGCGTCCGCGCGGCTGAGCCCCGGCCTTAGGTTGCAAAGACATGGCCCGGCGCGAGGAATTTCTCTCTGCTTTGCGTCTTGAGTTTCCGAACGCGCTCGCAGGCTTGGGCGACGGTCTACACGGGCTGATCCACCTAGAGGTCGCCGCGTTTCGTCGCACTGTCGAAGAGGCCGTTCGTGATGGTAGATTCTGGTATGTCGAGAAGTCGTTCCGACTCGTTGAAGAATACGTCGATGGTTCCGGTGACGACGTTGACAACGCACTCGGAGTGTCTTTTCTGGAGGATTTCGCTTTGTTCGGGTTCAGCCGAGCCGAGATCTTAGAGGTCCTTCCTCGATTGTCTCGTCGAATGCAGGACGAGCTTCGGAAGCATGGAGAGCAATGGAGTGGAAAGCCTGCAACCTAACCAGTCACTGCAGCCGACACTTGACCCTGCCGGCGTCGCGGCTGTCGTCGAGCCGTTGCCAGCCTCAGCCGCAACTAAACACCGTTGTTAGACGGCAGGCCGCCGAAAGTGGGCGATCCGAGCCTCGACAGCAGTGTCCTGGACACGAAAGCGGGAAACTCCGACAGAATCCCAATTGTATTGTTCGGAGTCATTTTACTGCTCTGGCCATTTGTGATGTTCGGCCTTGCGTTTTGTGATGATGAGAGTGTGTTTCTCTGCCGCGACCCGATTTACCGGTACACCGTTATTTCCTGTCTTGCCTATCCGTTCTTTTATTTGGTTGCCGTGATTTGGGGCTCCAGAAGAAAACGAGCTGGTGCTAGTTCCGCAAGTGTGATGGCAGTTTCTTGCATTCCCTTGCTTAGCGCATACCCGTGGGTGCTACTCTACTTTGCGTTCGCACTTTCTTAGGCGATGTGTAAGTGGTTAACCTGTCCAAAAAAGCGTCGCAGCCGACAATTGACCCAGTTAGCACCCTGGCTATTGCCAAGGCACAGCCTGCGTCTATCGCAGCTGAAGTTGTGCGTTAGGCGGCACCCGCTTGTTCATTCTTTCGGAACAGCGCGACCAAGACCCGGTAGGCTCGTTCCAGCGGTATCGCGAGTACCTTAAGCGCCACACAGAGGAGTTTCCTCGCGGCGCATTCTCGCTGGCGACGTCGGATTGGTGGTTCAGTCTCGACGATCGTCGATCGCCGAACGACGCCTGGCTAGAGCGATTCGAAGTTCTCGAGGTCGGTTCAGGCGATCGCTCGGCCGAACGCGCGACAAGTGTCCGTGTTGAGCTTCTTGGTGCCTTCCATGACATGGATCTGACTCTCGTTTACTCCGGAGTCAGTGCGCTTTGGCTTGATGCGGTTGCGATCGCTGATGGGCACCACGACTGGCGCTATGATGAGTTTCGGATTTCGGATGAGGGAAGGCTCACCCACGAGATCGAGTGGAGTTATTTGGCGAGCACCGCAAGATGGAGGATTGAAGCCGATGATGTCGAGTACTTCGCTGAGCCTCGACAATGTGCCACTTAACCGGTCACTGCAGCAGACTATCGACCTTGCCGCGGCCTTGGCTGTCGCTAAGCCCACGCCAGCGTCAGTCGCTGCTGAGCCTCAGCGTTAGGTCGCATGGCGAAGCGCGCAGTGTTCTTGGCAACACTTCTAGTCGTCGTCGTTTACGTTGCGGATGACTACTGGCCGAGCCTATTCGCAGAGGCGCTGCCACCCGCGGACGCAATAATCGTCCACAAGGCAGAGCGACGCCTCGATCTCATGAGCGGTGACGCGGTTATCAAGTCCTATGCGGTCTCCTTGGGTGGTAATCCCGTCGGACACAAGGAGCAGGAGGGCGATTCCCGGACGCCGGAGGGTGCGTACAGCATCGACTGGCGAAATGAAGGGAGCCGGTACTACCGTTCTCTACACATCTCCTACCCCAATGCTGCAGATACGCAGCGTGCCCAGAGTCAGGGGCTTTCGCCGGGCGGCGATATCATGATCCACGGCGTACCAAGCGGACTCGGGTTGTTCGGTGCTTTGTTCCGTGGCCGCGACTGGACAGATGGATGCGTCGCAGTTAGCACCGTTGAGATGGCTGAGATATGGTCCTCAGTAGCAAACGGCGTACCTGTAGAGATCCGGCCATGACGCGGAAGCGACCTAACCAGTCACCGCAGCCGACACGGGGCGGCTGTCACAGCCCTTTCATCCGCGAGGCCCGCGCCAGTCGCATCCTTGCGTCTGAGACCCAGCGTTAAGTCGCAAGACCTAAGCGCTGGGGATTGTCCGACGAAATCAAGTGAAAGCGAGCGGCTATGGGATACGACCTGCACATTGAAGAAACCGAGAAGACTCTGGAAGACTGGCTCGCGTACGTCGACAGGAGCAATTCTCTTGAGCTGGTTGAAGTTGCAACGGCCAAGAACCCTGTAACTGGGCAGACAATTACAATGGGTACACTGAACTCAGCCCGTGCAGGTAATGGTGCGATATTTCGGGGGCGTGTTTCGGAAGGTGCGCTCAGTATCTCGGTATCGTCGCCGGGCGAACAGACTATTCAATTGATGAAAGTTGTTGCTCAAGAGTTGGGCGGTATCGTCGTTGGAGATGAGGGTGAAGAGTACTAATCTGCAACTTAAGCGGTCACTGCAGCAGACGCTTGACTCTGTCGCAACCTTGGCTGTCGCCAAGCTCGCGCCAGCGTCCGGCGCTGCTGAGCCCGGGCGCTAGGCGGCGAGTCCATGTCGCGCTTCGGAGTATTCTTCATTGGACTATTTTTCGTCATGAGCTCATCGTCGTCTGAGGAGCCTGCGCAGTGGGTCGTCGGTTCGTACGAGGTCGACGGCCTGCGGGTCGTTATGAAGGTCATTGAAGAGCTGCCAGCTGAGGACCTGCGGGACAAGCACAGTTGGCTCACCGTTATCACTTGGGAGTACGACGTTTCTGAGAACGGCGGAATGCCCGTTGAGGAGATGTTGTCCCAGATGATGCGATTAGAGGGCGCGATCGACGAGATGGAGGCGCGTGGTACGTGTTTTCAGGTCTACACGCGTACGGGGAACGGGATCAAGGAACTCACCTACTACACTGGCAGTCGTGACGGCTTTCTTGAGGATCTGAATAGCACGCTTGCAGATCACCCGCGGTATCCCATTAAGATCGAGTTCTTTGAGGATCCTGGGTGGGAAGACCTCCAGAACGTCCACAAGCACTATCTTCGAAAGGAGTAGGAGTGCAGCCGCCTAACCAGTCACTGCAGCCGACACAGGACCTCCGTCAGGTCTCTTGCATGCGCGCAGTTTTTGCCATGGCCATACTCCTGATCGTGTGCACGAGTTCACGCGCAGAGTTTCAGAGGTTCCTTGTAGCGACTACAGAGTGGCAGTCCGGTGAGCGGTTCGGTGATGGTTCAGACCATCTGCCCGTCATCGGCTTCATACCGGGGCAGCTCGTCGGCTCGCCATCAGAAGATGCGGGTTTCTATCGTTTGGCTCCGATCGCAGCTGACCACATCGTGTTCCCGCTCTATTTGATCGAAGATCAGGCGCTAGAGGCCTCTGTTGAACTTACCGGGAACAGCCAGTATTCCAAGCTAACGGTTGTCCCGGCCGAGGCAAAGTTCCTTCGGTTGGCAACGTTCTTCGCAAAGCCAGGATCAAGCGTCTTTCCCGGCGCAACTATTGTGGACGCTGAATCAGGCTCCAATGTTCTGGTCGTGTACGTGGATCGCCCATGTCGTATCGAGGGCACGATTGCTGTGGAAGGTACCGCAAACGTCAGCTTGGAGTTCAAAGAGGCCGGATTCCACCTTGTCCGCAGCTACAGCGTTGGCGATGAGGGCAAGCTAGAGAATCTCCCCGAGAGCACTCGGCTGATTTACTCGGGAGGCAACTAGCATGCAACCTAACCAGCCACTGCAGCCAATAAGGGGCCACTGTCACAGCCTTTGCGCCCGTAAAGCCTGCGTCAGTTGTGTTCATTCGCCTGAGCCCCGGCGTTAGGTGACTTTCGTGCAGTCCAAGCAGGCTCGGATTGTTGCTGTGCTGGCCGGAACTGTTGGCGCAGGTCTGGTTATGGCAGTCCTTGGTGCAGGAAGGCTCATGCGCGCCTGCTCTGCACTCGGCCTTACATCGAATTTCCGGAGCTATTCCTGTGGTGACGCCCCGCATGCTCATGACAGCTACCTTGTCGTTGTTGATCCACTCGGTGTGGTCTTGGGTATTTTGTTTAGCGTACTCGTTGGCTTCATCGTTGCGCGTGTGTTCTTGCGTTCGGCGAGACGCTGAGGGGTTGCAGTGCGGACACGGTCACCTAACAAGTCACTGCATCAGACAGGGGACGCTGGACATGTCTCTTGCATGTACAAAAACCCCGCCGGCTGCGTCTGCACAGCAGAGCCTCGGCGTCATACGGAATGACAATGAAAACTCTTCTGACGTTTGTGTTGGTGATAGCGCTCGCCACGTCTGGTTGCACGACTTACAGCACGGTTCGGTACTCGGCTGAACGCGTCGAGTTTGCGAACGGCGCAATCACGATTGTCGTTACTGAGACAATCGACGAGGAGCGCCTGGCAAAACTACCCGATGGCATCCAATTCTGGGTAAGGGTTTCCGAGCCCGACACCCTGACAGGGTTCACGGTTGAAGGCATTCAGCTTACTGGGGTGACAACCGGGTCAGTATTCGGCCACTCGAGCACATCAGGACGAGAGCCTCGTGTTTAGCCTGATGATCCAAAGACCGTGGTCTCGGTAGCGTCTATCGGCTTTCCGAAAGAAATGAAGGAATTTGAGTCCCTCCGTCTACGAGCAACTGTGAAGCTAGTCCCCAATAAGGGCGCTGATCCGATAGATGTCGCTGTCGATGTCATTCTTGAGCTGCGTACGGGAAAGGACCGTCATTGGGATCGATTCGACGAGGAAATGAGCGTTTGAACTCGCAGGTTCCGGCTAACCAGCCATCGCAGCCACCACGAGGCGCCCGCCACAGCCTGTGCATTCGGATAGCCTTCGCCAGTCGCGTCCGTGCGTTTGAGCCCTGGCGTTAGGCGTCACTTCGTTGCCAAAGCGATTTAGCGTATCGGGCGAGATCACCGGACTGCATCCGCCACAGGGCGCTGCGATGTTCGGCAATGTCAGCGTCGGACGTACGACCGTCCATAACAACTCGACGCCCGTTCCATCGACTGTACGCGACCGAGTCACTGTTCGAGACGTGTCAGTGTTTCAGTGTCGCCACTATGCCTGCCTCGCACACGGAGCGATCTTTGAAGACGTCACTGTTACTGACATCAAGTGCGTCGGCAATGCGCCATCTTTTCTCTGGGGCTGCTCTTATTCTCGAGTGTCCCTGCGCGGCTACATCGGCGGCTTGATGTTCCGATGGCAGTGCGACTTGCAAGACATGAGGCTCTCAACCGAGGTAGCGGCCGCCCAGAGCAATGAGTATGCGGGTGTAGAATGGGCGCTCGACCTAACCGAGGCTGATTTTTCTTCTTTCGAGGCGCTTCTCGGCGTGCCCGCCAGATTGGTAAAGAGGAAGTCCGGCGAGCACTTTGTGCTGACTCGCGCGGCGGCGGAGTCGATAATCAGTGGTTCAGAGGGCTATTCGGTCTGGCGAATCTCTGCGGAGGATCTGCTCGAGTCTCCCTTCGACGATACGGTACTCGTGGTGGGTGGAACAGGATCGGCGAAGAGGCGCGACTTAGATGAAGCACGCGCACTACAAGACAAGGGTTTACTCCTATGACGCCTGGCAAGTCACTTCAGAAGATGCGGGGCACCCGTGATGTCTCTTGCGTATGCAAGTACGACGCCAGCTGTGTCCATGCGTCTTATTCCCGGCGCTAGGCTGCTCAGTATGCAAATCGTCGAGCGTCGTCTGTCTGATCTGAGCAGCATTACCTACCGGGTCGTCACGATCGATGACCCTACAGAATGGCGTGCGGGCATCTTGGTCATCGCTTTCTCTGGCGCCTATCGACATGGCTCGGCCGGAGCCGATGATGCGAGTTTCATTTCAGCCATCACTTATGCATGTGTCCACGCTTGGAATCCCAAGGCGGTGGTACTCGACCTCATTGATTTAGACTACCAATGGGGAGACGAAATGGATGCCGTGCTGCTGCCGGATGTCGATCCCATCCCGGTTTCTGTTGCGGCGGGCCCGAAATGCGCTCAAGCCATAGAGACACTGCTGAATACGCGAACAAGTGATCTGGATTGGATGTTCGCGACGCGAGACGAGGCTATTGAGAGTGCAAGGGCGAGAAGTGGGTCCTAACCAGTCACTGCAGACAACAAGGGGGCGCCTGTTACAGTCCCTGCATTCGCAAGGTCTGCGCCAGTCCCGTCCGTGCACATGAGCCGCGGCGCTAGGTTGCCTCTGTTGAGGTATTCGTTGATCCTTCTGCTCACGGCTACCGCTTGCTCAAGAGGGCCGGGAACGACGGATATTGAGTTTGCGCTCGATCCCACAGCTCAACGTCTGCGGCTCTACATGTCACCGTTACTCGAAGACCCTGAGTCGGAGCGCGGGGCGCTGGAGGTGTGCCTGTGCGTGTCATCCATCCTGAGCGAAAGCTGGAGTAGTGATCGCCGTGCGCGGTTTCGTGATCTCGTGGATGCGCATGCAAGTGCGGTGAGTGCATGGAGGGCGCAACCGCGGCAGGGCGAAATAGAATCATCGGAAGACGTACAGAGGTTCCTTGCGAGGCTGCGTGGGACTCCAGAACCTTCTATTGAGCTCCAATCAGAGCTTAATCACATTGGTCCATTTGTAGTGGATTGCGAAACGCAAACTGGCAGCCAAGTGGAGTACTTGTGGTAATCAAGCGACCCAACCAGTCCATGCAGCCGGCGCCGGGCCTCCGCCACGAGCCATGCATACGCGTGCCTCGCACCAGCTGCGTTCGTGCGTGTGGGCCCTCGCAGTAGAGGGCGCTGCGCCTCAGTACCTCGATTGCGTTTACTTTCATATTATGAGGCAACGTCACGATTCGATGTCGAGTAGAGCGGGTTACTATCGAGCGGCGTTCCGAATCGCGTTTCGGTTCTTTTGGGTCTTCTTTGTACTTGCTTGTCTGTCGACTTGGGTCAGGGGTGAATTCGAGCCCGGGTCCCCGCCGCTTAGCTGGTGGACGGTCAAATTCGCTTTCCTGTTCAGTTTGGCCACTGCTTCTCTACTAATGCTGGGTTTCGCAGTTGCTGATCGTATTACTCTGATAAACGACCGCAAGTTCTATCGAAGACACTTGGCGAAGTACACTGAAGAAGAGCGACAACATGTGTACCGCACCCAGCTACGACACCTCGGACTACATGACGACGAGGACGATGATCGCTGAGGGCTGCGTGCATAAGAGCGCGGCCCGGTGTCTGGGTTGTGCATCGGCGCCTGTACGAACTCGAAACTAGTTGATGTCACGGCTCACTAACAACGCGAGCTGTCCGGAGTGTGGATCGGGCGTTGATCCCAGGTTGCATCGTGTGGGCTCGATCTGGCGCAATCGCTACCAATGCGCAACGTGCGGGGCGCTTCTCGCCCGCAGAGTCAGCCCGGTTGCGATGATTCTCTGTGTGGTCCTGTTTTCGCCACTGCTTTTCATGTTCGCAGTCGCCATGGCCGCCATAAGCCTGTTGGCGCTTAACGACTTGCTTGTTGCGGGTGTGAATCCGTCGCCGCTCCTGTCGGCCTTGTTTTTGGCAACGGTTGCGGTGTTGTCCGTCGGCGTGACCCTTCTGTGGTCGTGGAGAATTAACAGTTTTGTGTACGCGAACGATGACTTCGTATAAGCAATCCGTTAGTCGCGTTCATGTGCCAGAGCCTCGGTGCTCTATGTCTGGAGCTGTGCATGTCGGATGACCCCAAGTACGGCTTTTTCGAGAAAGTGCGTGTACAGGGCAACGCGCGTGTGCTCATCGGCGGTAGTCTTGTTATGGGCTTTGCCTATCTTCTGATCGGGCCAACTGACTTAGACAACGCCTATTTGCTGTACTTGCCGATTGAGGCAGCCCTGTACACCTGTCTGGTGCTCTATGCGCTGCGGATCGAGGGAACGATCCGTTGGCTGGCGGTTGCAACTGCAGCAGCTGTTCTCAACACCCTGAATCTGTGGGTTCTGCCGTTTCTTCTCGGCGGTGTGCTACGGGCAATCGAAGTAGTGTTCTCCTTGCATCTAGATCTCGGCAGCCTGATCTTGCCACTGATGTCCTCACTTGCAGGCGTACTCTTTGCGGCGCTTCTAGATCTTTCCCTCCCCACCGATTCGATTACGCGACGAACGTACGCGCTGTGTGCCGTGCTTTGCCTCTTCGCGGGTCTTGGTATTGGGGTTTCCGTGGCCGTGCATAAGGCGCTCTGGTGGCTGATGTTCTCTGTTGCGCTTATTCAGTCAGGCGCGCTGATGCGGAGACAGATTGAGTCCGTCCGTGCAAGCCGTGTGTCGCCTGATCCTGCTGCCGCCTCGGCTGTCGCCGGGTCGCCGTCAGTCTCAGACGCGTCTGAGCCGCGGCGTTAGGTCGCGCGGGATGCGCTACCGCCGCCTCATACGGCGCGCCGAATTCGGCGCCGTCGAAGGCAGGGGCGCAGAGGTCGCTTTGCTTTGACTCCGGCTCTTGGCCCCAAGAAGCCGCTCATGATTCAGACGAAGAAGAGTCTATGCCCCGTTTGTGGATACGAGCCTTAGTGACAATCCCAGTTGTACCAGACTTGACTGAAGTCTCTTGCTGCGAGGTCCTCAGGGCGAATAAAGAAGTTAGCGATGCCGACATCGCCCCACATCATGTCAATGTCGCCGATGGATTGGCTGTCAAGCTGCAAAAGTACTTGCCAGTCTTCCTCTTTACCTTCGTACGACCTTGGATCGGTTTGCGTGAAAACCGCATAGCCCCCGATCTGGTGTGAAGGGGACTCTATCGCATACTGATAGAGGGGTTCACTTTCGTCGTACAGGCTGCTCACACCAGGCAGAAGCGCATCGAATCGGTAGTCGAGTGGGGACACGCGGCTTGATATTGATTCAAATCTCACAGCGGATTCGCCAGTAAACGGCAACTAATCGTCCTCTGACAGCGCAGTCTTTGGCGCGCCGATGTGATCATCGACTTCTGCATGGAAGACGATCTCGTAGTCCTGATTCTTCTTGTCATCCGTCCCCGGCTTGGTGAAGTCAGAACCGTAGAGGTCATCTGCGGCGATGAAAACTTGCAATAGTCCGGACGTTGGGTAGCCGACTGGCGGCTCGGAGATCTCAGCAAAATTAATTTGCACGAGGAAGTGGAGTGGATCGCCCTTGCCGGATGTTGGATAGCTTTTTTCCCGATGGCCAGAAGGGCTCACCGCCGACCTTCGATGCAGTCGGTGCATTCGGTCGCTGCCCTGTCAGAATGATCCTGGTCGCCGGAAGCAGGTTGTCATCTATGGTGGCCTTCCACGTCTCCAGCTTTTCCCTTGATGCGTCGCTATCCAGCTTTCGTTGAACATCGGAATGGTCTTTTTCAGGGGAGCGAGTAGCTAGAAAAATCGCAATGCCAATCAAAACGATGCTTGCGAACACCACAGACTTCATAAGAGAACCCCCAAAAGCACTTCGCATCTTTGGCCCCGTCAATCGGGGCTCCGGCGAGACGTCTAATCACTATGATTGTGATTGAATGCCGGCGACTTGAGAGATCGATTAATGCCGACGAATCGATGGGCTGTCACCAGAGTAGGCCTCGTTCAAAAAAGGCTCTATCGCAAAGCGACTCGGAGGGTCCTTTTCGAGGGTCGCATTCGCACAGTGTCCGAGAGCTGCCCCCGATGAGGTACCATTGCCGCACAAGATCAGTGCCCTCCAACCGATATACCGCGCGCAACAGACGCTGATCGTGTGACTGAGCGTAGCTGACCGCAATGATGGTTCACGACGAACCCGCCGCTTTGACGGAGATTGTTTGATGCAAGGACAAGCACTGAAGAACACGGCCGTCGCAATTGCCGCTGGCATCGTCTACTACTACGTTGTTTCGAATCTTGTCGGAACGGCTGCAGCCATCGCAACGCCGAATTGGTTCATTCCATTTATGCAGCAGCATCAGGTTCTCGGTCTGGTTCTGATGTCACTCGTTACAACAGTACCCGCTGTTGCACTCAGTGCGACCCTTATTGGGTACGGGCTCGCTAGACTGCTAGACCGGCAGTACTTCCTCTTCGGCTTGCTGACCGTGTGCGTCATGGTTGTGTTTGCGACACTAAACGTCGATTACGGTCGTGGTTTCTGGGGTGGATTGCGAATGAACGCGTTGCCACCAGAGCTGTATGCTATTCCGATAGTCCTTGCGCATTGGCTCTTCTTGCCGATCGCGACACAAGTATTCGGAAAGCGAAGAACGCTTCAGAGTCAGTAGTGCGGTCCCTGCTGGCGAGGCTATTTTCTGCGACTCTTTACTTGAGGATCGGTGAGAATCGTATGGCGCTTCGTTATATAGAGGGCCAACGCGCCACAGAGCATTCGGCGGCAGATTCTTTCTCGACTATTCTCAGTTTCGGTTCTTACCTTTAGGAGATATCCCTGATGCGTGCCTTTCTCTCGCCCCGGAGTGTTGCTGCTGCAGTTCTAGTGCTCACATCGACGGGCTGTACCTGGGTTACTGAGCAAGTTGTGGACAATGTTGTGGGGGTCCCTGCGTCGGATCTGGTGCGAGATGTCAAAAAGACATCAGATGAGTACGACGAAGACAGCCAGCAACAGCGCACCGATGAACTCCAGCGCGACTACGAGGACTTCTCTCAGCCCTCGAAGAACGAGACCAACGACGACGCGGTCAAGTCCATTGTCGTGACCGAAGACGAGGACGACGCGGATTAACTGACGGCCGCGGAAAGCAGTGCGAGCAGACGGATTGCACATGGAAGTGACAGCGCTAGATACAGGTGAGTGGATCGAATGCGCGGAGGGCATCGCTCAAGTACTCTCGGTTGTCGATGTTTTCACTGAGGAATTTTCTAGCGAGTACCGGGCCGGCCGCAAAGAGCTGGGCGACTATAGTCACACGCTGGTCAGCTACAAAGTGCTTTGCAGCCACGACGGAGCCTTGCGATCTCGTCAATTGACAAGCTACAGCAATCGCGCGGGTGTCGCGGACGCGAGCGTTGAGGCCTTGGGCATCGTATCGAAACTACAGAGCGAGCAATCTGAGCGTTTCGAGAAATTTCTGAAGTACAGCGCCTCTGTTCCTATCGAGCATACCTACACAGCCTGGCTCAACGTGCCCGAAGAATCCGTACATGACTTGGCTGAGCACCTGAACAACTTCGCAGCGAACGGCTCCGGCGTATTCACTTACGACGAGCTGTTTGACTACCTCCAGGAAAAGGCGCCTGACCTGAACGTCGATGGCGTTCATCGTGAATACTCAAGAACGACGAACAACTTACGGCTCGCGCTGCGAAACGAAGACCTTAGGAGACTGGACAAGCGGGCCGCGCTTGTCGGCGTCACCGCGTCAGTTCGGTAAGAGAATGCGGGTCGTTCGCTCTAGCCCTGGATGCTAGCTGGCACCATGAGGTCTCGCGTTCTGTCTATTGGACTATTCCTCCTTGTTGCATCGCTCGGACTAGCTGCATTTCTTGGATCCCGGGCTCCGCAGCAACGCAGCGAGACTGAGTCTTCGGTGACGGCTGACCACGATGGCCAGTTCCCCACCGCGACTTCCTCGCCACGATCCGAGACCACTCGGGCAAATCTGGTGTCCGCGGTGCGTACAGCTTGTGATGGCCGCGACTCTAGCCCAGGCGATAGTAAGTGGGATCAGCTCAGCGCCAAGGAAAGAGAGAACTATTTCGTAACGCTCTCACGAACCGTCTCCGAGCGCCTCTCAGAGTCGACGTCCGCCGAGCACCTCCACGTTGCTGCCCTGCTCGCCGAAGATCAGGAACGCCGTTTTGCACTCATGGATCGAGCCATTGTGATCGACCCAGCGGATCCTTTTCTTGTCTGGAGCGCTGTTCAGATGTGTTCCGCTCGCGATGCCCCCGCGCGGTGCGCGACGCGCAATTGGGAACGGCAATTGATCGCAGTTGACGGTGAAAATAGTGAGTCGTGGATACGGATCGCGGCCAATCGGTACTCCGAAGGTGATATCGATTCAGCCTTATCTGCATTGCGCCGCGCCTCAACCGCGGCAGAGTCACGCCGGTATTGGCCGGAAATGGTCGAGAGGATCGAGCGCGGCCTGGCGGCTAGTAGCGACTTCTCATTTCCCGAGCGCGCGAAAATGGCATTCGGATATGCAGCGGCGATGCTGCCGGGCTACAGCGACCAGGTTGCTATGTGCCAGGGCCAATCCACAAAGGATCCAGAATGGGCCTACGCTTGCCTGGCATACGGTGAACTCGTTGAGGCTCAGGGGAAGGAAGAGTTGAGCGAGTCAATTGCTCGTTCTATGCAGCGGATCGCTTTGGAGGCCACCGGTGATAAAGAGCGCGCCGAGGAAGTGGTGCGTCACATAGAAGTGCGCCGCCGCGAGAGGCTCGAATCCCTATCAGACACAGCGCCAATTGAACGTTTGATCATGTCAGATCCGGCGGTGTTCGCAGCGTACCTGGCGGCGGTAAAGTCGGAGGGTGAGGGGTCGGCAACGCGCGCGATGTCGGCTGAATACGAGCGGCAGCTTGAACTGCGGCCAGAGCTCGCCTGCGAATAGGCCACTGCGCCCGTGCGTCTGAGCTTCGGCATTATGCCGCGCCCGCTATGCGCTCGTGAGCGAAAAGCAGCTCGCCCCAGCTTGGAAGTCTGTTCAGCCAGTGTTTGCTCAACCCGCGCCTGCCACTTCTTGGAAAGGCGATACTCCCTCGAACGTGATGCTGGAAGACTGTTCCTCGCCTTGATCCCGCATCCACTGGCGGCCGTACTCCTGGCACTCGATCGCGATTAGATCCTCGAGGGTTACGCGCTCAAGAATGCCTGGAAGCGTCGCTTGGAGGGCTGCCAGGATCGTTTGTAAGTCCGAGCCTTCCCTGTCATCGACCTGCAACTTGAATCTCGGAGGCACGTCGTAGCCGAATCGGTCGGCCAATACGTGATAGTGGTGCGAGAGGTACTCAAATCTAGCGAGCTTGGGCAGCGTGGACGTGTAGTTCCAACTGCGACCGCACGTTATTCCCGCAAAGCCGCCATCAATTGGCTCAAAACCTACGGCAAGAAAGAATCCATTCCCTGATTTTTAGACTGCTCTCGTGCCCAAATACGGAGACTGAAGTTGACTTGGATCGTTCTGAAGCTCAAAGCCAAGGCTCGATAAGAAAGGCCAGGCCATTTCATGGAACGAGCCTGCGAGTTGCGGTGAAGGGCTCATCTCTTTGTCCAAAACTGTAGGCACCTCGGCATATTCGGCGTCATGTGGCTCCGCAAATTTCGAATCCGGGTCGGGCCGAAACTCGGCTGGATGAGATACTATTTAGGGGGATGAGCAATGCGCAGCACAACCAGTCACTGCAGCCGACGTTGAGCGCCTGTCACGTCTCTAGAATTGGCGAGAGCCTTGCCGTTTGTGGCCGGGCATCTCAGCTCCGGCGCTGAATGGCAGCGCAGCAGTGAATTTGAAACGAAGATGGCAACCGTTACGCATGAGGCGTGATGCTCGTCGGCAGCATCCAGTTCGATTGCTGCCCAAGGACGCCATGAGAAGCAGGCTGGTCCGCGCTATCGTGCTTGAGCACGAGAATGCCAGACGTTGGGGACCGCCTTCTTGGGGCTTTGATCGCCTCCCGTCGATGTATGCGCTGAGATGCCAACGGAGGCGATTGGCTGAGCAATACAGCCGAAGATTCGCACCAGTGAGCAGCTTACTGTTCGAAAGACACCTGCCGCTCGGAGACGACTGGCATGGGATTTCTCAGTTTCTCTCGTTTGACACTTACACATGGATCGACGGAAATTGGACGCATGCGGGATGTTCTGTTCCCACCTTGCCGCTACGCTGAGATGCATGCGGAGATTGAGCGAATGACGTTAAGCAAGACGTTGCCGATGACAATGGGCCCAGTCAGTATCTTGGCTGCCGCCAAGCCACTACCTGCTTCAATCGCAGCTAAGCCTGGGCGTTAGGTGCGGTCGTGAGGTGTTTGGCCGTTTTAGCGTTCTTGGTTCTTTCAACAAGTGCCAGGGCGTGCCTAACCGCGTTCGACCTGGCACAGCTTCTTTCTCGCGAATCGCAAATACCGTCTTTTATTGAATCAACGCCTTTTGGTGGTCGATGGTATCGAGTGGAGGGCGCGAGTTTTGTTGTCATCGAACTGCAAACGAGGTCTGGTCCCTATCTTCGCGACCTTTACATCTTTTCCGACGAAGATGCGACACTGGAGTTGCGCCTTGCTCTGTCCGGTAGATTCGGGGTAGTGAAGAAAGTCGAAGCCGAGAAAGGCGTGCTGTCCGTTTATGAGCGGGATCAGGATGAAGAGGAATGGCAACTCGTCATTCGACTGGTGGACTAGCGCCACCCAATCCGTTGTTGCAGGCGAACCGGGAGAGTCTTGATTGGGCCTTGTGGTAGCAGAACGCTTTTCCTTCCCGCATGAGGCAGAGATTGCCAGGGCGAGCCTTGAGGCGGCCGGTGTGCCAGCAGTTGTCGCCGACCAACACCACATCAACGCTAACTGGTTAGTCTCAAATGCGTTGGGAGGCGTTCGATTACTAGTGCCGGAGGAGGCGCTCGAATTCGCAAAGGAATTGCTAGCGGCTGACTTCTCATATGCAGTCGATGCGGAACTTGGAAAGGACACTGAGACTTGCAACGCCTGCGGCAGCTCGGACCTGGAGCCCTTCACTAAAGGGAAGCGCTCAGCCTTTGTTGTTTTTCTGCGTGCCGGGTTTCCCTTGTTCTTCTACAAACACGGAATGCGTTGCAAGTCCTGTGGACACTTTGAGTCGGCAAGTTCAGTCACTGCAGCCGACAAGGGACACTTGTCTTGAGGTATGCACCGCATGTCCCGGGCCAGCTGCGCCCATGCGTCTGAGCACCGGCGTTAGGACACGACTGCGCCGTTCAGCGCTCCGCGTCATCTAGCTGCGTCGCGAGCCACTCCTTAGCCGCCGTCCATTCGCGCCGGACAGTTCGCGCGGATAGTTTGTAAAGCAATGCCGTTTCTTCTTCAGTCATACCTGCGAAGTAGCGGGCGTCGACAATACGCTGCCAACGCGGGCGATAGGCACCCAGCCGGTCCATGAGATCGGCGATCAGCACCACTTGTTCAGGAGATTCGCTGAACCCCGGCAATACCTCCTCTAGATCATCAAAGGGGACAGCCTGCCGTCCACCCCCGCGCTTTTGGCTGATACGCCGGCGCGCGTGGTCTACGATGATGTGGCGCATCGCTAGCGAGGCCGTGCGCTGGAAGTGTTCATTGGAGTCCCAATGCCCACGATCGCTGAGTTTCAAATAGCTCTCGTGGAGCAAGTCGATGGTGCTCAGCGTGTTGAGCTGCGCCCTTCTGCGGCGAACTCGCGCGATCTGGAGCAGCGCTTCGTAGTTCTCACGAAACAGCCGGTCCGCCAGCGCCTTGTCGCGATTGGAATAGTCCTGCAGCGTTTCGCCAGGGGTTTCGTCAGTCACGTGCTGCTTTCCCCGCTCGCTCTCGACTCATTTGTCCGGTTTCCTGGTGCGTCTGCGTTGGTCAGGATAGCGCGGCCATTGGAGCGCCGCGGAGGACACAGCATGTGGAAACTGATTCTAGGCGTCTGCGTTAGCGTCGTGCTCGCCGGCACCGTCGTGGCGGACGACAAAGCGGACAGCGAAAAGCCGGAAGTGATCGTCAACGGCAAGGTACTCGGTGAGCAGACGATAGTGAGTCTACGGAATCTCTACGGCTCCGTGGAGCCCGGCAACTACTGGTATGACGCCATGTCAGGGCTCTACGGCAATGCTGGTGGTCCGCCAATGGGGCAGCTCCATCCGGGCCTTGCGCTCGGTGGCCCGCTCAAGGCATCGGCCTCAGGTGGTGGTAATGGCAACGTGACCGGCGTCTTCATCAACGGCCGTGAGATCCACCGGCTAGAGTACCTCTTCTACCTGCGACTGTTCGGCCAGGTGATGCCGGGCAGGTTTTGGATGAACGCGCAGGGCGTGGGCGGCTATGTAGGCGGTCCGGCGTTCTTCAATGTGCAACAGGCGCTCGCCCAGGCCGGTAGCCGCGCGAGTGGTGGCGGCGACTCTGTCTACATGCCCTGGATTGGTGGCAAACCAGGCACCCATGTCGGCCGCGCATCTGATGGCTGTGTCTACGTGTCGCAGGGCGGCTATTCCGCGGAGTCTTGCTAAGGACGTCGCGTCAGGCGTCCGGGGCAATCACACCTTTGGCCTCAAGTACCTCGAGTCGGTACATGCGGGCCGGGTCGATCCGGGCCCGTTCCCGCGTGAAGCCGTAGCGCACGAGTACTTCACTGGCCGCCGCCGCGCCGTCACGCTGTAACGCAAGATAGGCCGCCGCCAGTGCCAGGCGGGTGTGATAAGCGGGCTCCGGGTCGGCCGCCTCGGCCGCCTCGACGACCGATGTCACAAGCACCTGCGCTTCGTCGAACGCCCCCATACCCGCGAGCAGCTCGATGCGGCCGTAGAGAGAAAACTCGGCGGTGCCGAAATACTGCATTTCCGTCTCAAATGCTCTGTCCATGAACGTGCGGGCTTGCTCGAACTCACCGCGGCGCGCCAGCAGCTCCGCTTTGAAACGAAACGCCTGATCGTCGGGGCTGCCGTTTTCTTCGCCCCAGCTTATGACCTGCTCGACGATGGCCTCAGCCTTGGCAAAGTCGCGCTGGAGGTAGAACTCGTAGTTCGCCAGGTAGATTTGAATCGTGCCCCAGCCCGAGTGGTCGAGTAGCGGGTTGTCCTCATAAAGCGCAGCGGCTTGCTTGAGGGTTTCATAAGCGGCTGCAAACTCACCGGACTGCTTCTGCAGGTACTGCTGAAAATGAAGCACCGTGAGTAGTCGGTTCGGATCATTCCCCGAATCGTTCGCAATAGCCTCGCTCATGAGGCGCATCGCCTTGGCCTCATCTCCCGGGTCCTCGGTCGAATACGCGAGTTCGAACGCGAACTGCAGGTGCTCACCCGAGAGGTAGCGGTTCGGGTCGTCAAAACTCGGTTCTAAACTTCGCAAGAGTGCCAACGCCTTGTCGAAGTCACCCCGGTTGCTGTAGACGTCGGCGAGCCACATCTTGCCCGTACGAATGTGTTCGGGTGTGCCATAGCCCGCCTCGATCCACGGCTCCAGTACCTGGCGAGCCGTCTCGATATCGTAGGCGTTGCTGAAATGCGTACCCACGACTAATGCAATCTGCGCCGCCTGTGCCGGGTCCTTATCGCGGCTTTCATAGGCTTCGGCTGCGCGCGCCAGCATGACCGCTTTGATGCGTTCGCTATCCGCCTCCGTCGAAAAGACGCGGTCGAGAATGTCTCGGTACGTGGCCTCGATGGCCGCCGTGCTGCGTGCTTCGGTGAGAAAGAACTGCGCCCGGTCACGCGCTTCCGTGGCGCGCTGAGTCAGCAAGAGACTGCCTACAAGACCGAGGCTCAATGCAATGAACAGCCCTGTCGCCAGCACGTACGCCGCGGTGTTGCGACGAATGGCCTTGCCCAGCACATACAGCCGCCCGCCGTTGCGCGCCGCCACGGGATGGCGATTGAGCACGGCGGCAAGATCGTCGGCCAGCGCGTCAGCGGACACGTAGCGGTCTCCGGGGTGGGTCGCGGTTGCGCGGGCCAGAATGGCAACAAGATCCGCGTCAGCCACAGCCGTGGTGTCGACAGCGACGCCGCCGTCCGCCTGGCGCTCTGGCTCACGGCCGACCAGCAGCCGGTGCAGGACGACGCCAAGGCTGAATATGTCGGTCGCCACGGCGGGTAGCTCACCACGCAGCTGCTCCGGTGCCGCATAGGCGAGAGTCATTGGCCCCTGCCCACCCCAGCGGTCATCCTCGATCAGTGACGAGACCCCGAAATCAATGAGTCTGACCTGGCCCGATGCATCAACCAGAACGTTCGAGGGCTTCAAGTCGCGGTGCAGGATGAGCTTGCCGTGGGCGTGCGTGACTGCCGCGCACAAGTGCTGCATTAAGATGAGCACGTCGCGCCGGGCGCTGCTATGACGATCAATGAACACGTCGATAGGCACGCCCTCAACATACTCGATCGCCATGTACGGCCGGTCGTTTGTGCCCGTACCGCCGTCGATAATGCGGCTGATGCCAGGGTGGTCCAGTGTCGCCAGCCGTTGGCGTTCTGCCGCGAAGCGTTCCAGCCAATCTGCATTGCCTGCACTGAGCACTTTGAGCGCCACGCGCTGGTCGTACAGCCCGTCTGCACGCATCGCCTCGTAGACTTGACCCATGCCGCCTGCTGCAATGAACCGCTCGACGCGCCAGACGCCGATACGCTCACCGTGTTCGAGTCGCTCCAGCGCATCGCTGTCTTCTGCATCGCTCGATGTCTGCATAAACGACTGCTGGCGCCGTCGCCGCTCGAAGTAGCCCGTAATGAAGGCACCCGGAGCGTCGTCGGTCGTCAGTGCGCCCAGCCGTGCGGCCCGCTCCTCGGTGGACGATTGCTCGAGCGCCTCGATGTCTTTCGTCAGCTTCCGCCAGTCCATGAGTCTCTCCGCGGCTTGCCTCTTCGAGAGTACGGAACTCCGGGGCGCCGAATCAACCGAGAAAACACGGCTTTTCGAACGGCTCACAGCCGGTCAAACCGTGCATTTCCGTGACGCATTTGGCCGGGTCTACAGCGCGTTCTCGTTGACGTTGTTGGGGAAGTCTAAAACGCAGCCGCACACTGTTCAGCACGTCATGTGGGCGGGGCAGAAGCGTTCACGCCGGTAAAAGTCTCCACGGCTGCGACGAACTCCGGCCAAGCCGGTTCCGCAGCGAGCAATACGTGGTTTTTGCTCCCCAGTGGCAGGAACGTTGCGTTTGGGATCAGGCTTGCCAGTCGCCGACCTTCCTCAAACGGTACGGCAACTTCGTCAATGCCATGCGTTACGAGCGCAGGCGGCCGGAGTGAACTTGCGAGCTCACTGACGTCGATGTCGTGCATGGCGGCTTCGAGCTTGCCGGCTGTTTTCCCATCGCAGGTGGTTTGTTGAAGATCATTGAACCATCGGATTTCCTGTTCCCCGGCGTCCGGAACCATCTGCTTGCTGAAGACCTCGACAAAGCGGCTATCGGGCACCGCCCAGCCCACTTCCGCCAGACGGACCTGAAGACTGGCTTGCTGTTCTTGCGTCGCATCGCCTCGTCGGTTCATACCGCGCGCGTAGGTACCGTGAAGAATTAACCTGTCCACCCGGTCGGGGTATCGGGCCGCGAAGCCGATAGCGACGGGCCCGCCTTGTGAAAGTCCGAGCAGCGAGAACCGCTCGATGCCCAGGGAATCAACGACGCAACGCAAGTCTTCGATCCAAAGGTCCAGGTCGTTGATCGCAATTCCATTAAGGTCCCGATCCGAGAGACCGCAACCGCGGCTGTCGTAGCGAACTAGGGTATGTCGACGCGACAAATCTCTAACCCAGTGGTGCCAGATCGGACTGTCGGTGTCCTTTTCGACATGCGTCAGCCAGTTCGCGACCTTCACGAGTGCGGGACCAGAGCCCGTCTTCGCGACAGCGAGACTCACATCGCCCCGCACTGGAACGAACTTGATTGCCGTTGGCGTTGCTGGCGGTCCCTTGCCGTCGACGCCGACAGACCTGACGGGCCCGACGAACTGGTATCCACGGCCGTGAACGGTTCGAATCATACGCTGGGAGTGTCCGTCGTCACCCAACAGTTGCCGCGCGGTTTTTATTCGAGCCGTCAGCGTCGATTCGGTAACGATTCGCTGCGGCCAGACGTTGTCGAGCAGCTCATCTTTGAATACGACGCGGTCCCTGCGTTCAACGAGGTATCTCAGAACATCGAAAACCAGTGGCTGAATCCTTACAGGCTGACCGTGCTTGCGCAGTTCCACGCGCTGGACGTCGAGCTCAAACTCGGCAATCTGATAGATCTCAGCTGCACGATCGCTGCGAGTAGGCGGTCCTGTTGCCACGCAGCTGCCTCGCGAATCCGGAAGGAAGGCCCGACTCTGCCATAATCCGTCGAAAGCGGCGAGTGAGGCGCTTGAGTCCACCTGCGTCGCTTGGGCCCGGCGGTAGACCAAACTGGGAGTTGCAGAACCTTGCAAAGAGCTCAACTGACTCGCGCGTTACTGGTAGTCAGTGTCGTCTATGTCGTTGGCTTCTATTTCCTGGGAGCCGCCGTCAAGCCGGCTTATTCGCAGCTATCCAGCTTCGTAAGTGAGTACAACGCAACGGGGACGCCCTGGGCTGCGACGCTCACCTATGCCGGCTTTGCCGCCACTGCTGTTCTCTTGAGCGGTTTCCTGATCGCGGCTGCGCCAATCATCCAAGTCTCTGGTGCCAGCCAAGTGGGTTTCCGGCTGCTGTGGTCTGTTCCGTTCTCATATTTCATTGCAGCCATCGCGCCATGCGATGCGGGGTGTCCTGTTGAAGGTTCGATGAGCCAGCTGTTGCACAATGCGCTCGCGATCCCGGCTTACTTTGGCATGGGTGTCGGCGTGGCCCTTCTGTCGCTTGCCGCACGGCTCAAACCCTACAAGTTGCGGCGCAGCTTCATGTTCCTGACGGGGGTCGCTTTTCCAGTGGTTTTCATTGCGATGGTTCAGCCCGACTTCTCGCCCTGGAGAGGCTTACTGCAACGGTCGCTTGATATCGCGATGGGCGTCTCCCTCGTCCTGGCGACCTGGACACTGATTCCCTCAAACGCGGCCGAGTTTCGGCATCAGGAGGCTGCAAAGCGGTGAACCCATCGAGTGAAATGATGCCCGTATTGGATGGCTTCCCGAGACCCGCGTGGGAGCTCATCATTAAGGAAATTGAAGCCTCACCGGAGTCGACATGGCAAGCGCGCTGGACACAGTGGGCCCGACAATGGATCAACGCCACGATCGGAGTCTTGCCGCCAGGCTACCGTCTCATCGAATCAGAGCACTTCTTTGTGATGTCGGCTCAGGAGGAGCGATTCACGAGGCTTTTGCTCCAGTTTCTGTCGCGCGCACGGTACGGGATTCTGAGCACGCTGGAGGGTATTGCGCTCGATGATGGATTTGGTCCGCACGTACTTCTCATGTTTGATGACCAAGAGAGCTACTATCGCTATATCGCTCACTTTTATCCCGAGGAGGGTGCGTTCGGGCTGAGTTCAGGCATCTTCCTGGGTGGGGCCTACGGTCATTTTGCTTTTCCATTTGTTGAGATGACAGAAGCGGAAGCGACCGCTGCTCATGAACTCACGCACGCCTGCCTTCGGCACCTGCCGATTCCAACATGGCTCAATGAGGGCTTGGCCATGACGATGGAGGATGAGTTGTGTGGGTCGCAGCCGCTTCGCATGGACAATGAACGAATGCACGAGCACCGCAGCTTCTGGAACGCGAGCACAATCCAGGAGTACTGGAGCGGCGACGCGTTCAACAGGCCAGACGAAGGTATGGAGCTGAGCTACGAGTTGGCGAGGTATTGCGTACGTGCGCTGGCACACGACTACAGTGCGTTTTCCGCTTTTGCGAATGAGGCAGACATGTCCGACGCCGGCGACAGCGCTGCGATCCAGCACTTCGGCGGAAGCGTCGGCGGCCTGATCGCGCAGTTTTTTGGTGACGGCGACTGGAGCCCAAAACCAGATCGTTGGCATGCCGAAGACGGATCGGGAGTATGAGTTCCGCCGATGGCCTCGCGAAGGCTATCCGGATTGTGCTCTTCGGTTGGGCTCTGGTCGTTGATTGAGGTTGTGGAGTTTGCGAGAACGTCGTCGACTACTGCAGCCGAATCTGTATGCCCGAGATTCTGAGCCGCGGCGTTAAGCGTTATGGAGACAAAGTACTATCTGGTCTGGATTGCAATTTCCTTCGCCGTCTTCGGATTCCTGGAGGCCGCAGTCGACCCTGATCTGGTGATCATCCACATGATTCTGCTCGCGATACTTGGCTTTGGCTGGTGCAAGGAAGATGTCCGTAGCCGTCTCATTGTTGAGCCGCCCGGATCGGCGCTCCTTGTCGCGGCGATAGCGGTTCTCGGTGTTCCGCTCTACCTGTTTCGTAGCCGCCCCGCGAAAAAGGCCTGGGTCGGTTTGTTCAAGTGCGTCGGGTTCCTTCTTGCCTGCTCGGGCGCGTACGCCGCCGCGTATTTTATCGCGGAATCGACTCTGTATTGAGGTGGACTATGGCGCGCGTAGAGGAAACCGAATGAACGACCGCCCCACATCCGATGTGCAACTGGTGTCAGGTGACCCCGCTGATGGGGCGTTTATCGAGAAGGCACTCCTCCAGTCGCTGAGAAGCGAACTGCCGCAATCAACCAACACCAGCTTTGTTCTTTCGCTGAAGGACCCGGTTGGTACGATCGTGGGCGGTCTGACTGCAAGCACGTCTTACGGGTGGCTGCTCATCAAAGTGCTTTGGGTGGAGGAGGGTCGCCGGGGGCTTGGTTTCGGGCGGCAGCTGGTTGCAGAAGCCGAGCGAAGAGCTCGGGATGCTGACTGCCACAGCGCATGGCTGGATACGTCCAATCCCGAAGCAATGCGTTTCTACTTATCGCTGGGCTACAAGGTGTTTGGTGAATTGAGCAACACCGGAAATCAGGCCCCTCAAGGGCACGCCCGATGGTTTTTGAAGAAACCACTTGACCGCGATGATCGCAGTATCACGCATGCGTAGTGTGCGGCGCTCAGTTTGTTGGCTCTATCGTTACACTGCTTAAAAGGAAAATCGTATGCGTTTCGCTCATGCTCTTTGCGCACTGGTTGTCGTGGGTTTAGGCGCTTGTGCGCCATCTGAGTCTCCAGTTGCTGAGGAAAAGCACATGAAACACCCCTACCTGTTTCACCTGGTGCAGGCAGATCTCTGGAAGGTCGCCACGGAAAGCGATGCCACGTATTACCCGCCCACCTACAAACAAGACGGGTTCACACATGCAACCGCGAATCCCGACCTGTTACTCAACGTGGCAAACCACTTCTACACGGATGTCCCGGGCGAGTGGCTGTGCTTGCAGATGACTGTGGAGAGCCTAAAGACCGGAGGTATTGAGGTGGTCTTCGAGGGCACGGCACCCGTCGGGGACAAGGCGCCTGGCTTTCAGGGCACCGATGATGAGCTTTTCCCGCACATCCTGGGCGGCATCCATCCATCGACGGTTCTGGAGGTGCATGACGTGATTCGTTCCGAGGACGGCACCTTTCTGGCTGTCACGGGCGTGACCCAGAGTGAATAGCGCGGTCGTGGAAGGGGAGCGACCGAGGCGCGCCGCCGGACCTGGTGTCACCTGTAGATGCTGGTCGACGCGAGGCGCATAATTTCCCTCATGGTGGAACCCGACAAACTCTCGCCTGCCGATGCCAGCCGCGTTGTCGAAATGGCCTGGGAGGATCGCACGCCGTTTGAGGCCATCGCAGCAAGCTATGGGCTGTCCGAAGCCGATGTGATTCGACTGATGCGACGCGAGCTTTCCGCAAGCGCCTTCAAACGCTGGCGTGCGCGAGTGAGTGGGCGAAAGACCAAGCACACGCAAAAGCGACCGGCAGGAGTCAATCGGCATCAGTCCAGTACCCACAACAAAGTGAACCGTTAGCTCCGTGTTGTCGCAGACAAGAGCAGCTAACGGTGGCAAAGCAAAGTCGGCGCGATGCAGAGGGGTGGGTGCCTTTCTTGTTGTATTTAGGAGATGCTCTGTGAAAACCATAGCTACCTTGGTGTGTTGCGTCGCCCTCGTTTTCTCAGGAAGCGTCGCCGCACAGTCGGAAGGTCTTGCGACCCCGACGCCCGCGTGTCAGATCAAAGGCAATATCTCTACGAAGACGGGCGAGCGGATCTACCACGTCCCGGGTCAGCGCTTTTACGACCAAACCCGGATTGACCCAAGCAAGGGTGAACGATGGTTCTGTTCTGAAGAAGACGCCAAGCGCGCCGGGTGGCGAAAGTCGAAGGTTTGAATGATGGATGCGAAATGGGTGCTGCTCGCGCTACTCTCACCACTAGATCGTGATGCGCATTGGCGATACCAGCGTCCGTGCCGTTGGGCGCAGTAAAGTGACCTCGCCCAGGCGGCCTGCCGCACTCAAGGCGGCGTCACGCGCGAAGTTGTGCCTCGTGCTCATACCAATTGGGATGGCGCCAGGCTGCGTGACGCCGCAGAACCAAACGCTGGATGTCGGCGGTGTCCGCTATACCTTCGAGAGCAAGCGCGGACTGTTTGGGAGTCGCCAAGATCGTACCGGCGGTGTTGCTATCGCGGATATCACGGGTTCCGGGCTCAACGACATCTTCGTGGTCAACGGGCGACACTGGGAAGAAGACGATGTTCTGCTTACGAATAAGGGCGCAGGCACAGTCTTCGACGCCCAGATAGTGGGGCCCGCACCGAGCACCGGATATGGCGCCTGCCCTGGTGACGTCGATAACGACGGCGACATCGATGTCGTTGTTGCTCGCGATGGCCCGTCGCCTGCGGTCTACGTGAATTCCGGGCGCGGGGATCTTTCGAGTGTTGTCGAAATCGGGCGGCCGACGGCTTCGCGCGATTGCACCCTGACGGATTTGAACGGCGATGGTGTTCTGGACGTCGTCTTTTCAGAGCGCGGCGGACAAAGCTATGCGCTCATCGGCCCGCTATTGGACGCGCCGAGACATGTCGACGTGTTCAAAGGGCCTGCGGTCAGTGTCAGTGCCGGCGATATTGATGGTGATGGTCTGGTAGACATTGCGTTCTCGCTCCGGGGTACGGGCAGCATTGCGCTACTTCGGCAAAAGCCTGATGGTTCGTTCGCAGCGCCCGAGATCTTCGGTTCTGCCGAGGAGGAATCCCGCGCAATTGCGAGTCACGATTTGGATGGAGACGGCGTCAGCGAGATTATTGTTGCTGTGCTCACTGGGCCCAGTTACATCCTTTCTTTTTCTGGCGGTGCGCCCGCAATCGCATACACATTTCAGGGTGTCGATCGGGCGTCGGCGGTGACTGTCTCCGACCTCAACAACGATGGACGGAGCGATATCGTTTTCGGTGCTCGCGGTAGGAATGTCGTTGCGCTGGCAGATGGCGACGGCTATCGACTGGAGCCGCTGCCCGGTATCAAGGCGACCACCTACGACGTCGCAACAGCTGATCTCAACGGCGACAGCATGCCCGACCTGGTTTTCGTGAACTCTGGCAAGCAGAACGAGATCGTGCTCAGCTCTGTAGACTAGGTTCGCTTGGCGCGGTCGCGCGTGCGGGCCAGCGAGGTCGAGCTATTGGAAGCAGGAGTCCGAGTATGAGATTTGCGAAATGGGTGCTGCTCGCGCTACTTGCTTCGGTCCCCGCCGGTGCATTGGCGGCGGATCATGCAGACGATCCAAAGTCGGCGATCGTCTACGAGTTCCTCGCTGCCTTTAACGCACAAGACGCCACACGTATGGGCGCCATGGTTACCGAGGACATCAAATGGTTGTCTGTCAGCGACGCGACAGCGTCAATTGAGGTCGAGGGACGATCCAACCTGGTTGCCGCTATGGAAGGCTACTTTTCGTCGTGTCCGTCGTGCCGCTCGACCATCTCGAGAATGATGCCGAGTCGGGACCGTGTTAGCGCGATCGAGGTCGCGACCTGGGAATCCGAGGGTGGGCTCAAGTCGCAGCAGTCGATGGCGATCTATGAGTTTTCGGGCGAGAAAATCGCCGCCGTCTACTACTTCCCGGCTGAATCTGTCTCATTGCCTGAGGGCGAGATTGTCTCGGAGTAGGGCGGTAAATCCCTGGGGGCAAAGCCGCCGATCATGCCCTAGAGCTTGACGATAAGCTTGCCGCGATTGCCGCCCGTGAAGAACAGGTTCAGACCATCAATGGCGGATTCCAACCCTTCCAGGATGTGAGTTCGGAACTTGATCTTGTCGCCCATCACGTAGGGAGTGAGTTTCTCGAGCAGCGCCGGGATATCGCCATAGTGATCCGGCATGGCAAATCCGCGAACGTTGATACGTTTCTTGATCAGGGGAATCCAGTTGGGTCCCGGCGAGGGCTCGGCGCTCGTGTAGTCAGCGATCATGCCGCAGACCACGATGCGGCCATGGGCGTTCATGCGATCGAACACGTGCTGCTGGATCGGCCCACCGGTGTTCTCGAAGTAGACGTCGACGCCCTTGGGCGCCAACTCGTCGAGTTTCGCCGGGATGTCATCGGTCTTGTAGTTGATCGCGCCGTCAAACCCGAGCGTGTCGACGATCCAGTTGCACTTTTCGTCGTCTCCGGCAACACCGATCACGTTCAGACCATCCGCTTTGGCAAGCTGCCCGACGATCGAGCCGACGGATCCGGCAGCGCCGCTGACCACGAGAGTCTCGCCTGCTTTCGGATCTCCGAAGCCGTACAAACCTTGTGTGGCCGTGAGCCCAGGCAGCGCGAATACCGCCAGCACGGTTTCGGCGTCCAGACCCGCGGGCACGGTGTTGAGGCCTTGGCCGTCGGTGAGAATGTACTCCGCCCAGCCCGTCATCCCGCGGACCATGTCGCCGACGGCAAAGTTCGGATGATTGCTCTCGACCACGGTGCCGAGACCGGAGGCGCGCATCACGTCACCCAAGGCGACGGGCGGGATGTAGCTTTCGGGGTCGGGGCTCATCCAGCCAATCATCGCCGGGTCCAACGACATATGCGTCTGCTTCACGAGGATCTCACCGGGGCCGGCCGTCGGGATCTCTTTTTCAACGACTTCGAACAGGTCTGACGTGATGGGGCCCGGCTTGGGGCGGGCGACGAGGTTGATGCTGGTATAGGTGCTCATGAGGTGTATCCGGGTCGATGATAGTGATTGCAAGGAGTGAAGGATCTCTAGCCATAGACCATAGCAGGGTCCCCGGCAGGTCGCGTCAGAATGTCTGCAAACGCTGCAGGTCGCCGAGCCAAGAACTTGAACCTGAGTGCAACTTCGGGGATCGTGTTTCAAGAAAGCACAAAGCAACGGCGTGAGTATCTGCGCGAGCAAAGACAGAGCAGTTGATGGAGGCCACGCAAAGGTGCCTTACTCACGGCCGCGGCTGGCGCCAACAGCACAGGAGTTGCCCATGTTCGGGCTCTTCTCAAAAAAAGAAAAACCTAGCGGAACGATGCCAGGCGCTGAGTGAGTCGAAGCCGTGCTGAATCGCTAATTTGGGAACCTCCATGGGCACACGAGATGCAGAGACGCTTCCTGTCCGACCCGCTGCAGAGGCAGAAGCTGAATTGCTGTCGGGCATTGCGATCCGCTCGAAGGCCCACTGGGGATACTCAGCGGAATTCATGGCGGCGTGCCGACACGAGTTGGTGGTATCAGCGTCTGAGATAGCCGACCCGGACAGGATTTACTTGGTCTGCGAAACCAAAGAGTCCGTTATTGGCTACGTCGCACTCGTACGAATTGATCCCGGGGTTTGGGAAGTGGATGCGCTGTTTGTCGAGCCTGCTCATATCGGGCAGGGATATGGCCGCAAACTGATGGAGCGCGCGATTGCGGCGGTGAAGACACGCAGTGCTTGCAAGGTACTCATCCAGAGTGATCCCTACGCCGCCGACTTCTACGCGGCGTTTGGGTGTACCCGAGTTGGTGAAAAAGAGTCGGGGAGTATCCCCGGGCGGTTTCTGCCGATGTTTGAGATTCGGTTCCAAGCATGATGCAGAGCTGCTCTCAATCAGATCTTGAACTAAGGATGCTCACGTGAAACTAAGAACACTTGCTGCCGTTTGGTTGCTTGCCTTCCCGGCCGCCGGCTTTGCTGATGAGCCGACAGAGACTTACAAAGCGCTTGTTGACGAAGTCCTGGAAGTCACCGGTGCCCTCAAAATCGGCGAGCAGATGGCCGATCTTGTCGTGCAGCAAATGATAATGGCGATGAAGGCGGGTGGAACGGAGCTACCGGACCGCATGCTGGACGTCATGCGAGAAGAGGCTGTGGCGACGATAAGCCGTGAAATGGCCGCTGGCAGCTTTAATGAGATGATGTACCCCATCTACGCCAAGTACCTTGACGAGAAAGACCTGAGGGCAGCCATTGCGTTTTATTCCACGGAGGAGGGGCGCAAATTTGCCGAAGCAGCACCGCTGATGGCCATGGACGGTATGGAAGTCGGGCAGAAGTGGGGCGCGATGCTGGGTCCCAGAATTGCCCGGAACGTCGAACGGCGTTTGCGGGAAGAGGGCATCGAGCTTTAATTCGCGGGCAGTCATGAAACGGCTTCTAGCGTTGTTGTTGAGTCTCAGTCTCCAGTAGGTGCAATCCAGCCATAGGGCACGCATGCAATGACCGACCCCCGCCAGCGCCTACTCGACCGAATCGGCAGCTGGTACGACTAAGGTATCCAGATGAAAAGCGCCATCTTCTATCTCGGTCTTGCCCTGCTCTGCACGCATGAGCTAGACGCCATGCCCAACCACGAGTGGCGTGTGCTGCCACTGCTTCGTCTGCTTGAGGACGCTGTGGGCCAGTCTGTTTTCGTGGTCGCACACGTGCCGCTCTTCGCGATCATCATAGGTCTTGTGGCCAGCCTGAATGTGCGGCGGCGAAGGAATTCACGGATTGCCGTGGCGGTATTCCTAGTCGCACACACCTTCTTGCACTGGCTATTCTCCGATCATCCGCATTACGAGTTTGACTCAATGCTGTCCTCGGCGCTCATCGCGGGCGCTGGCCTTTGCGGTGCGTTTTACTTGGCCTTCGAGTGGGCCGGCAAAGGCTCAGACTCGACCTAGAACCATTCCAACAGTCGGAGACGCTATACATGCGATTAGTAGCTCTGTTGATGGTTGTGCTGCTCCTGACTGGCTGCGGCGCCGCCGAAAAGATGGAACGAATGCTCGAGCAGCAGAAGGCGGTCAGCGAGGATATCGATAAGGCCCTCGGCGTCGAGTCGGAGATTGGCTGGCAGTGGCAAAACGGCGTACTGACCCAAATGACAGTCGCGCTTCCGGCGAGAGATGTGGACGGCGCCACGGTCTACGAACTGACCCAGATTATCGAGCCCATCGTCGACAAACATTTCGATAGGAAGCCACAGGTTCTGCTCGTGACGCTCTGGGTGTCTTACGAGTGAGCGCAGACGCCCAGAGCTGAAGAAAGGCACATGACATCACGCTTGTCATCCGGGCGCCTTCGGCCGTCTGTGTCGACCTGTCGCACCTAGGCAATGGATCTATTGGTCGAGTGGGTCTGGTTCGTCGTTGATCTGTTCATGGCGGTTCCCTTGGTGCCGCTCGCGATTTCAGTTGGTTTGCTCTGGCCGCTCATGCGCGGACGCGTGCCACGCAGCCGGCGGCTGCTGGTCGGATTCCTCGGTGGCACCTGGCTTGTCTACGCGGTCTACGAGTCCGCCATCTTCGTCTATGGCATGCTGTCGGGGAACTGGCTCGTCAGAAACGACATGATCCTGATCGGGCCTGTGTTGTTGGGTTTTGCGGTGCTTTGTCTGATGCTGACCTGGATGAAGCCGCGCGTCGCGGCGAACGAGAACTAAGTGGGATCGAAGTTCATGCTTTCGGGATTCATCGCGTCCTACAATCACCAAGGCCGAATGGGTGTGCTTGTAGGGATTCAGAAGGTGGTGTCGTGACTGGCAATCGGTCCCGCGGAAGCCTCATAGCGCGTGCGCCTGCAATTGTGTTGTTCGGGCTCTGGTCGCTGGCGGCGGCAGAGCCCTCGGAGAGCGACCTGGTGGTTGCAGCGCTGGACCGAACGAAGCATGTCGTGCGCTATGACGGGTCGTACCGCGCCATCCCCTACCCGAACGGGGACGTACCGGAGAACGTGGGTGTTTGCACAGACGTGCTGATTCGAAGCTACCGGGCAATTGGTATCGATCTCCAGCGCCTAGTCCACGAAGACATGAGCGCCGACTTCGCTGCCTACCCACGCAACTGGGGCCTGACCCGCCCGGACAGCAATATCGATCACAGGCGCGTGCCGAACTTGCGTCGTTTTTTCGAGCGGCATGGTGAGTCGCTCGTGGTCAGCGACAACCCTGCCGACTACCAGCCTGGCGACATCGTGACCTGGATGTTGCCCGGCAACAATCCACACATCGGCATTGTGACGAACGAAATGTCGGCGGATGGCGAGCGTCCGCTCATTGTGCACAACATCGGTCTCGGCCCCAAGAAGGACGATATGCTCTTCCTCTTTCAGATTACCGGGCACTACCGTTATCTGGGTCCTGAGTAGTCGTTGGGATCAGAGCCTGGCGCAGCCGTCCCTGCCAAAAAGAAAAGGTCTCGTAGTTACTGTGAACAAGATTGAATTCACAACCGGGGAGCGGGAGGCGCTCGTCAAAAAAATCCGACGCTACTTCCAGGAAGAGTTGGACCAGGAGATCGAACAGTTCCCCGCGGAATTTCTGCTGCAGTTCTTCACCGAGGAGATTGGCGCCTACCTTTACAATCGTGGCCTTCTGGACGCACAGGCGGTGCTGGAGAAACGGCTCGACAGCATTGGGGAGGCGATCGACGAGTTGAGGCAGCCCGTTGACTACTAGCAATCCAGTGGTGCAAAGATGGCTGATCGCCACGGCGGGCATGATCGTGGCGACTCTGCTGGCCGAGAGGGCGCTCGGTCTTGCGGCGTATTTCGCCATGTTCAATGTCGACTACACTCAGGACGTGGAGCGCGCGTTAGCTGTTGCGGAACGTGTCGAGAACGCAAGGTTCTTCTCTGTGCGACTCATCGGGTTTCTTGTTTGCGGCTATCTTCTGGAGCGCCGCGTCTGGCTACCAGGCTTGATCATCTTCATGGGTTTTATCGCCTGGGAGAGCGTCTCGGCGTTCCAGCACTTCGCCGAGAGCGGTACCGATCTGACCGTGTCGGGCTGGTTGGACATGCGGATACTGTCGTGGACAATCGGCCTGGCGGGTGCGCTTCTTGGACTCGGTTTGGGTCAATTCGCGGTCCGTCGCATGGGAAAGACGAATGAGTACTCCAAGTGATGTGAGGCACGTTGAGCGCTTGTGGCGTTGTTAGGTCGCGAATTTGAAAATCAGTGACGGTGCCTTCACTCTGCTCTTGCTCACGGCTCTGGTAGGTAGCTCGGCAATGCTGTGCTGCGCGATCGTAGCGTATCGTGTGAAGGGTCAATCGAAACGATCGCCCGTCAGGATTGCGAAAGACATCTGGTTGACCGCAATGCGGCCCGCCCACGAATTCATCGTGGAACCTGAAGTGATGGCGCTGCCTCTGGTTCGCAAGACGATAGTGGGGGTCCGAATCACCACTATTGTTCTTGTCATCGTTCTCTTTACGGTCTCTTTGGTGGCACACGATTGTCTGCATTGCAGTAACGTGGCGCTGTCAGTCCCATTATTGGTGAACCATGAAGTCCTTCTCTGACTGGTTGGCCTTGCACGCGGATGACGCGATGGGTTGGGCGATCATTGCCCTGATAGTCGCAGGCCTCTTCGGCGGACTCTCGCTTACAGCGCGCAAAATGTACAAGACTCATGAGCATGTCCGCTACGTGAACGGGACACTAATGCGGGTGTTGCCCTCAAGTGCCGAGAACGGCTACTCGTCACAGTATCCGTTGTGGCCCGTCGAAGTTCAGCTGGCTACGGGTGAGACGATCAAGCACTCGATGTACGGATTGCCGGAGGTGGGTGCGGTCTTCTGCTTCGATGAATACCGGGACGGGTTTCGACGGTTGCACTATCGTGCCACCTTTGCGGCCAAGTGCGACTGAGGATCGTAGGCGATCTTATTGTCTAGAGTCCCTGTTCCTATTCGCCCGGCGGATGTTCGCGCCCCCGTTTGTTCGAAGCGCGTGGGCGTTCTTCCGGTAAGTCGACCCCACGAGACGCTTGTGTCGGTCAGCTGAGAAGCAGATCTCCCTGGCGATCATTGCCTTTGTCATCGGCCTCGTTGGAGAGCTCGTACCAGTCGATCCGCCGCGTCAGGTACATCACCAGGGCTAGTGCGACCCAGAGTCCGATCGACCCTGCGAGCAGCGCGTAGGTCGCGGCCTTCAGGGTCATATAAAGAAAGCAATACAGGACCAGCAAGACACCGGCGATGACTCCGGCACGGCTCCGTTGTCCGAGGATCGAGGCGCTGTAGCTCACGATGAGCCCGCTGGATGCGCACGCGCTGAGAATGTAGGACCAACCGAATCCGATATGTTCCGCCAGAGACGTCAGCAACAGGAAGAAAATCAGGTTGGCGAGGCCGACCATGAGGTATTGCAGCGGATGGAGTCGCAGGCCCGTAATGACCTCGAACAGGAAGTAGCTGACAAAGGTCAGTGCGACGAACAACACGCCGTAGGTCGCCGCCCGAAGCGTCAGGCGATAGACGCTGATGGGGAGGTACAGGTCCACACCAAAGACAGCAGAGTGCGCTGAGGCTGCTGCGTGCGATCCCTTTGCCCAGCGCGACGGCAATGCGCGACCGATGCTTGAGACCTGCCAGCGCGCACTGAAGCCGTCATCAGAGATTTCGCGGTCTATCGGCAGGTAGTTGCCGGCAAAACTCGGCGACGGCCATGCCGACTCGATGGATGCCCAGGTCGTATCGCCGAGCGGCAAGAAGGAAAGCGAATGGCTTCCCTTGATGCTCAGTGAGATATCGAAGGCAAGCGCCTCGCCGGGGTCGACGCTGTCGGCATCCGGCAGGGGCGCCTGAATCTGTGGCGGGAGCCCTTCGATCAGAACGCCGCCGGGACCGAACTTGATGGGCTCGCCGTTGAGCACCGCAGAAGGCGTTTCCGAGATCGCTCGGCCGTCGCTAATGCCGACGACCAGGGACGCCTCGTCCCAACGAACGCTCGCGTCGTCGATCCCCAGAGTCTCAGCATTGAGGACGCCAAACTGGCCGTGCAGTCGGATGTCGGCGGCGTAGACGGGTACTTTGTGGATGCCTCGGTAGCGAGTCTCGGATTCCACAGAAGCTTCGAGATTCAATGTGGCGGGGAGCACGTACATTTCGGTTCGATCGGTGAACTGTTCTCCCCGTCCATTGACCCGCACCGTGTCGCAGGGAAGTACGAGAATGGGACCTGCGACGAGCTGGGACTGCCCCCAGGTCCGCTGGATGTCCTGCTGCGCAGACTGGTTGACTTGATTCCGGTCATTGATCGTGCCCTTGATCATTCCCAGCGGGATCAACAGCATGAGGATCAGGCCAGCTATGGTGAGCCCTTTGATCGCCGCTGAACGGCCCAGTCTCGAAAGAATCGTCTGCATTGTCACACTCCCTTTGTGCCCCCAGGATTTGACGCTGCGAATGTGACCTGAACGTGGCCCGAATCTGGCCAATCGTGACAAAACTCGCCGGGACTGGACCACGGTTTGGGGATTCCTCCAGCTATCGGCCCTCAGCAGTCCGACACTTGCCATTGCGGAACAGGTGTTTCAGCATTTGCGGGTCATGACATTCCCAAATCAAGACAGCTCATTTGCACCTGTATGCCGGATTGTCGTTCTTGTTGGCATCCTGTTGACCGCAGCGTGTGCGGTCGGCACGCCGCCGCTGTCCGAATCAGATAGCGCCCTCGTTGAGACGCTGGGATACGACGCGGCTGTCATGACGCGCGTGCGTGGGCAGGGCAAATCATTCGAGAGGCTTCAGGGTCTTTCGGAAGACTACCGGCAGTATCCGGCGGATGGACTCGTCCTGTTCGTAAAGCCCAATCGCGGCCGAGCTGTGCTTGGCCGCATCCGCGGGTTGCTCGAAGATTCTGACTACTCCGCCTATCTCTACGAACAGGCCTTCGGCTTTGGGCCTGATGAGATCGCTATCGTCCGCGGCGACAACGCGCTTACATTCCTGACCACGGTCGGCACCAATGGTGTTAACTACAACGTGATGCGGGAAGACGTGCTGGCCCGATACAAGGTGTGGGACGACAAGTACGGACTGAACCTGGAGGGTGCCGGCCTCGACTGGCTCGAGGCGACCTTTGAAAATCCACCCGATGATTGGCTTGTGTTCGCCAAAGAGGTCTACCGCTTCTGCCCAGATGTCGTGGACCAGGGCGCTGGTGACGTTGGCGCGCTAGCCCTCGAGCTGCGAAAAGGTAACGGCGTCTATCTGTGGTGGGACTGACGAGATGGCCTGGATGAGCCGGCAGGTGATCGCTGGCGTTGCTGCATTGATGATCTGGCTATTGGCGACGCCCGTGTTGGCCGGCAACGATCACATTGTGACCCTGCCCGCCGATGTTGCAAAGATGCTTCGGGATCAGAACCGGGGGGATCGAGATGGCTGTGGGGAGTCCAGGATCTTTATCCACGACTTTTACCACCTTGGCACCGCGGCCGACGAGGCCATTCTGTTTCTGGGTGCGCCGGATTACCTGTGTGGGACCAACTCATTCTTGTCCGCCATCGTGTCGGAGCGCGGGCAGTGGCGAATTGGGACCGTCGGCGACGATGGGCTCAACGCGCCTTTCCTTCCAGGCGAGCCGGTGCTCTTTCGCTACTCCGAGACTGCGGGGTATGTCGTCGTTTCTGAATGGTCATCTGAAGCGCCCATCAACTTTCTGCACCACTCGCGCGACGGTGTGGTTTGGTCATCCGTTGAGTTGCCGCCTTATGATTCCAAGCTGATTGAGTTTGACTGCTGCTTCGCGCCGCAGGTCGTCAGGCTCTGTGTCAACGGATCCGGGCAGGTCTATATGACCTATGCCGAATCTGAGAACTTCCATGGCGGCACCTGGGGCTCATCAGTCGAAGCGCTGTCTTCCGTGGACGACAATTGGTATCGCGTTCCAGCCTTGCCCTCGGATGCGTCTTGCGACTTGGCCGGGCCAGGCGAGTGGGTGTCTCCGACCATGCGCGAGCGGAGGGAAAAGGGCGCAGTGGTGGAGCTGCGCCCAGGTTGGTCCGTGCGCATCCCGGGGCTGACAAGCGGGCCGAATGCTCGACAAGAAGCCGAAGCCGAAGACATCGCGGTGCGTTAACGTGCTTACTTTCACCGGCAGCCTGATGCTGATTGGGTTCGTCTTGTCCTGCCTGGTTACCTTGGCGACATGGAAATTTGGATAGTCAGATGTCAGATGCGTTGCTTCATCGCTATGCCGCCTTCACGTCGGACCCCGCGGGCGGCAACCCAGCGGGGGTTTGGGTGGGCGATCAGCTGCCGGCGCCCGAGGAGATGCAACGCATTGCCGCCGAGGTGGGGTACTCGGAAACGGCTTTCGTAGCGCCTGCTTCGGGCCTCGCTCGGACGGTCCGGTACTTCAGCCCGGAGATGGAAGTTCCGTTCTGCGGTCACGCGACCATCGCAACAGGGGTTGCGCTCGCTGCGTCGGACGGTGAGGGCGTGTTCACGCTGGACACGCGTGCCGGGCAGATACCGGTGACAGTCCGCGAGCACGAGGGCCGAGTGGAGGCGTCCCTGGTTTCCGTGGATCCAAAACACGAGGACGCATCCGACGCGCTCGTCGCGGAAATCACTGCGCTGTTGGGCTGGCGCGCTGAAGACCTCGACCCGGCTATTCCTGCGGTCAAAGCATTCGCTGGCGCCTGGCATCTGGTTCTCGCGGCGCACGACGGCGAACGTCTAGCGTCGCTCGACTATGATTTTGATGCGTTGAAAGCGACGATGGAGCGCGAGGGACTCGTTACGCTTCAGCTCGTGTGGCGCGAGGATGCCATCGTGTTCCATTCCAGGAATCCGTTTCCGGTCGGTGGCGTCGTGGAAGACCCGGCGACTGGTGCGGCTGCCGCGGCGCTCGGCGGTTATCTTCGTGATGCGGCGTTCATTGAGGCGCCGGCAGCAATCACGATTCGCCAGGGCGAGGCGATGGGGCAGCCGAGCTTGCTCGAGGTGGAGATACCGAAGCATGGCGGGATTGTTGTCAAAGGAACTGCCGTGCCCATCCCGAGCATGTTGTAGAGTCAAGATCGGTGCCGGCCATGAGCGTCTTTGCAGTGCTTGCAGTGATCGTTCAAGGTTAGGGATGTAAATACGCAAAATGATGCACATAGTTCTGCTGGGCGACTCAATTTTCGACAATGGCGCCTACGTTCCGGATGGCCCACCTGTGCGTGATCAACTCGCGACGGTTATGCCGGGCGATGCGGCGGTGACCTTGCTCGCCGTGGACGGAGACCTGTCGACTCATGTGCCGGGACAGCTTCGTGAGCTCCCTAAAGATGCGACGCATCTGGTGGTCAGCTGTGGCGGCAACGACGCGCTCGGCTTTCTGCCTGAGTTCATCAAGCCCGTATCGACGGTCGCCGATGCCATGGTGCGATTCGGAGAGCTTCGCGGCGTATTCCGTGAGCGGTATCGCGGCATGCTGGACGCCGTGACCTCACAGGGGTTACCGGTGTTTGCTTGCTCCGTTTACGAGCAAGTCCCGAACATCGGCGAGGCAGAGCGTGCAGCGCTTTCGATGTTCAACGAGATTATCTTCCAGGAGTGCCACGGCCGCGTGAACGGGATCATCGACCTGCGCGTGATTTGTGGGGACGCCGAGGACTACTCGGAAGTGTCTCCGATTGAGCCTTCGGAGCGCGGGGGAAGAAAAATTGTTCAGGCGATTCGTGCCGCGGTATTGGGTGATGCGTCGCACGTGGTGACGCCAGTCATCGGTGCGGTGCACCAATGAGATCGGGCACTCCGTCAAAGACGTCTTGGACGTCGCTGGCGTTAGCGTTTTGTCTGGCTTGGCCGGCCCAAACTCTGGGTGACTGTCTTGGTCCACCCACCGTGCCCGTGATCAGGGTTGATGTGACTCATTGCGAATTCTCCAAAAAGTATGACAACACACTGAAGATCACAGCCACGGCGCAACAGGTTCTCACGATGCACTATTCGTTTGGCACGGCGTCAGGCGAAATAGAGTTCTCGTCCTCGGGCGGCGTTTTGTCGGAGGACACATTCTGGATCACGGTTTCGCGTGGCACTGACTGTCAGGATTTCCTTCAACGTGATGACGAGGTCTGGATCTATGGTGACATTTGTAACGACACCTTGCAGAACATACCGAGCATTCAGTTGATTGCTATCTGGCCTGAAGAAAAGGCGAAGGCAATGAACGCCTTAGCCAAGGCGGACCTTGAGCGCTCGATGTAGCCGATGCGCCGAATTGCCCGTCTGTTGCGCGCTTTCTCCAGCTATGACGACCAGAACGAATCTTGAATCGTTGCCGCACTAACGCTGCGCGACCCCAGCCCCGTAGGCGATTCGGTAAATCGCCCCCGCCTTGTCATCGGCTACAAGCAGGCTGCCGTCGGGTAGCTCGAGCACGTCCGCGGGTCGACCCCACGACGTGCCGTCCTCATTGAGCCAGCCGTCGACGAACACGTCGTAGTTCAGACCCTGCTCGTCGCGTCTTGCATGGATAAGGCGGTATCCGATCGGACCGGCCTCGGGTGTGCGGTTCCAACTGCCGTGCTCGGCGAGCACGATGTTGCCCCGATAGGTCTCGGGGAATGCATCGCCCTCGTAGAAGGTCATACCGAGCGGCGCGACGTGCGGCCCCAGCGCTAATGCGGGTGCGCGGTAGCTCCCGACGCGGTCGCCTTTTTTTCCGAAGTCCGGGTCGGCGATTCCGTTGCCGTGGAAGTAGGGGTAGCCGAAGTGCTGTCCCACCTCGCTCACGTGATTAAGCTCGCACGGCGGAATGTCGTCACCCAGCAGGTCGCGGCCGTTGTCGGTGAACCAGAGGTCGCCCGTCTCCGGGTCCCAGTCGAAACCGACGCTGTTGCGAACACCGTGGGCCACGATCTCCGTCTGATCGGGCGTGTCAACGTTCATTCGAAGAATGGTCGCAAAGGGCATGTCGCTCTCGCAGACATTACAAGGCGCCCCGACGGGAATATAGAGCAGCCCGTCGGGACCAAATTTCAGGTACTTCCAGCCGTGGTGCCGCTCCGTCGGGAGGTTGCTCGTCACGACCTCGGGCTTTGGACGTTTGCGTCGCGTCTCTGCAATTCCGGGGAAGCGGTAAATCGTCGACACGGCGCCCACATAAAGGTCGCCTTCGTGGTAGGCGATTCCGGAGGGCATCTCGAGATCCTTCGCGATCAGCACCACGCGGTCGGCCTGATAGTCATTATCGGTGTCGATCACCGCGTGGACCTTGCCCGCGCTGCGGCTGCCCACGTAGACAACACCGTCGTCGCCGAGCGCCATCTGCCGAGCGTTCTCAACCTGCGCGAACAGGCTCACGGAAAAGCCCGGCGGCAGCTGCAGGTTTTCGATCGGCGGCGAATCTTCGGCCAAGCACGCTGACACGATCGCCATGGCCACCAGTACGGCTGCACATCGAGTTCTGGTCATGGCAAATCCTCGTTCAGGTTTGCAGTGGTGCGTGGGAGATATTGTAATCGTTGAGAGCCCGCCGCGGCGCAGTAGCCGGTCCGCGGCGGTGTAGGCGAGTTCTTGGAAGGGAATCAACAGCTTGTGATTAAACAAACCGCGCGGCACCGATAAGTGGAGGCGTTTGAGTGTCCCCGGACAGCGAGACTGCAGAGCGGATCAGGCTGCTTAAGCCCAGCGCCGAACTCTATGTTGCGGTCGGCCTGCTCATTAACGCGGATTCGTGGTGAAACGCGTGATTGATGCCTACATAGTGCAGGGCGTCTGATGGCCCGTTTGTGTGACCTGCCGGGGCTGGGCCCGAGGTCTGAAGAGATGCTTGCCGAAATTGGCATCAAGAACGATGCTGATCTGCGTCGCATAGGACCTGTCCGCGCATTTCTCATGTTGCGCAAGCAAGCCATGAACCCGAGCTTGAACCTGCTCTACGCGATGACGGGCGCGCTTGCCGGAAAGAACTGGTTGGAAGTCGCTCAATCGCAGCGTGTGGAGCTGCTGTTGGAACTGGATGGTTTCGCCGACTTGAAACGGATGTTTGAGGAAGCGAATGTTGAGCTTGAGATCTAGGTCATATCCGAGGTCCTTTGGACAGAATCCAACATGATGAACTTCGATAACAGCTACGCCGCGTTGCCAGAAGCTTTTCACGCGACGGTCAGCCCCGAAAAGGCCCGTGCGCCCGAGTTACTGGCCTGGAATGACGCGCTGGCACGTGAGCTCGGTCTTGTTGGCTTCGAGGGTGACACCGCAAAGACCGCGCGAGTATTTGGCGGGTCCGAAGCGCTGGCCGGCAGCCAACCGATTTCCATGGCCTACGCGGGCCATCAGTTCGGGCATTTCGTGCCACGGCTCGGTGATGGCCGCGCCGCATTGCTGGGCGAGGTGGTGACAGCGTCGGGTCAGCGCTACGACATTCAACTCAAGGGTTCGGGTAGAACGCCGTTCTCGAGGGCTGGGGACGGCAAGTCATGGCTGGGCCCGGTGCTTCGCGAGTACATTCTGAGCGAAGCCATGCATCGTCTCGGCGTACCGACCACCCGGGCGCTCGCGGCTGTCGGGACCGGCGAGACCGTCTATCGGGAGGGTGCGCTGCCTGGCGCCGTGTTCACGCGCGTCGCGGCCAGCCACCTGCGTGTCGGGACGTTTCAGTATTTCGCAGCACGGGGCGACACCGAGTCGCTCAAAACACTTGCCGACTACGCGATCGATCGGCACTACCCGGACGCACGGGACGAATCGTCGCCTTATCTTGGCCTCTTCCGCGGTGTCGTTGAGCGGCAGGCGAAGCTGGTCGCGCACTGGATGTCGATCGGCTTCATTCACGGCGTCATGAACACCGACAACACGGCGATCTCTGGAGAAACCATCGACTACGGTCCGGCCGCCTTAATGGATGAATTCCGTTTTGACAAGGTGTTCAGCTCGATCGACCAATACGGCCGATACGCCTACGGCAACCAGCCCAGCATTGCACAGTGGAATCTGGCTCGACTTGCCGACACCTTGCTCTCGCTTGACGCCAGCAAGGATGCGCTCGAGTCTGTCCTCGCCGAATTCTCGGATCATTATGAAGGGCACTTCATTGCGCTGATGGCACCCAAGCTTGGCCTGTTCGACCTGCAGGAGTCGGACGCGGATCTCATCGTCGAGTGGCTGGAGCACCTCAATGAAAAGGCACTCGATTTCACGCTGAGCTTCCGCGAGCTGGCCTCACGTATCGATGCACAAGACGAGTCCAAATTCGGCGCTTTCGAGTCGAAGTGGCGCGAGCGCGTGATCAAGCAGGGAAAAACGGTGGCAGAGGTTGCAGCGTTGATGAACGGTGTAAACCCGCTGTTTATTCCCCGCAACCATCGTGTCGAGCAAGCGATAGACGAGGCGGTGCGCGGCGACCTCACGGTCTTCAACGCGCTGAACACGGTGCTGGCGCAGCCTTACACCGAGCAGCCCGAGTTCGCAGACTACGCGATAGCACCCTTGGAGCGCGAGCGCGTGACCCGCACGTTCTGCGGGACATAGTCGTAAGAGACATGGCACAGAGCATGATGACCCGATTTCTGAGACTGACCTTGATCGTTGCCGCCTTGATGACGGCGCTGGGGTCGTGGATATTCCTGGTGCCCGACTCGGGTCTGGCTGAGCAGTACGATCTGCCGGCCGACGTCCCGGTGTTGTACCGTGCTCTGGTCAGCTTCATGTTGGCCGTCTTCGCCGGTCTCTACGCTTGGATGGCGGCGCAGGCCCGGCTCATTCGGCCTTTGCTCTGGCTGGGCGTGGCTGGGAAAGGTGGCGCGTTCCTCATGGTTGTTGCGCTATACGCGACGGATCAGGTTTCGACGGGCGTTGTTTCGCTCATGGTCGGGGACGGTGTCCTGTCGACGATCTGGCTGGTGTGGCTGCTTCGGACGCGCGAGGTTGTGGGTGTCGGAAGCTGACGCCACCTCTTCGCTGATTCTGCCCTGCGCCGAGTACGAGCAGAGCTATCGCGCGTACATCGACGAGCTCGGCGACGACGAGCGTTACCCGTTTCCGCTTGACTTCGAATACGACGACTTTGCAGCCTTGTTGCGGCGGCTTCGAGACTGCGCGGACGGTATTGGGCTGCCGAAAGGATTTGTCGCGAGTTCGACGTACTGGTTGGTCGACGGCGGCGAGTTACTGGGTGTTTCGAATCTCAGGCATGAGCTCAACGAGGCGCTTCGTGAGCACGGCGGCCACATCGGCTTGGGCGTACGACCCGCCGCGCAGGGGCGCGGGCTCGGCAAGCTTTTGCTGGCGCTGACCATTCAGGAAGCGCGGCGTCGCGGGATCAAGGATGTCCACGTCCATTGCAACAAGGGTAACCACGCGTCAGCGGGTATGATCCTGGCCAACGGCGGGGTGCTTCAATCGGAAGGCGCTTATGGGCACGCCGGCGAGATCGTTCAGCGATACGTCGTCGTTGAGAGATAGATCTACAGATGAACGTCTGAGGTAGCAGGACGTAACGTGTAACGATGAAACGGTACTTTCTGGCTTTTGTTGCGCTGATCGTCGTGGCATTCGCGGTGCAGTATGCGGTTGAAATTATGCGACCCTGGCTCGTCGAGGTCTTCGTGTATTCCGGCGCCGACCCGGATGCGAAGTTTAGGCGTGTGGTTGTGCTGGCAGCTCTTATCGTCTTCTTTAGGAACTTTGTGAGTTTCGGGGTTGGTGCCTGGGTTTTGAAGAAGGGTGCGATTGCCGCCGGCCTAAGTCTGTTTGCCGCGATAGTCTTGGGGACGCTGGGCTACGCCTGGTTCATCACCGAAACGACACAGGATTTCCTGACCTTGCTGAAGACCCTGATTGGGCTGTGGCCTACGGTAGCGGCGGAGCTTGTCGGGGCGTTCGCAGGCTTGTGTTTTGGGCAGTGGGTAGCGACGAGGTAGTTATGGCTGGACCACATATTCGGGCGTCGATCAGGAATCATTGGTTCCTCATGATCGCGCCACCCGTGTTGCTTTCCGATGCGCTCGTGGCGCACAGCGGCCCCATTGATCGGTTTGTCGAGGCGGGGCTGCTATTCGATCTCGTGCTCCTCGTGCCGGCGCTCTACTTCCTCTGCTACCGCAAAAGCCGGCAAGGTGCTGGGGTGCGTGCCATTGGGCTGGCTTGCCTGGGTGTTTGGATCGCAACCAAGCTCGTGCCCGATTCCGATCGCGTTTTGCTCGTGTACCTGGCGCCACTGCGCTACGTCGGGCTTGCCGTGCTCGTGCTGATTGAGCTTGCACTGATTCGCATGATCTTCCGCATGCTGTCTGCCGGCGGCAGCGCTGAAGCCACCGCAAAGCGCGCCGCCGATGCTGCGGACATGCCGAGTTGGGTCGCGAAGCTACTCGTGTGGGAGGCTGGCCTTTGGCGGCGGTTTTTCGCGGGATTGCGCCGGCTCGCCAGACGTCGCAGCGAAGACGACTGATGAATCGAAATGACTGACACCTCAAAACCCTTCGTCGAGATCTTCAAGGATCCGGAGCACGCCTCCCAGTACGCGGAGGGCCCGGCGAAGTTCATGCCCGGGTTTAAGTCCGTGCACCGCATGGCCGGCGTCCTTCTGCGCGAGTCGGCCCCAGCTAACGCGCACGTGCTTGTGCACGGCGCGGGTGGCGGTCTGGAGATCGAGGCGTTCGCGCAGGAGAATCCAGGGTGGACGTTTATGGGCGTCGACCCGGCCAAAGCGATGCTCGAGGCGGCAGAGGCGCGACTGGGCGCGCTCAACGAGCGCGTCGAACTCCACCATGGCTACGCCGACGATGCCCCGGCTGGTCCCTACGACGCAGCGACGAGTTTTTTGACGCTCCACTTCATTGAAGCGCAGGAGCGCTTGAAGACCGTCGCGGAAATTGTGCAACGACTGAAGCCCGGTGCGCCGTTCGTGACAGCGCATTGCAGCTTTCCGCAAGAACCGGCGCAGCGCGAGCTCTGGTTGGCCCGGCACCGCGAATTCACGATCGCCTCAGGCGTCGACCCAAAGCTCGCGGAGCAAGGCCGCAAGGACATCTCCGAGAGTCTTGCTGTTCTGGATCCCGAGACGGACGCACAGATATTGCGCGACGCCGGGCTTTCGGACGTCACGCTGTTCTACTCGGCGTTCACCTGGCGGGCATGGGTGGGACGTGCGTAGTTGTCAGCGAAGCAGATAAGGGGGCATCGCTATCCGGCCTGACGTGTTTCGAGTGGATGGTGACGGCGCCAACGCTGATCTCGGTCGGGTTCGTTGGGCGCCGGCCAAGTCGCTGTGGTTTAACGGTCATCTTTTGGTCGTGCTGCTGTTTGGGCCGCTGCTATTCACGCCATCCGCGCTTCTGGTATGCCTGGGGCTCACTTACGTTACGCTGTTGTTCGGTCACTCGGTCGGCATGCACCGCATGCTGATCCACCGTACTTTCGATGCGCATCCCTGGGTTGACGGTTTCTTGATCTACCTGGGTGTCGTGGTTGGCATGGCGGGCCCATTCGGGATTCTGCGTGTGCATGACACCCGCGACTGGGCGCAACGCTTACCGACCTGCCACGACTTTTTCTCCCACCGCCGTTCGCTGTGGCAGGACGCATTCTGGAACCTCAACTGTCAGTTCGAGTTTGAAAGCCCGCCGCGGTTTTTGTTGGAGCCGGCATCGGCGCAGAACGGCTGGTACCGATTCCTCGAGCGCACATGGATGCTGCAGCAGCTGTTGCCCGCTCTGATTCTCTACTGGATCGGCGGTTGGTCCTGGGTGGTCTGGGGTATCTCCGCACGCGTCGTGCTCAGTGTTGCCGGCCACTGGACCGTCACTTATGTGACCCATAACCCGGGCCCGGGCAACTGGCTTGTGCCAGAGGCCGGTGTGCAAGCCTCAAACCTGCCCGGCTGGGGTTTCCTTACGATGGGAGAGTGCTGGCACAACAACCATCACGCGTTCCCGGAGTCGGCGCGGATCGGTTTCGACGGCCAGTTTGACCCGGGCTGGTGGGTTATTCGGGGTCTCGAGAAGCTCGGCCTGGCGTCAAACGTCGGACTGCCCAGGGACCAGGCGAACCGCGGGGACATTGAACGTGCTGCGCCCGGGGAATACATCCATAGACATCAATGACCCCGCGGCGGTCGGCAAGCGACTGCTATGCCAGCTCTTTCTGCGCGCGCTCAAACCAGCTGGTCACAGCGCGCCAATGAGCGTCGCCGTAGAGCCCACGGAAGCGCGTCGTTTCCTGAGTGTTCTCGTCCTTCCAGACACTGAGTCGTTGGGCGATGTATTCGGGCGTCAGCGGGATGCCGCACTCGACAGTGATGCAATGGCGCCATTGCTCGTAGGTGGTTGGGACGACGTCGTACTGCATGGTGGTCTGGCTCGCAAAGTAGAAGCCGGTAACTTAGCAAATCCGGGGGGCGGTCTGCGAACGGCACGATGCGCTACCATTTCGCCATGAGCGCTTTGCAGAAAGTGAGCGATGTCATTTAGGCAACGACCCTATGGTGTGTTACAGCGCACCCTTGTGGGCTTGCTGCTTGTGATATCCCAGGCTGCCCTGGCGGCTCCAGTTACCGTCGTCCCCGCCTCGGTTTCCAAGGACTGCCGTGGCGGTGTGGCGCGTATCTATGATGAGTGCTCTGATCAATCTGAGCTGCTCGCAGAGGCGCTGCAGCTCGCCAACGCGTCGGGCAAGACCGTTCTAATCCTTTACGGTGCGGAGTGGTGTATTTGGTGCCATGTGTTCGACAAGTATGTAAAAGGTCAGAGCCGACGCTACAAGTACCAGTGGCAATTCCCGGACGGCTACGAAGAGCGATGGGACATGCGCGAGCGCGAGAATCGACAGGCTGAAGCGCAGGCCAAGCAACTGAACGAATACGTTGCTGAGAACTTCGTCATCTTCCATCTTGAGTACTATTTTTCTCCGAACGGCGAGGCCGTGCTCGCGTCCACAGGGTTCGATGCCGCGTCTGTTGAGGTGGTGCCGCAGGTTCTCGTCGTTGATGGGCGCGGTACATTCGTTGCGGGCATGGATGACTACTCCTCAATCGCGAAGCTCGAAATCCGGGAGGACAGCGGCAAGGAGTACCGTGGGTTCGATCGCCCCACGCTGCTGCGCGAGCTGGTTGCGCTGCGCGAGGCGGCGCTGGCTATCGGCAGCGGAGAGTGAGCGGTCATGAGTAGTCTCGGCCTCATTGGAGTCGCCGCCGTTGCCCTGACGGCAGTCGCGCTGGTCCTGTGGGCGAATGGTGACGCAAGGGAATCGGCGAATGCCGATCCCGAGGAAGTGATCGCGTTCGCGCGAACGGTCGCGGAACAGGCGAGCGGCGAAACCGTGGTTGCCTACTTGCTTGCAAACTCTGATCGCGAGCCATCCGATGACGACATCAATCGAACGACGGGTGCGCCCATTGGCGTCACCGAGGCGCGTTGGCCAAGGATCGGCGGCAAAAAAATGGCGCACGCCATCACTCTGGATGTGTCGCGTATGCCGGAGGTTGCCGAGCGGTTGTCGCCGGGAACGGTGGCAGTTGCGCTGTTTCTAAGCGACCTCTGGTACTACGAGGCGTATGAGCCGCTGTCGCCCGATGCGGTCGTACTTGAACTAACCGCAAAAGACCTGGCCACGGGTGTGAACCTGAATACGCCCAAGCCTTCCGAAGAGGACCCGCCGTTGACATCCAAGGCGACCACCTTCACCGCACATCGTATCGACATTCCCAAAGAGCTCTTCGAGGATCAGTTTGTTCGGGGTGCCAACACCGATCTCATGGACAAGCTCTCGGGTATGGTGCTTCGGTTTGGTATCGCCGGCGCAAAACCGTTCTGGATCCAGGGCGAGGAATATGACAGGCCAATAATCCTCCAGTTCAACGAATACCTGGCGGACATGAGCTTCAGTGATGGTGGTTCGATCTACGTCTTCCAGGACACGGCATTCATGCAGAGCTCTTGAGTCGAGACCAAGCAGAACACGAGGAGACTGACACCATGGCTCGGCGCGATCGCCGCCTTTGCTTGTCTCCTCGATGCCGCGTTGGACCATGGACACGACGATGTGGCGGCGCTGTTGCGCTCGTAAGGGCGGTAGTGCGCCAGGTAGGTGATAGAGTCTTGCAACGGACAACGCTGATCGCGAGGAGTCCTCAGTGACGAAAGCGGATACGGAAAAGGAGCGGACCAAAAACTCGTTCGCGCGCCGCGCGCTGCACGGCGTCTGTACCCTGGCCCTAATCGTGTCCTTGAGCGTGCTGATTTTTACCGGCGTCCGCGCAGTCACGGTGACTGTCATTGGCGTTGCCTTTGCCTCGATGGTGATCTCTTCTGCTGTGGCCGCAGAATCGATCGGCGAGATTTTGTCGGCATTCGTCAAAGCGGTTATGGATGGCGTCGGCGCTATATTCGAGGCAATTGCTAGCGCGATCTCCAGCATCCTTCCCTAGGCGACAGGAAATCCGGGGGTTACCAAGCGTGTTGTCGAAACGTGCTCTGACGGTTCTGGCTTGTCTTCTACCGGCCTACGTGTCCGCGCAGGAATACTCAGAACCTGCTGACAATTATCTCCATGAAGTCGTTCAGGAGTGGAGCGAAAAGTCCAAGATCGGCAGCTTGCGCGACGCCGAGTTTTCTAAGGACGAAAAAGAAGTGCGGTTCTGGTCGGGCTTTGGTCTGACGGGGACAGTGGCCGACACGCTGAGCTGGCGGGGCGGGAAGTGGATGGTCTCTGGTGGTTTCATCAAGCGCTACCGGGTGGGCGCAAGCAACGAGATCGCAGCCGAAGAGGACATGCTGCCGCCTTGTGTTCTGGAGGAGATGTCTCGCCGCTGCGTGGTCAAAGAAGCGATTGGCATGGATGGCAAGCCGCGCTATTACAGTCTGGGCTGCGCGATCATGGACCTCGGTCGACCGGAGAAAAACCAGAAGCCATTGGCGGCATTATGGGATGAGATGACAGCATTCGGCTTGTTGACGCTGCCGCCGTCAGTTGACCGCGACACGAATCTTGTGGTCTTGGACGGGCTGAGCTATGTGATCGAAGTTCGCGTTGGTGACACGTATCGCGCGACGGTCATACAGTATTACAGCGAACATCCTGTCGATAAGCAGGCTCACGAGATTCTTAAGGCGTACGACGCGGTCGTCGGCACCGAGCTGTACCCATACGGTTACGATCAGGATTCGTCGCAATGACGGGGAAGTCAGATATGCGAGCAAAAAGTCTTCTGTTAACGCTACTCGCAGCGCTGCCACTGTGCGCAGCGGGTGATGCGCACAAGCCGACGGAATTCGACGGCACCATCTACAAGGTCTATTACCTGGGCGGCCAGTCCAATATGGACGGTTACGGTTTTAACAGCGAGCTGCCGAAGGGCGCTGTCACCAAGAAGCAACGCGCGATGATCTTTACGGGCCAGGTTGCCCTCGACAACAAGATGCACGGCGGTGTGGGTGTCTGGCAGCGACTACAGCCAGGCTTCGGTACGGGATTCCAGTCGGATGGCGTGACCAACACGCTGTCCGACCGTTTTGGTCCGGAGCTGCTCTTCGGGCAAACAATGACTGAGGCCTCAGGCGAGACCGGCGTCGCGATCATCAAGTACGCGCTGGGTGGTTCTGGTCTTGCGGACGGCGTGGGATACGGAAACTGGTACCCGGACTTCACGGACGGCGAAGGCGTCAATCAGTACGACCACGCACTCAAAACGCTCCGCAACGCGTTCTCGGAGCGGGACATCGATGGTGACGGCAAAGTCGACCGCCTAGTGCCCGCTGGCATCGTGTGGATGCAAGGCGAGGCAGATGCTTACCAAAACAAAGACGCTGCCAACGCGTACCGGGGAAACCTCGAGCGGATGATGAACCTGTTGCGCGCCGCAATGCGTGTAGATGACTTGCCCGTCGTGATTGGACGAATCACCGATTCCGGCATGTCTGATGACGGCTCTATGATGGACCACATCGAAATTGTCCAGGCGGCACAGCGCGACTATGTCGACGACGACACCTGCGCGGCCTATGTGACGGTGACCGACGGCATGGCTTACCTTGACGATGGTTGGCACTACGACTCGGACGGGTACATCCGAATGGGTACCGCGTTCGCCAAGGCGATGATCGCGCTCGAGGGTGAGTGTGGGTTTGAGGGGTAATTTCAGGAGTCCTCATGAGACTGTTGTGGGAGCTGTTCCAAAACGCGAGGATCGACCAAGGGCAGGCGGCCGCGGACAACGCGGCTGTCAAAAGCTCGGCCGCCGAGCGTCGCATCAAGGAGCTGGAAGCCGAAGTCGATACGCTCAATCTGGCCGTGATGGCCATGTGGGAGCTCTTCGGCAAAGCGAATGGTCTGTTTCTCAAAGACCTCGAGCGGAAGATGCATGAGATCGATCTCCGCGATGGCGCAGCAGATGGTCGCATGACGAAACCGGAACTCGACTGTTACAACTGCGGTCGTCGAGTCGCACAAGGTCGTCGGACGTGCATATATTGCGGTGTCACGCTGGTGAAGCCGCTGGGGAGTGGCTCGGACATGAGCCGGTCCGACTAGGTGTTGGGCGTATGGCTCGCATTGGCGCTGGCGGCGCAGGTGTCATCCGAGGGTCCGTCGGTGCGCTACTCCAATTCGTTCTCGGAGCGCTACTGGCAGGTCACGGGTTGCGATGACGTCTTGTCCGAAGCGCTGCCGGTTGAGCCCCCGCGCTCCTTCAAGTCACGGTCAGGACTACGAACGGCGGTTCTCGTTCGGACCAATGGTGTCCAGATCCCATACGACCGTGCCGAGGCGCGATTGACAATCGATGGACCCAACATGGATTCAATCTGCCTCAAGACGGCGCAGTTTCGAAACCTCTCCGTACACTGGAACGGTGACGGCATGGTGTTTCTGTTTCAGGGGCTGGGGCACATTGTCGGTACCGAAGAGCTCTTTGATGTGGAAAGCAAGACTTGGCTGCTGCAGCGAACGGCGTCTTACGTGAAGGGGCGCGCAACTTCGAGTACCGAGGCAGAATCAGGCACGTGATCTGACATGACGGCTATGGTCACCTACTTCGAAATTCCTGTTGCGGACCTGGAACGTGCGGTGACGTTCTACTCCCAGGTCCTCGACGTTGAACTGTCCTGGGAGCTGGTTGACGGCAACGAGATGGCGCACTTCCCGGACGCAGAAAGCGGTATCACAGGCTCGTTGGCCTTGGGCGACAGCTACGTTCCGGGTGACGTGGGCGTGCGCGTGTACTTTGGTGTCGCCTCGATCGACGATGTACTTGATCGTGTCGGGGCGGCCGGCGGTCAGGTGGCTTATCCCAAGACCAACGTTGGATCTTATGGTGCCGTCGCGGAATTCATAGACACCGAGGGCAATCGGCTCGGCTTGAGCGAGCCGGGTGACTAGGCCTGTGACTTACGTCGCACTGCTGCGCGGCATTAATGTCGGCGGCAAGAATATCGTACCCATGGCGGCGCTTCGCGCCTGTCTCTCTGAGGCTGGGCTTGCGAACGTCAGCACCTACATCCAATCGGGTAATGTTGTCTTTGAGTCTGCGTCGAGCGACAAAGAGGCACTGGCAAAGACCGTAAGCAACGCGATGCGCGCGGCATTTGAGCTGGAGCCAACGGTGATCATCCTGGAGGCTACGGAGCTATCCGATGCCATTGAGTCTTGTAAGAATGCTGCTGAACAGGTGGACGAGAGGTTCATTCACCTGACGTTCTTGGATGGTGAGCCGGCCACCGGTGTCATGGATGCAGCGGCCGAGCTGGCCTCTGCCACCGAGACGTACGCTCTTGTGGGGCGATTGTTCTGTCTGGTGGCGCCCGATGGGATCGGGCGCTCCAAACTGGCGGCGCGTATTGAGAAAGTGGTCGGCGTGGGCGCTACGTCGCGAAACCTGCGAACCTGTCGGAAGATTCTCGAACTCGCAGGCGCAACGTTGCATTAGTTTGCCGAGTCTAAAAATTCCCTTGATTCCTTGGCGTCTGGCACATGATGATTAACGGCACCGGGTGATTGCTGCCATGCCGTGGCCCGCGATTCACAACCTTCAGCCTTAAGGACGGGTAAGACGATGCGCACAAGACTGTTGCTTTTGCTGACACTGTGCCTGGCGGTCGCTAGCCCGTTGAGCAGTGCCGATGACAAGCCCGAGCTCGTGGAGCGAGATGGCGAGCCAACCGTTGTTGTCTACCCGTCTGGTGACGAGAGCATGCCCAAGGCAATCGCCGACGCGCGCGCCACGGTCGCGAGCTTCGTTGAACAGCTCCCAGCGCTCGAAGCCAACGCAACCGCGTACTACTCGGTCAAAGCACCAATCGAGACCGAGGGTGGCACCGAGCACATCTGGCTCGATTCAATTGTCTACGAGGACGGGAAGTTCACCGGCAAGCTGGGGAACGAACCCTTGTCGTCAGAACTTTCCTATGGCCAGGAGTACACGCTGCCGGCCGACGAGGTCTCGGACTGGATGGCGGTTGTCGACGACGTAATGTTCGGCGGCTACACCATCTACGTTTCGCGGGATCAGTTGTCGCCCGAGCGCCGCGAGGCGTTCGAGGATCGACTTGGCTTCACCATGCCGGCAACGCCACAGAGCTTTTGAGGCTGAGCCGTAGATGCTCACACAGGACCGCCTCATTCGACTCTGCAAAGCGCGCGCTGAGTTGCGCGTCACGGGTGAGGCGGCTTTATCCATCGATGAGATCGCGAAGGCCGCCGCCATGTCCCGGTTTCATTTCGTCCGGCAGTTCAAGGCGCTCTTCGGCGAGACGCCGGTCCAGCTACGAACGAAAGCACGCCTCGACGAAGCAAGGCACCACTTGATCTTTTCGGACGCGCCGATCACCGAGATCTGCATGGCCGTGGGCTTCTCAAGTCTTGGCAGCTTCAGCACCTTGTTTTCGAGCCGCTTCGGCCGCAGCCCCAGTCAATTCCGGGAAGCGCTTTCGCGCACACCCGAACAGGCCTATCCGGACTGCTTGTCCGTGTTACGCACCGCCTGGGAGACCGGTGCGCAAAATACGAGAAGCGAAGAGCGTGCCGACTGAGGTATCAAGAGCCCTGGCATTTAAGGGAGCGAACGAATGAGAATCAGCGTGACGAGCATCATGGTCGACGACCAACAAAAGGCTCTCGACTTCTACACCAACATTCTTGGCTTCGTCAAAAAGCAGGATTTTCCGGTCGGCGAGTTTCGCTGGATCTCGGTTGTGTCGCCAGAAGGCGGTGAGACCGAGCTTTCTTTGGAGCCCAACGTAAACCCGGCGGGTAAAACGTTCCAAGAGGCAATCTTCGAACAGGGCATACCGGCCACGGCCTTCGAGGTGGATGATCTTGAAGCCGAATATGCAAGGCTCAAGGGATTAGGCGTCACGTTCACCACGGAGCCCACCGCCGCTGGTCCCGTCTCGATTGCCGTCTTCGCCGACACTTGTGGCAATCTTATTCAGATTTACCAGCACAGCGCCGAGACCTAAGCGCGCCGAAGAGCGCGTAGGGTTGCCGGCGCGCGCCAGGGGAGCGTGCATTGATCAGGTGATGCGGGTTCAGCGAGAATAGACATGAGCGCGTCGGGCGGTCGCGCTCAGTGACGCCGTGACAAAACGGCCACCACCGAAGCCTCGATCACGCGTCACAGTCCGACATTGCCGTCCGAGATAACGGAGGTGCGGGGACGATGCAGATTCACTACCTGGAAATTGTGACACCGGATGTCGATGGCGCTTGTGCGGCGTATGCGGCGGCCCACGGGGTGACGTTCGGCGATCCGGACCCTGGTTTGGGCAACGCGCGTACGGCTGACCTTGCCGGCGGCGGCATGGTGGGCATTCGTGCACCCATGCACGAGGCGGAACAGCAAGTAGTTCGGCCCTATGCGCTGGTTGCCGATATCGATGCAGCCGTGGCCGCAGCCGTTGAGGCTGGCGCTGAGCTGGCGCACCCGCCGCTCGAGATACCTGGCAAAGGCACCTTCGCCGTCTACATCCTCGGCGAGACGCACCACGGTTTCTGGCAGCTGTGAGTTCGCTTAGGTCGGTCATTGAGGCTGCGAATGCGGCGCTGATCGCCGAGCGAAATCTGGAGGCCGTCGGCGATTACTTCACTGACAAGTACACGGCGCATGTCACGGGGCGCGACATCCGTGGCGGTCACGATGTCGTCCTGAAGACGCTCGGCACGCTATTTCGCGCCTTCTCGAACATTCATGTCGAGGTTGAGGTGTTTCTCGAAAGCGATGACCGTGTCTGCTGGCAACGCACATTGACGGGTAGCCAAACGGGCAGCTTCAAGGGCTTCTCGGCATCGCAAAGAGAAATCGTCTGGCGTGACATGGTGACAAGCCAGTTCGAGAACGGCCGGATCTCAGAAGAGTGGGTCGTGACAGATCTCGCGGAGCAGCTTTTGATGGCTCGGAAGAACCAGTAGCGGCTTGTGCAGGGTACGAGGATGTCGAAACATTCCGATTCGAATTCAGACTACATAGACTGCTTCACGCTGCCGATCCCGCGTGAACAGCTCGACAATTACCGTCGGCTCTCAGCAGCTGTGGCTAAGGTCTGGAAAGCAGCGGGTGCACTCGACTACCGGGAGTTCGTGCTGGACGATCCGGAGCTCGAGGGTACGCAGTCGTTCAACGCGGCCGTGGCACCAACGGAAGACGAAGTCGTGGTGTTCGGTTGGGTGAGCTTCGCGTCACGCGAGGCGCGAGTCCGCGCCAACGCACGCGTGGCGGCAGACCCGAAAATGCCGGAGCTCATTGCGAGCGCGGGCTCGGGATTCGATGCACGGTGCATGATTTACGGCGGATTTCGGGCGTTGTAGCGCCCCGGAGCGAAAGACGCATGCAAGCAGTGAATCTCAAGGCCAAACTCGACACATTTGACGAGCACTGGACGCCCAAAATTGTCTCGATGTTCAACGGCCACGATGTCATGGTGGTGAAAGCGGAGGGCGAATTCACCTGGCACTCGCACCCAGACAGCGATGACTTTTTTCTTGTGCTCGAAGGCGAGCTCGTCATCGAGATGCGCGAGGGTGATGTACACCTTGGCCCGGGCGATCTCTACATCGTGCCCAAAGGGGTTGAGCATCGGCCCGTTGCAAAGGGCGAAGTCCATGCGTTGCTCATCGAGCCGGCCGGAACACCTAACACCGGCGACACGGCGACTGCGGTTACCAAGGAACGGATCTGAACTCGAGGCACGATGCGACGACGCAGATCAAGAAGGCTTCAGGACTCACTCTCGATTGACGCGTCGCTTCGGCGTTCGCGCGTGGTCTATACCGCGTTGTCGATACTCTTCGTCCCGCTGGGTTTGCTGAACGCAGTGTTCCTGTTTCAGGCCATCGGTCTCTTTGTTGAGGACAAAGCCGTTTTGTCGGTCTACGCACTGATGGTGACTGTGTGGTACACCATCATCATGTTGCTGCCAATCAGCTTTGTTCGGTCCTTGATGGAGTGCAATCGCCGGCTTCGGATCTTGCGTGAGGACCCGGAAGCGCGGGTGAAGCGCATGCCCGTGTCGTTTCTCGAAACCGTATTCTTGATCTTCAGGGTGACATGACGGGTTTGGTTCGTAGTCTATTCGCCGCTGGTCTCTTTGCGACGCTTGCCGGGTGCGCGCAGCAGCCCACCGCGTCTGACCTCATTATGCCCACTGGCGATTACACTGGCCCCGCCTCTGCAGAAGCGGCGCCGCCGGAGACCGCTGACCCGGCTATCCCGGATCCCATCAAGACCTGCGCGCCGCGTTACCCGCGCGACGCCGCTGCGCGGGGTGTTGAAGGCTACGTCGAGCTGGTTTTTGACATCGACGAAGAGGGTGTGCCGCGGAGCATCCGTGTCGTGGGGGGTGAGCCTGAACGCTTCTTCAATGCCAGCGCCAAGGCGGCCCTCGAATGCTGGCGCTTCCCGGCCAACGATCCGCAAGACGATGTCAAAATTACGCTGGAGTTTAAGCTGGCGCGCTAAGCGCCCGACGGCGCTGAACCCCGTCCGATGGTATCGTTAAGGCGCGGGGTGGGGCCCGCGCAGCGGGGCCATGAGATGCCAGGTAAGCGTGGCGCGAGATGAACGTGGATTCTGATCAGGCGCCTGTAGTTCTCGCCATTGTGCTGGTGCTTTGTGTGGGTGTGGCGCTGGTGCTGCTGCGTCGCCTTGTCGTGCGCCGGCCCCGCGTCGTCGCAACGGGCATTTGCTTCGTCGTCGCACCGGTTCTCGTGTTGCTCTGGCAGAGTATTGCGAGCGGCCAAGTGCTCATGTTGCTCGGCATGTGGATGGTCTTGTTGTTGCTGGTTCTGGCAGCGGCGTCCTTGATGCGCTCACAGAGCGTCAAACGTGCGCCTTAAGGCGACGCCTGGTGGTATAAGGTGTCGCGGCTCGAATACGAAGGACAACGGTCTCCGAAAGAGGTCGTCGACGCATTCCTGAAGAAGATCCGCACGGCAGCCCTGGCCGGGTTCCCGGGCGCGATTCTGCTGTCGCTCGGGGTTTACAGTCTTGCGAGTCCCGGAGCTCGTTTGCACCCCCTACTCGGCGACCGCAACGTCGCCATCTCGCTGACAGTTGCGGGCGCCATGACGCTGATCTGGGCATTCTTCCGTGTGGCGATGTCATCGAGGGCGCTCGTTCGCCGCGCGCGTGCGATGCAAGAGGCGGCGTCGGAAGAAGAACGCTAGGGGTCGTTGCCGATATGCCCAACATTCCAACATTGGATTTCTCGAGCTACGACGCGGAAAGCCCGGCGGCGCTCGGAGCGTTGGCTGTATCCGTCGATGATGCCTTTTCGACGGTCGGGTTTATGGCGGTCCGCAATCTCGGCGTGGACCACGCACAGCTCGGCGCTGTGTTCGATGCGGCGCAGGCGTTCTTTGCCGGGGCGCCAGAAGACAAGCAGCGCAGTGCCTACGGCACGGCAGCCGACAACTTTGGCTATCAGTGTTCAGGCGATGAACACCTGGACCCAACGGCGCCTGCAGACCTCAAGGAGACCTTCACGATGCGTGATGTGGGGCGCCGCGGTGTTGACGAGGCGCGCTGGCCGTCCCCGGTATTCGCGCAGCTCATGCGGGCGTTCTACGCAAGCTGTCTCGAGGGTGCATTCCGACTCATGCACGTCATGGCGCTTGCGCTGGATACGGAGCCCAATTTCTTCGCGCGCTGCCATCATGGCGAGAACGTCACAATGCGCTTGCTGCATTACCCCGCTTACGACCCGGAAAGCGTCCAGCCCCGCCAATTGGGTGCGGGCGCGCACACGGACTACGGCCTGCTGACGCTCCTGTTTCAGCAGGACACTCCCGGGCTCGAGGTTCAGGACCCCAGCGGTGTCTGGCTGCCGGTTGCAGCCGATCCCGGGCGCATCATCATCAACGCGGGCGACTTGCTGCAGGTCTGGACGAACGGCCGCTACCGCTCAACATTGCATCGTGTGCAGCCGCAGCTGGACGGGCGTTCGCGCCAGTCGATCGCCGTATTCATTGATCCTGACAGCGCGACGGAGGTTTCCGCGCTGCCCAGTTGCACGAGCGCCGACAACCCGCCACGCTTTAAGCCTACGACTGCCGGTGCGCACTTGCAGTCACGTATTGAGGCTTCACACAGGACGCGTCTATGACACTTGAAACCTGGATGCTGTTCGTCGCCACGGTGCTGGTCTTCATGAGCACCCCGGGCCCCAGTCAGTTGCTCATGTTGTCGAACAGCCTCGGTAGCGGATTCCGGCGCGCCGTGTTTACGGCTGCCGGCGATCTGAGCGCCAATTTCTTGCAGATGCTCGTGGCCGCTGTGGGCCTCGCGAGTATCGTCGCGAGCTCACGTCACGTCTTTCTCGCGGTTAAATGGTTGGGCGTGGCGTATCTCGTCTACCTGGGCATCAAACTCATACTCGCAAAGCCGGCCGTTGGGGAGCCTCGCTCGCGAGCGCAGCGGTCGAGGTCGAGCCTGTACTGGCAGGGATTTTTGACGTCGGCAGCGAACCCAAAGGCTGTCATCTTCTTTGCGGCACTGTTCCCGCAGTTCATCGATCCGAGCCAGGCACTCGCGCCACAGTTTGCGGCGCTGAGTGCGACCTACATCGCCATTGATGGCCTGTTTCTGTGTGGTTACGGCGCGGGCGCCGACTGGATCGGCAGGCGACTTCGGCCCGCTGCCCACGCACAGCTCAATCGTGTTTCTGGCACGTTTCTCATTGGCGCCGCGATACTGCTTGGCGCCAAAGACATTGAAACACGCTAGGTGAGAAGCCCATGACCAAGGCCATCGTGCATGTGGCGCTCGTCGTCCGCGACTACGACGAGGCCATTGCGTTTTACACCAAGGTACTGGGCTTCGAGCTCATCGATGACACGCCGCAACCCGAGCAGGACAAACGCTGGGTGGTCGTGGCGCCGCCCGGCGGCGATGGTGCGGCCTTGTTGCTGGCACGTGCGCGGGATGATCGGCAAAGCGCCTTCATCGGTAACCAATCAGGCGGGCGCGTCTTTCTGTTTCTGCGCAGCATCGATTTCGAAGCCGACGTCGCGCGGCTGCGCGAGCACGGCGTGACGTTTGTGCGCGAGCCCTCGGTGCAGGACTACGGCAAGGTTGCCGTGTTCGAAGACCTCTACGGCAACCTCTGGGACTTGATCGAGTACAGCGAGGGTCATGCGTTCGCACCGGGCGCGGTTCGCTGAGATTGGGTGCACCTGTTCGCATCGCGTTCGACGAGCCCTTGGACGCCGGGGACGTCGCCGCGTTGTTTGCGCAAACCGACTGGGCTTGCGATCGGTCGGTTGACGATGTTCGCGTGATGCTCGACGCCGACTCGTTTCACGTTTCGGCATGGGCCGATTCAAAGCTCGTTGGTTTCCTGCGTGTCCTCAGTGATCGGCGGTTTCGTGCTTTCATCGAAGATGTCATTGTCGATGCCGAGTATCGCGGGCAGGGTGTGGGCGATGCGATGATGCGGCGGGCGCTTGAGACGCTCGCGCCCGTGCAGGAGGTTGTGCTGGGCTGCACCGAGGACAACGTCGGCTACTACGCGCGTCATGGATTCACGCGTGTCGGCCACGCCACGATGCAACGCAAGACGTCATGACCGAACGGCTTTTCATTTATGGGACGCTGGCGCCGGGTCGCAGCAACCACCACGAAATGGCAGATATCCCGGGCGACTGGCAGCCTGCGACGTTGCGGGGGAGATTGTACGAGGAAGGTTGGGGTGCGGCCTCGGGCTACCCAGCCATCGTGCCCGGCGAAGACGGCGAGCCCGTCGCGGGCTTTGTTTTCAGCTCAGACCACCTGGGCGATCACTGGGCGCGGCTCGATGCGTTTGAAGGTGAGGGTTATTCGCGAGAGCAGGTCACCGTGACGCTTCAAGACGGCACGCGACTGGAGGCGTTCGTGTACTCGCTGAATACGACGTCGCGCCGGCCGGGGGATGCCAACGGATCATGAACGCGCTGTCGCTTGTTTTCGTCTTTAAGATTGCCGCGACGGTCTTGTTCTGGTGCATCCCGTTGCTGCTGTTCCCGGCGGCGCTGCTGGATGCGTTGGGCCTTCCCGAGCAGCCAACGCTGCTGTTTTTGCGCATGCTGGGCTGGGCTTATCTCGCCCTTTGCGTCGGCTACGCATTCGGATTGCGCGCGGCGCTGCAGGGCGAGCGCCTCGCGGGACCGATCTGGGTGGGCATCGTGAGCAATGGCGGTGCCTGCGTATACCTGGCCGTTTACGGTGCGTTGGGTACCTGGTCCGCATGGGGCGGCTTTGTCCAGTTCCTGCTCTGGTCCTCGATGATCGCCACGGCGGGGATCACGCTGGGGCTCTACCTGTTCGGTGTGCGCCAGCCGAGCGGGACGTTGGCCAAGCGTGAGGCCTGAGGGACGCAGCATTCGCGATGAACGGCCCGCCAACACTGCTGCCTCCCATGCGGTCACATAGACGCGCGCTGACCCCAGCCAAAAACTTCGACACGTGTTAGACTAGAGGCAGGCTCGGGCGCGACCGCGCCGGTCCCGTCCGGATCTTGTCTGCGAAGCAGACGCGGATGATCTTGGGGGGATCATGATGCGCACCACAACACCACACACTGCACACTGTCATCGCGCGGGGCTTGCTGCGTTGTCGCTAGCGACCATCGCAGTCGGGGGCTGCACGACGCCCGCTGCGCCGCAAGCACCCGAAGCGTTGGGCATGGCCATGCAACAACCCGTGCCGCAACCGGAAGCCGAGGCGTTCGGCGTGATCCGCACCTGCAACGCGGCCTATCCGTCGGCAGCCGGCGGAATGATGGGCTACGTTGAGATGACGTTTCAGGTTGGCATCGACGGCAAACCGTTCAATCTGGCTGTGGCCAGTGCTGAGCCGGCCAACGTGTTTGATGACGTCGCGCTCGAAGCGCTCGCCTGCTGGCGATTCCAGCCCGAGTACGACACGAGTCGCGTTCGCCGCGTCATTATCGAGTTCGTGCCTTGAAGCAACTGCCCAGAAGCGTGCAGCGACCCTTGGTGGTCGGCGCAATCATCGGGCTCGTGCTCGGAGCGATCTACTCGGTCGGCGGCTTCTTCGTCGACGTGATGGGGCCCGGGCTCAATGCGGGCACGGCACTCGCGTTTCTGGCACTTATCGGTATGCCCGTGATGTTTGCTGCGGCAGGTCTGCTTATCGGTGGACTGGCACACACGTTGCGACAACACTAAGGCCTCGCCTGGAACTAGCGGGGACGTTCAATGCGTTGGAATCGAACGCTGACATGGCTCACGGTCATCAATGTGATCGTGGCCACGGCGCACTGCGTCGACAACATGGTGTTCTTCGACGACTACCCGGAGCCCGACTGGATCACGGGGCCAATGGTCGTCGATGTCTTGTTCCTGGTTGCTCTGGGATTGCTTGCGATTGGTGTTCTAGCGTTCCGACGCCGCCGACGATGGCTCTCCGCGCTGGGGCTTACGGGTTTTTGTGTGATCAGCGCGTCTGCGCTCGGTCACTATTTCTACGCGCCCGTCTCGGATCTATCGCTGCGCATGAACGCGCTGATCTTTGCCGAGGCCGCAGCCGCGCTGGTGCTGCTCGGATTTGTCGCGGCGAGTCAGGCACGATGGCCACTCGTGGTGGTGAGCTGAGCCAGCCTTGTGAGCGCAGAGGCCCCGGCATGGGATCGGGCCGCGCGTGCCAAACGATGGCTGCGTCGCGCATTCGCGGCCCTCGGTCTCGCGCTCCTCGCACCGCTCGTGGCCTGGATCGTTGTTTGGCAGTTCTACGCGGGTTCGGGGACCTGGGACCAGCTTGGCAGCGTGTTGACGGTCTACGTAGTCGGTTTCGGTGCCGGTTGCCTGTCGGCTTTGGCCGCGATTGTTATGGCCTCAGTGGCGGCCTGGCACCGGCCTTCCGAGCTGTTCTGGGTCGTTCCGTTTGGCGCGCTGATGGCCTTCGCGGTGTATTGGTTCTTGGACACCCGGATTATGGCGCTTACAGCTTGACATAAGCCATGACGCAGGCCCGGTTTTGAGCGCTGCTCCCTGTGGCACGCAGGGCTTTGCAGTAGACTGCAGGGATTCGCGAACCCACACGGAGACTGCTGTGAAGCGACTCGTGATTACTGCACTCATGGCCCTGGTCGCCATGACGGCGCAAGCTCAGAACGACCCGGCCGACGGCACGGGCACTTACCGTGTCAGCTTTGAAGTGTCGCGCGGCGGTGACCTCCTGGGCGCCCCGTTTCTGATCATGTACGAAGGCAAGCGCGAGCAGATCACGCTCAAGGATGGCGCTACCACCATCCTGCTCGAGCCGCTCATTGATGCGAACTCGGCGTCGGCCAGCGTTGATACGATCGTCACGATCGGCACCCAGACTTGGCGTCCCGTTATCGGCGTGGCGTTCAATTCGAAGAAGTCGTTCGCCGTTGAGCAGCTGTCGGTCAAGGTCAAGATCGTTCCCGTCGGTAACAACGAGAGCTGATCGCGCCCCGCGGGCCGCGTTGTGACCCGCGAACCCATCGTGCTTCGGTTGGCGACGCCTGACGACGCGCCGCTGCTTCGGCAGTGGGACGAAGAACCGCACGTGCAGGCCTCGGACCCTGACAGCGATTGGGGCTGGGAAACCGAACTGCAAACCAATCCCGACTGGCGACAGCAGCTCATTGCAGAGCGCGCCGGCAGGGCGTTTGGATTTCTGCAGATCATGGATCCCGCGGGCGACCCGGATCGCTATTGGGGCGACGTCGATGGGAACGTCCGGGCCATCGACATCTGGATCGGGCCTGCGGATCATCTTGGCAAAGGCTACGGCAGTGACATGATGCGCCAGGCGCTGGCGCAGTGTTTCGCCGCGCCGGACGTCGTGGCCGTATGGATTGACCCGCTTCTGAGCAATACGCGCGCGCACCGGTTCTACGAGCGGTTGGGGTTCGTTGCCGTCGGCGAGCGCTGGTTTGACGAGGACCACTGTCTGGTGCACGAGTTGACGCGCGAGGCCTGGCAGGTGCAACAGACCAATGATAGGGGAGCAGCCTCATGAGCCGACTCGAATACGACCCAACACCCGACGGTCCGACCCATCCGGGGCGCGGCGGCACCTCGACGGTACGTCTTGTGTCCCTGGGCGCGCTGTCGCTGTTGGGCGCCGCCTTGCTGGTTGTAGGCATAATGAACTACTTGCTCGACGCTGCGCCCGCGGCACTGGCGCTCGACTCCGGGGCGGCCATCGGCGCCATCATCGCCGGGGGTTCGCTCGATGCAATCGCCAGCGTCTTTCTCTTCAAGCAATTGAGAACCATGGGGAAAACGCGCAACCGCGACAGCTGAGCGCCAGGGCGCCGACCCGCATTTGGGCCGGGAAGCCCAAGGCCTTCGTGCCGTCGCAGGTATGACCAACTCGGCCTGCCGCAATTGGTGCTTGGCAAGGCTAAGGGCGGCCCGTATTCTGGTGTCGGTAAGGATACCTACAAGGCGGCCCGGGTTATGTCCATCCGGTTCACGGTCGACAACAAGGCGGGCATTTACGTCACCACCCTGGACGGTGTGCTCAGCGAGAGCGACATCCGCGCGGCCTACGCCACCTTTTACACGACGCCCGACTTTCGGGCGGAGCTCAATCGCATCATCGATCTCAGTAATGCGGACATCTCTACGATTCCGCTGCTGGGTTTCGAGGCGATGTCGGCGCGCGTTGTCAAAACGATGCGACAGCATGGGCGTAGTCAGCTCCGCACAGCCTTTGTGGTCCCAGACGACGGCAACTACGCGCAGATCGAGGTCTACAAGGGCATTGCCGACAACACGCTTGAGGAGGTCGCCTTGTTTCGCGATGCAGACTCGGCGCGGCGCTGGTTGCTCGGAGACTGATCGGCGACAATCCGGGCCGATGTCCACTTCCGACGCCATCAAGAGCGGCCTCGCGCCGAGCGGCAGCTTGCTGCAGGCCTACCAGCAGCCTGAGCACTATTGCGACTCGTTTTCGGTCCGGTTGCCAGGCTCGATCAGGTTCTCCGACTATGTGACGGCGTTCTACTGTTCGCGCGCGTTTCGGCCCGAGCGATTGTTGCTGGGGCTTTGGCCCTCGATGCGTGCGGGCAACGCGCACGCGCGTGCGCTCGCTGAAGGTCATCGTGACGGGTTCGCGGCGTGGCTCGTCGAGGCGCGCCGCGACAACGAGATCCTGCTCGTCGACCGCAGCGGCCGCACGCGGTCGTGGCTCATGGCGTCGCCCAAGACTTCGCCACAGGGTGAGCAGCAAACTGCTTTGTACTTCGGTTCGGCCGTATGCGATGTCGCGCAAGAGCCGCCCTGGTGGTTCAAACTGACGCGCGGGTTTCACGTCGCGTACTCTCGCAGGCTTCTGGCGTCGGCAGTGCGCAAGCTACCGGCGGTTGTGCCGCCGAAGTCCGAGGAGGACTCGTAGTGCAGATACTGAGGCACCCCGCATCCTGGCTGGCGCTGGGCTGGCTTGCAGGCGGGTTGGGTCTGCTGATGCTACCCACGCCCTGGCTGGAAGCCTTGTTGCCCGGCGGTTTGCCGTTCGGCAACTTGCTCGTCGCGGCGGGCATGGTGTGCGCTGGCCTTGCGGGCATGGCCTACAGCGATTCGGGCTCGGTGCTGCGCCTGCTCTCGATCGTGACGACGATGGTGGCGCTCGCGTGGATCCCCGTCGGCCTCGCGACAAGCGGTAACCTGAACTTCAATTTCTACGGCGACGACGCGTCGTACATGCTTTGGTTTCGCTACACGGCTGTTGCAGCGGTGCTTGGTGTTGCCACGCTAGTCGCGACGCTGGCTGCTGCCATTAGCGACTACGTGAAACGTCGTCACGCGGCAGCGTGATCGACTAACGTCACTGCGAGGGGCGAAGCCCGTTACCGTCATTGCGAGGGGTGAATCCTGTTACCGTCATTGCGAGGGGCGAAGCCTGTTACCGTCATTGCGAGGGGCGAAGCCCCGCGGCAATCTCTTGACGTCACGATGCCGTTTAGAGATTGCCGCGGCTGCTTCGCAGCCTCGCAATGACAACCGGTTACTTGCGATGCCGTTTAGAGATTGCCGCGGCTGCTTCGCAGCCTCGCAATGACGACAGGTTACTTGCGATGGCGTTTAGAGACTGCCGCGGCTGCTTCGCAGCCTCGCAATGACGACCGGTTACTTGCGATGGCGTTAGGAGATTGCCGCGGCTGCTGCGCAGGCTCGCAATGACGGTTGTGGGCTCGCATTGACGCGCTGGAGCGGGTCGCCTAGTGCATTTCCTCGCCGCCTGAGACGTTGAGCGCTTCGCCTGTGATGTACTGGGCTGCGTCGCTTGCGAGCCAGGCCACGGCGTTGGCCGTGTCATCGGTAAGACCAGGGCGCCCCAGCGGGATGCGTGCGGCGAGCGCTGCGCGGTAGTCCTCCACGGACACGCCGCGGAATTTTGCAAAGTATTCGTTCTGTTTGGCACCCAGGCCCGTCGTGACATGGTTGGGGCACACCGCATTCACCGTGATGCCGTGGCCGCCCAGGTCGATGGCACAGGTTCGTGTCAAACCGACCATGCCGTGCTTGCTCGCGCAGTAGGGTGCCATGTGCGGAAAGCCTGACTTGGCCGCCTGGCTTGCGATGTTGATGATGCGTCCGCCTTCACCCTGTTTGACCATCTGCGCTGCGGCAGCCTGGCTGCCGTAAAACGCGCCCGTCAGATTGACGTCGATGACGAGATCCCAGTCTTCGGGCTTGAGCTCGAGCAGCGGTTTCATGACAAAGCCGACGCCCGCGTTGTTGACCATGATGTCGAGCCGTCCCAGCTCAGAAACGGTCGCGTCTACGAGCGCCTGAACCGCGCCCGGGTCTCGTACATCGCAGGGGCGCACGAGTACACGCGTACCGTGTTCGCGCAGCGCCTCGGCGGTCGTTTCCATCTCATCGGTGTTGCCGATGTCGCCGTCGTCGAGCAGCTCGGCGTTGCGGCCCAGGTCGGTCACCACCACGTCGGCGCCGTCCGACGCGAGCTTGTGCAGGATGCCCTGACCCAAGCCACCCGGGCGTCCGCTGCCCGTGCAAATCGCAACTTTGCCCGCAAGCGGCTTCATGCGCCGCCCCCTTCGAGCAGGTCGCAGACGATGAATTGTGGGTCCTTGGCGAAGCCGCGAAACTCGCCAGCCACGCGCTGCATGGTCTCCGTGGCGACCTCTTCACGAAAGCGGCCGAAGTCATTGAGCTCGATGATCTCGATGTATTCGTAAGGCGGCGGCGAATCGGTGCCCAGCAGCATCTTGGCGCGCAGCGTGTCGAAGCGATCGACGGCGCCCAGATTGCGCACGGTCGGCAGGTCCGTCGCGAGCGCCCAGGCCTCGTACTCGGCCTTGGCCGCGGCGTCCTGCAGGTTGAAGAGGGCGATGATGACCGTCATGACAAACTCCCGCTGTGTCGAAGCGCGTACAACATACCAGAGGGGTGGGAATGCAACACGTACTCGACGCTGCGGTGGCAGGGTCATATTGACCGGCGCTGGGGCACTTTGTATGTTGCTCCGTCTGACTCCCACGCAGGCAGAACCCGGATGATCACTGACCTCACCCATGAGATGAGCATGACGGCCAGCCGCGACGAGCGGGCACGCAAGAGCTTTGTCGCACAGCTTCGCGGCCACGTACTGGTCAATATGGCGGACAACATGCACCGCCACTACCACGACCAGGTCGCACCGCGTTATGAGCGCGAGAACGGCGAGCCGCCTGCCGATGGCCCGACCGTGCACAAGCTCATGAAGGAAGAGGATTACTTCCGGTTCTACTCGAGCATTCGATACAACGCGCAGGAGATGGTCTGGCAGTCGGTCATCCCGGGTATCGAACGTAACCTCGAGTCGCTGGCCGACAAGGCGAAGTCACTCTCGGACCGCGATGTCGGTGGTTCGCTGACGCTCGACCCCGACCTTGAGGTTCCGAAGAACGTCACCCGTCTTGATGTGCACCTAGCGCCTGGTTGCTACCACAGCGAGTTCACGGAAGGCGATGTGGCCACGGGCGCCATTTACGACCAGGGCCTTAACGTGTTTGCGGCCGGCATGATGGGCGAGCACCTCTGTGACATCGGCGACTCGTTCTCGAACTACGTGCGCTTGCGGTTCAAAGATCTCAACCCCAAGCGCATGCTCGATATGGGCTGCACGGTGGGCCACAACACGCTGCCGTTTGCGAAGCTGTTTCCGGAGTGTGAAGTACACGCAATCGATGTGGCGGCACCGGCGCTCCGATATGCACACGCCCGTGCGCAGGCGCTCGAGGTGCCCGTACACTTCCGCCAGATGAGTGCGACGAAGCTCGACTACCCGGACAACCACTTCGATCTGGTGTACTCGTCGATGTTCCTGCACGAGCTACCGCTCAAGGACATCCGTAAGGCGCTGGCGGAGGCCTACCGCGTGCTCAAGCCTGGCGGCGTTTTGCTCACGATGGAGCTGCCGCCCAACAACCAGTCGGCGCCCTACGACAGCTTCTACCTGGACTGGGACAGCTACTACAACCAGGAGCCCTACTACAAACCATTCCGCGACCAGGACTACCCGACTCTGATCGCCGACGCGGGCTTCGATGGTGACGCCTACTTTGAGACGGTCATGCCGAGCTGGGGGCATTCCGACGAGGCGTTCTTCGACCAGGTGATTCACGCCGACGGCCGCTTCAATGACAAGACGGGCCGGCTCACGGACGGCATCTGCTGGTACGGCTTCGGGGCGCGCAAGTAGCGCGGTGAGCTGATGTCCGAACGGATGCCACGCTCGGCCAAGGGCCGGCGACCCGCGTTTTTCGAAGACAAGGCGCTCGACGCCATGGTCACCATGTTGCTCGAGATCACGACCGAGCTCTGGGTGACCAAGGAACGCATGGCCGCGCTCGAGGCTGTGCTCGGGGAGGCGGCGCCCGACCTGGCGGCGCGCATCGAGGCCTGGGAGCCCGAGGGCGAGGCCCGCGCCGCGCTCGACGCCAAACGCGCCGAGTACCTGCAGACCATCCTGCGCACGCTTGAGTCGGAGTTCACGCCGCGTGCCGAGATCCAAAAAGCGCAGGACGAATTCGGCGACGCCACGATTGCCGAGGCTGACGCGTGAGCGAGCTCTACACGCTCGTCCTGTTCGTCCATCTGCTCGCATTCGTTTTCTGGCTTGGCGCCGATATCGGCGTCTTTATCCTCGGCAAGTTCGCCCAGAACCCGGCCTACACGGTAGAGCAGCGGCTCTTGTTGCTGCAGGTCGCGCTCATCGTCGACAAGTTTCCGCGCGTCAGCATGGTCACGGCCGTGGCCACAGGCTTCTACCTGTCCGTGACGTCAGGTTGGATCACCTTGCCGGGTTGGCTGGCGCTCGTGTGTTGGGCCGTGCTCGCCGCCTGGTTCGTCGTCATCGTCGCGCGCGTGTTGTCCGAGCAGGCGCCGCACTGGGTCGAGCTCTCCGAGAGGATCATCTACTACCTGCTGTTGCTGGCATTCCTGGGCGTGATAGCCTCGGCGACGCTGGGCACCTCGGTCGTGGGCCCGAGCTGGCTGTTCGGCAAGCTTGCGTTGCTGGCCGTGATTCTCGTGCTCGTGCTTTGGCTTGAGAAAGCGTTCCAGCCCGCCGTGATCGGATTTATGACGCTGCCTGAGACCGGCTCGACGCCCGAGCTCGAAAGGCAGATCAAGGGCGCCATGGATACGACCTACACAAGCGTCATTGGCATCTACGCCTGCACGCTGGGCGCGGCGTTCCTCGGGCTGTCCAAATACGCGTTCGGCTAGCGGCGTGGCCGCGGAGAAAACGGGCGCGGGCTACCCGCTGACGTTCTCGCCAATCGAGCTCGGCGGTCAGCGGCTCCGAAACCGCATCATTCACGCTTCGATGACTACGCGTTACGCGCGCGATAGTCTCGTCACCGACGCCTACGAAAACTACTTCGTCAGTCGCGCCGAGGGTGGGGCGGGTGCGATCGTCAGTGAACCGATGAACGTGGCACCTGGGCAGCACGCACCGTCACGCCTGGCCGTGTTCGACGGCGGCGCGCTCGACGGTATCGCTCGCATGGTCGAGCGTATCGAGGCGCACGACTGCCGCTTCTTCGTGCAGGTGCAGGACCGCGGGCGCGGTCGCCACGAGGGCGGGCGGATCGACGACGCCTACGGCGCCTCGCCCTTGCCTGACGACATCAGCTGGACCGTGCCGCGCGCGCTCACCACGGGTGAGATCGAGGCCATGATCGAGGGCATGGCCGAGAGCTGTCAGAAACTCGCGGCCGTGGGCGTCACGGGCTGTGAGATCTCGGCCGGTCACGGCCACCTGTTTCATCAGTTTCTGTCGCCCTGGTCGAATGTTCGCGAGGACGACTACGGCGGCAGTCTCGAGAACCGAGCGCGCTTGCTGACCAGCGTGATCAACGAAATTCGCGAGCGCTGCGGGCCGGACTTTGCCATTGGCGTGAAACTGCCCGGCATCGACGGCGTTGCGAACAGCATCGACCTCGAGCTGGCCCGCGACATTGCCGCGTATGTGGCGGCGACGGGCCACATCGATTTCTGGTCGTTCGCCTGGGGCTCGCACGCGAATTCGCTCTACGAGCATCTGCCCGATGCCCATGGCCCGGCCGTGCCCTATGTCGACCCGACTGCCGAGTTGCGTGCCGTAGCGCCCGAGATTCCGACGGGTGCGCTCGGTTACATCACGGACCCTATGCAGGGCGAGCGGCAAATCGCCGACGGCAAGGCCGAGCTCGTCATGCTGGCGCGGGCACTCGTGACCGACCCCTGGCTGCCGCGCAAAGCGACTGAAGGCCGCGAGGCCGAGATTCGCTACTGCGTGTCCTGCAACAGCTGCTGGCGCGCGATCATCGAAAGAAACCACCTCGAGTGCGACAACAACCCGCGCGTCGGTCGTACCGACGAGGGCGACTGGCACCCGGCGCGGTCGACGTCGCCACAGCGTTTCGCGGTCGTGGGTGCGGGCGTCGCAGGCATGGAGGCAGCCTGGATCCTGTCCGAGGCCGGCCACGAGGTGACGGTGTTCGGCCGCGGCGATGAACCGGGTGGCGCGACACGTCTGCATGCCGAGCTGCCCGGCGGCGAGAACCTCTCGAGCGTGTACGACTACCAGACCCTGCGCGCGCAGAAGGCCGGCGCAAAGTTTGTGATGGGCGCGGAGGCACAGCTGGCCGACGTGACCGGCTGCGATCCGAGCGCCGTGGTGCTCGCGACCGGTGCGGGCCTGTCGACGCCAACGTGGCTCGACGCGGACTGGCGTGAGGAAGGGCTTGTCCCCGACTTGCGCACGCTCTGCGCCGACTTTCTGCCACGCCCCGCCAAGAGCGATGGGCGGCTCGTGATCTACGACCAGGATCACACGGAGATGACCTACGCCGCGGCCGAGTACTTCAGCGACTGGTTCGACGAGGTGGTGCTCATCACGCCCCGCGAACGCGTGGCCACGGACGTTGCACTCGTCACGCGTCAGAAGACCTACCGGCGGCTCTACGAGTGCCGCGTGCGCATTGTGACATCGGCGGTTCCGACAGGCGTCGAGGCGCTGGAAGACGCCGCGTTCGAATACCGCAACGTGTTCAACGGCGACACGGCGCGCATTGAGGACATCGCGGCCGTGACGTTTGCGACGCCGCGCGTGCCACGTGACGCGCTGCGATTGCCGCTGGAGCAGGCGGGTTTGCCCGTGCACGTGATTGGCGACTGCCTGTCTCCGCGAACCGTGATGGCGGCGACGCGCGAAGGTCACGGGATCGCCGAGCGTCTGCTCGGACTGCCGACCCGCTAGTTGCCGGGTTCCTCGCCGGCGATGTCGGCGCTGCGCGTGATGGTCTGCCACTTGTGTTCGCGGCCCGAAAGCCAGCGAACAAGACCCTGAAATCGCCACAGTGCCGTGAGCTGGCGAAAGCCGAAGTTTTCGACGATGGCGATGAAGTAGAGCAGCAGCAGGTCGCGCGTCCTTGGGTACATGTGGAACGAGAGTTCCTCGAGCATGATGGCCGACGTGGAGAGCAACACCCCGAGCCCGATCGCAAGCGCAAGGAATATGCTGGCCTCGGGCAAGGCGAGCCAGCCGTTCCATGCGCAGATGATGAGAAAGAGAAATCCCGCGACTTCGATGATCGGTCCGAACAGCTCGAACACCAGATAGAACGGGATGGCGAGCCACGACACTGCACCGCCGCGTGGGTTGAATATCAGCGAGCGGTTGAGCATGAGCGCCTGGCCCAGCCCGTGTTGCCAGCGCACGCGTTGCCCTTTGAGGTCTCCGTACTTGGTGGGCGCATCGGTCCAGCACACGGGGTCGGGCACAAACGTGATGCGATAGGGCCTTCGTTTCGACTTCATGAGTCGGTGCAGCCGAAGCACGAGCTCCATGTCCTCGCCTACAGCGTCGGGGTTGTAGCCACCCGCCTCGATCAGCGTTTCCTTGTGGAACACGCCAAAGGCGCCCGAGATGATCAACAGGCCGTTGATCGGTGACCAGCCGAGTCGCCCGAATAGAAAAGCACGCAGGTATTCGACAACCTGGAACAACGCGAGCAGGTTTGTCGGCAGGCCCACTTTTTCGAGGAAGCCGTGACGAATCTTGCAGCCGTTGGCGATGCGCACGGTGCCGCCGACGGCGACCGTGTTGCGGTCCTCGAGGAACGGCCGAATGACGCGGCGCAGGCTGTCGGGTTGCAGCACGGAATCGGCATCGACCACGCAGACGATGGGGTAGCGGCACACATTGATGCCCGCGTTCGAGGCATCGGCCTTGCTGCCGCCGTTGACCTTGTCGACCACGCGCAGATTTGGCACGCGCGGTGATTCGTAGACGCCGTTGACGGGCTTGCAGGGCACGCGCGCGCGGTAGGCTTCGGGGAAGCGCTGCAACTCAAACGCGTCGATGAGCAGGTCGAGCGTGTTGTCCTTGCTGCCATCATTAACGACAACAACTTCAAACTCGGGGTATTCGAGCTGCAGCATGGCCTTGCAGGCCGTGATGATCGAGGCCGATTCGTTGTAGGCGGGCATCACAATGCTGATGGGCAGGTCGAGTGAGGCGAACGCGCCCTCGGCCTCGTTGTAGTCAGCCGTTTGCAGATAGCGTCGCATGCCGCTGATGGCGATGACGTTCTGCGTCAGGTAACCGAGGTTAATCCCGACGAAGTAAGCGAAGAACACCCACTGACCTGTGATGACAACGTCCTGCAGCGTCATGCCAGGTCCGCCTCAGCCATCGCGTGCGCCAGCATGTCGCCCGCGTAGGGGTCCTCCTGCGTGTCGCGCAGACGACGCAGCGCGTTGGGGCCAAGGAATGGCAACGTTACAAGCGCCTGCGCGGCGCGGTAGCGTACCCACCACTCTTTATCAGCCAGAAGACGGGTCAGCAGCGGCACGTGCTCGGGCGCGCCAATGCGACCCAGCGCGCCCGCAGCCTGAATGCGCACGAAGGGGACATCGTGCGCCACGAGCCAGGGCAGCCGCGGCACGTCGAGCCGTCCCGTCACGAGCTTGAGTGCGCCCGCGAGAACGCGTGGGTCCGTGCTCTCACGAAGCCGCTCCGTCGCGATGTCGTCGTAGACGTCGGGCGCGAGCAGCGGCGCAAAGTCGAGCAGCCACGCCTGGGTGTCGTTGTCACTGTCACGCAGCACCTGGGCGAAGGGCTCGCGGATGCGCTCGCTGCCCAGCAGCGCGAGGATTTTCGAGAGGTTGTTTCGCGGCCAGTCCCGCCGCTGCGTAAGCCGCGTCAGGACGGGCTTGATCGCCTTGTCGGGATCGATACGCGCGAGCGCCGCGGCAGCCGTTGCCGACAGCGCCGTGTTCTCGTCGTCGAGCAGCTTCACAAGGTCGCCCCAGCGCGCATTGCTGTGCAGGAAGCCCAGCGTCTGCGCACCCAGCAGTTTGCTCGTGAGCCGGTGTCGGTCGAGTTTCCGCGTCGCGATGCGTTCGATGCCCGCAAACTCGGCGAGCTGAATCAGGCTCTCTGCGGCGGGTCCTTCAACGAGGTTGCGAAACGCGTTCCAGAGCTCGAGCACAAGCGTGCGTTCGTAGCGACGAATACGCGGGGGCACGACATTGGGTTCGCCCACGGCGGCGCGCGACAAGACGTCGCGCCAGCGCGCTTCGATGTCACTACTGCGGCGACGCTCGATGACGGTGGCGGCGCGCAGTCCCAAGGTGTAGACGAACAACACCACGGTCGTCAGCCCCGCGACGAGCGTGGTGTGCCAGGCGGTCAGCGCCAGGCCTTCAATACCGGCGGGTGACAGAAAGTCCAGCATAGCGGCGGTCGTAAAAGTCGCCCTGCTCGATGGTGCCTACCCACCATCCCAGGGAGAGTCCACGTGACACGGCATGTTCGCCCGCGAGGGTCAGCGACTTCACGCGGGTTTCGAGAACGGTGTTGTTGGCTTCGATGGTGTCGAGTTCGTCCCCCAGCGACGCCGTGACGCGGTAGCGGTTTGTCTCGTTGGCGTACCAGTCAAGACTGGCCACGGTACCCAGTGACGTACCGGCCCCCGACAGGCGTGACACGGTCACACCGCCGGCGAACCGGAAGCTCGAGAAATAGTAGTCGGCGCCCAGCGTGACGTTGTCTGCCTTTGTGCGGTCGAAGCGTCGTTGCGCCAGTTCGCCGCGCAGCACCCAGCCACCCGCAAGATCGTGTTCGGCGCCAAAGGCCGCGAGCACTTCGGGGCGGAAGGTGGCGTCGGGTGTCAGTCCCAGCCGCGCCGAGACGCGCGTGCCGCGTCGGACGGTCCAGAGGGCATCGCCCGTGATCGTGAGGTCGTTGGCATCGCCACGCCGCGCGCCTTCGAGAAAGCCACCCAGGCTGAGATCGCCTTGGCTGCGACGCAGTCCAACGGCCAGGTCGTTCCAGCCGTCACGCCCGCCTGTGAGTTCGTGTGCGGCGACCCAGGCATTGGCGAGCCAGCGCACCGGTGCGCGTTGCGGCTCGGGCGCTGGGACTTCGAGATCGTCTTCGGCATTGGGCGCCTGCGCCGCGGTTTGCGCCTCGAGCCGATTCGCGAATGCCACGAGTTCCTCGTACTTGGGCGCCCACGTTGCAGCGCGCGCTGCGATCTCTGCGGCTTCCGCGGTGCGGCCCAGCGCCGCCAGGGCGAGCGCTTGTTGGTAGAGGTAGTCGACGTTGTCGGGGAAGCACTGCGCGAGAAGACTCGCGTCTTCCAGTGCGAGCTCGAAGTCGCCCACCCGGTGCGCACGCTGGGCGCTCGTGAACAGCGCGGGTCGCGCGTCCAGGCAGGGGTGCGGCTCGGGCCCGTCGCCCACGGGCACTGATGCGGCAATCAGCAGTGCGGCAAGCGGGGTCATGGCGTGCTCGCCTTGAGACGGCGCGCGATGTCGAGGCTGTGGCGGATGCGCGCCAGCAGTTCGCCAGGTTTGAAGGGCTTCGCGACGTAGTCGTCGGCGCCCGTCTCAAAGGCGCGTGTGATGTCCTGCTCGAGCACCTTGCCCGACACGACGATGACTGGCACACCCATCCAGGCTTTGTCACCACGCAGTTTGCGCAGCACCTGGAATCCTGACGCATAAGGCAGCATGAGGTCGAGCAGCACGAGGTCCGCGGGTGCGTCCTCGGCGATGACTCTAAGCGCCGCATTGCCATCGGCCGCAATGGACACAGCGAAGCCCGCCCGCTCCAGCATGAACTCGAGCAGGTAGGCCGTGTGTCGGTGATCCTCGACCACAAGGATCCGCGGCCCCGACGAGTCATCGGGCAGGACCGTGCCGTGTTGTAGTGCGCCTGACGTCATCGGTGCGTGTCCGGGGCATGCGGCCCCACACCGGTATAGCGGCAGGCCGCCCCGAAATTTGAGCGGTGCGCCGCGGCGCGTTCAGGTCACGTTCGGCGAACTTGGGTCAGCAATCGACGAAGCTGACGGGTACTTCAACGACGTTGGCGGCCAGGCCACCGCGCGCCGTTTCCTTGTACTTGTCCTGCATGTCGCGGCCCGTGTCGCGCATGGTCTTGATGACCTTGTCGAGCGAGACCATGTGGCGGCCGTCACCACGCAGCGCGAGGCGGCTCGCGTTGATGGCTTTGACGGAAGCCATGGCGTTGCGCTCGATGCAGGGCACCTGCACGAGCCCGGCAATAGGGTCGCAGGTCAGGCCCAGGTTGTGCTCCATGCCGATCTCGGCGGCGTTCTCGCACTGCTCGGGCGTGCCGCCCCGAACCTCGGTTAAGGCGCCCGCGGCCATGGAGCAGGCAGAGCCCACTTCGCCCTGGCAGCCGACCTCGGCGCCAGAGATGGAGGCGTTCTCCTTGAACAGGATGCCGATGGCCCCACAGGTGAGCAGGAAGCGGCGCACGCCGTCGTCGCAGGCGCCCTCGCAGAAATGGGTGTAGTAATGGAGCACGGCCGGGACGATGCCTGCGGCGCCGTTCGTGGGCGCGGTCACGACGCGGCCACCCGCGGCATTCTCCTCGTTCACGGCCAGCGCCCAGAGGTTGACCCAGTCCATGATCGTCAATGGGTCGCTGGGGCCCGCGCCTGACTCAAGCTGGCGGTACAGATCCGCAGCGCGACGCCGCACCTTGAGGCCGGGCAGCACGCCGTCAGTGCGACAACCGCGCGCAACGCAGTCCTGCATGGCTTGCCAGATGGCGTCCAGCCCCGCGTCGATTTCGGCGTCGCTGCGCCAGGCACGTTCGTTTTCGCGCATGACGTCTGAGATGCCCATGCCGCGCGCTTCGCAGTGCGCCAGTAGCTCGGCGCCCGTCGTGAAGCGCAACGGCAAGGTGACGTCCTCGGCCACGATGACGCCTTCGCTGGCCTGTGCCTCGTCAACGACGAAGCCGCCACCGATGGAGTAGTAGGCGCGCTCGCTGACCGTGTTGCCACCGGCATCCGACGCCGTGATGCGCATGGCGTTGGGGTGATAGGGCAGGCGCTTGCGCACCTCGAACACGAGATCCTGTTTCGGGTCGAAGGCGACGGCGTGTTGCCCGCCCAGTGCGAGCGACTGCGACGCTGCGATCTGGTCGAGCAAACCGGGGACGGCGTCGGGATCGATCGCATCGGGCGCATGCCCCATGAGGCCGAGCTGCACGGCTTTATGGGTGCCGTGGCCGCGACCCGTGGCACCCAATGAGCCGAACAGCGCCACCCGCACGTTGGCGACGTTCCCGAGCGAGCCGATGTCGACGAGGCTGTCGACGAACTGCGCCGCCGCGACCATGGGCCCGACGGTGTGCGAGCTTGACGGCCCGATGCCGATCTTGAACAGATTGAAAACGCTGATGGTCATGCACGCCCCCATGCAAGGTCCTGCAATTCTACCGTGATGCTGGCGCGCTGGGTGGCCCGACACGATGCAGGTGATTCGTTTAAGCTTCCGGCACGATAAGAGTGCGGAGCCTCTCAATGCGAACCCTGTCTTGTGCCCTGATCACCGTGCTGTGCCTGTCCGGCAACACCTTTGCCGACGACGATTCGGAGTGGGCCGTTACGGAGCTGCCCGGGGACGCCAGCAGCATCCGGATTGATACCGACGAGGGCACTTGGCTCAGCCTTGATGTCAGCCCTGACGGTAAGACCATCGTGTTCGACCTGTTGGGCGACATCTACACGGTGCCCGTGACGGGTGGCGATGCCGTGAACCTGGCCCCGGGTATTGAGTGGTCCATGCAGCCGCGCTTTTCGCCCGACGGCAGTCAGATCGCCTACACCTCCGATGCCGGGGGCGGCGACAACATCTGGATCATGGACGCAGACGGGGGCAATGCCCGCGCGCTGACTGAAGAAAACTTCCGCTTGCTCAATAACCCGACCTGGTCGGCGGATGGCCAGTACATCGCGGCACGCAAACACTTCACCACGATGCGCTCGCTGGGCACGGGTGAGATCTGGCTTTATCACGTGGATGGCGGCAAGGGTGTGCAAGTCACGAAGCGCCCCAGCGACACGTTCCAGAAGGAGATCGGCGAGCCCAAGTTTTCGCCCGACGGCAAGCACATCTATTACAGCCGTGACGCCACTCCGGGCATGACCTTCCTCTACGCCCAGGATTCCAATAGCGAGATTTTCCGGATCGAACGGATCGAGCTCGCCACGGGTGACATCACCAATGTGGTCTCGGGTGCCGGCGGTGCGGTGCGCCCTGAGCCCTCGCCCGACGGCCAGTACCTGGCGTTCGTGCGTCGGGTGCGCACTGACAGCCGGCTGTTCATCAAGGACCTTGAGAGCGGCACGATTCGCGAGGTGTTCGACGGCCTCGATCAGGACCTGCAGGAAGTCTGGGCCGTGCACGGCGCCTACCCGAATTTCGACTGGCTGCCCGACTCGCAGCACGTCGTGATCTGGGGCGGCGGCAAGCTCAACAAGGTGAACGTACTGTCGGGCGAGGCCGAGGTTATTCCGTTCCGCGTTCGCGATACGCGCACCGTGTATGCGCCGCCCAGACCAACGATTGAGGTGGCGCCCAAGTCTTTTGAGACCCAGATGATTCGTAATCCGGCCGTCGCTCCCGATGGCAAGCGGGTGGTGTACGAGTCCAACGGGCGGCTCTGGATCAAGTCGCTGCCCAATGGCCGGCCGAAGCGCTTGACGCGTGAGGATGAGGCGTTCGAGTTTTTCCCGAGCTTCTCGCCCGACGGGCGCAGCATCGTTTACGTGCACTGGACTGATAACGGTCTGGGCGAGGTGCGCAGCATCGCGGCCTCGGGTGGGCGCAGTCGCACGCTGACCACGCAACCCGGTCACTACCGCAACCCACGCTTCGCGCCCAATGGCGAGTTCGTCGTGTTCTCTGCCACGTCAGGGGGTTATCTGACGGCGCCCGAATGGTCCGAGGACAAGGGCGTGTTCCGCGTCCCGGCACGCGGCGGCAACGCCGTACGCATCGCCGAGCGCGGGCACGACCCGCACTTCGGCGCGAGCAGCGACCGCGTTTACATGCGCCGCGCCGATGGTGGTCAGCAGCTCATCAGCAGCGATCTCAATGGCTACGACGTGCGCGTTCACGCGACGGCCAAGCACGCGCGGCGTCTGTTTGTGGCGCCCGACGAGCGCCATGTGCTGTTCCGCGAGAACTACCACATCTATGCCGTGCCGCTGCCGCCGGGTGGCGAAGCGCTGACGCTGTCGACGAGTGTGTCGTCAGTGCCCTTCGTGCGTTTGTCGGGTGATGGCGGAAACTACCCGCAGTTCTCGGGTGATGGTGCGACGGCGTACTGGTCGCTGGGCAATACGCTGTATTCGACCGAGCTTGCTGACGCGTTGGCGCCCGGTGAGGACGGTTACGAGGCGCCCGACTCGGGCGCGTCCATGGCCGTCAAGCTTACGGCGGATGTGCCCGAAACGCGGCTCGCACTGGTAGGCGCCAAGATCATCACGATGGCCGACGCTGAGGGCGGCATCATCGAGGACGGTGTCGTGCTCGTTGAATGCAACCGCATCAAGTCCGTCGGCAGCCGGGCCTCGGTTCGGATTCCCGCGGGGGTCGAGACGCTCGACGTCTCGGGCAAGACCATCGTGCCGGGCTTTATCGATGCCCACGCCCACGGCCCGCAGGGCAACGAGATCATCCCGCAGCAGAACTGGAAGAACATCGCCACGCTGGCGCTGGGTGTGACAACGATCCACGACCCGTCCAATGACGCGACGGAGATCTTCGCGGCGTCCGAGATGCAGCGCGCGGGCACCATCCTCGCGCCCCGCATCTACTCGACGGGCGACATCGTTTACGGTGCCCGGTCCGCGTTCTTCGCCAAGGTTGACAACATCGACGAAGCGCGTGAGCACGTGCGCCGGCTCAAGGCGCAGGGCGCCATGAGCATCAAGAACTACAACCAGCCGCGCCGCGACCAGCGCCAGCAGGTGACCGTGGCGGCGCGCGAGGCGGGCATGGCCGTCGTGGGCGAGGGCGGTTCGTTGTTCCACATGGACCTGTCGATGGTCGTGGATGGCAACACGGGCATCGAGCACAACCTGCCGCAGTCCGTGCTCTACAACGACATCATCCAGTTCTGGTCGCAAACCGCGGTGGCCTACACGCCGACGCTCGTGGTGACCTACGGCGGCCCGTCGGCAGAGAGCTACTTCTACAAGCAGAGCAACGTCTGGGAGCACCCGCTCTTGTCGCGATGGGTGCCGCCGCACATCCTGCAGCCGCGCTCAGTGCGCCGTGAGCTCGCGCCCGAGTCGGACTACTACCACATCGTCAGCGCACGTACGTCCAAGCAGCTGGCCGACGCGGGCGTGCCCGTGTCGATCGGCGCGCACGGACAGCGCGAGGGTCTCGCCAGTCACTGGGAGATCTGGAGCTTCGCCCAGGGCGGCATGAGCCCCATTGAGGCCCTGGCCACGGCCACGACGCAGCCGGCCCGTCACCTGGGCTTCGAGGGTGACCTCGGCAGTCTCGAGGCCGGCAAGCTGGCCGATCTCGTGGTACTCGATGTCGACCCCACCGAAGACATCTTCGCAACCGACCGCGTGAACATGGTCATGCAGAACGGGCGTCTCTTTGACGCGGCGACAATGAACGAACGCATTACCGGCGACCGTACGACGGCGCCGTTCTACTGGCACGACCAAAGGGCAGCGCAGTGAGCAGCGAGATTTACTACACCGACGAAGAGCCGATCGATGCGGATCAGTTCATCTCACTGCTGAAGCGCAGCGGCCTTGCTGAGCGCCGCCCGGTCGCCGACCGCGATCGCATCGCCTCCATGGTGCTCAATGCCGACATCATGATGACGGCCTGGGACGGCGACACGCTGATTGGCGTCGCGCGTTCGGTCACGGACTTTGCCTACTGCTGCTACCTGTCAGACCTGGCCGTGGACGCCGAGTACCAAGGACGCGGTATTGGCGGGGCGTTGATCGACCATACCGAAGACCGACTGGCGCCCGAGGCGACGCTGATTCTACTGGCCGCGCCGGATGCGGACAGCTACTACGGCGAGCAGCGCTTTGCCCGGCACGAGCGCGCCTGGGTGCGCGAGCGCGGGGATCAGCCCGTAGTGAAATCGCCGAAAGCGCGCTGATACGCAGGGCGCTCAGTGCAGCGCGCAACGTAGTCGGTAATCGCCTGCGAATCGGGTGGGATGCCGAAGAGGTGCATGAAGGCGGCCGTTGAGCCGACGACGACGTCGGCGGCCGTGAACTGCTCGCCCAAGAGCCAGGGGCCGGCGCTGGCCAGGCCGGATTCGAGCGCGGCGACCATGGTCGCGAAGTCACCCCAGCCGTGCGCGGCGCGGTTGGGTTGGGCGGTACCAAACTTCTCGCCCATGGATGGCTCCATGACGCCTGGGCCGAAGAACATCCAGTAGAGGAAGCGCCCGCGGTTGGGGTCGTCAATCGGGGGCGCCAGCGTGCCCGCGCTGTAGCGGTCCGCCAGGTAGAGGCACATGGCCGCGCCGTCTGCCATGACGGTGTCGCCGTCGCGCAGCGCCGGGACCTTGCCCATGGGGCTCGCCTCGAGGAAGCCCGGGTGCTTGCGGGCCTCGGGATCACGAATGTCGATGAGGGTCTTCGCGTAGTCGATGCCCATTTCCTCGAGCATCCAGATCACGCGCGCCGATCGCGTCTTCGGGCACCAGTAGAGTTCCATGCCTTATTCCCCTTCACCTGTGTCGGCCGCGGCGAGCAGTTCCGCCGTCGTGGGCTCTCGTTCAATCATATCCACCCCGCGCATAGCGCTTGCGACACTGGCCAGCATGTCGGGGTCGAGTGCTGTGGCGTCCTCCGCCCAACGGGTCCCGGCGAGCCATTCCGAGGCCTGCGCGGGGTCGAGGGTATAGGCCTCGGCGAAGGCGCGTGCCGCCTCGTCGGCCCGCCTGAGACCCTGAGCCTCGTACAGGGCGGCGCGCAGGGCCAGGCGCGCTGCCGCTAGCGTTTCGGGCGCGAGGTCGTCGCGTACTGCCGCCACAAAGCAGGGCCAGGGTGTGGGCAGCTCGTCGACGCGCCGAAAGTCGCCGGCGTCCACGACGGGCTGAGTCGTAAAGCGTTCCCAGAGGAAAATCTCGGTGTCACCCGCGGCCAATGCGCGGCGGGCGCCCGCAAGATTATCGACCACGACGAATTCGGGTGCCTCGGGCCAGTCGTTTTGCTGTGCGTAGATGCCGGCCATGAGGTGCGAGCCCGAGCCGAAGCGGCTGATGGCGAAGCGCTGGCCCGGCAGGTCTTTGGCCGATTGCGCGCTGCTTGCGGCGGCCACGTGCACGCCCCAGCGCAGCGGTGAGGCCACCCAGCCACCCAGCAAGCGAATGCGCCGCCCATTGGCAACGCCGGCCACGGCGCCCTCGGTCAGCAGCAGCGCCATATCGGCGTCGCCAGCCTCGAGCAGGTCGATCATGCGGCCCGTGCCTTCAGAGACTTCCTGCCAGTGCAGATCGACGGCCAACGACTCGAGCGCGCGGCGCTCGGCAATTCGCCGCCAGGCCAGATTGAAGTGCTCGGGGACGCCGGCAACGGCTAGACGCAATTCAGACATGCGCAGACGCTACCGCGCGGGCGCGTCAGGTACCAGTCTCGGCACCTGATTCTGCGACCGCCAAACCCCAGTCAGATTTCAGAAACATTTGCTAAAGCGCTGATTCGCAACACCCGCCGCTTGTGGTCTCCCTGCAACGGACTGCCCTGTCACATTCCGGTAACAGTCTCGTCACGGACATTTCACGAAGCCTTTCTACTGTGCACGCCACTTGTTGAGGCGCGGGTGTGCTGCGTCTGACAGACCAACCACGAATTCAAGGCCCGGACGCCTGCGTGCGGGCCATATTTCGACCCCCAAAGAAAGCAACGCACAAGCGATACGAACGGAGTTTCAGACATGAAGCGCATTTATTTGGTTCCCGGCGTACTGGCCGTGGCAGCTCTGGCTGCTTGCGGTGGCGGTGACATCAACATCGAGCCGTCGACGAACGTGTCAAACAGCAACAACACGACGCAGACCGGCGGTGGCAACGCGAACGACGTGTGCGCTTCGTACACCAACTCAGGTGGCCAGACCATCTCGGGTACCTTCGACGGCACGAACTGCACCTACTCGCCGGCTTTCGCCGACGCGGGTAACAACCTGACCGTCGACCTGACGATCCCGGCGCTCGCCACGGGCGGCGCCCACATCTTCGAAGGCAGCCTTTTCGTGGGCGAGACGTTCGATACAGACGCCGACCTCGCAGCAGCAGGCCTCGCCGAGGGTGGTGACGGTCCGGTCCTGACGATCGAAGCCGGCGCCACGCTGGCCTGGCAGTCGAGCCAAAACTTCCTGATCGTCAACCGCGGTTCGCAGATGTTCGCCGTGGGCCGCGCTGACGCGCCGATCACGTTCACGTCGACCACCGACCTCGACCTCACGGGCCAGAACCCGGGCCCGGGTAACGGCACGGTTGGCCCCGAAGACGTCCAGCAGTGGGGCGGTATGGTCATCAACGGCTTCGGCATCACGAACCGTTGTGCCTACACGGGCACGCTGGCCGGTGGCGACCTCGCAACCACGGACTGCCACGTTGACGCTGAAGGCGCGGCTGGCCTTGACGAGTCGCAGTACGGCGGTGATGTCGTTGACGACAGCTCGGGCCGCCTCGAGTACGTTGTGGTCAAGCACACGGGCGCCACGGTTGGTAACGGTGACGAGCTGAACGGCATCTCGTTCGGCGGTGTTGGCAGCAACACAGTCGTCAACAACCTGCAGGTTTACTCGACGTTTGATGACGGCATCGAAATGTTCGGTGGCAGCTTCGACATCAACAACTTCGTGGCCATCTACGTCCGTGATGACTCCATCGACATCGACGAAGGCTACAACGGCACGATCACCAACGCGCTGGTCATCCAGAACGCCACCGACGGCAACCACTGCATCGAAGCTGACGGCATCGGCGGCTTCTCGGGCCTGACGGCTCAGGCGGTTGAAGACATCATCGCGCAGGGCATCAACTCGGCGCCGACGATCAACAACCTGACCTGCATCATCTCGCCGAATGGCGCGGCCACAGCGACGCACGATCCGGGCGCGGGCTGGCGCCTTCGTGAAGGCATCTTCCCGACCATTCGTGACTCGCAGATCATTTCTTTCAACAGCGCCGCTGACACGACCTCGGGCAACGACAACTACTGCCTGCGCATCGATAATCGCTCGCAGCAGGCTGCCCTCGACGGCGACCTCGTTCTCGAGAACATCGTGTACGCCTGTGAAGAGCAGACGCGCGGCCAGACCTTCCCCGATGGCACGACGACGGAACTGTCGTTCGCGACCGCGGTGACGACTGACCCAATGACGATGACTGACACGATCGCGGGTGTGTTTGCGACGCTGACGGGCGCGACCGATCCGACAGCTGCTGCCGACACCGGTCTGCAGCTGCTTGAAGGCACGCCTCCGTACTTCTCGATCGAAGCCAACGCCATTTCGGTAGACGGCGCGAACCCGGGCCTGACGCCGGCCACGACCTACATCGGCGGCATCGCGCTGTCGATCACCGACTGGACGACCGGCTGGGTCTACGGCCTGCAGGATCCGGACCGCGGTACGCCGCTCTGGTTCGAGTGATCCGAGCCAGCGCCGCAATAGGCCCGGAGCGCGCGCGATGGGCCTGACGACACCGGCGGGCGCCGTGCCGGACAGGCACGGCGCCCTTGCCGCTTAAAGAAAGAGCAAAGACAAGCTGGCGGATGCCGGCAATATCGAGACGGAAGCGAAGATGAATAAACTGCGATTTGCGATTGCTTGTGCACTGGGCGCGACTTTTGTTGCGACGCCGGTAATCGCGCAGGAAACCGACGAAGACGAAGCCGGTATCGCGGCACCGACTGTTGCGCCGCCAGCCGAGGCCATCGAAGAGGTCGTGGTGATGGGTCGTCTGATCGACAGCAGCCAGTCGCTCGTACTCGAGCGCATGGACGACGCTGCGGTGACTGACCTGCTGGGTTCAGAAACGATTAGCCGTCTTGGTGACTCGACGGTTGCGGTAGCCCTGAAGCGTATTCCGGGCCTGTCCGTTGTCGGCAACAAGTTTGTCTACATCCGCGGTCTGGGTGAGCGCTACTCGCAGAGCACGCTCAACGGCGCGTTCATCCCGTCTCCCGACCTGACGCGCAACGTCATCCCGCTCGACATTTTCCCAACGGCGATTGTTGATTCGCTGCGGGTGCAGAAGGCCTACACGGCCGATATGCGCGCCAACTTCGCGGGTGGCAGCGTTGACATTCGCACCAAGGGCATCCCTGATGACTTCACGGTGCTCTTCGAAATCGGCTCGGGCTTCAACACGGCCGTTGATGGCGATGTCTTCAGCTACGCCGGCGGCAGCCGTGACGCATTGGGTTACGACAACGGCGAACGCGCCATCTCGCCCGACCTGCTGAACCAGATCAACGCCTTCCAGGGCCAGGTCGGTACGCAAGAGATCTTCAGCTTCCTGCGCCGCCAGGACCCCTTCACACCGCTGTCGGACGCACAGCAGATCAACCGTGAGCTCGCGCTGTCGCTCAACCGCAACTTCACGGTGGAAGAGAGAGACCCGATCCCGGACATCGACGTTCGTGGTTCGGTCGGTGACAGCTTTGTTCTCAACGAGGACTGGGAAATCGGTTACTTCGTGGGCGCAAGCTACGAGCACCAGTGGCGCGAGGAAGAAACGTTCCAGACGAACTTCAACTTCCCCGACGAGCAGACGCGCAACCAGATTGAGTCGACGCGCACCGTCGCCATCAACGGTATCGGTAACCTCGGCCTTAACTACACCGACGAGCACTCGCTGTCGACGATGACGCTGTTCCTGCGCAACACCGACGACGAAACGGAAATCGACGACTTCTTTGATGACAACCGTCAGCGTTCAGATGGTCTCGGCAGCCGCAACTACCGCTTCCAGTTCGAAGAACGCAACATGGTCGTCAACCAGCTGCGTGGTGAGCACCGCCTCGGCGAGCGCACGCGCGATGTTCTGGGTCCGCTGTCCGGCTTGATCAGCTGGCTGCCTGCCGACACCGAAATCGAGTGGTTCGTATCGGAAGCCGATGCACGCACCGATATTCCCAACCAGGTGGATGTCACGGCCCAGACGACGAACGACCCCGTTACGGGCGCGGTCATCAACTCCTTCGTGACGCAGGACGCCACAACGGCGCTGTTCCGGTTCACGGACCTTGACGATGATGTGGACTCGAGCGGCATCAAGTTCAAAGTGCCTTTCGATCTCGATTCGAGCTACGGCAACATCCAGTTCGGTTTCGATGCCGACTCCAAGGCGCGCACCTACCGCCAGGACGAGTTCAGCATCGGTGCGCTAAACGTGGCCGACCCGAACACGTTGGCGCTGCCGCTGGGGGAGGTGTTCTCGGACGCCAATATCCTGAACCCGGCCAACAATTTCCTGTTCGACCGTCGCGGCACGCAAAACCAGAGCTACCTGGCTGCGACCAAGACCGACGGTGTGTTCGGCCAGGTCGACTGGACCTTCAACGAGACCTGGCGCATTGCCGCGGGCCTGCGTTGGGAGGACTACCGCCAGGCCGCGCTCGACTGGAACCCCTTCGGCTTCACCGAGACCAACCCGCAGGTGACGACGGACCCCGTCGCACTTGAGAACGCCGTCTTCCAGGACGACGACATTTACCCGTCGCTGGCGGTGACCTACATGGGCGACTGGCTGGCCGAGACCTTCCAGCTGCGCTTTGGCTATTCGGAAACGGCGATTCGTCCTGACCTGCGTGAAATCACCGACGCGAGTTACATCGACCCGATCACCGATGATCTGGTTGACGGTAACCCTGGCGTGATCCCGTCGACGATCACGAGCTACGACATTCGTGGTGAGTGGTTCTTCAACAACGGCGACAACTTCACGGTCACGGCCTTCTTGAAAGAAATCGATGATCCCATCGAGTTCTTCGAGTCGGCGGCCAGTGACCTGACGGTCGCGCGCGAGATCATCAACGCCGAGTCGGCCGAGGTCTACGGCCTCGAAATCGAAGGCCTCAAGAACTTGGCCTTCTTGGGCGATGCGTTTGCGGGCTTCTTCCTGCAGGGCAACGTGACCTTGCAAGACTCGGAGCTCGTCGCGGGTGAGCAGGCCGATGCGCCAACCAACCCCGTGCGCAAACTAACCTCGGCATCGGACTACGTGGCCAACGTCACGCTGGGCTATGACTCCGAGGACGGCAAGCACGCAGCGACGCTCGTCTACAACGTCTTTGGTGAGCGTCTCTATGTCGCGGGCCGAAATGGTGCACCGGACGGTTTCGAACAGCCCTTCCACGGCCTCGACGCCACCTACAGCTGGTTCCCAACAGACCGCATCGTGTTGAAATTCAAGGCGCGAAACCTGTTGGCAGAAGAAATCACGATCGAGCGCGAAGGCATCGAGACCTTCCGCGAAGATCCGGGCTCAACGTTCTCGTTTGCGTTCCAGTGGTCCTACTAAGCCGCTGAAACGCGCATCAATCGATGTACGAAGCGGGTCCCTCGGGGCCCGCTTTTTTTTGCGCCGCAACAAAAATGGATGCGCGAAAACAACGGCTTGAAGCGCATTGTTTATTGATTCCCGGTGTCATGTCGGCGTATAACAACATGCGACGGCGGCCGCGGGGGTGGCCCGCCGCAATCGTTTTTCACGGGGGGTAAAACGTGAAACGCATTTCGACCAGGCTGGCGGCTCTACCGCTGTCCTGTCTGTTGCTGACCGCCATTCCGGCGCAGGCGCAGGCCCAGGACGAAGATGACGCTATCGAAGAAGTTGTCGTCACCGGTTCGTACATCCGACGCACTTCTCAGTTCGACTCGCCGTCACCGATCCAGAATGTGGATGCGACGCAGCTCGAAAGCATCGGCGCCAAGAACATCGCCGATGTCGTCCAGACGCTGACGATCAACACGGGTTCGCAAAACAACCCGGACGCGTTCACACAGAACTCGACCGTTGGTACATCCAACTTCAACCTGCGCGGACTTGGTGTTGCCTCAACACTGGTTTTGCTCAACGGCAAACGCCAAGTACTGACAGGCTTGACGACCAACGACGGTCTGAGTTTCGTCGACACCAGCTCGCTGGTTCCATTGATCGCCGTCGACAACATCGAAATCCTTAAGGATGGCGCGGCCGCGCTTTACGGTTCGGATGCCGTGGCTGGTGTAGTCAACTTCCGAACGCGCAATGACTTCGATGGATTCGAGTTTACGGGCGACTACCAGTTTGTGTCGGATGAAGGCGATTCCAGCGAGTACGTGCTGCAAGCCTTGTTCGGCTCGCAGGGCGAGCGATCCAGTCTCGTGGCGGCACTGAGTTTTACCGAGCGCACGCCCTTATCAACTGCTGAGAAACGCCTAAGCCGGCCTCAAGACGACGCCAGTGTCCTCGGCAACCCAGGGTCGTTTTTCCTTGACCTGCCGATTTCTGTGCAACCATTTGTGAACCCGGTGACCGGTGCTCCGGTGCCTTTCCTTGATCCCGTAGCCTGCAGTGCGGTGGGCGGGCTCGATCAGATTGCGGTTCCGAATGCGGGCGGCACGGGGCTCGATCTCGGCACCTGCGGTTTCGACTTCGGTGACTTCTTTAACCTCATTCCTGACGAGACGCGGTGGAACGGGTTTGCGCGAGGCACCTATGAGCTGACAGACAGTGTTCAGCTCGTCGGAGAATTTGGGTTTGCGCGGAACCGAGTCATTCGCGGCAACTCTCCGAGCTTTCCGATCCTGACACTGCCAACGGTACCCGCAAACCATCCCAACAACCCTCTCGCGGGGTCACCATTTGGGGGCATCGATCTTCTGTTCCTGGGTCGTGAAATCGGTAATGGCGGGTCGCCGGCACCGACGATCAATGAGCTCGATACCTGGCGCAGTGCGATCGAGCTCAACGGCGATCTCGACAATGGGTGGTACTGGCAGCTGGGCTTCGTGGGCGCGATCAACGAATCGGTCAACTTCACAGAAGACACGTTGGCGCAGGAGTTCCAAGATGCGCTGAACGGCTTCGGCGGCTCACGTTGTTCTGGGCCCACGGATCCTTCGGCTGCACCCGGCGTGGGGCCCTGTCAGTACTTCAACCCGTTTGCGTCGTCCTTCTTTGGTTCGCCCAATTCGCAGGATGTCATCGATAGCTTCACGGCCTTCCAAGTTCTGGACACGAGATCAGAACTCACGACCATCGATGCCGTCGTTTCCGGTGAACTTTTCGATATGGCGTCCGGACCGGCGAGTATTGCCATTGGCGCTCAGATTCGAAACGAAGAACTTGCGCAGGACTACAACAGCCTCGCCAATCAGGACCGCTTCGCGTTCGTGATCGGCAATCCGGACTTTGATGGCGACCGTGATGTGAATGCTGCGTTTGTTGAGCTGGCATTGCCGATTTCCGACACATTCGATCTGCAGCTTGCACTGCGTTACGAAGACTACGGTGGCGTAATTGGCAGCACCACGGATCCCAAGATCGCTGGTATCTTCAGGCCCACCGACACGTTCACGGCGCGCGCCTCGTTCTCGACGTCTTTCCGTGCGCCGTCACTGTTCCAGGTGTTCGGCGGCTCCACCTCCTTGGACCAGGTGAACGACCCGATTACTGGGGGCCAATTCTTCGCGTCAGTCCGCTCATCGGCGAATCCCGATCTTCGTCCTGAGGAGTCGGATGCTTACAACATCGGGATTTCCTACGAGCCTATTGAGAACCTCGTCTTTGACCTGGATTTCTGGTCGTTCGAGTTCACAGACGTGATCATCCAGGAGAACTTCCAGGCGGTACTGGAGTCGAGTCCACAAGACCCATCCAGGGTGATTCGCGCCGGCGATCCGCTCAACGGTCCGGTCTTGCAGATCAACGTGGGCTTCGTCAACGCGAGCTCCGTCGAAACCAATGGGTTTGATTTCGCCGGCCGCTACCAGTGGGATACGAGCGCGGGCATTATCCAGCCGTTCATCGAAGGTACGTTCGTGAACAAGTATGATCTGGAAGATCCGCTGGCCGGCAGTATCGACGGAGCTGGGCGCCGCAACTTCTCTAATTTCGGTACGTCGACACCCGAGCTGAGGTTCAACGCCGGCTTGGGTTGGCTGCAGGGCGCGCACTCGGCCAACATCTTCGCCCGTTACATCAGCGATTACGATGATGATCAGAACTGTGCTGATGGGTTGGCGGCGACCGGCGGCGACTGCGACGGTGCTCGAGGTGGTTTCAAGGAGATCGACTCCTGGCTCTCTATCGACGCGCAGTACTCTGTTGATACGGCAATCCTGTTTGACCGCGAGGTCGCCCCAGTATTGACGTTTGGCGTCATCAACGCCACGGGCGAGGATCCGCCGCAGGTGTTTACCAACGGTGGTTTCGACTCTCGCGTACACGATCCGCGCGGCCGTATGTTCTACGTCCGCCTGAAGCAGGCGTTCTAACGTCTGGCCCGGTCTGGGGGGAGGGGTCGTCGGCCTAGGTCGGCGGCCCCTTTTTCTTTGCCGGTGGCTCTAAAGCCGCACGCAAATTAAACTACGCGGCCATCTCGGTCTTCGGCCGCAACACGCAGAATGTTCACCTATCTCGACCCCGCTGTACGCCGCCAACTCGTCGCGGACGGCAAGCTGCGCCGCATCGATGCCAACGGCCAGCCGCTCGACGTCGACGCCGAGCCTGTACCGGGACAGCTTTCCGTGAACTTGCTGGGCCCAATCCCGCTACCCATGCAGCTTGGCGCCGTTGAGGAGACGTTCCAGTGGTACGCCGCCGTGCGCAACACGGAGCTCAGCAAGGTGGAGGCACTGGCGGCGTCGCTGCGCCGCGAGGGCGGGCAGAACTTGTTCGCTCAGATGGCGTCATCGATGGCCGTCAACAGCGTGCTGCAGTACGGAAACCTTGAAGCGGCCGCCGAGCCGCTGGTTCGTGTGCACTCCAGCTGTTTGACTGGGGACGTCTTCGGGTCCCAGCGCTGCGAGTGCGGCCCTCAACTCGAGGGCGCGCTCAAGCGCATTACCGAGCACGCCGGCGGCGGCATGCTCGTCTACATGGCCGGCCACGAAGGTCGGGGCATTGGGCTCTGGGCCAAGGCGGCCACCTATCTGCTCCAGGATGGCGGCCAGGACACCTACCAGGCCAACCGGTCGCTGGGCCTGCCCGACGACTCACGCGATTTCAGCGAGGCCGCAGCCATCCTGCGCCACTTTCTTGATACGCGTCCGTTCCGCCTGCTAACCAACAACCCCAAGAAGATCGCTGATCTCAAGGCGGCGGGTCTGACCGGTCTGACGCCCGAGAAGCACTTGCTGGGCGTCAGTGACTGGAACCGCCGCTACCTGCAGTCAAAGCGTGAAAAAGGGCACCGGTTCGCCTCCGACGATCTCGACGAATAAGGTCCGCGAAGTTACAGAGCGGGGTCGCGGCCTGCAGCCGCAACCCCGCGATGGGATAAGCCAGTCGTCAGCGCGACATGCCTCAGAAGTTTGTCGTGATAGCGAACACGTTCCAGGTGAGCGTCAGGAAGAATCCGAGTTCACCGCCGGTTATCTGTTGTCGCTGAGACAGATTGATGTTGAGCGTCTTGCCGGAGTTGATGTTCAGGTTGGCAAGAAAATCAGAAGCATCTGCAAGCGCGCCGTCGACCAGGTTGCGAGCCGCGGGGCTCAGGTTTGGATACTGAGGCAGGGCTGTCCTGATTTCTGGGATCAGGTCGTCAAGACCGAAGACCTCTTGCATCGCAATTTCTTCCACAGCGCTGTTCAGACCGCCTTGAACCGCCTTGAACGCGAGAATATCGATGATCCCGGCCAGGAAAGAATTGTTGATCAGCAAGTTCGTCACAAACGAAAACAGGCCACTGCACTCGCGATCAACGTCAAGGTCGAATGAGGTACTTGTACGCGTTAACTGCCCGGTAATCAGGTTGGCGCTGACACCCACAGACACGTTGCTGATTTCGACATCGAAGTCGAGTTCCTGGCAAAACAACTGGCCGCCGTTATCGAGGTTTGGATCGATGGAGCCGCCAACTCGTACACGAAGGCCGCTTATGGTCCCCGTAACGGCGTTGTTGTTCTGAGTGAGATTGAGATTCAGCGGCAGGATGTCGACCAGCGAATAGGTCACAGACGTGACGTCGGGGTCTGCGAGCAATTCGTTGCGAATATCCTGCCCCGCCTGAAACGCGGCTTGATCAATGTCTGCAAACACTTGGTCTGCGACCGCGCGGGTCTGAAAAGAAGAACCCAGTTGGCCGAGAGCAATGTCGACAACCAGAAGGTCGATGGTCTCGTCGACGCCGGGTGTGTCGATGACGACCTCACCGAAGTTTGAGAACGACGCGAATTGTGCGTTGGCGGATCCTAAAAGACCACAAGCGACGACACACCCAAGAATCAATCTTTTCCGATTCATATCAGTCTCCTTCACTCAGTCTTGTGATTGCGTGCTGTTGATGTGATTGGTGCCAGTCACAGCACACCCCGGGCCGGCGTCAAGCCGGAACCCGCGAGCCAGAAGGTATCGAAGCAAGATGCACTCGTCCACCCTATTTGGGAAGAAAAGACTTTATGAGTGAGCTTGGTGCCTGAATAGGCTTGCTATCCCAAGGGTCTGCATGACCAATGTCGGTCCGTCACGAGGTCTTTATGCGCTCCTGACCAAGCGAACGGACGAGCAATTGCGCTGCCCGGACCGACGCGTCGCGCAAGTGCTTTGCGTTTTCGAGCGGCGCCATCGTATCGACGTTGTAGTAAATCGCGACGATGCCGGTTGCGACCGCGTCGATATCGTCCGGCGTTGCATCGGCGAATGCGCTCTCAAGCTCAGCCGCAACCCGCCGAGTGAAGTCCGAAGTCCAGGCCATGAGCTGTCGCGCCAGCGCCGGTCGATCGGCCGCCGCCATGGTTAGCGCGTTCGTCACGCGCACCTCGGTGTCGTCGACATATTCGGGATCAAACAGGTAGTCGATTAAGGCGTCGATGCGATGGCGCTTTGGGAGGGCGTCAAACAGTTCGTCGACGCCTGCCGTCGCCTGCGCCAGGAAGCGGGCGATGAAGGCATCGAGCAGGGCGTCTTTGTTACCCACGTTGTGGCGGATCAATGCACGCGCGAGATTCGCCGCCTCGGCAGTGCGCTCCAGGGTCGCGCCCTCAACGCCGTAGCGGGCCACGCACTCACCAAACGCCTGGAGTATGGCGGCGCGGCGTTCCTTTTTGAGGCTGGGTCGGGGCATGGCACGGTAATAAGTTATCGTGGTTGACAATCTATCATAGACTCCATAAATTATCTACCTCGATAATCTATAAGGCACCACCATGAACTGGCTATTCGATTCGATCACTGAAGGCACGCTCTACAACTGGGAGCAGGCCATTGGGGATAGCTTCTTTGTCATCTCGTTGGCCATCCTGACCGTCGAGCTCGTCCGCTATGCCTTGCGTAAGCGGCTGAACTGGCGACTCGCGGGCGACACCGTGACGAACTTCGTGACTCAGGCCTTCTTCGTGGGATTGGGGCTGTTGCTCTTCTACGCGTTCTACCTCGCGACGTTTTCGGTCGCTTCCGGGTTCGCGCTATTCAATATTCCCGTTAACGGCGTGACGCTCGTCATCGCCGTGTTGCTGGCCGACTTCATGTACTACTGGGAGCACCGTTTCAGCCACCGAGTTGCGGCGGCCTGGGCGACGCACACGGTTCACCACTCATCGTCGAACTTCAACATGTCGGTGGCCTACCGATTCGGCCCCATGGACGCCTTCTGGTCGGTGTTCTTCTATGTGCCGCTCGTGCTAATTGGCTTCAATCCATACCTCGTGTTGTTCGCCGAAGCCTTCGTGCTCGCCTATCAGGTCGTGTTGCACACCGAACTCGTCGGTAAGCTGCCGCGCCCCATCGAGTGGCTCATGAACACGCCTTCGCACCACCGCGTTCACCATGGCACCAACGCGCCGTACGTTGACAAGAACTACGGTGGTGTCTTCATTATTTGGGATCGTCTTTTTGGCACGTTCGCTGAGGAAACCGAGAAGGTCGAGTTCGGCGTCTCACCGCAGGTTGAGTCGGTAAATCCCTTCGTCGTGTTCTTCCATGGCTTCGCAAGACTGTGGCGCGCGGTGCGTGCAGAGCCGAGGTTCAGTGACAAGTTGCGTGTCCTGGTGAAGCCTCCGGGGTGGAAGCCTAAAACACGCGCAACGACAGCCGCCATCATTGCGAGGCGCGCAGCGCCGCGGCAACCTCGTAACGCGATTGTGCCGCCGAGCAGTACGACCCCCTAACCGTTCCCGCCTGCCCGAGCCGCCGATGGGTGTTGTCGGGAACGCTCGAGTCCATCCATGGATCGCTTGGCGAGCGGCGTCCCTGCCGCT
>JBCBIJ010000012.1:0-103746 GCA_038524795.1 Pseudomonadota bacterium | reverse complement strand
GTCGACGCGGCGTGTTTCGGAGCTGCCCAGGCGCTCAAACTCGCCGCTTTGCAGCACCCGCAGTAGCCGGTTCTGACCTTCGGCGGAGAGATTGCCGATCTCATCGAGGAACAGCGTACCGCCGTCGGCGGCTTCGAATCGGCCGATACGCGTCTTCGTAAGGCCCGTGTACGCGCCCGGCTCGGCGCCGAACAGTTCGGCCTCGAGCAGCTCGCCGGGCAACGCGCCCGCGTTGACACGCACAAACGGCCCGTCGGCGCGCGAGGAATTGGCTTGCACGATCTCGGCCAGCTTTTCCTTGCCCGACCCATTGGGCCCTGTGATCAGGACCGCGATGTCCGAGTGCGCCACACGACAGGCCAGGCTCACCACCTCGTGCATCGCGTCACTGTCGTACACCGTGCCACACAGCGCGTACTGCTCTCGCAAAGCCTCCCGCGTCGCGGCGCGTTCTGCCTCGAGTCGCCGTGAGCGTTTCTGGGCCGCGCGCAGTTCGAGCAGATTACGCGCTGTCGTCATCAGCCGATCATCGTCCCAGGGCTTGCCCAGGTAATCCGCAGCGCCCGCCTTCACCAGACCCACCGCAGTTTCGAGATCCGTCCAGGCCGTGAGCAGGATGACCGGTAAGCCGGGATACGCCTCTCGGATCTCCTTGAACAACGCCACGCCCTCCGCGCCCGAGGTCTTTTCCTCCGCGAAGTTCATGTCCTGAATCACGAGGTCGATGTCGTGCTCGGCCAACGACGCCAGACCTTCGCGCGGCGTTGCGGCGGTCACGGCGTCGATGCCGTGCACCTCAAGCAGCACGCCCAGGGCTTCGCGGACGCCGTCGTTGTCGTCAATGATGAGCGCGGTGGCCATGAGTCTCCGTCTGTTCTGGTTTACACCGTTCGCGTCGCAATGGCTGGGTCAATTCCCGTCGCCTTGCGAGCCGGCCCCGCCGCGGCCAGAAGGCCGACAGCCCACAAGCCGAGTACGACCAGCGGCAACGCCACCGGATCGAGCTTGGGCAAAGTGTACTTCGTCACCAGCCAGTAATTGAGCCCAAACGACAACGCGAGACCCAGCACAATGCCACCTGTCGTAATCAGCCAGTTCTCGACAAGGAAGTAGCTCAGGATGTGGTGACGGCGCGCGCCCACCGCGCGACGCGTACCGATCTGGCGCCGCCGCTGCGCAACACTGAAGCTAGCGAGGCCGACAATGCCCAGTGCCGTGATGGATACGACGAGCGCCATCACAATCGTCAGCATGCGGTTCATCGCGACGTCGCGTGAATAGGTGCGCGCGATCACTTCACTGTGCGTCCGAGGCTCACCCACGAGACGATCCGTATCCAGCTCGACCAGAGTCTCCTCAATGATCGGGATCAAGCGATCGCGGTCCTCTGGCGCCGTGCGGATCGCGTACATGTAGTTGATCTCGACAAACGGCGTAAACGATGTCGCGTAAAGCTCGCCCCAGTTGTACCAGGGGCGCCCCACGGACGCGATCGTGCCGATGATCTCAATGGCATCCCCGCGGCTCGTGTAAATGAACTTCCCGATGGGGTCCTCACCTTCGAAGACTTCGTCGGCCACGGCGTCAGACAACACCTTCACGCGCGGCACTTCGCCATCGGCCGGGTTGTAGACGATCTCGTCGTCTCGGAACCAGCGCCCGCGGGTGATTTCCAAGCCCAGCGTCTCCGTGGCAACGGCGTCGGTCTGGTAGTACGCCAGATTGAACCAGCTGCCATCTTCAAGCTCGGCCGACTTTGAGAATGTCTGGCTCGAGCCTGAGTTTGACAGCGGCACCGTGGAGATCTTTGAAACCTGCTGCACGCCATCTATCGCCATCAAGGCCGCTGTGTCGCGTTCCACGATACTGCGGACATCGATGTCTCGATCGGTTTGCAATGCACGCGCAAGAATGAGGCTGCTGTCGTCAACACCCGTCGTCTTGGCCATGGTGTCGCGCCGATCCTGAATCACAAAGGCCGCGTTGATAACCACCGCCATCGTCAGCGCAATCTGCAGCGCAATGAGAATCGCGCCGGTCTTGTTACGCAGGAGCGTCGAAAGAATGGGTCGAATTTCCATATCAGAGATCTCCGCGCTATTGCGCCTTTAAGTGGACAGCAGGCTGAATCCGGCTGATACGCCAGGTCGGGTAGAGACCGGCCAGTGCCGCGGAAAACACGGCAAGACCGATGGCAGAAACCACCATGGCCGGATCGAGATGCGCAAGGTACTCGTAGCCTCGATACCACGAACGCACGGCGATCAGGCCTGCCCAGGACAAAACCAGCCCCGCAAGGCCGCCCATAATGCCAATGATCAGAACCTCAACGCCGTGCTGACGAATGATGTCGAACCGGCTTGCGCCCAGCGCGCGTCGAACGCCGACAAGCGGCGCGCGGTTGATGAACTTGGCAAGCATCAAGCCGATTGTGTTCAGGAGACAGATCGCCAGGAACATGAAGGCAAGCACCATGAGCAGGCGGTTGTCATCACTGACCACTTCACGAAACTCAAGCCAGGTCATGATGTCACTCAGTCGGTTATCGAGAGGTCGGCCGAAGCGGCCCAACTTCCGCTGCTCCAGCGCATAGGCATCAATGAACGCCTGAAACTCATCGCGCTGCGCATCAGAGTCGAGCTGTGCCCAGTGCTGCAGCCAAACGCACTCGCTTTGCAGAAAGTCCTGGTAGGACTCGATACGTTCGGGTTTCCAACAGTTGGTGCTGCCGTCCGCGTGGTACTCGAGTGAGATCGGTACCTGGAAGGGGACAAACAGCTCTTCACTGTCGTCGAAGTCGCCGCCGTTCAAATCGTAGAAATGCGGGATCGGCCGCCACTCGTCAATGACGCCCACGACAGTAAACGGCGAGCCATCCAGCATGAGACGTTCACCCACCGAGTCTTTGCCACCAAAAAACTTATCGTTAATGCGTTTAGAGAGCACCACGACGCGCTCCGCTCGACTATCGGCATTGCGATCCCAGCCGCTGCCAAACAGGAACGGCACGTCAAACATCGGAAAAAAGTCGCCGTAGGTCGCACGCGTCGACAGACGCTCTGGACGGGCGCCATCCTCATCGAGGCGCGCTGCGAAACCGCGGTGCAACATGACGGCCTGATGTGTCGGGATGTCACTCTCCATAAGCGCCATCGAATCACGGAACGTCGTTTGCGGCGGCGGTGCACTACCCTCATCACGCTCGTAATAGGGGTCGTCGGGATTCCAGGTATCGAGCTGCACTGCAAAGACTCGATCGCTCTTCTGCGGCAGCGGGTCCGACGACATGACGTGGTAGAGCGTTAGCGTCGTCATGGACACGCCGATGCCCAGCGCAATCGCGCCGATCATGAGCGACGTCAATAACGGGTTCTTTCGAACGCTGAGCCACGCAAGTTTCAAGTAGTAAGCTGTCATGGCAATCCCCAATCAGGCGACAGAGCGCACGCCGTCATCGTCCTCAGCCTCCGCCGGCGGCGGCTCGAGCGGCTGGAAGTCGGACACCTGGCCGTCAAGCAGGTGCACATTGCGACCGGCGCGACGCGCGAGTTCGGGGTCATGCGTCACCATGATGATCGTCGTGCCGCGTGCGTTAATCTCCTCAAGCAGGTCCATAACCTGACGCGCCATGAGTGAGTCGAGGTTGCCCGTGGGCTCGTCAGCAAGCAGCAGGGCTGGGTCACCGGCAAGCGCCCGCGCAATCGCGACGCGTTGCTGCTGCCCACCTGAAAGCTGCGCTGGCAGATGATTGCGACGCGAGCTCAACCCGACGAGCTCCAAGGCCTCGTCTATGCGGCGTTTGCGCTCACTACCCGAGAAGCCGCGGTAGCGCAGCGGCACATCCACGTTGTCGGCGATATTGAGGTCGGGAATCAGGTTGAACGCCTGAAAGATGAAGCCGATCTTTTCGTTGCGAATCTTCGAGCGCGCGTTGTCACCGAAGCTCGAGACGTCCTGGCCGTCGAGCAGGTAGCGGCCGCCCGAGGGAGACTCCAGCAAACCGGCGATGTTTAGGAACGTGGTCTTGCCGGAGCCAGAGGGCCCCGTGACGGCGACGAACTCGCCGGACTTGACCTCGAGGTTCAGGCTGCGCAGTGCGTGCGTCTCGATGAGACCGGCCGCGTAAACTTTCGTGATGTCCTGCATGTCGAGCATGGCGTGCTACTCCTCGCGCTTGGCGTTCTTGGTTCTTGAATCAGTCTGTGATGAGGACTTCAGGCGCTCCTTCGAACGCCTGCGTGTTGGATACGACGATGCGATCGCCCACGTTGACGCCCGACAGCACCTGGATGACTGAGGTGCTCGTGGCGCCAACCGTGACCGGTGTGCGGATGGCAAAGTCGCCGTCGATGAGGTACACGGCGCGGCCACCGTCGCTGTTGAAATAGGGTCCGCGCGGGATCATGAACGCGTTTTCCACCGTTTCGATTTCGATCCGTCCCGTGAGTCGCTGGTTCTGACGTAGACCCTCGGGCTGGCCATCGACGAACGCGATCCGCGTGGCCACGGTGTTGTTTGTGACCTCGGGTGAAATCGAAGACACGCGCGCCGCAAACGTGGTGCCCTGGTAGTTGATCGTCGCGGGCATTCCAACGGCAATGTCATCGGCGTAGCCCTGTACCAGCGGTACCTCAAGTTCGAGACGCGTGAGATCGACAACGCTCACGAGCGGGAGGTCGGCGGCAACCGCGCTGCGGTCTTCTACCAGCAGGCTGCCGACTACGCCAGCGACAGGCGAACGCACGCTAAGTGCACTGACCTGCCGTTCGAGTTCGGCGACCCGCAACTCCTGCTGCTGCATCTCGAGCGCCTGGGCGCGCTCTTCGAAGTCCTGGCGTTCGCGAAACAGCTGAGCGTCGGCCTGCTTGTGCGTGTATTCGAGTTGCGCCCGTGCCAGGTCGTCAACAGCCTTCTCGTAGTCCTGACGGGAGATCACCTGATACTCCCAGCTCTGTTCGGCACGACGGAGCTCACGTTCGGCTGCCTTGATGGCGACCTCTGCCAAGTCGACAGCTTGCTGGTTCTGCAAATCCGTCTGCCGCCCGGTAATGACTTCGCGCTCGAGCGCGATCTGTTGCGACTGCAGTAGCGCGCGCGCCTGATCCAGTGAGTTCTTTAGCGTCGGGCTGTCGATCTCTGCGATCACATCACCCGTGGAGACCACGTCGCCAGGCGCCACACGCAGAGCGACCTTGCCGGCCGACGGTGCGAACAGCGTCGGCTTCACGGCCGCGACGATTTCGCCCTGAATCGCCACATCGCGAACGAAGCGGCCCTGCGTGACCTCAGCGATGCGCAGTCGCTCACGCGCCACTGTGACGTCTGCGCGGGCCCAGGTGCTGGCCATGTTGGACAGCACGACAGCCGCGACGACCAGGCCTACGGCCAGCGCCGCCCAGACGGCCCAGTGCCGACGCGGCTGAGCAACCACCCGGTCCTGGGCTTCAGTGCCACGAATACCGGCGGCCGTTGGTGTGTTGTCATTCACGGGCTGCAATGCCATGTCAACCGCGCTCCGTGTTGTCGGTCAGCACGAGGAGCGCCGGCGCGAAGAGCGCGGCCGTGGGCGCCTGCAGCTGTGCACTCGATAAGGACGGCGTTGCCGTGCAAGCCGCGGACTCGGCGCGGTCCATGCTCCAGGCGACGACCGCGAGGTCGAAGCTGACAAATACGATGCCCGCGATCCATGTGAAGAGTCTGATCTGTTGCTTGCTGTACATATCGGTACTCCGCTTGCCCGATAAACACGTTGCAACGCCCGTGCCAAGTTGGAGAAAACCCGTAAGTCTCTAACCAGGCTCATGTTTCTTGGGTAACCAATGTGTCCGGCGGGCGGCTGACCGTCCGTCCGATGCCTGGGCGGACACTTTTGCGGACACTCCTCCGGTCGCGCGGTACACTGCGCGCCCCATGACGCACAGCGACGACCACATCGGCAAACCGCGGATATCGCTGGCGCTCGGCAGCGGTGGCGCCAGGGGCCTGGCGCACATCGGCGTCATTCGCTGCCTTGAAGCACGCGGCTACGACGTCGGGTACATTGCGGGCACCTCCGTCGGCGCGCTCGTAGGCGGCATCTACGCGGCAGGACGACTCGACACCTACGAGTCCTGGGCGCGCGAGCTCACACGCCGCGACATGCTCAGGCTGCTCGACTTCTCGTTTCGCCGCGGTGCCATCATCAAGGGCGACAAGGTCATCGACGCCATCTGCGAGCTGGTCGGTGACGCCAATATCGAACAACTGGCCGTCGGCTTCACGGCCGTGGCGACCGACATGCTCGATCAGAGTGAAGTCTGGTTGTCGCGCGGTTCGCTCTTTAACGCGATTCGTGCTTCGACGGCCATTCCCACGCTCATCTCACCGTTGCGTATCAACGGTCGACTGCTCGCGGACGGCGGACTCGTCAACCCGTTGCCCATCGCCCCGACGCTCAATCATGGCGGTGCGCTAATTGTGGCTGTCGATCTCAACGGCCCGCGCGAAGGCCTCGCGACAGGCGAAGCATCGACCCCGGACCCCGAGACTGAGCCAGAACCGGAAAGTAGCGGCAAGAGTGGTTACGCCAGAGCTATCGCAGAATTCGTCGACAAACTCACACCGAGCCGTGACGGATCTTCGGGTAAGGACGACGAACCGGGCTTCCTGCAAATGAGCACGCAAACCATCGAGATTATGCAGAACGCCATCGCGCGTCTGAAGCTCGCGGCCTACCGTCCCGATATGGTGATTTCTGTACCGCGCGACGTTTGCCAGTTCTGGGAATTCGATCGCGCCGCCGAGATGATCGACATCGGCTACGAGCGCGCGGAACGCGCCATTCGCAACTACCAGCGTTCGGGCGCGCACCCGATCGCCTTCAGCGCCTCCTCGGGTAAAGCGTGAATCCGAACGCCACAGCCGACGAACTCATGCGCGGCAATGCCCGACATCACTAACAGGACCCTGACATGCGACTGCTGCTTGGCATCATTCTGTTTTACGGCCGCTTTGGCCTGAGCTTCACGGCCATCGGTTACCTCGTCCGGCGCCTGTTCTGGCGCACGGACGGGGACAGCCTCGAAGGCAAGCACGTATTGATCACAGGCGCGAGTGGCGGGATTGGCGCGGCCACAGCTGCGGGCTGCCAGGCGGCCGGTGCCAAAGTCACCGCTGTCGCGCGTGACTCCGAGAAGCTTGCGGGTCTCAATGCGTCATTGCCCAAACCCGTCACCAGCGAAGTGGTCGACCTCGCCGAGCCCGCCGACATCGACGCCCTGCTCGATCGACTCGAGTCCGCCGGTGACACCATAGACATCCTCGTCAACAACGTGGGCGTCATGCTGCATGAGCACGCGCGCAACAGCGCGGGCCTCGACAAGCAGTTCGCCGTGAACCTTCTCAATCAGTTCCGGCTCACGGAACGCGCCATCTCGCGGGGCCTGCTGGCGGAGGATGCCATCATCATCACCGTCGCATCTGGTGGTATGTACATGGCACCACTCGTTATTGCAGCACTGGCCACGGACGATGCCGGGACACACGATGGCCAGACAGCTTATGCCGTCCAAAAGCGCGCCCAGGTCGCACTCAACGAGCACTGGCAGGCCGCACATCCTGGCCGCAGTTTCTACGTGATGCACCCGGGCTGGGTCGACACAGCGGGCGTAAAGCAGTCTTTGCCCACGTTCCGGCGCCTGCTCTCACCGGTGTTGCGCAACGCCGAGCAAGGCGCCGACACGATCGTCTGGCTGGCGCGGCAGCGACCCGAAACCGACAGCGCCAGCATCTGGTTTGATCGCAAGGCGCGCAAGACGCACGCCTATGGTTTTACGCGCGATCGCTCGCAACCCACCGACGCACTCATCGAGTTTCTTAGGCAGCAGCTTGCGTCGAGCGACGCTAGCGCAGGCTAACCGGATCGCCGACACCGATGCGACCTGTCTCAAGCGGAATCAGGTTGACACCGAACAAGATCTTCCCGGTCTCGGCATCGCGCCGGTAACCGGACAGCGTGGCCAGAGGCTCACGATCTTCGCGTTTTTGTCCCGTGGCCGGATCCACGGTCGTAAAGATGCAACGCGAGCATGGTGAGATGGCGCGGAAAGGAACGCCGCCGACGTCAATCGTGTGCCAGCCATCCTCTTCGAACGGTGTCTCGGTGTCGATCACGAGATTGGGCCGGAAGTTGCGCGCCGTCACGGGCAACTCGAGTCGCCCGTTGAGTTCTGCCAGTGACGCGGTGGTCATGGCGAGCAGCGGGTAGCCGTCGGCGAAGCTCACAACATCGTTGGGCGTCGCGCGGCGTTCTTCGGCGAGTGGCCGAGAGCGCGGATCCGCCTGCCAGACGAGACGCAATGAACGTCCAAATCGATCGCTGAGCCAGTTGGCGACGCCATCACCAGCGTCAAACGCCTGGACGGTATCGCTCCAGACGACCACATCGACAGGCCGACCTGTTGCGGGCGTATCGACGTCAAACACCTGACCATCGTGCTCGAGCCGCAGTCCATCGGCGGTCACCAGTGCCAGACACCGTGAGATCGCCGGAACCAGCCGGCCCGTGACGAATCGATGGCGTTCATCAACCACCATCCAACGGCGGTCATCGGTCATGCCCTGGACCTCGACGTCCCATTGGCCAACGGCGTTGCCGCGCATGCTTTTGACGGGGTGCACGAAGAGCTGCACGAGCCGCATGTAATCTCCTCCACCGGGCGGATTTTCGCTCAAGTCGCCCGATACCCCGCCGCTAACCAGACGATGGCGGGTGTCACCGACGCCGGCCACATCATGGACGAACCGTCCCGGAGGCTCAACGCAGGCAGGATGCTCGCGCATGCCCCCGGGGCTCACCTGGAAGGCGCATGTCAGGACCCGAGGCCGACGCGGCCCCCGCAGCCTACTCGGCGACCCCATTGCGGCGGGGTCTGCGTGCCCAGCTAACCGCCATGGCCGTGGCACTCATCGCGTTCACAACGCTGGTGACGGGCTCGGTGACGGTGTCCGCCAACCTTCGCAACGCCCAGGAGAGCGCCGAGCGCACCGCCACAGTGCTCGCAGAGGCCTTTGCAAAGGCCGCCGACTTCGGTCTTTACACGCAAAACCCGTCAGAACTTGCCAAGGCTGCGTCCATCGTCGATGACACGGCCATCGTCGCAGGGGTGGAGATCTACAACGGTGACAATCGAAGGATTTATCGCGAACTCTTCCAAAAGGTCTCACCCGAACGCCTGGAGGCCGCGGCCGACAACGGCGACGGCATCCAGATGTCTCCGTTTGGCACAGTACCGGTCTACCGGATTTCGATCCCTGTCTATGCTTCGAGCGATTTACCCGCCGTCGGCGCGCGGCCGCAGCCCAACCGACTGCTCGGCACGGTCGACACGATCATCGATCTCTCATCGGTCCAGCGCCGATTCCAGTTGAGCGCGCTCTACATCGTGGGCTGCAGTGTGCTGATTGGGCTCTTTGCCTGTGTGCTTGCCTGGTCGGTGTCGGGACGTATCCTGCGCCCGGTGCGTGATGTTCTGGCCGGTCTGCGCGACGTCTCCGAAGGCAATTTCTCTCACAAGTTGCCGAGCGCAGACTCCAGTGAGCTTGGCGCACTGATCACGGGCTTCAACCAGATGATCGACGGCTTGCGTCACTACCGCAGTGAGACCGTGCGAGCGCGCGAAGTCCTCGAGCAACGGGTCGCCGTGCGCACCGACGCGCTGCAGCGTGAGAAAGAACGCGCGGAAGCTGCCAGCAAGACAAAGAGTGAGTTTCTCGCGCGCATGAGCCACGAGATCCGAACTCCCATGAACGGTGTTCTTGGCATGACCGAGTTGCTGCTCACGGGAGCACTCGAGAAGACTGAGCGCCGCTACGCAGAGACCATTCGGGACTCCGGCAACGCGCTGCTCGAACTCATCAACGACATTCTCGATTTCTCCAAGATCGAGGCGAACCGCATGGAACTCGAACAGGCGCCGATGGCGGTATGGCGCCTTGCAGAAGAAGTCACGACAATGCTGGTGGGCGCCGCGCGCAACAAGGGACTCGAGCTTGTTCTCGATGTCGACCCCGCGATTGAAGGCCACCACCTCGGTGACAGCGCGCGACTGCGCCAGGTATTCGTCAACCTCGTCGGCAACGCCATCAAGTTCACCGAGCAGGGCCAGGTGGTGCTCCGTTTGCGACGCAACGCCCACGCGTCCACCGACGATGTCGCCCGCGTTCGATGCGAAGTCGAAGACACGGGTATCGGCATCGCAAAAGACAAGCGCGAGCAGATCTTCGAGTCCTTTGCCCAGGAAGACGGGTCCACAACACGCCGGTTTGGCGGCTCCGGACTCGGCCTGGCTATCTGTCGTCAACTGGTCGCGCTTATGGGCGGTGACTTGCGCGTCGACAGCGAACTCGGTTCAGGCTCGTGTTTTCACTTTGAGATCGACCTGCCTGTGGCGCCTGATTGCGGTCTTGCGCGCCCCGATCTCGGCAACATCCACGTTCTGATTGCCGATGGCAATCGCGACAGCCTGGGTGTCCTTGAGCGGCAGCTCGGCGCCTGGTCAATACACAGTGAGACTGCGGCGGATGGCGTGTCGGCGATGGCCTTGCTGCGTGACAAAGCCAAACACCTGGATGTCATTATCGTCGATGCCACACTCACGGTCGGGCCGGACACCAATGCAACCCCTCTGATCAGCGCAATGACGCAGCACTGTGCCCACTCGGACGCGCCCGGCCCCGCCTTCGTGGTCACGAGTACCGCCGAACGACTCCGCGAACAAACGACGGGCTCGCATCGCATTGACACCGTACTGACCCGACCTGTGACGCGAGAGGCGTTGATCGCCGCGCTTGACCAGGCACTGGTCCGAAACCAGGACGCTGAGCCTATTGCGTGCGCTCCTGTTGCAGCACCCCGGCAAGTGGGTCACGTGCTGGTCGTCGAAGACAACCCAGTCAATCAGCGCGTCACCACAGCCATGCTGGATCGCGCGCATTGCACCTGGGAAATCGCGGCGAATGGGGAGGAGGCACTGGCGGCGCTCGAGCGCAGCAACTTTACGGCGGTCCTTATGGACTGCCAGATGCCCGTCATGGATGGCTTTGTGGCAACCCGAGCGCTGCGTGAGCGCGAGGCCAGACTGGAACAGGTGCCAGTGCCTGTCATTGCAGTAACGGCCAACGCACTTGACGGCGATCGGGAACGATGTGCCGAGGCCGGCATGGACGACTATCTGAGTAAGCCGTTCACACTCTCTCAACTGCGTGACATGCTCTCGCGCTGGCTGCCGGAAGACGCGGCAAGCTCTGCGGACGTCGCCTGATCCGGCACAACCGAAACCGCTGCAAGCGCGCCACTGCGGACCACCCAGGCCGCGCTCAATAGCGCGTAGACAATCGCCACGATCACAACCGCGTCCCGCGATGCGGGTGCGATGTCAGCGGCCGCAAACGCGGCAAGCGGCACCGTCGCGGCAAGGCGTATGAGCTCAAAGGCAACCGCACCCGGCTGTGCATCGCTCGCGATGCCTACGCTTGCCAGAAGCAGCCACAGGGCAATACAGGCGGCGAGTAGACCTTGCCAGTCCGCACCGGGTGCCATGACGCCGATGATGAGTGTCATGAAGATCGCCACCGTAAACTGCGCCAGCAGGTAACGACGACCTGAACGCGACACAAGCGCGCCATGTTTCTCGAATTCCTCGAGCGGCGGGTACGGCCGAGGATAGCGCGCCGCCACGTCATCGGGACGCCACCCCGGGTGACGCAGCCACAGCGCAAGCCGGTCACGCCAGCTCGAAGCACGTCGGCTGTCGGCGATAAGGTCACGGTAGACACTCCAATTCGCCTCAAACGCATTAAAGCTCGACAACGGGCGACGCACACCAAACACAACGGGCTCGTCATCGCGTTCTTCGGCGAAAGTCCCGAACAACCGGTCCCAGATGATCAGAATGCCGCCGTAGTTCTTGTCGAGGTACGGCGTGTTCTGCGCGTGGTGAACCCGATGGTTGGACGGTGTGACGAACACGCGGTCGGCCCAGCCCAGTTTATCGATGTGCCGGGTGTGCACCCAGAACTGATAGATCAGATCGAGTGCAGCGACCGTTGCAAACACATGCAGCGGCACACCGAGCAGGAACATCGGCACGTACACGATCCAGCCGATGATGAAGTCGGTGCTGGTCTGACGTAGCGCTGTAGTGAGGTTGTACTCCTCACTCTGGTGGTGAACGCTGTGTGCCGCCCAAAGAAGTGCCACCTCATGCCCGAGACGGTGTTTCCAGTAGTAGAAGAAGTCCCAGATCAGCAGCACGCCAAGCGACGCGAGCACCCCCGTCACAGACAGGTCAAACCACGCCGCAGGCATCCGCCACAATGCAACGTGCTCAAGCACCCAGGCGTAGACGGCGATGCCGATCAGCTTGGTGAATAGACCCGTCGTGGTACTCAGTGCACCGGCACTCAGGCTGCCCAAGGCATCCTGCCAAGGCATCCAGCCCACGTCGCGACGCCGATCAAGCACCCACTCCACAGCGATGGCGGCGAGGAAGAACGGAACGGCGAGACTCAGCAAATCGACCATGGCGAATGATTGTTGCGGCGAACCCTGAAGCATGCGCGGTACAAGCGCCCGTCTGTGTGCACGGGGCGCCGCGCGTGTGAAACAATGGGGCTTCCCTACATAGCGGCAAGCCCATGGAAAATCATAGCATCGAGACCGTAATCCGCCCACGTGAACGCGACTTAGGCGACTTCACCGTGCGCCGGGTGTTGCCCCACGGGACGCACCCGACAGTGGGGCCGTTCATCTTTTTCGACCACATGGGCCCTGCCGTGTTTCCGCCGGGTAAGGGTATCGATGTACGCCCCCACCCCCACATCAATCTCGCGACGGTCACCTACCTGTTTGAGGGCAGCCTCTTCCACCGCGACAGTGTCGGCGCCAATCAGAACATCGAGCCTGGTGCCGTGAACTGGATGACAGCGGGTCGTGGCATCACCCACAGCGAGCGCAGCGACGACGCCTCGCGCAACGCCGAATCACGGATACACGGAATCCAGTCGTGGCTCGCACTGCCTGTCGAGCACGAGGAGATCGAACCCTCATTCGTGCATCACCCCGCCGACACCCTGCCGGCCTGGCAGGATGGCGCGCTGTCGTTTCGCCTTATCGCAGGAGAGATGGCAGGTCATACGGCACCCGTTGAGACGCTTTGGCCCATGTTCTACGCCGACTGTCACGCCGAAGGCGCAGGCAGCGTGACGCTTGCGACCCAATTCGACGACCGAGCCGCGTACGTCGTGACCGGCAACGTGGAAGTCGACGGTCAGCAGTTCGGCGAAGGCGAAATGGTCATCTTCACTGCGGGCGCCCCGGTCACGATCTCGGTCGCGGCAGGCTCACGCGTCATGCTGTTGGGTGGCGACCCGATGCCCGAGACACGCCACATCTGGTGGAACTTTGTCTCCAGTCGACTCGATCGCATCGAGGCCGCTAAGCAGGACTGGGCCAATATGCGCTTCGACAGGGTACCTGGCGACGACGAGTTCATTCCCCTTCCCGAGTGATTGCACAAGCATGAGCAACGACAACCGCTTCGAACTTCAGGAACCGGGCGCCATTGCCGCGCTCGACGCCGCCGTTGCTCGCCTCGACGAGGGCCTCTCGCTACCCGCATCAACGCGCCCCGAAATCGATGACGCCGCACGTGACGCGTTGTTTGCTGCTGCGGAACGACTGCACGACAACTACCCCTACGCCCACCCGCTCTACGCGGGTCAGATGCTCAAGCCACCTCACCCGGTCGCCCGGCTCGCCTATCAGCTCGCGCAATACGTAAATCCGAACAATCACGCGCTCGATGGCGGGCGCGCGAGCTCTGCGATGGAAAAAGAAGCGGTTTCCCAAATCGCGACGATGTTCGGCCTCGAGGCACACCTGGGCCACCTGACGTCAGGCGGTACGGTGGCCAACCTCGAAGCGCTTTGGGTGGCGCGTGAAGAAACCGGCGGGCGCCGTGTCGTCGCCTCCGTGGAGTCTCACTACACCCATAGCCGCCTGTCTGCCGTCTTGGGTGTGCCGTTCACCGCCTGTCCCACAGACCACACGGGCCGGATGTCGCTCAACGCGCTCGAAGCCTTGCTCGACAGCACCGAAGACGTCGGTACCGTTGTGGCCACTGCCGGTACGACGAGTGCGGGCTCGGTCGATCGCGTCGATGCGATTGTTGCGCTCTGCCGTCCACGCGGCATCCGCGTTCACGTCGACGCCGCCTACGGGGGCTATTTCTCACTGGCATCAACGCTGGGTGACGATGCCCGCCGCGCGTACGACGCCATCGCCCAAGCCGACAGCGTCGCCATCGATCCGCACAAGCACGGTCTGCAGCCCTACGGCTGCGGCTGCATCCTGTTCCCCGACCCAGCCGTCGGTCGGCACTACCAGCACGATTCGCCCTATACCTACTTCAGCTCGGACGAGTTGCACCTGGGCGAGATCAGCCTGGAGTGCTCGCGGGCCGGAGCGGCGGCCGTAGCCTTGTGGACGACGCAACGACTCTTGCCGCTCGAAAGTGGCGGCACGTTTGCGGGCATGCTCGAGCAGTGCATCGCGGCCGCGCGCAACCTTGCGGCACGTGTTGAGGCCGACGAGGGCTTCACGCTGCTACAGGCACCGGAGCTTGATATCGTGGTTTGGGGCGTCAACGCGAACTCATTCAGCGAATCGTCGCGGCTGGCTCAGGCGATCTTCGAGGAGGCCGCCCAGCGCGACTTGCATCTGGCGCTGATCGACGTCGCTCCCGATCGATTGCCGTCAGGACTGTCGGCCATGACAGCAGATCAAGACACGCTGACGTGCCTGCGCAGCTGCCTCATGAAGGCGGAGCACCGAGACTGGATCGACGACATCACGGCGCGGCTGACCGCCTCACGTGATGCCGCGGTGGCACGCGACGCCGCCTAGTCGAGCACCGCGCGCGCCAGCCCGGCGCCGATGATTAGGCCTGCGATCGACAGGCCAAGCGTACCCAGCGCGAATACTGACGCCGACCAGGACGAGCCGGCCTCCGCGAGCTCCCGCGTTTCGAGTGCCAGCGCCGACATCGTCGTGAACGCGCCGCAAAATCCAGTCGCCAACAACAAACGCCCGCTGGTCTCCCAGGCGCCGCCACGAAACGCAAACCAATACACGAGTGCGCCCAGCAATAGCGAACCCACGACGTTTACGATCAACGTCGACCAGGGATAGTCGCTGCGCGCAAACCCCAGGTTCACGAGGTGGCGGCAGGCGGCTCCCGCCGCGCCACCCAGCGCGACCAAAACGAGCTGCTGGGTGACGGGCACGACGCGTCTCAGGCGGCGCCCTGAAGCCGTGCCATGGTGTCGGCGTACTCGTCGGCCATACGCTCGACCAGCTCAGCGACGGGCAACACATCATGGATGCTGCCCACACCCTGACCTGCGCCCCAGATGTCGCGCCAGGCCTTGGACTTCTGGTTGCCGCCACTGCCAAAGTTCATCGTCGACTTATCCGCCTCGGGCAGGTTGTCGGGATCGAGTCCGGCGTTCGAGATGCTGGGCTTCAGGTAGTTGCCCAGTACACCCGTGAACAACGAGCTGTAGACAATGTCCGCGGCCGCCGTCTCCACGAGCATCTGCTTGTAGCCTGAGTCGGCGTTGGCCTCTTCTGTGGCGATGAACCGCGACCCAATGTAGGCCAGGTCGGCCCCGATCGCCTGTGCCGCCATAACGTCCTGGCCGGAGGTCATGGCACCCGAGAGCAAAATCGTGCCGTCGAATTCAGCGCGCAACTCTTTGATGAGTGCGAACGGGCTCAGCATGCCCGCGTGACCACCCGCCCCGGCGCACACGGCGATGATGCCGTCGACGCCCTGCTCGATCGCCTTGCGCGCGTGACGCATATTGATGACGTCGTGGAATACGACGCCGCCGTAGCTGTGCACAGCATCAACGACGATCTGCGGCGGACGCAGGCTCGTGATAATGATCGGCACCTTGAACTTCACGCACGACTCGAGATCGGCCTCGAGGCGGTCGTTGCTCGCGTGACAGATCTGGTTCACGGCAAAGGGTGCGATCGGCTTGTCCGGATTCGCGGCCCGTTCTGATTCAAGCGTTTCTGTGATCTCAGCAAGCCAGTCGTCGAGCAGAGGCTGGGGGCGCGCATTGAGCGCAGGGAAACTGCCGACGATGCCGGCCCGGCACTGCTCGATGACGAGCTTCGGCCCCGAAACGATAAACATGGGCGCGCCGACAACAGGCAGGCGCAGGCTATTCTGCAGAACGGGGGGTAAAGACATTACAACTACCGCTTGGGAATCCAGCGCCGGAGTATACGGACTGGCAGTCGTGGCGGGTACCGCTCAGCGGGTGCCCACCGAATAGACTAGGTCGACCGACTGCGTATCACCCGACTGCGACTCGAGCGCCAGTCGCTTGTTGAGCTGCAGCCGAACCAGCACCGTGCTGACCTGATCAAACACGCCGTAGGCGTACTCCAGGTAAAGATCTTTTGAGAGCTGCTTGCCCGCGAGGACACGCCCGTCGCGACCGCTGCCGGCCACGGTCAACGTATCCAGACCCACGGCATCGCGGATCGCACCGCTGACGCCAAAGGCGCGCTTGAGCCCGAGCGTGAGCGCCGCATCGGCCAAAGCAGTGTCGCCGGATTCCCCCGCGGACTCGAGCGGTCGCCCGGTGAGCAACAGGCTGAACGCTTCGGCATCCGGTAACGAAGGCTCCGAGAACAGCGTCGACGACAGCGCATTGGGCGTGCCATCAATGTCGATACCGACGCGCGTCTCATCCACGGTTCGTTCAGCACGGATATCGAGTACGGGAGCATCGAGCGGACCATTGAAGACCAGCTGCCCGCGACTGACTTCAAGCGCCTGGCCGTAGGCTTCATAGGTCGCATCCTCGAGTTGCAGGCTGCCCGTGCCTGCAAGATCGGAACTCGGCCGCTTGGACAGATTGAGGGCACCGTTGAGCCGTGTCTTGAGTCCGAATCCCTCGAGCCTGACGTCTTCGGAGAGGACCACGTCAACGTCCACGGTGCGCAGTGGTCCCTGTGGCGAATCATCGGCGTCACCTGCCTCTGCCTCAGCGACGACCACAACGTCGTCACTGACGCGAACTGCGCTGGCGGGCAAGCCACGAATGGTCACCGCCGCGCTGTCGACGGCGAGTGAGCCTGACAATGATTGCCGCTCGGGCGTCGCCTCGACATTGATATCCAGACTGGCAACGCCCGTGGCGTCCGGCAGGTCGAGGAACGTCAGGCGCGTTGCCGTGACGGACGCCCGTGCATTAGGCGCGCCATCACCGCGCAGCTGAGCATTGCCCTCTAGCGCAAAACTGCCCTCACCCGACCGTCCGGCCGCCTCCACACGAATCCTGCCACTGTCTGTTGATGCCGCGTTGAAGCGCAGCTCACGCAGCTCAATACCCAGCGGCAAGAGGCGCGCGCGAATCGCTGTGGCATCAAAGTCAGTCTCAATCCGAGGCTGCAGCCGCGTGCCCGCGATCAGCACCTCGCCTTCGAGTGCGCCTTCGGAGAACGCCAGCGCATCGCTGAGCACGTTGAGCGCCGTCACATCTGGCACCGACAAGATAACGGTGCCACTCAACGCGTCATCGGGCGCGTAGGCATCACCGACGTAAATCTCCGCGTCCAGTGCGCCGCCGTCGGTGACCTCAAGTCCCAGCGTCGCAGTGAGCAAACCTGCATCGAGCAATAGCGATGCCTGCGCATCATCAAACGCTACGCGATTGCGCGCATCGCCCTCGCCTTGCGCGATCTCCAGGCCATCGATGCCGAACGTCGCAGCACCACTGAGCCGCTGGCGCGGCCCCTTGAGTTGCAGATTGGCGCTGGCTTGCCCCGCAATCTCCAAGCCACCTGCTAGTTGCGGCAGCCAGGTCGCCAGGTCGAGGCGCTCGAGCGACGTCTGCGCCTCGATCTCGCTGGGCGTGAGCAGTGCATCAAGACACAGGCGTGATGACGACGCAGTCGTCAAACAGCCTTGCTCGAACCGCATCGTCTCGGCGGCCGCGGTCACCGCAACGGGCGACTCCAGTGCCCAGTCTTCGGGTGCCGAGTCGGGCGGGGCGATACTGAACTCAGCGAGAGTGACACGCCCTGTCCATTGCTGCGACACATAACCGCCGGTCGCGCGAACCCGCGCGCGCGTAACCGGTCCCGATGCCCCCTCAAGCGCGACGACGTGGTTGTCGACTGGGCCTGTAACCGAAAGCCGCAAGGACTCAACGCTGGTGTCGCCCGAACGCACATTAGCGGCCGCGAGATCGACATCAAAGTCGCCTGCCACGCCGGCATCCGCACGAACGCGTCCCAACAACGCCGTCAGTGCGAGATCGCCGTAGGACAATTGAGGCACCTCAAGCGCCAACGCGACCTCGGGCGCAGCCAGTGTGCCTGCAACCCGACCTTCGGCAAAGGCCGCGCCCGAGAGCCCGGGCCAGAACGCGGACACGTCAGGCGCCTGCAGTACGACATCAAGCTCGGCGCCGGTCGCGCCGCCCAGCGTACCGGCCAGCGACAACGCGTTGTCTCCGACTGAGGCTCGCAATGCATCAAAGGTCACCGCATCGGCCGCCACCCGCGCGCCACCCACAACAGTCACCGCGTAGTCGCGCCAGCGGCCCTCCACGCCATCCGTTGTCACGCGCACCGTGGGTTCGCCGCCTAAAGCGCCCTCCGCCGATAACACGCCGTCCAACACGGCGTCGATCTCGGGCAACAGGCGCCCTGTAGAGAGCTGCCTGAGTTCAAGCGTCGCGTCCCAGTCGAGCGTCTCCAGGAAACGTGCCGAACCGGTCGCACTGAGCCGCGTGACGCCGGCCTCGTTGAGTTTCAGGGAGTCCAGGACGACCTCACGCAGATCACCGTTGGCTTCGAGGCTTACCGCAAGGCCGGACAAGCCCTCGCCATCCAGATCAGTCGAAGCCGAGATGCGCCAGTCTTCGGCCTGACCCGCAACGACCAACACGAGATCCGTCGCGACGACCTCCTGCGCTGCGGTGGCGTAGGCAACGCGGGACGCGGTGCTCTCAAGATCAACTTGGGGCGACGCATCGATAGGCAGCGCCACGGTACCCGTGGTCGTCACCGCAAACGGTGCCGTGAGCTCGTGGCGAATTTCGTAGCGCTCTCGGCTGCCCGACACGACAAGCGACCCTCCGACGTCGGTGTCACCGCGTAGCAACCAGTCGAGCGTGAGCCGCGCACGCAGGTCCCGCGCCAGTCGTACGCGGCCCGCCAATACAGCCCGACCCATTGCTGCATCAACAGAAAACTCGCGCACGTCGAGGTTCTGCCCGTCAAGCTCCCCGGAAAAGACTAAGCGCGTGACCACAGTTTCAGGTGCCGAACCATGCACGACGCGGATGCCGTCGATCGACAACCGCACGACATCGATAGCCACGGGCAGCGGATCGAACGCAATAGCAGGCACACGGGGTGGTCCCGAAGGAGGCGCGGGCGCGGCAACACCCGACTCGGGAAGCGTCAGGATCACGTCCGAGAGGGTCAGCTCGCGCACACGAACGCGGCGCCAGTTAATCACGACCGAGGGCCCCACGCGCACGGTGAGCGCACCGATACGCGTCGCGATTGCGTCATCCGTGTACGCGACGCCTCGCAATGTCAGTCCTCCGATGAGCGTCCCATCGACTTCGGCAATCGCAAGCGTACCCGGCGCATAGCCAACGGCACGATCGACAACAAAACGCGCGCCCGACGTCGTACCCGCCAGCCAAGACGCGACTGCAACCAGTGTGACGAGAAGCACCAGCACAGCCAGCGCGGTGCGCCGCAGCCAGCTGAATCGCCGCGCGCTCACAAGTCGGCACCGAATGTGACGTGCAGCCGCACGGTCTGATTGTCATCGAGCGGATGCGCCAGGTAGGCGCGCAACGGACCGACGGGCGAGCGCCAGACTACGCCAAAGCCAACACCCGTACGTTCGTTGACGTCGCGGTCATTGAACGCGTTCCCCGTATCCGCGAACACCGCCACGCCCCAGCGGCCGCGAAGCGCGTGCTCGTACTCGAGACTGGCCGTCACGAGACTCGCGCCACCGATGACGTTGCCGTCCGCATCGACGGGACCCAGCGACTCGTAGGCGTAGCCGCGCACGCTGGTATCGCCGCCGGCAAAAAAGCGCACTTGCGGCGGCAACTCCTCGAAGTCGTTGCGCCAGGTGGTACCCAGCTCGCCGCGCAAGGCGAGCCGCCCCCGTTCGCCAACCGGAATCAGTCGGCGATAGCGCGCGTACACTTGAAGAAAATCGGTCGACGATCCCAGCGACGTACCGGCGCCGCGCAGTCGCATCTCAAGGCTGGACCCCGACCTTGGGTTCGTATCGCTGTCAGCGACGCGGCGTGTGAGGCCAGCCACCGGCATCACGAGCGTGGTGGTGTCCTCGACAGTGCCGACAATGAAATCGGAGCGACTGAGCTGCAGCCCGTAGGTCAGCACCCAGCGATTCGGCAGGCTACGGATGCGTTCGACGCCAAGCTCTGCCGTGGTGCTCTCGGAGGTGTCCGTGTTCTCGTCGGCGATGCGCAGTTGGTAACTCTGCCACTCGACTCGGGGGTCTTTAAGCGGCTGTCGGTATCGCGCCTCGACCCGTGACAGCACAGGCGACGCCTCGGCCTCGGCCGTGAACTGGTGCCCGCGTGAATTCACGCGCCGGTTGCGGTAACCGCCTGACAAACGCGGGCCGCGATCCGTCGACACGCCGACACCGACGAAGTAGCCAATGCGCTCACCAGGCTCCAGTCGAATCGTCACGGGAATCTCCTGCGCGGCCATGGCGTCGTAATCAGGCGCTACGGTCACCTGGTCGAACAACGCGCTCGAGGTGAGGTCGCCCTGCAGTCGAATGAGCTCGGATCGTGAGAACGGTTGTCCCGTTTCGATATCGATGAAGCGTTCGATCAGCCCGGGCTCGAAGCCGTCCTGCTCGATTCGAATGTCACCATAGCGGTACCTCGGCCCGCTCACGATCGTGATCTCGCCCACCGCCAGACCACGTGCGACATCGACATCGACGCCCGCGGCATCGAAACGCCACTCGGCGTAGCCACGGGCCGCGAGCACCTGACCTAGCCGGTTCTTGTAGGCCTCGTAGCGACCGTGGTGCAGTGCGTCGCCCGCCTCGGGTCGCGCCTTGATGACTGCACTCACATCAACGTCACCCGCAGCAGCGCCTGTGACGGTCACGTCGAACCGCTTGTAGCGCACCTGCGGGCCGGGCGTGATGCTCAAACGGACCTGCCAGCACGCCTCATCGAAACGGATGCTCGAATCGATCTCAGGCAGGTAGTGGCCGAATGCCGCCAGTGCGTCTCGTGCGAGTTCGTCCGCGTCCGAGAATCGCCGCCGCATCTGCCACTCTGGGGCGTCGCAGGGCTGGCTGTCGAGGGCGACATAGGCGCGAACGTTGTCAGCCAGCGAACCTTCAACGCCTTCGATGACGAGCCCATCCGCACGCGCTGTAATGCCCGCCAGCGACAGGAACAGTGTCGCAGCGAGGCGAAAGCCGTGGTTCGGGGTGCTAGCGGTTGCGCTTGGCAGGTGGGCGCGCATCCGTGAGATCGCGGAAACGATCGCGGCGCAAAGTCTGCCTGCTGTCGCCTGTGACGACGGGGCCATCGATCTGTACCTCGACCGGGTAGCTTGTCAACTCAGCGGGTCGCCGCCCCAAAACGACCACGTCCGCCACCATGCCCAAAAATCGCATCGGCGCCCTAGCCGGTCAACATGAATGTGCCTTCTGCCTCACAGACGACCTCGCCCGTCGCAGGAATCAGCGCACGCGCAGTGAGCTCTACAAGCCGCCGACGCTCCCGCATGCAAGCGCCCTCAAGCCTCAACGTCTCGCCCACACGGGCCTCGCGTCGGTAGCGAATGTTGGCTTTCCCTGTGTAGGCGCGCCGGCCCTGCAGGCAAAGCCAGTTCGCCATGACGTCATCCATCGTCGTAAACAGGATGCCGCCGTGCACGACGTCGTTGTAGCCCACGTGATTGGGCCCAGGCGTGAATTCGGCAACGCACAACTCGCCTTCCATACTGAAACAGATTTTGAGCCCGATGGGATTGGTCGAACTGCAGGCAAAACAGTTGCTGCCGTCGATGTCGAAGGACGTGGTCATGGCGTTACTGTATCAATGACAAGCTCAATGGGACCGTCGATCTCAGTGCGCTCGATACTCAGCCGCCCCACCCAGTCACCCGAGCCGCCGATGGGGTCACCATTCATCGACACCCGTGCCACGATTTCGTATCGCGTTGCAGAGCTGATCGTGCGACCCGCGATCATGGCATCCGCGTCACCGAGTGCGACCGTGACGGGCAAAACGTCAGGTGCGTACTGCGCCGCAGCGAGCGGCGGTCCGGGACGCTCCGCGTCACGCACCGACACAAACAGACGCGCCGTGGCAGGCCAGGCTGCCTCGGGCGTGTCGCCCAGACGCACGGCCAGGGTCAGTGCGGATGCGTCGGCTGATGCGGGCTGCGATGTTGCGCGCAGCACGGCGATCTGCTCACGAAGCAACGACGCCACCTCCGGTGGTGGCGACCGCGCGAGCAGCGCCTCCCAGGCTGCGGCAGCTGCGAGGTTCTCGCCGCGTGAGGCGTGTGCCAATCCGGCATACCACATGGCTCCGGGAATATTGGGCGCCATCTCGTAGGACTGGATGAACAGATCGGCCGCCTCAGGCGGGATGCTGTTCGAGGCGCCGAAACTGATGGACTGCCCAAGCAACAGGAGCAGCTCCGGGTCGGGACCGGGGGCCACACGCAGCGCCTGGCGCAGTGCGAACTCGGCATCAGCAAACTCGTTGATCTCCAGCCGCGCGCGCCCAAGCAAGCGCCAGCCGCGGAAGTCGTCGGGGCGCGCCATGAGCTCCTGTGACAGCGACGCCGCAGCGCTGCGCACGCCGGCCTCGTCCTGTGCGTCGAGCAGCGCCAGATAACTGGCACTCAGGGGCTGATAGTTACTCGCGATTGGATACAGCGCGGCGCCACCGCCGGCCAGTGCGACAGCCACCAGTGCGGCGATACCCAGGCGGCGCTCACGCAACAACGGCCAGCCGGCCAGCAGAAACCCCGCGAGCAGCATGACCGCGGCAAGCACGTAAAAGCTTGCGCCCATTTAGGCCCCGTCCACTCCGATGTCCATGTTCGCGCGTCGACGCACGACTCGGACGATGGCAAAGCCACCCAGCGCAACGAGCACCACGGGTGACAACCAGAGCAGCGCGGTACGCGCCGAGAACGGCGGCTTGTACAGCGCAAAGTCACCGTAGCGCGCCTGCAGGAAGGCGTAGATCTCCGCGTCGCTGGCACCGGCTTCCATCTGTTCACGCACGACGGCGCGCAGGTCGCGCGCGAGCGGCGCGTTGGAATCCTTGATCGACTGGTTCTGACAGGTCAGGCAGCGCACCTCAGCGATAAGCCGCTGGTAGCGCGCCTGCATCGCGTCGTCCTCGAACGCGCGCTCGGAGTCGATGGCGACCGCCATTGCCGACACGCCGAGAAGCGCCGCAATGACGAACGCCTTCGCAAGCACCTCAATCACCGGCGCCTCCCGAACTCAGTTGCGAGAGTCGCGGCATGAATTCGTCACGCCACACCTGCGGCGTCAGCGGCCCGATGTATTTGTAGATAATGGTGCCACCGCCATCGACGAGAAACGTCTCGGGTGCACCGTAAACGCCCAGATCGATGGCGACCCGGCCCTCGACGTCGACGGCCGTTACGACGTAAGGGTCCCCCAGGCGTTCGAGCCAGGCGCGTGCAGAGGCCTGTTCGTCGTTCCAATTCAGCCCGACGATGGGTACGCCGTTGCGAGCCAGCTCCATGAGAAACGCGTGTTCGGTGCCGCACTGCGCACACCAGCTGCCCCAGATGTTGAGCAACGCGGGCTTTCCAGCCAGCGCCTGCTCCGTCACCGCTTCCTCGGGGTCGGCGAGGTTGGGCAACGAAAAACTCGGCAGCGGTTGATCCAGTAGCGGCGACGGGATCAGCGTCGGATCACGCGTCAACCCGAACGCAAACAATGCGCCCAATGCAATAAACACAGCCAGCGGCAGTGCAAAACGCATCTCAGCCTGCTTCCTGCGCCGGCGTGGTGGCGGCGGCCGCGGCATCACTTGCGCCCGCCTTGGCCGTTGCCGACTCACGAACCCGGTAGCGACGGTCCGTCATGGCGACGAGGCCGCCGAGCGCCATGATGATGCAGCCGAGCCAGATGAGTCGAATCATGGGCTTGTACTGAATGCGCACGGACCAGGCGTCATCGCCCAGCGGGTCGCCCAGTGCCACGAACAGATCGCGGCCCAGCGACGCGTCGATGCCGGCCTCGGTCATCGGGCTTTGCTGCTGACGGTACCGTCGCTTCTCGGGCGCAAGCGTTGCCACGGCGTCGCCGTCACGCGTCACGGCGACCGTCCCGCGGATGGCGTCGTAGTTGGGACCACTAACGGCATCAAAGCGGTTCAGCGTGAATTCGTGTCCGGCCACGGCCACCGTCTCACCGGGACGGATCGAACGGTCGGCTTCGATGCCATAAGACGTCACGATGGCCACACCCAGAGTGAACACGCCCACACCCAGGTGTGCGACATGCATGCCCATGCGCGCGGCCGACACGCGCTTCTTGCCCGTAAGGGCCTGCACGGGTTCGGACAGCGACGCGAGTACGAGCCAAACCGCGGCCGTGGTGCCGACGACCGTGAGCGGCCCGGGCGCCCCGAAACCGAATACAGGCAGCGCTATGCCAATAGCCAGCGCCGCAGCGATGTGCCACTTGAAGCGCGACAGAGTCTCCAGCAGGTTGCCGGTGCGCCAGGTTGCGTGCATGCCCACGCCCATAAGTACGACAAGTGGCAGCATGGGAATCACGAACGCGAGCTCAAACACGGGCGCGCCCACGGACACCTTGGCGCCAGAGAAATAGTCCACGAACAACGGGTACAGCGTGCCGATCAAAATAAGCGCGGCAGCGACCACGAGCAGCACGTTGTTCACGAGCAAGAATGTCTCGCGAGAGCTGGCCTGGAAACCACCCGCGGTGTCGAGCCCGGGCGCGCGCCAGGCGTACAAGGCCAGTGCCACACCAATCACTACAAACAAAAACGCGAGTATGAAATAGCCGCGCGCAGGGTCACTCGCGAACGCATGTACGGATACGAGGATGCCCGAGCGCACAAGGAACGTGCCCAGCAGGCTCAACGAAAACGCCATGATGGCGAGCAGCAGCGTCCAGCTCTTGAACAGCCCGCGCGTTTCGGTCACGGCCAGCGAATGAAAGAGTGCTGTTGCCGCGAGCCACGGCATGAAGGAGGCGTTCTCGACCGGGTCCCAGAACCACCAGCCGCCCCAGCCGAGCTCGTAGTACGCCCACCAGCTGCCAAGCGCGATACCAAGTGTCAGGAACACCCAGGCCGCCGTGGTCCAAGGCCGCGTCCAGCGCGCCCACTGGCGGTCGAGCCGGCCTGACAACATGGCCGCAATGGCGAACGCGAATGCCACCGATAAGCCGACGTACCCCACGTAGAGCATGGGCGGGTGAATCACGAGTGCCGGGTCTTGCAACAGCGGGTTCAGATCGGCGCCGTCGAGCGCCGCGGGTTGTAAGCGCCAGAACGGATTCGAGGTGAAGAGGATGAAGGCCAGCGTGCCCACGCTGATGAGCCCGAGCACGCCCAGCACACGCGCGACCATGTCTTCGGGCAGCGAACGCGAGCGCCAGGCAACAGCCAGTGTCCAGGTCGCAAGGATGAGCACCCACAAGAGCATGGAGCCCTCGTGGGCGCCCCACACGGCCGCGACGCGGTACATCGTCGGCAGTTCGCTGTTGGAGTTGTTGGCAACGTAGGTCAACGAGAAATCGTTGAGCACGAATGCGTTAACAAGAATGCCGAAGGCGATAGCGATAAAGCCAAACTGCGCCACTGCGGCGGGCCGGGCGAAGGCCATCAGGGCGGCGTCGTTACGCTGCGCACCGATGAGTGGCAACACACCCTGCAGCACGGCAAGGATGAGTGCGATGATCAGGGCGATTTGCCCGAGTTCCGCGATCATGGGTTACTCCGCCGCCTGGTAGCCCTGCTTCTCGAGCGAATCGGCCACCTCGGGTGGCATGTAGTTCTCGTCATGCTTGGCAAGCACTTCGTCGGCGACAAACACCCCGTCGGAGCCCATGCGACCGTGGGCGATAATCCCTTGTCCATCACGGAACAGGTCTGGCAACACCCCCGTGTAGGACACGAGCAAGGTGTTTGCGGTGTCTGTCAGCGTGAACTGAAGTTCTAGGCTGCCCGGCTCGCGGTTCAGGCTACCCTCCGCCACCAGACCACCGACGCGAAACCGCCGGTCCGTCGGAAACTCACCCGCCGCCACTTCGTCGAGCTCCAGATAGAATCCCGTGTTCTCGCGTAGCGCACCGATACTCAGTGCCGACACCACGACCAGGCCCACAAGGAGCATGCCGACGGACAGCATGCGCTGTTGCTTGGGTGTCACGTCATGACCTCCTTAAATCCGGGCTGTGCCTCGGGCGAATCCACCTGTGCGCTGCGGCGCAGCGTCGCAATGATCTGGGCGTGGCGACGTCGCGCGAACCACCAGTTGCCGGCAAGCACGACCAGGGTGACGCCAAACGCGCTCCAGACGTACAGCGCGTAACCGCCCATTGCGAAAAACTCAAGCATGCGCGGCCTCCTCGGCCACCAGCCGCCGGACCCAGCGCGCGTTCGATTCCCGCAGCAGCACTTCGCCTCGCAAACGCGAGAACATCAGCGCGCCGAAGAACAGCGTGAACGCGAGGATCATCGTCAGCAGCGGTGTCAGCATGCTGGCGGGCATGGTCGCATTCTCATTCATGATCGTCTGGCCCTGGTGCAGCGAGCTCCACCATTCCACCGAGTAATGCACGAGCACCACGTTGACCACACCGACGATGGCCAGCACGGCCCCGGCGCGGTCGGCGCGCTTGCGGTCTTCGAACGCCGCGCGCAGTGCCATGTACCCGAGGTAGAGGAACAGCAGTATGAGCTCCGTCATCATTCTCGGATCGCTCCACTCCCACCAGGTTCCCCACATGGGGTAACCCCAGACGGAGCCCGTGAAGAGCGCGAGGAACGTAAACGATGCGCCGATAGGTGCCGCCGACGCCGCGACGGCGTGCGCGAGCTTCATCCGCCAAATGAGACCGATAGCCGAGGCCACCGCCATCATCGTGTAAGCCATCAATGACAGATAGGCCGAGGGCACGTGGACGTAAATGATGCGAAACGCATCCTTCTGTTGGTAGTCCATCGGCGCCAGCACAAGCCCCGCATAGAGGCTGTAGGCCATGAGTACGAGCGCCGCCCCCATAAACCAGGGCGCCCACAGCCCCGCGAGGCGGTAGAAATGCGGTGGCGATGCCAGTTGGTGAAACCACTTCCACATAAGCGTGTACGTCGTCTGTTGTCCGTTTCGTTCCGGTGCCTCAGTCGAGGCTGATTCTCAATGCCAAAGCGGTTGCGATTGGCGCCAGTAAGGCGGCGGCCAGTCCAATGGCCAGCAACAGGTACACGGGGCCCGCGACAGGGTCACCGGCGGCGGCCAGTGACACGGCCCGCGTGCCGAAAATCAGCACGGGTACCATGAGCGGCAACACGAGCAGCGCGATCAATGCACTAGCCCTTTGCACGCCCACCGTGAGCGCCGCCGCGACAGCGCCCAAAGCGCACAACGCGAAGCTGCCAACACCCAGCGCAAGCACCAGTACCGGCAAGGCCTGCAGCGGCAACCGGTAGGTCTCCGCAACCAGCGAGGAAACTAGCACAAGCGGCAGCGCAGCGACTAACCACAAGGCCACAGTTTTCGCGAAACAAATGGCCACGAGACTCTGTCCCGACATGACATAGTGTTCGAGCGTGCCGTCGTCGAAATCTTGACCAAAAAGCCCGTTCAACGGCAGCAACGCGGCCAGCAGCGCAGCCACCCAGACAATGCCGGGCCCGATCACCTCGAGCACCTGCGGCAACGGGCTTACGGCCAGCGGGAACAGGGTCGCCACAACAGCAAAAAAGAACAGTGGATTGAGCACGTCTGCGGGCCGCCGAACCGCCAGCTGCAGCTCGCGAGACAACACGGCGGCGAAGCTCGCAAAGGGCTGCAAGGCTGCCTCTCGCAGACGCACGGCGCCCACCGCGGTGTCCCGGGCGCCGTCAGCCATGACCTTGCCAGGCGAGCCGACGTACGGGCCGCCCCTCAATCTCAACGGCGCTGTGCGCCGCAAACACAATGGCCCCGGCGGCAGCCGCGTGGTCGCGGAACAGCTCGCGAACCAGGTTTTGACCACTATCGTCGAGATTCGTGAACGGCTCATCGAGCAGCCAAAGCGCAGCATCGGAGAGCATCACACGCGCCAGCGCCAGGCGTCGCCGCTGACCCGCCGACAAACCACGGGCCGCCACATCGCGCCGATTTGCGAGTCCGAGGCGCTCCAGCACCTCGGTCATCCGTTCCGGTGTTGCGCGTCGGCGAAGTGCGTTGTCAAAGCGGATGTTCTCGTCGAGTGTCAGGTCGCCTTTGAGGCCGGCGGCGTGCCCCAGCCAGGCCAGGTTCTGATGGAACTCGGGCAGGCGGCTGCGGATGGGCGCGCCGCGCCAGTGCACGTCACCACGCTCAGGCGTGGCAAGGCCTGCAAAGACGCGCATGAGCGACGTCTTGCCACAACCATTTGGGCCCACCAGGTGCACGATGTCGCCAGCGGCCACATCGAGCGACAGGCCCTGAATCAGGCACCGCTCGCCGCGAAACACAGCGAGCTCATGTGCGGAAAACAGCGGGGTTTCCAAGTGGGGTCCGGAGAAAACTAAGGGGCATTAAGAAACAATAGGTTGCGCGATTTTTGGAGAAACAACTTTACCAAACGCCGGAAACTGCCTGCGGGAAGCCTGTCACAGTGAGACATATGTGCGCGTAATGGCACATGAGCTAGTACGCATTTTACACCATCGACGTGCCGCAGTTAGACTGGCCGGCCAGCGATTCGCCCTAACAATCACAAGCAGTTAGGCGCGATTACTGGGGGCGTACCGCGACACAAAACAAGTATGAGGGGCCTTACTTGTCCGCGACGACTGAACCACCCGCTGGCTTCACGCCAGTGCCGTTCGTGACCGATGCCAGCAGGGAGCTGGCATTGGAGGGTCTTGCGGCTGCCTATGCACAACCGCATGGCCTGTCGATTCTCACGGGTGCCCCGGGCTGCGGACTCTCAGCGCTCGTTTCCGAACACCTTCAGCGCATCGGCAAAAAACACGACGGCGATGTGGTCGCAGTTCACATCGACGTCCGTGGCGCTACAGTGGCGGGTGTGCTTCTGAGCATCCTCGATCGCTTTGGCTACCCGCTGCCCGACGCCAACGAGACCGAGTCTCTGGCCATGACCCACGTCATCGCCCAGCACCAGACGGACCACGGCACCCCGCCCATTCTGGCTTTCGACAACGTCGACGAGGCGAAGCCGCCGATCCTGAAGCTCATCGTTGAGCTGGCCAACATGAAACAGCAGCGCCAGAGCACCTACCGCATGGTTCTGGCAGGCGGTGATGGCCTGAGCCACATCATCGCCGCGGAAGTCATGAAACCGGTCCGCAAACGCGTCGCCTGCGAGGCGCGTGTTGAGGCAATGGCAGAAGCAGAATCGCGCCAGCTCATCCAAATGCTGCTGGAAGCGAACCAGCAGGAAACCGACGACCAGTCTGTGGAAGTGCTTTGGCACGCGGGCCGCGGCCTGCCCGGCCGCATCACACGTCTGGTCGCCGATTCCGTGGGTGCGCACGCACCGCTGCCGGCAGACATGCTGAGCCCAACGGGCGACGCCTTCGAAGAACCGTCGGACGCCACCGAAATCCGCCGCATCCCAGGCGATGCACAAACATCGGTCCCCTTCGACGACGGTGGCACAGAAACACTGGGCGATGACCAGGCGCCCTATGGCGAGATTCTCGTCAATTGCAACGGTGAGCTGCTCGAGCGTTACGTGATTCGTCGCCGCAAGGTGCTCATCGGGCGCGCGCCCCACAACGACATTGTGCTGCCCTCGCGCTGGGTCAGCCGGCACCACGCGATCATCATCTGCAAACCGGACGGCGCGAGCCTGATCGACGTCAACTCGACCAACGGCATGACCGTGAACTCGAGGCAGGTTCGCCAGCAGGCACTGATGCACAGCGACATCGTCGTTATCGGTGACTACCGCCTAAAGTACCGAAACGCGAGAGCGCGGCGCCGCGACGAGGCTGATCCGTTATCCGAAACACGGGTTCAGCGCATCCTCGCACCCGAGGTGGCCAAACGCGAAGCCGAGTCGCCAATCACGACCAAAAGGCGACGCCCCCGCCGTAAGCGCTAAGCGCCTGCCAGGCGTTGCTTTTCAGCGCCAGTTTCTTCAGTATCCGCCGTCCCGACCACACGGTCATGTGTGACTCGTGCCGCGGAGAGGTGCCGGAGTGGTCGAACGGGCTTGACTCGAAATCAAGTGTGCGCGCAAGCGTACCGTGGGTTCGAATCCCACCCTCTCCGCCACTCCCACCGTCCTTCCCCACTCAACGCTCACCGACACAGCGTACGAGTGTGGTGCGGGGATTAGAACCCACGGCGACAGACGATCCGGGTTCGAGCCGAGGGTCGCGCAGCGAACCGAGACCGGCGTTGCCAATCCCACCCTCTCCGCCATTCACACCATCCTTCCCCGCTCAAAGCTCACCGACACCGCGTACGAGTGTCGTGCGGGAATTCGAACCCACGGCGATAGACAATCCGGGTTCGAGCTGACGGTCGCGCAGCGAACCGAGACCGGCGTTGCCAATCCCACCCGCTCCGCCATTCACATCGCCCACACTGGCCTAGTTCTCGCCTCCCGCACGGCGCTTGATCTCAGCCGCGACCAGCCAGAGTCGGTCCTGCCCCCAAAACGCTAGATCAGATTCGCCGTCCGGCCCCGACACCCGAAAGCACGGCACGCCCCACAAGCCGAGACCCTCAACCATTTCGTTTTGGCTTTGCTCGACAACGGGCTTCCAGTCGTCGCTGTCCATCACCTCACGCGCCTCGTTCCAGTCGAGCCCAGCCGCCTCGACGGCGCGACGCATCCCTGAAGCCTTGTGCAAACCCACACCCATGGCGAAGGCGTGGCTCAGCAACGCGCTCATCAAGGCCTCGTCCCGACCTTTCGACTTCGCCCACGGCAACAGCGAATACGCGCGCCGTGTGGGCGTACCCACGGGCATAACAACATTGCCGAACGGTACGCCCTCGAAATCTGCCTCGCGCTTGGTGTCAAAGAGCAGGTACTGCGCCTTTGGCAGGGGCACGGGTAAGCCGCGCATGATCATGGGCAGCACAGGCTTGTGGTGAAACTCAATCGCGCAGGCGTCCTTTAGCGCGATGGTTCGGTCAAAGACGATCGCCGTGTAGGGCGAATTCAGTGAGGGGTAGAAGTCCAGACGCAATGCGCTCGCGTCAATGCCAGAAACGTCCACATCGGGACGCGGCGCGACAAGCGGAAGTTCGGGCGCCTTGCACGCGCCCAGTTCTCGCAGGCGTTGCTCCAGGTGGAAGAGCCGATCAACACCCCAGTACCATTCACCGGCGTAGTAGAACGTCGCTCCCGAGTAATGCGCGCGCTCAGCAAGCTGCGCAGTGCCGCGATCCAAAGCGGCATCAAGATCCGCGTCGCGGCCACCATCCTCGGCTAGCTCGATGAGCGCCGCCTCGTCGCCCAACCACAGCGCCCGCGAAATAACTTCCAGCCGCGCCCTAAATCCAGCGTCCGACTTGTTGGCCAAAGCGCGGCCTGCCAGTCGCGCGTGGTTGGCGTCGGGCACGGTGCCCGCTTGCTCTGGAAACGCGAGGCCGAGATGCGGCGCAATCAACGCGGCATCGCGTCGCGCCCACACCGCGAGCTTCTCGAGTTCGGGCTGGTTCTTGCCACCCGTCGCGCGAATGAGATAGCACCGCAACTGGATGTGGTAGCGATCGGCAAAGGTGGCAAGCACTTGCGCCGTCAGGTGCGAGTACGGGTCGTCGAGCTGGTGGAAGTACTCAACGACATGCGGCGCACCGCGCTTGCGCCGCTCAGCCTCCGCGCGTTGGCGCCGCTTCTCGATGGCCCTGCGACTCGTGTAGGGACCCAGCACGCGCTTGCTGATGAACCAGCGCAGCCAGCGCGGCGGATCCACGATTTTGCTGGGATTTGGATTGTGTTTTGGCTCAGGCATGCCGGCATCCTAAACGCTGCCGTGTTGACGTAACACCGATTCGACTTCGCGAAGCAGGCACGGAACGCTTGCGGCGACGTGAATCGCATTGCACGCTCAGCATCTGACACGTCGTGGGAGGCGCAAGGATGACGAAAGTCTTCAGACTGGCCAGCTTGGCGGCCTGCGGTGCCCTACTCGGTGGTTGCGCGCTGCAGGCGCCCACTGAAGGTGATCCCCTGCCCACCTGGCTTACGGGTTGCTGGGTCTCAAGCGACGGCCAGCAGATCGAGGCCTGGTCAGATGACGGCGAGGCGCTTATCGGGTTCTCCAGCGTCGTCGTCGAAAACCGAACCGTGTTCCATGAGCTCATGAGCATTCGTCGTGATGATCGGGGCGGGCTCGTGTTCACGGCTTACCCGTCCAACCAGCCCGGGGGATCATTTCCCTCTGAAAGCGAAGACGACAACCTTGTCGTGTTCTTCAACGACGCCCACGACTACCCGCAACGCATTCGTTACCAGCGCGAGGGCGACCAACTGTTCGCCGACATCTCGCGCGCCGACGGCAGCGACCGACGCAATTTCGTTAAGCAGCGCTGTCCCTAACGCGCGACTGGTGCCTGAAGCTCGATGACTTCGCCGTTGCGCAAGATACGAAGTGGCACGGTCGAACCGACCTGCATCTCGCGTAGCTCGCCGCGATACTGCGCCATCCCCGGTGAAATCGTGATGCCGTTGACGGCCAGAACAATGTCACCACCGATGTGCATGGGCTGCCCCTCGATGACTGCCCCGAGCCGGCTGGGCTTCAGCCCTAGCCGGTCAGCCGGGGACCGGGCAGCCACTTGCTGCACGAGGAAGCCATAGTCCTGTGGCACATTGAGAGCCTTGGCCAACTCACCTGACACGAGCACACCGCTCATGCCAGACCAGTACATTCTGCGCTCGAACAGCGCCTCGTAGCTCGCGTTTGACGTCACCGCGAAACCCAGACCTTCCGAGCCGCCCGACTGGCTGCGGATATAACTGACGATGCCGACCACCTCGCCTCGGGTGTTAAACATCGGGCCACCCGAGTTGCCTTGGTTGATCGACGCATCGGTCTGAAACACCTCAGCCTGGACGCCGTCCATCATCGTGCCGTCGTAACGGTGACGCGCGGAGATGTGTCCAATCGTGAGCGTGTGGGTTAATCCATAGGGCGCCCCGATGACGTAGACCTCGTCACCGACGCGCACTTTGTCCGAGTCGCCTAGTTTCGCCGGCTTAATGCGATCTGGCATGCCATCGAGCTTGAGCAGAGCCACATCCTTGAGCGGGTCGGACGACACCACCGCGGCCGTCATCTTCTGCCCGTCGGCAAATTCCACCTGGATGAAATCAGCGGTCTGCACCACGTGCGCCGCCGTCATGACGTGGCCTTCGTCGTCAATGAGCACACCAGAGCCCAAGCCTTCGGACGCGACCTCCCCTGAACGACTCTGTGCGGACGGAACGCGCTCGGTCGTGTAGATAACCGCCACAGCAGGGTCCGTCTTCTCGAACAGATCACTGAAATCAGTGGCCGAGGCACCGCTCGACGCGACCAGGGCCAGAACAGACACACAAAGCGCAAACATCCGCATCGTCGGAGTCTCCAGATTTGGGGCGGCTCAACCGCCGGATTGAAACGCCGAGGTCGGGTTGCCCCGTCCAGCGCTTGAACGACCGTGAGAAATTGCCGGGTTCACAGCAGCCTAACAGGAATCACGCAGCATCGACTGCGACACCAAACGGTCTGCCTCGGGGCATGTGACGACAACGTGGATGGCTTGGGAGATGACCGCGTACTCACACGTTCTCTTGGCATTCGCCGACAGAAACCTCGCCCTCGTGCGACTCCTCCACAGAATCTCAATCACTTGTGTGGAGAACACCATGAAGAAAATTCTGATGCTGGGCGCGGGCGTTGTTGTGTTGCTCGCGTGGCTTAGCCTCGGCGTGGCCCTCACGTTAAACGTCAGTCGGGAGATCCTGTTCGTCTGGGTCACGGCAGTTGCGCTTGTCACCGAAGCGGCAATCTGGTTGGCGGCGGCAAGCCTGGGAGTCGCAGTCGTTCAGGCAAGGCAGCGCATCTGGCAGTGGTTCATGCGCCCATTCCGGGACAATGTAGACGTGTAGACGCCCCGACTCCACTGGTGCCCGGGGTGGGACTCGAACCCACACGTCCTTTCGGACAGCGGATTTTAAATCCGCAGCGTCTACCGATTCCGCCACCCGGGCGCGGCGTGAGAATGGAGGCTAGGGTCGGAATCGAACCGGCGTACACGGCTTTGCAGGCCGCTGCATAACCACTCTGCCACCTAGCCGTGGCCGTGAAGGCGCGCAAATATAGCATGCGCGCCTTGGAGAATCACAGACGAAACGTCAGCTTTCGAGGCCCCGCGGCAGGTCCTGCCAGCAGTCCGCGTAGTCGGCATGCAGCTCAGGCGCGCGCATCGCGAATTCGGTAGGCACAAGGATCGTGCGCGACTCGAACATGAACGCCATCGTGTGGTCGAGCTTCTGTGGTGCAAGCGCCGTCGTGGTGCCCGTGCGGTAGCTCTTCGTATCTGGACCGTGACCCGACATACAGTTGTGAAGGCTCGAGCCACCTGGCCCGAATCCTGACGCCGCCTTGGCGTCGTACTCGCCGTAGAGCAAGCCCATAAACTCGCTCATGACATTGCGGTGGTACCAGGGCGGCCGGAAGGTGTCTTCCATGACGAGCCAGCGCGGCGGGAAGATCACGAAGTCGCAGTTGGCTGTGCCCGGCGTGTCCGAAGGCGACGTCAGCACCGTGAAGATCGACGGGTCCGGGTGGTCGTAGCTGATAGAGCCCATCGTGTTGAAGCGCTCGAGGTCATAGCGGTAAGGCGCATCGTTGCCGTGCCAGGCGACCACGTCGAGCGGGCTGTGGCCGATGGGAGCGGAGAACAGCTTGCCGCCGAACTTGGCCACGAGCTCAAACTCGCCCTCGCGGTCTTCGTAGGCCGCCACTGGGCTTTCGAAGTCGCGGTCATTGGCCAGGCCGTCGGTGCCAATGGGCCCACGCTCGGGCAACTGGAACGCTGCACCATAGTTCTCACAGATGAAGCCACAGGACGCCGTCTCGACAGCGATCCGGAACTTCATGCCGCGCGGGATCAGCAGGATATGCCCCACGGGGACCTCAAGCACGCCGCACTCCGTGTGCGCGGTCAGCGTGCCCGTCTGCGGCACGATGAGCAGCTCACCGTCAGCGTTGTAGAAGAAGCGATGCGTCATTGAGCGCGTGGCCGTGTAGCGGTGCACGGCGATGCCCGTTTGCCCAAGTGCGCTGCCCGTCGTGGCCAGAGTCACGAGCCCGTCCAGGAAATCGCCTTCGGTCGCAGCGGGATCGAACGCCCCCCAGCGAAGCTGGTTCGGCGTCATGACCCCTTCGGCATCGGGCGCCGAGCGCAGGCGCGAATGATCGAGTGGCGAGAACTGCCGTTGCACCACCGAAGGCCGAATTCGGTACAGCCAGGTACGCAGCGCCTGGGCACGTGGTGCTGTAAACGCCGTGCCGGAGAGCTTCTCGGCATAGAGCTCATGGGCGACGCGTTGCGGAGAATTCCGGCCAACCGGTAGCACGCCCTCGAGCGCCTCCGACTGTTTGTGGCAGCGGAAGCCCGGGAGCAATGCAGCGCCCTGCCCGCTCATGGCGCGGGCACCACCGTCTGCTCGATGACGCCGAAGATCGAGTTGCCGTCCGCGTCACGCATTTCGATGCGCACCGTGTCGCCGTACTTCATAAAGGGTGTCTTGGGCTCGCCGTGCTCGATGGTTTCGAGCATGCGTTTCTCGGCGATGCAACTCGAGCCCTTGCTGCGGTCGTAGTTGGAAATCGTGCCGCTGCCGATGATCGTGCCCGCACCCAGCGCGCGCGTCTTGCTGACGTGCGCAACAAGTTGGTTGAAGTTAAAGGTCATGTCGACGCCACACTCGGGTGCGCCAAAAATCTCGCCATTGAGCTGCGTCTCAAGCGCCAGCGAGAACGCGCCCTCGGCGTAGTGGTCGCCGAGCTCGTCAGGGGTTACCGCGACAGGCGCAAACGCGCTCGACGGTTTCGACTGGTAAAACCCAAAACCCTTGGCCAGCTCGCCGGGAATCAGCCCGCGCAGCGAAACGTCGTTGACGATCATGAGCAGCTTGACGTGCTGGCCCGCGTCCTCGGCCGTCGTGCCCATGGGGACGTCGCCTGTAATCACAGCGGTCTCAGCTTCCATGTCGATGCCGAAGTCCTCACTGGGCACGGGGATGTCATCGCGCGGCCCGAGGAACGTGTCCGAGCCACCTTGGTACACCAACGGATCGTGCCAGAAACTCTCGGGCATCTTGGCGCCACGCGCCTTGCGCACAAGCTCCACGTGATTCACGTAGGCGCTGCCATCGACCCAGTGGTAAGCACGCGGCAACGGCGAATCACAAGCTGCCTGATCGAAATCGAAGGCACCCTCGGCCTCACCGCGTTCCAGGGCGTCGAACAGGCCCGCCAGCCGGGGCGCGACGGTGTCCCAATCGTCAAGTGCCGCCTGCATCGTGGGCGCAATGTCCGTTGCGGGCACAGCACGTGTCAGGTCTCGACTGACGACGACGAGCTGGCCATCACGGCCCGATTTGAGGCTAGCGAGTTTCATGACGAGATGCGTTCCTGCGGTCGAATCGAAATTAGTTTCATGTGAAATTATATCGGACTGCGCCGAATTGCGCACGCGCTGCCCTGCGGGCACAAAAAAACCCGGCCGCGCGGTGCGACCGGGTTTCGAGCCTGGAGCGGGTGAACGGGTTCGAACCGTCGACCTCAACCTTGGCAAGGTTGCGCTCTACCAACTGAGCTACACCCGCTTTTTCGGTATGTCTGGGTAGCACGCTGGCCACCAACCGAGCGCGGCATTGTACTCCGCGCGACCGTGCTGTCAACGCCAGCCGGCCCACAATATTAACTCAAGTGCCGCGCCGCAGCACGGGCCACGCGGCGCTCAGGTACACCCACATGGACCACATCGTCATCGCGGCCGCAATGAGCAGCGCGGCGAAGCCCAGCTCCTCGATGGGCAGTCCCCAAAGCTGATCGCCCCAGAGCATGAAACTGAGGCCGATGAGCTGAAAGGTGGTCTTGATCTTGCCGGCCATGGATACGGCCACGGTGGCGCTGGCCTTCTGCTGCGCCATCCATTCGCGCAGCGCCGACACCGTGATCTCGCGCCCGATGATGATGGCCGCAACAATGGCCATGATCATGCGCCCGTCGGACTCGACGAGCAGCACCAGCGCCACCGCCACGATGAGCTTGTCGGCGACGGGGTCGAGAAAGGCACCGAACGGCGTCATTTGATCGAACTTGCGCGCGATCCAGCCGTCGACGAAGTCCGAGATTGCCGCCGCTGCGAACACGAGCGCGGCGGCTTTGCGGCCCCACTCCACCGGCAGGTAGAACAACATCACGCAGAGCGGGATGGCCGCGATTCGAAACGCGGTGATGCTGTTGGCGAGATTGAAGGTCACGACGCCCCCCCGGCGCTGTCAGGATCAATACTGCGATGGAATTCAAGGTAGACGCGTTCTGCGAGATCGCGGCTGATCCCTTTCACCTTGACCATGTCGTCAATGCTCGCACGCCGCAGCCCCTGCAGGCCACCAAAGCGTGTCAGCAATTGCCGTCGCCGCACGGGTCCCAGGCCGGGAATCCCCTCGAGCCCCGAGGTCTTCCTCGCCTTTGCGCGTCGATTGCGGTGGCCCGTGATGGCGAAGCGGTGCGCCTCATCGCGGATACGCTGGATCAACAACAGCGCGGGCGCGTCGGGCGCGAGCGTCGTCGGCCGCGTCGCACCCGGTTGGAACAGCTGTTCGGCACCCGGTTTGCGCGAGCGACCCTTGGCTACACCAATGAGTCGAATCTCATTGAGATCGAGCTCTTCGAGCACCTCGATGGCCTGCGAGAGCTGCCCTTTGCCGCCATCGATCAGCACGAGATCCGGCATGGGGACCTCGCCCTTCTGCACCCGCGCGTAGCGGCGTTGTAGCGCCTCGCGCATGGCCGCGTAGTCATCGCCCGCACCCGCTTCCTTGATGTTGAAGCGCCGATAGTCGCTCTTGAGTGGCCCGTCGGTGCCAAAGACAACGCAGGACGCCACGGTGGCTTCGCCGCTTGTGTGGCTGATATCGAAACACTCGATGCGACCCGGCGGCGCCGTCAGATTGAACGCCTCGGCGAGCGCTTCGAGCTGCTTGCCGATGCCCGTGCGATTGGCCGACTCGAGCCGCGCACCCTGCGTCGCGTTGTCGGCGGCCATGCCGAGCCAGCTGGCGCGGTCACCGCGCACCGAGTGCTTAATGGCGACCTTGTGGCCTGCGCGCTCAGCGAGCGCGTCGGCAAGAACGTCGCCGTCCTCGATGGCCGAGGGAAGGATCACTTCCTTTGGCGGCTCGCCGTCGAGGTAGTACTGGCCCAAAAAGGCGCTGATCACCGCGGCATCTTCGACGCCGGCGGCGTTCGCAGGCAGATAGGTGCGGCTACCCAACACGCGCCCGTCGCGCACCACGAGCACAGCCACACAGGTGACGCCCTCGCTCCGGCGCAGCCCGATGATGTCGGCATCCGCATCGCCGCGCGTCGACACGCGTTGCTCAGTCTCTATGCGGCGCAATCGCGACACCTGGTCGCGCAGCCGTGCGGCCTGCTCGAAGTCGAGCTTCTCGGCCGCAGTCTCCATGCGCAGCACGAGCCGCTCGATCACTTCACTGTTGCGACCCTGCAGGAAGGCCACGCTGTCCTCGACGTCGCGCGCGTAGTCCTCAGGCGTGATCAGTCCAACGCAGGGACCCGAGCAGCGCTTGATCTGGTATTGCAGGCAGGGTCGTGAGCGGTTGGCGTAGAAGCTGTCGCGACATTGACGAACGCGGAAGAGCTTTTGCAGTTCATTGAGCGTGTTCTTAACGGCGCCCGCACTCGGATAAGGACCGTAGTACGCGGCCTTGCCTTTGCGACTGCCGCGGTAGAACGAGAGCCGCGGGAACGCGTGCTCAGTGCTTACGCGAATCCAGGGATAAGACTTGTCGTCGCGAAGCAGGATGTTGAAGCGCGGACGGTGGCGCTTGATCAGCGTGTGCTCGAGCAGCAGCGCCTCGGACTCGGTTTTGGTCAGCGTGACCTCGATGCCGGCCACGCGCTCGACCATGGCCATGGTCTTCGCGTCCTTGGCCTTGCCGCTGAAGTAGGTCGCCACGCGTTTTCTGAGATTGCGTGCCTTGCCAACGTAGATAATCTTGCCGTCGGCGTCTTGCATGCGGTAGACGCCCGGCCGATGCGACAGCTCGGCCACGAAGGCTTTCGGGTCGAACGCGCCCCCGTCGTCACTCATCGTGTCTAATCGGCGAAGTTTCCGACCTGCGCAAGCCGCGCCGCGCGCTCCACGGCGCGCTGGAACATCGCAGGCGTGAGCCGGCGAGTCTGCGTGTTGTAACGGCTGCAGTGGTAGGAGTCGACGAGCACGCGACCGTCGGGCAGGTGATGCTCGGCGCCGTGCGCGAAGTGGTAATCGGCCTGGCGCAGGCCCAGCGTGCGGATGATGGCTTTGTGCGAGATGCCGCCGAGTGCCAAAAGAACACCGCCGTCGCGGTCAACCTCCGCCAACTCGTGGACCAGGAACTTGCTCGCGCAGGTGTTGACCTCAGCGGCGACGGGCTTGTTCTGCGGCGGCAGACACTTCACGGCATTCGTGATGCGCGTTCCTGCGAGCTCAAGGCCGTCATCGGCACTGACGGACTGCTGCCGGCTTGCGATGCCGACCGCATGAAGCGTTTCGTACAGCAACACGCCCGCGTAGTCACCCGTGAACGCCCGCCCCGTCGCATTCGCCCCATGCATGCCAGGCGCCAGCCCAACGATGAGCAAACGCGGCGCCGTGCTACCGAAAGACGGCACGGGCCGCGCGTGATACTCGGGGTAGCGCTCCCGCACGTCTGCCAGCAGCTCGGCAAGCCGCGGGCAATCGGTGCAGTTGCGGTCGTAGGTTTCGCTCATGCGCGTGTCAGTCATCCATGTGTCGGATGATGGCCTCGCCGAAACCCTTTGTGCCCAGCAGGGTCGCACCTGGAATGAGCTGTTCGAGCTCGGTCTCGACGTCGCCCTTGCCTGTCGATTGGGTGCGCTTGGGTGCACGGATGGCCTCACGCAGCAGCGCGAGGTCAAACGTGAGCTCCTTGGCCGCAATCGTGTTCGCGACGCCCTTGACGATGAGGTCCGCCGCCTCGGTCCAGCCCATATAACGCAGCATCATCTCGGCAGACAGAATCAGTGAGCCCGGGTTGACGCGGTCCTTGCCCGCGAAGCCTGGCGCCGTGCCGTGCGTGGCCTCAAACACGCCGATGCCCTCGCCGATGTTCGCGCCCGGCGCGATACCGATGCCGCCCACCTGGGCTGCCAGTGCATCAGAGATGTAGTCGCCGTTCAAGTTCAGCGTGGCGATGACGTCGTACTGCTCGGGACGCAGCAGAATTTGCTGAAGGAAGTTATCCGCAATCACGTCCTTGACGATGATCTCGTTGCCCGTGCGCGGGTTCTGGAACGCAAGCCAGGGACCACCGTCCTTGGGCTGCGCACCGAAGTCTTCCTGCGCGACCTGGTAGCCCCACTGACAGAACGCACCCTCGGTGTATTTCATGATGTTGCCCTTATGGACCAACGTCACGGAAGAGAGGTCGTTGTCGACGCAATAATTGATGGCCTTGCGAATGAGTCGCTCCGAACCTTCACGCGAGACAGGCTTGATGCCGATGCCGGAGCTCGACGGGAAGCGGATCTTCGTCACACCCAGTTCGTCCTGCAGGAACTTGATGAGCTTCTGCGCTTCCTGCGAACCCGTCGGGTACTCGATGCCCGCGTAAATGTCTTCGGTGTTCTCGCGGAATACGACCATGTTGACGAGCTCCGATTCCTTCATGGGCGTCTCGACACCCGGGAAGTAGCGGATGGGGCGCACGCAGGCGTAGAGGTCGAGCGTCTGGCGAATCGAGACGTTGAGCGAGCGGATGCCGCCACCGATGGGCGTGGCCAGCGGGCCCTTGATCGACACCACGTAGCGCTGCAACGCGTCGAGCGTTTCCTCGGGCAGGAAGGTGGCGCTTTCATAAACCTGGCTGGCCTTCGCACCCGCGTAGACTTCCATCCACGCGATCTTGCGCTTGCCGCCGTAGGCCTTCTCGACAGCGGCATTGGCCACGTCGAGCATCACGGGCGTCACGTCGATGCCGATGCCGTCGCCCTCGACGTAAGGCACGATGGGCTGGTCCGGCACATCGAGTCGACCGTCGCGCGTCAGTGTGATCGGGTCGCCGTGCTCCGGCACCTGAATCTTCTCGTATTGCATGCTTGTCCCTGGTGTTGTTTGCGGGGCGTCTGTGCCCGTCTGACCGGCCTCGCACCGGTCCACGCGAAACGGCCCGCAGTAGCGCGGGCCAAAGTCCGCATTGTACCGTAACGGGCCCCGCCACGGTGACCTCAACCCATGCCCCTGGTCCTGCTCAACAAGCCCTTCCGCGTGCTCTCGCAGTTCACGACGGACGGCGACAAGGCCACGCTGGCCGACTACATTGCGCAGCCCGGGGTCTACCCCGCCGGGCGGCTCGATTACGACAGCGAGGGACTCCTGCTGCTCACCGATGACGGCAAGCTGCAGGCCAATATCGCGTCACCACAGCACAAAACTCGAAAGCACTACTGGGCGCAGGTCGAGGGCGAAGTCTTCGACGAGGCGCTGGCGGCGCTGACCGCGGGTGTTAATTTGAAGGACGGCCCGGCCCGTGCGATTACTGCGCGTCGGATTGCGGCACCCGAGCCGCTCTGGCCGCGCGTCCCGCCCATTCGCGAACGGAAGTCTGTGCCCGACAGCTGGATCGAAGTCGTCATCGATGAAGGCCGCAACAGGCAGGTTCGGCGCATGACCGCGGCCGTGGGCTTGCCAACGCTCCGGCTGATCCGCCACCAGGTCGGGCCTTGGTCGCTGGGTGACCTCGAGCCCGGCGCAAGCCGGGAGATTGAAACGCGCGCCGCGCGGCGCGCCCTGCGCGAGACGCGTTAGGCGCCGTCGCGCAGACCGCCGAGCCGCAGCGCGATTTCCAGCGCCTGCTCGTAATTGAGCCGCGGGTCGACCTGCGAGTGGTAGGCGCGGGCCAGATCGGCGTCTGTCAGACCACGTGCGCCACCTGTGCACTCAGTGACGTTCGCCCCTGTCAGCTCGAGGTGCACGCCACCCAGATAGGTACCCATTTCCTTGTGCACCTTGAAGCAGGCCTCGAGCTCGCCAACGATGTTCTCGAAGCGACGTGTCTTGTAGCCGCCCTCGGTCGTCTCGGTGTTGCCGTGCATAGGGTCCGAAACCCAAAGTACGTGGCTGCCAGTGGCACGCACGGCGTCGATGAGCTTAGGCAAGTGATTCTCAACGTTGCCCGCACCGAGGCGGTGGATGAGCGTGATGCGGCCCGGCTCGTTGTCGGGGTTGAGCACGGCCAACAGCTCCTGCAGCCACTCCGTGTCCATACCCTGCCCAATCTTGATGCCGATCGGGTTGGCAACGCCGCGGAAAAACTCCACGTGCGCGCCATCGAGTGCCGCCGTACGCATACCAATCCACGGGAAATGCGTCGTCAGGTCGTACCAGCGCTCACGACGCAGTCGCGTCTGCGCCTGTTCATATTTGAGGTGCAAACCTTCGTGCGCTGTGTAGAACTCGGCGCGCCGCGAATGGTGGATGGGACGTCCGGCGATCGACTCGAAGAAATCGAGCGAGCCCGAAATCGCATCCGTGATCCGGCGGTAGTCATCCGCCAACGGTGAGTGCGAGACCCAGTCGAGGTCCCAATACTCAGGATGGTGCAGATCAGCGAACCCGCCGTCGACGAGGCCACGAATAAAGTTGAGCGTCAGTGCCGCGCGCTCGTAACCGCGCAGAATAAGCTCAGGGTCGGGCGTGCGATCGGCTTCCGTGAACGGCTTGCGGTTCACGAGGTCGCCGCGGAAGCTCGGCAGTGTCACGCCGTCACGCGTCTCGGTGTCAGCCGATCGCGGCTTCGCGTACTGCCCCGCGAAGCGCCCGATGCGCACAACGGGCTTCTTCATGCCGTACAGCACAACGAGGCTCATCTGCAGCAGCACTTTCAGTTTCTGTACGACGTTGTCAGACGTGCAACCGTCAAAGGTCTCCGCACAGTCGCCGCCCTGGATGACGAACGCCTCACCGCGCTGTGCGGCCGCGATGCGTTCTTTGAGTTTGTCGACTTCCCACGAGGTCACGAGCGGCGGCAGCGACGACAAGCGGCGCACGGCATCGGCCAAGTGATCGGGGTCGGGGTACGTGGGCATCTGGCGCGCAACGCGCGTTTCCCAGCTTGCGGGGTGCCAGGGATTCTGGGCGGGTGACTTGCTCATGGCGCGATGGTGCCACAGCGGTTTTGTGCGCTGCAAAAAGAAAACGCAAGGCTGCCAATGACCTACGGTTACATGAGAAACTGCCGAGCGGTAGGTGGGTGGTCACGGCGTGCCGGATTGGGCACACTCCGCGCCACCCGACGCAATGTGCACCCCGGGACGGTTGCGCAGCGGCGGCCGGAAGAGCCGCCCAAGTCATTGAAAATAAATGGGGAATGAGAAGGTATGCACAAGGTACTGATTCTCGGTGCCGGCAAGATCGGCGCGCTGATTTCGGGTCTCCTCGCAGACAGCGGTGATTACGAGGTCCAGCTTGCCGATGCGGACGCAGAAGCCGCACGCGCCGTCGCCGCAGGACACGGCCTCGCCAACGTCACGCCGTTCGCGCTCGATGCCACCGATTCTGCCGCACTGGCAGCGCACATCGCTGAGTACACGCCAGGCACGTTGATCTCGAGTCTGCCTTTCTTCTGCAACCCGCCCGTGGCCGAAGCCGCACGCAACGCCGGCCTGCATTATTTTGACCTCACCGAAGATGTGGCCGTCACGGAGGCTGTGCGCGGTTTCGCACAAGGCGCCGACACGGCTTTTGTGCCGCAGTGCGGTCTCGCGCCGGGATTCATCAGCATCGCTGCCAACGAACTCATCAGTCACTTTGATGAAGTGCGTGACGTGCAACTGCGTGTCGGCGCCCTGCCCCAACACCCGAGCAACGCGCTCAAGTACGCCCTGACCTGGTCCACAGATGGCGTCATTAACGAGTACGCCAATCTCTGCACGAGCATCGTCGACGGCGAGCCCGTGCAGGTGCTCCCGCTCGAAGGTCTCGAGGAGATTCAGATCGACGGCACGCTTTACGAAGCGTTCAACACTTCGGGCGGACTCGGCTCGCTGGCTGAGACCTACCGCGGCCGCGTGCAGAACATGGACTACAAGACCATGCGCTACCCGGGCCACTGTGAGCAGATGCGTCTGCTCATGAACGGCCTCGGACTCAAGGATGACCGCGAGACTCTGAAGCTGATTCTCGAGCGCGCCGTCCCGGCGACACTGCAGGACGTGGTGATCGTCTACGCCGCTGTTCGCGGCGTGCAGGGTGGCGTGCTGCGCGAAGAGAACTACGTAAACAAAGTCTACCCGCAACGCGTGGCCGGTCGACTCTGGTCGGCCATCCAGATCACGACGGCAAGCGGCATCTGCGCCGTGGTCGACAAAGTGCTCGAAACGCCAGGCCGCTTCGCGGGCTTTGTCGCGCAGGAACAGTTCACGCTTGAAGACATCCTGACCAATCGATTCGGACGCTGGTACGCCGACGGCGGCGACGCCAACGTCTCATCGCTGGCCATCGCAACGGCCAGCACGGGCCAGTAAGCCCAAGAAGGAACCCAACATGACCCATCCCGTACTCGAACAGCTCGGCCTCGGTGCCGACAACGCCGGCAGCTGGGTCGGCGGCACGCCGTTGGCTGACGCCGGCGCCGGCAGCATCGCTTCAATCAACCCGACCACGGGCGAGACGATTGCCCACGTGGGCGTCTCGAGCGCCGAAGACTACGAGCGCATCGTCTCCGCCGCGCGCGAAGCCTTCGCCATCTGGCGCACGGTGCCTGCACCCGCGCGTGGCGAAGCCGTGCGCCGCATGGGTAACGCGTTGCGCGACAACCTCGACGCACTGGGCAGCCTCGTGAGCCTCGAGAACGGCAAGATCAAGGCCGAGGGCGTCGGTGAAGTGCAGGAAATGATCGACATCGCCGACTTTGCCGTGGGCCAGTCGCGCATGATGTACGGCAAGACCATGCACTCGGAACGCCCGCAGCATCGCATGTACGAGCAGTGGCACCCGCTGGGGCTTGTCGGCATCATCTCGGCGTTCAACTTCCCGGTCGCCGTCTGGTCCTGGAACGCATTCATCGCAGCGATCGCGGGCAACGTCTGTATTTGGAAGCCCTCGCCCAAAACGCCGCTCTGTGGCGTTGCCGTGCAGAAGATCTGCAACGACGCGCTGGCCGATATGGACCTGCCGCCGATCATGCACCTGTTCAACGACGCGGATAACACGCTCGCGACACACTTCGTCGACGACCGCCGCATCGACCTCATGAGCTTTACGGGCAGCTGCGAGATCGGCAACAACGTCGGCGCACAGGTCGCGCGTCGCATGGGCCGCTCGCTGCTCGAGCTCGGCGGCAACAACGCGCTCATCGTCGACGAGTTTGCCAACATGGACCTCGCGGTTCCGGCCATTGTATTCGGCGCCGTCGGTACAGCCGGCCAACGATGCACGACGACGCGTCGCGTGTTCGTGCACTCGAGCCGCCGCGACGAGCTGCTTGAAAAGCTCGTGGGTGCTTACAAGCAGGTACGCATTGGTGACCCGCTTGACGACGCAACGCTCATGGGCCCGCTCATCGATGAGTCTTCGGTCGCGCGTTTTGAAAACGCCATCGCCGCCGCACGCGATGCGGGCGGTCAGCTACTCACGGGTGGCGACCGCCTCGACCGACCAGGCAACTTCGTCACACCCGCGATCGCTACAGCCGAAAATCACTGGGACATTGTTCAGAACGAGACCTTCGCACCACTGCTTTACGTTATCGGCTTCGACACGCTCGACGAAGCCATCAACATGCAGAACGATGTGCGCCAGGGCTTGTCCTCGGCCATCTTCACGGACAACCTACAGCGCGCCGAGCAGTTCCTCGCCGCCAGCGGTTCAGACTGTGGCATCGCCAACGTCAACATCGGCACCTCGGGCGCCGAAGTCGGTGGCGCATTTGGTGGTGAGAAGGAAACCGGTGGCGGTCGCGAGGCCGGCAGTGATTCCTGGCAGGCCTACATGCGCCGCCAGACCAACACGATCAACTACGGCACCGATCTGCCGCTGGCCCAGGGCATCAACTTCGACTTGGGCTGATGCGCTGAGCGATCAGTCGGTCAGCGACGTGTAAACCGCTGCGACGAAGCGATCAGGCGGCACGAAGCCATCGCCAAACTCGGCGTCGAACGGCGCCGAGGGTTTCATCGCCTGAATCTCTTCGAGACTCATGTCCGCCGCAATACCCTTGGCGACACCGTCGCGTACGCCCGCGAGCATGGCACGGTAACCCATCAGTGCGTCCCGGTCGGCCAGCGGACCGTGCCCGGGAATGATGTTCGTGTCGTCGTCGGCAATCGCCAGAACGGCATCAGCCGCTTCGATCAGGCCGTCGATGTCACCGCCGCTCTCGACATCAAGAAATGGGTAGATCCCGTTGAAGAACGTGTCACCCATGTGCACGACGTTGGCCTCTTCGAAGTGGACCAACGTGTCGCCATCGGTGTGCGCATGTTCGATGTGAAAACCGCGGATGGTTAGGCCGTTGGCGTGAAGGGTCAGGGTGTCATTGAACGTCAGGGCTGGCAGCGCCACTTCGGGTGACGGGTCAATCTGCATCTGGAACGCCTCGAGGAACTGGCCGGCCGCCATGCGCTTGCGCACGTTGTCGTGCGCCATGATCAGCGCGCTGTCACCGAGGTTTTCGTTGCCGCCCGTGTGGTCGAAGTGCCAATGCGTGTTCAGCACGTAATCAATGGGACGGTCGGTCACGGTCGCAACCGCCGCGACAATCTTGTCTGTGAGCGGCGCAAACTGATCGTCGATGAGAAACGTCGCATCCTCACCGACCGACAGGCCGATGTTGCCGCCCCGACCCACGAGCATGTAGAGCCCCTCACCCACAAGCTGGACATCGATCTCGACATTTTCCATTGGGTTCTGTGCGGTAGCCGGATGCACCGCGGCCAGCGCCAGGGCCGTAGCGATAACGATCTTCTTCATGGGTTACTCCTGTTTGGCGCTGCCGCTTTCGGGCAACACCTCGAAACGATTGCGGTCTCGGTTCTTGACGACATCGCCGGCCGCAAACACCTGGCCGCTCATGGCGACATAGACGCCCGCGGGCAAACTCTGGGCGGCTGCGACGGCCATGCCAACGTTAAAAATCGCATCCGTTGAGCGGAACCGCGCCGGCGTCAATGCACCCGTGAGCACGATGGTCTTGTCTTCGAGGCCTTCCAAGGCGAGCGCCGTGTCGACCATGGTGTCCGTGCCGTGGGTCACGATGATGCGCGTGGCCGCATCGGCCTCGATCACCGCGCGGATGCTGGACCGATCTTCATCGGTCATTTCGAGGCTGTCTTTTCGCATGAGCGACACAGACTCAAACTCGTAGTCGACGAGGGCCTCGCGCAGGATGTGATCGATGACGGACTCGCCGACTTCGAATGCACTTGCGGCATCGAAGTAGACCTTGTCTATCGTCCCGCCAGTAGTGAAAAACTTGATTCGCGCCACGCCGAAGATGCTCCCCCCAGGTCACTGATTATTGCATGCCGTTAGACACCGCGTGAACGCGCAACCTTCGGTGACCGGGGGCCGAAGTGTTAAAATGCCTGCATGAAGCTCGCAAGATTAAGCCAAGCTGTGCGCCGCGTCGTGTCGGTGTTTTTCGGGACACTGGCCTCCGCGGCTGCGTTGACACACACCGCTCAGGCAGCCGATGCCTACGTCATCGATATCGAGGGCGGCATCGGTGCGGCCACGGCGGAAATTGTCCGCACGGGCATGCGCAAAGCCATCGACGCGGACGCCGATCTTATCGTCCTGCGCATGGACACGCCCGGCGGCCTCGATAGCGCCATGCGCGACATCGTGAGCGAGATTCTCGCCTCGCCAATTCCCGTTGCGACCTGGGTTGGCCCCGGTGGCGCACGCGCGGCCAGCGCGGGTACCTACATCCTGCTCGCAAGCCACGTAGCCGCCATGCACCCGACCAGCAATCTCGGCGCGGCCACGCCCGTGGATATCGGCGGCAGCGGCGTCACAGATGACGACGCACCGGGTCGCCCTGGCAGCGACGGCGCCGATGAGGTTGCCGATGCCGTACGAGATGCCGTCGACGGGGCCGACGACGCAACCGGCGACGACGCAGCCGCGGACGATGCCTCTTCGGACGACGCCGCCCCGGCGCCGGAACGCAATCCCAGCGCCATGGGCCGAAAGATCATCAACGACGCCGTGTCCTACATCCGGACGCTGGCCGAACGCCATGACCGAAATGCCGACTGGGCCGAGAAAGCTGTGCGCGACGGCGCCACGCTGACGGCACGCGAAGCGGTCGATCAAAACGTGGCGGACGTGCTCGCGAGCAGCCTCGACGAGCTGCTCACGGCTGTTGACGGCAAAGACGTCGTGCTTGATGACGGCGACACCGTGACGCTGGCGACCGCGGGCGCCGATGTCTCCTTCTTTGAACCGACCTGGCGTCAGAAACTGCTTCTCGTGATTTCAGACCCGTCGATCGCAGTGCTGCTCGTGCTCATCGGTGTTTACGGCTTGTGGTTTGAAGCTTTTAACCCGGGCGCTATCGTTCCCGGCGTGATCGGCGCCATCTGCCTCCTGTTGGCCGCCTATGCGCTGCAGGTAATGCCCGTGAACTACGTGGGGCTCGGGCTTATCTTGCTCGGCGTACTACTCATGGTCGCCGAGGTCTTTGTGCCTTCCTTCGGCGCACTGGGTCTCGGCGGCATCATTGCGTTCATTGTGGGCGCCATCATGGCGTTCGACACAGGCGTGCCAGGCTTTGAGATATCCCGTTTCAGTGTCGGCAGCATCGCCGCGGTGATTGGCGGCCTCACCTTTGCCACCGCCGCGTACGCTCGGCGATTGCACACAAAGGGCGCTGTCACGGGCGTCGTCGGCATGAAGAAGCACCAGGCCGTCGCGATCGATGATTTCGACGGCGAGGGCTTTGTGTGGCTGGAGAGTGAGCGCTGGCATGCGGTCAGCGACCGCCCCGTTAAGGCCGGCGAAACACTCCAAGTGAAACGTCTTGATGGTCTGACGGTGCATGTCTCCCCGCTCAACACGCGATAACCTCTGCTTTTTTCTGTTTGTAATCGGAGCCTGGTATGGAAGTCATCCTCGGATTTGTCGGCGTGCTCGTCGTCATTTTTCTCGCCAATGCTATCAAGATCCTGCAGGAGTATGAGCGCGGCGTTGTGTTCTTCCTGGGTCGCTACCAGACCGTTAAGGGCCCGGGGCTGATCCTGCTCATCCCGTTCCTGCAGAAAGCCACCATTGTCGATCTGCGCGTCAACGTCATGGACGTGCCGACACAGGATGTGATCTCGAAAGACAACGTGTCGGTCAAAGTAAACGCGGTGATCTACTTCCGCATCGTCGCCGCCGAAAAGGCCATTATCAACGTGGCCAATGTCTTTGAGGCGACGAGTCAGCTCGCGCAAACGACGCTGCGCTCCGTACTCGGTCAGCACGAACTCGACGACATGCTCAGCGAGCGCGATAAGCTCAACGCGGACATTCAGGCGATCCTTGACTCGCGCACTGACAACTGGGGCATCAAAGTCGCCAACGTCGAGATCAAGCACGTCGATCTGGACGAAAGCATGATCCGCGCCATCGCCCAGCAGGCCGAAGCCGAACGTTCGCGTCGCGCCAAAGTCATTAACGCTGAAGGTGAGCAGCAGGCCGCACAAAAGCTGGCTGAAGCCGCACGCATGCTCGCGGGCGAGAAGCAGGCACTGCAGCTGCGCTACCTGCAAACGCTCAAGGACATCGCGGGCGAGAAGAGCTCGACGATCGTGTTCCCGCTGCCCATGGACCTCATCGAGCCGCTCAAGGGCATCGCGGAAACCATCACGGGCAACGGCGGCAAGCCAACGGGTAGCTAGGCTCAGGCCGCCATACGCAGAATCTCCTCCCAGCGCTTTTCCAGGCGCTTGGCGGAGACCTTCTCTCGGGTGCCCAGCACCTGGGCGAACAACGAGACACGCAACTCCTCGACGAGCCAGCGGAAGGTCTCGAGGGCGTCTCGTTGTTCGGGCGTCGGTGTGGCGCGGTCGAACGCCTTAATGCGCGCCTCAAGGCTGTGCACCATGGCCATCGATTCATGGTCGCGCGCCGTGTTCGATGCGACGCGCTCGAGCCGCAGGCGACCGCCTTCGAGAAACCGCGGGAGATCGTCGAGCCGCGCCGCGGGCGTCGCCGCCAGGAAGCCCGGATACACCAACCGCTTCATTTGAGCGTGCACGTCGTCGCGCGCATCGAAGACGTGCTCGGGTGTCGAATCAAGCGCAGCACGACAGGCCACCTCGGCGGCCAGGACCTCGCGCAAGACGACGAGCACCTGCTCGCCGGCACCCACCACCTCGTGCGCATGCGCGTCGCAAAGTGCACGCCAGGCCTCGGCGTCGCGCACACCCGTAAAGCGATCGCCAAACGCGCGTTGCAACGTCGCACGCTGAACATCCTCGATGAGTGCGGCGCCGCCCGGATCATCGTGCGCCGCCCAGCGCAACTGAATCTCACGGTCCGCAAGCAGCGTCTTGCGCAGCGCCTTAAGCTGCTGTGCGAAACGGTAGCCGAGCAATGCCAGTACAGCTGCATCGTGGGCGAGCTGCGCCTCACCGGCATCCAGGAACGGATGGACGATAACGCCCGCACCGCGCTCACGTAACGCCGGGTAGACCGTCAACGTCAGGTCGCCGCGCGTCTCGGTTTGGGCGTCGGGGATGACGTCGAAGCGCCACTCCCGCTTCGGCGTTGTGTCGTTCGCCGCCACTTTGGGCGTCAGCTCGCGCGTCTCCGCCTGAACCTGAGGTGCGAGCTCACGCTTGAGCACCTCGAGGTCGCGCCCCGAACCCAGTGCGCGCCCATGATCGTCGACAACACGAATGGCCGGCTTCAGGTAGTCAGGCTCAACAAGCTCGGCCCAGGCGTCGGGCGCAACCTCGACCCGGTACTCCGTAGCAAGCAAGGCCGACAGCCGGGCGTCGAGCGAGCCTTTTGTCCCAAGCTCTCCAAGTCGCGCCACAATCCGGCTCGCCACTTCGCGAATCGGGTGCAACTGCCGGCGGCTGACCTTGGGCAACGCGCGCAGCCGCGCTTCGATGCGGCGCGCCGTCAGCCCGGGAATACTCGTCTCGATCTGGCTCATCGTCAGCGCGGGCAACAAAGCTGCCGGCACGACGACACTGGCGCCATCGTCGGCGCGGTCCGGTGCAAACTGGTAGTCGATTTTGAGTCGATTGCCCGCTAGTTCCACCTTCTCGGGCATGTCGGCGAGCACATCGTCGTCGAGCGCCTCGCCCGTGAGCTGGTCCTGCGTGAAGTGGAGCCGCGCGCGTTCATCGGCGGACGCCTTCTCCAGCCAGCGCGCGAGCGAGCGCCGGTCGATAACCGACTCGGGCAGACACTCAGCGTAGCGCGCCGCCAACGCGGCAGGCCCGATTTCTACGCGCCGCCGCAAACGACCCGCAATGCTGGCTACCGTTTCGAGCACGGCACGGTTGTGCGCGAGGAACTCGGCCTTGAGACCGACACAATCCGCCGCGAGTGCGTCGCGCAGGAACACGGTCCTGGCCGCCACCGCATCAATGGCGCCAAAGTCGACGCGCTTTCCGGCTTCGATGACCAGGCCGTACAGCAGACTCGTGCGTTTTGCCTCGACGCGGCCCCGCTTGGCATTCCAATAGGGCTGCTGGTACTCGTGCTCGACGAGCCGGCCCGCAATCGGCGGCAGCCAACGCGCGTCAAAGCGCGCGACATGTCGCGCCAGCCTGCGGCGTGTTTGTACGATTTCGAGCGCCATGACCCAGCGTGGCGTGCGCCCGTGCAGGGTTGACGCCGGGTGAAGCCGAAAGCGCCTTGCACCCGCCCCGACGTACTCGCCATCAGCCTCGTGCGTACCGATGTGCGACAACAGTCCTGTGAGCACAGCGCGGTGGACTCGGTCTGCCTTGGCATCGACCACACTGGCCAGCGGCGGCAGCTGCTTGCGATCCGCGTCCACGAGTCGCGCGAGCTGCGTGAACACCTCGCCCCACTCACGCATGCGGCGTGGCGACAGGAAGTTCGACTCGCACCAGCGCTCGTAGGCGCGACGGCCGAGCGCCTCGCGTTGCGCGTGCGCCGCGGTCCAGAGCGAATACAAACCCAGGAAATCAGAACCCGGCACCTCGAACGCCTCATGCGCCGTGTCCGCCGCCTCGGCTTGATCGGGTGGCCGCAGACGCGGGTCCTGAATGCTCAGAGCCGCGACGATGACCGTAACGATGGCGAGCGTCTGCGGGTCCGTATCCGCCACGAGCATGCGCGCCAAACGCGGATCGAGCGGCAGTCTTGCAAGCTTGCGACCCAGTTTCGTGATCTTGCGCCTGCCGCCCAGCGCACCGAGCTCCGTGAGCAGTCGCCGTGCATCGTCGACGGTTGCCGCGCCGGGCGCGTCGAGGAACGGAAACTCAAGCGGGTCACCAAGGCCAAGTGCAGCCATCTGCAACACCACACTCGCAAGATTGGTGCGCAGGATCTCCGGGTCCGTAAACGCATCGCGCGATTCGAAGTCGGCCTCGGGGTAGAGGCGCAGGCATAACCCGGGTCCGATACGACCGCAGCGTCCGGCACGCTGATTCGCACTGGCCTGCGATACGGGTTCCACGCCAAGCCGTTGCACCCGACTGCGGTGCGCGTAACGGCTGATTCGCGCCAGGCCCGAGTCTATGACCGCACCAATACGCGGCACGGTGATCGAGGTCTCAGCGACATTGGTCGCCAACACGACGCGCCGTCGTCCCGCGGCCTGGAACACGCGCGCCTGATCCTTGTCGGACAAGCGCCCGTAAAGCGGCAGCACATCAACGTCGGCGCCGCGCCGCTTGCTGATGGCGCGCTCTGCGTCGCGAATCTCGCGCTCGCCAGGCAGGAATACAAGCACATCGGGCGCGCCCTCGGCGAGCCGCTCGGAGAGCACGGTATCGACCGCCTCAGAGACCTGGCGCGCGAGCTTGCGGCTGTCGTCGGTGGCGACGGCCGTATCGCTGTAGCGCACGGTGACCGGGTAACCCCGCCCCGAGACTTCTATGACGGGCGCACCGCCAAAATGCGCGGCGAAGCGCTCGTGGTCAATCGTCGCCGAGGTGATGATGAGACGCAGTTCGTCGCGCTTGTCGAGCAGACGCCTGAGGTAACCCAGCAGGAAATCGATGTTGAGGCTACGCTCGTGCGCCTCGTCAACAATGATGACCTCATAATCGAGCAACAGCGGGTCGCGCTGCAGCGCATTGAGCAGAATGCCGTCGGTCATCACGCGTACCAGCGTGTTGGGCGCGCTGCGGTCGTCGAAGCGCACGGCGTAACCGACGCCCTCACCCAGCGTCACCCCAGAAAGCTCGGCAATACGGCTGGCGACTGCGCGCGCCGCTATGCGCCGCGGCTGCGTGTGGCCGATCATGGCGCGACGGCCGAAGCCCGCCGCGATGGCGTAACGCGGCAGCTGTGTGGTCTTTCCCGAGCCCGTCTCGCCCGACACCACGACCACACGGTTCGACCGCAACGCCTCGATGATGGCATCACGGTGCTCGCCAATCGGCAGATCGTCGTCACCGCCCTCGTGGGTGAGCGCTACCGCCTCGCGGGCAGCGCGTTGTGCCAGCGAGGTGTCGAGGGTGTTTTGATTGAGGCGCTTGCCCGTGGCCAGCGCGTACGCATCGCGCAGCATGAGATCGTCTGCGCGCGGCGTTGGAGACCGCGTCATGCGGCGATTATCGCACAGCCCTCAGTCGCTGCTCGAAATCCCGCCGGGTAACTTGAGCGTCAGCCGCGCACCGCCCAGCGGCCCGCGATCGATGTGTAGCTCACCCTCGTACACGGCGACAAGCTCATTGGCGACTGCAAGACCGATCCCCGTGCCGGGCGTGGTTTCGTCGAGCCGCGTACCCCGTTCGAGTGCACCCGCGACATCATCGATGCCCGGCCCATCGTCCTCGATACGAATCGTGAGCACGGCCTGTTCGCCACGTGCCTCGAGCAACACGCGGCGTTCACTCCACTTGTAGGCATTGTCGAGCAGGTTGCCCACGATCTCGACGAGATCGCCACGATCGCCCTCAAAGCTCAAGCCCTCGGAGACGTCGAGCTCGGCACTGACGCCCTTCTCGCGGTAGACCTTGTCGAGCCCGTCGAGCAGCGCGTGCAGCTCGGGCAGGATAGGTACAGCGCCGCGCCCTGTGAGTTGCCCGCCTGCCGCAGCCGGTCGTGCGAGCTGGTAGCGCACGATGTCCTGCATGCGCGTGAGCTGTTCCGCCACGGGGTCGCCGTTGTCGCCGCGCTCGCCCAGCAGGCTTTGCGCGGCCGCCAATGGCGTTTTCAGGCTGTGCGCCAGGTTCGACAGCGTTTGCTGATAGCGCGTCGTGCGTCGCGTCTCGCTGTCGACTAGCCGGTTGAGGTTGCGCGCCACGCCCGTGAGCTCGCTGGGGTAGTCGGCAGAAAGACTGCCGCGCTCGCCGGCTTCGACGGCGCGAATCTCGCGCGCAATCTGCCCCAGCGGCCGCAGCAGCCAGGACAGCAACGCGGCCATGGCAATCAGCAACACCACCGCGATGGCGGCAAAGGCCATGTAGAGCTGGCCGCGGAAACTCTTGAGCTGCGCCTCGATGCTTGCACGGCTCTCAGCGACCGTCAGCGCGAAGTAACGGCTGCGCGTGTCGTCAAATTGCCAGACGATCCCGAGCGTCATCGCCTGCAAGCGCTCACCTGTCGAGGTGTCCTGGACCGTTACAAGGCGCTGGCCGGCTTCCGGCAGCGGCGCCGCAGGTTCAATGTCGAGGCCAACGGCGGAGGCGGACTGCCACTGAGTCGCGCCCGTGTCATCGCGTATCGACGCGTAGAGGCCCGATCCCGGCGCATTGAGACGCACTTCGGGCATGTCGTAGGGCAAGGCAAGTGATTCGCCCTCACCCGGCTCGGAAACGGCCAACAAGGTGATGATCTGGCTGTCGAGCAGATCGCGTTGCGCTTGTTCGAGCGCGGCCTCGAAACCGGAATCGATCACGGCGCCCAACAAGGCAAAGCTCGCTGCCAGCAGCAGGCTCGTCCAGGCCAGCAGACGCAGCCGCAGCGAGCGCACGCTGCCGCTAGTCGCCGGCCCGCGCCAGCGCGAAGCGGTAGCCGCGTCCGCGCAAGGTCTCGATGGGCTTGAGTGTGCCGTCAGGATCGAGCTTCTTGCGCAGGCGTCCAATAAACACCTCGATGACGTTGCTGTCGCGCTCGTAGTCCTGGTCGTAGAGCCGCTCCGTGAGCTCGGTCTTGGAGATCACGTCGCCCGCGCGAATCATGAGGTGCTCCAGCAGTGCGTACTCAAAGCTCGTGAGCTCGACGCTGTCGTCATCGACCGTGAGCAGTTGCTTCGAGGTGTCGAGCTTGATGCGGCCGCAATCGAGTTCTGCCGACGCCCAGCCCCCGGCGCGGCGCAGCAGCGCATTCACGCGTGCGGCGAGTTCTTCGAAATGAAACGGCTTGGCGACGTAGTCGTCGGCGCCGCTCTGTAGGCCGTCGACCTTGTCCTGCCAGCTGTCGCGCGCCGTCAGAATGAGAATTGGGTAGGTGCGACCCGACTCGCGAAGCTTCTGCACAAGCTCGAGCCCCGGCATCTTGGGCAAGCCAAGATCGACGATGGCAAGATCAATGGGGTATTCGCTCGCGTAGTACCAGCCCTCTTCCCCGTCGGCCGCCTGCTCCACGCGGTAACCCGCCGAGAGCAGCTGATTGGTCAGGCTCTCGCGCAGCGCTTCGTCATCTTCTACGAGTAGCAAACGCATGTCAGTTCGCGTTGATCCGGACCGTGCGTACGCGACCGTCGTCGGTGAGCACCTTGATCACGTGCACACGACGATCGCCGCTGCCCCGCGTCTCGGCCGAGACGATCCGACCACCGTACTGTTTGCGCACGCGGCGAACCGCCTCTTCGAGCGACACCTTGTCGCGCGCCACGGCAGCGGGCGCGGGGCTGTCGGCAACGACGGCAACCGCACCGGAAGCATCTGTTGCGGACGTGACCGGCTGGGCCTGGGCCGTGCCGGCGGCCAGCAACAAGGTGGCACCGAGAATCCTGATCATCCTTGGAATTCTCGGTTGCCACGTACGCCTTTGCAATGACGCGTTGCTCGAAATCAGCCGCCGCACGGGTGCCCCGGGTATTCAGTCGACCAGCGGCCTGACGTCGACGCGCACACGAATCTCGTCACCGGGATCGGTCTCGGTGCGTGTCGTGTAGGTCTTGCCGTCGAACTCATAGGTCACGCGGAAGCCCTCAACGCGGTCACGTTCCTCATACTCGTAGGTGGTCTCGCAGTACTTCTGAATGCGTTCGTCGCGCCCGTGTTCATGGCGATTGTTCTCCGATGCACTGGCGGCGCCCATCACGCTGCCAAGCACGGTCATGGCCTCGCGGCCACTACCATCACCAAACTGGCTGCCGATGACACCACCGATGATCCCGCCAGCGATGACGCGACCAAGCCCGCCACGACGGCGCTCGCGGCGCACCTCGACGGGACGCTCGTAGCATTCACGGACGGGGATTTCGACCTGCACGGTGCGGATCAGGGGTTTGACGTCGAGCACGCGGGCGTACTCGTAGGTAGTTTCGCCGCCGTCGTCGTAACGGGGGTCGGCCAATGCTGGCTGGGCTGCCGTGGCAAGGCACAGCGCAGTTGCGGCCGCGATTCGTGTGGGCGTGTTCATGGTTGCCTCCGGAGGACTCACACAGTGCGCCCCGGCCCCATGCCGGGAGCGTGAGCCCACACTACGCGCGCGGGGCTGAATGCGGCCTGAATAAGCCTGAACCGCTGAATGTCAGGCGTCGTGGGCCTTTGCCGCCTCCCAGGCGGCGTCGAGGGCGGCATCGTCATGGGCATCGGGCGCCCCGTCCAGATCCGCTTCCATGCGCCCGAAGCGGCGCTCAAACTTGGCCGAGGCGCGCCGCAATGCACGCGCCGGGTCCACGCCCAGGTGCCGCGACCACTGTGCGACCGTGAACAACAGGTCGCCGAGCTCATCCTCGACGGCGCTGTCTGCGCCGTTGGCACCGGGCGCAAGCTCAGCGATCGCTGCATCGAGCTCTGCCAGCTCCTCATCCACCTTGCCGCGAACCTGCTCGGGTGCGCGCCAGTCAAAACCGGCACGCGCCGCACGTTTGCCGAGCTTCACAGCCCGCTGCAAGGCGGGCAGCCCAGTGGCCACACCGGCCAGTGCGCTCTCGTCAAACGCCTTCTCACCGCCCGCCGCCGCGCGCTCCGCCGCCTTGATGTCTTCCCAACGGCCCAGCACCCGGGCGCTGTCACCACGGTCCTCGTCGCCGAACACATGCGGGTGGCGCCGAATCATCTTGTCGACAATGGCAGTCACGACATCGTCGAACGCGAACAGGCCCTGCTCCTCGGCCATCCGGGCATGAAAGACCACCTGCAGCAGCAGGTCGCCCAATTCGTCGGGCAACTCCTGCAACGCGCCCCGCTCTATGGCATCGGCAACCTCGTAGGCCTCCTCAATCGTGTAGGGCGCGATACTCGCGAAGTCCTGTTCCAGGTCCCAGGGACAGCCAGACTCCGGGTTTCGCAGGGCCGCCATTACATCAATTAGTTTCGAGATCTTGGTCATTATTAATTAATTAATATCGATATATTTATTCGGTCAGACTTACCCAAGCGCCGACTTGGCAACCCCGGCTTGCGGACAAGTGCGGCGCCCGCAAGGCTCGCGTAGCATGCCGCGTCTGGCCGCACAGATCACCTGAAACCTGACGCCCAAGGAGCACCGCACGTGGGACTCGCCAACGAACGCACGATAGCCTGGACCGAACGCGGCTGGATTCCCGATGCACTTCTGCGGCGCGCGATGCGCGGGCTCATGGCGAAGCGACTGCAGAAGTCCGCGACAACTGACGCCGAGCGCGTCGCCAGCGACAAACAGCGCTTCGTCGACGCGCTTCGTGACGCGCCCATCGCGCTCGTGCCCGACCTTGCCAACGAACAACACTACGAAGTCCCGGCCGCATTCTTTGGCGCCGTGCTGGGCCCGCACCGCAAGTACAGCTGCGGCTTCTGGCCTGAGGGCGTCACCACACTCGAAGACGCCGAGGCCGCCGCCCTGCAGGTGACCTGCAATCGGGCGGGCATCGCCGACGGCCAACGAGTGCTCGATCTCGGCTGCGGCTGGGGTTCCGTATCGCTCTGGATCGCGGCGCAATACCCCAACTGCGAGGTGACAGGCGTCTCCAACTCACAGTCGCAACGCGAGTGGATCGAAGCTGAAGCGCAGCGACGCGGACTCAAAAACCTGCACATCGTGACCGCGGACATGAACGACTTCGACGCGGGCACGCCATTCGATCGCATCGTATCGGTCGAGATGTTCGAGCACATGCGCAACTGGCCGCTCCTGTTCGCGCGGGTGCACGACTGGCTGGTCCCTGGCGGGCGCTTCTTCATGCACGTTTTTACGCACCGCAGCGCAGCCTACCTGTTCGAGGACCACGGCAGCGCGGACTGGATGAGCCGACACTTCTTCTCGGGCGGCATGATGCCCAGCGACGATCTGGCACTGCGTTTTCAGGACCACCTGTCACTGGTGAGCCAGTGGCGCTGGGACGGCCGACACTATGAGAAGACCTCGAACGCCTGGCTCGCCATGATGGACGCCCGTGAAGCACACGTCCGCCCCATTCTCAGCGAGACCTACGGCGAGAGCGAAACCCAGCGCTGGTGGATGCGCTGGCGCATGTTCTTCATGGCCTGCGCGGAGCTCTTCGGTTACGAGAATGGGCAGGAATGGGGGGTCAGCCACTACCTGTTCGAGCGGCCCCGCTAACAGACCTCGCTAGTCCTGGCGTTCGATGACCCGGTGCAGGCGTTCGATCACGCCCGCTGTGGCACCCCAAATCCGATGCTCACGCCACTGGATCTCGAGCGCATCGAACGCGAAACCGTCGTATTCGCGGCGGAAGTGCCGGTGCTGACGGACATCGAACAGGTGTGCCGCCGGAACCTGAAACGCGGTGGCCACCTCGCTGGGATCGGGCTCCAGCGACACGGCACCCGAGACGAGCCCGATCACAGGCGTCATGGTGTAGCCGCTGATGGTCCACTGCGGGCGCAGGTAGCCCAGGACCTCAACACGACTGGCCTCGATACCCACCTCTTCCTCGGTTTCGCGCAAGGCCGTGGCTGCGAGATCCGCATCGTGCGGCTCCGCGGCACCGCCGGGAAAACTCACCTGACCCGGATGATGCTTTAAGTGCGCGGCGCGTTCGGTCAGTACGACGTCGAGGCCTTCGCCCGCATCGACGAAGGGAACGAGGATCGCAGCGTGCCGCGCTCCCGCCACGCGACGCTCACGCCAGCCCTCGGGCAGCGCCGGCTCGGCCACTGGGACCACCACGTCGTTGGGGTCGGGTGGCGCTTCGTGCCCCACCAGGGCGCGCCGAAGTCGCGCTGCGTCGACCATCAGTTGCGGATACCGCCCTCCGTGAGCCCGGCCGGGTCAAGCAGGCGATCGAGCTCATCAGCCGACAGGTCGGTCATCTCAAGCGCGACATCCTTCACGGGCCGCCCCTGGGCATAGGCCGTCTTGGCGACCTTGGCGCCCAGCTCGTAGCCAATCACGGGGTTGAGCGCCGTCACGAGGATCGGATTGCGACCCAGTGCCTGGGTCAGGTTATCTTCGTTGACCGTGAAACCGGCGATCGCATAGTCGGCAATATGGCGTGCTGCGTTGCTAATTAATTCAATGGATTGGAGAACATTCTTCGCAACCATTGGTAGCATAACGTTGAGTTGGAAATTGCCAGCCTGCCCACCCACCGTGACGGCGGCATCGTTGCCAATGACTTGTGCAGCAACCATCGCCACGGCTTCGGGAATCACAGGGTTCACCTTGCCCGGCATGATGCTCGAGCCCGGCTGCAGCGCCGGCAATGCAATCTCGCCCAGGCCCGCAAGCGGCCCCGAGTTCATCCAGCGAAGATCATTGGCGATCTTCATGAGACTGACGGCGACAACTTTGAGTTGCCCCGATAGCTCGACGGCCGTGTCCTGACAGGCGAGCGCTTCGAAATGCGACTCGGCGGGCTCAAACGGGCAACTTGTCTGCTCGGCGAGTAACGTGGCGACCTTGGCACCGAAGCGGGGATGGGCGTTGATGCCGCTGCCGACGGCCGTACCGCCCTGCGCAAGCCGCGTTAAGCGCGGCAGCGTCGCTTCGACGCGCGCCATGCCCGAGACGATCTGCTGGCGCCAGGCGCCCAGCTCCTGGCTCAGACGCACGGGCATCGCGTCCATGAGGTGGGTGCGCCCCGTCTTGACCACGGTATCGAGTGTCGCGGCCTTCTCCTCGAGCACCGTTGCGAGGTGCTCGAGCGCTGGCAGTAGCTGCTCGCGTACACCGAGTGCGGCACTCACGTGGATCGTTGTTGGGATCACGTCGTTGCTGCTCTGCCCCATGTTGACGTCGTCGTTGGGGTGCACGGGCTTATCGGCGATGTCGCTCGCCAGTCGCGCGATGACCTCGTTGGCATTCATGTTGGTCGAGGTGCCCGAACCCGTCTGGAACACATCGACAGGAAACGCGTCGAGGTGTTCGCCGTCGATAATCGTCTGTGCGGCCTGCTGGATTGCCATGGCGCGCGATGAGCCCAAGAGCCCAAGCTCGGCGTTGGCCCCCGCGCAGGCCCATTTCACGCGCGCGAGCGCCGTGATGAAGGCGGCCGGCATGGTCTCGCCCGAAATCTTGAAGTTATTGACGGCGCGTTGCGTCTGGGCACCCCAGAGTGCCGTTTCCGGCACCTCGAGTTCACCCATGCTGTCGCGCTCGATTCGCGTTGCCTTGTCGCTCATGTCCTGGCCCTAAACCTTGAGTGTGATGCTGCGGTGGACCGCTCGGGGCGGCGGCCACCACGTCCCCGGGGCGTGTATCATTAGGGGTTTGCTGAAGCTTGTCCAGCACGCCCATCGCGGCCACGCCCGCGGGGTTGTGACGGCACCCAGAGGGCCTTACCAGAATGGCATCGAACGAACCCGAGGCGTCTCAATACCAGTCGCTCAAGGCACTGTCCCCCGTGGACGGGCGCTACGCGGGCAAGGTCGCACCGCTGCGCGACATCGCCAGCGAGTACGGCCTCATCCGCTACCGCATCGAGATCGAGGTGCGCTGGCTGCAGGTGCTTGCGGAGAGCGCCGAGATCAGCGAGCTCGACGGGCTCCCCGACCGCATCGACGAGCGGCTCACGCAGCTTGTTGATGGCTTCGGGATCGAGGACGCGGCGCGCGTGAAAGCCATTGAGGCGCGTACCAACCACGACGTCAAAGCTTGCGAGTATTACCTGCGCGAGGTGATTGCAGGTCTCGAGGGTGCCGAGCGCATCAGCGAGTTCATCCACTTCGGTTGCACGTCGGAAGATATCAACAACTTGGCCTACGCGTTGATGTTGCGTGACGCGCGCGACCGCGTGCTGCAGCCCGCGATGCGCGGCATCACGAACCAGCTCGCGGCGCTCGCGGCAGCCGAGACGTCGCAGCCCATGTTGTCGCGCACACACGGTCAGACGGCGAGTCCGACAACGCTGGGCAAAGAACTTGCCAATGTCGTCGTGCGGCTCGACCGCCAGCTGCGCGCCGTGGCCGCCGTCGAGCCCATGGGCAAATTCAACGGCGCCGTCGGCAACTTTAACGCACATGCCGCGGCCTACCCCGAAGTCGACTGGCCCGCATTGAGCGCACGACTGCTGAGGCGACTGGACCTCGCGCCAAACGCCATGACCACGCAGATTGAGCCGCACGACTGGATCGCGGAACTCGCCCACGCGCTGGCCCGATTCAACACCGTGCTCATCGACCTCGCCCGCGATATCTGGGGCTACATCAGCCTCGGCTACTTCCGCCAACGTGTCATCGAAGGCGAAGTCGGTTCGTCGACGATGCCGCACAAGGTCAACCCCATAGATTTCGAGAACGCTGAAGGCAACCTGGGTGTCGCCAATGCCCTGCTCGCGCACTTCGCCGAGAAGCTGCCGATCTCACGCTGGCAGCGTGACCTCACGGACTCCACTGTGCTGCGCAATCTGGGCACAGCCCTGGGTCACTGCCTGATCGCCTGTGCCTCGTTCTCGCGCGGCTTGTCGAAGCTCGAGGTGGACCGTCCGCGCATGCAGGCGGACCTCGAGGCCAGCTGGGAGGTCCTCGCGGAACCCGTACAGACGCTGATGCGCCGCCACGGCGTGCCCGACGCCTATGATCGGCTCAAAGCCCTCACCCGCGGCGCCGCCATCGACGCCACGCAGCTCGCGGGGTTTGTCGCGAGCCTCGAAATTCCCGAGGCGGCGAAGGCTGCGTTGCTCGACATGACGCCGGGCAGCTACACGGGCATCGCCACGTTGCTGGCCGAGGAGGCGCTGCGCGCCCGCGGTGGCGAAGCGCCAGACTCAGTTGACATAACGTGAGTGGCGCAACGGAGAAGCCCGAAGTCCGGATCGCAGACTGGGTCGAGGACGGCGATGCCATCCGCGGGATCCGCGAGCGCGTGTTCATTTCGGAACAGAATGTACCGCCAGAACTCGAATGGGATGAGTACGACGCGGACAGCACGCACTTCCTCGCCTACGACACAAAACGTGACGCGGTCGGCACGGGGCGCCTGCAGCCCGACGGTAAGATCACGAGGATGGCGGTATTGCCCGTTGCCCGCGGCTCGGGTGTGGGTGCCGCCCTTCTGGAGGCGCTGCTTTATGCGGCCATCCATCAAGGCAAGGCGGTCCCCTGGCTGCACGCGCAGTCGGAGGCCGTCGGCTTCTACGAATCGTTCGGATTCACCGCGGTTGGTGATCCGTTCATGGAAGCCGGGATCGAACACCGCATGATGCGGTTAAGCCGGACCTGAGCCGACCTGCTGGCACTGCACGCATGCGGTTCCCGTGGGATAAGCGCGGGAACGGGAGCAGTAGTGCAAATGACGGCAGCAGAACATCCTCGTCGGGAAGGCGAACGCTGGGTGCTGTCCTCGCGCGGTGACATGCGCGAGGCCGCCACGCAGGTGTGCGCGCTGGCCGAACGCAAGGTGTCGATCCTGACCCGTGACCTTGAGCCCGGCATCTACGACCACCCGGATTTTCTGGAAGCCGTCAAAAAACTGATCTTGTCTCGACGGTTCGCCAGGGTGCGGGTGCTCATCGCAGACCCGATGCGGGCCATCAAGAACGGTAACCGACTGGTGACGATGGGGCGCAGGCTCAACAGCTTCATCGAATTCCGCAACGTTCACGACGACTACCGTGACCATCCCGAGGCCTACTGCATTGCCGACAACCGCGCTATTGCCTACCGCCTTGACGCGACGCGCTGGGAAGGCATCGCGGACAGCTACTCGCCCCCTGTGGCTTCGAATTACCTGCAGACCTTCGACGAGATCTGGGCCGCCAGCGAAGTCGAGCACGAGTTCCGCAACCTGCACCTCTAAGGCATGACGCAGGAAACACTTGAAACCGATGTCACGGTTGCTGCCATCGCCGAACGCGACGGCCGTTATCTCTGCATCGAGGAAATGAGCTCACGCGGGCTGGCTGTGAGCCTGCCCGGCGGCCACATCGAAACCGGCGAGTCACCGGAACAGGCAATCGTCCGCGAGGTGCTTGAGGAGACGCGCTACGACTTCACGGTCACGGGCTTCATCGGCGCCTATCTCTGGCTCGACGTGCACCGCAATAAGCGCAAGTTGCAACTCGTCTACTGCGGTGACGCGCCCGGCGTTCCCGACGGCCTGGCGCTCGACGCCGGTATCCTGAGCGTACACTGGCACGATCGCGCTGCACTTGAGGCGGAAGCGCACCGGCTGCGTTCGCCGCTGATGCTGGCGGCACTCGACGACTACGCGCGCGGCAGGCGCGAGCAGCTCGTCGTCGAACCGGGCCTCGACGCCGCTGGCCTGGCGCGCCGTTTTGAACGTAAGGCGCAGCGCATCTAAATCGCGCTCGGCATCCGCAGGCTTGCCGCATTTCTCGTAACATACCGGGATGGACACGGAATTCTGGATGCCCGAGGGCACCGGTCCCGTCATTGTGGCGATGTCGGGCGGTGTCGATTCGTCGGTAGTCGCCTGGCAGCTCAAGCAGGCTGGTTACACTGTCGAGGGCCTGCACATGACCAACTGGGAGGACGACGACGGCTACTGCAGCGCCGCCGAAGACCTCCAGGACGCGCGTCGTGTCTGCGACCAGCTCGGAATTCCGCTCCATCACGTCAACTTCACGGCTGAGTACCGGGACCGGGTGTTCCAGTACTTCCTCGATGAGTACGCGGCAGGCCGCACGCCCAACCCCGACGTGCTCTGCAACCGAGAGATCAAGTTCGGTGTGTTCGCCGACTACGCGCGCCGCTTGGGCGGATACGCCGTGGCCACGGGCCACTACGCGCGTTTGCGTCGCGGCCGCGACGGTGTCGAATTGCTCAAGGGCCGCGACCCGGGCAAAGACCAGAGCTACTTCCTGCACGCGGTGTCGGCCGAGCAGCTGGCGACGGCGGCGTTTCCGATCGGAAGCCTCGTGAAAGACGACGTCCGTCGCCTGGCCAGTGATGCGGGCCTGGCCACGCACCGCAAGAAGGACTCAACGGGCATCTGCTTCATTGGTGAACGGCCGTTCCGCGAATTCCTCTCTCGCTTCCTGCCCGCGCAGCCCGGCGAGATCGTCGATGATGCGGGCAAGTCCGTCGGCGAGCATCATGGCCTCATGTACTACACGATGGGACAGCGACAGGGCCTCGGCATCGGCGGCCGCGCCGACGCCAGCGATGCCCCCTGGTATGTCGCGGGCAAGGACCTCGAGCGCAACCAGCTCCGCGTGGTGCAAGGCAAGGACCATCCCGACCTCTACACGGGCGCGGTAGTGTGCGACGCGATCCACTGGATCAACGCGGCGCCCGATGCACTCGACAACGGCGCACGGCTGACCGCGAAGATCCGATACCGACAGGCAGACCAGCGCTGCACGGTGCGGCGCGTCGGCACCCGTGTGCGCCTCGACTTTGACACACCGCAGTGGGCGGTCGCCTGCGGTCAGTACGCCGTGCTCTACGATGGCGACCATTGCCTGGGCGGTGGCGCCATCGATCGCGTCGAGGCAGTGCCGACGCACTCGGCATCGGCCGCCACGGGCTGAACGCGACGCGACGATTCGCGCCGTGAATAGCGGTTATTGCCGCGCCCGCAGCTGCGCCCCAACCGCTATAATTTGAGGCCTCAATCGAAGCGTTTGCCAGCCGTCCGAAAGGCATCGCAGCCTGGGGTGCGTGAGACGACGCACCGGCGGTTGGCGCGTTACTGGAGGCAACATGTCGAACTCATTTGGCGCCCGACGCGAACTCACCGTCGACGGCACGTCCTACACGATTTACAAACTCGATGCGGTCGCCGAGGGCCACGTCGACCGCCTACCCTTCTCACTTAAGATTCTGCTCGAGAATCTGCTGCGCCACGAGGACGGTCGCGACGTCACGCGCGATGACATTCTCGCGCTCGCAAGTTGGGACCCGAAGGCGGAGCCGGCAACGGAGATTTCGTTCACCCCCGCCCGCGTAATCCTGCAGGACTTCACTGGCGTGCCTGCAGTCGTAGACCTCGCCGCCATGCGCGACGCCGTGGTCAAACTAGGCGGCTCGGCCGACGCGATCAACCCGCTCTCGCCGGCCGAACTCGTGATCGACCACTCGGTCCAGGTCGACAACTACGGTGCAGCCAATGCACTCGACCTCAACAACCGCATAGAATTCCAGCGCAACAAGGAGCGGTATGCGTTTCTGCGCTGGGGCCAAAGCGCCTTCGATAACTTCAAGGTGGTGCCACCTAACACGGGTATCGTCCACCAGGTCAATCTCGAGTACCTGTCTCGCGTCGTCTTCGACGCGGAGCGCGACGGCAACCGCCTCGCCTACCCGGACACGCTGGTTGGCACAGACTCGCACACAACCATGGTCAACGGCCTGGGTGTGCTGGGCTGGGGCGTGGGTGGTATCGAAGCCGAAGCCGCCATGCTCGGCCAACCGATCACCATGCTCATCCCACAGGTCATCGGCTTCAAACTGACGGGCCGACTCAAGGAAGGCACGACGGCGACCGACCTCGTGTTGACCTGCACAGAGATGCTCCGGGAGCGCGGTGTGGTGGGCAAGTTCGTCGAATTCTACGGTGACGGCCTCGATCATCTGCCACTGGCGGACCGCGCCACGCTGGGCAACATGTCGCCTGAGTTCGGTTCCACCTGCGCCATCTTCCCGATCGACAACGAGACGCTGCGATATTTGCGACTGTCGGGCCGCGATGAGACCCAGGTTGCGCTCATCGAAGCTTACGCCCGCGAACAGGGCATGTGGCGTGAGACGGGTGCGCGCGACGCGCTCTACAGCGACACCCTCGAACTCGACATGGCTACGGTCGAGCCAAGCCTGGCCGGTCCCAAGCGGCCGCAGGACCGCATCGCCCTCAGGGAAGCGCCCAGCGTCTACGCAGAACACCTGGACAAAATGACCGAGGGTCGCAACGCCGGTAAAGGTACCGCGACACTGAGTCTCGATGGCAACACGGTCGAGCTCGGCGACGGCGCCGTCCTCATTGCCGCCATCACGAGTTGCACCAACACCTCGAACCCGGCCGTCATGCTGGGCGCCGGGCTCCTGGCCCGCAACGCCGCAGCCAAGGGCCTCACCGTGAAGCCCTGGGTCAAAACAAGTCTCGCACCCGGTTCGCGCGTCGTGACCGACTACCTCGAAAAAGCCGGTCTCGACGACGACCTCGCGGCGCTCGGTTTTCACACGGTGGGTTACGGCTGTACGACCTGTATCGGCAACTCGGGGCCGCTGCGCGACGAGATCGAGGCGGCCGTGAAAGACTCGGGCTTGATCGGTTGCAGCGTGCTCTCGGGCAACCGCAACTTCGAGGGCCGCATCCACCCGCTCGTGAAAATGAACTTCCTCGCGTCACCGCCACTCGTGGTCGCTTACGCCATTGCGGGCAACATGGCGGTCGACGTCTTCGACGAGCCGCTCGGCACGGGTAGCGATGGCGCACCCGTCTACCTCAAAGACATTTGGCCGAGCCAGCAGGAAATCCACGATGTCATTCTCGCGAACATCGACTCCGAGATGTTCAAGTCGAGCTACGCGCGCGTGTTCGCGGGCGACGCCAACTGGACGAGCCTGCCGAGCCCCGAGGGTCAGATCTACGAGTGGGACGGAAACTCCACCTACGTCAAACACCCGCCCTACTTTGAAGGCATGACGCTCGAGTCAGGCGCTACCGTCGACATCTCGGGCGCCCGCGTGCTCGCGTTGCTTGGAGACTCGGTCACGACCGATCACATTTCTCCCGCGGGCAGCATTGCGCTCGATAGTCCGGCCGCCGACTACCTGCGTGCCGAAGGTGTGAAGCCACACGAGTTCAATTCGTACGGCTCCCGTCGCGGCAACCACGAGGTCATGATGCGCGGGACCTTTGCCAACATCCGTCTGCGTAACCTGCTGGCGCCGGGCACCGAGGGCGGCTGGACACGCCACCAGCCCTCGGGTGATCAAATGACGATCTTTGACGCCGCACAACGCTATGCGCAGGACGCGACGCCGCTGGTCGTTCTCGCGGGCAAGGAGTACGGAACGGGTTCCTCGCGCGACTGGGCTGCCAAGGGCACATTGTTGCTGGGTGTAAAAGCCGTTATCGCGCAGAGCTACGAACGTATCCACCGCTCGAACCTGATTGGCATGGGCGTGCTGCCGCTGCAGTTCCGCGAGGGCGAGAGCGCCACGTCGCTGGGTTTGACCGGCCAGGAGACCTTCGCCGTCACAGGTCTCGCGGGCGGCGAGCCAAAACTGGTCACGGTCACAGCCACGACCAACGACGGTGCGACGACCGAATTCCAGGCCCGCGTGCGCATCGACACGCCTAAGGAGTGGGACTACTACCGTAACGGCGGCATCCTGCAGTACGTGCTGCGCCAGCTCGCAGGCAGCCGCGCTGCCTGATCGCATGTCTTACGGCGACACGATCAAAGCCTGTACAGCAGCGCTTGCCGAAGCGCGTCACGTCGCTGTGCTCACAGGCGCAGGCGTATCGGCGGAATCGGGCGTGCCGACGTTTCGCGATGCACTGCAGGGACTCTGGGCCAAGCACGACCCCATGCAGCTTGCGACACCGGACGCGTTCCTGCGTGACCCGCAGACGGCCTGGGACTGGTACCGCTGGCGGCGTAGCCGCGTTGCCGATGTCGCACCTAACCCCGGGCACGACGCACTCGTGGCGCTCGCCGAACACGTAGACAAGCTCACACTCGTGACGCAAAACGTCGATGGGTTGCACCAGCGCGCAGGAAGCCGCGACGTGATCGAGTTTCACGGCAATCTGTTCAGCGACAAATGCGCGCACTGCGATACGCGAGAGCCCGCACACAACGGTGCTGCCGGTGACCCACCGCCGATCTGCGGCCAGTGTGGGCGGGTGATGACCCCGGGTGTCGTATTGTTCGGCGAGATGATTCCGTCGGCCGCCATGCAAGCCTCGGAGGTCGCTGCGACGACCTGCGACCTGTTTCTGGTCGTGGGCACCTCGGCTCAGGTCTACCCCGCTGCGGGACTCGTCGGTACAGCACGGGCCTACGGTGCGGGTATCATTGAAATCAACCCGGAAGCGACACCGCTATCGGCGGGCGCAGACCATGTTTTGCGCGGCCCCTCGGGCGAGGTCTTACCGGCCCTGCTCGAAGCTCTGGCCGCATAAGGAGACCACCCGATGTTCAACCGCATTCGCGACTGGTGGCAGTCGCGCTCGAGCGGCACCGCAGCAACCAGCGCCGCGCCCTGGTGGCGTATCCCGGCGATTGTTTCGGGCACGATTGCGCTGTTTGTATTTCTCGTCGTCTGCTGGTACTGGTCGCGCGAGCCCAAGGTGTTCTGGGTGGAGGCGCAAGTCGACGGCGAAACCGCCACCGTAGGGTTCGCCACGACCAGCACATTGATCCGCGTCACGGGCACGCTGCTCGACAAGCCCGGCGGCCTGCTCATCAATGACATCGCGCCGCCGGGTCTCGTACTCGACAACATCCCAAGCTGGGAGGTTGGCGTGCTCACGCAGGTCCGCGACCTGTCGCGAGTCATGCGCAACGACTACAGCCGCTCGCAGTCGCAGTCGAATGAAGACGAAGACCTGGCCGATGCAGAGTCGCACTTCTACATCGACTACAACTCCTGGATCTTTCCGGCCGCGGAATCGGAGTACCGGGAAGGCATCGAGGCGCTCGAGCGCTACCAGGCGCGACTCCTCGATACGGGTGCGGAGCAGTCACAGTTTTTTGCGCGCGCCGACAACCTGCGCGAATGGCTGGGCCAGGTTGAGAAGCGACTCGGCAACATGTCGCAGGCGCTCACGGCAAGCGTTGGTCAGGCCCGCGTCAACACAGACCTCGCCGGTGATGCCTCGGCACGCTCGGGCGGTGGTGACAACGACAGCGACGTCATCGTAAAAACGCCGTGGCTCAAGATTGACAACGTGCTGTTTGAAGCACGCGGCACCGCGTGGGCGCTGCTGCACTTCCTGCGTGCGGCACAGTTTGATTTCGAGCAGGTACTCGACGACAAGAACGCAACCGTGAGCCTGCGCCAGATCATCCGCGAACTCGAGGCCAGCCTTGAGCCCCTGGCGAGCCCCATGGTGCTCAATGGCAGCGGCTACGGGGTGTTTGCCAACCACTCGCTGGTCATGGCGTCCTACCTGAGCCGTGCCAACGCGGCGGTCATTGACCTCAGGGAGCTTCTCGACCAGGGCTGACGCGCAGGCTCGCGAGCACCTGCTCCGCGAGATCCTTACCCCACATCGCACAGGCCGCCGGGCCCGGGTGGTAGCCGTCCTCGGCCAGCAACGCCGCGTCCAGCGGAAAGTCGGTCACAAGTGCCGTGACATCCGGGTATAGGCCCGCCACGCGGAGGCGTTCTGCTTCGAGCTGACGTGCACGCGCGCCCAATACGCTGCGCAGGGGTCGCGGCAGCAGCGTAAAGCCCCACATGGGCGGCACAGGGGCCAGAAAGATCGATCCGAAGCCGCGCTGACGCAGCCGCGTGCGCACGGCCACGAGTTGTTCGTACCAGTGGCGCAGCGAATGCAACGCGGTCACATCGTTGGCACCAAGCAGCACCACGGCAACGCGGTGCGGGTCGGGGGACCTCGGGTGCTGTGTCGCGAGCAACTGCACAATGTCCGATGCCCGAGCACCATTGCGGCCGATGACCTGCCAATTCACGGTCGCCGAACCCAGCGACGCCAACTGAGACGCAAACTGCAGGCTGACGGCTTGCTCAGGCATATCGCACCCGACACCAACCGCTGTGGACTCGCCTGTGACGAGAACGTCGATGTTGCGCGCCCCGCTTCCGGTGAGACCTGTCGCACCGTTCTCGATGCGCGTCCCCATGCGGGGCGCGCGCCGCTTGATCCAGAGCCCCTGCAGGCCCGTCACGGGCAGCAGCGCCAGAAACTGCAACCAAAATGCGGCCGTTGACGGTGCTTTCAAAGCAACCAACCGGGCAAGACGTCGTGCCGCGATGCGAGCCGGCGGTCCAGTTCGCGCGCGCCGGGCACGTGGCGCTCCACGAGACGCCAGAACGCTGGTGAGTGATCGAGGTGTCGCGCATGCGCAAGCTCGTGGACACAGAGATAGTGCGCGAGCTCGGGCGGCAGAAACAGCGCCGCGTAGTTCATACTGATGGTGCCCGTTGACGAGTAACTGCCCCAGCAGGAACGCTGTGCGCGGACCTGAACGCGGGCGTAAGACACGTTCATGGCGTCAGCGATGGGCGGCAAGGCCTGCTCGAAGTAATCGAGCGCACGGCGGCGCAGCTGGCGTTTGACCGCGTCGCGTTCCTGCGACTCGGCGACACCCTCATCGCCATCAAGGCGCAAGACGAACTCTGTGGGTGCGGTACCGGGCCGCAGACGCGCCGCGAGGCGACGACCCGGCAGCTCCCGCCGCTCGAGCCGCCACTGCTCACCCACGGCCGGCAACATCAGCGCCTCGGGACGTGACCGGTCAAATCCGCCATAGCGCTCGAGCTGGGCGTCGCGAGCCTGGACCAGCCAATCGCGATGGCTGTCGAGAAACTGTCGGACGTCGCGCTCGGGCGTGCCCTGCGGGACGACGAGCTCGGCGCTACCGTCATAACCCACATGGAGCGCGAGACGGCGCGCGCGACGACTGATGCGCACCACGGGCTCAACGACGGACGGCGGTGCAGGCACCGACTCCGGGATGGCGGGGTCGGTCGAGACCTCGAACAAGGAAAGCTGCTCGGGGCCTGAATGCGAAGACCGGTGTTGCCGCGTCACGGCAACACCGGTCCTCGAAAAGCGTTTTGGACTAAGTGCGCGTCAGGGCTCAGAACCACTGTAGGTTTCCATCTCCACGTCGTCACCAATAATGCTGCCGATCTTTGCCGTCTCATGCACGTACAAGCGGACCTTGCGCTGCAGCTCGAGCTCACCCTCGATCACGACATTGGGGCCGATCACAACACGCGACGGGTCGCGCTTGCCCCCTGGCCACCACGAGCGCTTGGGCTTACGCACGATCACGCTGCCACTGATGCGCGTGCCTTCGGTGAGGTTGATGTCGCCATTGACGTTAGACAAATCGCCCATGACCTGCACGCCGAAGAGTCCGATGCCGCCGTTCACCGCCTCAACGTCGCCACCGATCGTCGTGCCCTGACGGGCCTCGATACCACCGTTGACCGTCGAGACGTTACCGCTGACCTGCACGCGCTCGCCAAGATAGTTGCGGCCATTCACGGTCTCGCTCGACGCGATACTGGAATCGTCACCGATGCTGATTTTGCCGTTGACGCTTTCCACATCTCCGGCGGTCACACCACTCGCGAGCTTGATACTGCCGTTAACGGTATCGAGCTCACCGTTGACGTAGGCTCCCTCGCCAACCTTGATGCTGCCGTTGACCGAGCTGGCACCCTCGGAGGTGGCTCCGGCCTCGATGCGGACGCTCTTGTTGACGCTGGCTGCAGCGGGTGCTGCGAGCAGCGCCAGGGCCGCGGCCAGGATAAGTGAATTCAGAGATTTCATAACGGGCTCCAAGTGTACCCCAGTGATTTCGACTGTTGGATACCGGAACCGCGCAGAGGGTTTAACTGCGGGAGGTGTTTTTCGGCCAGATCTGGGCCTAGCGGCGCAGAGCCGTGATGCGCTCTGGCACCTTCGTCGCGGGAGGCGACAGCAGTCGCGCTTGCTCCACGTGATCCCGGGCGCGCTGCAGATCGCCATCGCGACGCAGCGCCTCGGCCAGCCAAAGGTGCGCGTGCTCCTCGCCCCAGCTTGGCAGATCGGGCTGACCCTCGGCCGGCTGCTCATAGGCCGTCAACGCAGTTTCGAGGTCGCCCTTCGCCTGGACGCGGCGCGTATCGTCTTCGAAGCGGCGCAGGACCGTAACCGCATTGAGCAACCGCACGCGTGGATTCTCGGGCTCGAGCGCCATGGCTCGCTTGAGCTCGCGTGCCGAGAAGTTGCCCGCAATGATGGCGGACAGCGGCTGACGGCTCGCGGCGAGCCCGTGACAGGCGCCAATCAGCGCCATGGCCTCAGCAAACTTCTCATCGATCTTGAGTGCGCTGCGCGCGTTCTCGATACACCGATCAAGCAGAACGCCAACTCGGAACTCCACATCGTCATCAATTTCAGCGGCCCGATAGGCTGCCAACGCCGCGTAGTACGGCACCAACGGCGCTGCGTCGCCGCGGCCTTTTTCGCCCTCGAGTTCGATAGACAGCTCGGCCAGATAGCGCGCATCGCCCAGGTGGGTCGCGTGTTCGATAACCGCCTCGCGGTCCGCGAGGTCGGCCATGCGCAGCGCCGCCTCACCCGCAAGGGGCAACAGCAGCAGAACGAGCAAAGTGGCGAGACGATACGTCATAAGGTAAGGATACCTGAGCGGGGCCCCGAAACTGTGCGCCGGGTCACCGTTTTTCCCGGGTGGAGTCACTGTCGCCGGACGGCTACACTCGCCCGCCGAGACCACCCGGAACGCAAAGCAATGATCGATATCGGCGCCAATCTTGCGCACGACAGCTTCGACGAAGACCGTGATGCCGTGCTCGAGCGCGCCCGCCAGGCGGGCGTGGAGGCCATTGTGGTGACGGGCAGTTCGATCGACAGCAACGCCGCGGCCGCCGACATTGCCGCAGCCACTGACCCGGCCTGGCCACGCTGCTACTACACCACGGGCGTTCACCCGCACCACGCCGACGACTACGACGGCGAAATGCACGACACGCTGGCACGCCAAATGGCGAGCGATGCGGTCGTCGCGGCCGGCGAATGCGGACTCGACTATTTTCGCAACTTCGCGCGACACGACGCGCAGGCGCATGCGTTTACCTCCCAGCTTCAACTCGCAATCGACAACGAACTGCCAGTTTTCCTGCACCAGCGCGACGCCCACGACGATTTTCTGACCGTGCTCAGACCGCGGCTAGCGGAGTTGCCACGCGCCGTCGCCCATTGCTTCACGGCCGGCGAACGCGAGCTGCACGACTACCTGGCGCTAGATCTCTACATCGGCATTACAGGCTGGATCTGCGATGAGCGCCGCGGAGCACACCTTCTTGAGCTTGTGACTGACATCCCAACCGACCGATTGCTGGTCGAGACGGATGCGCCCTACCTGCTACCGCGAAGTTTGAGACCGCGCCCCAAGACACGACGCAATGAACCCTGCTGGCTGGGCGAGGTGGTCAAAACCATTGCCGACGCGCGCGGCGAGTCACCGCAGGCCGTAGGCCAATACACGGCCGCGAACGCCCGTCGGTTTTTCGCGCTGCCCGAGGCCGACTAGCCTGGCATCAACGCGGCTTCGCGAAGTTTTTGCCACTCGAGCTCGAACGCCTTGCGCGTCTGCGTCGTACGACCAGCCACCCGCGGCAGGCTTGCGACGAGCTCTGCTTCTGTGAGCACATGAGAGGGTTTGCCCTTCGAGAAATCAGCACCGCTGCCAAATACGATCCGGCCCTCGACGGGAATATCGGTCACCACGAGCTTCACGGCCGCAACCCGGTCGTAGAGGTCTGCCTGGGGATTGCCGATCGTAAAGCGGCGCCCGCCGTCCATAACCGTCCAGTCGTGCATGCGATCGCTGCCGAACACGATGCCGGTGATGTCCCGCGAGTCGACAACGAGGATCCCGCGCTCCGTCAGCAGAATGTGATCGATGTGGATGTCGCCGTCGTCAGCCTTGGGCAGCACGACGTCGGTGAGTTGGTCGTGGCAGACATCTGCCAACCGTGCCGAGAGTGAGCCGCCGCTTCGCGACCGGATCCAACCCAGCACGAGCAGCAGCAAGGCGACGAGCACAAACAGGCCCGCATACACGGGCCAGTGCTCCGGGCCCGGCTCTGCGAACGCTCGGGTGATTGCATCAGTCGGATTCATGACAACGCCTCGGCCAATGCATCCAGTGACGGCTCAATCCGGCTAAATGTCGCGGGTCGATCCAACAGATCAGCCAGCGCCGGTGGCACGGGCACCGTATCGTCGATCAGGGGTTCAACGATGGTCTCGAACTTGGCCGGGTGCGCCGTCGCGACGACGGCCCAGGGCGCCGAACGCGCCGCATCGTCAAGATGGCGCTCCCAGGCGTACATGGCCGTGGCGCTGTGCGGGCACCATGCGAAATCGAAGCGTGCCGAGTCACGCCGGATCTGCTCACGAATCTCCGTGTCGTCGACACTGACGGCATCGAGCCCGAGCGCGCGCAGCGATTTGGCCTCCCCGAACAGGTCTCGCAGACGCTCCATGTTGCTCGGGTCACCGACATCCATTGCAGACGCCAGCGTTGCGATACTGGCCCGCCCTTCGTACTGCCCCGTGGCGAAGTAGTCGGGCACGGTCCGGTTGGCATTGGTCACAAGCAGAATATCGCCGATGGGCAAACCAGCCGCACGCGCGAGCACGGCCGCGAGTGCGTTGCCGAGGTTACCTGTGGGAATCGCAAATGAGAGTCGCTCACCGTGTTCGCGGAAGTACTGGATGGACGCCACAGCGTAGTACACGCTCTGCGGTAATAGGCGGCCGATGTTGATGCTGTTGGCCGAGCTGAATCGGTACTGCGTCGACAGCGTAGGATCCGTAAACGCAGCTTTGACGAGCGCCTGGCAATCATCGAAACCCCCCGCCACCGAGAGGCTCGTGACGTTGTCACCCCAACAACAGAGCTGGTGTTGCTGCCGCGGCGATACGCGGCCCTCGGGAAACAGGACCACAACGTCGATACCGGGACGGCCGTGAAACGCCGCCGCCACTGCGCCGCCCGTATCCCCGGACGTTGCGACAAGGATCGTGAGCGGGCGCGGGTCATCGACCTCAGCATCAAGCCGTGACAGGCAGGCCGCGAGGAACCGCGCACCGACATCCTTGAAGGCCGCAGTGGGCCCGTGGAACAACTCGAGAACATGGAGCGGCGCCGAAACTTGCGCCGACACATCCACGAGCGGCAACGGAAACGAAAACGTCTCGTCCACGATCGCGGCAATTGAGTCTGCGAGCCGGGTGCCCGCAAAGAACGGCGTCAGGTAGTGAATCGCCACCTCGCGCGCATCGACGCTCTGAAAATCATCGGGTGCGAACGACGGCAGCGTCTCGGGCACATAAAGGCCGCCATCGGGTGCAAGCCCCTGCACAAGCGCTGTCTCTAGGCTGACGGCGGGTGCACCGCGTGTGCTGCGTAGCTTCACGACACCGACTCCAGGACGGCCCCGGGCGCGTTTGCCGGCGACACCCAGTGGTCGCAACCCACCCCGCCCGATTCGAAGCCTGCGACCATCGCGGCCGCCACCGCGTCGCCAGCGGCAGCGTCACAAATCGCAAAGACGCTCGGCCCGCTGCCAGACAACGACGCACCGAGCGCGCCCTGCGCAAGCGCGGCAGCCTTCACCAACTCGAATCCGGGCACAAACCGTGAGCGTTGGTGCTCAATCATGACGTCGCGCAACGATGCAGCAATGCCATCACGATCACCGCGCGCGCAGGCCTGTACAAAGCAGGCGAGCAAACCTGACTGCGTCACAGCTGTTTCCAGTGGTACGGACTCTGACAGCGCTTGCCGGGCTGCAGCCGTGTCCACGCGCAGGTGCGGATGCACAAGCACAGCCACAAGACCATCGGGCAACGCCAAGGTCTCGCAGTGCGGCAGTCGCCCGGGTGGGCACAACACAAGCCCGCCGTACAAACTGGGCGCGACGTTATCGGCGTGTCGCGCGCCACTGGCAAAAGCTTCGCCTTCGAGCGCCGCTTCGAGCACATCGGACTGCTCCAGCGGCTGTTCGAGCAGCCCGTTCGCCGCCACGGCGCCTGCGACGGCCGACGCCGCCGAGCTGCCCATACCCGAGCCCAAGGGCGTGCCTTTGTGCAGCGTCAACGAGATGCCGCCGGCGCCCTTGCCCGCCTGCCAGATCGCCGCCGCAGCAATACCGGCCGTATTGGATAGCGCCTCGCGACTCAGAAGATGCGCGTCTGCGCCAATGCCATCACCCGTGATATCCGCGATCACGACGCCGGGCGCATCCTTGAGTTCCACCGTAACGCGGTCACCTGGACCGGCGATAGCCAGACCCAACACATCGAATCCCACGCCAAGGTTGCCGATGGACGCCGGCGCGAACGCCGTGGCCGTGGTGGCGATGCCATTCGTCATTAGCGTCGGTTCCCGAGCTCGGCGGCCAGTCGCAGCAGATCGGCAAACACACCCGCAGCGGTGACATCCGGTCCTGCCCCCGGCCCCTGAATTACGAGCGGGTTGTCGCTGTAGCGGTCGCTCTCGATGCGCACCACATTGTCGGTCAGCGCGATGTTGGCCAGGGCGTCGTCACGGCTGACGGCGGTCAATGCAACGCTGGCCTGGCCGTCCGCCGTGATACGGCCGACATAGCGCAACACCTGCCCCGCCGCGTCCGCGGCTTCGAGTCGTTGCGCCATGTCGGCGTCGAGGACGTCCACCTGGTCCAGGAATGCCTCGACACCGACGCCTTCGAGTGCTTCGGGCACGAGGCTCTCCACGCTCACATCGGCAAGCTCAATCGCGTGCCCCGATTCGCGGGCGAGGATCACGAGCTTGCGTGCCACATCCGTACCCGACAGGTCGTCACGCGGATCGGGTTCAGTGAAGCCCGCATCGCGCGCTCGGCGCACGATCGCCGAGAAGGGCTCGCTGCCGTCATAGGTGTTGAACAGATAGGCTAGCGTACCCGAGAAAATGCCCTGCACGGACCGCACCTGGTCGCCCGTCTCCACAAGGTCGCGCAGCGTGCGGATGATCGGCAGCGCTGCACCCACAGTGGTTTCGTAATAAAAGCGGCTGTGCCCGCTGCGGCCGGCGGCTTCAATAGCCGCGACACGATCACAAGGCCCGCTACCCGCGCGCTTGTTCGGCGTAATGACGTGAATGCCGCGTGCGAGCCAGTCCGCATAGTGCTCCGCAATCTGGTCATCGGCTGTGCAGTCAATGATGACGGCGTGTGGCAGATGGTCCGCGTCGACATGGTTCGCGAACTCGGCGAGGTCGACTGGTGTCGTCGCCTGTGCCGCGAGCTCGCGCCAATTTGACAGATCCACCGCACGCTCGGCCAGGTGCATCACACTCGATCGCGCAATCGCGCGCACGCGCAGGTCAAGACTGAATCGCTCGCAAAGCCTCGTGACCTCGCCCGCGATCTGGTCAAGCAGGGCGCCACCGACGGTGCCGGGACCAATGAGCCCGATCGACAGTGTCTTGGGCGAGAGATAAAAGCCGGAGTGTGCCGCGCGCAGTGCGCGGGTTGCGTCGGCCGAAGCAACGACCACGGAGATATTGCGCTCCGAAGAGCCCTGCGCGATGGCAATGACGTTTATACCTGCCTGACCCAGCGTATTCAGAAAGCGCCCCGCGATACCGGGTCGCCCCGACATCCGGTCACCGACGACGGCCAGGATGCTGCACTCGGGCGTGATCGATACGCGCTGAAGCTGCCCCGTGCCGAGTTCGCTGGCGAAGGCATCGCGAACCACGGTCGCGGCGGTTTCGGCCACGTCGTCAGGCACAACGATGCAGACTGAATGCTCACTGCTGGCCTGCGAAATCAGGATGACGGAAATCTCAGCCTCACGCAGTGCACGAAAAATTCGGTGCGCCGTACCGGGCACGCCGATCATGCCCGCGCCCTCGACGTTGACGACGGCAAGCCCGCCAATCGACGTAATGCCCTTTACGGGCTCGTCGCTATCAGCGCCCGCGCTGACCACGGTGCCCGGGCTATCCGGTGCAAACGTGCTGCGAATACGAATCGGAATATCGTGCTCGACGGCCGGCCCCATCGTTTGCGGGTGGATCACCTTGGCGCCGAAGTAAGCAAGCTCCATGGCCTCGTTGTAAGAGAGGCTCGTGATCGCATGCGCGTCGGGAATCTGGCGTGGGTCCCCGGTGAGCACGCCGGGCACGTCCGTCCAGATCGTGACGGCGTCGGCGCCCAGGAGTGCTGCGAAAATCGCCGCCGAGTGATCACTGCCATTGCGGCCCAGCGTCGTCTGCAAGCCGGTCTCGTCGCTGGCAATGAAGCCCGTGACGATGACGATGTCATTGCCGGCCAGCACGGGACTCGAGGCGCTGCGCTCGCGAGATTCAGGCCAGACCACGCTCGGGCCCAGCTTCGTCTGCCGCACGACGACGACATCGCGGGCGTCAAGCCAGCCCACTCGGCGACCGTCGTTGCAGTCCTGCGCGACCAAAGCGGCAAGCAGTCGCGCAGACCAGATCTCACCGTAGCCAGCCACCACATCAAACGTGCGTTCCGGTGCCGCGCGCACCACCGTCACGGCCTGCAGCAAGCCGGCAATGTCTTCGCGGTCCCGGGTCCACTGCGAAAGGATGTCAGCCCGCGCCTCACGATCGAGCAAACGGCCCGCCGCGGTCTCGTATCGCGACTCAAGTGCGTCCAAAGCGTCGCCGAAATCGGCGTCACCCGTAACGGCCTGCTCGACGAGCGCGAGCAAGGCGTCTGTCATGCCGCCCATAGCGGAGACCACAACGGCCTTTCTGGCCGCCGACGGCTCGCTCGTGATCAGGTCACGGACACGGCGAAAACAGTCGGCGTCGGCAAGTGAACTGCCGCCGAACTTGTGCACCTGCCAAGTGGTTTCGCCTGTCACGGATTCTGCTCCCTCAGTACAGCGGCGGATCATACCCGAAGCGGGTCACGGATCTCCGTTGCGTGTGCTGTGCTGGGAAGGCGGCGTAGAGGCGGAAGTGGTGGGCCGTATAGGGATCGAACCTATGACCAATTGGTTAAAAGCCAACTGCTCTACCATCTGAGCTAACGGCCCGGTGTAAGTGACTTCCGGATGCCGTGTGGTGGCACACGGCGGCCTCCCGACGGGGAAGGCGCGCAATAATAGCGCAACGGGCGGAATTCTCAAGACCCTTCGCGCTCAGAAGTAAGGCGTTGGGTCCGGCACCCCGGCGTCCTTAAAACCCTGTGCGCGCAGCACACAAGCATCGCAACGACCGCAGGCCCTGCCCGCGTCGTCAGCCTGGTAGCAGGACACGGTGAGTGCGTAGTCCACACCGAGCTCGCCACCCGCCCGGATGATATCGGCCTTGCTCAGATCGATCAGCGGCGTCTCGATGCGTATGGGTTGCCCTTCGACGCCCACTTTCGTCGCAAGCGCCGCCATGTCCTGATAAGCCGCAATGTACTCAGGCCGACAATCGGGGTAGCCCGAATAGTCGACGGCGTTGACGCCGATGCAGATCGCCTCGGCTTCGGCCACCTCGGCCCAGCCCAACGCCATCGACAGGAACACGGTGTTGCGCGCTGGCACGTAAGTCACGGGAATGCCTTCACCGCCCGGCTCGGGCACGTCGATGGCCTCGTCCGTCAGCGCAGAACCGCCGATCCCCGCAAAGTCGATTCGCATGGTGCGGTGCTCTTTGGCACCCAGGTGCTCGGCAACGCGATGTGCAGCCGCGAGCTCCGCGTCGTGGCGCTGGCCGTAGTCAAAGCTCAGTGCCAGGCAGTCGTAACCCTGCGCACGCGCCATGGCGAGCACCGTGGCGGAATCGAGCCCGCCCGACAGCAATACGATGGCCCGGCGCGTCATTTTCCGGGCACATCACCCCAGAGGAGCTTGTGCAGCTGCAACTGCAGCCGAACCGGCAAGCCACTCTCGAGAATCCACTGTGCGAGCTCATGCGGCTCGACCACACCCCAGGACGGCGACATCCAGATCGTGCAGCGGCCGACGAGCTCGCGCTCGCGAATGCACTGCACGGCCCAATCGAAGTCGCCGCGGCCGCAGATCACGAACTTGAGCTGGTCGTGGTCGGTCAACGCGTCCAGGTTTTGCCAGCGGTTACGCAAGCACTCGCCTGAGGCCGGGGTCTTGAGATCCACGACGCGCGAGACGCGCGGGTCGATGCCAGCGATGTCGATGGCTCCGCTGGTTTCCAATGACACGTCGTAACCCGCATCACAGAGCCGCTCGAGAAACGCCCGACAATTGGGCTGCGCCAACGGCTCACCGCCCGTTACGCAGACATGGGTCGCACCGAATCCCGCGACACGTGCGATGAGTGAATCGAAGTCGAACCACTCGCCGCCGTGGAAGGCGTACTCACTGTCGCAATAGGTGCAGCGCAAGGGGCAGCCCGTCAGGCGCACAAACACGGTGGGCATCCCGCTCGCCAGGGCTTCGCCCTGCAACGAGTGAAACACTTCCGTGATACGCAGCCGTTCGGCCGCGTCGAGCAAGTCGCGTGCTACCTGGGCCATGTGCTCGGGCTCAGCCCCGTTCGGTGCGCAGTTGCTCGAGCCGCTTGCTCGCGAGACGCGCCGCCGTGGTTTCGGGGTAATCGGCGACCACCCGGGCCAGCGCCGTCTCGGCGGCGTCCCACCGCTGCAACTCGTAATTGCAGTAACCGATCTTGAGCAAGGCATCAGGCACCTTGCGCGACGCCGGGAAATCCGAGATCACAGTGTTGAAGATGGGCAAAGCCTCATCGAAGCGCTGCGAGACGTAAAACGACTCGGCAAGCCAGTACTGCGCGTTGTCGGCAAGCTCACTGTTCGGATAAGCCACGAGGAACTGCTGGAACGCCTTGGCGGACTGGTCGTAGCGCCCCTCCTTCAGCAGCTCGAAAGCGGCCTGGTAGTTTTCGCGGTCGGAACCGTTGGGCAATGGCAGCTCGCCAGCCTGCAGCGTGCCACCCTGCATGACGTTTGATTCGCGCGGCGCAGACTCGAGGTCCTGCAGGCGTGCATCAAGGTCGGCGTACAAGTTGCGCTGGCGTTCCGCCATCTTGTCCGAATCAAATGTATTGGCCTCGATCTGGCCCCGAAGCGCATCCACCTCGCCCGACAGCGCGTCCACACGAGCCACAAGCTGCACAAGGCTGTCGTTCTGCACGACACGCTCGACACGCTCAAGCCGGCGCTCTATTTGCGAGAGCTTAATCAGCACCGGGTCTTCCTCGGGCGGGATCGTCGCACAACCCGACACCACAGCGGCGGCCAGGACGGCAGTCGAGACGTTACGAATCTGTTTCATGTCGCTCACCTCATTGTCGCGACGTCACGTGGGCTCAGCGGTAACTGAGCTCCACGCGGCGGTTCTTTTCGTAGTCCGACTCGGTGCTACCAAACGCAACGGGGCGTTCTTCGCCGTAGCTCACAGTGCTGATTTGCCCTGCAGAGGCACCCTGGATGAGCAACAGGCGGCGTACGGCCTGTGCACGGCGCTCACCAAGCCCAATGTTGTATTCGCGCGAGCCGCGCTCGTCGGCATGTCCTTCAAGACGAAGGCGCAAGCCCGCGTTGCCGCTCAAGCGGCGTGCGTGGGCCGCCAGCAGGTCCGCGTACTCTGGGCGCACCTCGGCACGGTCGTACTCGAAATAAATAATGAGTGCGTCGGCGGTGTCAGTCGCTACGCTGTCTTCCTCGAAGCCGCGGCTGCGAATCGACGAGTCGGCCACGCCGGACCCAGAGCTCGAATCACGGTCCGATCCGGGCACTTCGGTGGACGTGTCTTCGTATTCAGGCAGCGTCGCGCGCTTGGGTCCGCAGCCGGCGGCGACAAAGGCCGTGGCCAGGACAGTCAAAATCAGGCGCTTGTTCATGACTCGGGTACTCCTCGTGGTCATGGGATGCAAAGTGTAGTCGCTCACCGCGCGTACGGCGACCAGACCGGCTCGCGCACGTCGTTGCCGACCGACTTCACGCGGCCGCTGATCAGGCCGTCCGTGCTCACGGTCTCGAGCACGCCGCGGCCGTCGCGGCGGGTCGCATAGATGAGCTGGGCCGAATTCGGTGCGAACGCCGGGGATTCGTCGAGGGCGCCATCGGACAGCACCTGCAGCGCCCCGGTTTCCAGGTCCTGCACAGCGACGCGGAAGCGCCCGCGGTCGTCATGCACGACGGCCAGGTAGCGGCCGTCGGGGGACACGCGCGGACGGGCGTTGTAGTTGCCCTCAAAGGTCACGCGCTCGGGCGCGTCTTCCGAGCCGTCTGCCGCGATGCGGTAAACCTGCGGCGCCCCGCCCCGATCCGACGTGAAGTAGACGTGGCGCCCGTCGGCGGACCATGTGGGCTCCGTGTCGATGGAACGACGCTCGGTCAATCGCACGAGCCGGTTGCCCAGCAGGGTCAGCACGTGCACATCGAGGTTGCCCTCCGCGTCCGACAAGGTGAGTGCAAGTTGGCGCCCGTCAGGCGACCAGGCGGGTGCGTTATTGACCCCTGGACGGTCAGACACCGTACGACGTGAACCCGTGCGTAGCGTCTGGACATAGACCGCCGCTCTGCCGCTTTCAAAGGACACGTAGGCCAGTTGCCGGCCGTCGGGCGACCAGGCGGGCGACATGATCGGCTGCGCACTCTCAAGCAACACGAATTCGTTGTTGCCATCGGCGTCAGCGACGATAAGCCGGTACGTTCGCTCAGGCGGTCGACCACTCACGGAGATGTAGGCCACACGCGTCGAGAACACGCCCTTCACACCCGTAATCGCCTCAAACACGGCGTCTGCAACGCGGTGGCTCGCGAGTCGCAGATCGCGCGGTTCGAGCACAAGGCTGTCGGCGACGACCTGGCGTGCGCCGTAGACATCAAACAGTTGGTAGGTCAGCGCCAATTCATCACCGACCTGCTCGAGACGCCCGACAAGCACGTAGTCCACGGCCACGAGCCGCCAGTTGTCGAAGTCGATATCGACGCCGCGCACGGGGCGCTCCAGCATGTCGTCGTTGGGCAGCGGGTCGAAGCGACCGCTGCCGAAAAGGTCAGAGCGAATGACACTGGCGGCATCGCCGGGTGCACTACCGGACCCGCTCCAGCCGAATGGCACAATCGCAATCGGGATCGGTTTGACGGCGCCGCGAGTGATCTCAATGACGAGCTCTGCCCTCGCAGGCGCGGCCAACGTCAGCGCGAGGCCCGCGAAGACCAGCCACTGTCGCCAAAAAGCGACGCCAAGGCTGCTGTTTTTCTGATTATTTTCAAATAGATGGCGCATATTTATAAGTCTACCGCGAAGTCTATTCGGATTCACTGGTGTTGAAACGCAGCACAAGGTTGGGCTCAAAGAGCGACGGATCATCGGGCGGCGGAAGGGGTGACGACTTTTCAACAGCCCGAGACAAAGTCCGCGACAACGCGTCGCCCCCTGGACAATCCGAAACCACCACACTCACCACGTCGCCGCTACGAAGCTGACGAACGCGAACCGTACAAATGATCTCCCCGGGCGTGTTGGGCGGAGGGTTCCAGTTTCGCCGAACCCGTTGCCGAATGACCTCAATGTATTTTGCCTGTAACCCTTGATCGATGGCGCCCTGACGGGCCGCCTCTGCCTCCAGCGCATCCTGCAATTGTGCATCGAGCTCGGCCTGACGTGCCTCCGCAGCGCGTTGTTTCGCTGCCTCTCGGGCCCGTCGCTCGGCCTCCTCGCGAGCCTTGCGCTCCGCCTCCTCACGCGCTTTGCGCTCGGCCTCCTCACGCGCTCTGCGCTCCGCTTCCTCGCGCGCCTGACGCTCGGCCTCCTCTCGCGCCTGGCGCTCCGCCGCCTCACGCGCCTGGCGTTCCGCATCCTCGCGCGCCTGCCTCTCGGCCGCCGCTTGCGCCTCACGTTCGGCCTGCGCTTGTGCTTCGCGCTCCGCGGCCTCGCGAGCCTCGGTTTCGCGTTTCAGTCGAGCGGCCTCCTCTTGTTGCCGCCGCTCACGCTCGGCCGCCTGCCGTCTTTGCCTTTCGGCAATCTCGGCGGCCGAGGGTTCCGCAGGCGGGGCGGGACGACTCACGGTGGTCTCATCACTGACGATGCGCGCCTTGATCGTGGTTTGCACAGGCGGCGGCGGCTCATCCCCCCAGTCGAAATTGATCAGCAACAACGCCACGAGGACACCGTGCAGGGCCACGGAGCCAATCAGCGCAATCGCGTTGTCGAGGATTTGGCGCATGCGGCGCGTGCGCTCAGCGCGTCAACGCGTCCGGGTCCAGCGGGTCGGTGATGAAGCCCACCTCATCGGCACCGCCTTTCTGCAGCAGCACCATGGCCTCCACGACGCGGCCGTAAGGCACGGCCTGATCCGCTTTGACCATCACAGGCGTGTCGGGCCGGCGACGCAGCACAATGGCCACATTGTCGATCACGTACTGCCCGGTCACTGGTGTGTCTTTGGATTCGCCGGCATTGAGGTACAGCGCGCCTTCGCTGTCGACGGACAGCACAAGCGGCAGGTTGTCCTCGGTCACGGCCGTGTCCAGTGGCGCAGCATCCGCCTCGGGCAGGTCAACCTCAATACCCTGCGTGAGCAGAGGTGCCGTGACCATAAAGATAATGAGCAGCACGAGCATCACGTCGATGTAGGGCACGACGTTGATGTCGCCCATGAGTCGGCGGCGTGCCATCTCAGCCTTGCCCCGTGTTAGTGCGCTGCGCGTGGCGTTCAAGAATGCCAAGCAACTCGTCGCTGAACGTCTCGAAACGCGATTCGATGCGCCCGAGACGATCGGCATTTCGATTGTAGAAGATCACGGCGGGAATGGCGGCGAAGAGCCCCATGGCCGTGGCCACGAGGGCCTCGGCAATACCGGGTGCCACGGTTTGCAGGGTCGCCGTCTGGGTACCCGCACCGAGGCTCGTGAACGAGTTCATGATGCCCCACACGGTGCCAAATAGGCCCACGTAAGGACTGGTTGAACCAATCGTTGCGAGCGACGCCAGCCCCTGTTCCAGCAAGTCCGTTTCACGCGTCATGCTGACACGCATGGCGCGGCGTGAGGTCTCGATCACGCGCTCCGCTGACACACCGTCCTGCTGAATGAGGCGCTGGAACTCGCGAAAGCCGGATTCGAAGATCGCGGGCATACCGGGCCCGGCGCCTTTGCCGGAAGTCACTTTCCGATACAGCGAAGACAGGTCGGAACCCGACCAGAACTCAGATTCGAAGCGGTCGGCCACCGATTGCGCCCGACCGAGCATGCGGCGTTTACGAATGATGATGTACCAGGACCAGAACGACGCGCCCAGCAACATGAGCATGACGAGCTGCACGACGATACTGGCGTCTGCAATCAATTTGAGGATGGAGAGCTTGTCGTTGTTCATCAGGCGTGCTCCGAGCGCGGGATCGGCGGCGCCGACGACCGCGGCTGTCACGGTGGCTAAGGGGTACTGTCGTCCATGTTGTCGAACAGCGAGGGTTCGGGCGCCGCCTCACGCGGCGGCGCCTTGAGTCCGAAGTGCAGGTAGGCCGTGCGCGTGGCCACGCGACCGCGCGCCGTGCGCATGATGAAACCCTGCTGGATCAGGTAGGGCTCGAGCACGTCTTCAATCGTGCCGCGTTCCTCCCCGATGGCCGCGGCCAGGCTGTCCACACCTACGGGCCCGCCATCGAACTTTTCGATGATCGCGAGCAGCAGTTTGCGGTCCATCGTGTCAAAGCCGTGCGGATCGACCGCCAGCATGTCCATGGCCGCCGTGGCGCTGGCCTCATCGACGACGCCGTTGCCGCGCACCTGCGCGTAGTCCCGGACCCGGCGTAATAGTCGGTTCGCGATTCGTGGCGTGCCGCGCGAGCGCGCCGCAATCAGGTCTGCGCCTTCGGTTTCGATATCGAGCTCAAGAATGCCAGCCGAACGTCGAACGATCGCGGCGAGCTCGTTGCGGTCGTAAAACTCGAGGCGTTGCACGATGCCAAAGCGATCGCGCAACGGCGACGTCAGCAAGCCCGCACGTGTTGTGGCGCCCACGAGCGTAAAGGGCGGCAGGTCCAGCTTGATCGACCGCGCGCCCGGGCCCTCACCGATGACGATGTCGAGCTGGTAATCCTCCATCGCCGGGTACAGCACCTCTTCGACCACGGGGCTCAGACGATGGATTTCATCGACGAACAACACGTCGTTGGGTTCAAGGTTCGTAAGGATGGCGGCCAGGTCACCGGGACGCTCAAGCACGGGACCCGACGTCTGACGGAGATTCACATCGAGCTCGTTGGCGACAATATGCGCCAGCGTCGTCTTGCCGAGACCGGGCGGTCCGAAAATGAGCACATGATCGAGCGACTCAGAGCGTTGCCGCGCGGCGCTGATGAAGATCTCCATCTGCTCCTTGACTGCGGGCTGGCCCACATAGTCGGCGAGCCGCGCCGGGCGGATCGCGCGATCGAACACCGCGTCATCACCCAGGCTATCCGCGGCCACGAGACGGCTGTCATCACTGCTCATCGATCACCCCGCAGCCTGGCGCAGCGCCAGACGGATATAGTCTTCGGCAGATTCGGCGTCGCCCGTGCCCTCGACGGCCTTGAGCAGGCGTCGAACCTCGGCGTCCTTGTAGCCCAGCGCAACAAGCGCATGGAAAGCCTCGGCACGGCCATCGGCGGTGGCCGGCGCTGAACCACCCGCTGCCATCGTGGCGGCAGGTGTTGCGACGGCGGGCGCATCGAGTTTGTCGCGCATTTCGTAGATCACGCGCTCGGCGGTCTTTTTGCCGATGCCCGGCACCTTGATCAGCGCGGCCGTGTCATCGAACGCGACGCACTGGCGAAAGCCCTCGACGCTGATGCCAGAGAGAATGGCCAGCGCAATGCGCGCACCAACGCCGCTGACCTTAAGCAGGCTGCGAAATAGATCGCGCTCTTCGGCATCAGCGAAGCCGTAGAGCAACTGCGCGTCCTCACGCACGAGAAAGTGTGTGAGCAGTGATGCTTCTGCACCGACCGCCGGCAACCGGAAATAGGTCGACATCGGCACTTCAAGCGCATAGCCGATACCACCCGTCTCAATGACGATTTCGGGCGCCTGCTTGCTGACCAGCTTGCCGCGAATCGAAGCAATCATGCGCGTCGTGCCGCCGCCGCGAGTGCGCCGGACAGTCGGCTGGCGTTCGCATGACACACGGCCACCGCCAGCGCATCGGCCGCGTCGGCCTGCGGCAGCGCGTCGAGTGACAACAGCATGCGCATCATCTGCTGTACCTGAGCCTTGTCGGCGGCGCCTGTGCCCGTCACCGCGCGCTTGATTTCACGCGGACTGTATTCGGCGAGTGCGATGCCGGAACCGAAACTCGCACAGATGGCTGCCGAACGCGCGGCGCCCAGCTTGAGTGCACTGCCCGCGTTGCGGCTCACAAACACCTGCTCTACGGCCAGGGTGTCGGGTTGGTGTCGACTGATGAGCTCGCGTGTGGCGTCGAAGATCACCTCGAGACGCTCGCTGAGCTCGCCGTTGCCCGTCTTAATGACACCCGCGTCGACGAATCGAGCGCGGTCGCCTTCGAAGTCGATCACCCCAAAGCCCGTCAAACGAGACCCAGGATCTATACCGAGAATGCGCGTTGCGCTGCGGCTCACTGCGGGCATCTACAAGGTCGCCAGGATGTCGTCCGCAATGTCGGCGTTGCTGTAGACCTGCTGCACGTCGTCAAGATCCTCCAGCACGTCGAGCAACTTGAGCATCGTTTCGGCGGCGCCGCGATCGAGCGACGCGCTGGTCTCAGCGCGCATGGTCACCTCAGCCGATTCGGGCGCAAGCTCGGCAGTCAGCATGGCGTCGCGCACCTGCTCGAACTCAGCCGGGGTTGTCAGCACTTCAATGCCACCGTCGTCACCAACGATCACATCCTCGGCACCCGCCTCGATGGCCACACCCATAATTGCGTCCTCGTCACTGCCAGCCGCGTAGTTGAGCAGCCCCACGTGCGCGAACAGGTATGCCACTGAACCATCGGCACCCAGGTTGCCGCCGTGCTTAGAGAATGCATGACGTACCTCAGCGACCGTTCGATTCCGGTTATCGGTCATGCAGTCGACCATGACAGCCGTACCGCCGGGGCCGTAACCCTCGTACCGAATCTCCTGGTAGTCATCGCCGCCCAGCTCGCCCGAGCCACGCTTGATGGCGCGCTCGATGTTGTCCTTGGGCATGCTCTGGCCTTTGGCCTTGTCGACGGCGAGCCGCAAGCGCGGGTTCGCGTCGAGGTCGCCACCCCCCATGCGTGCGGCCACCGTGATCTCACGAATCAGCTTCGTGAACAGCTTGCCGCGCTTCTTGTCCTGGGCGCCCTTGCGGTACTGGATGTTCGCCCATTTACTGTGGCCTGCCATGTGCCTCCCCGTCTCTGCCGCGCTGCTCAGAACCTGAGCTGAATACCCAGGTGCAACCCATTGTCCATGGTCAGATCACCCGCGCCATCGAAGTCGACGTTGGCGTAACGCACACCCAGAAACACATCGGCCTCGCGCAGCACGTTGTAGCCGACACGCGCCTCGAACTCCCGGTAGGTGTCGTCGTCACCAAACGACAGCACGTCGGGTGCGAAGTACGCGTGCGCGTACAGGTTGAAGCGGTTGTATTGCGGCAATGTGTAGCGCAGGTAGCCGCCAACGCCGATTACGGTGGCATTGAAACCAACGCCATCCGGGTCGATAAAGAAGACCTTGCCACCGAGCCCGCCGATGACGGGCGAGGTGCCCGACGATGCAGCGCCCTCAAGATGCAACCCAAGATTGATGACATCGCCGCGGTCCTGGTGGTGCAGCCACCCGCCGTCGAGCTTGAGGCCGTTGTCCGCGACATCCCAGGCGTAGGTCAGTCGCGCCGCGTCGTCATTGAGGCTCAAGTTCAGTTCGCTGGCATGGGCACCCATCGATACGGTTGCCGCGTACAACGTGAAGGCCGTGGCGGCGAAACCGGCACGGCGTATTCGGTTCAACATGCAATCTCCCAAGCTTCCGCGCGGACAAGCGCTCCCAAGCGTCGGACCACACCCAAGAGGTGCGGTTCCGGGCGCGCTGCCCGCCTAAACCCGTATGATACCGTCTAACGGCGTCGTGACGCAGTCGCGTACGACGCCTCCTTGATTCAGTTCGATCGCACCCGCTGTGCGCTGCGGGAGCGTCGTTGTTATCGCGGTAGTCGAGACCCATGGCAGAAGCCACTGACACGCCGCAGCAGGACGCGCCTGTCAACACCTGGCTTGCGACGCTGCGGGACAATCCGGATTACGCTTCCGCCGCGGCCCAGTCGCGGGCCACGGAAGCCATCGTCGAGACGCTGGCCGTGGATAACGACCTGCGGCTCACGGCCGCGCTCGAGCCATTCAAGCGTGCCGGGCACATCTCGCTGACGGCCATCGACAAGCGCGCGGGTCGGAGTGTCGGTCTGCTCTGCCGGGGCCTGGGGCAGCTGTTCGAGCTGTCGCTGCCGGGGCAGTGGGCGCCCGGCGAACAGCTGCCGCCGGAACAGGGCGAGGCCCTGCGCCGCATGCTGCTGGCTGTGGTCAATGACTACCGGCTTGTGATCGTGCGGCTTGCAGCGCAGCTCGCCGATCTGCGCCTCGCCCGCGATGCCGATGAAGCGACGCGACGCATACTCGGTCGCGACACGCGCGAGATCTTCGCGCCGCTGGCCAACCGGCTGGGGATCTGGCAGCTCAAATGGGAGCTCGAGGATTATGCCTTTCGCTACCTCGAGCCCGAACAGTACAAAGACATTGCCAAAGCGCTTGCGGAACGCCGCGACGCGCGCGAGCGCTACATCACCGACGTGACGGCCGAAATCGGCACGCTGCTATCCGACGCAGGCCTGACCGCCGAAATCAGCGGCCGGCCGAAGCACATCTATTCCATCTGGAAAAAGATGCAACGTAAGCAGGTGTCGCTGGATCAGCTGTTCGATGTACGCGCCGTTCGCATCATGGTCGACAGTGTGACTGACTGCTACACCGCGCTCGGTGTCGTGCACAACCGTTGGCCCTACATTCGCGAGGAATTTGACGACTACATCGCCAACCCCAAAGGCAACAACTACCGCTCCCTGCACACGGCCGTGTTCGGCCCCGAAGGGCATGCGCTCGAGATCCAGATTCGCACGTTCGAGATGCACGCCCAGGCTGAGCTCGGGGTCGCCGCGCACTGGCGTTATAAGGAAGGCGGCTCGAGCAACTCTGCGTTCGAGCAAAAAATCGCCTGGCTGCGTCAACTGCTTGAGGGCGACGATGACGCGGGCGACGCCGATATGCTCGAGGCGCTGTCGGAAGGCGTTTTCGACGACCGCGTCTACGCGATCACGCCCCGCGGCGACATCGTCGATTTGCCCGCGGGTGCCACGCCGCTCGATTTCGCCTATCACGTCCACACGGAGATCGGTCACCGTTGCAAGGGCGCGCGCGTGAACGGGCGCATCGTCACGCTGACCTATCAGCTTGCGAACGGCGACCGCGTCGAGATCATCACGGCCAAGGAAGCGCAGCCAAGCCGAGATTGGCTCTCGTCGCGTGAGGGCTTCCTTGTGTCGGCACGCAATCGCACCAAGGTGCGCAGCTGGTTCCGCCAACAGGACCGGGACCTGAACCGAAAGCAGGGGCGCGAACACCTGGAGCGCGAACTACAGCGACTCAACATCCGTGACCTGGCTGTTGCCAAGCTCGCCGATCGCATGGGCTTCGAAAGCGTTGACGACCTGTGCGTGGCACTGGGTGTCGGCGACATCACCACGGCCGCTGTATTTAATGCCGTGCAACAACTGACGGCACCGCCCATCGAGAGTGCGCCCGTCAAGAAACGACGGCGCCACAAACCTTCAGGCGCTGGCGCGGTACTCATCGAGGGCGCAGAGTCCGTGTTGACGCACTTCGCACGGTGCTGCAACCCCGTACCGCCAGAGCCGATCTGCGGTTACATCACGCAAGGTCGGGGGATCAGCGTGCACCGGCAAAATTGCGGTTCACTCCTGCGCTTGCAGGCGCAACATCCAGACCGCGTGCTCTCGGCGAGCTGGTACGAGGACGAACGCGCCCGCTACCCGGTCACGATTCGTATTGAGGCCGCAGACCGCAATGGCTTGCTCAAGGACCTATCAGGCGTCATGAGTGACGAGGAAATTCGCATCCTCGGCAACGACGCGCGCGTCAGCCCGAAGACGCTGCGCGCGGTCGTGACGCTGCGCGCCGAGGTGGATGGCCTCGGCACGCTGGCACGCGTCATGTCACGCCTGCAGCAGGTGCGCGGCGTGGAGCGCGTCTCGCGCGCGACCTGACGTCGGCGCTTCGCCGCGTCAGCGGTTGATGGCGTGAAGTGCGAGCTTGTCAGCGCCCAATGCGGCCTCGTGAACGGCCTCCGACAGCGTCGGATGCGCGTGCACAGTGCGCTGAATGTCCTCGGTACTGGCGCGGAATTCCATGGCCAGCACGAGCTCGCCAATGAGCTCACCCGCCATCGGCCCGATGATGTGCACGCCCAGGATTTCGTCGTCGTCCCTGGCGCTCACGATCTTGACCATGCCCGCCGCCTGCTCCATAGCCTTGGCGCGGCCACTGGCTGCAAACGGGAAGACCCCGGTCTTGTATTCGCGGCCGCTCTCTTTGACCTGCTCCTCGGTCTTACCGACCCAGGCGATTTCGGGTGCCGTGTAGACCACTGAGGGAATGACGTCGTAGTTCACTTCGGCGACCTCGCCTGCGATGAGGTCCGCGGCCATGACGCCTTCTTCCGTACCCTTGTGCGCAAGCATCGGGCCGCGCACGCAGTCGCCGACGGCGTAGACGTTTGCGGCGCCCGTGCGGCACTCATCGTCGACCACGAAAAAGCCTCGTTCATCGACCTCGACGCCCGTGCCCTCGCCCAGCACACCGTCTGTGTAGGGCCGGCGGCCCACCGCCACCACGAGGCGGTCGTAGGTGGCCTCGTGTTCGCCGTCCTTGTCCTCATAGACAACCCTGACGCTGTCACCATCCACCGATGCCGAGCTCACGCGGGCCCCGAGCTTGATGTCGAGCCCCTGCTTTTTGAATTGGCGCTCAGCGTCCTTGGCGATCTGACGATCGACCATGGCGAGGAAATCCGGCATGGCTTCGAGCACCGTCACCTCGGCACCGAGTCGCGCCCAGACGCTGCCGAGCTCAAGCCCGATCACGCCCGCGCCGATGACACCCAGCTTCTCGGGTACGGCATCAAATTCGAGCGCACCCCAGGAATCGACGATTCGGTCGCCATCAAACGGCATGCTCGGCAGTTCAATCGGCTGTGAACCCGTGGCCAGAATGACGTTCTTCGCCGCGAGTAGGCGCGCGTCGCCATCGGCGGGCGTGTATTCGACCTTGTTGTTGGCGAGCAGCTTGCCCCGACCCCGCAGGCCGTCGACTTTGTTCGACTTGAACAGCGCAGCGATGCCGCTCGTCAGCTGGGTAACGATCTTACCCTTGCGCTTTTGCATCGCCTCCAGATCGAGCCGAACGTTGTCGGTGCCAATGCCATGGTCCGCAAATTCATGCTGCGCCCGGTGGAACAGCTCAGAAGACTCGAGAAGTGCTTTCGACGGGATGCACCCCGCATTAAGGCAGGTGCCACCGAATGCGTGACTGCCATCGTAGTTCTTCCAGTCGTCGATGCAGGCTACGGAAAGACCGTGCTGTGCGGCACGAATGGCCGCGGGGTAGCCGGCGGGGCCACCGCCGATGACGATGACGTCGTATTGATCACTCATTAATCTGATTTCCATACGGGCGCAGGCCCGCGTCGTGGTCGGGGATCAGCGGTCGGTGCGGCGCCGTGCGCCGCCAACCGGATTACAGCTGCAGCAATAAACGGCCCGGATCTTCGAGCGCGTTCTTAATGGCAACGACAAACTGCACCGCTTCCTTGCCGTCGATAATGCGGTGGTCGTAGGACATCGCGAGATACATCATCTTACGAATCTCGACCTGGCCGTTGACGACAACAGGCCGGTCCATGATCGCGTGCATGCCCAGGATGCCGCTTTGCGGCGGGTTCAGGATCGGCGTCGACATCATCGAGCCAAAGATCCCACCGTTGGTGATGGTGAACGTGCCACCCGTGAGGTCTTCGATGCCGATCGTGCCTTCGCGCGCACGGCGACCGTACTCGGCGATGCCCTTTTCGATGTCAGCAAATGACATGAGGCCGGCATCGCGCAACACCGGCACCAGCAGGCCGCGGTCTGTCGACACGGCAATGCCGATGTCTTGGTAGTCGTGGTAGACGATGTCGCGACCATCCACCGAGGCGTTTACCAGCGGAAACTTTTTGAGCGCTTCTACAGCGGCGCGAACAAAGAACGACATGAAGCCCAGCTTGACGCCGTGCGCCTCGGCGAAGCCTTCTTTGTGGCGGCTGCGCAGCGCGATGACTTCCGTTAGATCGACCTCGTTGAAGGTCGTCAACATTGCAGCGTTTTGCTGCGCCGCGACCATGCGGTCGGCAATCGTCGCACGCAGCCGCGTCATGGGCACGCGTTGTTCATTGCGCGCGGCGGCAGGCGCCGTGCCGCCAACGGGCAGGTCTTCGGCGGCGCCATCATCAGCGGTTTCGAGGTGCTGCATCACATCTGCTTTTGTGATACGGCCGTCGCGTCCGCTGCCGTTGATCCGCGACACATCGAGGTCATGTTCCTCAACGAGGCGGCGTACTGCGGGGCTCAGCTTGCCACTCGCGCTGCCGCGTGCGGCTTCCGCTGGTTCGGCAGCCGGTGCCTCGGCGGCAGCGGGTGCTTCGGCCGCGGCCGGTGCCTCCGCTTGCGCGCCGGCCTCGACGATCGCCAACAGATCGCCACTCTCAACCGTGGCGCCGTCCGCGACTTTGATTTCGGTCAAAACACCGTCCGTGGGGCACGGCACCTCGAGGACCACCTTGTCCGTCTCGAGATCGACGAGGTTTTCGTCGCGCTTCACGGCATCGCCGGGCTTCTTGTTCCAGGCGACCAGCGTCGCGTCCGCTACCGATTCCGGCAGCTGTGGGACCTTAACTTCTACAGCCATGATGTTCTCTTGTTCGTCCTCTATTGGCGGTGCCTCGCCCGCCCTGTTCAGCCGCGCGCCTCGGAACCCTCAGGATGCCGACCGCACGCGTTGTCCCTAAACCCAAATTAGCGATCGATCTCGTCAACGAGTGGTGCAAGCCCCAACGCTTTTTCTACGAGCTGGTTCTGCTGTTGCGCGTGCATTGCAGGAATGCCGGCAGCAGGTGCCGCGGCGCCCGCACGCCCGACGTAGTGCAAGGTGTGGCGCGAGCGCAGCGGTTCCACGAGCCGGTGACGAATCTGGTACCACGCGCCCTGGTTGCGCGGCTCTTCCTGGCACCAGATAACCGTCTCAGCATTGCGGTAGCGCGACAAGACGTTAGCCAACTCATCAACCGGGAACGGGTAAAGCTGCTCGACGCGCACGACAGCGACGTCGTCAACGCCCTCTTTCTCCCGGCGCTCGATGATGTCGTAGTAGACCTTGCCGCTGCAGAACACCACGCGCTGAATGCTCGGCGCATCAATATCGTCGGGCTCATCGATGACGAGCTTGAATTCGCCATCGCTGAGATCAGACAGCGGCGAAACGGAGCGTTTGTGGCGCAGCAAGCTCTTGGGCGTCATGACGATAAGCGGCTTGCGCACCGGCCGGCGCATCTGGCGACGGATCATGTGGAACATTTGCGCGGGCGTCGACGGCACGACCACCTGCATGTTGTGCTCGGCGCAAAGCTGCAGGAAGCGCTCGAGGCGCGCCGAGGAATGCTCGGGACCCTGACCCTCGTAGCCGTGTGGCAGGAACAGTGTCAGACCGCAGAGGCGCCCCCATTTAGCCTCGCCCGAGCTGATGAACTGGTCGATCACCACCTGCGCGCCGTTGGCAAAGTCGCCGAACTGCCCTTCCCAGATCACAAGCGTGTTGGGCTCCGTCGTGGCGTAGCCGTATTCGAAGCCCATAACGGCTTCTTCTGACAGGTATGAGTCCGTGACCGTGAAGTCGTGCTCGCGATCGGCAATGTGCCGCAGCGGGATGTACTCGCTGCCATCGGCCTGATTGTGCAAGACAGCGTGGCGGTGAAAGAATGTGCCCCGGCCACTGTCCTGGCCCGTCAGGCGCACATCATAGCCTTCCTCGAGCAGCGTCGCGTAGGCCATCGTCTCTGCGAAGCCCCAGTCCATGGGCTGATCGCCGGCCAGCATCGCGCGGCGGGCATCGACAATGCGTGCAACGCGTGAGTGCAGTTCCACGTCTTCGGGAATCGCCGTGAGCTTGGCACCGAGGCGCGTCACCGAATCGGCATCGACCGCGGTGTCGACGGCCGTCAGCAAATCGCCACTGGCGTACTGCGACCAGTCGATCGTGAATTCGTTACCGATCATGCCGAGCAGGTCGCGCGGCACGGGGCGGCCATCGTCGAGACGAGCGCGGTAACGTTCGACCATGCCCTGCGACTCCTCAACCGACATGACACCGGCCTCAGCCAGCTTGGCTTCGTACTGCTCGCGGGTGGTCTTGTGGGCGCGAATAGCGCGGTACATGATCGGCTGCGTGGCCGCCGGCTCGTCAGCCTCGTTGTGGCCCAGGCGCCGGTAGCAGACGAGGTCGATCACCACGTCCTTCTGGTATTTCTGACGGTAGTCGAGCGCCAGACGCGTCACACGCAGCACGGCTTCGGGGTCGTCGCCGTTCACGTGGAAAATCGGCGCCTCGATCATCTTGGCGACGTCGCTGCAGTACGGCGTCGAACGCGCGTCTTCGGGGTCGCTCGTCGTAAAGCCGATCTGGTTGTTGACGACGATGTGGATCGTGCCGCCCGTGCGGAAGCTCGGCAGCTGCGACATCTGGAAGGTCTCAGTGACCACGCCCTGCCCCGCGAACGCCGCGTCGCCATGGATGAGTACGGGCAGGATCGAGTTGCCGCTCTCGTCGCCACTGCGCAACTGACGCGCGCGCACCGAACCCTCCACCACCGGGTTCACGATCTCGAGATGCGAGGGGTTGAACGCCATGGTCAGGTGGACGTTGCCACCCGGCGTTTTCATATCAGCAGAGAAGCCCTTGTGGTACTTCACGTCGCCCGATCCTGCGATCTCGCCAGGGTCGTAGCCGCCCTCAAATTCCGAGAACAGCTCCTGCGGCGCTTTGCCCAGAACATTGACGAGCACGTTGATGCGGCCGCGGTGCGCCATGCCGAACACGACTTCCCGAACGCCTAGACGCCCACCATCCTGGACGAGGGTATCGAGCATGGGGATCAGGCTTTCGCCGCCTTCGAGCGAGAAGCGCTTCTGGCCCACGTATTTCGTGTGCAGGTAGCGCTCCAGCGTCTCCGCGCGCGAGAGCTGCTTGAGCAACCAGCGTTGCTCGTCAGGCGGGATGGGGCGCGTGATGCGGGACTCAAATTGTTCCCGCAGCCAGAGTCGTTCGCGAGAGCGCGAGATGTGCGCGAACTCCGCGCCCGTCTTGCCGCAATAGATTTGGCGCAGCAGCGCGAGGATGTCGCGCAGACGCATGCGCTCGTGACCCGTGCCGGCCAGGCCACCCGTGAAAAACTCGGTGTCCATGTCGGACGGCTCAAGTCCCAGGAAGTCGAAATCAAGCACGCGCGGTGCCGGTCGCTCCATGAGGCCCAGTGGATCGATGTCGGCGATCTGGTGGCCGCGCAACGCGTATACCTGAATGAGTCGCGACACGGCAGCCTGCTTCTCGTCCGAGGATCCGGCGATAACAGGAGCGGCGGCTCCGTTGCCTGCACGCGGTCGCGCTGCGGCCGGCATTTTGCCGATCTCACGCAGGCGGTCGACGATGGGGCTGTGCGCCGTCTCGCTCGCGCCACTGCCGTTGGCGATGCCCGAAAAGTACTGGCGCCACTGATCACCGACGGCGTCGGGGTCGCTCAGGTACAGCTCGTAGAGGTCTTCGATGAGGGCCGCGTTGGTGCCGCTGAGCGGCGTGGCCCTGTACTGCTCCTGCAGTGATTTGGTCATGTTTTTAGCGTCAGCCCGTCCCCCGGGCAGACCCTCTTGTTCGCGGCGCTATGAGGTGTCAGCGGTTGACCATAATTTTACTTGATGCCTGTTTCGATTGAAACGGCTGAGACGCCCTTCTGACGCGGTTTCGAGGGCGTTTCGTGACCTGCCGCACAGTGGCACTCGTGACGCGCGTTTAGTCTGCAGTCACGAACCCCTCCGGAGACCGACATGAAACGGATGATCGCCGCCGCCACTGTGCTGGCCACATTCGGCGCCACCGACGCCGTAGCCGACGATGACTTATGGATTGCTGCCCGCGCAGGAACCCAGGGACTGGGCCTCGAAGCCACCTGGCGACCTGTGCCTTACCTGGACCTGCGCGCGGGTTTCAGTCGCTACGACTACGAAACGACCCGCACGGAAGCCGGCATCGACTATGACGCCGAGCTGGGCCTGGAAAGCCTCTACGCCACGGTCAACGCCCGCATTCCTGCAAGCCCCGTCCGTTTTTCGGCGGGACTGGTGGCCAACGGCAACGAGGGCAACTTCCTGGGCAACGACACGGGTACCTACGAAATTGGTGGACAGCTTTTCGACGCCAGCCAGGTGGGTAACCTCCGCGGCCGCGCAACGTTCGAGGACCTCGCCCCCTACGCCGGTATGGGCCTCGACTTCCGCCTTGGCGACACCGTTGGCCTGCACTTCGATGCTGGCGTGATGTACCAGGGTGATCCGTCGCTCGCAATGTCGGCTGACGGCGTTATCGCCAGCGACCCCACGTTCCAAGCCGCGCTTGAAAGCGAGCGCGCCGAACTCGAGCAGGAACTGGAGGACTTCGCCTGGTACCCCGTTCTCGCCGTTTCGTTCTCGGTCAACTTCTGATCGCACCTGCCGCCAGGCTATGCTGACCCGCATCGACACGACGGTGCGGGTCAGCGAGGCAGCTCGCGCAGCGCAGCACGAGCGGCGCGCCTACCGTGTCCTGCGGGCGCAATCACGCGAGCCGCGCATTCTGTCGGCTGCGCGCAGGCGGAGTGGCCGTAAGCATCTGTATATCAATGAAAGACTTAACATAAGTTTTTCGAGCGTTTTGTCATCCTGTGATTAGCCGTTAAGGTTCTATTCAGGCCGGTTTCGATAGCGTGAGCCTCGAATCGGTCCGATCAGGAGACGGCCATGACCCAGCACCCCGTCAACGACGGCGTTGCCCCGCGAGTCGCCACTTCATTGCTGGCGCTCGTAGCACTTCTTGTTTCGTTTGCGCCCGCACACGCGCAGGACGACGCTCCCGTGTATGACGACGAAGCGCTCGTCGATCTCGTGGCGCCTGTTGCGCTCTATCCCGATGACCTGCTGGCCATCGTGCTACCGGCGGCTACCTATCCGCTGCAGGTCGTTGAGGCGCAACGCCTGCTCGAAGCGCGCGAACGCGATCCGGGCCTCGAGCCCGATCCCGAATGGGACGACAGCATCGTCGCACTGCTCAATTATCCCGAAGCACTAGAGCTTCTGAATGACGACCTCGACTGGACCTGGCAGCTTGGCGAAGCCGTGCTCGCACAGCAGGGCGGCGTGCTCGAAGCCGTCGAGATGTTTCGCGATCAGGCATGGCTTGCGGGCAACCTTGAAACCGACGACTTCCAGACCGTGGAGCGCAGTGACGAGGGCATTGAGATTCGCCCGGCAGCGCAGGACGTCATTTACGTGCCCTATTACGACCCCGACGTCGTCGTGGTGCGCAACCGACGGCCCGTGTATTTCTATCACCCGCACGCGTACCCGCTGTACTACTACCCCTACCCGGTGGGGCACCGGTTCTACTCGGACTGGTTTTGGGGCGTGAGTACGGCATTCACGATCTCTTGGCGCCACCGCTACCTGCACCTGCACTACTTCGACCATGTGGGGCACCCCTACTACGGGCGCCATTACGTGTCGAACCGCTTCTACCGGCATCGTCGCGCGTTCGACCACCACGTTTACCGCAACGGCGTACGTGTCGTGCGCCGCCAGGGCCAGGCTTACCGCTGGCATCCGCGGAGCCGTCACGGTGCCCGTCCTGGCTACCGGCGCTACGGTGCGCGCAACGACACGACGTTGGCCTACAACAATGACCGCCGCGTTCGAACGGCGCGCACCCATCGCGCGGCTCGGATCAATAACGAGCGTCGCCAGCGCTACCGTGGCGTCGACAATGTTGTCCAGCGGGACCGGCGCAACGCGCGGCGAAATGGCACCAATGACCGGCGCAGTGACAACCGTTCGCGCCGCGATTCGGCAGCCGGCGGAACACGCACACAGCGCTTCTCAGCCAATGGCAATGGGCGCCAGCGTGCCAGTCGCAGCGAGCGCGATCCGGACCGCGCCGATCGCCGGCTGCGCCGTGACACGAATTCGGGTGCGCGCTCGCAGCGGTACACCGCTCGCGACCGTGATCGAAACGTCGGTGGCAAGAACCGGAGCCCCAATGCCGGTAGTGCAAACCGCAACCGGAATGCGGGCAACGCAAATCGGAGCCGCAGCGACGCGCGACGCTTTGCGAGCAATGCCAGACAAACGTCGCGACCTGCGCCACGGGCGTCACGGCCTGATCGTAACGTGCGCCAGGCGACGCCGCAGCGTGCGCAGCGACAGACGCAGCGCTCGCAGCAACGCCCCGCGCCGCGTCAGCGCTCTGAGTCGCGCACGCGGAGCCGTTCGGAGTCCCGAGCGCCCGCGCGCCAATCGAGCCGCAGCGAGAAGCGCTCGTCGTCTCGCTCGTCGAGCCGCAGCAGCAACCGTGGCAGCCGGGACCGTCGCAGCCGACGGAACTGAGCGCGACCGGGACCTGCCAAACGTCATGCCGCCCTTCGGGGCGGCTTTTTTGGGCGAAACGTCCGCCAGGGCGTTTCGATCTATCCTGCCGGGCTACGTCAGAGCACCCTTCGCCGTTTAAACGGGCCCGTGGCACGCTTGCGCCACATTCAATCAGAGCGCCCGTAGCTCAGTCGGATAGAGTAGTGGATTCCTAATCCATTGGTCGCAGGTTCGATCAATTGCGCCAGCAATTGACGACGAGCGGCGCAGCCGCGAAGCCCGAAGGGGCGAAACGGCCACCAGGGCGTTTCGATCTATCCTGCCGGGTTACGTCAGAGCACCCATCGCCGTTGCAACAGGCCCGTGGCACACTTGCGCCACATTCAATCAGAGCGCCCGTAGCTCAGTCGGATAGAGTAGTGGATTCCTAATCCATTGGTCGCAGGTTCGAATCCTGCCGGGCGCACCACTCCTATGACGATCACGATTCGCGATGCGGTGCCTGACGATGTCACGGCCATCGCCCTCTACAACGCCGCCATGGCACTTGAAACCGAGGACAAGGCCCTCGATCTAGAAGTCCTTACGGCTGGCGTGCGCAGTCTGCTCGAAGACCACAACCGAGGCCGCTACTGGGTCGCCGAGTCTGACGGCGACCCCATCGGCCAGGTCATGATCACGCGCGAATGGAGCGACTGGCGCAACGCCTGGTTCTGGTGGCTGCAGAGCGTGTACATCGCACCCGATTTTCGGCGCCGCGGTGTGTTCCGCGCCCTCTACGAACATGTCCGGGAGCAGGCGCAACGCGCTGATGCCTGCGGTCTGCGCCTGTACGTCGAGCACGACAACCAGGCCGCCGCAGACACCTATCGCGCACTCGGCATGGTTGACGCCGGCTACGCCATGCTCGAACTCACCTTTGATGACTAAACGGAGCCCCACATGCTAAAGCCCGGAACCCAGGCACCATCTTTTTCGCTGCCCGATGCCGATGGTGAGCCGGTGACACTGGAAGACCTGATCGCCGAAGGGCCGCTAGTACTCTACTTCTATCCCGCCGATTTCACACCGGGCTGCACCAAGGAAGCCTGCGCGATTCGTGACATCCACGACGACCTCATTGCGAGCGGCCTGCGCATCGTGGGCGTGAGTCCGCAGGACGGTGACAGCCACCAACGCTTCGCGGCCCGACACACCCTGCCCTTCCCATTGCTGAGCGACCCGGACAAAACGGCTGTGCGTGCCTATGACGTCGACGGCCCGCTGGGCTTCGGCGTTCGCCGCGGCACCTACCTCATCGATGGTGACGGTGTCATCGTCGACGCCGTCATGGCGGACATCGCCATCGCGCGCCATCTCGAGTTCATTGAACGCGCCATGGCGGCGCAAAGCTAGCCAGCTTCGGCGACAAACGTCACGACCACCTCGCGGCGGTGCGCGGCGTGACGGTGCTCCCAGAGAAAGGCGCCCTGCCAGGTACCCAGCAGCAACCGACCATTGCGGTAGGGGATAGACAGCGACATCTGCGTCAACACACTGCGCACGTGCGCCGGCATGTCATCTGGGCCTTCGTCGTCGTGCGCATAGCGGGGGTCACCGTCCGGCACAAGGTCACCGAAGAACAGCTCCAGATCACCGCGTACAGCGGGCGCCGCATTTTCGGTGATGATTAGTGACGCGCTGGTGTGGCGAATGAACAGATGGCAGAGCCCGGCGCCCGCCGGCGGCACGAGTGCGTCGACCTCGCGCGTGAATTCATAGAGTCCGCGACCACGTGTCTCAATCGACAGCGTGCTGCTCATGGAGATCTAGCTTGGGTCAGTGGCAGGCACATACGGCGCGCCGTACTTGAGCCGTAACGTCTTGACCTTGCCAAACCAGGGGATCGTGACGATGTAGATGTTGTCGTACTCGTCCTCACCGATCTCGGGCACCTTCTTGCTGCCACCGAGCTCGGCGATCATGGGCGCAATGGTGTCGCTGTGGCCGACGATAAGCACGATTTTGCCTTTGTGCCGCTCGACAATGTCAACGACGGCCTGCTCTACGTTACTGACATCAAAAGGCCTCGGATCGAGGCCCGCCGCACGTGCAGCGGGCCTGGCCGTGTCCACGGTTCGGCGGTACTGCGACACATAGATGGCATCGACACCGGCCACCACGTCGAGGTCGGCGAGCACACGTTCGAGTTCGAGGGCGCGCTGGATGCCTGCGGTGGACAGGCCGGGATTCTCAGCGGGAGCCGCCGCCTTCTCGGCGTGGCGAACAAACAGCAAGGTCGTCGTGGCCTGAGACTCAAAAAACCAGGCAAGGCCGATGCAGGCCGTGATAACCAGCAAGAGGCTGATCGTCCGGTTGCGGCGCCGACGACGACGGCGCGCCTGTCTTTCCATCTCGTTGTAGGCCACGCGCTGGAGCTTATCTCAGAACGTTCCGAAGCCGCCAGCGGGCGTTATTCATCGACGACGCGGTAGTCGCCTTCGATGGTCGAGCGCGGACTGCCCTGCCCTGGCCCCTGCGCGCCACCACCGGGTCCGGGACCGGTGCCCTGAGTGGGGCGGGAACGGGCGTTGCGCAGCATCTGGCGACGCCACCACCAAAAACGCACCGCAAAGGCCACCGCCAGCGCGGCGGCGAGCGCCAAAAACCCCAGCAAGAGCACGCCACCCACGATGATCGCGACGACGAACATTGCGGCACCCGCGATGGCGCCCAGCACTCGGGCGATGGGCGATGCCGCGGCATTGCTGCCGCCAAAGCCGATTTGTGTCAGTCGCGGATCCTGAGAGTTCATTGCGTCGCCTGGTAGCCCATAGCTTCATTATGGGACCATTTTGCGAGACGAAAAGTCCCCCGCCTTGCATCGGCCCCGGTCAGCAGCGAGAATCGCGACCGTCGGAGGGGTGGCAGAGCGGTTGAATGCACCGGTCTTGAAAACCGGCAAGGGTTAAACTCCTTCGTGGGTTCGAATCCCACCCCCTCCGCCATTTCAGCCTGTTAAGCGCGTCGCCGTCCTCGACGCTG
>JBCBIJ010000011.1:0-106546 GCA_038524795.1 Pseudomonadota bacterium | reverse complement strand
GGCGATCAATGCAGCAGGTGTTGAAGCGATCAACGCTGCCGGTGTTGAAGCGATCAATGCCGCAGGAGTCGAGGCGATCAATGCCGCAGGTGTTGAAGCGATCAACGCAGCAGGTGTTGAGGCGATCAACGCCGCAGGGGTCGAGGCGATCAATGCCGCAGGTGTTGAAGCGATCAACGCTGCAGGTGTCGAAGCCATAAATGCCGCAGGAATTGCCGCGATCAACGCGGCTGGTGTGCAAGCCATCAACGCGGCCGGCGTCTATGTGGACGGGTCAATCGGACAGGCCGTTTCTTCTGACGTTCTTAGCGTGTCACTCGATTCTGGGGTTTATGAGGTCACGAGTCTGGCGCTAATCAACAGTGCGGAAGCCAAGGACTACCGGCACACGGAACTGTCGCGCCTAGAACCTATAGCAATCGCGTCGGCACAGTTCAGTTCGGTTCGATCTCAGATCGGTATCATGGGAAGAATGCTAGATGTTGGTGTCGATGCAACGGCCTACCTTGGTAGGGATGTCATCGTCATGGGCATCGTGAACGCTGATCGTGCGATTCCGGTCCTGGTTGGTGCTTTTAACTCTCCGCTGCAAAATGGAGCCGCGTTTGTTAAGGGCCCGATTGAGCGAATCGATCCAGTGTACGGTCGTCTAACGGTCGGCGGTTTTTCTGTTGGTTACGGTGACCTTTTCGACGGTGTGTTCGCTCCAGCGAGCGGTGACTACATTGAAGTTTACGGAGTCGCGCACGCAGCAGGAATGTCTGCGACTCGCTAAAAAAAAGGCCGACTCAAAAGAGTCGGCCGAATCTCGCCTCATCGTTTAGGAGATGTGAGGTAAGGGCGTAGCCGCCAGAGCGATCGAAGCGGCTACCCTGTAGAAGTTAGCCAATGCGAGGCACTCAGGCGGTGATGGTCGTCACATTTCGACGGTCCATCACCGCGTTTTTTTTTACTTAATCTCGAGTGTGGCCTCGGCTTTCAGGGTTTCGAAGTAGTCCTGAAACTGCTGCTGTTCCATGCCTTGCTTGAGCCGGTCCTTAAGCTCTTCGAATGCAGGCGCTTCCGCCTTGCGGCTCTCCTGGCGAAGGATGACGTGCCAGCCGAACTGTGTCTGAACCGGTGCTGTTGAGTACTTGCCGTTTTCCAGTTCGCTAACGGCCTGGCTAAACGGTGCGACCATTGCGCCAGCTTCGAACCAGCCCAGATCACCGCCTTGCGGACCCGAGGGGCCCGTCGACTTTTCTTTCGCCAGTTCGGCGAAATCCGCGCCCCCGTCGAGCTCGACAATCACGGCTTTCGCTTCGTCTTCCGTCTGAAGCAGGATGTGGCTGGCTTTGAACTGTTCCGGCGCCGGAAATTCCTCGATCTGCCGGTTGTACTCCTCGAGCGCGTCCGCATCGGAAACAGGGTTGCGCTTTACGAAATCCTGGATGAGCGCCTGCGCGAGAACCGATCGACGCTGCAATTCCAGCTCAGCAGTCACGAGCGGGTCTTTGCCAAGATCACTGCGTTGCGCGACGTTGGAGAGCAGAACGAGATCGCCGATCTGTGAAATAAGCTGCTCGCGGTTCTGGGCATTTGCCTCAGCGCCCGTACGGCCCAGGGCATAGGCCTTGAGCTGCGACTCGGTGATTTCGGAACCGTCGATAGTCGCGATGGTTTGCGCGTGCGCGGGGAAGAAGAGCAGTGCAGACACGCTGGCCAGCACAAGGTTACGAGTGGTGCTCATGGAGCCTCCTGTTATGAGATATATCGGGTTATTCGTCGACAGCGCGGGCCCGGATGGCCAGCGCGTGAATATCGGTCTGCATCATGTCGCCCATGGCGGCATAGACCATTTGATGGCGTCGCACACGTGCAACGTCCTTGAAAGCATCGGACACGACATAAACGTCAAAGTGCCCGAGCCCGTCACGCGCGCCCGCGTGGCCCGCATGCAGGTGCGACTGGTCCTTGACCCGGAGCTCGACAGGGTCGAAGGCGTCACGCAGCGCTTGCTCGATTCGCTCCAGCCGTTCCATGTCAAGGCAGAACCGGCAGGAAGGGCTTGACCTCGTAGCGCTCGAAAACGCCCCCGGTCACGTAGGGGTCTGCGCCAAACCACTGCGTTGCTGTCTCCAGGTCCTCGAACTCGGCGACGATCAGTGAACCCGAGAACCCGGCAGGACCCGGGTCAGTTGAATCAATCGCCGGGTGTGGACCGGCAAGCAGCACGCGTCCGTCGGCGGCCAACGCTTTGATGCGATCAAGATGTGCAGGCCGAGCGTCCTTCCGCAGGGGCAAGCTGTCTTCACGGTCCTGTGCGATCAGCGCATACCAGGGCATATCAGTCTTCCTCTGTCTCCGTGGCGGGTTCTACATCTTCGGCGCGCGGTGCGATCCAAAGTGCCTGTGCGACGATGAACACGATCGTAAGCCCAGTCAGTCCCCAGACCTTGAAGCTGAACCAGGTCGCCTCCGAATAGCTGTAAGCGACCCAGATATTGAGCGCGCCCAGGAATAGAAAAAAACCGACCCAAAAGCCGCCCAGCGTGCGCCAGTCGGACTTGCTCATTGCAATCGTTCCGCCCATCGCGCGCTCGAGCAAACCACGTTCTGAGTAGCGGTCGAATACGGTCAGCGCAACGGCAAGGGCCACGTAAAGCACCGTCGGCTTCCACATAATGAAGCGCGGGTCGCGCAGCAGCAGGGTGGCGGAGCCGAAGACTAGGACCAGTGCGGCAGACCACAGGTGGACCTGCGAGACTTTCTTGCCCAGCAGCTTTTGTCCAAGCGGAATAAGTGGCAGCGCCACCATCAAAACGATGGTCGCCGCATAAATCCCTTTCAGCTTGTAGGCCACCAGTGCGAGCAGCAGCGGCAGAAAATCGATGAGCATCTGCATCGTGCAGGACTCGGTCTGAACTTGAGCCCCGGGATACTATCCGAAACCCACGGGATTTGCCGGTAAGAGACACCTGAACTGTGCCGTAGGCAGCAGGTGAAACCAGTACAATCCCGCCATGGCTGAGCTCATCGACATCCACCCGGTTAACCCGCAGGCGCGACAGATCGCGCGCGTGGTCAGCATGATCCGCTCGGGCGGGCTCATCGCGTATCCGACAGATTGCAGTTACGCGCTGGGGTGCCACATCGGTGACAAGCGGGCCATGGACAGGATCCGCCGCGTTCGGCGGACCGACAAAGACCATAACTTCACGCTTGTCTGCCGTGATCTCTCGGAGATCTCGACGTATGCTCGGGTGGACAACTGGGCCTATCGGCTGTTGCGTTCGTTCACCCCGGGTCCGTTTACGTTCATTCTGCGTGCCACGGGCGAGGTGCCCAAGCGACTGCAGAACCCCAAGCGGCGCACGATTGGCATCCGGATTCCCGACCACCCGATACCACTTGCCATGCTCGAATACCTGAGCGAGCCCATCATGAGCTCGACCCTGCTCATGCCGGGGGAGACCCTGCCGCTCACGGACCCCTCGGAGATGGCGGAACGCCTCAAGGGGCAGGTCGAGGCGGTGATTGACGGCGGTGCAGGTGGGATCGAGCCCTCAACCGTGCTGGATCTGACAGGCGACGATGTCAAGCTGTTGAGACAGGGCAAAGGCGACGCTTCAGCCATCGTGCAGGGCGCCTGATGCGCTAGAATAGCGGGCTAGCCTCTGAGACCTGTCAACACCGTGACCACCGAGCCAACGACCACAGAATCGCAAAGCGAAGGCGACCTGCTGCAAGCCCCCGCGGCCCAGCAAGAGATGCCGTTCGCCATTGTGGAAGGTGAGCCTGTAACGGAGCTGCCGCAGGACCTCTACATCCCGCCACAGGCACTCAAGGTGTTCCTGGAGGCCTTCGAGGGCCCCCTCGATCTGCTGCTTTACCTGATTCGCCGGCAGAACCTCGACATACTCGATATCCCGATTGCGGATATCACCGAGCAGTACGTGCAGTACATCGAGCTCATGCACGACCTGCAGCTCGAGTTGGCCGGTGAGTACCTGCTCATGGCTGCAATGCTCGCGGAAATCAAGTCGCGCATGCTGTTGCCGCGTCCGGTGTCAGACGATGAAGACGAGGGCGATCCCCGTGCGGAGCTCGTGCGTCGTCTGCAGGAGTACGAACGCTTCAAGAAAGCGGCCGAAGATCTCGACGAGCTGCCCCGTGCCGAGCGCGACACGCTAACCGCGCACGCGGAAGTGGAGATCAAGCGCAAGGTCACCAAGCTGCCCGACGTGACGCTGCAAGAGCTACTCATCTCGTTTAAAGAGGTGATGGCGCGAGCCGAGATGTTCTCCAACCTGCACGTGCAACGTGAGGCGTTGTCTGTCCGACAACGTATGAGCGACATTCTCTCGAGCACGGCCGGTGACCAGTTTCGGGACTTCTCCGAGTTATTCGACCCGAATGAAGGCCGTCTCGGGGTGACCGTAACCTTTATCGCCATCCTCGAATTGCTCAAGGAGCAGTTGATCGAGGTGGTCCAAAGCCAGGCCTTTGCGCCGATCCACGTTCGCGCCGCCCGCAGTGTCGCGAACGCCGACGAAACGCTCGCCAGTATCGAGCTGGAAGTAGAAGACTGATGGCAGACGCCAACGTGTTCGAGACGAAACACTTTATCGAGGCGGCGCTGCTCGCCTCACCCGAACCCTTGTCGATAGACCAGCTGCAACGCGCGGCAAGTGCACGCCCGGGCGCCAGCGAAACGCCCAAGAGCGAAGTGCGTGAAGCGCTGAAAGCGCTGACCGAAGACTACGAGGGCCGCGGCGTCGAGCTGCTCGAGGTGGCCTCAGGGTTCAGAATCCAAGTGAGATCTGAAATGGGCCGCGAGCTGGTCGCGCTGTTTGAAGAACGGCCGCCTCGATACTCGCGTGCGTTCTTCGAGACACTCGCGCTCATTGCTTATCGGCAGCCGATCACGCGCGGCGAGATCGAAGACGTCCGTGGCGTTGCGGTCAGCAGCAACATCATCCGCAACATGATGGAACGTGAGTGGATTCGGATCGTCGGTCACCGCGACGTGCCCGGCAAGCCTGCGATGTTCGGTACCACGAAGGCGTTCCTCGACTACTTCAACCTGAAGTCCCTGGACGAGCTGCCATCGCTGGCCGAACTCACGGACATCGAGAGCCTGCGTATCCAGCTCGACCTGCCAACGGTCGACGACGGTACCGGCCAGACCGCTGACGCACCTGCTGAAGCCAGCGACGGGGGCGCGATGGAAGAGGCTGTCGCTGACGCTGAAGAGGACGAAGCGCCTGCGGAAGACACGGCCGACGCCGACGATCCGGAAACAGCGTCAGTCGCTCGGCAGGAGCATGGCTGACCGCGCGCAAAAAGTGCTCGCAGCGGCGGGTTACGGTTCGCGTCGTGAGATCGAACGGCTGATCGCCGACGGGCAACTCACAATCAACGGCAAAGTGGCGGAACTCGGCGCTACGCTCGTTGGTGATGAAACGCTGGTGTTGTCCGGCAAGCCCATCAGTATTCGTGGTGCGCAGCAGGCGCGCCATAAACACTTGCTCTATCACAAGCCACAGGGGGAGGTGTGCAGCCGCAACGACCCCGAAGGCAGGGCCCTGGTATTCGATAACCTGCCCAAGCCAGGGCCTCGGCGCTGGATCTCCGTCGGTCGTCTCGACATCGCCACATCGGGCTTACTCGTGATGACGACAGACGGTGCCCTGGCCAATCGGCTCATGCACCCCTCCTATGAGATCGAGCGCCGCTACGCCGTGCGCGTACTGGGTCAACCCAATGCCGAAGCGCTGCAGTCGATGCTCGACGGCCTGGAGCTCGACGACGGCCGTGCCGCCTTCGAGACGCTTGTGGAGACGGGCGGTGGTGGTGCGAACCGTTGGTACGAGGTCACACTGCGAGAGGGCAGAAACCGCGAGGTGCGTCGGCTTTGGGAAGCAGCTGGTTTTAAGGTCAGTCGCCTGATTCGGATTCGCTACGGCAACCTGAAGTTGCCACCCAGGCTCAAGCCCGGTCGCTACGCTGACTTGCAGCGACGTGAGGTCGTTGGTCTTTACAAATCCGTAGGCCTCGAGCCACCGCCGGAAGCCACGCCACGCGGGCCGCGTCGCCGTCCGCGTCGATAGGTTACTGCGCGTTGACGCTGTAGCCCGTGATGCTGCGATCCGATTCGCAGAGGAAGTACATGAAAGACGGCAACACGGCTTCGGGTGTTGCGATCGCGTTCTTGTCTTCGGCCGGGTAAGCCTGTGCGCGCATGTTCGTGTGCGTGGCGCCCGGATTAACGACATTCACACTGACGTCGGCCTTACCGAGCTCGTCCGCAAGTGTCTGCGCGAGGCCTTCAACCGCAAACTTGGAAACGCTGTAAGCGCCCCAGAAGGCGCGACCTTTTCGGCCGACGCTGCTGCTCGTGAACACAATGGCGCCTTGTGACTGCTTGAGCAGCGGCAACAGCACCTTAGTCAGAGCGAAACCAGACGTCACATTAACGTGCATGACCTGCTGCCAGACGGCCGCGTCGTAGTCCTCGATCTCGGTCATCTCGCCCAGCATGCCCGCACAGTGGACCAGACCGTCAAGTCGGCCAAAGTCCTGCTCGATTTGCTCGGCCAGCGACAAGTAGACGCCGCCCTCCGCCTTGAGAAAATCCATGGGGACGAGGATGGGTTCGATCCCGCCTGCAGCCTCGATGTCGTCGGCGAGCGCCTGAAGCTTCTTGCGGCGGCGACCCTGTGCGATCACGAGCGCGCCCTTGTTTGCGCACTCGATGGCCAGGGCGCGCCCGATGCCGTCACTGGCGCCTGTGATCAGGATGACGCGATCCGCCAGTGCCCCATCAGGTGCTTCGAATTCACGCGGCGTTGTTGGGTCCAGTGACATCAGGAAGCTCCGTTCTTTCTTGTTCTACGTGCACTTCGCCAGGCAAAGCGTAACTGCCGCACAGCGCCGGGCTTAAGGCCGTCGTAGCGACGGCGCAGGGCATTCGCCGACGTTGCGGCAAGGACGGCGACGCCGACATCAGTGAGCTGTTCGGCGCTGTCGTTAATGGTGGCGTGCAGCGTCATTGCCGTCTCGTAATCGAACACAGGCTCATTGCGGTGTTCGTCGAGCGCGTAGAGTGCAACGGCAATGTCCCGAACGACGTGGGCGCAGCTCGCGCGCGCTTCGGGCGTCAGCGCCAGCATGAGGCTCGCGCCGTAGCGGCGGTAGCCGGCAATGCGGTGGCTGGCCGTGTCCTCGGGCGCGGGTCCGAAGAGCAGGCGCTCCGTATCAACGATCCACTCGTTCGCAAACTGCATCGTGTCTGCATCAGTACCGATACGCTCGGCAAACTGCTGGGAGACAGGATGCTTGGGTTCCCCCGCGACAAGCCGGTCGAGCTCATCGCGCCACCACTGCAGCTGCGTGGCGCAGACGGCGGTCTCGCTACTGGTCGTCGCAGCGCCCACCACGGCTTCCCGCAGCAGGTAAGCCGCTTCGAGACGCTGGCCGTAGGGTTCATCGACAAACGCCATGGCAAGCCGCAGGCAGTCCCCGGCGTCGGTCATGGCAAAGCCGCCCAGGTTCATGTGCTGTCCCCGCTCGAGTCCGCCTCGGTATCGCCGGGCATGAGCGCCTGGAGGTCGCGCGCTGAGGACTCCACGCTTGAAAGCTCGTCGAGCTGCTTACGGGGCTGTACGCCAAGCTCGGTGAATTTGCGTGCGCCTGGCAGCACATTACGTTCGAGCGACCCGACGGCCTTGTTGTAGGCACGAACACTGCCGTCGAGTTGGTTGCCGACGCGCGCCATGTGCTCAGCGTAGACGGCCAGTCGGTCATGCAGGTCGACGGCCAGTTTGCGAATGTGTTCTGCGTTCTCGGCGAGCGAGAGCTGGCGCCAGCCGTAGGCGACGGCCTTGAGCAGCGCGACAAAACTCGTTGGCGTGGCCAGGATGATGTTCTGGCGTAACGCGTCGTCGATGAGCGTGGGCTGCTCGTTGAGTGCAGCCGTGAGGAACTGGTCGCCAGGGATAAAGAGGATCACAAACTCCGGGCTCTTGGTGAATTGGGCCCAGTAAGACTTGCGCGACAGCTCGGCGATGCGGTCAGCAACCTTGCGCGCATGTTGCTTGAGAAAGCGTTTGCGCTCTTGTTCATCCGTCGCCTCGATGGCACTTAGGTAAGCATCAAGCGGCGTCTTGACGTCAACGACGAGCTCGCGCTCGTCAGGCATACGAACAATGAGGTCGGGGCGCAGTGCACTGCCGTCTTCGCCGCGCACCGTGGCCTGCTCAACGAAGTCGCAATGCTCGACCATGCCGGCCATTTCGACGAGCCGTCGCAGGGTGATCTCACCCCACTGACCACGCACCTCGGGGCGGCGCAGTGCCGTGATCAGGTTGCGGGTTTCGTGCTGCAGGGACGCCGTTGTCGCCTGCATGTTCGCCAATTGCTCGGTGATGCCGCCGTAGGCCTGGCTGCGCGCTTTTTCCAGTTCCTCGATCTGGCGACGGCTGTCGCGCAGTGCTTCCGAAATGGGCTTCACGAGCGTGGCCACTGCCTGTTCGCGGGCGGCGAGCGCGCTGTCCGCTTCCTTCTGCCGTGAGCCCAGATGCTCCTCGGCGAGCTGCAAGAAGGTTTCGCTGTTGGCGCGCATGGTTTTTTGCGCCAGCTGGCCAAACTCGCCCGTGAGACGCGTCGACATGAGCTCCATAAGCTGCTCACGCTCGCGCTGCAGGGCGGTGTCGTCGCGAATTTGCTGCTCGAGTCGCGCGATCTCCAACGCCTGGCGTTCGCTCCGGCTGCGCGCGATGAGTACGGCAACGAGCGCCCCGATGAGCAGCCCCAGTAAGGCAGCCACACCCAGCCAGGGCCAGATGGCCGTCTGCTCCAGCAACTCTGGAAACGTCATGCCGCGGCGCCTGAGTGCTGCGTCAGAAACTGCTCGATGTGCCTGGCGAGTTCAGCGGGGGTCGAGGCGATGGCCTCGGCGCCCCATTGGGCTGGTTCCTCTTCGGCGCTGATGTAACCGTAGCCTGCGGCGATGCAACGCATGCCCGCCGCCTTGCCGGCATCGATGTCGCGGCTGTGGTCACCGATGTACAAACAGTGTTCGGCCGCCACCTCAAGAATCGCTGCCGCATGTAGCAGCGGCGCCGGATGCGGCTTCGCCACCTCAAGAGAGTCGCCGCCGATGATGCAGTCGCGTGTGGGCACGACACCGATTCCGCTCAGCAGAGACCGGGCCAGTCCGACACGCTTGTTGGTCACAACACCCCAGGGCACTTCTCGCGCATCGAGTGCGTCGAGCAGTTGGTCAAGCGGCGCGTACACGCGGGAATGCGCGGCAATGTTGTTGGCGTAGTAGTCGAGCAGGTGCGCCAGCGCATCGACGTGTTCCGGTGCGTTCTCGCCAAATGCGAGCCGTACGAGTCCCGGACCGCCGTCACCGATTGCGGTTCGAGCCGCGGACAGCGGTGGGCGTTCCCGGCCAAAACGGTCGCAGGCCGACCACAAGGCTGCGGCCAGATCTTCGGCGGTATCGACGAGCGTACCGTCGAGATCGAACAGGACTGCGGGGCGTGCCTGCGTCACGAATCGCTGGCCGGCCGGCGGTAGTGGGCGAAGTAGTTCACGTCCACGCTTGCGCCCAGCCGGAACCGGTCCGACAACGGGTCGTACTCGAGCCCGGCCAGCGAAACGAGCTCGAGGCCTGCGCGTCGCGCGGCGCCGTCGAGTTCGCTCGGCTTGATGAACTTCGAGAACTCATGAGTACCACGGGGCACCCAATTCAATACGTACTCTGCGCCGACGATGGCCAGCGCAAAAGCCTTCGCTGTGCGGTTGATGGTCGAGAACACCACGTCGCCACCTGGTCGCACGAGGCGCGCCGCGGCCTCGACAACAGAGGCGGGCGAGGGCACGTGTTCGAGCATCTCGAGGCAGGTCACGACGTCAAACTGCCCCGCCTGGTCGTCAGCAATCGCCTCAGCCGTCGACTCGCGGTAATCAATGCCGTGCCCGCTTTCGTGCAGGTGCAGCTTCGCGACCTCAATGGCCGTGCGCGACATGTCGATCGCGGTCACCCGCGCGCCGCGTGCTGCCATGGCTTCGGCGAAGAGGCCGCCGCCGCAGCCGATATCGATCAGCTTGGCATCGTCGAGCGTTACCCGTTCGGCCACATAGTCGGCGCGCAGCGGGTTGATCCGGTGCAGCGCACCGAATTCGCCGTCGGGGTCCCACCAACGCGATGCCGCTGCGTCGAAGCGGGCGATTTCGGCCGCGTCGACGTTGTCCGCGCGCTGGGCCTGGTTGCTATCACTCATGCCGTGTTCTGGGTGCCGAAGCGCGTTGCCCAATCGCGGGCACGCGCCAGGACCGCATCCTCGTCTATGGTCACTAGTTTACGTTGTTCGAGCACCGCCCGCCCGGCCACCCAGACGTCTGAGACGTCACCGTTGCCTGCCGCATACACCAGCGTCGACAGGGGATCGGGGCAGGGCGTGGTGTGCGGTCGATCAAGCTCGATACAAGTCATGTCGGCCCACTTGCCAGCCTCGAGCGACCCCGTGTCAGCGTCGATGCCGAGCGCGCGAGCGCCGTTGATCGTGGCCATCTCAAGCACCGTCTCGGCCGGTAGGCTGCGCGCGCTGCCCGACTGGGCTTTCGCCAGCAGCGCTGCGGTGCGCATCTCACCGAGCAGGCTCAGGTCGTTGTTGCTGGCCGCGCCATCAGTACCGAGTGCCACGTTGACGCCGGCTTCGACGAGGGCGGTCACGGGGGCGATGCCACTGGCAAGTTTGAGGTTTGACTCGGGACAGTGCACCACGCTCATGCCCGAGGCGCCTGCGCGTGCGATCTCGTCCTCGTCGATGTGGACCATATGGGCGGCCAGCAGCGTCTGGTTAACGAAGCCCTGGCGGTCGAGCTGCGAGAACGGGCGCTCATCACGATCGGCAACGTGATTGGCGACCTCGGCCGCGGTCTCATGCAAGTGGGTGTGGACGCCGATATCGAGCTGGTCAGCCTGCACGCGGACGCGAGCCAGCGTCTCCTCACTAACGGCATAGGGCGAGTGGGGCGCAAACTGGAAGCTCACGAGCGGGTCACGTGCGTGGCTGTCGTATACGGCAACCGCTTTCTTTAGGTAGCCGTCCGGGTCGTCGGCCCAGACCGTCGGGAAGTCGATGACGATGAGCCCGATCGATGCTCGCATACGCGCTTCGATAACGGCTTCTGCGACAACGTCCGGGAAGAAGTACATGTCGTTGAAGCAGGTGATGCCGCCACGCAGCATCTCGGCCATGGCCAGCCGGGTGCCATCACGCACGAAATCCGGCGTCACGTGCTGCGCTTCGAGCGGCCAGATGTGCTGGTTCAGCCAGGCGTCCAGTGGGAGGTCGTCGGCAATGCCACGGAACAGCGCCATGGCGGCGTGCGTGTGCGCGTTGATAAAGCCCGGCGTCAGCAGTGCGTTGGGTCGATCTACGCGTTTTCGGGCGTCCCACTGGTCCGCAATCGATTCCCGGGTATCCACGGCGGCGATGCGCCCACCGTCGATCGCAACGGCGCCATTTTCGATGAGACGCCGCCGCCCGTCGACCGGCGCGACCCAGCGCGCGGCCAGTATGAGGTCACAAGTTTGCATGGCGCGAGTATACCGGGTTGGCGCCGATTCCCACGCCCCGAAGACGGTCAGTTTTGTGCTAGAATTTCAGGCGTTTGGAGGGTCTTCAGGGCAGCAGAAAACGTGGCCTAGACACGTTCTCCAATAACAACATAAGCGCCTGAAAAAGCTACTTATTTAACTACTGACCGATAACGCCTCTTCGTGACCCGTTTCAGGCGGGCCGCGCTCCCCCGTCGTGGCTGGGCTCAGGCCCTACGCACGACCGGCCAGGCGACCTGAATTTCTATGTCCGATATCGCCCAGGAACTGCTCTCAGTCACCATTGAAGACGAGATGCGTCAGTCGTATCTCGACTACGCCATGAGCGTCATTGTCGGGCGTGCATTGCCCGACGTTCGAGATGGTCTTAAGCCGGTGCACCGCCGCGTGCTTTTCGCGATGCGCGAGCTGGGCAACGAGTTCAACAAGCCCTACAAGAAGTCTGCCCGCGTCGTCGGCGACGTGATCGGCAAGTACCACCCGCACGGCGATTCCGCCGTTTACGACACGATCGTCCGCATGGCGCAGCCGTTTTCTATGCGTTATATGCTGATCGACGGGCAGGGCAACTTCGGCTCCGTCGACGGCGACGCGGCGGCGGCCATGCGCTACACCGAAGTGCGTATGGCCAAGATTACGCGCGAGCTGCTGGCCGACATCGACAAGCAGACGGTTGATTTCGTCGAAAACTATGACGGCTCCGAGTCTGAGCCCTCGGTCCTGCCCACCCGCGTTCCGAACCTGCTCGTCAATGGCAGCGCCGGTATCGCCGTGGGTATGGCTACGAACATCCCGCCGCACAACCTGGGCGAGGTGATCGACGCGGTGCTGGCGCTCATCGACAACCCGGACATCGACGTTCCGGAACTCATGGAGCATCTGCCGGGTCCCGATTTTCCGACGGCGGGCATCATCAATGGCTCGGCCGGCATCTACTCCGCTTACAAGACGGGTCGCGGCCGCATCTACATTCGCGGGCGCACGCACGTGGAAGAGATGGACGGTAAGTCACGTGAGGCCATCGTCATCACGGAGCTGCCTTACCAGGTCAACAAAGCACGTCTGATCGAGAAAATCGCCGAGCTCGTTCGCGAGAAGAAACTGGATGGTATTTCCGGTCTGAGGGACGAGTCCGACAAGGACGGCATGCGGGTCGTGATTGAACTCAAGCGTGGCGAAGTCAGCGACGTCGTGCTCAACAATCTGTTCAAGCAGACGCCGCTGCAGAGCGTGTTCGGCATCAACATGGTGGCGCTCGCAAACGGGCAGCCCAAGCTGATGACGCTGCACGAGGTGCTGGATGCCTTCGTTTCGCACCGCCGCGAGGTGGTCACCCGTCGCACGATCTTTGATCTCGGCAAAGCGCGAGATCGGGCCCATGTGCTCGAAGGCCAAACGGTTGCGCTCGCGAACATTGATGAAGTTATCGAGCTCATTAAGGGTTCGCCGTCGCCGGCAGAGGCGCGCGTGCGTTTGACCGCGCGCGACTGGGCGCCGGGGCAGGTCACGGACATGCTCAAACGCGCGGGTAGCATCGACACGCGTCCCGATGCGCTCGACGAATCCTTCGGCCTGCGCGGCGACGATGACGGTGCGCGCTACCGCCTGTCGGAAACTCAGGCCCAAGCCATCCTCGATCTGCGCCTGCACCGCCTGACGGGGCTGGAGCAGGACAAAATTGTCAAAGAATACGAAGAGATACTTGGCAAGATTAAAGAGCTTTCTCATATCCTGGCTGACCCGGATCGCCTGCTCGAGGTCATTCGCGAAGAGCTTGCCGATGTTCGCGAGCAGTACGCGGATCCGCGCCGGACGGACATCGTTGCCGATCATTCCGATCTCAGCATCGAAGACCTAATTCCCGAGGAAGATGTGGTCGTCACGTTGTCGCACGCGGGTTACGCCAAGGCGCAGACGCTCGACACCTATCAGGCACAGCGCCGTGGCGGACGCGGGCGTGCGGCGACGCGCATGAAAGAAGAAGACTTCATCGACACGCTGTTCGTTGCCAATACCCATGACACGCTGTTGTGTTTCTCGAGCCACGGCAAGGTGTACTGGCTCAAGGTCTACCAGTTGCCTCAGGCAGGGCGCGGTTCACGCGGCAAGCCGATCGTGAACTTGTTACCACTCGAGCCCGACGAACGTATTAATGCCGTCGTGCCGACCCGAGACTTCCCGACCGATCGCTACGTGTTCTTCGCGACGCGCCGTGGGCAGGTCAAGAAGACTGCGCTCGAGGCCTACTCGCGCCCCCGCGCGAGCGGCATTATCGCCATCGACATTCGCGACGGAGACGAACTCGTTGACGTGGAGATCGTGGGCGACGAGGAACAGATCATGTTGTTCGCCGACTCGGGCAAGGCGATCCGCTTCCAGGGCGGGGATGTCCGCGAGATGGGCCGCGGCGCCGCCGGCGTTCGGGGGATTCGCGTCGCCGACGATCAAAACGTCATTGCCATGCTGGTGGTCCGGGAAGGCGCGGTGCTAGTTGCGACCGAGCACGGTTACGGCAAACGCACCGAGGTCGACGAGTTCAACACCCAGGGCCGGGGCGGTCAGGGGCTCATTGCGATCCAGACGAGCGACCGCAATGGCCGCTGCATCGGTGCACTGCAAGTGCGTGACGAAGACGAGATCATGCTCATCAGCCACGCTGGCACGCTTGTGCGCACGCCTGTCGCGGAAGTGTCATCAATGGGGCGCAATACTCAGGGTGTCCGGCTCATCCGCCTGGACGACGGCGACAGCCTGAGTGGGTTGGCGCGCATTGAGGCTATCGAGGAAGACGACTGATGGGTCGCATTTACAACTTCAGCGCCGGTCCTGCGGCGCTGCCTGAGGCTGTGCTCGCGAAAGCACAGACCGAGCTGCTCGACTGGCAGGGCTCTGGCATGTCGGTCATGGAGATGAGCCACCGCAGCAAAGCCTTTGTATCGATTGCGGAAAAAGCCGAAGCGGATCTACGCGCGCTACTCAGCATTCCCGAGGACTACGCGGTGCTGTTCCTGCAGGGCGGCGCGACGCTGCAGTTTGCGATGTCCGTGCTCAACCTTGCTGCGCCTGGCGATACCGTGGACTACGTGGTGACCGGCAGCTGGGGCAAGAAAGCGGTCAAGGAAGCGGCCCGTTTCGCCAACGTGAACGTCGCGGCAGACGCTGCGGACTCGAACTACACAGACATCCCCGAGCGGACCCACTGGCAGGTCAGCGACAGCGCGGCTTTCCTGCATTACACGCCCAATGAGACGATCGGCGGCGTCGAGTTTCACGACATCCCCGACGACGTGGCAACTGGTCCGCTTGTGGCGGATTACTCTTCCACCATTCTGTCTCGGCCCGTCGATGTCAGCCGGTTTGGTCTGATCTATGCTGGTGCCCAGAAGAACATCGGGCCCGCCGGGCTGACCATTGTGATCATGCGCCGCGATCTGCTCGAGGCGAAGCGCGACGATGTGCCAACGATGCTGAGCTACAAGGCGCACGCTGATGCCGGTTCGATGAGCAACACGCCGCCGACCTATGGCTGGTATATGGCTGGGCTCGTGTTTGAGTGGCTTATTGATCAGGGCGGCCTCGACGTCATGGCCCAGCGCAACCAGCGCAAGGCCGAGACGCTTTACGGTGCCGTCGATGGCTCTGACTTCTACCAGTGCCCCGTCGCGCCGCGCGCCCGGTCCCGTATGAACGTGCCGTTTACGCTGGCCGATGACCGTCTCGACGCCACGTTCCTCGAGGAAGCCGCAGGCGCGGGTCTGGCTACGCTCAAGGGCCACCGTTCTGTCGGTGGCATGCGGGCCAGCATCTACAACGCTATGCCGCAGGAAGGGGTCGATGCGCTCGTCGCCTTCATGCACGACTTCGAACAACGCTACGGTTGACGGAATCCCCCCATGTACAAGATTCAGACCCTGAACAACATTTCGGTCAAGGGCCTGCGCCGGCTGCCGCGCGACAGCTACGAGGTCGCCTCTGAAATCGGCCATCCGGACGCAGTGCTGGTTCGCTCAGCCAACATGCACGAGATGGATATTCCCGACACGGTGCGAGCCATCGGGCGCGCGGGTGCGGGCACCAACAACATCCCGATCGAGTCGATGAGCGAGCGCGGTGTTCCCGTGTTCAATGCGCCTGGTGCCAACGCGAACGCGGTTAAAGAGCTTGTGCTCGCGAGCCTGTTCGTGGCTTCGCGCAACATCAAGTCCGCGTTGACCTATGTCGACGGGCTCGAGGGCAGCGACGCCGAAATCAGCAAGGCTGTGGAGGCGGGCAAAAAGCGCTACGCCGGACGTGAGCTGCCGGGACGCCGTCTGGGCGTGATCGGACTGGGCGCCATTGGCGTCGAAGTCTGTAATGCCGCGCTGGCTCTGGGCATGGACGTGATGGGCTACGACCCGCACATGACGGTGCGCCGCGCCTGGCAGCTGTCTGCCGGTGTCGAAGAGGCGACAAGCATCGAACATCTGCTGGGCCAGGTGGACATGCTGACCGTCCACGTCCCGCTGAACGATGCCACACGCGGTTTACTGGATGCGGAACGCCTCGCGTTGCTGCCCGATCACGCCGTCGTGTGCAATCTGGCCCGTGGCGGGATCGTCGACGATGCTGCCGTGGTGGCTGCGCTCGACGAAGGCAAGCTCGGTGGCTACATCACAGACTTTCCTAACCGCACGACGATTGGCCACGAACGGATTGTGGCGCTGCCGCACCTGGGTGCATCGACCGCCGAGGCTGAGGAGAACTGCGCAGTCATGGTCGCCGACACGGTTCGCGACTTCCTGGAGAACGGCAACATTCGCCACTCGGTGAACTTCCCGGACGCCAAAATGCCCCGGGTGGCGGACACGTTCCGGATCACCATCGCCAACCGCAACGTACCGAACATGGTGGGCCAGGTTTCGACCTTGCTTGCTGATGCGGGTCTCAACATCGCGGACCTGCTCAACAAATCGCGCGGCGATCTCGCCTACACCATCGTTGATCTTGACGGTGCCGCCGACGACGCGACGCTGGCGGCGATCGCGGAGGTGGAAGGGGTCCTCGACGTACGGGTGCCCGGGCAGTAAGCGCTGTTGATTCGGGCCGTGGTGCGCCGCACACTGGCGCAAACCACCAGTAGACTGCCCCGTGACTGACGAACCCAAGCACAACCTCTCCGACGTTCGCACCGAGATCGACCGCATCGACTCGGAGTTGCAGCGTCTCATCAGCGCACGCGCAAAACTCGCGCAGGCGGTCGGCATCGCGAAACGTGGTGCGGAGGACAATGCAAGCTTTTACCGCGCCGACCGCGAGGCCGAAGTGCTTCGGGGCGTGGTCAGCCGCAACGATGCTGGCCCACTGCGCGACGAGGAAATGGTCAGGCTGTTCCGAGAGATCATGTCAGCCTGCCTGGCGCAGCAGGAGCCGCTCAAGATTGGCTACTTGGGTCCCGCGGGCACGTTCACGCAGTCGGCCGCGCTCAAGCACTTCGGCCATTCGATCCGCGATTTACCGTTCGCAACGATCGACGAGGTGTTCCAGGAGGTCGAGTCGGGTAACGCGGACTTCGGTGTTGTACCCATCGAGAATTCGACCGAGGGCACCGTCAACCACACGCTGGACATGTTTATCACCTCGCCGCTCAAGATTTGTGGTGAGATCGAGCTGCGCATTGAACAGCACCTCATGGGCGGCGAGCAGGATACGCTCGAAAGCGTCGAGCGCGTCTGCGCGCACCAGCAGTCGCTGGCCCAGTGCCGCGGCTGGCTTCGTGAGTATCTGCCGGGCGCCGAGCTCATCGGCGTTAGCAGCAATGCGGAGGGTGCGCGCCGTGCCCGTGACGAACGCGGTACCGTGGCCATCGGTGGTCAGTCGGCTGCGGACGTTTACGGGCTCAAGATCCTCGTCGAGAACATCGAGGACCGCGCCGACAACACGACACGCTTTCTCGTGCTGGGCAAAGCCTTGCTGCCGGCCAGCGGCGACGACAAGACGGCTATGCTGATCTCGGCGGCCCAGGCCGACGGTTCCGGTGCGCTCTACCAGCTGCTGCTGCCGCTCGCAGACCATGGCGTCAACATGACGCGCATCGAATCGCGGCCGTCGCGACGCGGCGTCTGGGACTATGTGTTCTTTATCGACGTAGATGGTCATCCCGATGATGCGGGTTTGAGTGCGGCCATCGAGGCACTCGAGTCTCGGGCAACGCTGTTCCGCGTCATCGGCGCCTATCCCCGCGCCGTGCTCTGACCGCCCGCGATCTACGATGTCCGCGACGCCCGAAACGATCGTATCGCGCCCCATTGCGCGCCCGCTGAACGGCCGCTTGCGTGTGCCCGGCGACAAGTCCGTCTCGCATCGCTCGCTGATGTTTTCAGCAATTGCGACGGGTACCAGTCGTATCCGGGGCCTGCTCGAGGGGGACGACTGCCTGGCCACAGCCAATGCCATGCGCGCGCTTGGCGTCGAGGTCACGCGCGAGGCTGAGGGAGACTGGTGTGTGGTTGGACGCGGCCTTCGGGGCCTCGACGCGCCTGCGTCGGCCCTCGATCTTGGCAACTCGGGTACGGGCATGCGCCTGCTGTGCGGACTCATGGCCGCGCAGTCGTTTTCCTCGACGCTGATCGGTGACGCCTCGCTGTCAACACGGCCCATGCGCCGAGTGATCAATCCGCTGAGCGCGATGGGCGCTCAGATCGACAGCAACGACGGGCACGCACCACTGGTGATTCACCCGGGGGGATCGCTTGAGGGCATCGACTACGAGATGCCCATCGCGAGCGCACAGCTTAAGAGTGCGTTGCTCATTGCAGGTCTCTACGCGACGTCAGCGACGACGCTGCATGAGCCCGCACCGTCGCGAGACCATACTGAGCGCATGTTGTCGGCGATGGGGGCTGACGTAACACGCGACGGGAGCACCGTGCGGATCGCACCTTGCGAGCGGCTGGAAGCCGTCGATATCCGCGTGCCGGCTGATTTGTCGTCCGCCGCCTTCTTCCTCGTCGCCGCAAGCATCGTGCCGGGCAGCGAGCTGACACTCGAAGCTGTCGGCACAAACCCAACTCGGCGCGGTGTTCTCGATATTCTCGAGGCCATGGACGCAGATATCAGCGTAACCAACCCACAGACCGTGGGCGGCGAGCCCGTGGCAGACCTCACGGTGCGTGGTGGCGAGCTCAAAGGCGCGCGGATCCCGGAGTCGCTCGTACCGCTCGCCATCGACGAATTCCCGGTCCTGTTTGTGGCTGCGGCGACAGCGGCAGGCGTTTCCGAGTTCTCGGGCCTCGCCGAGCTACGGCACAAGGAAAGTGACCGCATCGGGGTCATGGTGGCCGGTCTGCGCGCGTTGGGTATCCAGGTCGAGGAGGGCGAGGACTGGGTCCGGATCGAAGGCGGTCAGCTTTCGGGCGGCACCGTCGACAGCCATGGCGATCACCGCATTGCGATGGCGTTTGCGGTCGGGGCCGGCGTCTCAGCTGCCCCGGTGACTATCGGCAATGCCCGAGAGATCGCCACGTCCTTCCCCAATTTCATCGAGCTCGCCGCCACAGCAGGCCTGAGCGTGGGGCCCGCATGACGGCGCCCGTCATTACAGTCGATGGGCCCAGCGGGTCGGGTAAGGGCACCGTGTCCCGTGTGCTGGCTGAGGTTTTGGGCTGGCATTTGCTGGATTCAGGCGCGCTTTACCGCCTCACGGCGCTTTCGGCTGCCAAACGCGGCGTTGCTGATGACGACGTAGGGCGCCTGGCGGCCGTCGCGCAGGCGCTCAGCGTCGTGTTTGGCATGGACGGGCGGGGCAACGAGCAGGTTCTGCTCGACGGTGAGGACGTCAGCACAGCAATTCGCACAGAATCCTGCGGCGAGCGGGCCTCGATCATTGCCGCCTTACCTGCCGTTCGCGATGCGCTTGTGGACCGCCAGCGGGCCTTCGCGCAAGCCCCGGGTCTTGTGGCTGACGGGCGTGATATGGGTACCCGAATCTTCCCCGAATCAGGCCTTAAAGTGTTCCTTACGGCGAGCGCTGAGGAGCGGGCGGATCGACGCTATAAGCAGTTGAAAGCAAAGGGCATTGATGTTAACCTCGCGGCCCTTTTGCGGGACATCGAGCAACGGGACCGCCGTGACCAATCGCGCCAGGCAGCGCCTTTAAAGCCTGCCGACGATGCCGTGGTCATCGATTCCACCTCGATGTCGGTCGACGCTGTCGTCGCCACCGTACTGGCGTTGAAGAACGCGCGGCTTGGGCTCGGTGCCCTCGCCACGTCGGACTGACGCTAGCCGGTGTCGGCGTTTTTTCGTTGTCGGTCCTGCAATTGGGCCCGGCAACTCAGCGTCGCTTCCGCTTCCTGAATGTCCGGTTTTTGGTGGCTCGGCACCCGTGGTGGGTGACGCGCTGTGGTGTCCGCAACCTTTGCACGTCGCATTGGCCGGATGTATTAACTCTAAATGGGTGCTGCCTTCGTGGCAGCGATGGTTCACAACATGTCTGAAAGTTTTGCACAACTCTTCGAGGAAAGCCTGGCTAGCCAAAAGATCGCGCCGGGTACGATCCTCAACGGGACCGTCATGGCGGTCAACAACGACGTCGTCATCGTCAACGCCGGGCTCAAGTCCGAGGCGGTGATCCCCGTCGAACAGTTCCAGAACGACAGTGGCGAAGTTGAAGTCGTCGTCGGCGATGTGGTCGAGGTTGCCCTCGATGCCGTCGAAGATGGCTTCGGCGAAACGCGGCTGTCGCGCGAAAAGGCCAAGCGCGCCCGTACCTGGACGCGCCTAGAGAAAGCCTTCGAAGGCAGCGACATCGTCAACGGTGTCATCAACGGCCGCGTCAAAGGCGGCTTCACCGTCGACATCGACAACGTCCGCGCATTCCTGCCGGGTTCGCTCGTCGACGTACGCCCGGTTCGCGACCCGTCCTACCTCGAAGGCAAGGTCCTCGAGTTCAAGGTCATCAAGCTTGACCAGAGCCGCAACAACGTCGTCGTATCGCGTCGTGCGGTGGTTGAAGAAGAGTACAGTGCAGAGCGCGAAGCGCTGCTGAAGAGCCTGCAGGAAGGCCACGTCATCAAGGGTATCGTCAAGAACCTCACCGACTACGGTGCGTTCGTCGACCTCGGTGGCATCGACGGCCTGCTGCACATCACGGACATGGCGTGGAAGCGCGTTAAGCATCCGTCTGAAGTGGTCTCGGTCGGTGACGAAATCGACGTCAAGATCCTGAAGTTCGACCGCGAGCGCCAGCGTGTGTCGCTGGGCATCAAGCAGCTCGGCGCCGATCCGTGGCAGAACATCGCGCGGCGTTACCCGCCGACCACGCGTCTGTTCGGCAAGGTCACGAACATCGCCGACTACGGTTGCTTCGTCGAGATCGAAGAGGGCGTCGAAGGCCTCGTGCACGTCTCGGAGATGGACTGGACGAACAAGAACGTCAACCCGCACAAGGTGGTTCACCTGGGCGAGGAAGTGGAAGTCATGGTGCTCGACATCGACGAGGACCGCCGCCGCATCTCGCTGGGCATCAAGCAGTGCAAGTCCAACCCCTGGGCTGAGTTCAGCGCCACCTGTAACCGCGGCGACCGCGTCAAGGGTCAGATCAAGTCGATCACCGACTTCGGTATCTTCATCGGTCTGGACGGCGGCATTGACGGCCTCGTCCACCTCTCAGACCTGTCCTGGGACGACGAAGGTGAGGACGCCGTTCGCAACTACCAGAAAGGTCAGGAAGTGGAAGCCGTGGTGCTTGCCATCGACGCCGAGCGCGAGCGTATCTCGCTGGGCATCAAGCAGATGGACAAGGATCCGCTGTCCTCGTGGCTCGCAGAGCACCCCAAAGGTAGTATCGTCAAAGGCACGATCCTCGAGGTCGACGCCCGTGGCGCCACCGTGGAGCTGGGCGAGGGTCTGACGGGCACGCTGCGTGCCTCTGAGCTGTCGCGTGAACGTGTCGAAGACGCGCGCACGGTGCTGCGCACGGGTGAAGAGGTCGAGGCTCGCATTACGGGCGTTGACCGCAAGAACCGGAACGTAGCATTATCCATCAAGGCCAAGGAGTTCCACGAGGAAGCTGAGGCACTTCAGAGCTACCAGTCGGAGACGCGTGCCAGCAGTTCTGGTACCACTCTTGGCGACCTTCTGAAGGAAAAGATGTCCGATTCCTCGGATTGATTTCGGCATGACCCGGCGGCAAGGGCCGCCGGGTCACGTCGGACGCACGTAGGGGAGGCGTGTAACGATGACCAAGTCCGAGCTGATCGAACAGATTGCGCGAAAACAGCGCCACCTGCCCGCGAAGGACGTTGAACTCGCGGTCAAGCACCTCCTTGAACTCATGAGCGACTCGCTCGCACACGGGGACCGTATCGAAATCCGTGGGTTCGGCAGTTTCTCGCTGCACTTTCGCCCGCCGCGCCAGGGCCGCAATCCCAAGACGGGCGCTGCCGTTGCGCTGTCGGGCAAGCACGTACCGCACTTCAAACCGGGCAAGGACCTGCGCGAACGGGTCAATGCGAGCCGCCACATTCCGATCAAGAGCTGAGGCCGCGCTCTGCGCGCCTTATGCCTGCCAGGGGCAGACCCCGTGATTCGTCGTGTCCTGACCCTCATTGTCGTTGTGATTGCTGTCGTGTTCGCGGCCGTATTTGCAACGCTGAACACCGAGATGATCCAGCTTGACCTGCTGTTCGCGCGTTACGAGCTCGCGCAGTCTTTCGTCATCATTGGTGCCCTGATCATCGGCGTGATCCTGGGCCTCGCGATCGCCTCGCTATTCCTGCTGCGCGTAACTTCCGAGCGTCGGAAGTTGCGGCGCGCACTGAGCACGGCAGAAACCGAGATCACCAGCCTGCGCAGCCTGCCGCTGCAGAATGCCGACTGACTCCCTTGAACAGATCCTGCTGCTCGCAGGTCTGTTCCTGCTGTTGGCCGCAGCAGGATTCCTGTTTGGTCGTTTCGGCGGGGATCGCGATGACATCGATGGTATCGCGGCACCACTCAACTCCGAGTACCTGAAAGGCCTCAACTTCCTGCTCAACGACCAGAACGACCAGGCGTTGGAGCACTTCATTCGGCTCGTTCGAGTTGACGATCAAACCATAGAAACCCACTTCGCTTTGGGTAGTCTGTTCCGTCGTCGCGGTGAAGTGGACCGCGCCATCCGCGTTCACCAGAACATCATTGCGCGGCCCAGCCTGTCGCGTGAACAGCGCGATCAGGCCTTGTTTGCACTGGCTCGCGATTACCAGCACGCGGGCTTGCTCGACCGCGCCGAGAACTTGTTCGCGCAGCTTGCCGAAGACTCGTCTTATCGTACCGAGGCGCTACTGCGGCTTTGCAGTATCTACGAGCAGGAACAGGAATGGGCCAGCGCAGTGGTCGCCGCGCGACAACTCGAAGCGGCCAAGCAACCTGAAATCAAAGCACGGCTTAGCAATTACTACTGCGAGATCGCGCAGCAAGCACTGGATCGTGGCGACATTGCGGAAGCACGCGACAACGTCCGACTGTCGCAGGCCAAACGTCAGCGTCTGACGCGCGGCGCCATTTTGCGTGGTGAGATTGCGCTCGAAGAGCATGACCGCGATCTTGCGCGAAAGCTGTTCGGTCGTGTGCTGGCACAGGACGGTGCGTATCTCATAGAACTGTTGCCCAAGGTCGCGCGGCTCTACGAGGACGACGCCAAGGGACTCGACGCGGCATTGCGCGAGATCACGGCTGAGCGCGAGGCGGCCCGCGATGAGATCGCAAGAGCGGCACTGCATTGGCCTGACATCCGATCGCCATTCATCGATGACTGCGTCGAGACAATGATCAGTGAGGACCCCGTGCTCGCAGGCTTCATCGACACCCAGCAGGTGTTCGCGCAAGACGATCCTGAGTTGCGCCAGGCGGCTTTGGAACGGGTTCGTGCAGCGCTGGGGCAGCTCGCTGCGACGTCCCCTCGCTACCGCTGCACGCGATGCGGATTCTCGAGCAGGCAGTTGTTGTGGCAGTGCCCGGGTTGCCGCAATTGGGAGTCATTCCGGCCAATCGACAAGGTGCGTTTCGATACGCTCATTGAGAGTGACGGCGGGGTGAACTACTGACTCTCTGAGGCCGCGATCGTGGTCATTGCGCCATGATTCAGGCACGGCAAGCATCAGGTGCAACCCCGACACTGGCACCTGCCGGCACGTCGCCGGCGACAGCCAGGAGATCACCATGAAGGCATTAGCTGCCGCGGCGCGCGTGGCCGCGCTCGTCTTTATCCTCGCCGCGCCGTTCTCGGCTTACGCGGGCCCCGTCAACATTAATACGGCCGACGCCGAAACGCTCGCGAACGAGCTTGAAGGCGTAGGCATCACCAAAGCCCGTGCTATTGTCGCGTACCGCAACGCCAATGGTCCGTTTACAACGGCTGAAGCGCTCACCGAAGTCACGGGGATCGGTGCACGTACCATCGAGGTCAATCGCGCCAACATCCTGCTTGAGGACAGCGAGGGCGTCGCTGACAACGCGCGCTAGCGCGGCTTGAGCGGTGCGTCACAGCCCGGTCAGCGCGAGCATGCCAACCTTAATGGATAGGGTATAGTTCGCGCTGGCCGGCGCCGTGGCGCGCTATACGACGACGCATTGGAGGCAGCAATGAGCGACAGGGTCAAGGTGGCGGTGTTTCCTGTGGCAGGCCGAGGCACCCGGTTCCTGCCGGCTACGAAAGCGAGCCCCAAGGAGATGCTGCCCGTCGTCGACAAGCCGCTGATCCAGTACGCGGTCGAGGAGGCAGTGGCCGCCGGAGCCACGCGCCTCGTCTTCGTGACGGGCTCGTCAAAACGGGCCATTGAAGACCACTTCGACACCGATCCGGAGCTTGAGCGAGCACTAGAGACTTCTGGCAAGACGGCCCTGCTTGAAAGCGTGCGCGACATTGTGCCGGAGGGTGTGACCTGCATATTCATTCGCCAGGGCGAGCCGCTCGGACTCGGTCACGCGGTCCTGTGCGCGCAACCTGCAGTCGGCAACGAGCCGTTCTTCGTGCACTTGGCTGATGACTTGATTCACAGCGAGAAGCCCTGCCTCAAGCAAATGGCCGATTTTCGTGCGGAACAAGGCGGCAGTGTCCTCGGGGCGCAGCGTGTGCCGCGCGAACAGACGGGTAGCTACGGCATCGTCGATATCGGCGACGCAGACCCGGGTGAAGGCGAGGGCGGCCGCATCCGGCACATGGTTGAGAAACCCGATCCGGCCGAAGCACCCTCTGACCTGGCCGTCGTGGGGCGCTACCTGCTCGAGCCGGAGATCTTCGAGAAGCTCGAGACAACGGGTCGCGGGGCCGGGGGCGAGATTCAACTTACTGACGGTATCGCGGCGCTGTTGCAGCAACAGGCGGTCTACGCGATGCCGTTCGAGGGTCGCCGCTTCGATTGCGGCAGTAAGCTGGGTTATCTGCAGGCCACGGTGGAGCTTGCGCTCGAACACCCGGAGCTCGGCGACCGCTTCCGCGCGTATCTCGACAGTCGCGGCGGCTGACGCCGGCACCAAGTCCCCAAAAAAACAAAGCCCGCACGTTAGGCGGGCTTTGCAGGGTCTGGCTCCTCGGGCCGGACTCGAACCAGCGACCAATCGATTAACAGTCGACCGCTCTACCAACTGAGCTACCGAGGAATTGCTCGCATCAGCGAGCCCGGAATTTTCTCGAAGCTATCCGGGCAAGTCAAGATGTTGCGTCGCAGCGTGGGCCGCTGGAAGGACTGCCTGAGGTCTTCCCAGATGGTAACCTGCCCGATTACGCGCCGTTCGGCGCGGCTAACCGGAATCATTGCGATGCAAGACAGCGACAAGACCCCGTTTCGGGTCGTTGCCGACTATACGCCGGCCGGTGATCAGCCCGGGGCGATTGCGGGCCTCGTCGAGGGCCTGCGCGATGGACTGGCCAAGCAGACCTTGCTGGGTGTCACGGGTTCGGGCAAGACGTTCACGATCGCCAACTGCATCCAACAGGTGCAGCGGCCGACGATTGTTCTGGCGCCGAACAAAACGCTGGCCGCGCAGCTTTATGGCGAAATGCGCGAGTTCTTCCCCGACAACTCGGTGGAGTACTTCGTCTCCTACTACGACTACTACCAGCCCGAGGCCTACGTGCCGTCCTCGGACACGTTTATTGAGAAAGACGCGTCCATCAATCAGCACATCGAGCAGATGCGCCTCTCGGCTACCAAAGCGCTCATCGAGCGCCCAGACGCCATTATTGTGGCGACCGTGTCTGCGATTTACGGCTTGGGAGATCCCGAGGCTTACTTCTCTATGGTGCTGCACTTGTCGCGCGGCGAGCGCATCGACCAGCGCAGCGTGCTGCGTCGGCTTGCCGAGATGCAGTACAAACGCAATGAGATGGACTTATCGCAGGGCACCTACCGCGTGCGTGGCGAGGTCATCGATGTCTTCCCCGCGGAGTCCGAGCGTGAAGCCGTCCGCATTGAGCTGTTCGATGACGAGATCGAGTCTCTGGCCTGGTTTGACCCGCTGACTGGGGAGGTCACGCGCAGCGTGCCGCGGCTCACGATCTTCCCGAAGTCGCACTACGTGACACCGCGGGAGCGGCTGCTGGGAGCGCTTGATTTCATCAAGGAAGAGCTCCGCGAGCGACTCGAGGTGTTGCGGGACATGGGCAAGCTGCTCGAGGCCCAGCGACTCGAGCAACGTACGATGTTCGACATCGAGATGATTCGTGAGTTGGGCTACTGCAACGGTATCGAGAACTACTCGCGATATCTATCAGGGCGCGGCCCCGGCGAACCACCGCCATGCCTGTTCGACTACCTGCCACCCGACGCGTTGCTGGTCGTCGACGAAAGCCACGTCACGATCCCGCAGCTCGGTGGCATGTACCGCGGCGACCGTGCGCGTAAGGAAACGCTGGTCGAGTTTGGCTTCCGACTGCCCTCGGCGCTCGACAACCGGCCCCTGCGTTTTGACGAGTTCGAAAGCCTCGCACCTCAGACCATTTACGTCTCGGCGACGCCCGGGAAATATGAGAAAGCGCACACGGACAACACGCTGGAGCAGGTCGTCCGTCCCACAGGGCTTGTCGATCCCGTGGTCGACGTGCGGCCCGTCGCGCACCAGGTCGATGACGTTCTGTCCGAGATTCGCGAGCGGGTGGCTGTCGACGAGCGCGTGCTGATCACGACTCTTACCAAGCGCATGGCCGAAGATCTTACGGAGTACCTGCGTGAGCACGAGGTCCGCGTGCGTTACCTGCACTCGGATATCGATACGGTCGAGCGCACCGAGATCATTCGCGATCTCCGGCTGGGTGAATTTGATGTCCTTGTAGGGATCAACCTGCTGCGCGAGGGCCTCGACATGCCTGAGGTGTCGCTCGTAGCCATCCTCGATGCGGACAAGGAGGGCTTCCTGCGCTCCGAAGGCTCGTTGATTCAGACCATCGGCCGCGCGGCGCGCAACGTTAACGGCAAGGCCATCCTCTATGCGGACAACATGACCGACTCGATGCGCCGCGCGCTCGAGGAGACAGGGCGTCGTCGGGACAAGCAGCTGGCCTTCAACGCCGAGCACGGCATCACGCCCAAGACCATCCGCAAGGCTGTGGCCGACATCATGGAGGCCGGGTCGCGACCGGGCGGCAAGGGCAAGCGGGGCGCTAAGCGCGGTCGCGAGGACGCGGCGGCCATCCCGGACACGCCGGAAGCGGTGCTGCGCAAGATCAAGAAGCTCGAGCAGGATATGTTCAAGCACGCGCGGGAGCTCGAGTTTGAGCAAGCCGCCAGCGTGCGTGACGAGATCGAGCGGCTGCGCCGCCACGGGCTGGGTTTGGGAGGCCAAAAGAGCGCCTGAAGCCCGCGAAAACACTGGGCTTGGTATCGCGTGCGAAATCCGGTAAGCTCGCGCGCCCGGTCGCGACGTGGTCGTGGCCGAGGTGCGGCGGGGCGATTAGCTCAGGGGTAGAGCGCCACGTTGACATCGTGGAGGTCGGTGGTTCGAAACCACCATCGCCCACCACCGCCGCAGAGCTCCCAAATTCCCCGGTTTTCCTGCACTTAGGGGCTTGTCCGAGGCCGTCGGTGAGCTTACAATTTCATATTCGGGTGTTCAGGGCAGCGCACGGTCGCAGCCTTGGGGGCCCGTTATTCCGTTTTTGACGGTGTGTTTTCGATCCAGCGCGAGGCTCGGATAGGGGACGCCCGCAAGAATGGTGTGTGCAGCAGCAGGAGGAAACGCTCATCGCAGCCGGAAAACGCGCACGGCGCAACGACGACATTCAGGCAGCCCAGGTCCGGGTGATCCGCCAGGACGGGGAACAGGCTGGTGTCATGCCGTTAGCCGACGCTCTGCAACTCGCCAAAGAACAATCGATGGACCTTGTTGAGGTCTCCCCGAACGCAGAACCACCCGTCTGCCGCATCATGGATTACGGGAAATTTGTGTTCGAGCAGAACAAGAAGAACCAGTCGGCGAAGCGCAAGCAAAAACAGTCCCAGGTTAAGGAAATTAAATTCCGCCCGGGCACCGAGGAGGGCGACTACCAGGTCAAGCTTCGTAAACTGACGCAGTTTCTCGAGAACGGCGACAAGACGAAGGTGACACTTCGCTTTCGGGGCCGCGAAATGGCGCATCAGGAGATCGGTGCACAACTGTTGAAGCGTGTACGGGAAGATCTCGTAGAGCTGGGTACCGTTGAGCAAATGCCGCAGATGGAAGGGCGTCAGATGATCATGGTCATCGCTCCCAAGAAGCATTGAGTGAACACGCGCTGACACAAACCGTTTTTATGGCGGTCCGGCCACCGCCTTAACCAGGCCGGAAACAAATAGACCACAAGCAGGCACCACGGTGTCTCGCCAGCAGCGAACGGGCTAACAGCGATTGGTCCGACAGCGCGAACTGGCCATAAACGAAGGAGACAGCAATGTCGAAACTCAAGACTAATCGGGGCGCCGCCAAGCGCTTCCGCAGGACGGGCAAGGGTGGCTTTAAGCGCTCTCAGTCCCACCTGAACCACATCCTCACCAAGAAAAGCAGCAAGCGTAAGCGTCAGCTGGGTAACACCCTGCAGGTCGCCGAGGCGGACGTGAAGGCCGTTCGTCGTATGCTGCCGTTCAGCTAAGGAGGATTAGTCATGGCACGAGTTAAGCGTGGCGTTATCGCCAAAGCACGCCACAAGAAAATCCTCGGCAAGGCCAAGGGTTACTACGGCGCCCGCCGCAAGACCTTCAAGGTCGCCAAGCAGGCGGTCATCAAGGCCGGTCAGTACGCCTACCGCGACCGTCGCACGCGCAAGCGTGAATTCCGTCGCCTCTGGATCGCCCGTATCAACGCGGCGGCCCGGATCAATGGTCTGTCGTACAGCCGCATGATCAACGGCCTGACCAAGGCTGAGATCGAGATCGACCGCAAGGTACTTGCTGACCTCGCTGTGCACCAGCCCGAGAGCTTTACGGCGCTGGCGGAGCAGGCGAAAGCGGCACTGGCCTCCTGAACCAGTTCGGACACACCGTGGTTGGCCGGCGGTAACGCCGGCCAAGCGGTTGTCATGGGGGCATCCCGGTGCAGGATCTAGACGCACTGCAACAAACAGCGATCGCACGGGTTGATGCCGCAGCAGATGTGGCATCGCTCGAAGCCGTGCGCGTCGCACTGCTGGGCAAGAAGGGCGAGCTCACGGCGCTGCTCAAGATGCTCGGTCAGCTCGATCCCTCCGAGCGTCCCGCGGCCGGCCAACGCATTAATGCCGTGAAGCAGGCCGTTGCGGCGGCCATCGACGCACGCGCTGATGCTTTGAAAGCAGCCGCCATCGATGCGCGGCTTGACGCTGAGCGCATCGACATCACGTTGCCGGGGCGCGCAACCCGCCAGGGCAGTTTGCATCCCGTAACGTTAGCCCGGCGTCGCATCGAGGCCATCTTCGCGGGTGCAGGTTTCGGCATTCGACAGGGCCCGGAAATCGAAGACGATTTCCACAACTTCACGGCACTGAACATTCCCGAGAACCACCCGGCACGTGCGATGCACGACACTTTCTATTTCGGTGACGGGCGCTTGTTGCGCACGCATACGTCGCCGACGCAGATTCGCAGCATGCGCGACGAGGGCGTGCCGATTCGCATCGTCTGTCCCGGCCGGGTTTACCGCTGCGACTCCGACCAGACGCACACGCCCATGTTCCACCAGGTGGAAGGACTCGTTATCGACCGAGATATCAGCTTTGCGAATCTCAAGTCGGTGTTGCACGAGTTCGTGGAGCGTTTCTTCGAGCGTGAGGCGGAGCTGCGTTTCCGCCCATCGTACTTCCCGTTCACAGAGCCCTCCGCGGAGGTCGACGTGCTCATGGACGATGGTCGCTGGCTGGAAATCCTGGGCTGCGGCATGGTGCATCCGAACGTTCTCAAGAACGTGGGCGTTGATCCCGAGCAATACGGCGGCTACGCCTTCGGTATCGGTATCGAGCGCATGGCCATGCTCCGCTACGGCATCCCGGACCTGCGCATGCTGTTCGAGAACGATCTCAAGCTGCTGGAGCAGTTCCGATGAAGTTCTCGCGCCGCTGGCTCGAACACTGGCTCGGGCGTGACATCGAGCTTGGCCCCGTTCTGGAGCGCCTCACCCTGGCGGGGCTGGAAGTTGACGGCTCAGAGGCCATTTCGGCTGCCGATGGTGTGGTTGTTGGCCGTGTCACCGACGTCGCTCAGCATCCCGATGCCGATCGGCTCTCGGTCGCCCAGGTCGACGACGGTGAAGCCACTCTGGAAATCGTCTGTGGTGCGCCCAACGTCCGGGCGGGCATGGGCGTCGCGGTAGCACGCATTGGAACGGTACTGCCGGGCGGTCTGAAGATTCGGAAGTCCAAGCTCCGTGGCGTCGCGTCGCACGGCATGCTGTGCTCAGCCCGGGAACTTGAGTTGGGCGAAGAACACGACGGCATCCTCGAGCTGCCGGCGACCATCGAGCCAGGAACGCCGCTTGCTGAAGCACTCGAACTGCCTGACGACGTTATTGACGTCGATCTGACGCCAAACCGCGGCGACTGTTTCTCCGTGCTCGGTATTGCGCGCGAGGTGGCGACGTTCATGGGCGATCAGCTTGATGAGCCGCCGGTCAGTGAAGTGCCTGAAACGGCGCAACACGACTTCACGGCGCGTGTCGATGACAGCGTGCGCGTGCCGCGCTTCACCTTGCGTGTTATTCAAGACATCGACACGGCGGCCGCAACGCCACTCTGGATGGTGGAGCGTCTTCGCCGCAGTGGCATCCGGGCGATCCACCCGGTTGTCGACATCACCAACTATGTGATGCTCGAATACGGGCAGCCGATGCACGCCTACGACCTCGATAAGCTTGCAGGCAACATTCATGTGCGATTGGCACAGTCTGGCGACAAGCTAACGCTACTTGATGAGCGCGAGATCGAGCCCGACAGCGACACGCTGCTCATCTGCGATGACAGTGGACCAATCGGCCTTGCCGGCATCATGGGTGGCGCCTCCACGGGCGTGGATGAACACACGCGTCATATCGTATTTGAGGCCGCGCTGTTCACCCCTGCTGCCATGGCGGGTCAGGCGCGCCGCTATGGCCTGCACACGGACGCGTCATTGCGCTTTGAACGCGGCGTGGACCCGGCGGGCCACGCGCGTGCGCAGGCGCGCGCCGCCAACCTGCTGCTGGATATTGCCGGCGGCAACGCGAGCCCAATGGTCGACCTTGTAGACGCGGCGCATCTTCCCGCACGTTCGGAAGTTACGCTGCGCCAAGCGCGCCTCGACAAACTGCTGGGTCACAAGGTCGCCGCTGACACCGTCGACAACATCTTTACGCGTCTTGGTTTCAAAACGACCCAGACCCACGACGGCTGGCAGGTTGCGCCGCCCAGTTATCGCTACGACATCGCCATCGAGGAAGACCTCATCGAAGAAGTCGCGCGCGTCTACGGCTATGACCGAATTCCCGCGCGTCGTGCCTACTCCGAGGTGGCGCTGGCTCCCGACAGTGAAGGGCGTATTGCCGAAGGCCGCGTCCGCGACACGCTCGCGGCCCGCGGCTACAACGAGGCAATCTGCTACAGCTTCATCGATCCAGAACAACACGCCCGCTGGGACACCGGCGCACCGGGGCCCACGCTCGCGAATCCGCTGTCCAGAGAACTCTCAGTGATGCGCGGTACGATGCTGCCCGGGCTTGCGGCTGCCACGGCGCACAACCTGGCGCGTCAACGCGACCGGGTTCGCTTGTTCGAAATGGGGCACGTGTTCGAGACCGATGGCGAGCGACTGGTACTGGCCGGTATCGCCGCAGGACGGCGACTGCCCGAGCAATGGGCTGCGGGTGCTGACGGCGTCGACTTTTTTGACATAAAGGCCGATATCGAAGCGCTCCTTGCGCTTTCGGGAGCTGTTCACGAGTTCTCGTTCGTAAGGGCATCGTCGTCGGCATTGCACCCGGGTCAGTCAGCCGAGATTCATCGAAATGGCGCGCGCGTTGGCGTCATCGGCGCGCTGCACCCGCGCGTCGCGCAGGCGTCAGATATTGACGTCCCGTGCGTCGTGTTCGAGCTCGATTTTGAAGGCGTTTTTGCCGCGAACGTGACGCGAACAGCGCCGATATCACGGTTCCCGAGCGTCCGGCGCGACCTCGCTGTTCTCGTAGACGATGCCGTTGACGCGCAGGCCCTTTCGGCCTCGGCGGCGGATGCGGGCGGCGCATTGCTGCAATCCATTCGGGTATTCGATATCTACCGTGGCAGGGGAGTAGAACCCGGGCTAAAAAGCGTTGCTTTAGGCTTGATTTTGCAGGATTCCTCGCGCACCCTAACGGACATCGAAACCGACGCGACGGTGGCTGCCATTGTCCAGGCACTGCAACGCGACCATGGCGCAAAACTAAGAGAATAAGACGCGGTGGCACTCACGAAAGCGGATATGGCGGACTCGCTCTTCAACGAGCTGGGTCTCAACAAGCGCGAAGCACGTGAACTCGTAGACCTCTTCTTCGAGGAACTGCGCTCGTCGCTCGCTGTGGGCGAGCAAGTCAAACTCTCGGGTTTTGGCAATTTTGATCTGCGTGACAAAAACGAACGGCCGGGGCGTAATCCGAAGACGGGCGAAGAGATCCCGATTTCGGCGCGGCGTGTCGTCACGTTCCGTCCGGGGCAGAAACTGAAATCACGAGTAGAGGCTTATGCTGGAACCGGGAAATAACGACGAACTTCCCCCGATTCCTGGCAAGCGCTATTTCACCATCGGCGAAGTCAGCGACCTGTGTGCTGTGAAACCACACGTGCTTCGCTACTGGGAACAGGAATTTCCGCAGCTCAAACCCGTCAAGCGACGCGGCAACCGGCGTTACTACCAGCGCCAGGATGTTCTGGTCATTCGCCAGATTCGCAGTTTGCTCTATGATCAGGGTTTCACGATTGGCGGCGCACGGCAGCAGCTCACGGGCGAAGAGGCCAAGTCGGACGTCAGCCAGAGCCAGCAGCTCATTCGCCAGATGCGCGTCGAACTGGACGAGATTCTGAAGCTGCTAAGACGCTAAGAAACAAACCCTTAGCGTACATTCTTAAAGTCATATCGGTCGGGGCGTGGCGCAGCCTGGTAGCGCACCACAATGGGGTTGTGGGGGTCGGAGGTTCGAATCCTCTCGCCCCGACCATTTATTCGAAACCCGGCCTTGCGCCGGGTTTTTTTGTGGTCGGTCAGCGCGCGGACTATACGTGCTGTTCGTTGGGGATGTAGATCATCTCGGCGGTTTGCGCCGAGAAATCATCTTCGCGCAGGATGCGATCCTCAATGCCCAGCAGGATGGGCTCCGCCTGGTGCCGGTGGATGTTGACCTTCGCGTTGTACACGAAGCGAGATAGCCCATGCTTGTCATTGATGAGCAGCTTGCGAATAGAGAATCTTCCATCGGCACAGCGTTCACCCGTGAGGTAGCACTTAATCGAGGTGACGCGTTCGCCTGAGAGCTCCATGCCCTCAAGGCGCGTCAGATTGCGGCGCGTGTGTTCAACAAAGCGGATCGCTTCGCAGTCGGCAGCGTTTTCGGGCGCTGTGTCGCAGGTTTCAAAGGCACCCACAACGATCTGGCCTGGCACTGTGCGTTCGATCATGCGTGCGAGCTCTACCGTCACATCGCCCACGATGTAGTCGTGCGTCGTCGGGTTGAGGCCATCCGACTGGTGAAACTCGTAACAGCTACCGATGTGGAAGGCGGTGCGGAGCAACGGTACCGATCGCGCGACGGCCTTGCTCCGGGCAATCGCGTTGTCGGCCAGCACGAGCTGCATGAAGTGGTAGAGGTTGACGTTGGGCGACTCGCCGCGGTCACGGTTCCAGATGTAGAACCCGTCGCCGCTCGACGAGCGGGCGAAACTTACGCCAATTTCCCGGTCGAGCAGCTTGCTGTGCGCCGCATTCAGCGAGTGCGAGAGGCTGTTGAGCTGCGTCATTTGTTCGAACGGGCTCAGCAGGCTGAAGCCGACGATGTCGAACAGGGCAACGGCGCGGCGTTCAACGTAGTTGACCCCGTAACGCTTGACCATCGCCTCGATGAGGCGGGTTTCCATTTCCGTGTCGGGCAAGCGGTCACGCAGGGCGATGACCCGCGGCTCGACATCGAGCAGGCGCGCGACCTTCGAAAGCTGAGAGACTGTCAGGTGCGCGGGGCCCGAAATGAGCTCTGTGATAAAGCGTTCCGAGGGACGCCAGGGTCGGTCACCCCCCGCGGGAGTCGCCGTGTACTCGGCAAGCGCGTAGTGGGGCACCACGAGCAGCCCGATGCCTTGTGGGTGGTGACTCCAGCTCAGGATCGTGTTGGCGCCGAGCGCCCAGGCATCGTGGAGACGGCGTTCGAGTTCGACGAGACTACCGCGCTCACGCACGCTGAGGTCACTTGCAAGCGTCGCAAGCGCATCGAGGTGCGGTGAGCTTCCCGCAATCTTGATGATTCCGGAGTCGGACAGTCGGTCAATCGACATCCAGAGTGTCCTCGGCGGCTGTCGAGGCGGGAAACATCGTACCCGCCGCGTAAAGTACCGGTTTCAAAAACCCGGCGAAGTGCCCTGATTCGTTCGGATAAATCACGACGTTACGTTATTATGCGCACGGTAATTAACTGGCTGCGGTGATGCAAGCTCTTGTCTGTCAGAGCGGCGGAACCTGCCAAAACCTGAGGTCGCGCGCCATTCCCGGCCCACCGCCAGCCGACCATGACATCTGAAATCACCCTAGACAGCATCGATCGCTTGAGTGCGACCCTCGAACCGCGCCTGCGGCGGACACCCAGTGTCCGGCTCGACGCGCTGTCGGCGCTCAGCGGTTGCGAAGTCTGGGCCAAGTGCGAGCTCTGGCAGGTGACGGGGTCGTTCAAGGCCCGTGGGGCGCTGGCCAACTGTCTGAAACTCGACGAGCGAGAACGTGCCGCCGGCGTCACGGCCGTCAGTGCCGGCAACCACGCGATCGCGACTGCTTGGGCGGCGCGCCAGTTGGGCCTTTCCGCACGTGTTGTGATGACAGCGACGGCCCCGCCCATCAGGGTTGAGCGGGTGCGGGCCCTGGGTGCCGAAGTGGTTCTGGCAGACGATGTCCACACGGCATTCAACACCGCGGAGGCTATTGTCCGCGATGAGGGCCGGACGCTGATCCATCCCTTCGAAGGCCTGACCACGGCGACCGCCACTGCGGGCGTCGGCAGAGAGCTTGTTGATGCAACGCCCGAACTGGACGCCGTAATCGTTCCCGTGGGGGGTGGCGGGCTCGCCGCGGGGGTGGCAACGGCCGTCAAGCTCGCGGCACCCGGTTGTGCGGTGTTCGGCGTTGAGCCCGTCGGTGCCGACAGCATGTCGCGAAGCTTCGCGACGGGGGCGCCCGTCACGCTGGAGCGCGTTGATACGATCGCGGACAGCCTCGGCGCGCCCATGGCGTTGCCGCTTTCCTATTCGCTGTGCCGCCAACACATCGACGACGTGGTTCGCGTAAGTGACGATGCGCTGCTTGCCGCCATGCGCCGTATTTACGAGCACCTGGCGCTCGCCGTCGAGCCCGCTTGTGCTGCCGCGCTCGCCGCGCTGCTGGGTCCGCTCGCCCAGAAGCTGAATGGCAAGCGCGTGGGGCTCATCTTCTGCGGCAGCAATATCGATCACATCCGCTGGTCCGAGCTCGTCTCCCAATGAACGTCGAACGCGTTGCGCAGGCCTTGCGGGCCGTGGCAGGCGACGGGGCCGTGCTCACCACCGAAGCCGATCGTGCGCCGTTTCTGGCGGAATGGCGTGGCAACTACGCGGGTGAAGCGCCCATTGTCGTGCAACCCGGCAGCGTTGACGCCGTTTCAGGGGTCGTTCGTTGTTGCGCAGAGCTGGGCGTTCCCGTCGTCCCGCAGGGTGGCAACACGGGGCTCGTTGGCGGCAGCGTATCGAGTCAGGCCGACGTGGTGGTATCGCTCACCCGGCTTAACGCTGTGCGCGCGGTCGACGATATCAATTTCAGCATGTGTGTGGACGCTGGCTGCACACTGGCCGCGGCGCAGACGGCAGCCGCTGATGCGGACCTCATGTTGCCTCTGAGCCTCAGTTCTGAAGGCAGTTGCCAAATCGGCGGCAATCTTGCGACCAATGCCGGCGGGGTCAACGTCCTGCGTTATGGCAATGCGCGTGACCAGGTGCTGGGTCTCGAGGTCGTCCTGCCCGATGGCACGCTGCTCTCTGCGTTGCGGGGCTTGCGCAAGAACAACGTCGGCTACGATCTGAAACAGCTATTCGTCGGCAGCGAAGGCACGCTCGGCATCATCACGGGCGCGACACTGAAACTTGTGCCAGCGCCTGAGGCGCGTCTCGTGCTTTGGCTGGCGCTCGACACGCACACGCACGTGCTCGAGGCCTACACGCGCTTCCGGCGCGCATTTGGCGCCACAATGGCTGCGTTTGAACTGGTACCGGATATTGCCGTGGACTTTGTGACGCGGCACATCGAGGGAACGCGACGCCCGGCGGACGCTCCCCTGCACGCGCTCATTGAGCTGCACGGCGGGCGTGCCGAGGTGAACCGGCACGCGGTGCTGGCCGCTGTGTCGGAGGCCGTTGAAACCGCTGCGGTGCGTGATGCGATTGTGGCGGACAGCGACCGCGATCAGGCGGCGCTTTGGGCGGTACGTCACCACATCAGCGAAGCGCAGCGCCACGAGGGCGCCAGCATCAAGCACGACATCGCGGTGCCACTGGGGGCATTGCAACGCTTCATAGACACGGTGACCGAGCGCGTCGATGCGCTCGTGCCGGGTGTGCGCCCCGTGTGTTTTGGCCACATCGGCGACGGCAACCTCCATTTCAACCTGAGTCAGCCCGAGCCGCTCGCGCGTGAGGCCTTCCTGGCGCAGGCGCCGGCATTAACGCGAACTGTGCACGAGGCGGCGCAGTCTCTTGGCGGTACGATAAGCGCCGAACACGGTATTGGGCTCTTGAAGCGGGATCTTCTGGCGGCACAGGTCGGCCCCGCCAGTCACGCGCTCATGCGCAGACTTAAAGAGAGCCTCGATCCCGACGGCATCATGAACCCGGGCAAGCTGCTGTGAGCAACAAACGCACCGAATACGATCTCGCGATCGGTGATGCACCGCAGTCACTGCTGCTCGCCATGGAGCAGCTCGTCAGCGGCGAGCGCAGCGTCGCCGAGTTTCGTGACGAGATGATTAACCTGCTCTACGACGAACCTGGGGCGACTAGTGGCGTCCGTGGGCTCGTTGACGACTACGCCGACCGCGGTCTCGTGCCCGAGCAGATTCACCGCCTCTTGTGTTCCGACATCGATAAGGCAACAAACGAGGAGTTGCCGACGACGCCCACTGAGGTCGGACTCATTGAAGAGGCCACGGACGCATTCAGTGCAGCGGCCGACTACGGCGAAGACAAGGCGGAGCGACCAGCGCGAGCGGAGCGTGATGCCGACGAGGTCGCCACCACGGTCGCTGCGCCCATCGATATCGGCACGATACTGCGAGACCGCTTCGAAATTGTGAGCCGGGCGCCCGGCGGCAGCATGGGGGTGGTCTACAAGGCCATCGACCACCGCCTTGCGGAAGCCGAGGGTGGGCGCCCCTATGTGGCCATCAAGGTGCTCGCGCCCGACTACGCGGGTCACGGTGGCGCCATGCGGGCGCTGCAACAGGAGGCCGCCAAGGGGCGCTACCTGTCGCATCCGAACATTGTGCGGTTCCTGGATCTCGATCGCTGTGCCGGACGCATTTTTCTGGTCATGGAATGGCTTGAAGGCAGGGCGCTCAGTACGCTGCTCAACGAACGCCGTGGCGAGCCCATGAGCGTCATCGCCGCCATGGACATTATTGGTGCCGTGGGTAGCGCACTAGTGCATGCGCACCGCGTTGGTGTCACGCACGCCGATGTCAAACCCGGCAACATCATGCTGATGCCCGGTGGCGGCGTGAAGCTGCTTGATTTTGGCATTGCGCGTGCGCGAGGTGATCTTGCGGGCAAGGCCATGGCGTTTGACAACAGCTTCCTGCAGGCAGCGACGCCGGCCTACGCGAGTCCGGCTGTGCTGTCTGGCAAAGCGGCACGACCCGTTGATGATGTGTTTTCGCTGGCATGCGTGACCTACCGTTTGTTGTCGGGGCGACGTGTCTTCGGTGACAAAACCGCGCTCGACGCCCTGCGTGAGGGCCTGGCACCCGAACGCATCGACGGCATCGGCATGCGGCGATGGCGGGCCCTTGAGTCTGCGTTGCAGTTGCGCACCGATGCGCGCACCCAAAGCGTGGCCGGTTTTCTCGAAGGACTGGGTGTTGCCGAAGGCGGTTCCAGTGGCGGTGGCAGTTGGACGCCCTGGCTTGCAGGCCTGGCGATAGTCGGTCTGGTCGGTGTAGCAATCCTGTCGCCTCAATTTCGCTCGGCACCGGACGGTAGCGCTGCCGCCGTCGAGCCTGAGCAGCCGGCCGTGGAGCGTGCGCCGCCTGCGGTAGCGTTCGAGGTCACCAATGCGGACCCGGTACCCGGAGACAGCGAGCCTGCTGCGCTGACGCTGGCACTGCCATCGCCCGATGCGGTCGTGCCCGCCGTCTATGCCGAGCTGCGCCTGTTCGAGGATGCGGGCACTTCGATCATCCGATTGCAACGCGATGACGTCAGTGCACCGCAACAGCTGCGCCTGATCATCGATGCGGCGACGGAAGCAGAGGGCGTCGCCACCCGCGAGAGCTTCAGGATTTCGACGCTTCGGCCCAGCTTTGCGGTCGGGCAGCGCGTCGTTGATGTCGTCGTGGAGCACCTGCCGGATCCACACGTGGAGCCTGACGCCATCGTGCAACTGTCGATGACAGGCGCCGATGGTGCCGTGCTGGCGCGCGTCGCTCTGCGCCTGCTCGACGATGACCGCCAACGCGTCGCAGCCACCTTGGCGCCCGATACGGTGGGTTTCGCCCGACCGGACTATCGTGTCAGCGAGGACGGTGCCGCGGCCGTGTTGACGATCTGGCGGTTCAACGCCCGAGCCGGCGCACTGGACGTTGGCTTTGCGCTGACTCCAAACGAGGCGCGACCCGACGAAGATTTCGTGCCACCGCCGTACTCGACCGTGCGCTTCGAACCCGGCGAATCTGTCGCGGTTGTCTACCTGCCCGTGGTCCTCGACAATAGCGTGGAGCCCGAGGAAACGCTGACCCTCACCCTCGACGGGGAGGCGGCGCCCGAGGGCGTCTATCGCACGACCACCGTGCGCATCATTGACGGCAGCGACGACGCAGGCTGACTGCAGTTCGGCGCCGCCCAGCGGGAGCCGACATGGCTGACGAAAAGGACACACGCCGATTCTCGAGCGTCATTGTGGACGGGCCCGAACAGGCGCCCAGCCGCGCGATGTTGCGCGCCGTCGGTTTCGAGAACGGTGATTTTGCCCTGCCGCAGATCGGCGTGGCGTCGACATGGAGCAATGTCACGCCCTGCAACATGCACATTGATGACCTGGCCGACCATGTCGAAACGGGCGTCCAGGCGGCGGGGGCGAAACCGGTCCAGTTCAACACCATCACAGTCTCCGACGGCATCTCGATGGGGACGCCAGGCATGCGCTACTCGTTGTTGTCGCGCGAGATCATTGCCGACTCGATCGAGGCTGTGGTGGCCGCGCAGGGCTTTGATGGCTTCGTCACCATTGGGGGTTGCGACAAGAACATGCCGGGCTGTGCGATCGCGATGGCACGACTTAATCGGCCCTCCGTGTTTGTCTACGGCGGCACCATCAAACCCGGCACCAAGGACCGTGACATCGTGTCCGTATTCGAAGCCGTGGGCGCCCACGCTGCAGGCGCCATTGACGACGCAACACTGCTCGACGTGGAACGTACCTCGATTCCGGGACCGGGTTCCTGCGGGGGAATGTACACGGCCAACACGATGGCATCGGCCATGGAGGCGCTGGGCTTGAGTTTGCCGGGCAGCTCGGCACAGGAAGCCGTGTCGCAAGACAAGCGCACTGACTGCGAGCAGGCGGGGCGTGCCGTCGTGACCCTTCTTGAGGCGGGCGTGCGGCCTTCGGACATTCTCACGCGTGAGGCGTTTGAGAATGCGGTCACCGTGGTCATCGCCCTTGGCGGATCAACGAATGCGGTCTTGCACCTGTTGGCCATCGCCCACGCGGCAGGTGTGCCGCTCACGCTTGACGATTTCAGTCGCATTGGCAAGCGCGTGCCCGTACTGGCTGACCTGAAACCCAGCGGCCGCTATTCCATGTCAGCCCTGATCGCGATTGGTGGCATCCGCCCGCTCATGAAAGCGCTGCTGGCCGAAGGCCTGCTGCACGGTGAGTGCCGCACGGTGACCACCCGGACCCTGGCCGAAGACCTCGCCGACACAGACGACTACCCCGAGGCCCAGGACATCGTTGTACCCATGGACCGACCCATCAAACCTGAGAGCCATCTGGTCGTGCTCTACGGCAACCTGGCGCCCGAGGGCGCGGTGGCCAAGATCAGTGGCAAGGAAGGCCTCAATTTCGAGGGTCGTGCGCGGACCTTTGGCTCGGAAGAGGATGCCTTGCAGGCCATTCTCGACGGCGAGATCGTGGCTGGTGATGTCGTCGTCGTACGCTATGAAGGCCCCCGCGGGGGGCCGGGTATGCGAGAGATGCTCAGTCCGACGAGCGCCATCATGGGGCGTGGTCTGGGTGACAAGGTTGCCTTGATTACCGACGGCCGGTTCTCCGGCGGCAGCCACGGTTTCGTCGTGGGCCATGTGACGCCCGAGGCGGCGACGGGCGGCCTCATTGCGCTCATCGAGGATGGCGACCGTATCCGTATCGACGCGCAGGCTCGCACGATTGAGCTGCAGGTTGACGACGGCACGCTTGAGGCTCGACGCGCGCGCTGGACACCGCCATCGCCGCCGACGCGTGGCGCGCTCGCCAAGTACGCACGCACCGTGACGTCCGCGTCGCGCGGCGCCGTAACTGACGACTTCGCGTGAGCAGCGGCGGCGAAGCGCAGTTCGACCTGTCCCGGGTCGAACGCGGGGAGACTCGTGACAGCGAATGGGTGGTGCTCAAGTTTGGTGGCTCCAGTGTGGCCACGATTGAGAACTGGCGCCATATCGAACAACGTATTCGCCGGAGGCGCGACGCCGGGCTGGGTGTGCTCGTGGTGCACTCGGCCCTGCGCGGCGTATCGGACGCCATTGATGAGTCGCTGGCACTGGCGGCAAGCAATGATCCGGCAGAGGCTGATGTCGTCGCGGGCATCGAGGCGAAACACCATGCACTTGCCGCCGAGTTTGGCGTCGATGCCGATGAACACGTGGGGGCCCATCTCGACACCCTGCGCCAACTGCTGGCCGGTGTTCGCCTGGTTCGCGAGCTCACGCCGCGGGTTACGGCGCGCGCCATGGCCCTCGGTGAGCTCATGGCCACACGACTGTCCTCGGCCTGGCTGAGTCAGCAGGGCATCGACGTGCAATGGCACGATGCGCGCGAGTTGTTGCGCGCCGATCACGAACCGCGCGAGCGACGGGCCTTCCTCAACGCATCCTGCGAGGTAGCGCCTGACGCCGAGTTTGCGGCTCAGTTTAATCAGGCGCGTGTCCACGTCACGCAGGGCTTCATTGCCAGCAACGCGGAGGGTGAGACCGTTCTTTTGGGGCGCGGCGGCTCCGATACGTCGGCTGCCTATCTTGCGACGCTTCTAGGCGCCCAGCGTCTCGAAATCTGGACGGATGTCCCGGGTATGTTCTCGGCAGACCCGGGTGTCGTTCCCTCAGCGCGCCTGTTAACGCGTCTGCATTACGGCGAAGCACAGGAAATTGCATCAACGGGCGGGCTGGTCCTGCACCCGCGTTGCATCGGTCCGCTGCGCGCGCACGATATTCCGCTGTTCATTCGTTGCACATCGCGACCGGAGTTGCCGGGAACGCTCATTGCCAGAGTGACCGGTGAGCCCGAGCTGCTCGTCAAGGCCATCTCCTTGCGCCAGCACGTCACGCTGGTTTCCATGGAAGCGGTGACGATGTGGCACGAGGTCGGATTCCTCGCGCGTTTGTTTGCCGTGTTTGCAGAACACCGTGTGTCGATCGATCTCGTGTCGACCTCGGAGAGCAACGTCACAGTGTCTATAGATGACAATGACGTGCCGCTGACGTCGCAGGAGCTGTCCGCACTCGTTGATTCGCTGTCCGCGCTCTGCGAGGTGACTGTGATCGAGGACTGTGCGGCCGTCAGCCTCGTGGGCCGGAAGATTCGCACGATCCTGCACAAGCTGGGCCCCGCGCTGGAGCTGTTCGAAGAGCAGCGCATTCACCTGTTGTCGCAGGCGGCGAATGACCTCAACTTAACCGTCGTCGTCGACAACGAGCAGGGTTATCGGCTCGTGCAAAAACTGCATCCGTCGATCATTCGGACAGTGCCCGGCGACGACGTGATCGGCGAGACCTGGGAGTCGCTGCAGGGCGGGAAGGTTGCCGAGGCACCCGCAACCAGAGCCTGGTGGCAGGACCGACGGGACGCCTTGATCTCGGCACTCGGGTCGCGCGAGGCCTGTTACGTTTACGACGCGGCCACCATTCGCGCGCAGATGGCACGGTTGTTGTCGCTTGCTCACGTGGATCGCGTGTTTTACGCCATGAAGGCGAACCCGCACCCGGGTATTCTGGACCTCGTCTACGCGGCGGGCCTGGGTTTTGAGTGCGTATCGCCGGGCGAGCTGGCACGGGTGCGTGAGCGTTATCCGGAGCTGCCCGGCGACCGCATGCTCTACACGCCCAATTTCGCGCCACGCGATGACTACGCGGCGGGCTTTGCCGCTGGCGCACAGGTGACGCTCGACAATCTGTATCCGCTCGAGGCCTGGCCTGAGCTCTTCAAGGGTCGTGACGTGTTTGTGCGTGTGGACCCCGGGCAGGGGCGCGGCCACCATGAACACGTGCGCACAGCAGGCGTGCACTCCAAGTTCGGCGTGCCGCTGTTCGAACTCGAGAAGTTCCGCGAACTCGTCGATACCGCCGGTGCACGGGTCACAGGCGTTCACGCGCACGTCGGTAGCGGCATCACGGATGGCGACGCCTGGCGCAGTGTTGGCGAGGCGTTGAGCACTGTGGCGCAGCTGTGCCCGGATGTGCGCGCCATCGATCTCGGCGGCGGTCTCGGGATCGCTGAAAAGCGCGGCGATCCTGCGCTCGATCTCGATCGACTGGATGCGTCACTGGCGCCCGTTCGTGATGCCTGCCCGGGTGTGGAGCTTTGGCTTGAGCCCGGTCGCTTCCTGGTGGCCGAAGCTGGCGTGCTGCTCGCGCGTGTCACGCAAACCAAGGGCAAAGGCGATGTTCGCTACGTGGGCGTGGCCACGGGAATGAACTCACTGATTCGTCCGGCGCTGTACGGTGCCTACCACGAGATCGTGAATCTGACGCGGCTCGACACGCCCGCCTCGGAGCTGGTCACCGTGGTGGGCCCCATTTGTGAAACGGGCGACAAGCTTGGCAGCGACCGCCTGCTGCCGCCGTCCGAGGGCGGTGACGTTCTGCTCATCGCCAACGCCGGCGCTTACGCTGCGGCCATGGCCTCTCATTACAACCTGCGCGATCCCGCGCCGGAGCTGCTGCTGACATGAGTTTCGTTCTCGACCAGTCGACCGCGCCGCAGGAAGTGGGCGAAGGGCTTTACGAAGTTGAGCTGGATCAACGCTTCTGGAATATGGACAACGCGTTTGGCGGCTGGATTGCGGCGGCGATTGTCAGCGGCTGGGAGCAACACCCCGAGAAGCGGGGTGCACTCGTAAATCAGAACGTCCAGTTTCACACCGCTGTGCGTGGCCACAAGGTGCGCCTGTCGGTGGGACTTGTGGAGCGTCGGCGCACCATCGATTTCTGGAAGGTTGAAGTTCGCGAGGCCGAATCCGCATCTCGGATTCTTGCGGCGGCCACACTTGTCGCCGGGGAGCGCACGCCGACCGAAACGCGCTACGACATCGAACCGGAGCCGATGCGACCGCAGTCGGAGAGCTTCCGCCTCGATGCCAACGAGATGACACCGAAGTGGTTTGGGCACTACGAAATCTACCTTGCCAAGGGGCGTCCGTTTACCCAGAACCCGAAGCCCCGTTCAGCCACCTGGGTACGCGAGTCGGATCGGCGACCACTCGATGCGAAGGCGCTGGCCGCGATGGTGGATACGCCCATGCCGCGGACCTTCTTTGTGCGTGATGGACGTCTCTTTGCGTCGACAGTGTCGCTGTCGACGCACATCTATGCGAGCGATGAAGAACTCGCCGCCGTCGGGGACGGATTCGTCTTGCTCGACACCCACTGTCGCGCCATTCGGCATTCGTTTCTGAACGCCGAAACCTACGCCTACAGTGAGGCGGGCTTGCTGCTTGCGGCCAGCTACCAGACCGGGATATTCAGGGAGCCCAAATCATGAGCCTGCTACGACGAGTTAATGGCACCTCAGTCTGGCGCACGCCCGAAGCGCGCTTTGAAGCATTGCCCGACTATCCTTTCGACTCACACTACGTGGATATCGACGACGCCCGGCTCGGCGCGCTTCGGATGCACTACGTAGACGAGAACCCGACGGCTGCACGTGTGGCCCTGTTGCTGCACGGGGAGCCGAGCTGGTCCTACCTCTACCGATTCATGATTCCGCCGCTGGTGGCGGCAGGTTTCCGGGTCGTCGCACCGGACCTCATTGGTTTCGGCAAGTCTGACAAGCCCGGCAGCATTGGCGACTACAGCTACGCCGGCCATGTCGGCTGGATGCATCAGTTTCTTGACGCATTGGGTCTCAATGACATCACGCTGTTTTGTCAGGATTGGGGCGGTCTGATTGGCCTGCGCACCGTTGCGGATAAGCCCGAGCGGTATGGCCGGCTTGTCATCGCCAACACGGGACTGCCCGAGGGGCGGGGCACTGTTCCCGCCGCCTTTCGTCAGTGGCAGCGATTCGCTCGCTGGTCTCCCTGGTTCCCCATCGGGAAGATCCTGCAAAAAGCGAGCGTGCGCCAGCTCAGCGATGGTGAGGTCGCCGCTTACGATGCACCGTTTCCAAACCGACGCTACAAGGCGGGCACGCGGGCCTTCCCTTTGCTGGTTCCGACGACGCCCGACGATCCGGGTGCGATTGATAACCGCAGCGCCTGGCAGACGCTGGAACAGTTCGAGCGGCCCGTTGTGACACTCTTCAGTGACCGCGACCCCGTCACGCGTGGTGGTGCGCGCCCGTTTCAGGAACGGGTGCCCGGTGCCCAGGACCAACCCCACGAGACCATGCGCGGCGGCGGCCACTTCCTGCAGGAAGATCTCGGGCCCGAACTCGCCGAGCGCGTCGTGGCCTTCGCAGACTCCGGTCAGGCCTGACGCGCTGCCAGCACGCGGGCTACGTCCGTCAGTGACAAGCCGCGAACGGCCAGCAACACGGCCAGGTGGTAGAGCAAATCCGCGGATTCCGAGAGTAGCGCCTCATCGCTCGCACCCGATGCCGCGGCGATCGCGACCTCGACGCCTTCCTCACCGACCTTTTGCGCCACACGGCTTACGCCGGCCGCAGCGAGGCGCGCCGTGTAGCTTGCTGCGGGATCCGCGTCGGCAAGTCGCGCGACGATCGTCTCCTCGAGCTCGATCAGAACATCCAGTGATTTCATGCGGCCACACTCTCTGGGTCAGCGGTGGGGCGGATCGCGATACCGGCAGCGATCAGGTCGCGTTTGAGCACGGGAACCGGCAACTCGCCGCTGTGGAACACGCTTGCGGCGAGTGCGCCGTCGACACGTGCCTCGCGAAAGACGTCCGTGAAGTGATCGACCTCGCCGGCACCGCCCGAGGCGATCAGCGGCACCCGGCACACTTCGCGTACTGCGGCTAGTTGCTCGTTGTCATAGCCCCGCCGGACGCCATCCTGGTTCATGCAATTGAGCACGATCTCACCCGCGCCGCGGTCCTGCGCCTCGATCACCCAGTCGAGCGTGCGTCGACCGGCGCCCAGCGTCTTGTCGGGGTTGCCCGTGTACTGATACACGTGCCAATCGCCGTCTTCAAAGCGACTGTCGATACCCACCACGACGCATTGCGAGCCAAAACGTCGTGCGAGCGCCTCGATGAGGTCCGGGTTTTCGAGTGCCGGCGAGTTGATTGAGATCTTGTCCGCGCCCCGGTTGAGCACGGCCTCGGCATCTTCGACGCTGCGAATACCGCCCGCCACACAGAACGGGATATCGAGCACCTTCGTGACATTGGCCACCCACTGGCGGTCGACAGACCGTCCCTCGGGACTCGCTGTGATGTCGTAGAACACGAGCTCATCGGCGCCGTCGTTGCTGTAACGCGCGGCGAGTTCGAGGATATCGCCAACAACACGATGGTTGGCGAACTGGACGCCCTTCACAACGACGCCATCGCGCACGTCGAGGCAGGGAATAATGCGTTTCGTCAGAATGACCGGATCTCCTCATCGGTGATGCGCCCTTCAAGCAGCGCTTTGCCCGTGATGGCAGCATCAAGACCGCTAGCCCGAAGCGCCCGCAGGTCTTCGATGCTCGAGACGCCGCCCGAGGCTTGCAGTGCTATTCCGGGGCACGCCGCCATGACACGCGCGTAAAGGTCGGTTGCCGGGCCGGACAACGCGCCATCGCGGCCGATGTCGGTGCACAGCACCTGCTGCAAACCGTGCGCTCGAAAGGACTCGATGGTGGCGACAAGCTCCGAGTCGGACGTCTCCTGCCAGGCCTCTGTGCTCACTCGAGCAATGCCCGTGTCGTCAACTCGAACATCAAAGGCCAACACGATGCGCTCGCCGCCGAACGACTTGAGCCACTCGGCGACCAGGGCCGGCTGTTTGATGGCTAGGCTGCCGATCACCACGCGCTGGGCACCGGCATCGAACAGTTGTGCAAGATGTGCCGCTTCGCGAATACCACCTCCCACTTGAACCGTAGCGGTGGTGGCCTCGACCATGCGCGTGATCAGGCCGATGTTCGCAGGAGCACCGGCGCGCGCGCCGTCCAGGTCGACAACGTGTAGTGTCTTGAGGCCCAGAGCCGAGTAGCGCGCGGCCAGCCCAACCGGATCGGCGTCGTATCGTGTTTCACGGTCGTAGTCGCCGTACAGAAGCCGCACACAGCGGCCGTCGCGCAGGTCGATGGATGGGATGATCTTCATGCGTCGAGCGCCAGGAAGTTGGCCAGCAGACGCGCGCCCGCCTTGGCCGAGCGTTCGGGGTGAAACTGCGTGCCGAAATAGTTGCCTTGCTGTATGGCGGCCGCGAAGGGCTCACCGTATTCGCACTGGGCGGTTGTAGAGCCGGCGACGGGCAGGGCGTAGCTGTGCACGAAGTAAAAGTGGCAACCGTCCGGAATACCGTCGAACAGGGGCGAGTCCTTCACCGCCGCAACGGTATTCCAGCCCATGTGCGGCACGGGCCGGTCGGGTGCGGAGCGAATGAGCTTTGCGCGGTCTTCGGTCAGCCCGAGGCAAGCTGCGCCGTCTTCTTCCGACGCTTCGGCGAGCAGCTGCATGCCCAAGCAAATACCCAACACGGGCTGGTCGAGCTCACGTAGAACAGCATCGAGCGACAATTCACGCAACCGCGCCATAGCGTCTGCCGCAGCGCCTACGCCGGGCAGGATGACATGCGATGCCGCACGAATCGTGTCCGCATCGGTGCTCAGTGTGGCGTCGCAGTCGAGCCGGTCTAGCGCGGCCTGCAGCGAGGCGATGTTGGCACCGCCGGAGCCGACGATGACGAGGTTCATAAGACCCCCTTGGTGCTGGGCACCGTGGTGCCTTCGCGCGCAAGCGCGGGCCGCAGCGCTCTGCCGACGCCTTTAAAACAGGCCTCAACGATGTGGTGTGCATTATCGCCTTGGGCCTCGATGTGGATCGCGCAACCCAGGGCCTGGGCCAGCGACTGGAAGAAGTGCGGCACCATCTCTGTTGCCATACCCCCCACAAATTCGCGGCCGAATTCGGCATCGATGCGCGTGGCAGGACGCCCCGAAATGTCGACGGCCACGCGCGCTATGGCTTCGTCCATGGGGACCCAAAAGCCGTAGCGGCCAATGCCCCGCTTGTCGCCTAGGGCCTCGCGAAGCGCGGCACCCAGCGCAAGCGCTACGTCCTCAACGCTGTGATGGTCGTCAACCTCGAGGTCGCCGTCACAGGACAGATCGAGTGCAAAGCCACCGTGACGCGCCACCTGCTCAATCATGTGGTCGAAAAACCCGATGCCCGTTGCGATGGTCTGTGGACCTTCGGCATCCAGGTCGAGCGCCACACGGATCTTTGTCTCGTTGGTGTTGCGGGTCACCGTCGCATGTCGCGGGCGCGTCACGAGTCGGTGCACGATCGTGTTCCAGTCGAGCTTTGGCCCGAGCATGAAGCCTTGTACGCCGAGATTGTCTGCCAGCCCGATATCCGATTCTCGGTCACCCACGACGGCGCAGGCCTCGATGTCTAGAGTGTTATTGGCCAAAAATCGCGTCAGCAGACCTGTGTGCGGCTTGCGGCAGGCGCAGCGGTCTTCGGGCTTGTGCGGACACACGAACGTCTCGACGAATTCGATACCCTGGGATGCGAACAGCTCGAGCATGAACGCGTGGGGCGCCTCAAAGTCGGGCTCCGGGAACGAATCGGTACCCAAGCCATCCTGGTTGGTGACCATGACCAGCTCATAGCCGGCTGCAAGCGCGCGTTGCAATGCGGCGATGACACCGGGTACGAGACGAACCTTGTCGATGCGATCGACTTGCTCGTCATCAGGCTCCTCAATGAGCGTGCCGTCGCGGTCGACGAACAGGATCTTGCGACCAGTCATGGCGTGAGCTCCGTCAAGGCGGCAATAAGCGCGTCGTTCTGCGCGGTGGTGCCAATGGTGATGCGCAGACAATCCTGCGTTGCCGCTTGCTTGCTGAAATCGCGCAGTAGCAGGCCCGCATCAGCCGCCGCGTCCAGAACGCGCTGGGGACTGCGGAACTGTGTGAGCAGGAAATTGGCGTCGCTGGGCAGTACGCGAACCGTGATAGGCAGGTCACCCAACGCTGCGGCGACGCGAGCGCGTTCATGAATCAAGGCGTTGATCCGCTCTGGCATCACTTCAAATTGCTCGCTCGCAAGGGCGACCAGTGCACTCTCGACCGACGGGGTGGGCACGGCGTAGGGTGGCATCACCTTGGTCACAAGTTCGATGACCGTCGGATGCGCGATCAGTGAGCCACAGCGGGCGCCAGCCAGACCGTAGGCCTTTGACATCGTGCGCAAGACGACCACGTTGTCGTAGCGCCGCAGTGCCATGGCGGCGTCGGTATCGGCGAATTCGAGGTAGGCGCCGTCAATGACCACGATGCCGCGCCCCGTGAGCCCTTTCGCGAGACGCTCAATGTCTCGGGCATCAAAGGCGTTGCCTGTCGGATTGTTGGGTGTGGTCACGAACACCAGTCGGCTCGTGTCCCGCCACGCCGCCAGAATCGCGTCCACGGGCAGCGTGAACCCGTCCTCAAGCGGAATCTCACGGATGCCCGCAGCCTGGATGTTGGCGTACACGGCGTACATACCGAAGGTCGGCGGGCAAATGACAATCTCGTCCTGACCCGGTCGGCAGAAGCAGCGGATCAGCAGATCGATGGCCTCACTGGTACCGCGGGTGACGAACAGGGTGTCCGACGGGACGCCGTAGTGTTCCGCCAGCGTGTGCGTCAGTGCGCTCGGGCGCGCTTCGGGATACCGATTCAAGCCACGTTCTGTGGCGTCTGCGCTGCTGCGCCAGGGTGCCTCGTTGGCGTTGAGCCGGACGAGTCCGGGCGCGTAGCTCGCGGGCACGTAAGCCTCAAGCTCACGAATGTCCGGACGCGCGAGTGCCGCGACGTCGGTGCTCACGCGCCGTCTCCCGCCAGGCGCAGGTCCACAGCGAGCCGGTGCGCATCGAGGCCTTCGAGCGATGCAAGGCGGGCGGCCACGGGTCCCACTCGGGTGAGCCCGTCAGCAGTCACCTCCTGCACGGTCATGTAACGTAGGAACTGGTCGACGCCAAGGCCACTGTAGTTGCGCGCATAACCATAGGTCGGCAAGACGTGGTTGGTGCCACTGCAGTAGTCACCGAGCGACTCGGGCGTGAGCCGCCCAAGAAACACTGAGCCCGCATTGCGGATGTCTGCGAGGCGATCCCGGGCATCGGCGGTATTCACAATCAGGTGTTCCGGTGCGTAGTCGTTGCTGATCGCGACCGCCTCGTCGATATCCGTCACTTCGATGAGCGCGCTGTTCGCGAGCGCATCGGCCACAATCTCGGCGCGATCGAGTTCTGCTGTGAGGCGGATTACGGCGTCCTGAACGCGTGCAATCAGTGTGGCGCTGTCGGTCAGCAACACGACCTGCGAATCGGGTCCGTGTTCGGCCTGCGAAAGCAGGTCAGCCGCGACGTAGTCCGGGTTAGCCGCCGCATCGGCAATCACGAGGACTTCCGACGGGCCGGCAGGCATGTCCTGCGCGGCGCCTGCAGGATCGGCGGACACCTGCGACTTGGCTTCGGTGACAAAGGCGTTACCGGGCCCGAACACCTTGTGCACCTTGGGTACGCTGTCGGTGCCATAGGCCATGGCGGCGATAGCTTGCGCACCGCCAATGCGAAAGACATCTGTAACACCAGCTTCGCGCGCGGCGAACAGAATGGCCGGGTGCACTTCACCATCAACAGCGGGCGGCGAGCAGAGCACTCGAACAGGGCAGCCTGCGATTGCCGCGGGTACTGCGAGCATCATGGCCGCGGAGGGCAGGGGGGCCGAGCCGGCCGGTACGTAAAGACCGACGGCATCGACGGGCTGGCTCAGGCGTTCGCAACGCACGCCCGGCATGGTCTCCACGCTGATGGGGCCCGGCCGTTGGGCCTCGTGAAATACACGAATATTCGCAATGGCCTGACGGATCGCGGCGCGATCCTCGTCGCTGAGCGCGCGATCGGCGGCATCAAAAGCGGCCGCATCGACCTTGAGCGAATCCAGCGCGACACCGTCGAGCGTTTTACTGAAGTGCCGCACAGCGTCGTCACCGTCGGCACGAACTGCGGCGACAATGTCGCGTACCGTGTTTGTTATGGCATCGGACGCGGCAACCGCCGGGCGCGCCAGAACCTCGGCGCGTGCAGCGCTATCGAGGTCTCGCCACCTGTAGGCCGGGATTTTCATGCGAGCATTTTCTCCACGGGCAACACGAGCATGCTGCTCGCGCCGACCGCCTTCAGGCTCTCCAACGTTTCCCAGAACACGTTTTCACGACACACGGCATGTACCGCAACGCGGTCATCAATGCCCTCAAGCGGCAGGATGGTGGGCGCCTCGCTACCCGGCAGAATGCGGGTGATCTCAGCCACGGCCGTGCGCGGCGCGTGGAGCATGATGTATTTGCTCTCGCTGACCTGCATAACGCCTTCCATGCGCTGCAACAGGCGGTCAATCCACTCCTGTTTGACGTCGGACAGCGGGGCATTGGTCTGAATCAGGGCCACCTGACTTTCGAGCAGCGTCTCGAGCTCGACGAGCTGGTTGGCGACGAGCGTTGAACCTGTGGACACCAGGTCGCTGATGAACTCCGCTTTACCAAGCCGTGGCGCAATTTCGACGGCACCCGAGAAATACACGACGTCTGCATTGACGCCGTTACGCTCGAGATAATCGCGCGTGAGCGCCGGGTAGCTCGTGGCAATTCGGCGACCTTCAAGAGACTGCGGACCCGACCACTCTTGCGCTTCGGGAGCCGCGAGCGACAATCGGCATTCGCCAAAACCAAGCTGGCGCAGCTCGTGAAAGGGCGTCTGCCCGGGTTCGAAGGTACCGTTCAGGCGCTTTTCTTCAATGACGTTGAGGCCGGCGATGCCGAGATCGCAGACGTCTTCGCCCACGAGACCGGGAATATCGTCGTCGCGCACGAGCAAGAGATCGATGGGCATGTTCTCGCCGTAGCAGAACAGCTGGTCCTTGCTCTTGCGGATCTTTAGGCCGCAGCGTTCGAGCAATTGCATCGTTTGCTCGGTGAGTCGGCCTGATTTCTGGACCGCAATCTTGAGGCGGTCGGCAGCGGTGTCCATGTGACTTCCGTTTGTTGGGGGTGTTAAAAGGTGTCAGCGGGTCGAAGCCGTCAGCGCTTTGCGGTAGCCGCCGGCACCCGCCGTCAGGCAGCGGGCCACGCGGCCGACCGTCGTGACGCTCACGCCTGTTCGGTCCTGGATCGCGCGGTAGGGCAAACCCTTGTCAAGCAGCTGCGCAACGGCCCAACGATCGGCGAGAGCTTGCAATTCCGCAGGTGTGCAGAGGTCCTCGAGCAGTGCGTGGACGTCGCTGGACTGCCCCAGCGCGGCCAGTGCTTTCGAGAGCGATTGCTCCGCAGCGCGTTGACGTTTTCCCTGGATGTTGCGATTCGGCTTCATGGCTTCGGCCTGATTAAGGGCCCCACTGGGCCAGATTGCAGTTGAATTAGCGTAATAGTGTATTAGCGTACTATTACATTGTCGCGAATGCTACTAGCGAAACCTTGCGCGTGCAACTGTTTCGAAGGCTTGACAGCGAACCCGCGCCTCAATCACCATCCCAACGTACTCATCGAGACCGGCTGAGGGACAGGCCCTTTGACGCCGGGGCAACCTGCACGTTTAACCCACGCGCAAGGTGCCAACTCCTACGGACGGTCCGACACCGTCGAGAGATGAGTTCCGGTTCAGCCCCGGCACTGCCGCGGGATGGATGCCGGAGCGCATTAGCCTGCGGGGGCTTTCTCCTTGAGTCGTTTTTTGTTTGCGCTGTCAGATTTTCTGTAGCGCGTGGGTCTCGTCCTCGAGAGGACGATCCTTGCCGACCAATTGGAGACATGTCATGCCCCTCGATCCCAGCAAGTACCACTACGAGACCCTGCAGGTCCATGCGGGTCAGGATCCGGCACCAGGCACCAACGCCCGTGCTGTACCCATTTATCAGAGCACCTCATACACGTTCGACGATGCCTCGCACGGCGCGCGCCTGTTTGCGCTTCAAGAGTTCGGCAACATCTACAGCCGCATCATGAACCCGACCACGGACGTGTTCGAACAGCGCGTCGCCGCGCTTGAGGGCGGGGTCGCTGCACTGGCGACGGCCAGCGGTCAGGCGGCGCAGTTCCTTGCCATTTCAACGATCGCGCAGGCGGGCGACAACATCGTCGCGCGCAGCTCTCTGTACGGCGGCACTTACAACCAGTTCAAGGTCGCGTTGCCGCGACTGGGCATCGACGTGACGTTCGTGGAAGGCGACAACCTCGACGACTACCGCAATGCCATCGACGACAACACGAAGGCCATTTACGCCGAGTCCATCGGCAACCCCGGATTCGACGTGCCGGACTTCCGCGCATTGTCCGACCTCGCGCACGAGAATGGCATTCCACTCATCGTCGACAACACGCTGGGCTGCTGCGGCTACGTGGTTCGTCCCATTGATCACGGCGCGGATATCGTTGTTGAGTCAGCCACGAAGTGGATCGGCGGCCACGGTACCTCGATTGGTGGCGTCATCGTGGATGCCGGTACCTTCGACTGGGGCAACGGCAAGTTCCCGTTGTTCTCTGAGCCGTCACCGGGCTATCACGGACTCGTGTTCTCCGATGTTTTTGGCAAGGACTCCGACTTTGGCAACATCGCCTTTGTTATCCGCGCCCGCGTGGAAGGCCTGCGTGATTTTGGGACGTCCCAGAGTCCGTTCAACGCCTTCCTGCTGCTGCAGGGCCTGGAGACGCTCTCGCTGCGCGTGCAACGTCACGTCGACAACGCGCTTGAGCTCGCCCAGTGGCTGGAACGCCAGCCCGACGTTGCCTGGGTCAGCTATCCGGGACTCGAGTCGCACCCGCACCACGCGCAGGCGCAGCGCTACTTCAACAATGGCTTTGGTGCCGTGTTGACGTTTGGCATTCGCGGTGGCGCCGAGGCAGGCCAGCAGTTCATTGACGGCGTAGAAATTGCGAGCCACCTGGCCAACGTCGGTGACGCTAAGACGCTCGTCATCCACCCGGCCAGCACGACGCACCAGCAGCTCAGCGAAGCGGAGCAGCGCGCCACGGGCGTGACGTCCGACATGGTTCGTGTGTCGGTCGGCATTGAGCACATCGACGACATCAAAGCCGACTTCGCGCAGTCGTTCGAAAAATCTCGCGCGGCTAACGCAGCCTGATGCACGACGACGTGACGAGCGAACGTCTGGTGACTGCGGGCCGGGTCTCTCTAGAGACCCGGCTGGCAAACCTGGACGCTCCGTTCGTCACGGAATCGGGCGCCGTCATCGAGGCGCCCACGATCGCCTACCGGACCTGGGGCACACTGGCCGAAGACGGCAGTAACGCCGTACTCGTCTGTCACGCGCTTACGGGTTCGGCCGACGCCGACTCCTGGTGGCCCGGCCTGATCGGGCCCGGCGCGCCGCTGGACCCGGCTCGGGATTTCATCGTTTGCAGCAACGTCATCGGCGGTTGCTACGGCAGCTCGGGACCGTACTCGCCGACCGCTGACGGCGGGCGCCTTGGCCTGGACTTTCCGGAGGTGACGGTACGCGACATGGTCGGGGCGCAGAAGCGCTTGCTCGACGCACTCGGCGTCAAACGCCTGCAGCTGGTCATTGGACCGTCGCTGGGTGGTATGCAGACGCTGGAGTGGGCCGCGAGCCACCCGGATTTCGTTGACACCGTCGCACCAATCGGTGTCTCTGGCCGTCACTCGGCCTGGTGCATCGGCGTCGGTGAGTCGCAGCGAGCGGCCATTGCCGCGGATCCGAACTGGCGGGAAGGCCGATTCGAGGACCGTGCGCGACCCGAGCAGGGTCTCGCGGCGGCCCGGATGATGGCCATGATCATGTACCGAAGCTGGCAGAACTTCGAGGCGCGTTTCGAGCGCAACCCCGATCAAGCGAGGGACTTTGATGTGTCCTCATACCTGCAGTACCAGGGCCGCAAACTTGTGGACCGCTTCGACGCCGCGAGCTATTACCGGCTGACTCAGGCTATGGACAGCCACGACCTCGGTCGCGGTCGTGGCGGGGACTACCTTGATGTGCTGGCCGGCATTCGGAATCCGGCGCTCATTGTCGCCGTCAGCTCGGACGTGCTGTATCCGCCCCGAGAACAACAGACATTGGCAGCGCATCTACCGGCCGCCACCTATCGCGAGCTCGACAGTGCGCACGGGCACGACGGCTTCCTGATCGACCTCGAGCCGCTGGCCGAGATGATCACTGCGTTTCGTCGTCGCGACGGTGCCGCCGTGGCGGCTTGCGGAACGGGTTAAGCTGCCTGGCCCGCAAGGGCGCTCAGGATCGCGTCGGCCATGTCCGAAGTCGACAGTGCGGGACGATCGCCCGCGATGTCGGCAGTTCGGGCCCCCGCCGCAAGCGCGCGCTCCAGCGCCGATTCGACGGCTGCGGCTTCCGTCTCGAGGCCCAGACTGTGCCGTAGCAGCATCGCGACGCTCGCAATGGTGCCCACGGGATTGGCAACGCCTTGACCTGCAATGTCAGGTGCCGAGCCATGGATGGGCTCGTACAACCCACGCAGGCCGTGTTCGTGACGCGCGTCGCCGAGAGACGCGGAGGGCAGCAGACCCAGCGAGCCCGCAATCGTTGCCGCCTCGTCCGTCAGGATGTCACCAAACAGGTTCTCGGTGACGATGACATCAAACCTTGCGGGCGCATTGATTAAATGCATGGCCGTGGCGTCCACCAGCAAATGCTCCAGCGTCAGGCCTTCGAGCGATCCTGCGACGTCATCGACCGTGGCACGCCACAATCGTGACGTCGCAAGCACATTCGCCTTGTCGACTGAGGTCAGATGACCCCGACGCGACTGGGCGAGCTCAGCGGCCAGCCTCACGATGCGTTCTATTTCCGTGCGCGTGTAGCGGCACACATCCACCGCTTCGTCGGTGCCCTCACGTTTGTCGCCAAAGTAGATGCCGCCTGTCAGTTCCCGGACAACCAGGATGTCGACACCCTCGATGCGCTCAGGGCGCAATGGCGAGGCATCACGCAGGGCGGGGTAGACGCTGACTGGGCGTAGGTTGGCGTAAAGCCCCAATGCGCTGCGCAGGCGAAGCAGACCATTCTCAGGCCGCTGGCCCAGCGGGCGATCCGCCCAGGCGGGACCACCGACCGCGCCCAGCAATACGGCATGGGCCTCGCGGCACGCGCTCAGTGTTGTTGCGGGCAGCGGATCACCCGTGGCATCGATGGCGGCACCACCCATGGGGTGCTCGCTGATCTCGAAGTCGTGACCGAACTGATTGGCAACCGCATTCAGTACAGCAACGCCCGCCGCTGCCACTTCGGGCCCGATGCCATCACCGGGCAGGGCGACAAGTCGTGCCTTCATGCAGGCGCCGTGTCGTCGCGCTGGGCTTCGAATGCGCTGATGGCGTCCGCGCGATCGAGCAAGAAGCCTAACTGGTCGGTCCCGCGCATAAGGCAGTAGCGCGAGAAGTCGTCGATCTCAAACGTCTCTGTTGCGCCGGCGTGCGGGCCGTCAACAAGCCTCACCGTGCGCGTTTCGAGACTGACCTCGACAGCGCAGGGCGCGGCCAACAACTGCTCATGAAACGTTTGCGACACGACGATCGGCAACAGACCGTTCTTCAGCGAGTTGGAGCGGAAAATGTCAGCGATCTCCGTTGAGATCACGGCGCGGAAACCATAGTCAGTTAGCGCCCAGGGCGCGTGCTCACGCGACGATCCGCAGCCAAAGTTGCGCCCCGCCACGAGCACCTCTGCGCCAGCAGACTCGGGCTGATTGAGAATGAATGTCGCATTGCTCTTGCCGTCACCGTCGTAGCGCCAGTCGGCAAACAAGGCGTCGCCCAAGCCCTCACGACTCGTCGTCGTCAGAAAGCGCGCAGGGATGATCTGATCGGTATCAACGTCAGCCCGCGGTAGCAATACGGTTTGCGACGAAAAGACAGTTATGGGTTCCATGTCCGGGCCTCTATTGGGCGAGTCGCCGCGCGTCGGCGATGCGACCGGCGACCGCACTGGCGGCCGCTGTCGCAGGGCTCGCCAGTACCGTGCGCGCACCGACACCCTGGCGGCCCTCGAAATTGCGGTTACTTGTGCTCACCGCGAGCTTGCCGGAGGCAACAGTGTCGCCGTTCATCCCTAGGCACATCGAACAGCCTGACTCTCGCCACTCGGCGCCCGCGGCTTCAAAGACGCGGTGCAGGCCACGCGCTTCGGCCTCGGCCTTAACGGCCTGCGAACCGGGTACGACGAGCATGCGAACGCCGTCGGCCACACGACGTCCTTCGAGCACACGCGCGGTGGCTTCGAGGTCGGGCAGCCGCGCATTGGTGCAGCTACCCACAAACACCACGTCAACCGGGGTACCCGCGATCGGTTTACCGGCCTCAAGCTGCATGTATTCGAGCGCCCGGTCCCAGCTGCCATCACCGGGTGCCTCTGGCAGCGGCGCGTCAATGCCGACGACCATGCCCGGGTTGGTGCCAAAGGTCACCATGGGTGAGAGCGCGCTGGCATCGATGTGCACGGTCTTATCGAATGTGGCGTCCGCATCGGTGACGAGCTCACGCCAACGACTCACGGCCGCATCAAAATCCGCGCCCTGAGGTGCCAACTTGCGTCCCGCGAGGTAATCAAACGTCGTATCGTCCGGCGCAATCATGCCCGCACGTGCGCCGGCTTCGATCGACATGTTGCACACGGTCATGCGTCCCGCCATGTCGAGCGCGCGCACGGCGTCGCCGCGGTACTCGATGACGTGGCCCGTACCGCCGTCGACGCCCGTTTGCCCGATGATCGCGAGGATCAAGTCTTTGGCGGTGACACCCGCGGGCAGGGCACCCGACACTTCGACGGCCATCGTTTTGGGTCGACGCTGCAAGAGACACTGCGTGGCCAGCACGTGGCCGACCTCCGTGGTGCCGATTCCGAACGCCAAGGCGCCAAAGGCACCGTGCGTGGAAGTGTGGCTGTCGCCGCAGACGATGGTTTTGCCGGGCTGAGTTGCGCCGAGTTCCGGTCCAATGATGTGCACGATGCCGCGCTCATCGCTGTCAAAGTCTCGCAGCGGAATCCCAAACTCGGCGCAGTTTGTTTGCATCTGCCGGATCTGTGCCGCCGCCGAAGGCCCAACCACCTCGATGTCTGCCAGTTTGCGCACGGGCGTTGTCGGTGTCGAATGATCCATCGTGGCCAGCGTGCGGTCGACACGCCGGACGGGCAGGCCGCGTTCGCGCAATACCGTAAACGCCTGCGGACTCGTAACCTCGTGAATGAGGTGGAGGTCGATGTAGAGCACCGTTGGCGTCTCCACCGTCTCCGGTGTCACCACATGCGAAGCCCACACTTTCTCAAACAGTGTCCTTGTCATTGTGGCCCTCAGATCGTCGCGTGCACGGCGTCTTCACCGGCACCCAGGTCATCGAGGCCTTTCTCCCGACGACGCAGGATGCGATTGATTACCTCAAGCCACGCGCGCGCGCTCGCCTCGACGATGTCCGTACTGATGCCGTGCCCGCGGTAGGTCGCGCCGTTGAACGTGACCGTAATCGTGACCTCACCCTGGGCGTCCTCGCCGATGCTGACACCGCGAACGTCGTAGTGCTGCAACTCGAGGTTGATACCTGTAATGCGTTCCATTGCCATGCAAGCCGCTTCGACCGGACCGCCGCCGACAGCGGCCTCCACGACGTGCGGTGCATCGCCCCGGTGCATATCGACCGTTGCCGTTGCGTGGGCGCCCGTAGACGTCGTCACGGTCAGGTCGTCGAGATACCAGGGTCCATCGCTGCCGCCCGGGTCATTCATGACCAGCGCTTCAATGTCGCTGTCGTAAATGTCCTTTTTCTTGTCGGCCAGCGCCTTGAACCGGTTGAACGCGGCGTTCAGCGAGAAGTCATCGAGCTCAAAGCCAAGCTCGGCGATGCGGTCACGAAAGGCGTGGCGCCCGCTGTGCTTGCCCAGCACAAGGTTGGACCGGCTGATGCCCACGCGTTCGGGTTGCATGATCTCGTAGGTCGATGCGTGCTTGAGCATGCCGTGTTGGTGGATACCGGCTTCATGTGCGAATGCGTTGTCGCCGACGATCGCCTTGTTACGCGGAATGTGCATCCCAGTGATTGACGAGACGAGGCGTGCCGTCGGGTAAAGCCGCGTGGTATCGACATTGGTGTGCAGACCGAACCACTCGGCGCGCGTGTCGAGGGCCATCACAACCTCTTCAAGTGAACAGTTGCCCGCACGCTCTCCAATACCGTTGATCGTGCACTCGACCTGACGCGCGCCGCCGCGCACGGCCGCAAGACTGTTCGCCACGGCCATCCCCAAGTCGTCATGGCAGTGCACCGAGAGGATCGCGTCCGCGACGTTGGGCACAGTCTCAATCAGGTGGCGGAACAAGGCCTCAAATTCCTGCGGCACCGTGTAGCCGACGGTATCGGGAACATTGATTGTCGTCGCCCCAGCCTCGATAGCGGCCGTCACGATTTCCGTGAGGAACTCAGGCTCGGTGCGTGACGCGTCCTCGGGCGAGAATTCGATGTCCGCGCAGCGCTCGCGTGCCATGCGAATGGCACCGACGGCCGTGTTGAGGATTTCCTCCCGCGCCATGTTGAGCTTGTGCGTACGGTGAATTTCGCTCGTGGCGACGAACACGTGAATGCGCGGTCTCGCCGCGTGCTGCACGGCTTCCCAGGCCTTTTCAATGTCCTCGGGGTTGCAACGCGCCAGACTCGCAACGCTGGCGTGCTGCACCTCACGGGCCACTGCCGCGACGGACTCAAGGTCACCCGGTGAGGCTGCCGCAAAGCCCGCCTCGATGACATCGACACGTAGTTGATCGAGGGCCCGCGCGACGCGAAGTTTTTCAGAAAGCGTCATGCTGCAACCCGGCGCCTGTTCACCGTCGCGCAGCGTCGTGTCGAAGATACGAACGCGATTCTCGTCTGCTACTGCCATCTCGAACTCCTTGCGGCCTACCTGCCGTCAGTTCATTTGTTCAACCAGGGCATCTTGTCCCTGAGCCCGGCACCCACGCTTTCGATGGGGTGCTCGAGGTCTTCGTTCATGAGCCTGCGGTACTCGGGCAACCCGTTCTCGTTCTCGGCGATCCAGTCACGCGCGAACTTGCCTTCCTGGATGTCGGTGAGCACGGCCTTCATGCTTTCCTTGACGCGGTCATCGATAACCCGCGGACCACTGATCAGGTCGCCCCATTGCGCCGTCTCAGAGATGAACTCGTGCATCTTCTTGAGCCCGCCTTCGTGCAGCAGGTCGACGATGAGCTTGAGCTCGTGCAGGCACTCGTAATAGGCCACCTCGGGCTGATAGCCCGCCTCAACGAGCGTCTCGTAGCCCTTGAGTACGAGTTCGGTGGCGCCACCGCAGAGCACAGCTTGCTCACCAAACAGATCCGTTTCCGTTTCTTCCTTGAACGTGGTCTCCAGCACGCCGGCGCGCGCGCCACCCAGACCATCGGCGTAGCACAACGCTTTTGCGAATGCGTTGCCCGTGGCATCAGCTGCCACAGCGACGAGGCAGGGCACGCCACGACCTTCAAGGTACTGTCGGCGGACGAGGTCGCCGGGCCCCTTGGGCGCGATCATCACGACATCGAGATCGGCGCGTGGCTCGATCTGGCCGTACTGAATGTTGAACCCGTGCGCGAAGAGCAGGGCGGCGCCTTGGCCCAGGCTGGGTTCAATGGCCTTGTACAACGCGCCCTGCGACACGTCAGGCGTGAGCAGGGCAACCAGTGCAGCGCCCTCGGCAGCATCGGCCGGCGTCGCGACGGTGTGACCGTCAGCTTCAGCACGAGGCCACGACGCGCCCCCCTCACGAAGGCCGACAACGACGTCGTAGCCCGAGTCCTTGAGGTTAGAGGCGTGGGCACGGCCCTGGCTGCCATAACCGATGATCGCGATCTTGCCGCCACGCAGTGCGTCATGATTCACGTCTGATTCGCCGTACATTTTCATTGTCGTTTCCTGTGCGTTGTGCTGCTGTCAGTTACAAAAAAGCCCCGCGACCAGTTCTGGATGCGGGGCCTTGCTCGGGCTGGCTGTCGTTGGCAACAGCTAGCCGGACCCCGCGACCGTAAGGAGCAGGGCTAGAGCGAGCGAGTTGTCATGGTGAGTGCGCGTCATTAAAAGTCGCGTCCTGAGTAATCTCGGCGATCATCGTCAATGGTATCGGCACTGTCAAACGCTTTTTTAGCTTGGCGTGCCCCGGTGCTTCGCGGCGCAAAAGCTTCCACATGAAACTATGCGCGCCGCGGGCATTCAGGGCATTTCGATGACGACCTTTCCCATGGCCTGGCGGCGCGCCAGGATGTTCATCGCCTCGGCCGCTTGGTCGAGCGGTAACACCGTGCCGACATGCGGCTTGAGCTCGCCGGCCAGCAGCCACTGCATCAGCTCGCGTGTGTTTTCGTCGTTGGCCTCACGCTCGCGCTGCGTAAAGGCCCCCCAGAAGACGCCGACGATCGAGGCACCCTTGAGAAGCGGTAGGTTGGCAGGCGCTGCGGGAATCTCACCGCTTGCGAAACCAATCACGAGCAGCCGGCCGCGCCAGGCCAGCGCGCGCAGGCAGTCGTCGAAGAGCGCGCCGCCCACCGGGTCGTAGATGACGTCGACGCCCTGGCCGCCAGTCATGGCCTTGACGGTGTCCTTGAGCGACACCTCGGTGTAGTTGATGCACTCGCTGGCCCCATATTGCCGTGCCAGGTCAAGTTTGTACTCGGTGCTGGCCGCCGCAATCACGCGCGCGCCCATCTTTACGCCCAATTCTACGGCGGCGAGACCAACGCCGCCCGCGGCACCGAGCACCAGCAGGGTTTCGCCGGGCTGGATCTGCGCGCGCTGCTTGAGTGCGTGATAGGAGGTGCCGTAAGTCATCATGATGGCTGCGGCGATGCGGTAGTCGAGCGCATCGGGAATGGGCACCACTGCGGCGGCCGGCACCACAATCTGTTCGGCCATTCCACCGTGGCCCACCATGCAGAACACGCGTTGACCGATCGTGAGGTGTTCGACGCCGTCACCCACCGCATCGATATCGCCGGACATCTCCGCGCCGGGCGAAAACGGCATTTCAGGCTTGAACTGGTACTTGCCCGCGACCATAAGCACGTCAGGGAAGTTGACGCCGCAGGCGCGGATTCGGATGCGCACCTCTCCAGCGCCCGGTTCGGGGCTGGGCACGTCCTCCACAACGATGGAATCCGGTGGTCCGTAAGCCTTAACAAGTGCCGCTTTCATCGAGTCCCCCAAGCGTGAGCGAAGCGGCAAGCTTAGTGACCACCTGCGCCGTCGACAAGCGGGCTGGCAACGATCCTGGAGGCCGCGTATGCTCGCGCGCTCGTGTCGCGGCAGCCGCTGCGACGGGACATGACTGGGGGACAGCATGGATTTCGATTACTCGCCGAAGGTGCAAGCGCTGCGAGAACGCGTCGAAGCGTTCATGAACGAGCACGTGTACCCGAACGAGCAGACCTATTACGACCATCTCCAGACCGAGGGTCGCTGGACCATTCCGCCCATCATGGAGGAACTCAAGGCCAAGGCGCGCGAAGCCGGCCTTTGGAACCTGTTCCTTCCGGAAAGCCACCGCGGTGCCGGGCTTACCAACCTCGAGTACGCGCCCCTCTGCGAAATCACGGGTCGCTCGCCGATTGCACCCGAGGTCTTTAACTGTGCGGCGCCCGACACAGGCAACATGGAGGTGCTGGAGCGCTACGGCACTGAAGCGCACAAGCAGCAATGGCTTGAGCCGTTGCTGGCCGGCGAGATTCGCTCCGCGTTTGCCATGACCGAACCCGAGGTGGCGTCTTCAGATGCGACCAACGTGCAATGCGCGATCGTCCGCGACGGCGATTCCTACGTCATCAACGGCCGCAAGTGGTGGACCAGCGGTGCGATGGACCCGCGCTGCAAGATTCTCATCCTCATGGGCAAGACTGACCCCGAGGCGGATCGTCACAGCCAGCAGTCGATGATCCTGGTGCCCACGGACACCCCGGGCGTCGAAATATTGCGGCCGCTGACCGTATTTGGTTACGACGATGCACCGCACGGCCACGCTGAAGTCTTGTTTAAAGATGTCCGTGTGCCCGCCTCGAACCTGTTACTGGGCGAGGGCAGGGGTTTTGAGATCGCTCAGGGTCGACTCGGACCGGGCCGCATTCACCATTGCATGCGGACAATCGGCATGGCCGAACGGGCGCTGGAAGCGCTGTGCGCCCGCGTGGACAGCCGCGTCGCCTTCGGCAAGCCGCTATCGGCGCAAGGCGTGGTCCGCGAAGCCATTTCCGATTCGCGTTGCGAAATCGAGCAGGCCAGGCTGTTGACGCTCAAGGCAGCCGACATGATGGACAAGGTTGGCAACAAAGTGGCCCGTTCGCACATCGCGATGATCAAGGTAGTCGCGCCTACGATGGCCTTGAACGTGCTTGATCGCGCGATCCAGTGCCACGGCGGCGCCGGTGTGTCCGGGGACTTCTTCCTGGCCTACGCCTGGGCCATGTTGCGGACCTTGCGGCTTGCCGATGGACCCGACGAGGTACACCGCATCACGATCGCCAAACTCGAGCTTGGCGCCCAGCAGGCGGCGCGCAGCACCTGAGTGGCATCACGCACAGGGGTAAAATCGAACTGGCACATCGAAAATGCTGTGTTATTCTTTTTTCGTGTGCCGGCCGCAAAGCCGCATAGTTTCAAGGTTTTCGGCCTTTTTCGGAGCATCCGGGGGGATGTTCTCAGAGGCTTTTTCTGCGCTGATTTCGGGGGAAACGGCAATGCAGACAGCGCGAGGCGATCGACAAGGCCCGCGTCACGGTTCCGTAATCAACGGGCAGTACCGTGGCCGACGGCTTGGCGTTTCCAGCTCCATTGGCATCCCGGCCAGGGGAATCGCGCGCGGGACACTCACCCCTATCCATCTTCCTGCACGCGGGGTCGCTCGTGTGTGCCAGTCAATCGCTACATATAGAACAACCATCGAGGAGATTTCATGAAACGGCTCACTAGCGGTGCACGCGTCTGCGTGCTCCTCGCGGCAATGACGGCGCTTGCAGCGCCTGCCGCAGCGCAAAGCGTCGATTCGGTGATTAATGCGGAGAACACGCGTTTGCAGCGACAAGTTCAGTCGCAGACGCGCATCGATCGCATCGTGTCCCAGACGCGTTCCATCACGGATGAGTTCCGTGCCGTCAACAAGGAAATCGATGGTCTGAACATCTACAACCAGCTGTTGGAGGCGCAGGTCGCCCGGCAACAACAGAAGCTGGATGAGATCGAATCCTCGATGAGCCGCGCAACGATGATCAACCGGCAGGTGCTGCCGCTGATCACGCGTATGACGGCTGCATTGAAGCAGTCGGTTGCCGTGGACATCCCGTTCCTCATGTCCGAGCGCACAGAGCGTGTCGAGAACCTCGAGGCCATCATGGATGACCCGGACGTCAGCGCGGCCGAGAAATTCCGCAAGACGATGGAGGCCTACCAGATCGAGATCGACTACGGCCGCACGATCGAGGCCTACACAGATCTCGTCGAGATCGGTGACAAGGAGTTCGAAGTTGAATTCCTGCGCATCGGTCGCATCGCGCTGCTGTTCCAGAATGCTGATGGCAGCATGACAGGCTGGTACAACCCGTCGACGAGAGCGTTTGAAGAGAACAACGCTTACCGCGTCGAGGTCGAAAAGGGTCTGCAGGTTGCGACCAAGCAGATCGCACCTGAACTCATCCGCATTCCTGTCGTCGGTCCGGAGGCTTGATCATGACACGTAAGATCATCAAAGCACTGGCCGCCACGGCGGTCGTCGCCCTGGCCCCCGTCGCGGGCGCTCAGGAGGCAGCGTCTCTGTCTGAGCTTGTTCGTCTGATCGAACAGGGCCAGATCCAGGACTCGCAGGAAGCGCGTCAGCGTGAGGCCGAGTTCAACTCGCGCAAGTCAGAACAGCAGCAGCTGCTGAATGCGGCGCGCAACGAACGCGCTGCGGCCGAACGCCGTGGTGAGCAGCTCGAAGGCCAATTCGCGAATAACAACGAGCAGCTGACGATCAAGGAAGCCGAGCTCAGCGAAGCACTGGGTGAACTCAAGGAGTTGTTCGGTGTACTGCAGCAGGTCACGGGCGACACGCAGAGCGTGTTCTCGAACTCGCTGACGAACATTCAGTACCCGGACCGTGAAGACTTCCTCGTGGAGCTGGGTACCAAGGTGTCGGGCGCCACGAACCTGGCCGAAATCGAAGAGATCGAACGCCTCTGGTTCATGCTTCAGCAGGAAATTGCTGAGTCGGGCAAAGTCGCCAAGTTCGATACGGACGTCATCGACGAGAACGGCAACGTGGTGACAGCGTCTGTCGCTCGTATCGGCAACTTTGTACTCGTCGGCGATGGTCGTTACCTGCAGTTCTCACCGAACGTGGGCGAGAACGGCACCGTGTCGGGTCTGCCCAAGCAGCCGCAGGGCCGCTACACAAGCTCCACGAGTGACCTGATGCGCGCCTCTGCGGGTCAGCCCGTCGTTGTCGGTATTGACCCGACGCGCGGCGGTGTCCTCGCAACGCTCGTTGAGTCGCTGACGCCGCTCGACCGCGTCAAGCAGGGCGGCATCGTCGGTTACTGCATCATCGCTCTGGGAATCGTTGGTGTTCTCATTGCACTGTTCCTGCTCATGAGCCTGCTCGCGGCCAACGCGAAGGTGAACAACCAGCTCAAGGCCGTCGACAGCCCGAGCGACGACAACCCGCTCGGTCGAGTCCTGTCGGCCTACAGCAAGAACAAGTCCGTCGACACCGAAACGCTCGAGCTCAAGCTCAACGAGGCGGTGCTCAAGGAGATTCCGAAGATCAACCGTGGCCTGCTCATGGTGAAGGTGATCTCCGTCGTCGCACCGCTGGCCGGTCTGCTGGGTACAGTGACGGGTATGATCAAGACCTTCCAGGTCATCACGCTGTACGGCGCGGGCGATCCCAAGCTCATGGCAGGCGGTATCTCGCAGGCGCTCGTCACCACGGTACTGGGCCTTGTTGTCGCCATTCCCATGGTTCTGCTGCACACGGTGCTGTCGGGTCGCGCCAAGCGTCTCGTCAACATCCTCGAAGAGCAGAGCGCGGGTCTCATCGCCGAGCACTCTGAGGCGGCGCACCGCAGCTAGGAGTCGACGATGCGTTGGTTGACAGACCAGTTTCTCAACGTCCGTGACTTCATGGAGTCGGGCGGCACGATGGTGTGGATGATCGCACTGACGATTTTCGTCATGTGGTTGCTCATCGTCGAGCGCGCCCTGTTCTATCGCACGGATCTGCCCAAGCTCATCGAAGAGGTGCGCAACAAGTGGGAGGCGCGTTCTGAGCGTCGCTCATGGAACGCGCACCGCATTCGTGAGCAGATGGTTGCCGAGGTCGAGCTGCAGGTGGAGCAATGGCTTGCGTTTATTCAAACGCTGGTCGCGCTCTGTCCGCTGTTGGGCCTTATGGGCACCGTAACGGGCATGATCCGGGTATTCGAGGTCATGGCACTGTCGGGCTCGGGTAACGTACGTTCCATGGCGGACGGCGTCTCCCAGGCTACGATTCCGACCATGGCGGGCATGGTGGGGGCACTGTCGGGCGTACTGCTCGTCACGCTGCTCAACCGGCGCGCCGAGCGTGAGATCGGGTTGCTGGAAGACTCGCTCACGATGGACCACTAGGAGGGCCGGAGCATGCGCAGACGAATCGGCGGCGGCGCTGGCGGCGACGAGGAAGAAAACGAGATTAACCTGACGCCCATGCTGGACGTCGTGTTCATCATGTTGATCTTCTTTATCGTGACGGCCTCGTTCATCAAGGAGTCGGGCCTGGACGTGAACCGTCCGGACGCACCGACCCAGAGCAAGCCCAACGACGAGAACATCCTTGTGGTCATTGCGGACAACAACGACATTCTCATCGACAACCGGCGCATCGACCCTCGGGCCGTGCGCGCCAACATTGAGCGTCTTCACGCTGAGAACCCCGAGGGTTCGGTGGTGATCAAGGCGCACAAGGACTCGTACAACGAGACCCTGGTTGTTGTCATGGACTCGGCACGCGATGCAGGCGTCAAGAACGTCTCCATGGCGGACTGACACGCCCACTGCCCAGGAGAAACCGTAGTGAGCCGCAGAAGTAGCCAAACTGAAGAAGACAATGAGATTAACCTGACGCCCATGCTGGACGTCGTGTTCATCATGCTGATCTTCTTCATCGTGACCGCGTCGTTCATCAAAGAGTCGGGGCTCGACGTCTCCCGACCTGAGGCCGCGACGGCTCTCAAGGTCGAGGACGCCAACATCCTGATTGCCATCAGTGAAAACAACGAGATTTGGATGGATCGTCGTCGTATTGATCCGCGTGTTGTGCGCGCCACGATCGAGCGGCTGCATTCCGAGAATCCGAAAGGCTCGGTTGTGATCCAGGCTGACAAGAAGTCGAACAACGAGACCCTACGAATCGTGCTCGACGCCGCCAAGGCGGCCAAGGTCGAAAACGTGTCACTGGCGACGGAGACGTCGTAGCGCGGCCAACCACGGCCGCACGGCCCCGCAAGGGGCGGAGGTAGCGAGATGATCAGATACTTGATTGCCATCGTTTCAGGAGCACTGGTGACCTCGTCACTGCTGTTCCTTATGACGTTTCTTATCGAGACGGGCGAAAGCGCCGTGACCGAACCGCGCGAGCGCCAGTTGCTCGATTTCGTACGCGTGCGGCAGGAAGAGGTTGTGAACCGCGAGGAACGCAAGCCTGAGAAACCGCAGAAGCCCGAAACACCGCCACCTGACGTACCGCCGCCGCCCACCGATGACGTGAATCCCGATGTCAGCGGGCTCAGCGTACGTGCGCCGTCCATCAACACGGACACGAGTATCGCGGCACCCGGTGAACTGTCCTACGCGGACGGCGAGTACCTGCCCATCGTGCGCGTCGCGCCGGTCTACCCAAATCGCGCACTGTCTCGCGGACTGGAAGGTTACGTGGACCTGATGTTCACGGTGACGGAGGCGGGCACGGTCAAGGACCCGGTCGTGACCTACACGACCTCGTCGCTATTCAACCGCGCCGCCACACAGGCCGTACTCAAATTTAAGTACAAGCCGCGCGTCGTGGACGGGAAACCTGTTGAAGTTCCGGGTGTCGAAACCCGTATCCGCTTCCAGCTCGAGAAGTAAGCATGATGTTTAGCCTGACCCCTGGAAAACGCTTTGGCGCAGGCCTGCTCGGCACGCTCGCGCTCACACTCACATTAGGTCTCGCGTCGGGCGCTGCACTCGCTCAGGACGATGACGAGCCACCGCAGCGCCAAACCAAAAAGGCTGAAGCGCTGTCCAAGCCTGTCTACGACAAGCTGACGAAGGCACAAGAGGCCATTGATGCGAAAGACGTGCAGGGTGCCCGACGCATTATCGACGGCATGCTGGCCGATGACATCACGGATTTCGAACGCACGAATGTCTTGAACTTCAAAGGCTTTATCGAGTACAGCTCGGGCAACACGGATGCCGCCATCCGGGCCTACGAACAGCTCGTGACGATTCCCACTGTCGAACCGCAGATGCGATTGCAGACGATCTACACGCTTGCGCAGCTGCACGCCACCGAGGAGCGCTACGACCGCACGATCACATTGTTGAACGAGTGGTTTGCGGCAACGACGAATCCGGCGCCCGAGCCCTACGTGTTGCTCGCACAGGCCTATGCTCAGACCGAGCAGTTTGACAAGATGATTGCACCGCTCGACGCGGCCATTGCCGAGGCTAAGGAGCGGGGCACGACGATCCGCGAGGATTGGTACAACCTCAAGTACTACGCCTGCTACCAGCTCGAGCGCTACACCTGTGTTCGCGACACTCTGAAGATTCTGCTTGTTACCTGGCCCAAGAAATCCTACTGGATGGCACTGGGCGGCATTTTCTCGGAGCTCGACCAGGAAAAGGAAATGCTGGCTGTGTATGAGGCTGCCTATACGCAGGGCATCCTCACAAGCGAGAGCGAGCTTGTCACCATGGCGCAGCTCTACCTCCAAGGCGAAATTCCCTACAAAGCTGCCAAGGTTCTGGAAGAGGGCATGGACAGCGGCGCGATCAGCCAGGAAGCCAAGAACTACCGTTTGCTGTCACAAGCCTGGACGCTCGCCGCTGAAGACGATAAGGCCATTCCTGCGCTGCGTGAGGCCGCACGGCGCACCTCGGACGGTGATCTCGATGCGCGCCTGGCGATCGCCTACCTCAACACCGAACAGTACGCCGAGTGCGTCGACTCGGGCCGCGAGGGACTGCGCAAAGGCGGCCTTCAAAATCCGTCGGACAGCCAGATCACCGTGGGTATGTGCCTGTACAACCTTGATCGTCTCAGTGACGCCAAGAACACGTTTCGTCAGGCCGCCCGCTCAGACCGCAGCCGCAACCTGGCGCAGCAGTGGATCAAGGTGATCACGAGTGACGAAGCCCGTCTTGAACAGCTGCGCATCGCGCGTCAGCAGGTGCGTCGCGACCGCGCGGATGACTCCGCCGACGACTAACCGGTAAACTTTCTACGCAGCGTGCCGGGCACTCGCCCGGCACGCGTGCGTCTGGACCGGGCGTTTTCAACGAATACGCATCCCAACACCCCCACAGAAACGTAGAGCTCATGCCCAAAATCATCTTTGTCGAACAAGACGGTACGCGGAAAGAAGTGGAAGCCGAAGCCGGCTACACCGTGATGGAAGTTGCTGTTAACAACGGCGTGGACGGCATCGTCGCGGAGTGCGGCGGCGCCTGCGCCTGCGCCACCTGCCACAGCTATGTGGACGAAGCCTGGCTCGAGAAGCTGCCCGAAATGGATGACATGGAAGACAGCATGCTGGACGCCGCCTACGAGCGGAAAGACACGAGCCGCCTGACCTGCCAGATTGAGATTACGGACGCCCTGGACGGGCTCGTGATCAACGTAGCCGACAACGAAAACTGATGGCGTGCGCCGGCCGTTTGGCCGGCGAACTCGAGGCTAGCGCAGCCCGGTTTCCGAGCGGGCAATCACCATCCGCTGAATCTCGCTCGTGCCTTCGTAGATTTCAGTGATCTTGGCATCACGGAAATAGCGCTCAACAGGCATTTCCTTGCTGTAGCCCATGCCACCGTGGATTTGCACGGCCTGGTGTGCAATGAACATGGCTGTCTCCGACGCGTAGAGCTTCGCCATGCTCGAGTTAAGCGTGTTGCGGGCGCCCGTACGCAGTGCCTCTTCCTTGGACCAGGCAGCCTGCAGGGTCAGCAGCCGAGCAGCCTCAAGTCGCGTCTTCATATCCGCAATCTTGGCCTGGTTCATTTGAAAGCTACCGATGGGAGAGCCGAAGGCGGTCCGCTCACGCGCGTAGTCGACACTGGCCTCATAAGCGGCCCGTGCGATGCCCACAGCCTGTGCCGCAATACCAATCCGACCGGCGTCGAGAACGCTCATGGCAATCTTGAAGCCGGCGCCTTCCTCGCCGAGTCGATTTTCGACGGGGCACTGGTAGTCGGTCAGCTCGATCTCGCAGGTCGCTGACGCGCGGATACCGAGCTTGGGTTCGGTCTTGCCACGCGCGAAACCGGGCTTGTTGGTCTCGACGATGAAGGCCGTGACACCCGAGGCGCCGGCCTCGGCGTCGGTCATGGCGAACAGCACGACGAAGTCTGCGACCGGGCCCGAGGTAATCCACGACTTCTTGGCATTGATCACGTAGTGGCTGCCGTCGTCCGAGAGCACGGCGCGTGAACGCATGTTGCTCGAGTCGGACCCTGACTGGGGCTCGGTCAAGGCGTAGGCGCCGATGGCCTCACCCTGGGCCACGGGGCCGACGTATCGATGCTTCTGGTCTTCGGTCCCGAACAACAAAATGCCGTTGTTGTAGAGCGAATTGTTGACCGAAACGATGGTGGAATGGGCGGCGTCGGCGGCTGCGATTTCTTCCATAACCAACGCGTAGCAGACTGCATCGAGCCCGGCGCCGCCGTAGGTGTCAGGCACTTCGATGCCCATGAACCCCAGCTGTCCGGCCTTGGCGATGGTGTCGGCGGGAAACTCACCGCTTTGATCGAAGGCTGCTGCGACCGGGACGATTTCGCTTTGTGCAAAATCGCGCGCTGCAGACTGGATCATCTGTTGTTCTTCGGTGAGTCTGAAATCCACGGAGTGCTCCATTCGCGCTTTGCTAAGCGCTTAATTTTAATGGTCATTAGATTTTTTGCAATGCAGCATTCTGTGGTTTTGGTTCAGCCAGCGCCCGAGGCGGCGCGGATACAGGCGTCTGCTATGATTCGCGGGTGCTAAACCGCCCCCACATCGAGGTCGTTGAGGTCAGTCCCCGCGACGGCCTGCAATCCGAAGCCGAAGTCCTGCCCACCGAACAGAAGGCCGCGCTCATTGCGCGGGCCATTGACGCCGGCGTCAGGCGGATCGAGGTGACCAGTTTCGTGCATCCCAAACGCGTGCCACAGATGGCCGATGCCGAGGCGTTGATGAAATTGCTGCCTCAACGTGAGGACGTGACCTATATCGGCCTCGTGCTCAACCAGCGCGGCTACGACCGAGCCCTGGCGGCCGGTGTCGACGAGATCACGATGCCCGTTGTCGTCACGGACACCTACAACCAACGCAACCAGGGCGTGCCCACGCAACAGTCGGTCGATGACTGGCTTGCCATTGCTGAGCAAGCCAAGCGGGACGGCATTCGCGCCGGCGTTACCTTGTCGGCCGCCTTTGGCTGCCCGTTTGAAGGCGAAGTGGCGCCCACGCGCGTGCAGGAAATCGCCCGGCGCGTTATCGCGGGTGGACCCGATGAGCTGTCGCTCGCTGACAGCATCGGCGTCGCAGCACCTGCTGAAGTTTCCCGACTTGTCGAGGCGGTCGGCGACGTCGCATCCGCTACGCCATTACGCTGCCATTTTCACAACACTCGCAACACGGGCTTGGCTAACGCATTTGCCGCCGTGGAGGCGGGCGTGCGCGCACTGGACGCGAGCATTGGAGGCATTGGCGGCTGTCCATTTGCACCGGCCGCGACAGGCAACATTCCCACTGACGATCTCGTGTACCTGCTGCACCGCAGCGGTTTCGACACGGGGCTCGACCTCGACCAGATCATCCGCATCAGTGGCTGGCTGGCTGATGTGCTGCACCACGATGTGCCGGCCATGCTACCAAAAGCCGGGAATTTCCCGGGCGAAGTGGCATCAGGTCCGCACTAAAACTGAAAACAACCAAACAGAGAGGATCGCGATGAGCATTGCAACCGGTGACAAAATGCCTGAGGGCGCATTTGGTGTGATGACGGACGCGGGGCCGGGCCAGATCACCACCGACGAACTGTTTAGCGGCAAGCGCGTCGTGCTGTTCTCGGTCCCCGGCGCCTTTACGCCAACCTGTTCGATGAACCACCTGCCGGGCTACGTCGAACATGCACAGGGCTTTGCCGACAAGGGCGTCGACACGGTTGCCTGCCTGGCCGTTAACGATGTATTCGTGATGGATGCCTGGGGCAAATCGCGTGACGTTGGCGATCACGTCATCATGCTGGCCGATGGCAACGGCGACTACACGAAGGCTCTGGGACTGGAGCTCGACGCCTCGGGTTTCGGCATGGGTTTGCGCGGTCAGCGCTTCGCCATCATTGTCGACGACGGTGTGGCAACGGCCGTTGCTGTCGAAGCACCGGGCGAGTTCCGGGTTAGCGCGGCCGAGGCGATCCTAGACCGTCTCTGACATCCAGGGGGCGCGCCTGGACGGGCGCGACATCTGTGCTCGCCGACATCGTTGCAGCCCTGTGTTTCGCCGCCTGGTTCAGCGCGGCCGCGGTGTTGCTGGCAGCGACACGCCGCATGGCCCGGCACGGCGCGAGCGGCAGAGAGCGACACACGGCGACGATGCGGGCGCGCGTCGCGTTCACGGCATTGCTGACGTTCTCGGGTGTGCTGGCACTCACGGGCACCTTGCAGTATGGCGCCGCACTGGCGGGCGTCTATGGGCTGGGCACGACAACGGTGACGCTGGCGGCCGGTCTGATCGCCGTGTGCGTATTCATCGCCATAACGACACGCGCGTTCCCGGACCTACCTGGACGCGCGCTGCTGCGCCAGCTCGAAAATGCCGGCTTCTGGTTGCTCGTTCCGGCGCTGTCGGGCGTTTTCGTGATCGGCGCACGCAATGATGCGGGCGGAGCTGTCATTTACGGCGCCGCCGGAGCGCTGGCACTGGTGATCGGATTCACGATGGCGGCGAGGCCGTTCTTGCGCGGTGCCATTGTGCTGGTGTCTCGCATCGAGTCGCAGGGCACCCATCCCGGTACGGAGGCGACTCTGAAGCGCCTGCTGCGACTGTGTCGCCCCTTTGTGGTGGCCGCGGCAGCGGCACTGGGCATCATGATCGCGCTCGTTGTCTGACGCAGCGCGAGAAGGGGATCAGGTCCGCGGCAGAAGGCCGCGGACCCTGTGCCGATTCAGCCCAGTGCGGACTTGATCTCGGGAATGACCTTGAACAGGTCGCCCACGAGACCGATGTCCGCCACCTCGAAGATCGGCGCGTCCTCGTCCTTGTTGATCGCCACGATCGTGCCGGCGTCCTTGATCCCGGTCAGATGCTGGATCGCCCCCGAGATGCCGATGGCCACGTACAGCTCGGGCGCGATGATCTTGCCCGTCTGTCCCACCTGCAGCTCATTGGGCACGTAGCCCGCATCCACAGCGGCACGCGAAGCACCAACCGCAGCACCCACCGAATCCGCAAGGTCGTAGATGATCTCGAAGTTCTCGGCGCTGCCCAACGCGCGACCGCCTGAGATCACCCGGGCTGCGGTCTGCAGGTCCGGTCGATCGGAGTCGCCCGTCTGAACGCCGACGAAACGCGTGTGCGCCGGTGCGCTGCCCGCGGCATCGGCGACCTCGATCGGTGCCGCGTCCTGACTGCCCACGGCTTTGTAAGAGGCTGCGCGAACCGTGGCCACGACGGTGTAACCATCGCGAACCCGAACGGTGGTAATGGCGTTGCCGGCATAGATCGGGCGCTTGAACGTGCGCGCGTCGACCACTTCCATGACGTCGGAAAGCTGGTTGACGCCAAGCAGCGCCGCAACGCGTGGCATGAGGTCTTTGCCAAAGGTCGTTGAGGGACCGAACACGTAGTCGTAGCCAGACGCTGCAGCCACAACCTGAGGCGCCAGGGCCGCGGCCAGCGGTGCCGCAAAAGCAGCGTCAGCGACGGTGATCACCTTACTGACGCTGTCGAGTGCCGCCGCTTCAGCGGCAATGGCATCGGGTGCGTCGGCCAATACGAGAACGTGGATGTCACCACCGTCGATACCCCGCGCGCAGTCCACGCATTTGGCCGTGGCCGGATTGAGCGCGCCATTCGCGTGCTCTGCAACAATGAGAATGCTCGACATCAGATCAGCCCCTTGTCCTTGAGCGCAGCAACCAGTGCCGCCGTATCTTCAACCATGACACCCTTGCTGCGCTGCGGGGGCGGGGCGTACTCGGTCACCTCGAAGGCGTCATCGGGCGCAATCCCGAAGTCCGCGATCGGTGTCGTGTCGAGCGGCTTTTTCTTGGCCTTCATGATGTCGGGAAGCTTCACGTAACGCGGTTCGTTCAAGCGGAGGTCTGTGGTCACAACCGCGGGCAGATCAACCTCGATGGTCTCAAGACCTGCGTCAACCTCGCGCGTGACTGTTGCTTTGCCATCGGCAAGCTCGACTTTCGACGCAAACGTGGCCTGCGGCCGGTCCCAGAGCGCCGCCACCATTTGGCCCGTCTGGTTGTTGTCGTTGTCGATGGCCTGTTTGCCGAGGATGACCAGCTCCGGCGCTTCCGTCTCGATGAGCTTGGTGATCACCTTGGCCGCACTGAGCGTGTCCACGGCGTCGGCTGTCTCGACGAGAATGGCGCGGTCGGCCCCCATCGCAAGCCCCGTTCGCAATTGTTGTTGCGCGTCCGATGGTCCAATCGAGAAGACCACGACCTCGCTCGCTTCGCCGCGCTCGCGGATACGAAGCGCTTCTTCGAGCGCAATCTCATCAAAAGGGTTGATCGACATCTTGACCCCATCGGTCTCGACGCCGCTGCCATCCGTTTTAACCCGGATGCGCACGTTGTAGTCCACGACCCGCTTCAGGCCGACCAGGATCTTTTCCAATGTTGACTCCCGCAAACTGCGTGTAGCGCCAGGGGTTCGCGGGGACACCCGCGTTTCAGAAACCGCTGGCACAAAACCCTTAAATTGTCCCTGAGCGCCCGGGCCGGCACAAGCCCGACACAGGCTCGGCAATGGGGGCGGATTCGGTGCCCGGGGCGCGTCCAGCCACCCCCAAACCCGGGGTATTACGCGCGAGGGCGGGCAATTCTCTCGTCCTTATGAGACTTTTTATCTCATGAAAAACAATAGTTAAGCGCTCATATATTAAGTCAGTTCTGGATACCGGCGGGATTCGCGGTGTACGCGCCGCGCCCGTGCCTGCTAGGCTTTAGCCATCGAATGAGCGGCCCCGGACGCCACCTGCGACAGCAGGTTCCAGGCAGTCTCGCTGCTCCGAGTCGGCAGGCCATGGCGCCAGAGCGCCGTCAAGCAGCCGCCGACACCACCAGGCATGACGCCCGAGTGCAGTAGCCAGCACCCGGGCGTGCAGCATCCGTACTTCTCCGTGCGGAACCCGGCCCGGGCGGTTTTGCCGTCCGGGTCTTTTTTTGCCACTTTTGCCGAGCGCCATTTCGGTTACTCTTCGGTTTTTGTTTCCGGAGATGCGTCCATGTCGGGGCCCAATGCCGCCGATCGGCTCGAACACGTCCGTTACGAGATTCGTGGCCGGCTGTCACGGCGCGCGCACGAGCTGGAGAAGCTCGGGCACGAAATCGTCCACCTCAACATCGGCAATCCTGGCCGGTTCGGGTTTAGAACGCCACAAACGATGCGCCTGGCGATGATCGAGAATCTCCCCGCTGCGGAGGCGTACTGCCATCAAAAAGGCATCTTCCCCGCACGCGAAGCCGTGGTCATGCAGCAGCAAAACCGCGGCGTGATGGACGTGACGGCTGAGGAGGTGTTCATTGGCAATGGCGTTTCGGAATTAATCGACCTGACCTTACGCGGTCTGCTCAACCTGCACGACGAGGTTCTGGTTCCCAGCCCGACCTATCCGCTCTGGAGCGCCTCCGTCACGCTCAATGGCGGTCGACCGGTTCACTATGAGTGCCGGCCCGATCGCGGCTTTCTGCCCGACGCGGCAGACATCGAGCGCCTCGTAACAGCGCGAACCCGCGCGATCGTGCTCATTAACCCGAACAACCCGACGGGTGCCGTGTACCCCGAGTCGCTGCTGCGGGAGATCGCTGATCTGGCCGAGCGCCACGAGCTCGTGGTCATGGCTGACGAAATCTATGACGAGATGACCTATGACGGCGCAAAGTTCGTGCCCATGGCGACCCTCGTCAACAACACACTCTGCATCACCTACAGTGGACTCTCCAAGGTGTACCGCGCCTGCGGATATCGCGTCGGTTGGTGTTCGCTGAGTGGCACAGCGCAGGACAACCGCAGCTACATTGACGGCCTCGAACTGCTGGCCGCACTGCGCCTGTGTAGTAACGTGCCCTCGCAGTGGGCGGTACAGACCGCATTGGGTGGCTACCAGAGCATCCACGAGCTTACGGCGCCCGGCGGGCGCCTGCACCAGACGCGGCAAGCCGTTATCGATGCGGTTGCCCAAAGCCCCTGGCTCACCCTCGTGGTGCCGCAGGGGAGCATGTATGCATTCGTGAGCGTCGACACGGCGTCGTTCCCCGACTTCGATGACGAGACCTTCGCGTTTCGTCTGCTTGAGGAGCAGCACGTTTTGCTTGCCCCAGGCAGCAGTTTCAACACGCCGTACCGGAATCACTTCCGCATTACCTTGTTGCCGGAGCCCGAGCAAATGGCCGAGGTCTTTGCGCGCATCAATACGGTGCTCGAGGCCATGCACGGTGACTTGCCGCGTCCGGCCGCCGTTGGCGACTGATCGCTGATGCTGTCTGACGCGCTGGCGTCAGCCGTCGACAGCGGCCGCTATGCGCTCGTCGTCACGAGCGGTCGACGCCTCGCGCGCGCTATTGAACGCCATGTTGCGCAGCGCGCCCTAAACGCGGGCGCCGAGGCCTGGTCGGCCGCCGATGTCCTGCCCTGGCGCACCTGGCTGCGGCAACTTGCCACGGCCACCCGTTTGCAGCCGCAGGCGAGTCAGCCGCTAGCGCAGCTACTCAGCCCGGCTGCAGCGCGGGCGCTCTGGCGGCAGGCGGCAAGAAACGCGCTCGCCGATACCGGGCGCAGCCCGACTCAAGTCCACGCACTGGCAGGGCTAGCAGCCACGGCATACGCTCAGATGCGCCGTTACGCGCTGACCCCCGCCCAGGTGGCCGAAGCTGCGTTTGACGATGACAGCCGTTTTCTCGTGAGTTGCGTGGACGAGGTTCTGCGACGTGCGGCACACAATGACTGGCTGCTTGAACCCGACCTGCCGGAGGCACTGCTAACGGCAGCTCCCGCACTCGCGGAGGCGCTCGCCGGGCCTGTCTTGCTGGCAGGTTTCGACGAGCTCACACCCGATCAGCAGGCCTTGTTGGAAGCCATGGGGACAGCTCGCTTCGGGCAGGTTATCGAGACGGTCGGATTCGCGTCGCCGGAGCGCGTTACCTGCGCCACGTTTCGTGACGAATTGGTCGCCGCCGGCGGCTGGGCCCGTGCCCGCCGTGAGGCCCAACCTGCCGCTCGAATTGCAATCGTCGTGCCGGGCTTATCTGGACACGCGGAGGAGGTCGGTCGTTGGTTCCGGCAAGGCTTTTTGCCGCCGGCAGCGGGAAGCGTACGTCTCGACCAGGACCGAACCGGCTTTGAGGTGTCTTACGGCAGAACGCTCGACAGCTACCCGGCTGTCGATATCGCCATGCGACTGCTCGAATTTGCGCATCAGCCGCAGTCATTCATGAGCTTGTCCCGGCTCCTTCGCAGTGCCGTCATGACGGCGCGTGAGCACACCGCGCCGCTCATGCTCGAACAAAAACTTCGGGCGCATCCGGATCGACCGTGGCGCCCCGATGCGCTGGCTGAGTTTGCCGAGGCACTGGCCCCGCCGTGGCTTGCCGCGATCCGGCAGTTGTCGGAAGCCGCGGACCAGCGCCTGCCCCCTTTGGCCTGGGCAGAGACCATTGCGCAGACGCTAACGGCAGCGGGGTGGCTTGAGGCGGTTGCGACAGACTCGCCCGTCTACCAGCTCAGACGGGCCTTCCATGTCGCATTGAATGCCCTGGGGCCCGTCGCGGCAGCCACGGGTAGCATCACGCTCGCGGAAGCGCTCGCGACGCTTCGGGATCTGCTCTCGGAATCGCTGTACCAGGCAGAGGGCGAGGGCGCCGATGTGCTCGTGTGCGGCCCATTGGAAATGCCGGGCCTTGGCTTTGACGCAGTCTGGATCGCCGGGCTCGATGCCAGCCGTTGGCCGCCCGTCGGGCGCGCGGATCCGCTGTTGCCGCGAAGCCTGCAGCGCACCCATCAATTGCCCGATGCCACGCCCGAACAGACAGCCCGGTTCTGGCGGCGACGATTCGCAGCCCTGGCGGCAGCGGCGCCCGACGTGGTCATGAGTCACGCCGAACGAGAGGATGACAGCGAACTGTTGCCATCCCCCCTGCTCACTGAAGTCGACACGCGGCCCGCACCGCACCTGGCAGACGGCGCACTGGGTTGGCGCGAGATTGCCGGCAGCTTACCGGTCGTCGAAGCGCCCGCGACCCTGTCCGAGTTTGACAGCGCGCGACGGCTTTACCGAGCCACCACCACATTAACGCTCATCGAGAGTGACCCCTTTGCTGCTATTGCCATCGGGCGCTGGCATATCGACACGCTTGAGGATCCCGTGCGCGGCATTGACCCCAGGCTGCGTGGCATGATCCTGCACGATGCGCTCGATGCCTTGTACGGCGCGCTCGATAGCCAAGCGACCATCGCGGCGCTGGATGCCGCATCGCGTCGTGAACGCGTTCGGGAGGTCCTGGCACGCACGATGGCCAGTCACTTTGTTCACGCCGACCCGGTCTTGCGCGCGCTGCTACGCCTCGAGGAAAGCCGCGCGGCAATCCTGATTGAAGACCTGCTCAATGCGGACGCCACAAGACCGGCGTTCGAGGTCATAGCGCGGGAACAAGCGCGCACCTTCCTCGTCGGCGGCATGGCTGTGCATCTGCGCCTCGACCGCGTCGACCGCACGGAGACCGGCACGCTCATCATCGATTACAAGACAGCTGCGCGGCTGTCGTTGAACCCGGTGACGCTCGCAGACAGGCACCTGCAGCTGGTGCTTTACGCACTGACGGAGCGGGACCCACCAGCCGGCATCGCGCTTGCCGGACTCAACCGCGACGCGCACCGCTACAGCGCGCTCATCGACGACGATGCGGGCGCAATCGTGCCGCCGGGCAAGTCCGTTCGGCGCTGCGACATGGCCGCGCAAACGGCAACCTGGCGTGACGACGTCGAGGCACGCGCCGCGCGGTTCGTAGCTGCACCAGTCGTCGTGGCGCGCTGGCCCGACGTTACCGACCTGAACTGGCTCAGCCGCCACGCGGAGGTGATTCGCGATGGCCGCTAAACCACTTCGCGACGCCGACGCGCGCGCGTCTGCGCTGGATACCAGACGCTCTTTTATTGTGCAGGCGCCCGCCGGCTCCGGAAAGACGGGACTGCTGACGCAACGCTTTCTGCGCCTGCTTGCGCAAGTGACCAGACCCGAGGAAGTGCTGGCAATCACCTTCACGCGCAAGGCCGCGGCTGAGATGCGCTGGCGAATCCTACAGGCGTTGCAGCAGGCGCGGGACGGCGCACAGCCCGATGACGAGTACGAAGCCAGTGTCATTCACGATGCGCGTGCCGCACTGGAGCAGGACCAACGCCAGGGCTGGTCGCTGATCGAGACGCCGGCGCGGCTGCAGATCATGACGCTCGACGCGCTCAACAGCCGGCTCGTGTCCGCGATGCCCGTAACCGCTGGTGTGGCACGCGTGCGTATTGTCGAGTCCGAAGAGCAGGCGCGGCTCTATGACGATGCGGCGGCCGCGTTGCTCGACTGGCTTGCCACACAGGAGTCGTCTGGAAACGCGGCACGACAGTTTTTCTCGCACCTCGACGCCAGTGGCTTCGCCTGGCGGCGACACATCACGTCCATGCTCGCGCGGCGCGATCAATGGCTCGGCGTCTTACTGGGCGCGCAGGCCAACCGCCAGGACCTGCGCGCGGCGAGCGAGCGGGCGCTGAGGGCACTCGTTGAATCCAGTGTCAGGCGCGTCGATGGACTGTTTCCCTCGGCTGAGCGCGAGGCCTTATTGGCGATACTGCAGCGCGTCGATGCCCGCCGTGCCAATGCCGGGGCGGCACCGCCCGAGGCGCTGCCGGTCGCCTGGCCTGCGCCCGATGCACAAGCGCTGCCGTTCTGGCGCCGGCTGGCAGTCACGCTGCTCACGGCCAAGGGGACCTGGCGCAAAACGGTCACGGTACGTGACGGCTTCCCCGCCAAACCTGAGGCCGCCAAGCTCGACAAAGAGGGCTTTCTCAACCTCGTTGCCAGGATCGCCGATGAATCGCTGGCTGAGGCGCTGGCCGACATCGCAGCCCTTCCGGATCCTGTTTACGACGACGCACAGTGGCGGATCGTCGAGGCCTTGCTGCAGCTGCTGCCTTTGGCGGCAGCCGAGCTAGAGCGGCTGATGGCAGGCCGGGGCGTGGCGGACTACACGGCGCTGGCGGCGCGTGCGGTGGCAGCGCTCGGCAGCATCGATTCGGGCCAGGCCACAGACTTGGCGCTACGCCTCGACTACCAGGTGCACCACATCCTCGTTGACGAGATGCAGGACACGGCGCCGTCGCAATACCGCCTGCTCGAGGGCCTGACTGCAGGCTGGGAACCGGGGGACGGACGCACGCTGTTTTGTGTGGGCGACCCCATGCAGTCGATCTACCGTTTTCGCGGCGCCGACGTGAGTCTGTTTCTCGAAGCCTGGGAACACGGCATTGGTACCGTCTCGATGGCGCGTCTGTTGCTCAGCACGAACTTTCGCTCCGAGACCGGCATCATTGAATGGGTCAACTCGGTGTTCCCGACGGTACTCGGAGATCGGAATGATGCGCTGACCGACGCCGTGCGCTACGCCGCTGCTGATGTGGGCCCGAAGGCGGGGCAGGGTGGCCAGATTCACTGGCACACCGGCATCGACGAGGCCATACCGGACGCCGGCGATGTCGTGACCGAGGTGGCACGAATTCTGGCCGCTCACCCTGAAGAGAGTATCGGCATTCTGGCGCGCACCCGCGGCGCGCTCGAACCTATCCTCGAAGGGCTGCGTGCGGCCGACATCGCCTGTGAGGCGCTCGACATCGACCGGCTGACCGAGCTGCCCGAGATCATTGATCTTGTGAATCTGACGCGTGCGCTCGAGCACCCCATGGACCGCTTGTCCTGGTTCGGTCTGTTGCGCTCTCCGCTGCTGGGATGGACGCTCGAGGACATCGATCAATTCGTAGCGCTGGCCGACCAAGAGGGGACGGCGCTCCCCGTTCCTGAGTTGCTGTCGCGGCCCGAATACACCAAACACCTGGCCGCTGAGACACGTGCGCTCACTGAGGCCTGCATGGGCGACTATGACGCCAGCAGACAGGCAGCGCCCGTGAGCACACTGCGCGATCGAGTTGAGCGGTTCTGGTGCGCGCTCGGCGGGCCCGCCGCGCTGTCGAGCGCAGACGCCGCAGAGCAGGTCTGGCGATTTCTCGATACCGTATCGCGGCTCGAACGAGCGGGGCAGCTCGACAGCCTGCCCGGGCTCGTGCCGGCGCTCGACGCCCTGCGCGTGACACGCCACGCGGAGGCGCCGCGCGTGTTCGCGATGACGATCTTCAAGAGTAAGGGCCTCGAGTTTGACCACGTCATCATTCCCGCGCTTCAGGCAACGACCCAACGCAGCCAAAAGCCGGCACTCCTATTCGACCTGCGCGCGCAGGATGGGCGCAACAGCATCCTGTTCAGCACCGTGAGCGACCGCGTCACGGATGGTGGTGACGCGCTGCACGACTTGCTCTGGCGCCGCGAGCAGATTCGATCGCGGCACGAACTCGACCGACTGCTCTATGTCGCGACAACGCGCGCGCGACGTAGCCTGCATCTGTTCGGCGGCGCACGACGCAACAAGGACGGCCAGCTCGCACGTCTGTCCGTCGACTCGCTATTCGGGCGCTTTGGTGACGTAGCGCTGCGCGCGCTCGAAGAGGCGCCCGACCGTCGTGGTGGCAGGGACCGTACGGCGGCGGGCGAAACTGAGGCCGGCATGTTGCCGATGACAACGCGACGCGTGACCAACGTTTGGCAGCGTCCTCCGCTTCCAGCGCCCGGTACCGATACGCGATTCGTCGGTCAGCCTGCGACGGATCCCGTCGAATTTGACTGGGCCGGCAGTGGTGCCCGCCATGTGGGCACCGTGGTCCACGCCTGGTTGCATGGGCTCGCGGGTAGCGGCGACCCCGCCTCACATCTTGGTGACAGAGCGCAGGTGGCTGCGCAGAGCCGTCGTTTGCTCGCAGAGCTCGGTGTTGCGGAATCAGACCTTGACGGCCATGTCGCCAGGGTGATCGATGCGCTCGACGGCGCAACGCAAAGTGAGGATGCGGGCTGGCTGATCGGCGCGGCCGGCCCGGAAGACCGTGCGGAGTTTGCCCTTGGAGCCGTGGTGGAGGGCACCGTGTCGCGCCTCGTCATCGATCGGGTTGTACGCGACAGCAACGGCACGCTATGGATCGTCGACTACAAGACGTCGCGACACGAGGGGGGCGATCTCGAAGGCTTCTTTGCCAACGAATGTCGGCGCTACCGATCCCAGCTGGAAGGCTACGCACGCGCAGTGGCGGCGTGGTATGCGCACCGTGAGCAGGCGTTGGGCCCGTTGAGACTTGGCCTTTACTTCACGCAGTACGGCCGACTGATGCCGCTGCCAGAATCGGACTAGAGGGCGCCCTCAAAGCTCAACTGACGTTGGCCCGATGCATCCGCGGGCAGGAACTGCAACGCCTGGGTAATCTCAGCGGGCGCATCGGCGCCCGCCGCCACGGTCGCATTGAGCGCGTAGGCACGTGCAGGCCCCAGTCCAAGCGTACCGCCAACGGTGAACGGCGCACTGCCATCACTTTCGATTACGCCCAAAAGGGGAAAGGCTGGGTCGCCGGACGCGGTACCGTCGAAACGAAGGCGGTAACCACCAAGTGCCGTATTGCCCGTTGCCGCGTAGCGAAGATTGGTCAGACGGATCTCACCCTCGATATCGGTGGGCCACAGTGATTCAAGGCGCAGACGCGTTGCAGACACCCGCGCCGTCCCCCTGGCGGCCCCGATACTTGAGCGCTGCGTCAGCGACGCGAGATTGGCCAGAGCGCGAACGTCTTCGAGGACCATCACGTCAGAGCCAACGCTGACCTTGCCGTCGAAATAGCCGCCCGGCAGGCCAGCTTCGACAACAGCACCAATACGCCCCGAAGCCAGTGCCGCGGGACGCCAACGCCAAGACACCGGACCCATGGAGACGCCATTGACATCAACCACGTCAATGGTGCCGCTCCAAATCGTGCCGGAGATACCGCGTGTGCTGACGTTGTCGGGCAACGTCCAACTCAATACGGCTGAAGCCGGTAGACGCACGACGAGCCCGATGACAAATACAATGATGACCGGCAGGACCAGCCGGCGCAGACCCGACAGATCTATCATGATGGGCTGCGTTCCAGCGCAATACTCGCGTCGACGCGACCGGGGTCTGTACGGTTCGTAAACGAACCGGAATCGACCTCGATGCCACACTCTGACTGAAGCCGCCCAAGCCACTCGATCGTCTGATCAAAGCTTGCGTTTTCAAGCGACACGCGCAAGCCGTCGTTCCCAAACGGGCTGCTACTGCGGTAGGCGTTACCCAATCCGGCTTCGCGCACGGTCGTCGCGACAAGTAATGTCATAGACTGTGTGCACGCGCGGTTGCCAGCCGTCGCCCCGGCGGTACTGCCAGGTGCTGCCGCCGTCAGCGTCGAACGGGCGCGCTCGATGAGCAACTGCTTACGCGCCACGTCGTCACTGGCCGCCGCGCGACCCACGGCAATGGGGTCGAGAATGAACAACCAGATCGCGGCGATCACCAGCACGATGCTGCCGCCGACCAGGAGCTGGCGCTCGCGGGGCTCCAGTGATTCAAACCAGGCCCTCATTCGCCGCCCCCGCGAATCTGCACAAAACTCTTGATGACCTCTTCATCCTGTTCCGTGCGTTGGATCTGCGCGTTGAGACCAGCCACCGCCGAAACCTGTTGCGTGAAGCCTTCGAGCACCTGTGCACTGGGCGCGGTGAGTCGAATGTCGAAGACACCGCCGCGGTAGGAGATCGCGTCAATGCGAGTCTCTTCGCCGGCCGCCAACATGGCACCGGCCACCGTATTGAGCGTCGGCAGGAACGGCGCGCCACCGGACCCAGCCGTCGAGGTGCCCGCGCCATCGGTCGTGCCGCGCGCCCGGGACACCAGATTGCTGAGCTGACGTTCGGGATTGCTGATCGCACCTGTGCCGGGTTGTACGCGGCGCAGCAACTGTTCAATGTCGCCGTCGAGCCTTGCGGACGTGCGCTCAAGCTCACGCATCTCAACCGCATTGCCGACGACCGACAAGATCAGAGCGATGCCGGCCAGCGTCGCGGCCAACACCCACGGTCGCAGGCTCGCGCCCATGTTCGAGCGCAGTGCATAGTGGCCCTGCAGCAGGTTGATACCGCCGCGGCTGAGGATGTGCCTTGCCGCAAACGGCAGCACGCCATCGGCAAGCTGTTTGAGATCGGCGCCAGAGTTCGACAGGGCATCCAGTGACGCGCCGAACTGTGTCTTGGCTTCCGCATCGAAGTACACGCGGACATTGACCTCGTCGGCTTCTTCGTCACGCGCTGCGCGCCAAGCCTCGAGCACCGCATCGGGTGGCAAGCCACGAAGTGCCGCCACATCGCCTTCAGCGTCACACAGCAAGACCTGCTCACCGACCGCCAGCAGCTGCACGAAGCCCTCCAGCGGGCCGATGGCGTCGTGCCAGGTGTGCAGGTGTTGCGCCTGGATACCCGCATCGGCAAGCCGCTCCAAAACCGACGCGACCGCCGATTCATCCAGTGCCGCAACAGGTCGAATGCCGTTCTCATCTGCAGCCCCGGCACCAAAGTGCAGCGCGTCAACGTCACCCGCAAATTGATCTTCCAGTGCGTAGGGCAGGGCCTGTGCCAGCTTCTTTCCCGACACCGGCAGGTCGCAGTGCGTTCGTGTCACGGCGACATCGTCGAGCACCACGAGTACGGCGCGGTCTTCAGCCTGCCGCGCGGCGTCGGCCAGCGAACCTGTCGCCAGACTGCCTCGCGTCGCGCCCGTGTCGTCAACGCGCACCCACTGCACGTCGTCGTGCGCGGAGGACAAACGAATCGCGAGCAGGTCCGTCATGAGAGTGAGGGCAAAGATCGGGGCCGGGTTCGGCGGGTGAGCAGGCAGAATTGAGGCGTCACGGCATTCACAGTTCGCTGCCGAAGCTGCGCATGACAACGGCGATGTCGCCCTGCTCGCTGCGGAAAACCAGAGAGTACATGGTGAATCTGGACGTGCCAATACGCACCACAGAGCGCAACTCAAAGAAGTTCGTTGCGAGATCGAGCGCGGTGATCGACTCCGGTGTCAGCAGGCCGCCGAAGGTCACCTGCAAGTCCTCGATGCCGAACTCCTGTCGCTCCTCAAGCACACGCTCGATGTCGCCTGCCGAGACGTTCTCATCCATGGCCTGCAGTACGAGTGAGGTTGCCGTGTTGGCATTGAGGGTTGTGCGGGCGGGTAATGCCGTGATGTGAGGCCGCAAACGCGTCATGGCCTCAGCGTCAAAACCCTCAATGAGCGCGAGTTCTCCCACGGAACGAAACGGTCGGTTGGCCGTGAGCACCGGCGGCAACCGGGTGGTGTAGGTCTCGTCCTCGGCGCCGCCCGGGAAGCGCACCTCCGTGTCACCGTCCATCCAGTCAATGACGGCGTCGGCGCGCTGCGGATCAATTTGCACAAGCTGGAGCAGCCGCCGAAATCGCTCGAGCTCGAGGTCGTCGGCGCGCCCATCGGTGGCCAGCAGGTTGTTGAGGTTGAACCGGGACTGCAGGTCGACAATGCGGCCGGCGACGACACCCTGAATACCGACGCCCTCGACGGGCAGCGGTGGCAGCTCCTGCGCCCAAAGCTCGCCGAGATGATCGTCTTCGGTATCCTGCGCATCACGCACCAATACGTCACCCACCCAGTCCTCGGCGCCATAGGCGAACAGGCGCGCTTGCTCCTGCCAAAGCAGCGACGTTGTGCGACGCATGTCGAGCACCATGTCGTAGGACACGGCCGCGGCAACACTGGCCGCGAGTGCGACGATCAACAACGCGAACATCAGCGCCACGCCGCCGCGTTCGCGGTGCCTGAACGAGCGACGCATCATCCGCGGATCTCGATGAGGCGGCGAATCTCGCCCCACTGCTCGTGCTCGATGATGAGCTCAACCGCGCGCGGCCGACCACCGCCCGAGCCGCCCAACGGGGGCCACTCCGCAATCCAGTTGTCACCGCCTTCTAAAAGGAATCGAACCTCGAAACGCTCAACGTTCTCGAGCAGCACGCGTTCGCGGGGCTCGATGCTCAGCGGATTGTCCAGTGCGGGCCATTGCGTGCGTACCAGTTCGCCCTCGTCGACCCGGTAGGCGACGCGTTGCGCCGTCGCGCGCGGTACGCCGAGCGGATTCGCGTATCCGCCGCGCGTCAGCTCAAGCACGTAGAGGTTACGAACGTCGGCGAGCAAGGCGGCCCGGCTCGTCGGCGTTCCAGGCTCCCGTACCGGGCGGGGTTGCAGCTGGGAGAGGTCACTGCCGAGCGTCTGCAGCGTGCGCTGCAAGGCCTGCAGTTCGATCATCTGCTGTGTGATGGACCGCGACGCCCGCTGTGTCTGGTCAAAGGCCAGGAACGAGAGTGCGGCAATCGTCGCAAAGATGGCGAGCGAGACCACCACCTCAATGAGTGTGAAGCCCTGTTGCCGTCGGGCGGGGGCGGCCATGTCAGCGAATCTCGCCGGCCGGCGCGCCGAGCTGATCGAAGGAGGGCACCGCCGCTGCCGGTAGTGGCGGGCGGTTGGACACGAAGCCCGAAACGGTGCGGATACCCGCGTCCGGGTAGAGTGCGTCGCTAATAGTCACATCGACACGGCGCAGACCCTCGATGCCCGTTTCGGTGACGACTGTGACCACCTGCCAGCGCCGGTCTGCGAACTCGCGCTCATCGGTGCTGCGTCCGATCTCAGGAAACGCCGCATTGAGACGCAGCTCAGTAATTGTATTGCTGGCGACGTACACGGCCAGTGTGCGGTCACGCAGCCCGCGCGCGTTGTCTGTGTGCTGTAGCACGGCAATGACAGCACCTGTAATGCCCAGTGCTGCGACCGCCAGCGCCACAACGACCTCGATAAGCGTGAACCCGCGCTGCTGCCGGCGGTGGCGCATGCCTATTCGCGCTCCGTGCTGATGCTCATCTCGCCGAAGAAATCGCTGTCGAGCCGGATGTAATCGTCACTGCCAATGAGTTCGATCTCGAGAATGTAAGGCGTGACTTCACCGCTCGCGAGAATGACTACGTGGGGCGGCTCGGCCGCGCGCTCGATGATGTTGCCGAAGCCGTCGAACAAAGGCTCCTCGTCATCGTCGGGGTCCACGGCATCGGCGGGCGGGTCCAGTTCGATCTGGCGATCGTCGACGGTCAGCTCGGGAATCATGTCGCGTGGGAACTCGGCACGGGTGAGCAACTGGTCCTCGCTCATGGTTACCCAGGCGCCACTCTCGGGATCGAGATCGAGAAAGGTGTAGCCGTCGGGATAAAATCGAATGCCGAAGTTGCGACCCTGAAGCGCTGCTTCGTCTCGCGCCAGTTCGATGCGAGAAGCGAGCTCATAGACCGCTTCTTCGTGCGGCGGCGTCTTCCTCAGGATGCGTGGGTTCAGGAGCACGATCGCGGCTGCCATGCCGATAATCACGATCGTCACGAGCAGCTCGATCAGCGAAAACCCGTGTGCGCGCTTGCTGCCCACGTGTGCCGCCCGCGGCATCAAAGTGCAGAGCCTAGAGATCCCAATTCGTGACGTCGGCGTTTTCGCCATCACCACCGGGGCGGCCATCGGCACCATAAGTCAGCACTTCATAGGGCCCCTGTCGGCCCGGTGACGTGTACTCGTAGGGCCGCTTCCAGGGATCCGTGGGAATCTTGCTGCTGCGCAGATACCCCCCCGCCGGGTAGTTCTCGATGTTCGGATCGTTGGGCTTGGAGATGAGCGCCTCGAGCCCTTCCTCGGTCGTCGGGTAACGGCCATGGTCTGTGCGAAACAGGTCCAGACCCGTTTCGAGTGATCGGATATCTACGGGCACGCGTTCCGTCTGGGCCTGGCCAATACGATCGATGAGTCGCGGCCCGACCGTGGCGGCCAGAATGCCGATGATGACAACCACGATGACGATCTCGAGGATCGTGAAACCGGCCTGGCGTTGGCGCCGGCGCGGGGCGGCTGTATGTTTCATGTTCGTGAACTCCTGCGGCCACGCGTAACCGCGATTGGCCGTACTCCTCGGTGCGGTGTTTGACGCCAAAACTCGGGCGGAGTTCGGCGGGGCGAAGTATATCAGAGCGGACAAGGCGTCAGACGCGTGACAGAAACGTCGACAACGAGCAAGGACACGAGTCACGGAGTGATCAGACTTCTGCCGATCGTGGCCGTCATTGTGCTTGCCAGCGTGCTGCACCTGTTGCTGCCGGACGTCCTTGGGTTTGATCGAAATGCCTTCGAGCGACATCAGTGGTGGCGCCTGCTCACGGCACACTTGGTGCACCTGAACATTGCGCACGCGGTTATGAATATGATCGCCTTGTGCCTTGTACTCGCACTCGTCGGCGCCGCCACCACCACGCCAGGCTGGTGGTTCGTCTACTGCGCCATCGCGCTGGTCATTTCGCTCACGCTGTACCGGCTTGAACCGCAACTGGTCCGTTACGTTGGGGCATCTGGCGTCATCCACGGGCTAGTCGCCTACGGCGCGATGCTGCGTCTTGGCACCCACAAGGTCGAGTCGAGCATTCTGCTGGTGGGACTCGCAGCCAAGCTGCTTTATGAATCCTGGGCCGGAGCCGTTTCGGGCAGCGAGACGCTCATCGGGGCACCGGTCATTACCGAGGCGCACCTCTACGGGGCTGTTGCCGGCGGCGCACTCGCCGCAGGCACTCTCGCGTGGCAGCGTTTTTCGACTCGCCCATCTGTGACATGATTGCGACCGTTTCTGAACAGCGCGACGGTACGTTCTCGTGAGTATGGCTTTTGTATTTCCCGGGCAGGGTTCGCAGTCGGTTGGCATGTTGGCCGACATGGCGGCGCGCTCGTCCATCGTTGGTGACACGTTTGCGACCGCATCGGCCGCGCTGGGCTACGACCTTTGGGCGCTCTGCCAGGACGACCCCGATGGTCGACTCTCGGAAACCGAGGTGACGCAGCCGGCGTTGCTCACCGCCAGCATCGCACTCTGGCGGGTTTGGCTGGAAGCTGGCGGAGGGGCGCCGGTACTACTGGCGGGACATAGCCTGGGTGAGTACTCGGCGCTGGTAGCGGCGGGTGCGATCGAACTGGCAGACGCCGTAAGCCTCGTTGCCACGCGCGGCCGCTATATGCAGGAAGCAGTACCCGCAGGCAGCGGTGGCATGGCAGCCGTTCTGGGTCTCGATGACGACACCGTCATTGCGGCTTGTGGGGGCGTCGGAGACGGCGTTGTCGAAGCCGTCAACTTCAACGCGCCGGGACAGGTTGTGATCGCCGGCGACAAGACCGCGGTCGATGCGGCTATCGAGGCCTGCAAGGCGGCGGGTGCCAAACGCGCTTTGCCGTTGCCTGTCAGTGTGCCCTCGCACTGCGCGTTGATGCGGCCAGCGGCCGAACGACTCGCGGAAACGCTGGCCGGCATCGACATTGCCGCGCCGAACATCGACATCGTCAACAATGTCGATGTCGAAAAGACCCGTGATCCGGCCGCCATTCGCGACGCACTGGTGCGCCAGCTGCACAGCCCGGTGCGCTGGACGGAGACCATGCAGGCGTTTGCGTCGGAAGGCGTATCGCAGATCATCGAATGCGGCCCGGGCAAAGTGCTCAGCGGACTGCAAAAACGCATCGATCGCAGCGTGGCGACCGGGTTTCTCGAAACGCCCGCAGGCTTCGATGCAGCACTGGGAGGGGCGTAGAACATGACGGCACATCTTTTTAGCGACACGGCGCTGGCCGGGCGCACCGCGCTCGTCACGGGCGCGTCTCGCGGTATTGGCGCCGCCATTGCTGATGCGATGGCTGATGCGGGTGCCGAAGTCATAGGCACCGCAACCAGCGAAGCGGGCGCCGCCGCGATCGGCGAGCGACTCGGCGAACGCGGTACGGGGCAGGTACTCGATATCTCGAGTCCCGACTCTGTGGCGGCGCTCATCGGCGCGCTCAAGGGCAGCCCGCCCGACGTACTCGTGAACAATGCGGGTATCACCCGAGACAACCTGCTTATGCGCATGAAGGACGATGAGTGGGACGCCGTGATTGCCACGAATCTGTCGGGCGTGTTCCGGCTCACCAAAGGTCTGGTCCGCGGCATGATGAAGAAGCGCTTTGGGCGCATCATCTCGATCTCGTCGGTTGTGGGGACCATGGGCAATGCCGGCCAGGCGAACTACGCAGCCGCCAAAGCCGGTCTGGTGGGGTTCTCCAAGTCAGTGGCCCGCGAACTCGGTTCGCGAGGCATTACGAGCAATGTGATCGCTCCGGGCTTCATTGAAACCGACATGACGGACGCGCTCGACGAGGCGCAGCGCGAGGCGATGTTGTCGCAGGTACCGCTCGAGTCACTGGGCCGGCCGGCCGACATCGCGCATTGCGCGGTGTACCTGGCCAGCGATGCAGGGGCCTACATCACGGGGGAGACCCTCCATGTGAACGGCGGCATGATCATGGCTTGATCGGGCTGGGTGCCACAAAATACTGATTCCAAAGCATTTTTTTGAGCCGCCGAAGGCTGGCGGACGGGGCCGCTTTACCCTACAATACGCGCCGCGCAAGGCGGCGTGGCCACGGTCCGCCGCCTGATTTTGTATAATCGCGTGCTGCCGCGGGGTCTCAGGCCCGGACACTGTTCAGCGGCTGAAGCACTTTTAGTCACGTAAGTAAGTGGAACCCACAGTGGAACTCCAGAGGGACTCGATCCAATGAGCAGCATTGAAGACAAGGTCAAGGGCATCGTTGCAGAACAGCTCGGTGTAAAAGAAGAAGAGGTCACCAACGAAGCTTCGTTCGTCGACGACCTGGGTGCCGACTCCCTCGACACGGTCGAGCTGGTTATGGCACTCGAAGAAGAATTCGAGACCGAGATTCCTGACGAAGACGCCGAGAAGATCACGACGGTCCAGCAGGCGATCGACTACGTCAAGAACCGCAGCGGCGACTGATCTCGCGGGCACCGCGCCCGCGCAGCGCCTGCTGCCCGTGCAGCACACCCGGAACCTGTCATGAGCAAGCGTCGTGTCGTCGTCACCGGCATGGGCATCATCTCGCCCGTCGGCAATGACTTAAAAACAGCCTGGGACAACGTGGTCTCAGGCGTGTCGGGCGTTCGCCCCATCGAAGCCTTTGACGTCAGCGCGTTTACGACGCGCTTTGGCGGCTGTGTGCAGGGCTTCGACGCAGCTGAGGGCGGTATTCCACCCAAGGAAGCGCGCAAGGTCGACCAGTTCATTCAGTACGGCATCGTGGCCTGCAACCAGGCAATCGCCGACAGCGGGATCGAGGTCCGCGAGGACAACGCACACCGTATGGGCGTGCTCATGGGCGCAGGTATCGGTGGCATCGGCACCATTGAGGGCAACTACAAAAAGTACCTCGACGCCGACGCCAACCCCCGCAAGATCTCACCGTTTTTTGTGCCCGGCAGCATCATCAACATGATCTCGGGCCACATCAGCATCATGCACGGCATGACGGGCCCGAACTTGTCTGTGGTGACCGCTTGCACGACGTCCACACACGCGCTGGGGCTGGCTGCACGCACGATTGCCTATGGTGATGCAGACGTCATGCTCGCGGGCGGCGCCGAATACGCGACGACACCGTTGGGTCTGGGCGGATTCTGCTCGGCCCGTGCATTGTCAACGCGTAATGACGATCCGCAGCGGGCCAGTCGACCCTTCGACGCGGACCGCGACGGGTTTGTGCTCGGCGACGGGGCCGGTGCGCTCATGCTCGAGGAGTATGAGCACGCAAAGGCGCGTGGCGCGTCGATCTACGCCGAGCTCGCGGGCTTCGGCATGAGTGGCGATGCCTACCACATCACATCACCCCCCGAGGACGGCGGTGGCGCGCGGCGCAGCATGGAGAACGCCGTCCGCGATGCGGGCCTCAACCCCTCCGATATCGACTATCTGAACGCACACGCCACCTCGACGATTGCCGGCGACGTCGCCGAGACCGTGGCCGTCAAGGGCGCCTTCGGCGACCACGCGAGCACGATTGCGGTCAGCGCCACCAAATCGACGACGGGCCACCTGCTCGGCGCCGCCGGCGCGGTCGAGGCCATCTTCTCCATCATGGCGCTGCGTGACCAGGTCATCCCGCCGACGATGAACCTCGACACTCCCGACCCACAGTGTGATCTGGACTACGTGCCCAATACGGCTCGTGATGCCAAGCTCGGCGCTGTGGCTTCCAACTCGTTCGGGTTTGGCGGCACCAACGGCACGCTCGTCTTCACGTCACTCTGAGCGCCACCGGCGCAGCCCCGAAGGCGCCGCAACGGTGATCGTCTCGCTGGCCTCAGTGCCCGATCTGGACGCGCTGGCGGCTCGCCGTCCAGAGCGCTATCCCTTCCTGCTGAAGAGCGTCCCAGCCGACGGCCGCGGGGACGGTTTCGACATCCTGTTCTATGCACCTGATGGCGCACTCACGCTCGTTGCCGAGCAGGGACGACTGCGCCTGCGCCACGAAGGCACAGCGCCGACCCCGCGCGGTGACGATTTCCTGGATGCCTTGAACGACTGGTTCCGGCAAGACCAAGTGGCGGGCGTTGAGGCGGCTTCCTGGCCTTTTTTTGGCGGCTGGTTTCTCTATCTTGGATACGAGCTCGCCCAACAAATTGAACCGAGCCTGTCTCTGCCACTGCCGCACGGCGAGCCGGTCGCCTGCGCGATGCGCGTGCGCGCCGCCATTGCCGTGCGCCGCGGTGAGGCTCCCGAAGCTGTGGTTCTGGGAGAGCCCGGACAGGACGTCGGCGCCATCGTCGGCGACTGTGTCGCGCCGCGTGCCAGCGTCGATGACTGCGATCCGATCATCCCCGAGACACTGTCGGAACCGGACGGCAGGGCGTTTACCACGGCGGTGCAAGCCGCACTCGAAGCCATCTCGCGCGGCGACATCTACCAGGCCAATCTGTCGCGACGCTGGTCTGCGCCGTGTCCACCCGAGGCCGCGAGTACGCTCTTCCAGGCCCTGAACACGGCAAACCCGGCGCCATTTTCGGCGCTGGCCAGGCTGCCGGGACTCACGGTTGCGTCCTCGTCACCGGAGCGGCTCGTGCACAGCGACGGCACTGTCGTTGCCACCCGGCCGATCGCCGGAACGCGACCCCGTGGTGCGACCGATGCCGAAGACCAGCGCCTGCTCGAAGAGCTTAAAGACCACCCGAAGGAACAGGCCGAGCACGTCATGCTCATTGATCTCGAGCGCAATGACCTGGGCCGGGTGTGTCGGGCGGGCAGCGTGACCGTCGACGAGTACATGGTCATCGAGAGCTACGCCTTTGTTCACCACATCGTGTCCAACATTCGGGGCGAACTCGCCGACGGTGTGTTACCCGGCGATATCATCCGCGCCGTGTTTCCAGGGGGCACGATCACGGGCTGTCCCAAGGTCCGCTGCATGGCGCTCATCGCCGAACTTGAACAGCGATCGCGCGGCGCTTACACGGGGTCGCTGGGCTACCTGAATCGTGACGGCAGCATGGATCTCAACATCCTCATCCGCACCTTGTCCCTGGCGGGCGGGGAGCTGTCGCTAAGCGCAGGCGCCGGCATCGTTGCAGACTCCGACCCTGAGCATGAACTTGACGAGACCCGCGCCAAGGCGCGCGGTTTGTTGCGCGCCGTGCACGCTGCATCATGCGCTGGCTAAGCGCGAATCGCCCAGGCGCACTCGCGCTCGACGACCGTGGCGTGGCCTACGGCGACGGTCTGTTCGAGACGTTGAGGCTCGACAACGGACGACTCCGGTTTCTCGAACAGCATCTCGATCGGCTGGAGACCGGCTGCGACGCACTGGGTATGCAGGGGGTCACGCGTACCGCCGTGCGCCGCGAGCTGACCGCATACGCGATGCGGCATGCGGACGCCGACTGGATCAAGCTCATCGTGACACGTGGCGCAGGCGCACGAGGCTACGCACCATCGCGGCACGCAGTGCCTACGGGCATCCTCTCATCGGGCGAACTCGGCGAGATGCCCGAGCGCTGGCGCGCCGTTGTCAGCGACACAAGCTTGCCCGACGCAGGCGCGTTGGCGGGCGTGAAGCATCTCAATCGTCTGCCTCAGGTACTGGCGCGGATGGGGCTGCCGCGTGAGGCGCATGAAGGGCTCATGTGCAACGCAGTCGGCGACCTGGCCTGCGGTATCATGAGCAATGTGTTTGTCGTCGTCGGCCAGCAAATCCTTACTCCTGATCTATCGCGGGCCGGTGTCGCCGGCGTCATGCGTCGTTTCGTGTGCGATTCGACCCGCGTTATTACCGGCCGCGTGTCGCGCGGTGCTTTGCATCGCGCCTCGGAGGTTTTCGTGACCAACGCATTGCGCGGCGTGGTCTCACTGGCGCACGCCGATGGCCGTGCATTGCCGGCGAGCACGCCCGTGGCTGATGCGCTGCGCAGGGCACTCGAGGCGGCGTCCCAATGATGCGGCGCCTGGTTTTCGTTGCCCTGGGATTGCTCGTTGTCGGCGCGTTGGCGGCCGGTGTGTCCTGGCAGCGGATGCAGACCTATCTGGACAGCCCGTTGGCCATCGACGCGGCGACTGAGTTTACGATTCCGGCGGGGGCCACAATGCGCGCCGTCGTCGACGAGCTTGTGGGGCAGGGCATCACAGACTCGGGGCACTGGCTGCTCATTGACGCGCGGCTCAACGAGTCAGGTGGCCAGATTAAGGCGGGCGACTATATTCTCGAGCCAGGCACGACGCCGCGACAAATGGTGGCCACGTTTATCGCTGGCGACGTCAAGCTCGAACGCGTGACGCTGATCGAGGGCTGGACCGCGGCAGAAGCCCTGGCGGCCATTCTCAAGCATGAGGCAGTCCGCGACGACCTCGACATCACACTCGCAACGCGCGCCGACGGGACACCATGGCTCGAACCAGACACGCATCGTGTACTCGCATCGCGGCTCGACATCGAGAGTGAGTCCATCGAGGGCTGGCTGTATCCGGACACCTATCGCTTTGCGCGTGGCACTGCCGCAAGTGCCTTGCTCGCGCAGGCGCACGGCGCCATGAACGAGGCGCTGGACGCGGCCTGGGCAGAGGCTGGCGAGGGCGGGCAACTCGAGAGCGCTTACGCCGCGCTTACGCTCGCGTCGATTATCGAAAAGGAAACGGCGCTCGACAGCGAGCGCGGACACATCGCGGGCGTATTCAGCCGCCGCCTGGCACGCGGCATGCGGCTTGAAACCGATCCCACCGTCATCTACGGCATGGGTCTGGACTACGACGGCAACATTCGTCGCCGCGACCTGCGCGAGACCACGGCCTACAACACTTACCGGATCGATGGCCTGCCGCCCACGCCGATTGCGCTGCCCGCACGTGCCTCCATTGAAGCCGCACTGGCGCCGTTCGAGGGCGAGGCGCTGTTTTTCGTTGCGACGGGCGACCCTGACGGCAGCCATTACTTTTCCACGACGCTTGAGGAGCACAACGAAGCTGTGCAGCGCTACTTGGCCAAACTGAGGCAGCGGCCATGAGCAATGAACGCGGCGTGTTTCTCTCGGTAGAGGGTGTCGAAGGCGTCGGCAAGACCACCGCTATTGGTATGCTCGAAGCGCTGCTCGCGGATCGCGGCATCGTAACGCTGCGTACACGCGAACCCGGGGGAACGCCGCTGGCTGAGGCCATTCGCGGGCTTGTGCTCGGTGCAGGCGCAGAAGAGTCGGTCACGGACACCGCAGAGCTGCTGCTGATGTTTGCCGCCCGAGCGCAAAGCGTTGCGCATGTCATCCGGCCCGCCCTGGAGCGTGGCCACTGGGTGCTGTGCGACCGCTTTACCGACGCGACACTGGCCTACCAGGGCCACGCACGCGGATTGCCCCTGCGCCGCATCTACGAGCTTGCTGAGTGGGTGCACGGGGATCTCTGGCCCGACACAACGCTGCTGCTCACCGCCCACGCGGAAACCGTTGCCGCACGACTCGAAGGCCGAGCCGGCGGCCCCGATCGGATCGAACGTGAGCCTGGCAGTTTTTTTGAGCGCGCCGAGAAAGGTTATCTGGCGCTGGCCGAATCGGACCCAAAGCGCTATCGCGTCGTCTCTACGGATGGAAATCTTGAGGCGCTGCGGGCAGATCTGGCGCGCCTGGTTGACGAGCTCATGGCTCCCCAGAACTCATAAATGATATGAGAAATAGTAAATAACCCCATGTTTTGGCTTGAGGAATTAAAGCAGCATTTGTTCCAGCGTGTGGACGACGGCGCGCTGACTCATGCCGTGATGCTCGCGGGCCCGCCCGGCATGGGCAAGCGCGCGTTGGCGACACAACTTCTGGGTCGGTTCCTGGGTGTTTCGCTGGACGCGAGTGCCGAATCGCCCGCCCACCAGCACCCGGACCTGCACGTCGTGCGCCCCGAGGAGGACAAGCGCCAGATCGCGGTCGACCAGATTAGAGGCCTGACCGCAGCACTCGCGCTCAGTGCCCACGGCAACCAGGGCAAGGCTGCGCTCATTGAGCCCGCCGACAGCATGACGACCGCCGCCGCGAACAGCCTGCTCAAAACGCTGGAAGAGCCGACCGCGGACAGCCTGCTCGTGCTTGTGGTGGATGGCCGCGGTCGACTCCCTGCGACGATTCTGAGCCGAACCACGCGCTACCAGACGCATCCGCCGGCCCGCTCGGCCGCAGTGGCGTGGCTTGCAGAACAGGGTTTATCTGAAGAAGACGCCGCCGCATCACTGGCGCTGGCCGATGGGGCGCCGTTTCGCGCACTAGAGCTTGCCCAGGGGGACGGCTTGGCCCTGGCGCGGCAGATTCACGACGACGTGGCCGCAATGATGGCCAGCCAACGCAGCGCGCTCGAGGTCGCGGCACAGTGGCGCAAACTGCCGCACGAGGACGTACTGGCCGCACTGCGTCGAGTCACGATGGGGCTCGTTTACGCACGAATGTCGCCCAAACTGAGCGCTGCGTCGGATTTCCAACGTTATGTCGTGGACACCCGTGATGCCTTTTGCTATCTAGACGGCTTGAACCGGCTGATCGCAAGGCTTCCAGGCACTTACAACCCGGAGCTCGCGATCGATGCGATGGCCATGCCCTGGGCAAACCGCTTGGCGGGCGCCCGGCACGGCTTGACGCTCGGCTGAGGGCCCCAGGGCGGGCCACACGCCAGAGAGGAACGATGACAAAGCCAGGCCTGCTGACACTGACCATCAAGGACAAGAGCGCACTGTACCTCGCGTACATGCCGTTCATCCGCAATGGCGGCCTGTTTATCCCGACCAACAGCTCCTACCGCCTGGGCGATGAGGTGTTCATGCTGCTGAGCCTCATGGGCGAGGAAGAGCGCCTGCCTGTTGCCGGCAAAGTAGTCTGGATGACGCCCAAAGGTGCCCAGGGACAACGCACCGCGGGTATTGGCGTGCAATTCTCGGAGCAGGACCAGGGCAACACGCAAAAACGCATCGAGAACTACCTGGCCGGCGCGCTTGGCGGCGAGAAAGCCACACACACGATGTAGCCCGGGCACGCCGCGCCCGACGGTCGATCAGCCCTGGGCGAGCCCGCCCTGAAGCACGTAAGTCGAGAAGCCGCGCTCGTTCATGATGTAGGCGCCGGCTGAGCTGCGTCTGCCCGTATCGCAGCACACGACGTAGGACCGATCCCGGTCGAGTGTGCTGAGCTTCAAACGGATGAAGTAGAGCGGCATGTTGACCGCGCCCGGCTTGTGGAAATTCTGGAATTCGCTGGGCAGACGGACGTCGAGCCAGACGCCACCGTCGTCAATGATCTTCTGCGCGGCAGCCATGTCGACCCAATCGAGCATGGGCTCGTTGAGCAACGTGCGGAAGTCGTCCTTGCCAAGCCGCATGACGGCGCCATCCGTCGTCATGGTCACCGTGGCGTTACGCTTTGCCTCGGAAATCAGTGCTTCTTCGCCAAACGTGGACCCGACGCTGAGCTCCGCCAGTCGAATGCCTTCCTGGTTGAGCGGGGTTTCACGCGTGACGACAGCCGCGCCGCGCGTCAGCACGTAGAAATAGTCGCCGTCCGTACCTTGCTTGATGATCTGGTCGCCCGACTTGAAGTTGACCTGCTGCATACGCATGAAGATCGCCTGGATGTTGGCGGGCGGAATCTTGTGGAACGCCTGGCTCTGAAGGAGCGTGGTCATCCAGTCATCGGACACGCCCAACCCGTCGCGAAGATCGCTGACCTCATAGGACCCTGTCTGGTCCCAGGTGAGCATCACGTCGAGCAGGTCGCTGTCGATCGACAGGTAACGCACGGTATCGCGTGCACGCGCCGAGTAGCGGCGGGGCAGCAAGGGCGCGACCGGGTTGCGGGCGCGGTCACTGTTGCCGGCTACGGTGTCGACGACGTCACCTTGCTGAATAAGCTCCACGGTGCCGTCGAGGATGTAGAAGGTCCGTTTCTCGCTGTCACCTTCGTTAAACAGGAGCTGAGACGGCTCAAGCGTCCGAATCTGGGTCTTTTTCGCCAACGCCGACAGGTTCTCGTTCTTGAGACCGTCGAGTGGCGAAAACCGCCGCAGATCATCGATTGTGAGCGTGTCGTCCGTCATGGCATCCAAGCGTCGTGGGCGCGATCGCGCGCTAGTCTATCATCGACCTAAGGCACTGTTTACTCTAGGCAACAGGTCTCATTCCGCAGCTTTGCCGGCGGCGAAGCTCGCCCACGCCTCGGGATTGGGTGCGAACCTCGGCCCAAAGGTCTCAGAAAGCGCCTCGAGACGAGCCCGAACCGTGTCAGTACCGCGCTCACGGCAGTACTGCAACGGCCCGCCCCGAAACGGCGCGAAGCCTGTACCGAAGATCACGCCGGCATCAAGTAGGTCCGCTGTCTCTACGATGCGCTCGTGCAGGCAATCGACCGCTTCATTAACCATTGGCAGGATGAGTCGGTCTTCGAGGTCGTCAGGCGCCGGTGCCGTGGCCGGTTCGGGTTTCACGGCTTTGCCGTCGCGCCAGTCATAGAAGCCACGACCGCTTTTGCGTCCGGTGTGGCCAGCATCAACCATCTCGATAAGCTGCGCCATATCCTCATCTTTTTGCCCAAGTACGCGCGCGGCGCTCAACGCCACATCCAGCCCGACCGAGTCGGCCAGCTCAACGGGCCCCATGGGCATGCCAAATGCTTCGGCGGCCGCATCGATCGTGGTCAACGGCACGCCTTCGCTTGCGAGCTGGAAGGCCTCATTCATGTAAGGCGCGAGGATACGGTTGACGAGGAAGCCGGGCGCGCTCGCACAAACCAGCGGCGACTTGCCAATGCCCTTGACGAAGTTGGCGCCGATGGACACAGCGTCCGGGTCCGTGTCCTGCGCACGTACCACTTCGACAAGCGGCAGCTGCGCAACAGGGTTGAAGAAGTGCAGGCCGATGAAGCGCTGCGGTTCGGGCAGGCCATCTCGCAGTTGCTGCAAGGGAATGGTCGACGTGTTGGTGGCGAGTATCGCGCCGGGCTTCATACGCGGCGTGAGGGTCGCGTAGAGCGCCTGCTTTGCTTCCTTGTTCTCAAATATTGCCTCGATGATGACATCGGCCTTTTCCACGCCGTCCCCATCGACATCGGCAGCGAGTCGCGCCGCACCCTCGGCCGCCTTGGCCTTGAGTTTGCGATCAAAGAGCTTTTTCGCGCGCGCCAGCGCAGGCTCGATGTACTTGAGCTCCCGGTCCTGCAGCGTGACGTTGAGGCCGCGCACCGCACACCAGGCCGCGATGTCGCCGCCCATGACACCGGCGCCGACCACATGGACATGGCTCGCGCGCTCCTTAGCCTTGCCACCCTGCGCCTTGAGCTGGTTCTGCAGAAAGAACACGCGCACGAGGTTCTGCGCCGTTTGCCCGACCATGAGCCTGGCAATCGAGCGTGCCTCGGCCTCGTAACCCGAGCGCGCACTGGCCCCGTGCTGCCGCCACAGATCAATGATGGCGAACGGCGCGGGGTAGTGGTCCGGGTTTGCCTTACGGCGCGTCTGCGCCTCGATCTTGCCTGCGATGAAACCCCGGACGAGGGGCAGGTTCAGCAAGCGCGCAGACAAAGGCGCCTTACGTTGCGGCGGCTGTTCTTTCGCAAGCGACACCGCGGCATCGCGGAGTTCCTCGCGCGTGCAGAGGAAGTCCACGAGACCGATGCGCAACGCCTGCGCAGGGCGCAGCGAGCGTCCCGTCAGCATGAGCGTCATCGCTTCTGTGACGCCGGCAAGCTGCACCGCGCGCACGGTACCGCCGAACCCGGGATGGATGCCGAGTTTGACCTCAGGCAGTCCGATACTCGGCTTGCCGCTCTCGACGGCGACGCGGTAGTGACAGGCCATGGCGAGTTCCAGGCCACCGCCCAGCGCGAAGCCGTCGATTGCGGCCACCGTCGGTACCTTGCTGTCCTCCAGACGGTCGAGCACTTTCTGACCGAGGCGGACGAGATCATAGGCCTCATCGGCATTCTTCAGCACCGTGAACTCGTTAATGTCGGCGCCCATAACAAAGCCCGAGGTCTTCTTCGAGTAAACGATGATCGCTTTGGGTGGCTCACGCTCAGCCGCATCAAGCAGGCTATCGAGCTCACGCAGCACAGGCCCCGACAGGACATTGGCATTGCCGTCCGCCTTGTCGATGCCGAGCCAGAGGTGGCCTTCGGCGTCGCGTTCCTCGTGCCAGTGTTCTGTTGTGCTCATGTCGTATTCCGTCAGGTGTGGTCCGTGCCGCTCGAAGCTGCGACGTGGAAGTCACAAATGAGCGGCAGATGATCGGAGAGCTGGATGTCGGGCACCTCAAAGTGCTCAATGACAATGCCCTCCTGGTAGAGGATGAAGTCGAGTTCCTTGCGCGGCGCGCGCGCCGGGTACGAGGGCAGGGCGTCCACGTTCGCACTCGCAAGCCCCGTGGCCTTCTGAAACAGGTAGATCTCGTTTTGCCCCCAGAACGTGTTGAAGTCGCCGACCACCATCACGGGCTTGGGGCACCGATCGATGAGGTCGTAGAGGTGGCGCAACTGCAAGTGGCGGTGGCGGTACTTGAGCGAGAGGTGGACGAGGAAAATCGCCATGTCCTCAAGCTCGAGCTCGATGATGAGCCGCTTGATGCCCGTATCGAAGTAGTGGAACCGCTCGTTATGGATCGTTGGCGCCGCCAGAAACGCATTGCCCTGCTTGCGTAGGATCGGCAGCAGCTGATTGATTGAATTGGAGCCGTACTTCGTCTCAAAGGACGAGTTGTGTCCCAGCGCCTCGGCGATCAGCTCGGCCTGGTTACGATTGCGCGTTCGGATGGAACCCGTATCGACCTCGATGAGCCCCACGATATCGGGCGCGACCGACTGCAGAAACTCGATAAGGCGCTCTAGGTTTGCGTTGTTGCCCAGCACGTAGCCCGCGCCCGGGACGGGCAGGTGGGTACTGAGGCCGGCACCGACGCCGTAGCGGATGTTGTAGAGCACAAGGCGCATGTTGTTATCCGCTCGAGTCTTCGAAGGGTCTCGTGGCAACGCCGGGCAACGCTGCATGCATCGCCCGCATATCCCGCTATTGTAGCCCGTCTACACTGCCCGTAATCGCTGAATTCGGTACAATCAAGGCGCTTGCCAGAAAGCAAAGGAACGCGCGTTCATGTCAGAGCACAATCCGATCAAGGTGTTTGTCAGCCATATGTTTGAGGCGGACGTGGACTATCTCCGCGTCTTCGAGTACCTCGAGAGTGTTGATCGCTTCTACTACATGAACGTGAGCGACCCGGAGACCATGCCAGACGGCGGCGCCGAAGGTATCAAGGCCGCGCTCAGGGATCAGATCGCCAAATGCGAAGCGGTCATCCTGCTTGCGAGTCTGCACGCCTCTAATCGTGACTGGGTGGAGTTTCAGCTCAACGCCGCGAAGGCACTCAACAAGCCCGTGGTGCTCATGCAGTCGTTTGGGCAAACGACAATGATGCCTGGCGACCTGGCCACCAAAGCCGACGAGGTTGTGGCCTGGAATGAACGCGAGCTCGTTGATGCCATCAAGCGCCTTGCGCGTCACGAAGACACGGCGCGCTGGGAAGTCATCGACTTCCCCTGATCGCCCGCATGCAGTCCGCTGCCCGCAGCCGGACCCCGGCACCACGACCCATCACCATCGCGCACCGAGGCGCGAGCGGCTACCTGCCCGAACATTCACTGCCGGCCAAGGCGCTTGCCCATGGCATGGGCGCCGAGTTTCTGGAGCAGGATGTTGTCGCCACGCGAGACAACCACTGTGTCGTGCTGCACGACATTCACCTTGACCGCGTCAGTGATGTCCGCAACCTGTTTCCAGGTCGGGGCCGCGAAGACGGTCGCTACTACGCAAGAGACTTCACGCTTGCGGAACTCAAGTCGCTGACACTTACCGAGCGCGTCGGTGAAGATGCTGCGCCCGTGTTTCCAGGGCGCTACCCGGGCGGACCAACACCACTAGCCATTCCGACACTGGCTGAAGAGCTGGAGTTCATTGCGGGGCTAAACCGAAGCACAGGCAGGCAGGCCGGAATCTACCCGGAAATTAAGAAACCGGCCTGGCACCAGGCCGAAGGCGTGGACCTGAGTGTGCTCGTCATCGAGACGCTGGCGCGCGGTGGTTGGGACGCCAAACCAGATCAGGTCTGGCTTCAGTGCTTTGATCTCAATGAAAACATACGCTTGCGGGAAAAACTTAAGGCGCCTTACAAACTAGTTCAACTCATTGCCGACGACAGCTGGGGCGAGTCGAGCACGGTCTATGCCGACCTGCTGGCGCCCGGTGGGCTGACCCAGCTTAAGGGAATCGTCGCGGGCATCGGACCCTGGTTGCCGCAACTCTACGAACGCGCACCGGACGGCACCGTCACGGCGACGCCGTTGATCGAAGAGGCCCACGCGCTGGACCTGCAAGTCCATCCCTACACGCTGCGGGCTGACGCCTTACCCGAGGGTTTCGCCAGCCTGCGGGCCGTCGCGGATTGGCTCGTCTCTCTCGATTGCGATGGCATCTTCACGGACTTTCCCGATCAGACTGTGGCTGCGTTTGACGCGCTGGGGCTTGCCCCGGCGCGCAGGTGATCTAGTCGGTCACACTCACGATTCGAAATGAACCACTGGCCGTCGTGCGCTGCATGGTTTTGCGCTCGTACATTGCGGCATCTGCTGCCCGCAGCAGTGACGTGAGCGTTACGCCCTGCTCGGGGAAGCGCGCCATGCCGACACTAGCCGATGAGTTCATAGCCTTGTTTCCGATCTGGTAGGGCTCGCAAAGGACGCTTTCGATACGGTCGCGCAGGCCCTCGGCAGCCTCAGCGGCTGTCTCTGGTGCGAGCACAACGAATTCATCGCCGCCAAGCCGCGCCACGATGTCCTGGTCGCGAAGCGCGCCCGCGAGGCGCTCGGACGCCATTTGCAGCACGAGGTCGCCGGTTTCGTGACCGTGGATATCATTAACCCGCTTGAAGTTGTTGAGGTCCACAAACAACATGGCACCCGCCGCGTCGTCGTCCATCTCGGCCAGCGCGATGCTCGCGCGCCGCTCGAAACCGCGTCGGTTTAGCACGCCGGTCAATGGGTCAAGAAGCGCGGCCGACTCAAGCTCGCGCTCCTGTTCGCGTTGGCGCGTGATGTCGATACAGGTCACCCCGATGTCATCATCGACGGGGTAGGCCAGCATCCGGTACCAGCGCTCGCGCTTGTTGGAGCGCACCCGGAACTCCGCTTCGGTGGCGCGGCCCGTACGTGCGGCGTCACGCACGGGCTGCAGCATGGACTGCAGGGAGCGCCGCAGCTCGTCGGAGGCCATGCCGACCAGTGTCGCCGAAAGGCTGCGGCCGACAAGGCCGTCGACATCAACACCGAACAGCTCAGCCGCTTCGCGATTGGCGATCGTGACGAGGTAGTCCCCATCGTGCTCACGGCGCAGTCGGAGGATGACATTGGAGGAGTTTTGAATCAGGCTGCGCAGCAGCTCCTCACTGCGCACAAGCTGACGGCGCGCGGCGCGCTCGCGTGTGACATCGCGGCAACGAAGCAGGTAGACGAGGGCGTCAAGCCCTGCATCTCGAACCGTACTCATGCGCAGCGCCAAATGGCGGGCGTTGCGGTCGATTTCAGTCTCTGCAGCACCCGGTGCAAGCTCACGCAGCGTATCACTGAGATCTGGCAGCGCTTCCACGAGCGTCAGCCCCGTACTGTCGTTGATATCAACGCCGAGCAACTCACTTGCCGCGGCGTTGGCGGCAACGATTTCGTGGCGTGCGTTCACCACCACCATGCCATCGTGCATTTGCTCGAACAGAACTTCGTGGCGCAGTGGCAGACCCGTGAGCACCCCGTGCCGCAGGATGAGCCAGGCAACGAGCGGCGACACCGCCGCAAACGCGATCGACGTCGGCGCCGGGTAGTAAAGGTCGACACCGACTACATGCATGAGGCTGGTCGCCGTGGGCAGACCACCTGCGAGTGTCATGAGCAGCATGTGGTTGCGGCGGCGGCCCTCCCGCTGCAGGGCGTCGTAGCCCAGCACGCCGAGCGTCAACAGGACGAGCCCGAAGGAGTAGGGCGCGTGTACGAGGTTGAACCAATGGCCGTAGCGAATGTTCGCGTGTCGGACTTGCTCGAGCGACGCGAACAGCGGGTTGTCGGTCAGCGTACCGAGCCGGCCCAGAATGATGACGGTTACCGTCAGCAGCGGAATGATGAGCAGCACAGCACGTGCACTTCGGCTCAGTTTGCGACCCGTGAAATGACACACGGCGAACAGTCCGACCGGTGGCAGCAAGGCGGCACAGAGAAAGCTCAGTTCTCGACCGAGCTGCCGAGCCGCCGCCGCAGCGGCGCCCATCTCGATCACGCCACCAACCAGCCAGGTCGCAATGAGCAGCATGACCCACTGAGCCGCACCGCGTTGGCCAGGCTCTCGAGACGCTACGATCATCGCCGCGAGCAGCACATACAATGCGCTGCCAGCGGGTAGGATCCAGAGTAGGGCGTCAGCATTCATGGTCGGTGACGGAATCGGGGTTACAGCACTTCGAGCGTATTTTCGACATAAGTCCCAGCAGCGTCTGAGACCTGGTCCCATTTCGACCGCTCCAACACCCCGTTTTTCACACGCGAGCGCCCCGAAACGTGAAGTCGATCACATTACGGGCCGCGTGCTATCGTCGCGACGGGACAGCGCAGGCAATGAGCAGAGTGCAACACGCAGCAGACAATGGGGCGCCAGCGACGCCTGACGACGCCGCCCTGGCATGTCTGCGTGACGTGTTTGGCTATAACGCGTTTCGACCGCTGCAGCGCGAAGCGATCACCACACTGGTCAGCGGCGGTGACGTGCTCCTGCTGCTGCCAACAGGCGGTGGGAAGTCACTGTGTTACCAAATCCCGGCGCTCATCACGCGCGGCGTCGGCATCGTCGTCTCGCCGCTTATCGCGCTGATGCAGGACCAGGTCGACATGCTCGACCAGCTCGGCGTCCGGGCGGGCTTCTTAAACTCGATGCAGTCTTCTGACGCGCGGCGCTCGACACTTCGCGCATTGGAAGCCGGCGAGCTCGACTTGCTCTACCTCGCACCAGAACGCCTTGCCATGCCCGAAACCCAGGCGTTGCTCGCCCATCTCGACGTCGCGCTCATCGCCATCGACGAGGCGCACTGCGTGTCACAGTGGGGCCACGACTTTCGCCCCGATTACCTGGAGATTGATGCCGCGATTGCAGCGATTGGCCCCGTGCCCCGTATCGCGCTGACCGCCACGGCAACACCCGCGACACGCGAGGACATCAGCGCACGATTGGGTCTCAAGGCGCCGCGTGTGCTGACGGGCGGCTTCGACCGAGCC
>JBCBIJ010000010.1:0-117500 GCA_038524795.1 Pseudomonadota bacterium | reverse complement strand
CCCGGCGGGGCCCATTCCATGTAGACGTCGCAGCGTTCATAGGCCGACACGTCCGGGCGCTCGGTATGCTGAAAACCTGCTGATTCGTAGAGTTTCAGGGCCGGGCCCAACGAACGGTGCGACTCGAGAAACAGCACCTGTTCCCCACTGTCCTTGAACCAAGCCAGGACGGCCTCGATAAGCAGCCGACCAATCCCGCGCCCCTGTGCGCGCGGTGTGACCCCCATTTTGCTGAGCTCCGCCCGGCCGCCGCCCTCGGGGCGAACAGCGCAGGTGCCCAGCACCTCGTTTCCGTCCAGTGCAAAAAAGATCTCACCACCGGCGTCGATGATGTAGCCCTGGGGGTTATCGAGGATGGCCGAATCCTTCGGCTCAATAGAGAAGTAGCGCTCTATCCACTCGGCGTTGATACGCCGGAAGTCGGCAGCCCTGTCGGCGCTGAATGGCACGATGACCACACCATTCAGCGCCCGGGTGCTCATTCGCCGATCGCGTCGATTTCTTCTTTGTATTTTTCGACCAGCGCAATGTTGCTGGCCGGCGCACGATCGAACAGCTGGATCGCGCCAAGGACCTGCCGCTCGAGCGCCTGGTACTGCGCCTCGGGCAACTGACCCTTCATTGCCTGCAGCTGCTGTACGGCCATGTCGAGCTCAGCCTTCTGGTCGCGCATGGCTAGTGCACCCATGGCCAGCATGACGTTGTGCACGACAACCTTGAACTCCTGGCCGTCGAAGTCGTAGCGAGACAGCACCGAGCTCGCTTCGGCATTGGCCTGGATCGCATCGAACATGGTCGGCGAGTCCGTGTTGATCGTCCCTTCCATGGCCTCGATCTCTTCCATGGCACCCAGTAGGCGCTTCATTTCGCCCTCGGTAATGTCTCGGACCTCAGTCTGCTCGAGCTCCGCCATCCAGGCGTTGGCCTCGGCGGCGCTTTGCGCCTGCGCGACACCGGCAAGCCCCATCACGAGTGCCAGCATGAGCACGCGTACTTTATTGAGTCGGTTCATGTTCCAGTCCCTTCTGTTCTCAACGTTATCGAAACTCTGGCAAATCGGCGTCGACCGACCTGCATCACAAGGTCTACACCGGGTTCGAACATCGTCGCCCGATCCTCGACGCGCTCGCCGTCGACACGCACAGCGCCCTGCCCGATCATACGGAACGCTTCGGATGTGCTCGAAACGAGCCCCGCTGCCTTGAGTACATGGGCCACGCCCATGCCGCCGGCATCGGCCGCAACCACCACCTCAGGTAGGTCCTCGGGCACGGCGTGCTTCTGGAAGCGCGCCACGAAATCCCGCTGCGCCGCCTCGGCGGCATCCGCATCGTGAAAGCGCGCCACGATCTCGCGGGCAAGCTCAAACTTGACGTCACGCGGATTGCGCCCGTCGGACACGGCATCCTGCAGGGCCTTTATCTCGTCGACCGCGCGGAAGCTCAACAGTTCGTAATACCGCCACATGAGCGTGTCGCTGATCGACATGAGTTTGCCGAACATCTCGCCGGGCGCATCGGTGATCCCAATGTAGTTGCCCAAGGACTTGGACATCTTCTGGACACCATCCAGTCCCTCAAGCAGCGGCATCGTCAGCACAACCTGCGGCTTCTGTCCGGCATCCTGCTGCAGCTGGCGCCCCACGAGCAGGTTGAATTTCTGGTCCGTGCCGCCCAACTCCACGTCCGCTTCAAGGGCGACCGAATCGTAGCCCTGCACCAGCGGGTAAAGAAACTCATGGATCGCAATGGGCTGCCCGCCCGCATAACGCTTGGAAAAGTCATCGCGCTCGAGCATTCGCGCCACGGTGTGGCTTGCAGCGAGACGAATCATGCCGGCGGCGCCCAGCTCGTTCATCCAGGTGGAATTGAAGGCGATCCGGGTCCGGTCGGGGTCCAGGATCTTGAAGATCTGGGTCTCATAGGTGCGTGCGTTGTCGGCAATCTCTTCGGGCGACAGCGGCGGTCTCGTTGCGTTCTTGCCGCTGGGATCACCAATCAAGCCTGTGAAGTCCCCGATCAAGAACACCACATCGTGCCCAAATTGCTGGAACTGACGCATCTTATTAATGAGGACGGTGTGCCCCAGGTGCAGATCAGGTGCGGTGGGGTCGAAACCGGCTTTGATGACCAGGGGGCGCCCTTCGGCCAGGCGGGTCTCGAGCGCGCCTTCGGGCAACACCTCTTCGGTGCCGCGCATCAGTTCTGCGAGCTGTGCCGCAGCGTCAGTCATGGGGTGGGGTTCCGTCGGGCAGGGCGTCAAGACGCCGGGACCTCGATTATGACCTGTCCCAGACCTGCTGACACCCCATGCACGTGCCCGCGCGTCAGCTTTTGACTAAATTGAAGACTACGATTACCCTTCCCGAAACTATAACCGGAACAGTGCGTTGCACCGCAAACCGAGTCCGATTCGTCACGACTACAATATCAGCGCGAACCCGCGCGGCGGTGCAGCATCCCGGCCGCACCACGTGCTGTGGTTCGTTGCCGGTCTGGGCCTGCCTCTTCTGGCACTGATTCTTGGCCTCGCGTTTCGCGACGTGGCCCCCACCGAGCAGCCCGAAGCCGTTGCCAGCGCCACCGTAACCGCCTCGGCACCGGTCAGCGCCGAAGTGATGCTCGAGGCGCGGCCCGAAACCGCCTTGCCGGTGACACCCGAACCGCCCGCGCCTGCTTACGAACGTCTCGTACTCAAGGTGGCGTCGGGCGACACACTGGACGGGCTGTTCCGCAAGAACCAGCTCAACATCGCAGACCTCATTACGATCTCGCGACTGGAGGACGCCAAGCAGCCGTTGCGTGTCCTCAAGCCTGGCGACGAACTTGAGATCACACACGACGCCGGTCGCATCATGTCGCTGGCGCGAAACCTCGATTTGCACAACCGTCTTGAAGTGAACCGCGACGATGCCGGTCGCTTTACGGCCACGCTCGAAGAACGCGCCGTCGAATACCGGCAGGTGATGCGACACGGTGTCATCGAAACCTCATTGTTCGAGTCGGCCGCCGCAATTGGTTTGTCGGACAAAGTCATCATGAACGTCGCCGGCATCTTCGCCTGGGACATCGACTTCGTTTACGACATTCGTGTGGGCGACGAGTACTACGTGATCTTCGAAGAACTCTGGCAGGACGGCGAGAAGATCGACGACGGCGAAATCGTCGCCGCGGAATTTGTGAACCAGGGCGACGCCTACCAGGCGCTGCGTTACATCAGTCCCGATGGCAGCAGCGACTACTTCAACCCCGACGGTCGCAGTGTGCGCAAAGCGTTCGTGCGTGCGCCTGTCGATTTCAAACGCATCAGCTCAGGCTTCAACCCCAACCGTCGCCACCCGATTCTCAACACCATCCGTGCACACCGCGGCGTCGACTACTCGGCGCCGCGCGGGACGCCCGTGATGGCCGCAGGCGATGGCAAGATCACCTTCCGCGGCACCAAAAACGGCTACGGCCGCGTGGTTATCCTGCAGCACGGCGGCAACATCTCAACGCTGTACGCACACCTTTCCAATTTCCGGAAGGATCAGCGCGTAGGCACCCGCGTGGAGCAGGGCCAGGTCATTGGCTTCGTTGGCATGACCGGCCTGGCCACAGCACCGCACCTGCATTACGAGTACCGGCTCAACGGCGTGCACCGCAATCCACGCACCGTGTCGCTGCCGCAGGCCGATCCGATTCGCGCCGAATACCGCGAAGACTTTGAGCGCATGACGGGACCCGTACTCGCCGAGCTCGAACGCTTCAAACGCATGCAGATGGCGTCAATCGACTCGGGCGAGGCCGCAGCGCTTTAGGCGCCTGCGGCACACACACTTGCTTTACGTCGGCCTGATCTCGGGCACCAGTGCCGATGCCATCGACGCGGCACTGGTCGAGATCGACGGTGACGCGATCCAAACCGTCGCAACCCACAGCCACGCCTTTGCGCCTGAGCTTGGCGCACGACTCGCCGGTGCCCTTGCGACACCCGCCACACTGACGGCACAGGCCTGCGGATCACTCGATGCCGCACTCGGAAGCGCGTTCGCCGCAGCCGCACGAACAGTCATCGACAAGGCGGGCGTGGATACGGATGCCGTGCGCGCGATCGGTAGCCACGGGCAAACGCTGTTCCACGCGCCCGATGGCCCTGAGGCGTTTACGCTCCAGGTTGGCGACCCGGCGCGCATCGCCATGGCAACCGGCATCACCACCGTCGCCGACTTCCGACGCGCGGACGTGGCGGCCGGCGGCCAAGGCGCGCCCTTGGCACCCCTGCTTCACGACGCCTTGCTCGGCGGCAGCGACGTCCACCGCGCGGTGCTCAACCTGGGTGGCATCGCCAATCTGTCGCTACTGCAGCCCGGCTTGCCCGTGCGCGGCTTCGACACGGGGCCCGCCAATACACTCATGGACCAGTGGGCCGCGCTCACGGGCAACGGCTCGCACGATGCCAGCGGCGCCCTGGCCGCGCGCGGCACCGTCGACGCCGCATTGCTAGACACCCTGGGCGACGACCCCTACTTCTCACTGCCCGCGCCCAAGAGCACTGGGCGCGAGCATTTCGATCGCGACTGGCTCTTGTCCCGGGTCGGCGTGACCGCACAGGGCGCGTCCGAGCTGAAAACCGAACGCGTCGCGGATATCATGGCCACACTGTGTGCGCTAACGGTGACGACAGTCACTGCTGCGCTGCACCGTGCCGCTGGCGAGACAGTGGCGCAGGGTTTCGAGCTCATCGCGTGCGGCGGCGGGTGTCACAACCCCGAGCTTATGCGGCGCCTGGCTCAGGCGGACGGCGTCAGCCGTCTGGCCACCACCGCAGACTTCGGTATCGATCCGGACTACGTTGAAGCGACCCTGTTCGCCTGGCTGGCGGCACAGCGCATCGCGGGGCAACCCGTCGACACGCGCACGATCACGGGCGCACGTCATCGCGTGATGGCGGGCAGTGTTTACGAACCCAGCGTGGAGTAACGCCGCATGAGTGCCGAACAAAAAACGCTCAAGCACGACACCGCGGCCGCCGCAGAGCGCGAGGCCAGCCTGCCCGAGCACTTCCTGAACCGCGAGCTCTCGTTGCTCGAATTCAACAAGCGCGTGCTCGCCCAGGCTGCCGACACGCGGCTGCCGCTGCTCGAGCGGCTGCGCTTTCTCTGCATCTCCTGCACCAACCTCGACGAGTTCTTCGAGATCCGCGTGTCGGGCCTCAAGCAACGCGAAGAGATTGGCACCTCGCCACCCGGACCCGATCAACGCACCGCGCAACAAGTCCTGGAGCTTGTCTCAGCCGAGGCGCACCAACTCGTCGCAGCCCAGTACGAGGAGCTTAACCAGCGCATGTTGCCGGCGCTGGCCGAGGCTGGTATTCGGTTCCTGCGTCGCAACGATTGGACGGCAGCGCAACGCGAGTGGCTGCATACGCACTTCGTCAATCAGATTCTTCCCGTGCTCACGCCGCTCACGCTCGACCCAGCGCGCCCGTTCCCGCAAATCCTGAACAAGAGCCTGAATTTCATCGTCGCTTTGCGCGGCCGCGACGTGTACGGCCGCCGCCGGCACCGTGGTCTTGTGCAGGCACCGCGATCATTGCCACGTCTGATCAAGGTTCCTGCTGACCTCGAAGGCTCGGGTGAAGAAGACTACGTATTCCTCTCGTCGATCATCCACGAATTCGTCGAGGCGCTGTTCCCGGGGCTCAACATCGATGGCTGTTACCAGTTCCGAGTGACACGAAACGGTGACCTTTATGTCGACGATGAGGAAGTCGAGGATCTGATCCGCGCGCTTGAAGGTGAGCTCGCCGCCAGTCGCTACGGTGCGGCCGTGCGGCTTGAGGTTGCGGCCGAGTGCACGGACGAGCTGTCGACCTTCCTGCTCGACCACTTCGAGCTCACACCCAATGACCTCTACCGCGTCAACGGGCCCGTAAACCTGAACCGTCTCAGCATGGTCGCCGACACCTCGCCGCGCGACGAGCTCAAGTACCAGCCGTTCACGCCCAACATTCCCGACGCGCTGATCCAGGCCGACAACCTGTTCGACGCGCTGCAGAAGAAGGACGTGCTGCTGCACCATCCCTTCCAGTCGTTCGTGCCCGTCATCGACCTCCTGGCATCGGCCGCCGCCGACCCCGACGTGCTCGCCATCAAGCAGACGCTCTACCGCACAGGCCCTGACTCGCCTGTCGTCGACCAGCTCGTCGCCGCCGCGCGAGCGGGCAAGGAAGTCACGGTTGTGGTCGAGCTTATGGCGCGTTCCGACGAAGCGGCGAACATCGAGCTGTCGAGCCGTCTGCAGGAAGCCGGTGCGCACGTCGTGTTCGGCGTCATCGGTTACAAGACACACGCGAAGATCTTGCTCATTGTGCGGCGCGAAAACGACGCGCTCGTACGCTACGCCCATCTCGGCACAGGCAACTACCACCCGAAGACGACGCGGCTCTACACCGACTACGGGCTATTGACCGCACGCGATTCGATTTGTGAGGAAGTGCACAACGTCTTCATGCAGCTCACAAGCCTCACAGACCAAGAGGGCCACAAGCTGCTGCTGACCTCGCCGTTCAAGCTGCACAAGAAACTTCTAAGCTACATCCGCCGCGAGCGGCGCAATGCCCTCGCCGGCAAGCCCGCACGCATCATGGCCAAGGTGAACGGCCTGGTGGAGCCACGCATCATCACGGCGCTCTACGCCGCCGCACGCGCCGGAGTTGAGATCGATCTCATCGTTCGCGGCATCTGCATCCTGCGCCCGGGCGTGCCAGGCCTGTCCGAGAACATTCGTGTGCGTTCTATCGTGGGGCGTTTTCTCGAGCACTCGCGCATCTACTCGTTCCACAACGACGGCGACGAAGTGCTGCTGTTGTCGAGCGCGGACTGGATGGAGCGAAACTTCTTCCGGCGCGTCGAAGTGGCCTTCCCCGTGCGTCGCAAGTCGCACATCGAACGCGTCAAGAACGACCTGCAGCTCTATCTCGACGACACCGCAGAAGCCTGGGCGCTGCAATCGGACGGCAGTTACGAACGCGTTCCGACGCCGGATGGCGCGGAACCAGTCGGCGCGCAGTCGACCCTACTGGCGCGCTACAGCGCGCCGCTCTGACTGCGACGCCACGGTTTCCACGCCCAGGGTGTAACCCCAGCTCTTGATCAGCGCGCGCTCGCGGTCAATGTCGGCGCGCGTCAGCGGGTTGGCGTCGAGCCAGTCGCCGTCGAAACCTAAGGTCAGTGCTCGCGACTCAAGTCGAATCATCATTGCAGCCGGCGACGCATCACTGCGGTTGCGGTTGATGAGTACGGCCAAACGCAACAACACGGTCAGCAGCCGGACGTCTTCCTGTACGGGGCGACTCGCTGTTCCCGCACGCGCCGACGACGGCCGCTTGCGCTGATTGGCAATCATGAACGCCAGCAATTGCTGTTCGGCTGCCGGGAACCCAGGCAAGTCCGCATGGCGCACAACGTAAGCCCCGTGCTGATGAAAATCGGCGTGCGCAATATCGAGCCCGATCTCGTGCAGGTGTCCCGCCCACTTGAGCAACAGACGCGCGAGCTCCGGGTCCATCTCAAGCCCGGGCTCCAGCGCGTCGAACAACTGCAGCGCGGTTTCACGCACGCGCCGCGATTGCGCCTGGTCCACGTGGTAACGCTCCGCGAGCGCGATCACACTGCGTACACGCGCATCGGCGTGCTGCAGCCGACCGACGAGGTCGTAGAGCACGCCCTCGCGCAGCGCGCCGTCAGACTCGATGAGTCCATCGATCGACAGGGTTCGCATGACCTCAGCAAGAATCGCAAGACCGCCGGGCCAAACCTCAGCGCGCCGATCTGACAGCCCAGGCAGCGACAGCTGTCTAATGTGTCCTGCAGCGATGACCTTTTCGATGAGCGCCTCGACGTGCGGCAGGCGCAGCGGTTCGTCGGAGGCGATCAACCCGGTCTCGCGCGCCACGGCAATTGTGGAGCGGATCGTGCCCGAGGCACCGATCGCCGTCAGCCAGCCGCTCTCGCGGAAAATCGTCTTTACGGGGCGCAGCTTGAGACTGGCGGACATGCGTGCTTCGGCAAATCGCTCGACGCTCAGCGCACCATCCGGAAAAAACCGCTCCGTCTTGACGACGCAGCCCATGCCTAAGCTTTCCAATGCGGCGGCCTCGAGGCCTTCGCCCACGATGAGCTCGGTACTGCCGCCACCGATATCGATGACGAGTCGACGACCCGACTCGGGCGGCAGGCTCTGCGCGACGCCCAGGTAGATGAGCCGCGCCTCTTCGACACCGGCAACAATCTCGATGGGATGGCCCAAGGCGCGTTCGGCCTCGGAGAGAAAGCCCGCGTCCTTGCGCACGCGACGCAACGTGTTAGTGCCCGCCGCACGGACGCGGTCGGCGCGCATCTCCCGCAGGCGCTCACCGAACTGTTCAAGACAAGCCAGCGCACGTTGTCGTGCGGGCGCCGCAAGCCCCAGATCCTTGCTAAGACCTTCAGCCAGGCGCACGGTCTCGCGCAGCCGATCAATGACCGTGAGCTGCCCGTGGCGCAGTGTGGCCACGACCATGTGAAAACTGTTGGAGCCGAGGTCGACCGCGGCGATGACGTCGTCTTCGGTATCCGAGACGTCGTTGCTCATGACTGGCGCTGTGCCGTTGGGCTTAGACTGAGAACGATGAGCCGCAACCGCAGGTGGTCGTCGCGTTGGGGTTTCGGATGATGAACTGCGCGCCCTCGAGATCTTCCTTGTAGTCGATCTCGGCACCCATGAGGTACTGAACACTCATCGGGTCGACGAGCAACGTCACGCCCAGATTCTCGACCTGCACGTCGCCGTCTTCGATTTGTTCATCGAACGTGAAGCCATACTGGAAGCCCGAGCATCCACCGCCGCTGATGAATACGCGCAGCTTGAGTGCCGGGTTGTCCTCTTCGGCGATGAGCTCACCAACCTTGGTGGCCGCCGAATCCGTGAACACGAGCAGGGATTCGTCCGTTGCCAGGGTGTCCGCTTGCATGTCGTTTCTCCGCTGGGCGTTGCCGCCGCGTAATGCGATGTGCTGCCTCTATCCTACCGAAATCGGGCTGCGCCCGCGGAAATCAAGAGTTTTCGGGCTCTGGCGCCGTTGCATCGCGCTGGTGTACCAGCTTGCCGTTGATCTCGGCGCCAATCGCCATTTCGATCAGGTTGTAGTAGACGTTGCCGATGACACGCGCCGTCGGGCCCAGTTCAACGCGTTCGTTGGCAATGACGTCACCTTTCACAAGGCCGTTGAGCACGACATTGGGCACCTGCACATTGCCGTGGATCTCGCCGTTTTCGCTGACCGATAATGTCGAGGTTTCGTCTGAGTCTGCAATCACGCCCCCGTTCACAATGCCGTCAATGTGGCTCGCGCCCGTGAAGTGAAGATCACCGCTCACGCGCGATGCGGCCCCCACGAGCGTTTCAATCGAGACGTTCTTGCGTTTGTTCTTGCCCAGCATGCTCAGCCTTGTGTTGCCGTTGGTGTGCGATCAACCCGTCGAGGTCGACCAGTCGAAGGTTTGGCGGATGCCTTTGTTGCCGCGCCCGCTTGGCGCAAGCTCGACGTTGATGCGCTGCGGCGTGAAGCCTGTGGGCATCTTGAGCTCCCGCTCGAAATCCTGGAAGTAACGGAAGCCGTAATTCCAGCGAGCGCTGCCGTCGGGCGGCAGCAGCTGTGCAAAGGGCAGGCTTACGACTTCACCATTCATGGCACCGTCGACAGAGATCTGTACTTTGCCGTAAACCTGGCGGTGGTGCTGCTTGACCTGCACCACGACCATCCGCAAGCGGTAGCGGTCCGGCTCGGTGCCACGCACCACCTCGAGGTCTTGAATACGCAGACCACTTTCGCTTTCTTCAGGAGAAATGATGCCCCGGTAGAACGCGATGGCCTCGCGTTGCTCCTGGATCTTCTCCTGGAGCTCGCGCAGCGTAGCACTGACTTCGCGGTAGGTTTCCTGTTCAGTCTTAGCCGTCGTTTCCAACTGTATGCGGACCTCGTCGAGATCACGTACCTCGGCCTCGAGCGCCACGATGCGGTCCTCGAGCCGGGTCTCCTCTTCACTGGCCGCGAAGCGATTGAAGCCCGCGTGGATGCGACCCATCTCGTAGAGCAGGTAGCCACCCACACCCAGCGCCGCGAGAGTCGCGGTAACGAGTGCAGCAGTTCGGTTGCGGGCGGGCTTGGTCACAGGATCGGTCGGGTCTCAGATATCGGTACAGGCATCTCTGCGGGCATCAGTACAAGCGCCCGCGCATGGTACGCTTGTCGCCGTTTTGCGGGAAGTGACGCCATTCACAGGTCATGACATACCTTGTTCTGAAGTCGCTGCACATCATCTTTATGGTGACGTGGTTCGCAGGCTTGTTCTACTTGCCGCGCCTGTTCATATACCACCGTGCCGCCGAAGACACGATCAGCCTCGATCGATTCGTCATCATGTCGCGGCGCCTCTACGGCATCATGACACTGGGCGCGGCACTGACGCTCGTGTTTGGCGTTGCCATCCTGTTCATCCGAACAGACCTGCTTACGACCGGCTGGTTCCATGCCAAGCTCGTCCTGCTGCTGGGTCTGGCCGTCTATCACGGTTACTGCAAGCGCATCATGCGTGAGCTCGCTGAAGGCCGGTGCGAGCGCAGTGACCGCTGGCTCCGGCTTTACAACGAAGTGCCCGTGCTCCCGCTGTTCGGCATCGTCTTTCTGGCGATTCTCAAGCCCGCGTTCTAGTGGCTTGCGCTAGAGGTCGAGCAGACCGGCGCGTTTCAAGTCCTTGCGAAACATCGAACGCCAGCGGTGCGGCCACCAGCGCGGCTGCGGCGGCGGGCCGTCAGGGTGCAGGTGCGTGGCGAGTTCGTGCAGCGCGCGCGCATAGACCCGGCGCTTGAAGTAGATGACCTCATTTACGGGGCGCCAGTAGTCAACCCAGCGCCAACGATCAAACTCCGGCTTGTCGGTGAGGTCGAGCCGGAGCCGGTCCTCGCCCGATACCAACTTCATGATGAACCAGCGCTGCTTCTGGCCGATGCACAACGGCTGTGAATTGCGGCGCACGAAACGCTCAGGAAGTTTGTAGGGAATCCAATCGACGGTGCTGCCCAGCAGCGATACGTCGTCTGCCGTCAGACCCAGCTCCTCTTCGAGCTCGCGGTACATCGCCTCTTCCGCGGACTCGCCGGGCGCCACGCCACCCTGCGGAAACTGCCAACCTTTGCGCCCGGCACGACCGGCTAGCAACAGCCGGCCATCATCGTTAGCGACAATAATGCCGACGTTGGCCCGGTAGCCATTCTCGTCGATCTGGTCAGAATTCATGCGTCAGCGCCCCCGTGCCAGTATTCTTCCACATTCATCTGGGCCGCTCCACAGCGCCCGCAAAGCCCCAGAGGACGGCGCCCGGGCCCCATGCAGGAACTTGTTGTGACACCGAAGCGCCCGCTGGGACTCACGGGCCTCCTGCTCGTTGCCGCGCTCGTGAGCCTTGCCTTCGCGATGGTGGCGGGCAGCGACGGGGTGCGCCCGGGGCTCTTTGCAGACACGCTTTCGGGCAGTCTTGCGGCCGACGATGCGCGCGTGGTTCTCGAGCTGCGACTGCCGCGGGCCTTGTCCGCCTTTGCCGTTGGCGGCCTGCTCGCTGTGGCCGGCGTGCTCATGCAGGTGCTGCTGAGAAACCCGCTCGCCGATCCGTATGTGCTCGGCACGAGCGGCGGGGCCGCCTTCGCGGCGCTGGCCGCGATCCTTGCGGGGTTCAGTGCCGCGGGCGTCGACGCCGCAGCCTTTGTCGGCGCCGCGGTCGCCACGGTGATCGTGTTTGGTATCGGCGGCCTGCGCACAGATTTTGCACCCACTCTGTTGCTGCTCACAGGCGTCGTGCTGGCCAGCGGCTTCGGCGCTGGCGTGAGCCTGCTGCTGGCCGTGAGCCCCGACGCGACACTGCGCGGCATGTTGTTCTGGCTCATGGGTGACTTCAGCCTGGCGTTGTCGCCGACAGCGCCGCTGACCGCACTGGCCGCGGCCGTGGTCGTGGGACTCTTTATGGCGCGCGCGCTGGATGTGCTGGCCCAGTCGCCCGAGCGAGCGTTGTTGCTGGGCCTGCCGCTTACACGCATGCGCATCAGCGTGTTGCTGTTTGCCTCGCTGCTGACGGCCTACGCTGTGACGCAGGCGGGCTCAATCGGCTTTGTGGGGCTTGTCGTGCCGCATCTCGTACGCGGGTTCACGGGGGTGCGTCATGCGGCACTGTTGCCCGCATCGGCTGTGGCCGGCGGCTGCCTGCTCGTTATTGCCGACACGTTATCGCGCACCGTATTCGCGCCGCGTCAGCTACCGGTCGGTACGCTCACAGCGCTCATCGGCGTGCCGCTGTTTCTCTACCTGTTGCGACAGACGCTGCCTGCGCGCGAGCGCTGAGCGCCAGCCTCAGGCCGCGGGGAACGCGACCATGTGCTCCGTATCGAGCGCGATGCCAATCTCGCAACCGACGGGGTGGTTGTGGTGGCTCGGCACGAGTGACTGCAGGCGCGTGCCACTCGCGAGTTCGAGCTCGTAAAGAAACGCGGCGCCGCGAAACTCCTTGTCCGTGACGCGCGCCTGAAGCGGGGCGTCATCAATGTGCACCACATCATCGGGGCGCAGCAGGACATCGACGGCATCGCCGGCCGCGATGCCCTCGGGCAAGTGACCGCGCAGCGGGCCGATCTCAGTATCAACACGGCCGTCCGCGGTGACCGTCCCCGGCAGCCAGCCGCCGCCACCTACAAAGTCCGCGATCTCGCGCGTCGCGGGCTTGTGATAGATGTCATAAGCGCGGTCCCACTGCAGCAGTTGTCCGCGTCGCAGCACGCCAATGTCGTCGGCCAGCGCAAATGCCTCGGCCTGATCGTGCGTCACGAATAGCGCCGTCATGTCCAGCGCATGCAACACGGAGCGCACCTCGTGCCCCAGCTGGCGGCGCAGGCCCGCGTCGAGACTTGAGAACGGCTCGTCCATGAGTAGGAGCTTGGGCCGGCGTGCGAGCGAACGCGCCAAGGCCACGCGCTGCTGCTGCCCGCCCGACAGTTCGTGCGGCATACGCCCTGCGAAATCCTGCATTGAAACGAGCTCGAGCATGTGCGCGACCTCGTCGTCGCGAGATGCCGCGGGTTGATCGTGCAGGCCAAAGGCCACGTTGTCGGCAACCGACAGGTGCGGCAGCAAGGCAAAATCCTGGAACACCATCCCCACGGGCCGATGCTCTGGTGGTGTGTGCTTGCCATCGGCCGCGTGTTCCACGCCGTCGATGACGATGCGCCCCGAGGCAATGGACTCGAATCCCGCGATGCAGCGCAGCAGCGTAGTCTTGCCACAGCCCGAGCTGCCAAGCAGGCAGCCGATCCGCCCAGCGCCGAGTTTCAGCGACAGCGCGTCAAGCACCTCGGTGCTGCCGTAACGCTGACTGACGGTGTCAACCGTGAGCATCAGTTACCCCCGGCGCCGTCTGTGCGCCGGTGCAGCCAGAGCACGGGGACCAGGCCTGCGCAGACAATCGCGATCGCGGGTATCGCCGCGCGTTCCCACTCGCCTTCAACGGTCATATTGAAGACCCGCACTGCCAGCGTGTCCCAATTGAACGGTCGTGTAATCAGTGTGATGGGAAGCTCTTTCATGACGTCGACGAAAACCAGCAGCGCGGCCGTAGCGATGCCGCCGCGCAGTATCGGAATATGCACCCGCGTGAGCAAGCGAACGCCCGTGGCACCGAGGCCGCGAGCCGCGTCATCAATGCGCGGTGTAATGCGTTCGAAGGCACTGCCCAACGGCCCGTAGGCGACGGCCATGAATCGCGCGGCGTAGGCGAACAGCATGACGGCCAGCGTCCCCGTCAGCGTGATGGTCACCCCGGGCGTAAACCAGCGCGCGACACCTGTCAGCGCGTGCCCGAGCCCCGCGACGACGACGAAGAAGGCGACGGCGAGGACGGTGCCCGGCAGGGCGTAACCCAGCGTCGCAACTCGGGCGCTGGCTGCGGTGAGGCGGCCCGGCGCGCGGCGCTCGCTGTAACCGAGTAACAGGCCCAGCACCGTCACCATACCCGCTGCAAACGAGGCCAGGACCAGGCTCGCGCGGAAGTACTCGAAGTAGCGGGCACCAAACTCGCCGTCGAGCGACGCTACGCCCCAGACCACAAGCTGCCCCGCGGGCAGCGCGAAAGCGAATGTGAACAAGGCCCCGCAGAACGCCGTCGCCGCGAGACCCCGCCCGCCGTTGAGCGCAATGCGCTTCGAGCCCTGCGTACGACCTGAGGTCGCATAGCGCGCACTGCCCCGGGCCCAGCGCTCCAGTGACAGCGCCACAACGACGAGCAACAGGAGCAGCACCGACATCTGCAACGCGGCGCTCAGTGAGAAGAGCTCGAACCAGGCACCATAGATGGCCGTGGTGTAGGTATCGAAATTGAACACCTTGACCGTACCGAAGTCGGCCATGGTGTCCATGCACACAAGTGCCACGCCGGCCGCCAGCCAGGGCCGAGCCAGTGGCAGCGCCACGCGTCGGAAGCCGCGCGCCCGTGACATGCCCAGCGATTGCGCGACCTCGAGGCTCGCGATGCCCTGGGTGCCAAACGCCTGGCGCGCCAGCAGGTAGACGTAGGGATACAGCGTGAGCGACAGGCAACACGCCGCCGCCACGCCCGCAGATGGATCCGGCAAGGCCAAACCGATGTCCCGCAGAGCGCTCGGCAGCGGCGCCCCGTAGGCAAAGAAACCGGAGAGCGCGAAAGCAATCACGTAACCCGGCATCGCCAAGGGCAACAGCAACGCCCAGCTGAAGAACCGGCGACCGGGAAACTCACAGACCGAGGTCAGCCAGCCCGCGACGGCGCCCAGGACGAGCGTCGCCAGCCCCACCACCACCACCAGCCAGACCGTATTGGCCGTGACCTCGGGCAGCACGTAGCGGGACAAATGCCCCCACTCGCCGCTGGGCGTCAGAAACGACGCGGCGACCACCCCCAGCGGTGCGAGGGTGAGCGCCGCGATGGCCAGCGCCGGCAGAGTCCAGAGTCGCACGCCGGCTCTCAGGTCATGCCGTCAGGCGATCAGCGATAGCCCGCGCGGTCCATGAGACGCACGGCATCGGCCTGCAAGCGGCCCGCGTCGACAAGCGGCTGGTCGCTGGGTGTGTAATCGCCCCAGGCCGCGACGACGGGATCGTCCTCGGTGCCCTCGAGAACCGGAAACTCGAGGTTGCGGCTCGCGAACAGCGCCTGCCCTTGAGCACCCGCCAGCCACTCAAGCAGCTGCACCGCGCCTTCGGCATTGGCGGCATTGGCCACGATGCCCGCACCCGACACGTTGACGTGGACACCGCCGACGTCCGCGCCAGGGAAGAACAGCCCGACGGGCAGCTCGGCGTTGTCGCGCTGCAGACGGCCCAAGTAATACGTGTTGACGACGCCGACGTCGCAGCGGCCGTCGGCAATGGCCTCAATAAGCCGGGTGTCGTTCGAGGTCGGGTCGATGGCGAGATTGTCGACCCAGCCGCGTACGATCTCTTCGGTCCTCTCTTCACCATGGCGCGCGATCATGAGCGCTACCAGCGACTGGTTGTAAACTTTTTTGGAGGTACGCAGGCAAAGGCGGCCCTTCCACTTGGGATCGGCCAGGTCTTCGTAGCCGACGAGGTCATCGGCCGACAGTTCGCGGGCATCGTAGACGATTGTGCGGGCGCGCAGCGAGAGTCCGAACCAGCGGCCTTCGGGGTCACGCAGGTAGTCGGGAATCGTCGCGTTCAAAGCACCGGAGTCCGTGGTCTGGAGCACGCCCTGCTCCGCCGCGAACCAGAGGTTGCCGGCATCGACGGTCAGCAGCACGCTCGCAGGCGTGTTCTCGCCTTCCGCCTGCAGACGCGCGATGAGCGGCTGCGGGTCATCGGTGATGTACTCGACGGGCACGCCCGTCGCTTCAGTGAACGCGGCGAAGATGGGCGCGATGAGCTGCTCGGCACGCGACGAGTACACGACCACCGCCTCCGGCGATTCCGGCGCGGCCTCGGTTGCCCCATCCGTCGCCGCTGGCGCGTCTTCCGAACCACCGCCGCAACCGGCCACGCCCAGCACCGCAGCCAGAGCCAACACACGCACGATATTCACGTTGAGCACGATGCCCACCTCTATTTGTAAATGAGAATGATTCTCAATTATCCGGGCCTGGCGGCGCCGGTCAAGCTCACTCGGCCCGCGCGACGCGATCTCGACCGCTCGATTTTGCCGAGTACATGGCAAGGTCCGCCATCTTGAGCAGGCGTTCGCCAACCGATTTGTTGTCGCCTTCTTCATTGGTCGGGCGCAGTCCTGCGACACCGATCGAGACGGTGACCTGCAGAGGTTCGTCGTCCGGCAATGCAATCGGTGTCGCCGACACGGCCTCACGAATCCGCTCGGCGAGCGACATCGCGTCGTCGACTTCGGTCGCCGGCAGCAGGATCACAAACTCCTCGCCACCATAACGCGCCGCGACATCGCTCGAGCGCACCTCGGCGTCAATCCGGTGGGCGCACTCGGCCAGTACGATGTCGCCAGCGTGGTGGCCGTGCTCGTCGTTGACGCGCTTGAAGTGGTCGAGGTCCAGAAACAGGCAAGACAGCGAGGTCTTCTCACGACGGGCGCGCGACAGCTCTTCGGCAAGACGCAGCTGCAGATAGCGTCGGTTGTGCCAGCCTGTGAGCACATCTGTAAAGCCGCTACGCAGCAAGCGCGCGCGGTTGACCGTGTTCTCCAACGCAAACGACGCGATCACGCCGAGGTGTGCAAGGAAATCGCTGGCGAGTCCGCGCCGGTAACGATCCGGGTCGCGGCTTGCGAGATTCAGGCTGCCAATCAGTTTGTCCTGACGGCGCAGGCCGATCATGGCGATGCTCGCGTAAGGGTCGCGACCGAACACAAGTTGGTGGTCAGCGGTTCGATACGCGCCAAGCCAGGGCCGGTGCAGGCTCGCGTACTGCGGCGCCACACCGGTAAGTGCATCGAAGAATTTGACGTCGCTGGGTGCCGTCTTGCCAGAGCCGCCTTCCGCAATGAGCAGGTGGCGAATCTCGTGATCGGGATCGCAAAGCACGAGCGTGACCTGGTCTACGGCGAAGCTGTCGGCGAGGCCGCGCGTCAGCCGCTTGAACAACTCGCGCAGATTACCGGCGGTGAGAATATCGAGCTCGCGCTGCTGCGACTTGCGCAGCAGGCTCTCGTTGAGTCGCGCCTCCTCCTTCATCAGCCGCATCTGCTGGCGCAGCTTGCGAAGATCAGCCGTGCTCTCGCTCATGATCGGTGCGGGCCGCAAGCGCGGGCGGTTGGAGCACCGGTGCCGGTTCGTGACAAGGGTTTTGCCTTGTTTTGCCTGCGCCCAAGCGTCTCATAAACCGGGCCGTTTGTCGTTCGGGGACAACCGCCGCCGGCCAAAGCCGACGGCGGTCGGGATCCCTAGTCGAGGGCTTCGCGGACGATGCCGTAGGCAACGGCGCCGAGCAGCACATCCTCGAGGTCGGCGTAGTAAATGATGTCACCGCGATGGTAACGACGCCCATGCCGGTAGCGGTAGCCGCGCGGGTCGTAGTGCACACGGAACTGACGGCGCCACTTGCGGTGCTGCTTTCTGTGCGCACGACGATCGTGCTGCCAGTGATGACGGTGCACGTGCGGATGCCCGAGTCGGTGCGCACGGCGGTGCGCGCGACGTTCCGCTCTCAAATCCGCACGGCGAACGGCGCGGCGGTCGGCGCGACGCTCCGCACGCCGGTCGGCGCGTCTTTCCGCACGAACGTCATCACGGTAGTCGCGTTCGGAAACTCTGTGGCCGTCACGGTGCGCGGGGCCATGGGCCAGAGCGAGAGACGGCAGCGAGCCGATCAATACCGCGGTGGCGAGTGTGGCAATCAATTTGTTCATGGCGTGACTCCTCTGTTTTGACGGTTCACGGTTCGCAGTCTGCAAGCGAGGCGCTGAACCCCGGCTGAATCAGTCATTTGCCATAAGCGCGGGCTGGCGCACCCGCCTTGCGCATGCGAGCATCGCCCGTCCACGGAGCCCGAACACCATGCCTCGAGTCGCCATCGCCACCACCTCATCGCTTGCCGCCGACGGCGCGCGCGACGTCATCGACCGCGGCGGCAACGCCGTCGACGCAGCGCTCACTGCGGCACTGGTCACGATGAACACGGAGCCCGGCGTGTGCGCACTGGCCGGCGGCGCATTCATTACCGTCTGGGCGCCCGGCGAGGCACCCGTGACCTGCGATGGCTACGTGACGGTGCCGGGCCTTGGTACCGACCGACAGGCCCGCGACAACGCGGCACTCGACGTCACGATGGCTTACGGCGGCGGCATCACAACGACGATTGGTCCTGCGAGTGTCGCCGTGCCCGGAACGTTGGCCGCCGTGGATACCGTCATGGATCGCTACGGCACGCTGGGGCTTGCAGCCGTGCTCGAACCGAGCATCGCGGCAGCGCGCGACGGCTTCCCGTTGTCACAGGCCTGCCACTACTACCTGCAGTACTCGGGCAAGTCCGTATTTGGCCGCGACCCGGTGTCGCTGCGCGCGCTGCACCCCGACGGCGAGACGCTGCTGCCGGCCGGTGGCATCGTTCATCTGCCCGGCCTCGCGGACAGCCTTCAGGCGATCGCCGACAATGGCGCACGCGAGTTCTACGAGGGTGAGCTCGCCCGCACCATCGTCGACCATGTGGCAGCAGGCGGCGGTGTTCTGACCCGCGAAGACATGGCGCGTTTTGAAGCGGTCTTGCGACCGTCCCTCCAGGTCGAGCTCGGCGACTGGCAGATTGCGCTCAATCCCCCGCCCGCGATTGGCGGCACGATGCTCGGTGCCTTGTTGCTTGCGACCGCTAACGGCACGCCGCTGCTCAACGCCTTGCGTACGGCGCTGCAGTACCGACGCGGTGCACTGGACTTTGCCGATGCGCTCGAGCCCGCCTGCCAGGCGCTGATCGACCAGGCCCGGACGGACGGCCTGCGCACCGCCGTGCGGGGCAGCGCCAATACGGTGCACACGTCGGCCGTGGACAGCAATGGCCTGGCCTGCGCCGTCACGGCGTCATCGGGTTACGGCAGCGGTGAGATGCCGGCCGGCACGGGGCTCTGGCTCAACAATTGTCTGGGTGAGCTCGAACTCAACCGCCGTGGCCTCGACGCCGGACCGCCCGGCAGCCGCCTGCCGTCGAACATGGCGCCCACGGCGGCGCGACGCGGCGGCGACGCGCTGGCCATTGGCTCGCCGGGTGCCGACCGCATTACCAGCGCACTCGCGCAAGTCCTGACACGCTTCGTACTTGAGAACGAACCCTTGCAACAGGCCATTGACGCACCCCGCTTTCACGTCGAGGCCGGTCTCACACGCGAGACCCGCGAGTCGCGCTTTCCGGAACGGCTGTTTACCGAACCTGGGGCGCTTGATGGGGTCAGTGATATTGAAGCGCAACAAGCGTTCGACGCGCCCAGTATGTATTTCGGCGGCGCGGGCGGCACGCTGTTTGATGCGGCTGGCGATACGCTGACGGCAGCAGCCGATCCGCGTCGCACCGGTGCGACCGTCGTCACCGGCACCGACTGACGCCCTCCCACGACGCTGTGCGATACTCGCACGCCCTCGACACCGCAGGACCGCGACCTTGCCCGAAAGAATCGCCGCAGACTTTCTGCCCGACACGTTGCCCGGCAACCCCATGCATCTCGTCAACGCGTGGCTGCAGGACGCACGTGACGCCGACTTCGTGCCCAACCCCAATGCCATGACGCTGGCCACAAGCGAGGCCGGACGGCCCGCCGCACGCATCGTGTTGTGCAAGGGCTTTGATGCCGAAGCCGGGATCGTCGATTTCTACACAAACTATGAGTCCGCAAAGGGGCGGGTCATCGACGCGTACCCCGAAGTGGCCCTCGTGTTCCACTGGGACCACCAGAGCCGCCAGGTGCGTATCGAAGGCCTCGCGCTGCGCGCCCCCGCCGAGCAGAGCGATGCGTACTTCGCGAGCCGCCCGCGCAAGAGCCAGTTGGGCGCCTGGGCCAGCGCACAGAGCCAGCCTATCGACAGTCGCGACGCGATGCTCGCGCGCTTCGAGGCCGCCACGGCTGAGCACGGTGACGACAGCGTGGCGCGGCCGCCGCACTGGGGTGGTTACCGCGTCTGGGCGCGAGCCTGCGAGCTCTGGGTTGAGGGTGCCGGTCGCGTGCACGACCGCGCCCGCTTCGAACGTGAACTGACCGTATCGGGTGACACGGTTAAGGCCGGGGCCTGGCAGGGATCGCGCCTGCAGCCGTGAACGACCCGTTGCAGGTTCGCAGCATCAACTGCCCGTTCTGCGGCGAGCCGAACGAAATCGTGCTCGATCTGTCCGCGGGCGGGCAGGACTACATCGAGGACTGTCAGGTGTGCTGCCAGCCCATCCAGATTCGATTCGAGGTCGCCGGCGACATGCTGGCCGGTATCGACATTGGCCGCGCTGACTAACCCGTTGCGAAGCGCGCTGATCGCGGCCGCGCTCGCGGCGGCGGCACTCCTGCCAAGACCGACCTCGGGCGCCGAGCTCATGATCAGCGAGGTGAGCGCGCTGGCCTTCGACGTCCACGTCGCGAGTGACACGATCGTCTTCAGCGCACTCGGGCAGATCTGGCGCATGCCGCTTGACGGCGGACTGGCCACCGCGATTTCTCCAACCACGCTCGTGCTTGATCGCCCACGCCTGTCTCCCGACGGACAGTACGTGGTCGCCGAGGGCGGGGATCGCATTGGCCACCACAGTCTTTGGTTACTGTCGCGCAACGGTGGGCCAGCACTCGAGCTCGTGTCCGCAGCCGGGCAACACGGTGGCGCCAACTGGCACCCCGACGGCGACACGATCGTGTTCAGCTCACTGCGCGCCCGGGATTACGACCTCTGGGCGATACGGCGCTCCGACGGCGTCACCTGGCAGGTCACCGCAGCTGAAGGTGACGAAACCGATCCCGTCTGGGAAGCCGATGGACAAGGCATTGTGTTCGCGAGTAACGGCCCGCGCGGCCACACGATCGTACGTCTCGACAACAACGGTACGCTGCAACGCCTGGCGAGTCGCGATCGACGCGTGAGTGCACCGAGCCTTCGACCGGGTGGCCCGTCACTGGTCTTCCAGACCGACACCGCCGACGGCCTGCGCGCGCTCGAGCTGCTGTTGCCCGTTGCCGAATTCACAGTTAAGCCGTTGCTTCGTGCCGGCGATCTTGAGAACGAACCCGTCGCCTGGCGCGACCGCAACCGCCTGCTTGTCGCGCGCGACGGCCGACTCTTCGAACGTGAACTCGCCGGCGCGCGCACACGAGAGATCCCGATCACGGCGTTTGTCACGGTGGCAGAGCCAGCGGCACCTTCCCAAGAGCGCCCAGCGCCGACCCGGGAAGCCGCCGAGTCCCAATCGACCCCACCGCTGGTGATACGGACCGACCGCATCTTCGACCCATTGCGCGGCCGCAACCTGCTGCGGCGCGACGTCCGCATCGAGGCGGGCCGCGTGACCGACATCGTGCCGCGGCGCGACTGGGGCGACACCTTGCTGCTCGAATTCCCCGAAACGACATTGCTACCGGGGTTTATCGACACGGCGCTGCGCGAACAGGCGAGCGTCGACACGGCGCGTCTCGTCGCCGGGGTCACCGCGGTCGCCGTGACGACGCGGCAGACCGCTGACGAGCGCCCGGGGACCCCGGTGCCCACACAGCTACCCGTCGGCTTCTCCGACGTACGTGCCATCGCCAATCACGCGGCGCGCATGCAGGCCATACGCGATGCGCGAGACGCTGGCCTGCAGGTTATCGCCAACCGGTTGCTGCCCGATCTGCGATTCGGCGTCACGACACTCGATGCCGATGCGCTGAGTGAAGACCTCACTCGGCATGCCGATGTCAACACGCTGCTCCAGCTCTCAGGCGCGCGGGTCCGCGACGCCCATCGCGTCTCGGCCACGAGCGATGTCGATTGGCGCGCCTCACGCGTGGCTGTAATGCTCGACCCCGCCGGCGTGGCGCCGCCCGCCGCGCTGGCGCCTGCACTCGATGTCATCGCACGACATGCACGCGGCGAAACCATGGACGGGCTGCTCAAGAGCATCACGGTCGACGCGGCGACCGCCGCGGGACGCCCCGACCTCGGCCAGATCCGCGTGGGTGGCGTGGCCGACCTGGTCATCGTGCCCGGTGATCCGCTGCAAGACCCGAAAGTCCTCCTCGACCCCATCGCCGTTGTCCGTGCGGGGCAGCTCCACGCCGTATCCAGCCTGCTGGAGTCCATTGCGCGGCGTCGGAATTCTTTACAAAACGGCGCTGAAAGCGCGGCCACTACCTCTGAAGCGGTCCGTAACTAGCTGACTCTGATTGTTATTTTGGTTTCTGGCACAAGCGTTGCTAGTTACTAAGTGCCCAAGCGAAGGTCGCGCTGCACGTTAAAAATAATAGCCAGGGGGGAGTTGTCTCCGAGACGCATATCCCGAGGCGACAAGAGAGCGTAGAACTAAATAACCCGGAAATCGCTACGGCGGGTAACAACGCAGACGCAGACCACACGAATAACAAGAAGAAAGTGACTGAGCACCCCGGCATTGCCGGGGTTTCTTTTTTCTGGCTGCCGCGTTTCGCGCGACACCCGGTTGCGACTGCTAAGCTCGCCGCCGATGGCTGACGAATCCCCAAGCTCGACACTGCGCGTCACTGATCTGGCCGTCGACGCCGGACCCTGTCGGCTCGTAGCCAATTTGTCGTTGTCACTCTCGGCCGGCGACTGGCTGGCCGTGTTAGGGCGCAACGGTGCGGGAAAAACGCTGACGCTCGAGACTCTGTGCGGATTGCGAACGGCGGCCGCAGGGACCATCGACGTGTGCGGCGATGCGCTGCCGCGCCTCGCGCGCCGCGAGCTCGCACAACGCATCACGCTCGTCACGCAACGCCAGAATGACGCGTTCGCCGCGAATGTGGCCGAGCACGTCGCGCTCGGGCGCTATCCGCATCGCGACAGCCTGTGGCCGGCTGCCGATGCGGCGCAGCCCAAGGTCGCCGCAGCACTCGAGGCGGTGCGACTTGGACCTTTCGCGCAACGCGACATCACAACGCTATCGGGCGGCGAGCGCCAGCGTGCGGCCATCGCCCAGGCGCTCGTGCAGGACTGCCCCATCACCGTGCTCGATGAACCCTTGTCGCACCAGGATCCGGCGCACGCGCTGACCATCGCCGAGCTGCTGGCGCAGCGAAGCGCCAGCAGCGGCACCGTGGTCTCGAGTCTGCACGACGTTAACCTGACGGCACGCTTTGCGAGCCATGCGCTGCTGCTGTTTGGAGATGGTCACTGGGCATTCGGGCCCGCTGACGAAATGCTCACCACGGACCAGCTCAGCGCGCTGTATGGCGTGACTGTGTTGCGTGTCGAGCATGAAGGACATGCCTTGTTTGTCGCCGACCCGCTGGCCGCCGACCGCAATCTCTAAGCCTCAGCGGTTGGGCGCAACCGGGTGCAAGAGCGCCGAAATGCGTTCATAGATTGCCGCGTTTCCGGCCAGCACGGAGCGCGTATCGAGGCGCAGGCGGCCGCCGTCGATATCCGTGAACACGCCACCGGCCTCAGTCACAATGACGGAGAGCGCCGCAATATCGAGGATGTTGACGTCGGACTCGATGACCGCGTCTATGCGGCCACTGGCGAGCAGGTGGTAGTGCAGGAAATCGCCGTAGCCGCGAATACGCCCGCAGCGCGCGACAATGCGTCCGAGATCGGTCCAGCGCGCATCGCCTGCGAGCGTGTGTACGTTACCCAGCGAGATCGCTGCCGACTCAAGGCGGTCAACGTCACTGGCATGAACGCGCTCGCCGTTTAGGAACGCACCACCATCCTGCCGGGCCCAGGCCACCTCACCGTAGAGCGGCGCACTCGACACACCCAGCACGAGATCGCCCTCGTGCATGAGCGCGATCTGGGTTGAAAAGAAGGGATAACCGCGAACGAATGCCTTGGTACCGTCGATGGGATCGACGAGCCACAGGAACTCTTCGTCGTCACCGATGCGCCCCTGCTCCTCGCCGTATATCGCATGCCCCGGGAAGGCGTCTGTCAGCACCTCGCGAATCACGGTTTCGGCCGCTTCGTCGACGTCGGTCACGGGTGTCGCGTCGGCTTTGATGCGCACATCGAAGCCGTCACTGTAGCCTTTGCGAATGACGCCGGCCGCGCGCTCCGCAGCTTCGATTGCCGTCGCCAGGTAGTTGTCGTAGCCGTTTGCCATCTCGTCGCGCCAAGCCGCAAAGCCTGCGAGTGTAGCAGTCGGGCTCACCTTGACACCGGCAAGACAGCAGGCGTACTGTCGCTGCGCCTGAGGTGAGTCCGCGCACGCGGATGAACGGGAAGCCGGTGGCCCATCGCGCGTTCGCGCATGACAGTCCGGCACTGCCCCCGCAACGGTGATCGAGTACAAGCAGCCGCACGGATCCGGGATCCCGGACCAGCCACTCCGCTTTGCGGGGGAAGGCGCGCGCTGCGAAGCCAGGCGCTTCACTCGTCAGTCCGGAGACCGGCCCCAGGTGTTCATGCCGTCGGCGCGGTGGGCGTCCCGGGGCTGGCCTGGCGTGCGCCCGCACGCGTCCGTCCCCGAGTCTCCCGCGTCGTGGTCTACAACCATGTGTATCCGGTGCGGGTTGGCACCGACAGGGGACTCCCGATGAAACGAATCCTGCTGATCGCAGCATTGCTCTCAAGCGCGCAGGCACAGGCTGCCGACGACGAATCGCTGCGGCTCGACGACCTCACGATCACCACAGCGACACGCACGGCGACGACCGTGGACGAGTCGCTCTCGACGATCACCGTCTATACGCGCGACGACATCGAACGCAGTCAGGCCGACCGGCTTACGGACGTGCTGCGCTTTGTTTCGGGCCTCGATGTGGTGCGTACGGGCGGTCCCGGACAGCAGACGTCCCTGTTCTTTCGCGGCAGCGAGAGCAACCACACGCTCGTGCTTATCGATGGTGTCCGCATGAACCCGGGCACCATCGGCACCCCCGCTGTACAGAACATCCCCGCGTCGATGATTGAGCGCATCGAAATCGTCTCCGGCCCACGCTCGTCGCTGTACGGCAGCGACGCCATCGGTGGCGTTATCAACGTGATCACGCGCAGCGACGGCGCAGGCGGTGACTTTGAGGCCCGCGCGGGTGGCGACAACGCCCAGCGCGTGGCCGCCAATGCGGGCTTCGCGCAGGACGGCTGGTCGCTGCGAGCGGGTGTCGACACGCAGCGCACGGGCGGCATTCCCACGCGCTCGTTCACGACCGAAGACCGCGGCTACGAAAACGACGCCTTTAACGTCACGCTGCAGCGCACGTTTGACCGCGGCAGCGTCTCGGTCCGCCACCTGCAAGCCGACGGCATTACGGAATACGCCGACTTCTTCGGCACATCGGTGTCGCAGGACTTCGAAAACAGCGTCACGGCGCTGCACTGGCAACAGCAATTCACGGCGGGCTGGGACTCGACACTGATCGTCTCGCGCAATGTTGACGAGATCGCACAACGCGAGTCGCCCGACTTCGTGGAAAGTACGCGCACGAGTGTCGACTGGCAGAACACCCTCAAGATCAACGACGCACACACGGTTATGGCTGGCGTGCTGCTGTTCAACGAATCCGCAGAAACACTGTCGTTCGGCTCGGGTTTTGACGAGGACACCGATCTCACGGCTGTGTTTGTGCAGGACCAATACCGAAACGGCCGCTTCGACGCCATCGCCTCACTGCGACTCACCGATCATGACGCCTTCGGTAACGAACTGACCTGGAACGGCGCCGTGGGCTTCGACATCACGCCAACGCTGCGCGTCCAAGCCGGTGGCGGCCGCGCTTTCCGAGCCCCGGATGCGACCGACCGGTTCGGCTTTGGTGGCAGCCCCGACCTCGAGGCCGAGATCTCGGAGCAGTGGCAGGCCACAGGTATTTGGAAGCCGGCCGAGAACTGGCGCCTGTCGCTGGAGCTCTTCAGCAACGACATTGAAGATCTCATCGAATTCGATTTCGCCACGTTCACGTTGCAGAACATCGCGGAAGCCGAAATTCGCGGTGCGGAGCTGCGTGGGGTCTGGACCGCGGACGGCTGGAATGTTGCTTTCGGCATCGTCAATCAGTCGGTGGAAAACGCGGAGACGGGCGCGCGTCTGCTGCGGCGCAGCGAGCAAAGCGCCACGCTCGACGTGACACGTGACTTCAGCGACAAGCTCGATGCCTCACTCACGGTCCGTGCCGACGGCGACCGCGCTGGGATCGGTGGCGCACGGCTTGCGGGCTACGTCCTCGTCAATACGGGCCTGCGCTACCGCATCAACGAGCGCTGGCAGCTGTCGGCCCACGTCGAAAACCTGCTCGACGCCGACTATGAGTCTGCCGCAGACTTCAGGTCACAGGACCGCCGAACGTCGGTGGGTTTGCGTTACAGCTGGTAGGCACTATGGGAAATCGACTGAGCAAGATTTACACACGTACAGGTGATGCCGGCGAGACGGGCCTTGGCGACGGCAGTCGCGTCGCCAAGGACGATCCGCGCGTTGAGGCCTACGGTACGGTCGACGAGCTCAACAGCAGCATCGGCGTGGTGCTCGCATGCGCGATCGATGACACGCAAATCGAGTCTTGCCTGACCGATGTGCAGCACGATCTGTTCGACCTGGGTGGCGAGCTTTGCATTCCGGGCCACACGGTGATCGAAGCAAGCTACGTGGAGCGGCTCGAGAAGACACTCGACGCGCTCAACGAGACACTGCCTCCGCTCAAGGAGTTTATCCTGCCCGGCGGCAGCCTGACCGCAGCACACTGCCATCTTGCGCGCACGATCTGTCGCCGCGCTGAGCGACGCGTGCACTCGCTGGCCGCGCGCGAAAACGTGAACCCCGAGTGCATCCGCTACCTGAACCGGCTTTCGGACCTGTTGTTCGTTATGGCGCGGGTGTTGGCGCGCGCCGATGGCGGCACCGAGGTGCTCTGGCACTCAGCGCGCGTTCGCGGTCAGCTCAACGACTAAGGCCTAGCGCTCGGCCTGGCGCGCAGCCTCAAGCGTCTCGCAAATGGCTCGACCACCGGCCGCGAGGCGCGGGCTGGGCCGACCGATGAGATCGCCGGGCACACCCAGCACGCGGTCATTCTCGACGGCGGCCAAATCAGGCCACCGCTGCCACATGGTGGCGATGGCGGAGGCATCCGAGCCCGTCAGTATCACGTCCGGGTCCGCTCGAACGACCGCCTCAACACTGACGACCGGCGCCAACGTCTCGAGGTCGGCGAACACGTTGCGGCCCCCGCAGCGCGCCATGAGATCGCTGATGAAGTGGTCGCCATTGATCGTGTACAACGGGCGCTCGCCGATCTGGTAGAACACGCTCAGGCGCGCGCCTTCGTAACTGAGTGCGGCGATCTCGGACTCGAAACGGGTCGCCACCACTTCGGCCACAGCTTCGGTCCCGGCCAGCGCACCCACCAAGCGAATAGCGGGCGCAATATCGTCGAGGCCGCGGGTTTCGATCGTCACGAGGTTCAGCCCAAGTTCTTTGACCAGCGCGATGCTGTCGACCTGACCCCCGCCACCCCAGGCCAACACGTGCGTGGGTTTCAGCGCCAGCAGGGCTTCGGCATCCAGGCGAAAGCCGTCCCCGACGATGGGAAGATCGACGACTGAGGCTGGGTAGTCGGTGTAGGCACTGACGCCGACGAGAACATCAGCGGCGCCCGCACTTGCAACGATTTCGGCGAGGTGCGGCGCCAATGTCACGAGACGCAACGGCTCGGACGCTTCGCGGGCGGCGGGTTCCGAGTCCGTCGGACTACAGGCGATCAGACCGGTCGCGACCAACGCGACGAGGACGGTGGTGCAGCGGCTCGGGCTCAAACAGCTACGCCAAACAGCGTCAGTACAGCCACGCCGACGAGCCAAAACCACAGTGTGCGAAGCGCGAGGTTCTTGGCTGCGCGCGCGGCGCGGATAAACCACGCGGTGTCGGCCTCGTCCGCCTCACGCGACAGCGACAACGCGGCTAGGCCAACCTCGCGTAGCAAATGGTCATTGCGTGCCTCGAGGCTGCCATCCGGCGAACGCGCGGCCCAAGCCTCGCGGCCGGCATCGTAATTGCCCGCCAGCGTATAGCCCACTGCCGCTATGCGGGCGGGCAACCAGGCGAGGACGGCGTGCACATCGTTGGCCCGCCGCTCGCAATCGGGCGAGACGGCCGACTCGGGATTGTCACGCTCCGCCTGGAACAGCGCCCGCCGTCGGGCGAGGTCCGAGACGCGAAACAGCCAGGCGCCAATGGGCCCCAGCAATACGAACCAGAAAATGACAGCAAAGATTCGATTGTTGGCCTGCACGAATACCGCGCCCGGCACATCCCCACGTGACGTACCCACACCGGAAAATCCGCGTTCAAGCAGCGCGTGGCCGTAGATCCGCTCGTTCTCTTCGTCGCCGTCGCTGAGCGCCCGACACCAACGGTCGACTTCTTCACCGATGTCCTGCGGACCCAGGCAGAGAAACAGAACCACGACACTGATCGCGAGGTAAGGCAATCCGAGCAGCGTGTCTGCGAGCGTGAAGCGCAGAATAACGACCGGCGCCACTGCAGCGGCCAGCGTCAGCACCAACCAGAGATAGGGCCAAACCCGACCCAGGCGCGTACTGTTGGCCAGACCAAGATCGAACAAGGGATCGAGCCAACGAAGCTCACGCCAGTGGAACAGGTGGGTCGCGAGACGCTCGAGGCCCATGGCCAGGAACAGGGCGATGATCTTCATGGGCACACAGTGGGCTGCATGCGTTCAGTGTACGCCGAATCAGGGCTGCAGCGTATCCAGTCTTGACCAGTCAAAGGCCGGACCGGGGTCCGTCTTACGCCCCGGCGCAATGTCGCTGTGCCCGACGATGGGCGCCGCATTGAGCGTCGGATAGGCGGCGCGCAGCGCCGCTACGAGTGCGGCCAGCACGGCGTACTGTGCATCACGATAAGCCCGCGTGTCCGTGCCTTCGAGCTCGATGCCAATCGAGAAGTCATTGCATCGCTCTCGACCGCGAAACTCCGACTGACCGGCGTGCCAGGCGCGCTGACCGAACGGCACGAACTGAACCAGACTGCCATCGCGACGCACAAGCGCGTGCGCCGAGACCTCGAGACCCGCGATCTCTTCGAAGTACGGGTGCGCCGCCACGTCCAGTCGATTGCTGAAGAGCGCCTCGATGTGGGGGCCGCCAAACTCACCGGGCGGCAGCGAGATTCCGTGAACCACGATGAGCTCGAGCTGACTGCCCACGGGGCGCGCGTCCTGGTTTGGTGACGGGCACTGGCGGGCGGGCGCGACAAGGCCCGAGCCTGGGTCAACGGTAAATTCGGCCGTTTGCGCAGCGTCGTACATGCACCTATGGTGTTGACCGGCCGCGCGCACTGTCAACACACATGCCTGTCAAACGTCTTTTCGTCGATCAACCCCTGGCCGCCGGCAGCACCCTGGCGCTCGACGGCGCAGCCGCACACTACCTGGGACGCGTCCTGCGCGCGCGAGTTGGCGATGCGGTCCAGGTATTCAACGGGGACGGTCGAGAGTTCGCGGCGGCAATTACCCAGATCACACGCGATGCCGTCGCGTTGGCCGTGCACGAAAGCGTTGCCGCCGCGCCCGAGCCGCGGGTCGCGATCACACTCATGCAGGCACTCTCGCGCAACGAGAAGATGGATCTCGCGATCCAGAAGGCGGTCGAACTCGGTGTCCACAGTATCCGCCCCGTTGCCGTCGAGCGCAGCGTCATGCGTCTCGACGACGCGCGCACGGTTCGCCGCACCGAACACTGGCAGCAGGTTGCGATTCATGCCGCGCAACAGTGCGGCCGCGCCGTGGTGCCCGCGGTGCATGCGCCCGCGGTACTCGGGGCGGCGCTCGACGCGAGTGCCGACGTGGGGTTGGGGATTGTCGCTGATCCCGAGGCCACGCAATCGCTTGGCCAATGCCTGGATGAGGCGGGTGACGGTGTCGATGCGGCCCGCATCCTGGTCGGCCCCGAAGGCGGTCTGACGGAGGGCGAGATCGCGCTCGCAACAAGGAGCGGCCTGCATGCCGTACGCGCAGGCCCGCGCGTGCTGCGCACAGAGACGGCTGCGCTGGCGCTCGTGACAGTGTTGCAGTGGCGTTTCGGCGACTTGGGCGGCGCCGGATCAGACTGAGATCGGCGCGTCCTGTGCCTCAACGAGCTGCTCTTCGATGCGCTCGAGATCGGGGATCAGCGGATACTCGTTGATCATGCGAACGCGCGTCACCACAGGCGCGCTGTCGTTGAAACCCGCGCTCGTATCAACTTTGATGACATCACGATTGACGCGCACGAGCTGCGGGAAGCCCTGCGTCAGGATGCCGTAGTAGGCGCTGCGCAGTTCCGAATTGGTGGCGTGAAACACAACGACGCGTGTGCGCGTCGAGCTGTCGGGCAGACCGCGCCCCAGCATGGCCTCGAACGCCACCACGGGCACCGTGCGGCCGTTCCAATCCAGCGTGCCGACAAGCCAGTCGGGCGCGCCCGGCACGTGCTCAGTGCGCGACAGACGAACGACTTCGGCAACGCAGGCGCGCGGCACAATCAGCCGATCTTCGATCAGCGGTACAAGCAGGCTGTAGAGTTCTTCGGCGTTGCTCATGACACTACTCCGCGGGTCGCGCTGCGGCCGTTTCCAGCTGCTGCTCGATGGCTTTGAGCAACTCGATATCCTGGTAGGGCTTGCCGAGGTAGTCGTTGACGCCAATCTCGATGGCCCGCGCCTTGTGCTTCTCACCCGTACGCGAGGTGATCATGATGATCGGCAGCTCGACGAAGCGCGTGTCGTTGCGGACATGCGAGGCAAACTCAAAGCCGTCCATGCGCGGCATTTCGATGTCGAGCAGGATGACGTCAGGGGTCTGTTCCTGAATCACGCTGACGGCATCGAGCCCGTCTTTGGCCGTGAGCACGCGGTAGCCGTTTCTCAGGAGGAAGCGTTCGGTGACGCGGCGCACTGTAATCGAGTCGTCGACCACGAGCACGAGTGGCGCTTGCTCGGCCTCTTCGGCGGCATCGCGCGGCGCCACGAGCGGGCGGTGCAGGCGCACGAGCGACGGCATGTCGAGAATGAGCACGACGCGGCCGTCGCCAAGGATGGTCGCGCCCGACACCCCCGTGATGCCCGAGATCTGCGGGCCCACAGACTTCACGACGATCTCGCGGCTGGCGAGCATCTCATCAACCAGCAACGCCGTCGAGTGATTCCCGGCGCGGACCAGAATGATCGGTACCGCGGCCTGCTCGTCCTCAAGCACCTGGCCGCCACTGCCACCGACCAGCGGTGCCAGGTGGCGCAGGCGGTAGCTGTGCTCACCGTAATCGAAGATCGCGTCCGGCTCATCGAGCATGCGTTCCACTTCGGCGCGCGGCAGGCGCGTCACGCCCTCAACGGTTGGCAGCGGCAGCGCAAACACTTCCTCGCCCGCGCGGACTACAAGCGCCTGCGTGATGGCCAGGGTGAACGGCAGTCGAATCGTGAAATTGGTGCCCTGCCCGGCCAGCGAGTCGATGCGCAGGGAGCCACCCAGGCGCTTTATTTCGTTCGCGACGACATCCATACCGACGCCACGGCCTGCCGCCTGCGTCAGCTGCGCCGCCGTCGAGAAGCCAGGCTCGAGAATCAGGTCGAAGATCGCGTCATCAGGCAGGTTGACGTTGGCGTCGATAAGCTCGCGCTCGATGCCCTTGGCCCGGATCGCCTCGACATTGAGGCCGGCACCATCATCGGACACGTCCATGACCATCTCCGAGCCCTCGCGATGGAGGCGGATGGTGATCTGGCCCATGGGCGGCTTGCCGCCGGCCTGGCGCGAGTCCGGCGACTCGATCCCGTGCACAACGGCATTGCGCATCATGTGCTCAAGCGGCGGCAGCATCTTTTCGAGCACCTGACGGTCAAGCTCCCCACTCGCGCCCTCGACAGCCAGCTCAGCCTGCTTACCGGTCTCGGTCGCGGCCTGGCGCACGAGACGCGCAAGGCGCGGCACGTGGCGCTCGAACGGCACCATGCGAGTACGCATGAGGCCGCTTTGCAGTTCCGTTGTGACGCGCGACTGTTGGGTGAGCAGCGTATCGGCTTCGCCCGCCACGGACTGCAGCAGCCCGCGCAGGCTGTCGACGTCACTCGAGGTTTCGGCCAGCGCGCGCGACAACTGCTGGATCGTCGAGTAACGGTCGAGTTCCAGCGGATCGAAATCCTCGCGGCCCCGCTCCTCTTCGTGGCGCGTCAAAATTTGCGCCTCGGTTTCGATTTCCATGTGGCGCAACTGCTCACGCAAACGTGTCACCGTCTGGTCGAGCTCGGCCAGGTGGAATTCGATCTGCGACACCTGCTGCGACAGGCGGCCGTGGTAAATGCTGATCTCGCCGGCTGCGTTCAGCATTTCCTCGAGCAACTTGGAGTCGACGCGCGCGACCTCGCGACGTTCGCGGGTCGGCTCGCTTCTGGGCAACTTGCGACCTGGGAAGGCGACGACCTCGCCCTGCGGCGCAGCCTCGGCTTCGGGCTCAGGTTCGGGTTCGGGTTCGGGTTCGGGTTCGGGTTCGGGTTCGGCAACTACCTCCGCATCACGAACGGAAGGCGCGTCCGCGGCATCACGCGCCGCATCGCCGGCCTCCAGATCGCCGGCAAACCCGGCGCTAACAACGTCCGTCACATCCGGGTCGAAGCCTGCATCGCCGGCCTCAGCCTCAGGTGCTTCCCCGGCGGGCTCCGCACCGTCAGCAAACTGGGCCGCAGCGTCGTCGATGAGCGCTTCGAGAATCATCGAATGCTCAATATCCGAGGCGGGGTCCGCATCGGCAGGCGCGTCCGAGACCACGACCTGCGTGACCCGCATACTGTCGTCATCGGCTGCCGGCGTATCCACGGCGATCGTCGCCGCATCATCGAAACCCACCTCCGGTTCTGGCTCAGGTTCGGGCTCGGGCTCAGGTTCGGGCTCTGGCTCAGGTTCGGGCTCGGGCTCGGGCTCGGGCTCGGGCTCGGGCTCAGGTTCGGGCTCGGACTCGGGTTCAGCCGCAAACACCCGCTCCGCTTTGGGTGCCGGCGGTTCGGGCTCAGGCTCTGCCGCCGTGTCACCACCAAACAGGCTGCCGATGTCGAGCAGGTCGCCTTCGGTCTCGCTGCCACCGATGGTCTGCGTGCCTATCTCGTCGGCGTCGTCGGGTTCGGTGGCGGCCGTCGGGATATCGATAAGCTCGTCGTCGGCGAAGCCACGCTGTGGCGTAGGCTCCAGTGCCGGGCGGATTGCCGAACGCGCCGTGAGGTCACTGTCGGGCAGGGCTTCCAGTGCCGAGGCAAACGCCGCGTCGCCAATGGCCGCAAGCCGCACCGTCCCCTCGAGGTTGTCCATCTGTGCAGGCTGCTGGCCCTCAAGCACGAGCTCACGCATCTGGTGCAGCGTGTCGAAACTCTGGCGCAGCAGCTTGTCGATCGTTTCGTTGGCCGTGATCCGATCATCGTCAAGCGCGATCAACAAGGTCTCGAGTTCGTGGCTCAGGTTGCCGAAGGCGCTGATGCCAGCCATGTTGGCGCCGCCCTTGAGCGTGTGCAGCAGACGCTTGAGCTCGGTCAGCGCGTCCTCGTCGCGCGCCTTGGTCCAGAGCTCGAGCGCCGTATCGACCTGCTCGAGCACCTCGCCGGCTTCTTCGGTGAAGATCTCGGCGATCTCGGGATCGAAATCGGGCGTGTCGTTGAGCGGTTGGGCACTGGCCACAACCTGGGTACCCACGAGCGTCGCGAGGACCTCGGTGGGTTCGTAGCTGGTTTGCCCCGGCGCATCGTTTTCGTCGAGCAGCGAGGTTTGCTCGTGTACGAAGGCGGCCGTCTTTTCTTCGATCGCACGCACCAGCGGATGGATATCGATAGCACCCGATTCAGGCGTGTTGATCGAGTCGATGATGGCGCGAACGGTCTGGCTGGCGCGGCGCAGCAGCGTGACCGCATCAACGTCGAGCCCGGCACAACCGTCGTAGATTCGACGCACCATCTGGTTGAGGGCGCCGGACAATGGCACCGCACGCTCAAGCGTCGCCGTATTGATGCTGCCGTGCAGCGTGTGCGCCGCGCGGTGCAGGGCATCACTAACGGGCGCGGGGTACGCGCCGTCCTCAATGCTGTCGATGAAGTCGTCGATGATGGCGAGGTAGCTGCCCGCTTCCTTGGCGAAGATCTCGTGCAACACGGGATCCATCTCGAGTCCGGCCTGAGACGCGGCAACCGATTCGCGCGAGAGCTGCGGCGCCATGGGGTCGCCCTCGGCGAACGCGATAGCCTTGGCGGTCAGCAGCCCGATGTCGACCTTGGGCTCCTGGCCCACCTCGAGCTGCTCAATCAGTTCTGGTACGGCCGCTGAAGCTTCGCCCACAAACTCAACCATGGCCGGCGTCACGGCCAGCGTACGGTTGATCACGCGGTTCAGCAGGTCCTCGACGTGCCAGCAGTACTCGCCAATGCGCTCAGCGCCCACCATGCGACCACTGCCCTTGAGCGTGTGGAACGACCGGCGCACGGTGATCAGCGAATCGACGTCGCCTGTGTTGTTCTGCCACTGCGGCAGCAGGCGATTGATGTTGGCGACCTCGTCCTTGGCTTCCTCGATGAACAGCTCGAGCAACTCGGGGTCGATTTGCGTGGCATTGCCGGCGACGACGGGTGCATTGATGATCTCGGTGTCATCTGCAATGGTCGCCGTGCGCGCGTGCTCGGGTTCCTCACCGAATTCCGGCTTGGCCGTAATCTGAGTCGGCTCCATGAGCGGGTGCGGGTCACCCTGCAAGGACTCGAGCGACTTTCTGACCTCGTCGAGCACGAGCAGGCAGGACTCCGCGTTGTCGAGCATGTAGGCAGGTTCCTTGCGGCCTGCCTCAATGGTCTCCATGTAGTACTCGATGCTCACGAGCGCGTCGGCCAGGCGGTCCTGGTGGTCTGTGGCCAGCGTGTGGTTGGCAGCACCGAGGTAGACCTCGACGAAGTCCGCGAGCCGGTCAAACACGCGCAGCGCGCGGTCGAGCTCGAGCATGCGGAAGCCCGACTGAATGCCTTCGAGCAATGCCGGTGCTGCGTCGATCGCCGCGTGGTCGGCCCTACCGGCCATCGTTTGCGACAGCGTGTCTTTGATACGCGCCAGGTTGACGATGCACTCGCGCATTACCGCGCGGCGCACCTCGCCCATGTCCTCGGCGCCCTCTTCGACGATCGTGTCATCGACCGCATCGGCTGGGCGGACCAGTTGAGTCAGTCGGCGCTGCAGCGAGGATTCGACGTTGAGCAACGTGGCCGCGATGGCCAGCAGCTCGTCAGACGTGGCGAGCTCGGGCGTCTCGTCAATAAGCCCCTTGAGTCGCGACACTTCGGCCAGCACGCTCGAGCGCTGCTGCCCAAGTCCCAACACACCCAGCGTATCCGAGATCTTGGACATGAGCTCGATTTGCGGGCGCAGCTTGCCAATGTCGGTTTCGCCCGTGCGTACGTGGATGTCGAGGACGTCCTTGACGCTTGCGAGGTCCTCTCGGATGGCCGCCGCAACGGTCTCCATGAGTGCAACGCTGGGTGCCGCGAGTTCCTCGCGGGCGCTCTCGACCTGGGCCTCACCGGGCAGCGCGTCGTCGAGCGAGAACGCGGTGCGGATTTCGCGCACCTTGTTACCCGGTTCTTGCACGCGCGCCACGTAAAACAACAGGCTGTTGAGCAGGTCGGTGATCGGGTCGCGGTCGAAGTTGCTGATGCCCTCGTCAATGACGGCCTTGATGCGGCGGTCGACTTGCCCCAGCAGTCGCTTGACGGCGACCGACAGCTCGAGCCCGCCCTCGCGCAGACCTTCAATGACACCGCCGACGACCCACCAGAGGCGGTAGACGTCGTCGCGGTCAGCGGCGCGCTCGAACGCGAGCGCCATGTTTTCGAGTTTGGCCAGATGGCGTTGCGCGCTTTTCGCATCACTGCGCAACAGCCCCAACAGTGCCACCTGGAAGGCCGGGCGCACTTTGCGCGACAACCTTGAAAAGTCTTCGCTGGGCTCGGCACCGCGCTGCGCTACGGTGACCTGGTCGGACGGCGTGCGGTTGAGCAGCAGGATCGTGGATTCGGAGAGCAGCGGTCGACCGCGCACGGCGCGCAGATCGTTAAGCATCGGCAACAGCACCAGCGCGATGTCGCGGCCGCCTGCGAGCATGCGCTCGAGGTAGGCCGGCAACTGCACCATGGCGCGGGTCAGCGCGTCGAGGCAGTCGGCGAGAACCTTTTTGTCGCGGCCGGGCTGGAGCATAAAGCGGCAGACCGCTTCCATCTCCTCGGTGAGCAGTGCGCCGCCGTAGATCTCGACGACCTTGAGTACGCCGCCCGCCTCGTGCAGGTGCTCCGCACAGCGCTCGAGTGCCTGGCGGGTGCTGCGGCCCTCGACGGCGTCTTCGAGCATGACGCGCGCCTGATTGACCGTCCTGCCCAGCTCCTGGCTGACGACATGAAACGCCTGCTGAACCTGGCTCACTGGCCCCCCGTTTCCCTCTGCTTTCCCGTTTCTACTGCTAGCTGCGTGGCCGCCGTGTCAAAGCACGCGTCAGCCCGCCGCTCGCTGATCGTCGCCCGCCGCCTCATCGTCGCTGGCGCGCGCGATGCGCGTCACGCTGGCCGATTCGGGCAGGCGGAATCCAGATACACTTTTTCGGAGCTCACCGGCCAGCTGCGCCAGCTTGGAGATCGACGTCGTCGTCGCCCCCGCGGCCTTGCCGGTTTGGCCCGAGATGTCTTTGAGCGCCACGGTGCGGCGGTTGATGTCCGTCGCCACCTTGGACTGACTGCGGGCCGAGCCGTAGATGTTCTGTACGAGCGAGGCGATCTGGTTTGAGACCTGTTCGATCTCGTCAAGCGCCGCGCCCGCGTTTTCGGCCAGCAGCGCACCGCCCACGACGTCGGTGGTCGAGCGTTCCATCGAGACCACGGCTTCGTTGGTGTCGGCCTGAATCGTACGCACGAGCACCTCGATCTGCTTCGTGGCGTTCGTCGAGCGCTCGGCGAGACGCTGGACTTCGTCAGCAACCACCGCGAAGCCACGCCCCGCCTCGCCCGCCATCGAGGCCTGGATCGACGCGTTGAGTGCCAGGATGTTCGTCTGTTCGGCAATGTCATTGATGAGCTCGACGATGTTGCCGATCTCCTGCGAGCTCTCACCCAGGCGCTTGATGCGCTTCGAGGTCTCCTGGATGGTCTCGCGAATCGTGTTCATGCCCTCGATCGTGCGGCGCACCGCATCGCCGCCTTTGTGCGCGACATCAACCGAGTGACGTGCGACGTCAGAGCTTCTTTCCGCGTTGCCCGAGACTTCCTCGATCGAGGCCGTCATCGCCGCAATCGACTCGGTCACAGCGGCGATTTCCATCGCCTGCTTCTGCGCTGCCCGGTTCATGTGTACCGCGGTCGTTTCGGTCTGGCGGGTCGCCGAGTCGACCATCGCGGCCGTGCCGTCGATCGTGGTGACGAGCTCGCGCAGCGCCTCGATGGCGTAGTTGATCGAGTCAGCGATGGCGCCAGTGATGTCCTCGGTTACCGTGGCTTCAACGGTCAGGTCACCATCAGCCAGGCTGCCCAATTCGTCGAGCAGTCGCAGAATGGCCTGCTGGTTACGTTCGTTTTGGTCGGCCTGCTCGATCGCCGTACGGCGCAGCTGGCCATCCTTGAAATAGTCGACGACGAGCGCCAGCACCACGAGCAGCGCCACGCCCAGCAGACCCAGTGGCAGCCAGGGCATGAACGGCGCGATGTACTGCATGGGGAAACCGGCAGCGGCAGCGGGTGCCAAAGCGGGCGCTGCCGACTCAAGCCCGCCCAGTGCCGCGCCCGCCCGCGCGAAGGACTCGGCGTTTTGCGCGAGCGTCTCTGTCGCCGCGGCGATCGTCAGCGCGTTCTCGGCGATGAGCCCGGCGGTGCTAGCGTCCGCGAGTACCGGCACGTCCAGCGTGGCCGAGTCGCCGGCCAGTGCGCCCGCCAGTTCGGTCAGACCCGCGGCGGTTGCGACAAGCTGTTCCGAGGTTGCGACGGCCGTTTCAGGCGCGCCACGCAGCGCGGCCAGGCCCGTGTCAACGGCGGCGATCGTCGCCGAAAGTTGTTCGATGCCGACAGGGCGATCGCCGAGTGTGCCGATCCGCTGGCGCACGGTGTTTACGGCTGTGTCGATATCGGCTGTGGCGGCATTCACGGCTCGGATGGCGGCTGCCGACGAGACGACGGTGCTCGCCTGCGAGGCTGTCGGGCCCTCGAGCGCATCACTGCCCGCAATCGTGGCCAACTGGTCCAGTGCCGCGTTCTCGCCGCTCAGTGCGCGGTTGGCTTGTACGGCCGCGGCCAGACTGGCCGTGTCACCCCGGTCGGTGCCCGACGTGGTGCTGAACCAGATGATGCCGGCAACCGCGGCAAGCAGGATGGGCAGCAGAATCGCTGCGACCCCCAGAAATTTGGATTGTCCTTTGTGCTTGGCCATACGCCCGCGGTCCCGTAATGCTGCAGCTGTCGCTACGATCTCTGCGGCTCGTCGGCCGCCTGTAAAAACTGTTCACTGTCGAGCAACTGGTCGAATGCAAACACCGGCCACTCTTCACCACCCCGCCGGAACACACCCGCCCGGTACCGATCGCAGCGAATCCGTGTCTGGGTCATGACGTCGGCGTACTCGCCCTCAACGAAGCGTCGAAAACCCATAACCTCGCCAACGATCACGCCCGCATTGACCTCGCCGTGGCTCACACTGATCACGCGCGCCGTGCGCGAGCGGTCCGTGCGCCCGCCGCCCAATAGCAGCGACAGGTCGATCAACGGCAGCAGCTGACCGCGCAGATTGGCGATGCCAATCAGCCAGCGCTTGGCGCCTGGCACCCGAGTCACGGCCTCGGGGATCATGAGCACCTCACTGACTTCTTCGCGACTCGCAACGAAGCGTTCGCCGTCTATCGAGAAGCCCACGCCTACCCATTCGCTGCGTTGCGCCGCCTCGCCCTGGCCGGCGACGGCAGCGCGGCTGCGCCGCTCCATCTCCTGGAGCAGTTCAAAAGGTCGATCGGCAAGCGCCTTGAGTCGCGTCGCCGTCATTAACCGCTGGCGAGCTGCGCCCGAATCTTGCCGATCAGCGCGTCTTCGGCGACGGGCTTCACGAGGTAATCACGTGCGCCCTGGCGCAGCGCCCAGATGCGGTCCGTTTCCTGATCCTTGCTCGACACAACAATTACGGGGATCGCCGCGGTCGCATCATGCTTCGCGAGCTTGCGCGTCGCCTGGAAGCCATTCATGCCCGGCATCACGACATCCATAAGAATGAGGTCGGGCTGCTCACGCATGGCGGCCGCGATGCCGGCACTGCCGGAATCCGCCGTGGTGACCTCGAAACCGTGCTTATCGAGCATGTTCTGCACGACGTGAATCTCGGTCGGTGAGTCATCAATGATCAATATGTGTGCCATAGGCCTGCACCGTTGCGCCTGGAACCGCTCAGCTCGCGAACTGCTCGCTGATGGCCCCGATCAGTTCGTCCTTGGTAAACGGCTTGGTCAGGTAGCGCTCGGAACCGACGATGCGACCCCGTGCGCGGTCGAAGAGCCCGTCCTTGCTCGACAACATGATGACCGGCGTATCGCGAAAGGTCTTGTTGGCCTTGATGAGCTGGCAGGTTTGATAGCCATCCAGCCGCGGCATCATGATGTCGACAAAGATCAGGTCCGGTTGGTGATCAGCGATTTTGGACAGTGAATCGAAGCCATCGACGGCGGTGTACACCTCACAACCTTCCTTGGTCAGCAAGGTCTCGGCGGTGCGCCGAATGGTCTTGCTATCGTCGATCACCAGGATCTTCAGTCCACGCAATCCTTCAGCCTGTTCGCTGCTCACCCGCGCGACCTCCGTTATACATAAGCGCCATTGTCCGCACTACGTCACGACAGTGGTGTGGCGTGGCGCACACTTTGAATGTTTCTGACCGAAACTTTTAACATATTGCCACAGACCCCGCCCGACCGCCGCTGCGTCTCGGGCCCGCGGTATAGTCGCCGCTGCCGCACCCGAGGGTGCCCCGGAATTCGAGACTGATGGACAACACAAAACGACATTTCGGCGTCGTCATGGACCCGATAGACAGCATCACACCGGCCAAGGACACCACCTTCGCGATGATGCTGGAGATACAGCGTCGCGGGCACCGTCTCAGTGTGATCGGCCAGGGCGACCTTTACCTGGAACAGGGCGTCGCGCGGGCGCAGGCCACTGCGGTGACCGTGACCGACGATCCCGACGACTGGTACGCGCTGGGCGACAGCGAAGACCTGGCGCTGGATACGGTCGACGTGCTGCTGATGCGCAAGGACCCGCCGTTCGACATGGAGTACGTCTATGCCACCTACGTGCTCGACGTGGCGCAGCGTGGTGGCTCCCTGGTCGTCAATCGGCCGCAAGCGCTGCGTGACCTCAATGAAAAAGTGGCCACGGCGCTGTTTCCCGAGCTCACACCACCGACGCTGATCAGCCGGGATATGGCGCGTCTGCGCGCGTTCGCCAAGCGCGAGGGACATGTCGTCATCAAACCGCTGGACGGCATGGGTGGACGGTCGATCTTTACGATCCGCCCCGGCGACCGAAATCTCAACGTGGTCACCGAGACGCTTACGGACTACGGTCAGCGCTTCGCCATGGCGCAGACCTTTGTGCCCGAGATCACCGACGGCGATAAACGCGTGTTGCTGGTCGACGGCAAGCCCGTTCCGAACATGCTGGCCCGCGTGCCCAACGCCGAGGATGGCCGCGGCAATCTCGTGATGGGCGCCACGGCCGATGCCCGCCCGCTGGGCGATGTTGAGCGGCACATCGCCGACACGGTTGGGCCACTGTTAGCGCAGCGCGGCGTGCTGTTCGCCGGCCTCGACGTCATCGGCGACAGACTGACCGAAATCAATGTGACCTCACCCACGGGCGTTCGTGAAATCGACCGCCACTTTGGCAGCAACATCGCCGGCGACCTGTGCGACGCCATCGACCGGCACCTCGCGGCACGCTAAGTATGGCGTCGGGCGGCGGGCTCAGCCGGCGCAGCGCGCTCTGCGGCCTGGCCGGGCTTGCGACGACACCGCTCATCGGCTGCAAGGCGCGCCCGCAGAAGACCAGCGCCCGTTTCGCGCAATTCGGCACCCTCGTAGACATCACGATCTGGGACTTGCCGCAGTCTGCGGCCGAGCGCGCGATCAGCACGATTCAGCGGGACTACGCCACTCTCGACCGCGACTGGTACGCCTGGGGTGACGGCGAACTCGGCCGGATCAACCGGACGCTGCAGCGCGCGATCGAGGCACCCGTCTCGGCACCGCTTGGAACACTGCTACAACAGAGCCTGCAGCTCTCGACCGCCAGCCGGGGCTTGTTCGATATGCGTATCGGGCCGCTCGTCGAGCTGTGGGGCTTTGCAAACGCCCCGATCAATGCCGACGGATCGACGCCGCCCAGTGACGCGGACATTCAGGCCGCACTCGACCGCTCGAGACTGCATGTGGATGTCTTGAATGACAGGCCTGGCTGGCGGATCCGCACCGAAGCCCCTGGCGTGGTGCTCGACATCGGCGGCATCGCCAAGGGCGCTATTCTCGCGCACGGCATGGCGCGCCTGACCACTGAGGGCGTATCGAGAGCGCTCATCGATGCCGGTGGCGATGTCGCTGTCATGGACCCTCAGAGCCGCACGCCGTTTCGCGTCGGGATCCAACCCGCTCGCGAGGGCGAGCCCTTGCGCCTGCTCGAACTTCAGCACGGCGAGACCGTGACAACTTCAGGTGACTATGCGCGGTACCGCGACATCGGCGGGCGTCGTTACGCGCACATCATCGACCCGCGAGCCGGGCGCCCCTCCGAGGAGGCCCGCTCCGCCACCGTCGTGCACGGGGTGGCCGCCAGGGCCGATGCGGCGGCCACGGCACTGATCGTGGGTGGCGCGGCCGAATTCGAAGCCATCTGTGACGCAATGCGTGTCGACACGGCGCTATTGGTCGATAATCGGGGTCAAATGCGGGCCACGCCGGAGATGCAGGCCCGTCTCGCAACGATCTGAGCATGATGAGCACGAGCGACACCAGCACCCACACGGTACTCGCCAAAGATCTTCTGCCCGTGGCGCGGGCAAGTGAGGACCGTCTGCCGCCCATGATGTTTGTAGCGACGCTGTTCTACGCGCTCGTGATCCTGGGTGTCAGTTTCGATATCGGCATGCTGCCCGACAGCTCCGACACCACGTCGCTCGAAGTCACCATCGTGGCCGCCGACTCCAACGCCGCACGCCCCGACAACGCGCAGTTCCAGGCGCAGAACAACCAACAGGGCGCGGGCAACACGACGGAGCGGGCGCGGGCCACGGCGGCACCCGCCGCGCCGGGCCAGGTTCCCGTTCCCATGGAACGTGTGGGAGAGGTGCAGATCGCCGCGTCGCCCGGCGAGGAAATCCCGGAACAAATACTGACGACCACGGCCGACGCCGCAGAGCAGGCGTACCGGCCCGAGGACATCACTGACCAACCCGACGAAGTCGCCCGTGTCGCCCAGGCGCTTCCCCAGGGACTTGAGGAAACACTGCCGCTGCCCGTCGACGACCTGCCGTCACTCATGGTCCATGACGAGAATCCCCGTCACCTCATCGTGAGTCTGAACGTCGCACGCTCCGACATCGCACCTTACGTGAGCAGCTGGAAGCAACGCGTCGAGCGAATCGGCACGCTGAACTTCCCGCGCGAGTTGCGCATTGACGGATTGACGGGCAACCCGCTGATCGCCGTGACGATCCTCGCTGATGGCTCACTGGACCAGATCGAATTGCTGCGCTCATCGGGCCACATTCCGCTCGACCAGGCAGCCATGACCGTGGCAACGCGCGCTTCGCCGTTCGCCGCATTTCCGCCCGAGGTTCAGGAGAACTACGATTTTCTGACCATCCGCATGAATTTCGAGTTTCGCGGCGGCCAGCTGCGCGGCCGCGTCTCCGTGGTCGACGACGGCTGATGCCTTGCGCCCCCGAGCAAGCGCAGGGGATACTGATTTTATGAGTGATTTTCCCTCATTGGCGGGCCAGCTCCTGATCGCCATGCCGGCGCTCGACGACCCGCATTTCGAGAATACGGTGACACTGATCTGCGAGCACAACGAGCACGGTGCCATGGGTCTGACCATTAACCGTCCACTCGAACTCACGCACGGCGAAGTGTTCGAGCAGATCGCTGCATTTGCCGAGCTGCCTGACGAGCGTCGTAACCAGCAGAAGATCGTCGAGCCCGTGCTGCAGGGCGGGCCCGTGAGCCTCGAGCGCGGCTTTGTCCTGCACCGTGACCGTGGCAACTGGGAAGCGACCCTCGACGTGGCCGATGGCATTTTTGTGACCCTGTCTCGCGATGTGCTCGAGGCCATGCTCAGCGTTGACGGGCCCGCCGACGCGACCATGGCGCTCGGCTACGCAGGCTGGGAAGCGGAGCAGCTCGAGGAAGAGATCAAGTCGAACGCCTGGCTCACAACGCCGGCGACGCCCGCCATCGTTTTCGATGCGCCTTTCGATGACCGCTGGGACCACGCCACACAAGCCATCGGGGTGACGCGCGAACAGCTTACCGGCCCGGCCGGGCATGCCTGACGCCACCACCCTGCTCGCGTTCGATTACGGCGCGCGGCGGATCGGGGTTGCCGTGGGGCAAACCGTGACGGGCAGCGCCCGGGAGCTCACGACCCTGACCTCCAGCGGCGACGCGCCTGACTGGCGTGCCATCGAATCGCTTATCGACGAATGGCGTCCAGACCTGTTGCTGGTCGGTCTGCCGCTCGATGCCGACGGTGGTGAGTCGCCGCTCTGCACGGCGGTGCGCCAGTTCGCCGCCGAACTCGCCGAGTCGGGCCTGCCTGTCCAGCTCATCGACGAACACCTAAGCTCGCGCGAAGCCGAGTCCCGCCTCGTGGCCGCGCGTGCCAGCGGTCGCAAGCGCCGCCGCGTGGCCAAGGGCGATGTCGATGCGCTGTCCGCTGTCGTCATCGCCGAGCAGTGGCTGGCACAGCGCGACCTCGGGCGGCCGCGGGCCGGCGGTGCTAGAATGCGGCCCGCTGCGGCCGCCGGGCGGGAATCGGTTGCCGCACGCAGCGACACATCCGATGACGACTCTTCAGGCAACATCACCGGCTGACGCCGGCGACGAGATACAGTGCACGCCCGACGGGCGACTGCGTCACCTGTTGTCGTTGCGCAGTCTGCCGCGCGAACTGCTGTTCGAGATCCTGGATCGCGCCGAGCGGTTTCTGGCCGATACGACCGAACCCGCCGTACGCAGTACGACGCTTGCGGGCCGCACCATCGCCAACCTCTTTTTTGAGCCCAGCACGCGCACACGGGCTTCGTTCGAGCTCGCCGCCAAGCGGCTCTCGGCTGACGTGCTCAACCTCGACGTCAGCACCTCGTCGCGAATCAAAGGGGAGAGCATTCTCGACACGATGTACACCCTGCAGGCGATGCAGTGCGACGTCTTTGTCGTGCGCGACGCGGCCGCCGGCGTGCCCCGAATGATCGCCCACGCGGTACGCGACGGTGTCGCCATTTTGAACGCCGGCGAGGCGTCCGTGTCGCACCCGACGCAGGGGCTGCTCGATCTGCTCACGATCCGGCGCGCCCGGCCCGACCTTGAGAACCTCAAGGTCTGCATCGTAGGTGACATCGCACACTCGCGCGTGGCACGTTCCGCTGCAGAAGCGCTCACCATTGCGGGCATCAGAGAGCTTCGACTCGTGGCGCCGGAAGCGCTGCAACCCGAGGCCAGCGCGTTCCCGGGAGCCACCTTGCACAGCGACCTGGCGTCAGGCGTCGCCGAGGCCGATGTCGTCATGGCCCTGCGCATCCAACGCGAGCGCATTGCCGACGCAGGCGACATCCCCGACCCCAGCGACTACGCACGGCGTTTCGGGCTTTCGGCTGCGAATCTCGCACCGGCCAGCCCCGACGTGCTCGTCATGCATCCGGGCCCCATGAACCGCGGCATCGAGATTGATGACGCCACCGCCGACAGTGCGCGGTCATTGATCGCGGAACAGGTTCGAAATGGCGTTGCCGTGCGCATGGCGCTACTGGAAATGGTGACCGAAACCCACCTTGGAGTGATCACATGACGGCGCGCCCGCACCGCGACACGATCTGGGTTGAGCAGGCCGAACTCACCGAGGTGCGGGAATACCCCGCGGGTCAGTTCGTGCACCGCATTCAGGCGCCCGAAACGGCAGCGCATGCAAAAGCCGGGACCTTTATCCACGTGACCTGCGATTCGTCGCTACCGCTGCGCCGGCCGCTCTCGATCATGCGTGTCGACGCGAAGGCGGGCTGGGTCGAGTACCTGTTCAAAACGCACGGCATTGGTTTGACAGCGCTCGCGGGCAAACCCGTGGGGACCGTGCTCGATGTCATGGGGCCCATCGGCAAACCGTTTACGCCCGACCCCCAGCGTCCGCTCGCACTGCTCGTCGGCGGTGGCGTCGGCATCCCGCCGATGATCTACCTGGCCGAGGCGCTTGCCGCGGACCAGAGCACCGATTGGCAACCGCTCGTGCTCATGGGGTCCGAGATTCCGTTCCCGCTCGAGACGGGTCCCTCGCAGCACGCGGTCGCGGGTATGCCCGACGACGCGACTTTGGGGCTCGATCTTGTTGAAGGCTGGGGCATCCCGACACGGCTCGCCTCCATGGCGGGCATCGAAGGGGCGCACGCGGGTTTTGTCACCGACTTGGCGACGCACTGGCTTCAGGGGCTTTCGGATACGGACCGGAACCGTGTCGCCATGTACGCCTGCGGGCCGACGCCCATGCTGGCAGCGACGGCGCGCGTGGCCGAACAGTTCGACGTGCCTTGCCAGGTCTCGCTCGAGGAATACATGGCTTGCGCGGTCGGGGGTTGCGCAGGGTGCACGGTGCGCGTGGCCACGCCCGAGGGGCCGGCCATGAAACGGGTCTGTGTGGACGGGCCCGTGTTCGATTCACGCGCCGTGTTTGGCGGCGCGGACTAGGCCTTAGCCGAAGTTGATCTGCGCCTCGAGGTTGGTCCTCGAGTCGGCATGGAGCAGCGCTTCCTGAAGCGTGATCTCGCCGCGGCGGTAGAGCTTGAGCAGCGCCTGGTCGAAGTTCTGCATACCCTGCTCGCTCGACTCCTGCAGCGCTTCTTTCACACCGACGATGTCACCCTTCTCGACGAGCTCCGCGATGTGCGGCGTATTGAGCATGAGCTCCACGGCCGCAACGCGCTTGCCTTCTCGGTTACGCACGAGGCGCTGCGAGATGATGGCGCGCAGGTACTGCGACAGGTCGACAAACACCTGGCGCTGTTGCGCGACGGGGAACATGTTGATGATTCGGTCGAGCGTCTCGGGCGCGTTGTTCGAGTGCAACGTGGCGATGGCCAGCTGACCCGTGCCCGCGATGTCAATCGCGGCCTGCATCGTCTCGACGTCGCGGATCTCACCGACCATCACAACGTCCGGCGCCGCGCGAAGCGCGCTGCGAAGCGCGCGTGAATAGGACTTGGTATCCAGGCCGAGCTCACGCTGGTTGACGATCGACTTCTGGTTCGAGTGCAAGAACTCGATCGGATCCTCGATGGTGATGATGTGCGAGGCCGACTTCCGATTGCGGTGATTGATCATCGCCGCAATCGTCGTTGACTTGCCGCTGCCCGTCGCACCGACCATGAGGATCAGGCCGCGTTTGTGCATAATCAGGTCACCGAAAAGCGCCGGCATGTTGAGCTCTTCGAGCGTCGGCATCTCGGCCGTGATGTAGCGCATGACCATGGCCAGGTTGCCGCGCTGATGGAACGCGTTGACGCGGAAACGGCCAAGACCGGTTTCGGAAACGGCGAAGTCAACTTCGAGGTCGCGCGACAGCGCTTCCATCTGCTCCTCGGTCATGATCTCCATGGCGGCCTGGCGCACCTGCTTGGGCGTCAGCTCCATCTTATTGACGGACATGATCTTGCCGTCGATCTTGATCTTGACCGGTGAGAAGGGGGCGAAGAACAGGTCTGAGGCCTTCTTCTCCACCATCAGCTTAAACAGGGGCTTGACGTTCATGATCGTGGCGTCGAGCTAGAAACTCATGGTCTCGCCCGACTCCTCCTCCATGATTTTGAGGCTCGCGGCCTGCTCGGCCGTAAGGCCTCCCTCACGCTTGGAGTTAAGTCGGATGTTGAGGCGCAATTCGTTCTTGGAGTCGGCGTTACGCATGGCGTCTTCGTAGGAAATGATCTCTTCCTCGTAGAGCTGGAACAGCGCTTGGTCAAAGGTCTGCATGCCCAGGCGCGTCGACTTGGCCATGATCTCTTTGATCTGCGCGACATCGCCCTTGAAGATGAGGTCTTTGATGAGCGGCGTCGCCAGCATGATTTCCATGGCGGCGACACGGCCCAGACCGCCTTCGCGCGGAATGAGTCGCTGCGAGATCAGGGCCTGCGTGTTCAGCGACAGGTCCATAAGCAGCTGCGCGCGGCGCTCTTCTGGGAAGAAGTTGATGATGCGATCGAGCGCCTGGTTGGCACTGTTGGCGTGCAGCGTAGCCAGGCACAGGTGACCCGTCTCTGCGAACTGAATGCCGTACTCCATCGTTTCGCGGTCACGGATCTCACCAATGAGGATGACGTCGGGTGCCTGACGCAGCGTGTTCTTGAGCGCGTTGTGCCAGTTTTCCGTATCGACCCCGACCTCGCGGTGCGTGATCACACAGCCCTCGTGCGGGTGCACGTATTCGACCGGGTCTTCAATCGTGATGATGTGACCGCGCGAGTTCTTGTTGCGGTGGCCGATCATGGCCGCCAGCGTGGTCGACTTACCCGAGCCCGTGCCACCGACGATAATCACAAGACCGCGTTTGTTCATGACCACATCCTTGAGGATGGGAGGCAGGTCGAGGTCTTCGAAGGTCGGGATCGTGGTCGTAATCGTTCGCAGAACAGCGCCTACGTTGCCCTGCTGCACGAAAGCACTCACGCGGAAGCGGCCGATGCCCTTTGGCGCAATGGCAAAGTTGCACTCGCGCGTGGCATCAAATTCACGCGCCTGCTTGTCGTTCATGATCGAGCGCACGAGGATCGAGCACTGATCGGGCTTGAGAATCGAGTCGCTGGCACGGTGGATTTCGCCGTCGATCTTGATCGCAGGCGGAAATCCCGACGTGATGAACAGGTCCGAACCACTCTTCTCCACCATCTTGCGGAGCAGGTTCTGCATCAATCGCGCGGCTTGTTCTCTATCCATCGTTGCCTCTCTGATTGCAGCGCAGTGCCACGCCGGCCGTCAGAAGTTCTCCTTGTTGGCGGCCCGGAAGCGCGCCTCTTCTTTCGTGATCAGACCCTTCATCATGAGGTCGGTCAGGTTCTGGTCGAGCGTCGTCATGCCCGCCGCCTGGCCCGTCTGGATCGCCGAGTACATCTGCGCGATTTTGCCCTCACGAATGAGGTTTCGAATGGCGGGCGTGCCGATCATAATTTCGTGTGCCGCGATGCGGCCGCCGCCGATCTTCTTCAACAGCGTCTGCGAGATGACGGCCTTGAGTGACTCTGAGAGCATGGCGCGAACCATCTCTTTCTCGGCCGCGGGGAACACGTCGACAACACGGTCGATGGTCTTTGCCGCGGAGCTTGTGTGCAGCGTGCCGAAGACCAGGTGACCCGTTTCGGCCGCGGTCAACGCCAGGCGAATGGTTTCGAGGTCGCGCAGCTCACCAACGAGAATGACGTCGGGGTCTTCACGCAGCGCCGAGCGCAACGCTTCCGAAAAGCCGTGCGTGTCGCGATGGACTTCGCGCTGGTTAATCAGCGACTTCTTACTTTGGTGCACAAACTCGATGGGATCCTCAATCGTCAGGATGTGGTCGGGCTTGTTGTCGTTGATGTAGTCGACCATCGCCGCAAGCGTTGTCGACTTACCCGAGCCCGTGGGGCCCGTGACGAGGCAGATGCCGCGCGGCTGCATGGCGATGTCCTTGAAGATCGCGGGGGCGCCCAGGTCGTCGAGCGTCAGGATCTCCGAGGGGATGATTCGAAATACGGCGCCCGAGCCACGCGCCTGGTTGAACGCGTTGACTCGGAAACGGGCCAAGTTCGGGATCTCGAACGAGAAGTCGGTCTCGAGGAACTCCTCGTAATCCTTGCGCTGCTTGTCATTCATGATGTCGTACACCATGCTGTTGACTTCTTTATGGGTCAGCGCAGGCATGTTGACCCGCTTGATGTCGCCATCAACACGGATCATAGGCGGCACGCCCGCCGACAAGTGCAGGTCAGAGGCTTCGTTCTTTACTGTGAAAGACAGCAGCTGGGCAACGTCGACGGCCATTCAGGTTCCTTTCGGGCGTGCTTCGGATTTACCATAAAGAGTGGCCTCGAAGTATAGCGAGTCACCCTCGGCAAAGCGTGATTAGGGTCACGGAAAACCTCAACCAGGTCCGGAAACGGCTGCAAAATGCGGCCCGTGTCGCAGGCCGCGAGCCCAGTGATATCAAGCTGCTCGCGGTCAGCAAGCGGCATTCCGTGGCATCGATTGAAGCCGTGGCCGAGGCCGGTCAGCGGGACTTCGGCGAGAACTTCGTGGCCGAGGGCCTGGGCAAGATCGAGGCGCTCGCGGCACGCAAGCTCTGCTGGCACTTCATTGGCGCCATCCAGTCGAACAAGACCCGAGACATCGCGGCCCACTACGACTGGGTCCACACCGTCGATCGCCTGAAGATTGCGCGCAGGCTCAGCGAGCAGCGCCCTGAAGACCGACCGCCACTGGAGCTGTGCCTGCAGGTCAATGTCGATGACGAACCGCAAAAGGCCGGTGTCCGCCCGGCTGAGGTCGCCGAGCTCGCTGAACAGGTGGCCCGCCTGCCGGGGCTGCGCCTTCGCGGACTGATGTGTTTGCCCCGCCCCCGCAGCGACCCCGAAGCGCAACGTGAGCCGTTTGCCGAGTTGCGCCGACTGCTCGAAGCCCTGCAAAAGCAACACGCGGCGCTCGATACGCTTTCCATGGGCATGACCGGCGACCTCGAAGCAGCCGTGCTCGAGGGCGCCACAATCGTGCGTGTCGGCACGGCCATTTTCGGCCCGCGCGACTGAGCACAAGGCGTCACCGCGTGGCATGAGCGCTGTGCGATACTCCCCGCCATGCAAGGTCACGGCGAGTACGCACAAATCGGATTCATTGGCGGCGGCAACATGGCGCGCGCCATGATTGGCGGGCTGATTGCCGCCGGGCACCCTGTCAGCAGGATCCGCGTGGCCGAGCCCGACACCTCGCAACGCGCGTCACTGAATGCCCAGTGGCCGGATCTCGAAACCACGACGGACAACACAAGCGTGGCCGCCTGGTCGGCACTCTGTGTGTTGGCGGTTAAGCCCCAGGTCATGCCTGACGTCGCCCGGGCGCTCGACGAACTTGATGCGGATCCACTGTATTTGTCCATTGCCGCGGGCATTCGAAGCGACGACCTTTCACGCTGGCTCGGTGGCGGCCGCGTTGTTCGTGCCATGCCCAACCAGGGCGCTCTCGTGGGGCGCTCGGCGACGGGGCTCTACAGCAGCGCGGCGCTCGACGGGCTCGAGCGCACTACGATTGATGCGCTGGTGGGGACGATTGGCACCGCCTACTGGGTGGTCGACGAGCCGGATATCGACGCCGTCACGGCAATTGCCGGCAGCGGCCCCGCCTACTTCTTCCTGCTCATGGAATACCTGGAACAGGCGGGCGAGGATTTTGGTCTCGACCCGTCGGCGGTCCGGCATATGGTGGCTGAGACGGCCGTCGCCGCCGCCCTGCTCGCCATCGAGAGTGACGAACCCGTCGCCACACTCCGCGCCCGTGTCACGTCACCGGGCGGCACGACGGCAGCGGCGCTCGACCATCTGGCCGAACATGACACTGCGGCGCTGTTTGCCGCCGCCTTCGAACAGGCGCGCGACCGCGCCCGTGAACTCGCCGACAGGACCCCCTGAATGCTCCAAGAGATTTCTGAGTTTCTACTGCGAACGCTGACGCAACTCATCCTGTTCGTCATTCTGCTGCGGTTCTTCCTGCAAATGGCTCGCGTCAATTTCCGCAATCCGCTCGCCCAAGCCATCGTCCGCCTCACCTCGCCCCTCGTCGTGCCTGTGCGACGTGTCGTGCCACCGATCGGAAAGATCGATACGGCGACCCTGGTTGTTGCCTATGTGGTGCAGGTGGCGCTGCTGGCTGCGCTGATCCTGCTGCGCGGCGGGTCACCGAATTCAGCGTTGTTTGTTGTCGCTGCCATCGAGCTCGTGCGCATGTCGCTCATGCTCTACACCTACGCCATTGTTATCTGGGTCGTACTGGGCTGGATCTCACCGGGCAGTTACAACCCGGTTTCCGCATTGATCGACGAATGGCTGCGTCCGTTTATGGCACCGTTCCGGCGGCTCATTCCGCCGATTGCGGGGCTCGACCTGAGCCCGCTGTTCGCCATGATCGCGCTCGGCGTGGGCCACATCGTCGTCGATAATGTCGGCAGGATGCTGCTCAGCTAAGCCGCTGGCGTTTGCCCCGTCCCTCCCCTATTCTCTGATGCGGACATCATGTGTTTTGGGGGACAAGCGATGAAACAACTGGCACTGATTGGTGTGTTGTCTTTGGCACTTGCCGGTTGTGGCGGTGGCAGCGGCGAACGAACCGTGCCAGAGGCTGAAGCCGCGGCAGAGTACTCGGCCGTGTTCGGCGATTTTCGTGTCTTCTTCCATGCGATTTCCACGGACGAGGTACCGCCCGAGGTGGCCCGCTCCGTCGGTGTCGTCCGCGCCAAGAATCGTGCCTTGCTCAACATCTCTGTGCTGCGTCTTGAGGACAGCTCGGCGGTCGAAGCAGAAGTCGCCGTAAAGGCCGCTAACCTGACGGGCCAACTCAAACCCATCACCATGCGCAAGGTCGAACAGGGCGAAGCCATCTACTACCTGGGCGAGCTCTCGGTTAACAATCGCGAGACCATCATCTTCGATATCAGCGTCACGCCGGCCGGCAGCGACGACACCTTCGAAGTGCGCACCAAGCGCATCTACCACACCGACTGAGCTCCGAAACTCAGCAGTCGCGCGCGCGGCGTTTCGTGCACCACAACGTGGCACGGGCGTCGCTTGTTTTTGCACCTCGATTGCTACGATTTCAAATTGCGTTTGACGCTATAAATCAAGTGGTTTTTTGCATACCACCTGCTGAAAAGCTGTGTTAAGGTACGCGCGATTTTGGCGGCGGGCTTGACCCGTCGAGTTTGTTTTAGACCCCAGGAGTTCTGACCAGATGGCAGCAAAGAAAAAGACGACCGCAGCGAAAAAGGCACCGACCAAGTCCGAGATCTACCGGCACATCGCCGATGAAACGGGCCTGACCCGTAAGGACGTCGCCGCGGTATTCGAGTCCATGTCTGGCCTCATCAAAAAGAACCTTGGCGGCCGTGGTGCTCCGGGTACGTTCACCGTACCGGGCCTCATGAAGCTGCGCGTGGTCAAGAAGCCCGCGACGAAGGCACGCAAGGGCGTCAACCCGTTCACGGGCGAAGAGATGATGTTCAAAGCCAAGCCGGCGTCGAAGACCGTCAAGGTCGCCGCGCTCAAAGGCCTCAAGGATATGGTCTGAGCCTGAACCGGCTCGACCCAATCGAGAAGCCCCGCCTCGGCGGGGCTTTTTTTTGCCCGCTAGAGTCCGTTCTCGTGCTTGAGGCGCAGCACTTCGCTGCGCGGCACGTACAGGAGTTCACCGATCTTTCCGATCAGCGCATCCTCGTGTTTATCGAGCTCGCCGTCGGCAGCCGCGACACGCCAGAGCATGTCGACGATCTGCGCTTTCTCCTGAGCAGACAGCGCCTCGTGCAGCGGGCGGGTAAAGCCTTGCAGTGAAATCGCCGCCTCAGCTTCCTCGAGTCCGGCATCAACAACCATGCTCGTCTCTTCGTCGGTGAGCCCGAAATGACGCTGCAGGCCCTCACGCAATGCCGCAAGCTCCCGTGTGTCGAACACGCGATCAGCGCGCGCGACTTCGGCCATTAAGGTTGCCGTCGCAAGACGGATGCCGTGCTGCCGGTCCGCTTCGGTATCGGCGCTATCGTTACCCGACAGCAACAGCTCGATCTGTTTGCGCAGCGCCGTCAGCATACCCATGCGGCTCACGCTGTCTGCCCTGTACCGATAAACCCCATGAGGGTTTCTCGGAGCGCGACCAACTGGCCATGGAAAAAATGGTCGGCCTCCGGTAGCACGGCAACCTCGATCCCAGGCGGTTGTGTGTCGGCCCAGGCAACCACGGCATCGACATCGACCAGCTCGTCCTTGCCACCCTGCACGACGTAGGCGTTCACAGCGCCCGGAAGGCGCAGGCCTGGGTCCATGATGCGCCCGACTGGCGGCGCCACCAGTAGCACCTGCGGCACCTCGGCGTGCTGCGTGGCCGCAACCGCCATGCCCGCCCCGAATGAGAAACCGGCCAAGGACACGGGTACGCCCGGCCAACGCTCTCTCGCCCAGTTGAGCACAGCCAACAGGTCGGTCAGCTCGCCGCGGCCCTCATCGTAAGTGCCATCGCTGGCACCGACGCCACGAAAGTTGAACCTAACGGCCACCTGGCCGCAGAGATTAAAGGCGCGCGCGAGCGTGGCCACGACCTTGTTCGTCATGGCACCGCCGTGCGCGGGGTGCGGGTGCGCGATCACGGCAATGGGCGTGTCTTCCGTGACGGTTGCCGGATACTCAACGAGCGTTTCAAGCACGCCCGCGGGCCCGTCGACTCGGGCCGCCTCACGCAGGACTTGCTTCGGCATCGCCAGCAGCCTCCGGTGATTTCTTGGGTTTGGGCGGCGCAAAATAAACAATCGTGTCGCCGGACTTCGGTTCGATCTCGGTCTGCGACGCCACAAACTGTACGTTTTCGTTGGCGCTGACCACAAGAATGGTCAGTGCATCTGCAGGCTGGTCGCCGAGGAAATCGCTGTAGCTGTAGGTGTCAGACAAGCGTGTGCGCGCAAAGGTCCAGCCCCGCACGTAATTGCGCCAGAGCTTTTCATAAACCGCGTCCTTGTCGAACGCAATGCGGCCACGCACACCTCGGGCCACGGCCTTGGGGTCATCGTCGTCCTTGCGCCCCATGGGCAACTGGAACACACGGTCCTGACCCACTTCGGGTGCGATCGAGCTGCACACGAGCGCGTTGTAGGCGTCGTTGCTGGTCGCCGCGAGTACCGTTCGCACGTGCGCAAGCTCCACGGACTCCTCGGCAAACTCCGAGAGAATCTCGCCGTAGAACACCTGCAGCCCCGCGAGACGCGCTTCACGCAACGCGTGCCAGCTGGAATCGGAGATCAGTACGTTGACGCCGATGTTGTTGAGCGTGCGCGCGAGCTCCGTCGACCAGGGCGAGGCACCGACAATAACCACGCTGTCGCGGTGCCTCGACGCAAGGCCCAGGCGGGCCGCCAGCCAATTTAGTGAGAACCCGTGCAGGAGCACCGTCGCGAAGATGACCGCGAACACCATGGGCAACAGCACCTCTGCCTGGTAGCCCTCATCGATCAGGCCCGGGCCCATGATACCGGCCGTGGCTGCCGCGACGATGCCGCGTGGTGCGATCCAGGCCAAAAGGACGCGCTCGCGAAACTCCATGTCCGCGTTGATCGTGGCCAGCATGATGGCCGCAGGACGCGCGAGCAACAGCAAGGCGGCGACCAGAGCGCCGCCACGCCAGCCAATGGATGCCAGCGACGCGATATCGAGATCGGCCGTGAGCAGGATGAACACCAGCGACACGAGCATGATCGTGATGTATTCCTTGAAGCGCCGCATGTCGCCGAAGCCCGGCAGATTCATGTTGGCGATAACGATGCCCATGATCGTCACGGCCAGCAGGCCCGCTTCGTGCTGCACATAGTTAGCGGCAACGTACATCATGAGCACCATGCCCAGCATGACCGGGCTTTTTAAGTACTCGGGCACCATGCCGGCCCGAAATGCGAGGCCCGTAAGCCAGCCGCCAATGCCGCCAAACAGGAGGCCCGAAAGCATCGCCAAGCCCAGTGACTCGAAAACCTCGGCGAGCCCCGAGCCCTGGCCGCTAAAGACAAAGAACTGGAAGACCAGCACCGCCAGCAACGCGCCGATCGGGTCGTTGACGATGCCTTCCCATTTCAAATAGGACGCAGTGCGTCGGTTGAGTGCCGCCTGGCGCAGCAGTGGCATGATGACGGTCGGACCTGTAACCACCATAATCGCGCCGAACACGAGCGACGTCGCGGCGTCGAAACCGCCAATGAAATAGGCGCAGGCGCCCGAGAACACCCAGGCCAGCGGCGCACCCAGATACACGAGCCGGCGCACGCCACTGCGGGCGTGCTTGAGCTCGGCAAGGTTCAGACTGAGACCACCTTCGAACAGAATGACTGCAACACACAGACCAATGAGCGGCCGCAGCAGCTCACCGAGCTGCGCGCTGGGGTCGACAAGACCCAGGCCCGGCCCGGCGATGAGCCCGGCAATCGAAAGCAGAACGATAGCCGGTAGACGCAGTTTCCACGCGATCCATTGCGAGACCACGCCGAGGAAAACAACGAACACGATACCGATGGAAATGAAATCGTGATCCATGAAGGTTCCTTGGGAATTGCCGGCATTCTACATGCCGGCACTGCAAAATAGACTCTGGCACGATGAATCCGCTTGATGCACAAAAGTGATGCACCGTCGGTGGTATTGCCCCACCGTGGTTCCCTAGACTTTGTACAACGGTGATAATCACGCTGGGTGCCAAGGACCCGAATCCTGACGCGACAATGCAACCGCTGACTATTGCATTACTGGCTGGCGCCAGTGCGATTGGCGCACTGCTAGGCTGGCTCCTGCGCGGCGAACGCCAAGACCGCGCCGACGCCGTGCGCCTGTCTCGTCTTCAGTCGCAGCTCGAGACACAACAAACGGCGCTCGACAGGCAACAACGTCAGCGTGACGAGCTGCAACAGAAGATCGACGACGGACGACACCGCCAGCACCAGGCCGACCGGCGCGTTGCGACCATGCGCGAAGCACTGGACGAGCAGTTGGCCATGCGCCGCAAACTCGAGAAGCGGATGAATGAGACGCAGGCGCGCATGGCAACCGAGCGCGAAGAGCGCAAGAAACTCTCACGTCAGCTGCGGCTCGTTATTCAACGGACACGCAATGCACGCGAGACGCGCGACGAGGTGGCAACCCTGGAACCTGTGTCGGCACCGCCACCGGAACCCGTCGCCAAGGCAGCCTCACTCGACGACTCGACACACTCGCACTCCGAGGACCTGCGACTCGTACGCGGGATCGGTCCGGCCATGAAGCGAGAGCTCGCGGCGCACGGTATCCGAACCTTGTCAGAGCTGGCGGCGCTCGACGACACCCGTATCGATAAACTCGACGGCGCGCTGCGCTTCCCGGGGCGCATCCGGCGAGACCGCTGGGTGGAGCAGGCCCGCAAACTCATTGGTGCCGACAGCGCATGACGCGCCGCGCCGTCGCGCTGCTATTGCTCATTGTCGTTGCCGCCCTGGGCGGGCTGCGCGCCGACGAGGTGGCGCAGCACGACCTGTGTGTTGAAGGACTCGGTTACCTGGCGTCACGCGAGACCATTCGCTTCGAAGCCGCGAGCAGCACGCTACCCGGGCGGCACGACGCACTCATCGATGACATCGCCAACCTCATGTTGCAGTGCCCGAATAGCCGCTTGCACATCGAGGGGCACACGGACAACCGCGGCGATCCGGACGAGAATCTCGCCTTGAGCACCGCACGTGCGCAGGCCGTCGGCGACGCGCTCGCGACGCGCGGCATCGCGGGTGACCGGTTACGCGTTGAGGGTTTTGGGGGTAGCCAACCTGTCGCGGACAATGACACACGCGACGGCAGAAGGAAGAACCGCCGTATCGCGCTGCGATTCGAACGCGACGCGCGCTAGCGCGCAGTATCTTCGGCGGGCACCGAGAAACGCACCACAGTGTCGCGGCGACCGGGAAGCCCGGACTCGTAGTGGCCCGCAAGCGCCTCAGCCACCGCCTGGCCTTCGTAAACGCCGGCCGGCGCCGCATCGATCACGCGCGCGTCCGTCGCGCGTCCTTCAGCGTCGACGGTCACCTCCACCATGACGAACCCGGACACCTGCCGTTCGGCGCGCGGCGTCGCGGGCGGCAGGGCTGGCGGCGGTTCCAGGTCGGGCAGCTGGTAACGCGGCTCGCCGAGCAGCTCGGCGAGATCCACGCTGTCGTAGCCCAGCGCCTGCACGGGGTGCGCCGTAATCGCATCGGGTTCGCGGCGCTCGTCATCGAACAGGCGAATCAGCGCGGCCGCTGTGAGCGTCAGCGCCAGCACGACGACGCAGGCACCCGCGAACGCACCCGCGAGCCGTTTCGGCAAGCGGGTTAGTTCGCGTCGCTTTGCGCCGGCCGCGGGATCCATGCCACTACTCGTAAGTCGTGCAGCGCTGGAAGCTCACGAGCTCGACCTCAAACAGCAGCGTCGCGCCCGGCGGGATCGCGTTGCCCGCACCACGATCGCCGTAGCCAAGCTCCGGAGCAATCTTGAGTTGCCGCACTTCGCCGATCTGCATACCGGCTACGCCCACATCCCAGCCCTTGATGACACGGCCACCGCCCAGCGGAAAGTCGAAGGTCCTGCCGCGATCGCGTGAGCTGTCAAATTGCTCGCCGCGCCCGTCTTCGGCCTCGGGGTCGTAGAGCCAGCCTGTGTAATGCATGTTCGCGATATCGCCGTCGCCGACAGCGTGGTCACGACCCGCTGTGGTGATGGTGGCCTCGAGGCCTTCAACGCCCTCAGGTAGTCCTGGTTTCACGTCGCGTGCTCCCTTATCGACAGCGTTACAGTCCGTTCCTGGCGCGCTGCACGCGGCCAACGACAGGCACAGTGCGACCAGCGCCACACGAAAGCCTTTTTCAATCATCGTCTTTTGAGTCCTCGTTGGAATTACTGAAATCGAGCGACGCGGAGTTGATGCAGTAGCGCAGGCCCGTGGGCTGCGGACCGTCCGGAAACACGTGGCCCAGGTGCGCACCGCAATTGGCGCAAAGCACTTCGTCGCGAATCATGCCATGACTCGTGTCGCGCTCCGTGCGCACGTTGTCACCCGCGAGCGGCAACCAAAAGCTCGGCCAGCCCGAACCCGAGTCGTATTTGTGCTCACTCGAGAACAGCGGCGTGTCGCACACAACGCAGTGGTAGGTGCCATCACCCTTATTGGCCAGAAGCGCGCCCGTAAACGGTGCCTCAGTGCCCTTGTCCTGGGTGATACGGCGCTGCTCGTCCGTCAGATTCGCGATGCGATCTGAAAGGTCTTCCGAAGAGACGCCCTTGCTTCGTGCCGAATCGGCCATGTCACTCTCCTCCGGGGTAATCCCCGATTGTACTCGATTGCGCGTCAGGGCAGCGCTTGCCACTGCGGCACGCTGTCTCCACACTGGCGCTCACCGCGATGTCTGATGCCGCCCCGACAGCCCAACTTGAAGACGTGGACGTCATCCTTGGCGGTAACCACATCCTCCACCGTGTTCGTCTGACGCTACCTGCCGGTTGCGTCACGGCCGTGATCGGCGCCAGCGGCAGCGGCAAGTCGACGCTGCTCCGTCTGCTCAACGGGCTCGTGACGCCCCAGGCCGGCACGGTGTACCGACACGGCCAGTCGTTGACGCCTGAGCGCTTGCGCGATGTGCGTCGCGACACGGGCTATGCGATGCAGCAGATCGGCCTGCTGCCGCATCTGTCCATCGCCGACAACATCGCATTACCGCTGCGCCTCGCGGGCCGCGACGCCGACGCCATAGCCGATAGGCTCACGTCGCTTCTCGACGCGATGCAGTTATCGCCCGAGCTTGCCGCGCGTTACCCCGCTGCCGCTTCCGGCGGCCAGCAACAGCGTGCCGGTCTTGCCCGCGCGCTGGCGCTCGAGCCCGAGCTGCTCCTGCTCGACGAAGCCTTTTCAGGTCTCGACGCGATCACGCGTCTTGCCACGCATCAACGATTTCTGGCGTTGCGTGGCACCGAAATCAAGAGCGCGCTGCTCGTGACCCACGACCTCGACGAGGCCGCGCGTCTGGCCGATCGACTCGTGATCCTCAACGCGGGGCGCATCGTGCGCGAGGGCCCCCGCGATGACGTACTCGCCGACCCTCGCGATCCCTACGCCATCGAACTCGTGGAGGCCTTCCAGTGCGCGGGCTGATCGCAGCACTCGTGCTGGTCGCGACACCAGCCTGGGCTGAACCTGTGCGCATTGGCAGCAAGAACTTCACGGAAAGCTACTTGCTGGCCGAGATCGCGGCGCAACACCTCGAAGCCCGCGGCATTGAGGTCGTGCGTCAGTTCGGGCTCGGCGGTACTAAGATCTGTTTCGACGCCCTGCGTGCCAGCGAGATCGATCTCTATCCTGAGTACACGGGCACCATTGCGGCCGCCATTCTGGGCGACACGACACTCACAGACGTCACGCCGCCACTGGCCGCGCAGGGCCTCGCCACCTACGCACCGCCTGGCTTCAACAACACCTACGTCCTGGCGCTGCGCAAAGAGGTCGCCGAGTCGCGAGGCCTCACCAAAATTTCCGATCTTGTTGGTGAGACGGGCATCGACGCGGCGCTTAGCCACGAGTTTCGCGCCCGGAATGACGGCTGGCCGGCGCTTAGTACGCACTACGGCCTGACGCTCGGTTCGCGTGGTATCGAGCATGGCCTGGCCTACGAAGCGCTCGCCTCGGGCGGCGCCGACCTGACGGACGCCTACTCAACGGACGGCGAACTGTCGGGCGCCGATCTCGTGCTGCTCGACGACGACCGCGCGTTCTTTCCGCGCTACGACGCCGTGTGGCTCGCGCGCACGACGCTCGCACCCGATGTCGTGGCCGCGCTGGCCGAGCTCGAAGGCCGCATCGACGAGGCCACCATGCAAGCGCTCAACGCCCGCGCCGCGCTGGATGGCGAAGGGATCGCCACGGTGGCCGCAAGCTTCCTGGCGACGACCGGGCTTGCTGACGCCGACACGCCAGTCCCTTCCCGGTTCTGGTCGCGACTCGCCGAGAACACCGCACGCCACATTCAACTCACGCTTGCTGCCCTGTTGCTAGCGGGTGTCGTGGGTGTGTCACTGGCACTCGTGCTGCAGCCGTTTGCGCGCGCCGCCAGCGCGTTGCTCTATGTCTGCGGCCTGCTCCAGACCATTCCATCGATCGCGTTGCTCGCGCTCATGATTCCGCTGGTCGGCATCGGCGTGGTGCCCGCTGTCATCGCGTTGTTTCTTTACGCGCTGTTGCCGATCGTGCGGGCGACACTCACGGCAATCAATGCCATCGAGCCCGTCTATCTGACTGTGGCGGATGCGCTGGGTATGACCGCTTCAGAGCGACGCCGCCACGTGCTCGTGCCCCTGGCCATGCCGCACATCATTGCCGGCCTGCGCACGGCGGCCGTCATCGCGATCGGCACCGCCACACTGGCTGCCTTCATTGGTGCGGGTGGGCTCGGTCAGCCAATCGTGACGGGACTGGCGCTGAATGACACCGGCCTCATTCTCGAGGGCGCCGTGCCTGCCGCCCTGCTGGCGATCGTGACTGACCTTGTCTTCGATCTGCTCGAGCGACGACTCGTGCCGCCGCACCTGCGCTCAGCCTGAGAGCTCGACGAGCAACCGATTGAGCCGGCCCACGTAGTCCGCGGGATCGGCGGGCAAATCACCTTCAGCGATCTCAGCCTGGCCCAGCAACACACGCGCGAGGTCCTCGAAACGCGCGTCGTCGCCGGCGGTTTCGAGACGACGCACGAGCGGGTGCCCGAGATTGACCTCCAGCGCGGGCTTCGACTCGGGGACGTCCTGCCCGGCAGCCTCAAGCATGCGCCGCATTTGCGCGCCCATATCGTCGGCGCCCACCACCAGGCAGGCCGGCGACTCGACGAGCCGGTCGCTGGCGCGCACGCCGGATACCGCATCTTCGAGGCACTTGCCGAGACGCTCGAGAACACCCTCGTCTGCGCGATCTTCGTCATCCTCGGCAGACTCACCCTCGGGCAACTCCAGCCCATCGCGGCGGACGTCTTGCAGCGCCTTGCCATCAAACTCGGTCAGGTAGCCGATCATCCACTCATCGAGGCGGTCTGTGAGCAGCAATACTTCAATACCGCGCTTCTTGAAGACCTCGAGGTGCGGACTGGCCTTGGCCGCCGCCAGGGACTCAGCCGTCAGGTAGTAGATCGTGTCCTGACCTTCGACCATGCGCTCGACGTAGCCCGCCAGCGTCTCGCTCTGGCTGGCGCCCTCTGAACGCGTCGTTGTAAAGCGCAGCAACTTGTTGAGCGCGTCGCGGTTGGCCGTATCCTCAGCCAGGCCTTCCTTGAGCACCTCGCCGAACTCGCTCCAGAAGCGCGCGTAGTCTTCGGGTTCATTGCTGGCCATCTTGTCGAGTGTCGACAGCACCCGCTTGGTCAGGGCCGAGCGCATGGCGTCGATGGCCGGGCTCGACTGCAACAGCTCGCGCGACACATTGAGCGGCAGGTCGGCGCAGTCAATGACGCCGCGCACGAAGCGCAGATAAAGCGGCAGGAACTGCTCCGCATCGTCCATGATGAACACGCGCTGTACGTAGAGCTTGAGGCCGCGCGGCGCTTCGCGATTCCAGAGATCGAACGGTGCCCGCCCGGGGATGTAGACGAGACTGGTGTACTCGCGTTTGCCCTCGACGCGGTTGTGCGACCAGGCCAGCGGCGGCTCGAAATCGTGCGTCAGGTGCTGATAGAACTCCTTGTATTCGTCGTCCTCAACATCAGCACGCGACCGTGTCCACAGCGCGGTGGCCGAGTTGATCGTCTCGGCGCCTTCCTCGCCTGCGAGGCGGACCGGAAAGGCGATGTGATCGGAGTAGCGTTTCACCAGCGAGGTGATCCGGTAGCCCTGAGTGAAATCCTTCTCGTCGTCCTTGAGGTGCAGTGTAATGGTCGTGCCGCGGGCGTCGCGTTCGATGGGTTCTAGCGTGTAATCCCCCTCACCCGTCGACTCCCAGCGCACGGCTGCGTCGGCGCCAAGGCCTGCACGGCGGGTTTCGACGGTGACCCGGTCGGCGACGATGAACGAAGCGTAGAAGCCGACACCGAACTGACCAATAAGCTGTGCATCCTTGCGCGCGTCACCGCTGAGCTTGCCCAGGAACTCGGCCGTGCCGGAACGCGCGATGGTGCCCAGGTTGCTGATGACCTCATCGCGGCTCATACCGATGCCGTTATCTGTGATCGTGAGCGTGTTGCCGGCCTCATCGAGCGCGAGGGTGACGCCGAGATCCGGGTCATCGGCGGCCAGGTCCGGGCTCGCAATGGCCTCAAAACGCAGCTTGTCGAGCGCGTCGGACGCGTTCGAGATGAGCTCACGCAGAAAGATCTCCTTGTTGCTGTACAAGGAGTGGATCATGAGCTGGAGCAGTTGTTTGACCTCGGCCTGGAAGCCGATGGTCTGTTTTGCGGTGTCTTCGGCCATGCCGGCACTCCGATTGGGCATCGAAGTGGGCAATATTGATGCACCGACGCCGATTTCAACCGGCGTGGGCCTACCCTCCGGCGATTAGAGGATCAGCAGCAGTCCGGCTACGGCCAGGAGCGCACGGTTCAGCGGCGCAACGATGTAGTGCAGCGCCGACAGACGCAGACGTGCGGCGTACCAAAGGTCGTCCAACGCGTCCCACCACTGCATCGTGACTTCCAAGGACCTACTCCTCGACGAACGGCGACGCGGCCGTGTCGGCAGACTCGGTGAACCGACATTCGAATTCGCGGTGTGAGTCCTGCTCGGCGAACCCAATCGCCTGCTGCACCCACTCCCAGCGCTCGCGCGTCTCAGGGTTGTTGAAAGTCTGGCTCACAGTCTCATCCGGATCGCCGTGTTGCACTGCGTTTCGTGTCGCTGCCATTACTCTTGCCGTTATCTCAGTACCGCGGATGCCGCGTTTAATCGTCCTGGTCGTTGATGTTGCGCGAGACGCCTTCTTTCCACTGCCGGTACCCCTTCCAGGTGTACAGCGTGGGATCGAACGACGCGCGACGTCGTGCCGGGGCGCGATTCAGCCAGCTGCGAAAGACATCAGCACCACTCGGAAGCTCTTGTGATGTTTCTGTCTCGTTGTCCGACGCAGACTCGCCGGGCCAGTTGAAATGTTTCTCGTCCTGCACCTTTCCGTCCTCGCACGTGGCTTGGATTTGATGCAGAGGCTACGCGCCGAACGGCCGCCTGACGAGGAACTGCTTCACAACCCCGAACAACGGCAAACCCTTTCAGGTCAATAACTTACACTACGTTTTTACGTAATGACCGGGCGCAGTTCACAGTGGATGGGTGATCACCCGGAAACAGGGGCGGTAGTCGCTCGAGATCTTCATGCGCCGCTGTGCGACAAAGTCGCGGAGCAACTCGTCGAGCAACTCGGCCACACGCGGCGAACCGCGCAATTCGAACGGGCCCTCCGCTTCGACCATGGCGACGGTCTCTTCACGGATGTTGCCCGATACGATGCCCGAGAATGCCCGTCTCAGGTTGGCTGCCAGCAAATGGGGCGGCAGATCCTCGGACAGGTTGAGGCTCGCCATCGATTCGTGGGTGGCCACGAACGGCCGCTGGAACTCGGCCTCGATGTGCAGGCGCCAGTTGAAGTAGAACGCATCGCCGTCACGGCGGCGACGCATTTCGACGCGGTCGAGCCCGTCCTGGACGATCTGCGCGACCCGCACGGGGTCGTCCACAACGATATCGTAGAGCGAGGCCGCAGCCTCTCCCAGGGTGGCTTTGATAAACCGGTCGATCTTGGCGAAATAGTCGGCGCTGCCCGCAGGGCCCGTTAGGACCAGCGGCACCGGGTTTCCAGCGTTTTCGGGGTGTAGCAGGATGCCCAGCAGGTAGAGGATTTCCTCGGCCGTGCCCACACCGCCCGGGAACACGACGATGGCGTGTCCCACGCGGACAAAGGCCTCAAGCCGCTTCTCCATGTCCGGCAGAATCACGAGCTCGTTAACGATAGGGTTGGGCGATTCGGCGGCGATGATGCCTGGCTCAGTGAGCCCGATGTAGCGTCCGTCGCGCACGCGCTGCTTGGAATGACCAATCGTCGCGCCCTTCATGGGGCCTTTCATGGCGCCGGGGCCACAACCCGTGCAAATCTGAAGGTGACGCAGACCGAGCTCGTAGCCGACCTGCTTCGTGTAGTCGTACTCATTGCGGCTGATGGCATGTCCGCCCCAGCACACGACCACGTCCACGTTGCGACGCGCCTGCACCACGTCCGCGTGGCGCAGGACGTGGAATACCACGTTGGTCAGGTGTTCTGACTTACTGAAATCAAAGCGCTCTGTCCCCGCGAACTCCGTGTGAAAGAACACGATGTCGCGCAGTACCGCGAACAGAAGCTCGCGCGTTCCGCGAATCATCTGGCCGTCAACGAAGGCCATTTCCGGCGCGCCCTGAAGCGCCAGTCGCACGCCACGGTCCGTCTCCAGGATCGTGATGTCGAAGTCTTCGTAGGCGCGCAGCAGCTCGCCGGCGTCGTCGGTCATCGAACCGCTCGTAAGGACGGCCAGCGCGCAACGGCGCAGCAGCGGGTACAGCCCACCCTCGCCCTGATTGCGCAGCGCGTTGACTTCTAGCTGAGAGAGGACCTCGAGGGACCCCTCGGGAGCGACTTCAATATCCATGTCGGGTAGCCCTCAGGGCCGAATTTCGATGGGGGTGCCAGGACGCGTCATGAGCCAAATGTCGATCATGGCCAGATTCGACACGGCGATGCAGCCGTTGGTCCAGTCGGTGCTTGCGTAGAAGCCCGGCGAGTAGCGCGGTTCATTGGGCTGACCGTGAATCATGATCTGTCCGCCTGGATCGGCGCCAACCGCGCGCGCCGCGGCCGCGTCTGAAGGTGACGGGTAGGAGATGCGAATCGATAAGAAAAAATCGCTGTCGGGGTTGCGAACATCGAGCGTGTAGCGTCCCTCGGGCGTCTTGTTATCGCCCTCCTGCCGCTTGTCGCCCTCGGGCTCCTGCCCCAGCGAGATCTTGAACTCGCGCAGCACTTCGTCGCCCTCGTAGAGCCGCATCCAGCGTTCCGACTTATCGACGACTACCCGGTCTGCGACGGGTAATTCGTTGGCCGCCTGCGCGCCGGTTGCGAGCGCCCACAGCGCCACAATAAACAACACGGCCGGACGCGTTGCGCCCGGCCGTGTTGTATTCGGATTGGCGTGCGCGCTGCGCATGCGCTCCGTCAGTGGTGCACTGCCCGCGGCAGTTTCTTGGCCTGCGCGACCCACTTGGTCACGGACTTGGCCGACGGCACGACGCGAACGAGTTTTTTCTTGTCGTTCACTTCTTTCATTTTGGCCGCCAGGTTCTCGGCATTGCGCGATGCCAGTTCAGGTACCGAGTCAACACCTGCGTTCTCGAGCAGGTCAGCGTACTCGCTGCCCACACCTTTCACGCGACACAGATCGGCGCGGTTCACCCACTCGAGAACCTGCTTCTCGGTGCAGCCCGAATCCGCTGCAATCTTCTTACGCCCCGCCTTGGTGCCGCCGACCTCGAGCATGTGCTCCATGCTGCGACAGCCCGCTGCGGTCAGCTTGGCTGCGTATTTCGGGCCGATCCCCTCGACATCGCTCAACTTCGTCATCCGTCCTCTCCCCGTGTATCTGGACTGGGGTCGCGTCTTGCGACCTCGGCGTATCCTAATCAACGCGCGCCAAGCGCACAAATTGGGTGTCAGCGCACCCGTTGGTGCTCGGCCACAGCGCGTCCGACGATCCAGCCGATCGCGAACCCAATGCCACCCGCAACCGCCGCGTAAATGGGCAAAAAGAAGAACAGAAGTTCGGGCGTCACAGCAGCCGAGGCAATGCCGCGCCAGTCGTTCAGGAAGGCCAGGTGGACGTAGCCAGACAGCCCCAGCGCCGGCACCAAAAAGCCCACCCAGCCCAACCACCAGCGCGGTGACTGAGGTTGGCGCATGAGTATCCAGACGAGCAGTATCCAGGCCGCCGCGGCCGGTGCCACGTTGTTGCCCACGTAGCGACCCGTCGGGTTGGCTGTTGCGGCCAGCCAGGCGAAGCCCGCCACGACGATGCTGAAGCCAACCAGGGCGACCCGCCGGCGGGTGAGATGTTGCTTATCGGGGTGGTTCATCGCGAAATTCGAGAGTCAGCGCACGGTTCGCAGCGGCCACCGTGCCTACACTCACTATGTTAACTTAGCCGACCCGCAGCACCTGCATGATGCCGAGCATGCTCCGAGCCCTGATCATCCCAGCGCTGGCCCTGGTGGCCGGCACGGCGTCGCTGCACGCCGAGGAAGCCGTGAGTGACGACCAGTCTCTGGCCGCGGCTGAGCCGCAGGACGTGCTCGTACCCGGCAATCTGTTTGTGGCACCCGCGGGTTTGGAGCCTGTGCCTTTCGAGCTGCTCGGCGAGTCCATCCCGCCCGGCAGCTACCGCCAGATGGCCTGGTCGGGTACGGAGCTGTTCGAGGGTTTGCCCGTGGACACACCCGTACTCGTCGTACACGGTGCCGCAGCCGGTCCGGTCGTCTGTCTCACCGCAGCGATCCACGGCGACGAACTCAACGGCATCGAAATCGTGCGACGCGTGCTGCACGGCCTGCAGCCCAGCAAGCTCGCGGGCACCATCGTCGGCGTACCCATCGTCAACATCCAGGGCTTTCGCCGCGGCAGCCGCTACCTGCCCGACCGGCGTGACCTCAATCGGTACTTCCCGGGGTCGCGTGGCGGCTCCGCTGCGTCGCGCATCGCTTACGCGTTCTTCAATGAAATCGTCGTGAACTGCGACGCGCTCGTGGACCTGCACACAGGCTCATTCGAACGCGCGAACCTGCCGCAACTGCGCGCCGACTTGAGCAATCCCGGTGTCGCCGCACTGGCCGCGGGCTTTGGTGCCACGGTCATCGTCAACAGTCAGGCACAGGCTGGCACCTTGCGCTACTCGGCCACACTGGCCGGCGTGCCGACTGTGACGCTCGAAGCGGGCGGGCCCGAACGACTCGAGCCGCAGGAAGTCATTCACGGGGTACGCGGCGTCGAGTCATTGTTGCACACGCTGCGCATGGTGCCCGACGGGGCGCCCTGGGAAGGCACCGAAGCGACCTACTTTCGCTCCTCGTGGGTGCGCGCCGACTCCGGCGGCATCCTGATTTCAAACGTGGAGCTCGGCAGTGAAGTCGCCGAAGGCGAATTGCTGGGGCGCGTGACGGATCCCATTACCAACGAGACTGCCGGCATCTACGCACCCAGCGACGGGCGGATCATCGGGATGGCGCGCAACCAGGTTGTGATGCCGGGCTTCGCCGCATTCCACCTTGGGGTCGCACGGCGCGGCGCAGACAGTCCTGCGCTCGCGCCGCCCATGCCCGACGAAGAAGCGGGCGACAAGTCCGAATAGATCAGACCTGGCGGAAGCCCCGCTTCTCGAGTGCTTCGATGCGCGCCTCCAGCGGCGGATGCGTCATGAACAACGCGCGCCAGCCCTGGCCGCGGCCACCGAAGATACCGAACGCCGCCATCTCCTGTGGCAGATGACTCTGCGCGCCCTGCTGTGACTGCAGGCGACGTAGCGCGGCCGTCATCTTCTCGCGGCTGGCGAGCTGCGCACCGCCTTCGTCGGCACGGAATTCCCGCTGACGCGAGAACCAGCAGACGATGGTGCTGGCCAGGATGCCCAGCACGATCTGGGCGACGATCGACGACACGAAGTAGCCAATACCCAAGCCCTCTTCGTTCTTAAGCAACACGCGGTCGACAAAGTAGCCGACGAGACGCGAGAGGAATACGACGAAGGTGTTCACGACGCCTTGAATGAGCGTCAGCGTGATCATGTCGCCATTGGCCACGTGCGCGACCTCGTGACCCAGGACGGCCTCGGCCTCGTCACGCGTCATCGAGTGCAACAAGCCCGTGCTCACGGCAACCAGTGCCGAGTTGCGGCGCGCGCCCGTGGCGAACGCGTTAACCTCAGGCGCGTCGTAGATCGCAACGTCGGGCATGCCAATGCCGGCCTGCTGCGCCTGGCGCTGCACCGTCGAGATCAGCCAGGCTTCGGTCTCGTTGCGCGGCTGCTTGATCACTTGGGCACCCGTGCTTCGCAGCGCCATCCATTTGGAGATGGCCAGCGAAATGAACGAGCCCGTGAAGCCGATAATGGCCGACATGATCAGCAAGGCCGTAAGGTCGAGCTGGCCGCTCGCCGTCTGGATGCCATCGATTCCCAGCACCTGGAATACGACGCTGATCACGACCAGAATCGCGATATTGGTCATGAGAAACAAAGCAATGCGTTTCATGGCCTTGGCACACTCCGTGTCAATTTATGGACAATAGGGCAGATATGGCTGCCCCGGCTTGAATTTCAATGCCCCAAGCATGGCTGACGGGTCGCCCAACCGCCACCGATACCATTCTATTCGTGACCGACGTCCCAGACAGATTCGACAAACGCTCCGCGTCCGAGTTCGCCCGATCGGCGCCCACGCGTGTCCTGGCCGCGCTGGCGCTGGGCCTGCAGTGGCTTGTCACCCGCCTTCCCTGGGCTGTGCAGCGCGGTGCGGGCGCGCTCGCGGGCCGCGTGGCTGCCCGCGTGGCCACACGCCGCTCGGCGATCGTCGACGACAATCTGGCCACGGCATTCCCGGACTGGAGCCAGTCGCGGCGTGATGCGCTGCGCGCCCGCCACTTTCGCGAGCTCGGTATCGGTATTGCCCAGGTCGGCATGGCCTGGTGGGCCGGCGACCGGCGGCTCGCACGACTCGTCGACATCGAAGGCCTCGAGCACCTGCCCGCCGGCCCGGACGCACCTGCGACGCTGCTTGTGTCCGGGCACTTCACGACACTGGATCTTTGCGCGCGCGCCATTTCCCTGTACGCGCCCGTCGACCTCGTCCACCGCGCGCTGGGCGAACCTGCGGCCGACGCCGTGACGCGCTGGCGTCGCGGACGATTCGCCGCCCGCCTCGTCGATAAGCGCCAGCCCCGCGCGATCGTCGCGTCCATACGCGAGCGGCGCACCGTGTGGATCGCCATCGACCAGGCCGACACCACGAGTGGCGCCGTCGAGGCCCCATTCTTCGGGCGGCCCGCACTCACCAACACAACAGCCAGTCGACTGGCAGGCCGCCATGGCGCCTGTGTGTTGCCCGTTTGCTGTGTGCGCGCGTCCGACGGCCGGTTCCGTGTGCGCATCGAGCCGCCGCTCGAGCGTTTTGGTCAGGACGTTGCGGCAGACGCCGGTCGCCTGAATGCCATTGTCGAGCAGCACGCGCGCGCCACGCCCGAGCAGTACTTCTGGATTCACCGCCGCTTTAAACGTGAACGGTCGAACGCGGCATGAGCGCGTCAAGATCCCTCAAGGGCCTGTTCGGTCCACGCTATTGGGGCACCTGGCTCGGCTTCCTGTTGTTGCGCGCCCTGAGCCTGGCACCCTTCCGCTGGCAAATGGCCGCCGGGCGTGCGCTGGGACGGCTGGCCTTCAAGGTCGCCACGTCACGCCGACGCATCGCGAGCCGCAACCTGCGGCTGTGCTTCCCGGACCTCGATGCTGATGCACACGCGCGCCTGCTGCGCGCGCACTTTGAGAACCTGGGCTTGAGCGTGGCCGAGATGGCCATGTCCTGGTACCGACCGCAGCGCTTCCGGGGTCGCATCCGACTGCATGGCGCGGAACATCTCGATGCCATCGAGCACGGCCGCATCATCATCCTCACAGCCCACTTTGGCGCGCTCGAGGTGGGCGGGGTGGCACTGGCCAACACGGGTCTCGTTTTCGACGCGGTGTACCGCGAGGACCGGAACCCGCTCGCCAACGAACTCATCCGGCGCGGCCGGGAGCGCGCGGGCCGCGAGACGATTGAGAAATCCAATATCCGGGGCATGGTGCGCAGCCTGCGCGCCGACGTCCCCGTCTGGTACGCACCCGACCAGTCCTACCGCCGCAAGCAATCGGAGACCATCCCGTTCTTCGGTGTGCCCGCACAAACCAACACGGCCACGAGTGCGCTGGCGCGCCTGGCCAAGGCCACTGTGGTGATGTTCGTGCCGCTGCGCCGCACCGATGGCACTTACGACATCACCATCTCGCCGCCGCTCGCTGACTTTCCGGGTGACGATGCCGTCGCCGACACCGTGCGCATCATGGGCCTCATCGAGGAGGCGATCCGCGAGGCCCCTGAGCAGTACTTCTGGGTGCACCGCCGCTTCAAGGGTGCGCCAACGGGTAACGGCGACCCCTACGACGCGCTGGCCGACGAAGACGCCGCGTAGCCCGCCGTTAACGCCGCCCAATCAGCGGCATCGGTGTGACAGGGACCTTGCGTGCGCAGTTTCTCAAGCGAGCGATTCAGCCGCGCGAGATTGGCCTGCGTCCAGTCACCGGGCGCACGCAGGCGTGCGCGGTCAAAGTCGATGAGATGAAAGCCACCCGCTGCATCGACGAGCACGTTGTGCGCATTGAGATCGGCGTGCCAGGCCCCGGCCCCATGCAAGCGTGAGATGAGCGCACCCAGCGTGCGCCACTGCGTTTCGTCTAGCGGCTCGCGCGCGAGTCTGGCGGCAAGCGTCTCGCTGTCCGGGATCGCCACCGTCAGGATCGCCGCACGGTAGAACAGACCCTGACGCCAGTAGCCTGCCGCGGCGGGGATGGGGACGGGCAAACCACGGGCTCGCAGGTGCTCGAGAATCTCGAACTCGCGATAGCTCCGGCTCGACGCGGCGCCCGTAGCGACGTAGTGCGCACGCGAGAGCCGCGCCACGAGGCCGCCGCGGCGGAAGTGGCGCAGTACGTAGTCACCCGTGTCGTCACCCACGAACCAGGCGGCGCCGCGCCCGGCGCCCGCGCGGCCGTTCGTGCGCGGCCAGGCCGCACCATCGAACAGGTAGTCGGGCGGCACAAGCCAGCGCTGCGCATCGATACGCACGCTAGTCGTCGTCATGAGGCCCGAAGGCCCTCTGGTTTCCCCGTCAGCCATGGCTGGTGCACACTTGTCGGGATCGCCGCTCCCGTGGGCATTCTACCGGCTCTCCACACTGCCGGTCTCGCCATGGGTCGCAGCGCGCCCGGAGCCCGACCCTCGTGACTGCCATCGACAAACTGTGCGTCCTCAGGCTGTCCGCCATCGGCGACTGCTGCCACACGCTGGCTGTGGTCCGAACCCTGCAACAGCACCTGCCCGACACAGAGCTGACCTGGGTCATCGGCAAGACCGAGGCGAGCCTCATGTCGGGCCTCGATGGCATCGAGCTCATCGTGTTCGACAAAGCCGGCGGGCGCCGCGCCATCCGCGACGTGCAGAGCGCGTTGGGCAGTCGCGAGTTCGATGTGCTGCTCAACATGCACGCATCCTGGCGCGCCAACCGCGTGAGTCGACTCGTGCGCGCACAGCGGCGCATCGGCTTCGACCGCGACCGCGCGCGCGACCTGCAGTGGCTGTTCACCGATGAGCACATTGCGCCGCAGCACCAGCCGCATGTCATCGACGGCCTGTTCGGGTTTGCCGAGCGAATCGGCGTGCGCGGGCGCATGCTCGACTGGCGCCTGCCGCTTGAAGACGAGCACCGCGAGTTTGCGGCGACGCTCGTCGACGCTGGCCAACCACTGGTCGTCATCAGCCCCTGCTCGAGCATCCGGGCGCGCAATTTCCGCAACTGGCCGGCGACGCGCTACGCGGCCGTCGCAAAGCATCTTGCCGATCAGTACGGCGCGCGCATCGCGGTTACAGGCGGCGGCTCAGCGCTCGAAATGGAGTACGCCGCCGAAATCGTCGACTCGGGCCCCGACGGTGTTGTCGATCTTGTGGGCAAGACCTCGCTCAAGGGGCTTGCAGCGATTATCGAACGGGCCGCGTTCGTGCTCTGCCCTGACTCGGGTCCCGCCCACATCGCAACGGCAGTAGGCACACCCGTCGTCGGCTTGTACGCGACCTCGAATCCGGGCCGCACTGGTCCCGTGTCGAGTCAGGACACGACGATCAATGCGTACCCGCGCGCACTCGAGCAATTCATGGGCAAGACCATCGAGGAGGTGCGTTGGGGCCAGCGCATACGCCACCCCGAAGCAATGGCCGTCATTACCGTCGACGAAGTCACGGCCGTCATCGACGGCCTTATGGCTTAAGCGCGCGCTGCCTCGACCGAGGCCAGCACCGCTTCAGGTGTGATCTGCCAGAGACAGTCGAGGTGTTTCAGCGGGCACTCGCGCGCAAAGCATGGGCTGCAGGACAACTCGAGATCATGAATCGTGTGCTGGTCTGTTAACGGCGGCGTGAAGGCCGGGCTCGTGGAACCGTAGAGCGCCACCGTGTGACAACCTACGGCCGCCGCCACATGCATGAGCCCCGAATCGTTGGTCACGACCGTCCCGCAGAGCGAGAGCAGGTCGATGGCCTCGGTGAGCGAGGTCTGGCCTGTCAGGTCGGCGACAGGCACTTCGGCCTGGGCCGAAATCGTCGCAGCGGCGGCCTGATCACCGGGCCCGCCGAACAGCCAGACCGCGTAGCCCGCATCGACAAGCAAGCGCGCGAGACGCGCAAAATGTGCATGGGGCCAGCACTTGGCCGGCCCATACTCCGCGCCGGGCAACAAACCGACCGCGGGACGCGACAAGTCCAGACCCAGGCGCGCCGCGGCTGCGTCTCGCGCGGCTCGATCGATGCGCAAGCTAGGGCGCGGCGGCGCAGGCAGCGCCGCGTCCTCGGGCAATCCCAGGGCCAGGAACCGTTTGACGGTCTGGTCGAGGCGTTCACGATCGAAAGCGCGCATGTCATTGATGAGGCCAAAGCGCATTTCGCCGCGATACCCGGTGCGCTTTGGAATCTCTGCGAACCAGGGCAGGAGCGCGGCCTTGGCAGAACGCGGCAACACGATGGCCTGCGCGTAGCCCGCATCGCGCAACGAGTGGCCGATGCGACGTCGCACACCCAACCCCAACGCGCCGTGTCCCAGCGGCAGGGCCACACCCCGGCGTACCTCGGGCATCCGGTCGAGCACGGGCAGCGACCACGCGGGCGCGACGACATCGATATCGGGCTTGGGCTCCGACTGCGCGAGCCATTTGAACAGGGACTGCGCCATGACCATGTCGCCGACCCACGAGGGTCCGACGACGAGCACGGCTGGCGAACTCATTGGGCGTCGAGCGTGTCGAGGTAGGCGCGCACGCCGTCGGCGACGTTGCGAAATGCGCCGTCGTAACCCGCGGCGCGCAGGTTGCTCAAATCCGCCTCAGTGAAACTCTGGTAGGCGCCCACGAGGTGCTCGGGGAACGGGATGTACTCGATCTCACCGCGGCCGTGCCAGTCGATGACACCGCGGGCCATGGCATTGAACGGTTCGGCCTGGCCCGTACCGCAATTGAACACGCCGCTCACGGAGGGGTGCTCAAGCAGCCAGAGGTTTACGGCAACGACGTCGTCGACATAGACGAAGTCTCGTCGCTGCTCACCGTCGTCATAACCGTGGCTGCCCTCGAAGACGCGCACCCGGTCCGACGCGACGAGCTGGTTATTGAAGTGGAAGGCCACGCTGGCCATGCTGCCCTTGTGCTGCTCGCGCGGTCCGTAAACGTTGAAGTAACGCAAACCGGCCACCTGGGTGTCGAGCGAGGTCGCGTGGCGGCGGTAGTACTGGTCAAACAGCAGCTTCGAATAGCCGTAGACGTTGAGCGGCTTCTCGTTGGCCGGGTGCTCTGCGAACGTGGTGTTGCCGCCGTACACAGCCGCCGAGGACGCATAGATAAATGGCACGCGACGGGTCTCGCACCAGGCCAGCAGGCGCTTCGAATACTCGAAGTTCCGAGCCATCATCATGCGCCCATTCCACTCGGTCGTGGTCGAGCAGGCACCTTGATGGAAGACTGCGCTTACGCCACCGAAATCCTCCCCGGCGTGGATACGCGCCAGAAAGTCACCGCGATCGAGGTAGTCGGCAATCGTAAGGTCAACGAGGTTGACGAACTTGTGCCCGTCCTCGAGATCATCGACCACGAGTACGGGCTCGGCCGTGTGCCGATTAAGCGCTGCAACCAGATTGCTGCCGATAAAACCGGCACCGCCCGTAACGATGATCATGGCCGTGCCCGGTCAGTCGTCGCGCCGGAGCCGGTACAGGGCGCCGCAGTACGGGCACTGGGCCTCGCCCGACGCTTCGATGGCCAGGTACACACGCGGGTGCGAATTCCAGGGCGCCATGTGGGGGCCGGGGCAACACACGGGCAGGTCCTTCTCAGTAACTTCATAGACGACCTGCGCGTTGGCGCGTTCCAGTTTGCGCGAGTCGGTCGTTGCCGTGGCCACGTAAGATTCTCCGGGTTCGTAACAGCCTCGGATTATAGCAAGCGGGCCGTCAGCTGGCGGGGCTCACGTCACCCAAAACGCCGTCCCAAGCCGCACGGACGCAGGCGCGCGCATCGGGCAACTGCTGGTCGTTGACAACGCGCCCGCGTCGATCGAGCGAACGCCGGTGAATGACGGCACGGAAGGCGCGGTAGGCCTGCTGGAGCCCCGAGGCCGTGTCGGCATCGAGCAGCCCGGCATTCGCCAGGCTGTCGAGCTGGCGCATGTTATCGCTCCAGTCGGCCACAGCCGGGACCTCGCAGGCGTGGCGCAGCACGAGGTATTGCACCAAAAACTCAAGGTCCCCCATGCCCCCGCGGTCCTGCTTGATGTCGAACTCGCCGGCTTTGGCTTCGGACAGGTTGTCGCGCATTTTCTTGCGCATGGCGACGACGTCCTGGGCCAGCGTCACCCGGCGCACGTCGCGGCACAGCACCTCGGTGCGCAGCGTCTCGAACCGCTTACAAACGTCCGCGTCCCCGGCAACCGCACGCGCCCGCGTCAGCGCCTGATGCTCCCAGGTCCAGGCGTCTTCCGCCTGGTAACGACGAAACGCGCTCAGGCTGGACACCAGCAGACCCGACCGACCGCTCGGACGCAGCCGCGTGTCGACTTCGTAGAGCTGTCCATCGCCCGTCTGCACGCTGAGCAGATGGACGATTCGCCGCGCGAGGCGCATGACGAACATCGTCGCATCGATGGGCTGCGCACCATCGGTGTCGCCCGCGCCCACGTCGTGCAGGAACACAATGTCGAGGTCCGAGCCGTAGCCAAGCTCCCAGCCGCCGAGCTTGCCGTAGGCCACGATGGCAAACCGACTCTGGTCGTCACTGCAACCCGGTGGCCGACCGTGACGTGCCACGAGATCAGACCAGGCGATATCGAGCACACGCTCGAGCACAATCTCGGCCACGTCCGTGAGCCGGTCACTCACCTTCATGAGCGGCAGCGTTTCGCTGACATCAGCCACGGCAATGCGAAACCAGGCCGCGCGTGCAAAACGCGCCAGCGCCTGTACCCGGGCTTCGCTGTCGGCGGGCCCAAGGTCCGCCTCGACGGCCGCGAGATCATCAGCCAGCGCGGAACGATCCAACGGCGCCAGCGACCAGCGCGTATCCAGCAGCGAATCGAGCAGTGGCGGATGTGCCGCCAGCTGATCGGCCAAGAATCCACTCATGCCGGCGAGCGACACCAGCCGCTCGAGTGCTGCAGGCTGCTCGTTGAGCAATGCCAGATACGCGCTGCGCCGCAATACAGCAGCGGCGACACCCAGAACCCGTTGCAGGGCGACGGCGGGCTCGGGGTGCGCCGCGAGCGCCTTGATCACACCACTGATGAAACGCTCGAGCCGCTCGCGCGACACGGTATCGATGGGCGTTCGCGCGATCTGTTTTCGAAACTTAGTCAGTGCCGCGGATACGCCCTCGGGATCGGCGATCCCGCAGTCCGATACGGCTGTCTCAAGCACCTCTGGCGACTGGTCGAGCCAACGGGCACCCTCGTCGTCGCCTACCTCCGCCTGGAACAGCATGGCCTCGAACGCCTCGGACACGAGGCGCCGATGCCCGTCGAGATCGTGGCGCAGCGCTTCCCAGTCCGCAGTGCCCATTGCGAGCGTGAGCAGACGCCGACCCGCCTCATCGGTCGGTAAGGCGTGGACCTGGCGATCGTCGAGAGCCTGCATACGGTTCTCGCACACGCGCAGCACGTCGTAGCCGCGGCGCAGATTGTCCGCTGCTGTCGCGTCAAGTAATCCGGCGGCAGCGATGGCGTCGAGTGCCGCATACAAGCGCTCCGTTCGGAGCTGGCTCATCTGGCCGCCGCGGATAAGCTGCAGCGACTGGGCCACGAACTCAACTTCGCGGATGCCGCCGGGTCCCAGTTTGAGGTGGTCAACAAGGTCGCGGCGCTGCACCTCACGCGCAATCATGGCCTTCATATCGCGCAGCGACGCGAGCACACCGAAGTCGAGGTAACGCCGATAGACGAACGGGCGAATCACTGTCTCGTGAAACGCGAGTGCCGGCGCAAGGGCCGTGCCCTCACCCGCCACGAACCGGGCCTTGACGAAGGCGTAGCGCTCCCAGTCTCGGCCGTGAAGCTGCAGGTAGTTTTCAAGTGCCGGGAAACTGATGGCCAGCGGCCCCGCCTCTCCGAACGGTCGCAAGCGCGTGTCGACGCGAAAGACGCGCCCGGCCGCCGTGTTGCTGTCGATGAGATCGATGACGATGCGCGCCTCGCGCAGGCAGTACTCCGAGGCGCTGAGCGGGCGACGCCCGTCGCTCTCACCGTCAACGGGGTAGGCGAAAATGATATCGATGTCTGATGAAAAATTGAGCTCACGCCCGCCAAGCTTGCCCATGCAGATCACGAACAGCGGAATCACGGCGCCGTCAGCGTCGCGAAGCTCCCCGTGGCGCCGGTGCATGGCAAGCCTCGCGGCTGCCAGCGCTGCACCGAGGCATTGATCGGCAAGCGCCGACAACGCCTCGAGCGTCTCCGCAAGACCCGAACGATCGGCGAGGTCACGCCAGGCGATGGCCAGCATCACGCGACGACGGTGCGTGCGTAGCGCAAGGCCCAGCGCCTTGGCGTCATCGCGCGGAGCCGCCTCGAGGCTTGAAACGGTATCGGGTGTGGCCCCCTCCATCACGGCCAGCGCCGTGGCGGGTTCGGCAGCGATGCTGCGTCTCAGAAATTCGCTGGCCGCCAGCGCGCGCCACCAGGATTGACCGGATGCTTCGGCGGATGCCAACTCGAGCCGGGCTGCGAGCTCGGGGTGACCCAGGCTCGCCAGCCAGTCGGCGAGATTCCCGAGCTGGTGGTCATCGATAAGCGATGCGAACGACGCCGGGCGCAGTGCAGCTTCGAGCGAGAACGACATCGGGGCAGTGTAGCGCAGCGATCGGCGCCAAAAAAAAACGTCGTCGGGCCCCGAAAAAGGCGTGTGCTGAAGGGGTTTTCCCGGCACCCGACGACGTACAACAGCGGGTATTTCTTACCCTTTATCTTGCTCTTGAACCGATCCCTGGTTCTCGCACCTGGTGACCCGCGTCAGAGCCAAGCCAGATTCAGGACGATCACGGCGAGCAGGAACGTCGCATAGATCCCGGCCAGGCAAAGCACCGAAGTGCTGAGCTCGCGGTCCGTCAGACCGCCGCCAAAATCGCTACCTGCGTGTTGTCGCTGCGTCGTATTCATGTCCCAGATCCCCAAGCAAGTGAGCCCTCCCGATGAGCGCTCACAGGGGAACTGCGCTATGCGGGCGGTTTATCCCACCGGATGCGAAAAAAATCTGAAGCGACCCGAACGGGTCAGAAGATGCCGGCAACCAGACCTTCAGCCAGCGTTTCGGCAAGCGTGGCCGCCTGCTCGGGGAAATCCGGATCCCAAGCGCCGTGCAGCACCAAAGGCGGCTGCGCCCAGCGCCAGGTCAGTCCTTTGACGATGCGCTCGAGCTGCACGCAGCTCCCGGTCCCGTCCTCCCCCGCGCGCACCCAGGCCACCACGGGCAACCCCGGTGTCAGCTCCCGGCAGGGGTAGTAGATGCGCTCAAACCAGTCCTTGCTCCGACCCGCCATGCTGCCAAAGTTCTCTGTGGTGCCGATGGCGACAGCGTCGCACCACGCCACATCAGCAGGCGTTGCGGCCAGCGGGGGTAACCAGCGCAGCTGCAGCCCATCCACGTCGGCAAGCCGTTCACGGACCGCTGCCGCAATACGCTGCGTGTTCTCCGAGGGGGTGTGACTGACGACGAGGAGTCTGGGCACAACGAGTGATTGGGGCGCCCTCTGCGGGCCGATGGTTTGAGTCTAGCGCCCGGGGCGCGCCCGGGCAGCTCGAACTAGCCCAGCGTGCCCGTGTTCGAGCGCTCGGCCTCAAGCAGGCCCGTGAGGTTGAGCATGCCTTCGTTCGTGCCCTCCGAGAGCGCTTCGAGGCGTGCGTCCAGCGGCTTGGGCTTGCCGAGCAGGAACCCCTGTCCGTAGTCGACGCCCAGCTGTACGAGACCGTCTCGGACCGCTTCGGTCTCGACAAACTCGGCGACGGTCTTGAGCCCCATAACGCGGGCCACCTGGGCGGAGGCCGCGACCATCGACTCCGACACTTTGTTGGTGTCCATGTCGCGCACGAAGCTGCCGTCGATCTTCAGAATGTCCACAGGCAGATCGCGTAGGTACGCGAACGAGCTCAGGCCGGCGCCGAAGTCGTCGAGTGCGAATCGGCACCCCAGCTCACGCATAGTGTTCATGAAGGCGATGGCGCCTTCGCGATTGGCGATAGCCGCTGTCTCCGTTATCTCGAAGCAAATCTGTTCGGGCGACAGCGAGCCATTGAGCACGGCCTGGCGTACGAACTCATGGAACGCGGGCTCACCCAATGACTGACCAGACAGGTTCAGTGCAAACGAAGCCTCGTGCAGTGCCATGGTGCCCGAATGACGACCGACAGATTCGAAGAAAGACTGGATCACGAAGCGGTCGATGCGCGGCATCATCTGGTAGTGCTCGGCCGCGGCAAAGAACTTCTCGGGCAGCATGACGTCGCCACTCGGGCCATTCATACGCAGCAGAATCTCGTAGTGCACAGAACCGACGTCACTGACGAGCGGCACAATGGGCTGTGCATCGAGCGTGAATGCCTCGTTGGTGATGGCTTCCTGCAGCTGCGCAAACAACTGCAGGTTGTCGACGCGACGTACGATGCTCTTGTCGGTCGAGTCGAAGCACTCGACGCGGTCACCGCCATGATCTTTGGCCTTTTCGCAGGCCATGCGCGCAACAATGAGCGGGCTCTCCTCCGACGACTCGTAGTCGTTGAGTGCGACCACCCCCGCCGACAGCGTGACCGGGAAGGTCTTCTTGCCGCGTGCATAGAGTAGCTTCTGCGACTGACCACGGACACGTTCGGCAAAGGCGACACCAGCATCGACGTCCCGGTAGCGCATGAGCACCGCAAATTTATCGCCGCCGATTCGCGCAAGTGTCGCGCCCGTCGGCATTTCTGACTGCAACAGGTTGGCGACGCGAACCAGTACCTCGTCGCCGGCGCGCTGGTCGAAGGTGTCATTGAAAACGGTGAGCTGGTCGACGTCGAAGTAGACGAGGCAGTGGGTGTCCTGCGCGTCCTGCAGCTCACCGATCGAACTGTCCATGACCGACACGAAGTCGTTGCGTCGCATCAGGCCTGTGAGCTGGTCGTAACTGTCATCGATGATGCGCTTGGCAAATCGGCCGACGTAGCGCACCAATCGCTCAGCGGAAACAGACAACGGCTTACCCTCGACCTGGCAAAACGTCGCCAGGACGCCAACGGCGTCGCCCGAGCGGTCCATGACCGGATACAGAATCAACTGGTAGGGGTCGATGCGCCCACGTGCCCCGGAGGGTGGTGACTGCATCTGCAGCAACACGGGCTTGGTGTAGGTCGAGTACTTCGGGAACAGCTGGCGCAGCATCGTGGCGTCGAGCTTGCGTCGGTCAACCGGCTTCCAGTTGCTGTGGGTGATGCTGATGCGAATGTGCTTCGACGGGATCAGCAGCACCGTGTAGCTCATGTTGAGGAAACGGGTGAGTTCACCCAACAGCCGGCTCAGGCGCGCCTGACCGTGCGGTTCCTGTGCGACCTTCTCATCGACGTGGTAGATGAGATCCAGCTCGTCGCGCATTGCCTTCATGGCATCGCGCAGTTCGCCGGTGTCGCCGTCTTCGAGTTGTTGTTCGTTGAGCGTCGCCATGCACTTGTGCCTCGTGGCGTCGCACCGACTCGTGCAACGTGGGCAGGTCCATGACCTTACGTAAAGCGGGCCTCGGTTTCCGTGATCGAGGTCTCAGGGCCCCGTCCCGCCTGGGTTCGCACCAGATCGGCGCATCGGGCGAATTGCTCAGTAAATCCGGAAGCCACCGTGGCGTTTACGGCTGCGGCTGTCGATCCACCAGAAGCCACCCACGAAGCCCAGCACGAGGGAGACCAGCACGGCGCCCAGCGCGAGCGGCCAGGGCAAAGCCAGGCCGTAGACGCGCATTTTGCGCTCGTAGTCGGCGTTTGCTGCGGCCGCGTCGTCATACTGCGTCTGCAGGTTGGCCACCGCATCGCGCGCACCCTGCAAATCCGACTCCAGGCCCGCGATGCGATTCGCGGACCCACTGAATTCATCGCGCACCGATGCGAGGGTGGCCTCCGACGCCGCCAGTGCCTCACGCGTCTCGGTGACGACGAGGCGTGCCGGCTTGTCATCGACGAGAAAGCCCGCCTTGACGTAGCCCTCGGTGCCGTCTGGCAGCCGAATGCGCGCATAGAGCCGGGAACGCTCGAGCACGGTCATCTCCTGGCCGCTCTCGAGCGACCGGAACGGTGCGTCCGAAGTGTCCGCGGCGCGGTGCAGCCCTAGTCGCAGGACGTCCGTGACATAGGCCGTTTGCGTCTGCGCGCCGGCCTGCATGGCGCACGCCAGCATCGCCACCGCGGTCAGTGTTCGAAGCCCAGTGTTCATCAGTCGCTCCCGGTCATTGCGTCGCCGCTGTCTTCGGGCAACTGTGTCAGCACAGGCCCGGCTTCGCGCGGCGTGTAAGCGTACAGCCAACGCAACAGCGCGTCCTGTACGGCCTCACCACCGCCACGGTGAACGCCGCGCGCATTGTGCAACGTCACCACGATATAGCGGCGGCCATCGTTAGCCATTAAATACCCGGCCATGGCCGACACGTCGTCAAGCCTGCCCGTCTTGAGATGCGCGCGCCCCGTCAACGGACCGCGCCGGAGTCGGCGCCGAAAGGTGCCGTCCGTGCCTGCCAGCGACAACGACGACAAAAACTCGGGCATGAACGGACTGCGCCAGGCGTGCCCCAGCAGCGAGCCCAGACTGCGCGCCGTGATACGGGAGTCTCGGGAGAGGCCCGAGCCGTTGTCGATGTAGAAGCCCGGAAACTCGAGCCCGCGATCATCCAGCCATTGCGCCACGGCCTCGCGCGCCTTGTCAGGCGACGCAGGCTCTCCGAAATAGTGCGCGCCCAGCGTCAGGAACACCTGGCGGGTCATGACATTATTGGAATGCTTGTTGATGAGCCGAATGACCTCGCCGTAGGGCCGCGATGGCCAGTTCATGATGGGCTCGGCCTCGGTGTCGATGGGGGCCTGCCGCACGCCTCCGCTGATGCTGCCGCCCAGGCGCTCCCAGGACTGCCGGATGAGACCGTAGGCGTAGTCCTCGTGCGTGAGCAGCGAGCGGCCCAGCGAATAGCGCTGACAACCGTCGGGAAAGCGCCCGTGAAACCGTACGCGGTCCCCGTCGGTTTCGGCATCGATCTCGATGCCACGCAGATACCCCCGGCAGCGTCCCCGCACGAGCTCGATGTCGTTGACCACTTCGAGGTTGGGCAACTCAGGCAACGAGGTGATACGCACAGCGCGCGACTCCGGTAGGGGCTCGAACCAGAATTGCACGACCTTGAAATTGACGAGCATCGCATCGGGGCCGACGTTGTAGGCGCGCAGCGGCTCGCCGTCAAAAGCACCAGGATCCTCGGGCTCGAACTCAAAGCGGCTGTTGTCGATCACGATGTCGCCGGCAATGTGATTGACACCGCGTCGCCGGAGCTCGGTGAGGAGCTGCCACAGCACGGACTCAACAAGGTAGGGATCACCGCCGCCGCGCAAACCGAGATCGCCCTGCAACACGCCGTCGGCATCAATCTCGCCCAGCGCAAACACTTCGGTTTCCCAGGTGTGGCCCGGTGTCAGCGCATCGAGTGACGCGTAGGTCGTCACAAGCTTCATCGTCGAGGCCGGATTACGCGGCACATCGGCCGCGTAGTCGATGACGGGCTGACCGGTTTCCACGTCGACGACGTACACACTGAGGCCATCGCGATCGAGGTCGAACCGGTTCAACGTGCGGATCAGCGAGGCTGGCAGATCATTGCTGGCCGCCTGTGCGTTGTCAGCCAGTGAAGCGACGCAGAAGACGGCCGCTGTGGCCAGGCCAAGCTGGGCGACCACGGCCTGGATGAAACCCCGATTTGTCATGTGATTCCGTTATGCTGCGCGCACGCAGCGATCCGCTGCGCCCGACGATTATCGGAATCGGACCGCGAATATGCAAAACCGTTGGCATCGGGTTGGCTGTGCGCTGCTGTTTGGCCTCTGCGCGTCGCCCGGCTTGGCAGAGGGCGAAGCGAACCTGGACTTCACGGCGGGCGCGCGCAATCTGTCTCCCGTTGCCGCGTTGTTCGCACTCGAACCGCCCGTGCCGAAGTCACAAGATGGCCTGACCGTATCCCTGTCGACGGCCAGCCACTCTGTCGGTGAGTCAGAAGGCAGCAACATCGTGCTGTTCGACGGCGAGACCAACGTCCTGGACCTCGTCGGGACCGCAAGTCTGGGCCGCGACTGGCGCGTGGCGATCACCGTGCCGTATATCTGGCACGCGACGGGCTCTCTCGACCCGCTGATCGATGACTGGCACAAATTCTTCGGGTTTCCCGACGGCATCCGCGACGACGTACCGCGCGACGACTTGCGCTTCGAGTATCTGAGGGGTGGTACACCCGTCATCGACCTGACCCGCAACACGCGTGGCCTGGGCGACGTGCGCCTGGCGGCCAGCTGGTCGCCTGAACCGCTCGCACGACACGGCCTGTCGCTGGCCTTGGGGGTCAAGCTGCCTACGGGCGACGCCCAGGACCTGACGGGCAGCGGCAGCACCGACGTGAGCGCCGTACTGCACTGGCGTCGGCAGGCCCCCACGTCTCGCTGGCTCTTTGAGGGTTCTGCCGGTGTCGCCGCGCTCGGTGATGCCGATCTGGCACTAGGCGACCAAAGCAGCACCGCCTGGCTGGGTCATGTCGCCGTGGGCTACACGGTGACGCCGAAGCTCACACTGGGGACGCGACTGCAGCTGCACGCCGGCCCCGTCGCAGATGGCCCCGCCCCGCTCAGCGCGACGAGCGTCCTGCTGACAACGGGCGGCAGCATCGCTTTCAACGACGACTGGCGCCTCGATATCACCTTTGATGAGGACATCAACGTCGAGACGGCGCCGGATATTGTGTTCCGGTTCGCGCTGTCTCGACGCTTCGACTGAACTCAGACGGCCTGCCCGTTCAGGGGCTCGTCTTGCGATTCGTCCGACTCATGGGCGACGGACTCCGCGATCGACTCCCGCAGCACGCGCGACGCCGTGCGCTGGATGATCACGCCTGTCGCCAGGATCGCGGCCAGACCACCAATCAGAAGTGCGGTCTGCCAGGGGCCGCTGATCTGTCCACCTTCCATGAGCGCGTCAATGTTGCGGGCCACGGAGCCGATGTACACGAACAGTACGACGGGCGGCAGCATGCCGGCGGCTGTGGCTACGAAATAGGGCATCACACGAATGCGCGTGACGCCGAAGATGTAGTTGAGCACGTTGTAGGGCAGCAGCATCGACACGCGCGTGAGCAGCACGATCAACGCACCCTTCTGGTCCAGGGCGCGATCGATGGCATCGAACTTCGGGTAGCGGGCCGCCACGGCGGCCACCTGATCGCGTGCGACCGTCGCGCCCAGCAGGAACGCTGCGGTCGCTGCAACGGGCGTCGCGATGGCGACAAGCAAGACGCCCCAACCAAACCCGAACAGGAACCCGCCCGTCATAAAGAGTAGTGAGCCCGGCACCATGATGCAGGCGCCAATGACAAAGGCGAGCAGGAACCAGGCCCGACCCTGCCAGGGGTGCGTTTCGATCCAGGCGGAGGCTTGCGTGAGCCAGGCTTCGAGGGGCAGCGTCCATACCGCGACGAGCATGCCCGTAAGGAACAGTCCGCCTGCGATGAGTCGGCCTTTGCCGCCCGCTGCTTGTGGTGTGCTTTGTGTGTTCATGTTTGCGCCTTCGTCAGAAAGCGGACAGCGGATTCGCAGCTAGTTTGCCGTATCAAATGCATAGCTGTCCGCATCCGTTGTCGCCGCGGCGGCGAAAAGCGCTCATGACCCCCGGCGCCGGGTCCCTCGCACTCTCGGAGACACACCATGTTGACGTCTGTAATCAAATTGAACCGCCGTGCCCTGATGGCCGCGTCGGTACTTGCCATCGCCGCCGTTTCCACGTCGGTCCAGGCAGGCCACCACGAAGAAAAAATGAGCGCCAAGAACATCGTCGAGACGGCCCAGTCTGCCGGCCAGTTCGGCACGCTGCTCGCCGCAGCCCAGGCCGCGGGTCTTGCCGACACGCTCGCGAACGGCGGTCCGTTCACTGTGTTCGCGCCGACCGACGAAGCCTTCGCAAAGCTGCCGGAAGGCACCGTCGAAACGCTGCTGAAACCTGAGAATCAGGATCAGCTCGCGCGCATCCTCAAATTCCACGTGCTGTCGGGCAAGGTCAAGAGCACCGCGCTGGCCGACGGCATCAGCGTCGATACGCTTGCAGAAGCCGCTGCCGGCATCGCTGCCAAGGGCGACGGCTTCACCATCGAAGGTGCCAACATCGTGGCCGTGGACATTGCTGCCAGCAACGGCGTCATCCACGTCATCGATTCCGTCATCCTGCCGCCCGAGCCGACCGCTTACATGAGCGGCAGTGATCGCGCGCTGGACATTATCGACACGGCCATCGACACGGGCGTGCCGCTCTTCAACCACGGCAACGCTGCCGCGACCACGGCCGCCTACACGGTCGCCGCGAAGAGTCTCATGCAGTTTGCTGACGAAGCCGGCCTGTCGAATGCGGCACGCGCGCGCCTGGCCTCGAGCCTTGATCGTGCGCACAGTCAGTCGAGCGATCGCGCCAGTGCCTGGACGCTGCGCTACGCCCTCGATGACGTTCGCGCCGAGCTCGCCCACGGCACCATGCAAATGGCAAGGAATTGATGGGAAATCTAGCCTTGAGCACATTTGCAAACAGTCCTGAAACGCACTACCGTCGCTCCGCGGCGGTAGTGCAGATTTCAGACCGGAAGCAAGGCACTGCCGCACGTAATCCCAACGCCAAAAAGGGTGCATCTGTGAGCGGTGATTCAGGTCTTTTGCAGCGCGTTGCAGCCGGCGAACAAGCCGCTGTATCAGCGTGCCTCGACCAGTTCGGCGGCCTCGTGTGGTCGCTCGCACGTCGGCTATCGCCCAATGAGGCGGATGCCGAAGATGCCGTGCAGGAAATCTTCGTAGAAATCTGGCGTTTCGCCGACCGCTTCGATCCGTCCAAGGCCAGCGAGACCACATTTGTGGCCATGCTCGCCCGACGTCGTCTGATCGACCGCCTGCGCAAGCACGGTCGGCAACCCATCGAAGAAGCTTACGAAGATCACCTCGAGCATGCGCCTTCGGCCGAAGAGTCGGCCGGCCTCGGCAATGACGTTGCGCGCGTGGCGCAAGCCCTTGAGGGCATGAAACCCGAACAACGAGAAGCCATCCGCATGTCGGCATGGCTCGGCATGTCGCACAGCGCGATTGCAGAAGAAATGGACCTTCCACTGGGCACAGTGAAGAGTCACATCAGACGCGGACTGATCGCGCTCCGAGAAGATCTCGGGGCCGGCGAAACCGCGCAGTACCGCGGGACAATGTAATGAACACAGATAACCCAACGCTCGATCGCCTGATCGAGCACGTCACAGAAGATCCGGGTGGCGGGCTTACGGGCCTCGACGCGGCAAGCCTTGACGCACTGGCGAAAGACGCCGGGGCGACCTCTGGCGGTGCCTTCGCCGAGGAGCTGGAGCTGGCAGCCGCAGCAGCCATGTTGGCCACGCTACCCGCAGTGGATAACGAAGCCATGCCGGCAGGCCTGCGTGAGAAGCTGCTCGCCGACGCAACGCAGTATGTGCGTCCGTCAGCGAGCGTGACCGACCTGGCCAGCCGACGTAGCGCCGAGCCCGCAGCGGCCCCCGCGCGCAGCGGTTGGTTTGGTGGCTTGGGCTGGGCCGCAGCAGCCGCCATGTTTATCGCGCTCATCGTGCAGCCGCGCCCTGAGACGGCCGGCCCCGCCGCGCCGGTCCCCGTGGCCAGCGACGTGCGTGATGCACTGACGCAGCAGCCCGGCACCATCACCGTGCCCTGGGCGACGTCGGAATTCGATGCCTACTCGGGCGTAACCGGTGACGTGGTCTGGAACAACGACGAGCAACGCGGCTACCTGCGTCTCGCCGGCATGCCGGCCAACGACCCTTCGGTCCGTCAGTACCAGCTGTGGATCGTCGACCCGGACCGTGACGCAGAGCCGGTCGACGGCGGCGTCTTCGATGTCTTGTCGGCCGACGCCGAGGTGCTGATTCCGATCGACGCCAAGCTTCCGGTGCTGTCACCGGCAGCTTTCGCAATCACGGCTGAGCAGCCCGGTGGTGTCGTCGTATCTGAAGGCCCGCTGCTGCTCGTTGCAGCCACCTAGTTGCCACGGTCAGCGACGCCGAAAGGGGTCGCGGCCGCGGCGCTGCGCCTCCGCATCCAGCGCTTCCGCCCTGCCATCATAGTCCTCGGCCAACGCGGTATCGTCTAAAGCCATCGCTGCCACCGCGGCCTTGCGGTAGAACAGCGGCTCGCCGGGCTCCAGCGAGATCGCGCGCTGCAAGCGCGCTAACGCATCCGCGAATTCCGACTCGGCCAGATGCCGTTCGCCGAGGGCGAACTGGTAGTAGGGGTTGTCGCGTTGTGCGCCGGCGATCTTGGTCGCCAAGGCCTCAGCTTCTTCGGTCGCGCCCCGTTCGCGCAGCACGCGCACCAGATTCGCCATGGCCGACGTATTGCGGCCGTCGATGGCCACGGCACGTCGCAGTGCCCATTCAGCCGCGTCCGGCTGGCCATTACGCGAGTACACGACCGACAGATTGGACCAAAGGAAGCTGATCCTCGGCGCCATCTCGATACCGGCGACGAAGTGACGGTAGGCCGCGACGATCGATCCTTCGGCGAGGTAGTTGGCGCCGATGTTGTTGTAGTACTGCGCGATGGCCTCTTCATCGGTAAGACGTTGCCGACCGACTTCGCGACGGGCGACGTAGGGTGAGAAGTCCATGACGTAAGTGCTGCCGGCTGTGATGCGACCGCCGACATTGATGTGGCGCGTGGCGAATACGACGTCACCGGCCAACGTCCATTCGGGAACCATGTTGACCTCGTAGAAGCGCGCCTCGATGCCCGCCTCGCGGGCCAGAGCCACGAATAGCATCGACAACGACAGACAGTTGCCATTGGCCGTCTCGAACGTCTCGGACGCCGTTCGTGTCATGCGGTCGTGGTAGGCGATGCCCAGAGTGCCCGGGTGCAACACCGCGCTGGTCAGTTGTCGGATGCGTCGTTCGACGTCCACATGGCGGCTCACGTTCAGCGTCACAAACTGCCGCATGTCATCGGTGACCGCGAGAATGTCCTCCGGCGGCCTTGGCGCGGGTGCTTCGGAAAGGCGTTCTGCGTCAATGCCCGAAAGCGGCCGCGGAGGCTCGGGGGCGACGCGCCCCAGGCCCGCGCAGGCTGTGAGCGCCAGCGCGATCGCGCCCGCCCCGGCTCTTGTCGCCACCCAAATACCCAGCCGTCCCATGTCTAGTCAGACTCGCAGCAGCAGCACGCGGTTCCGCGACGCTAGCGCGGCCGCTCAATGCCCCAACGGCGAATGCGGTCCGCGAGTGTGCTCGGCCGAACACCGAGCAACGCCGCGGCACCCCCGTCGCCGCTGACCTTCCAGCCCGTGCGCTCGAGCGCTGCGACCAAGTTGTCGCGCTCGAGTGCGCGCAGCTCTTGTTCGCTGAGTATCTCGCTTTGAGCGGGCTTTGTAACGGGTACCGCAGGCACCGGAGCACCGGGCTCGGCCTCAGCTTCGGGCAGCGACAGATCGAGTCGCAGGTTCGCGCCCGGTGAGAGGATCACGGCACGCTCGATCACGTTCTTGAGCTCCCGCACGTTGCCCGGCCAGGGATAACGCGACAGCGCCTCGGCCTGACGTCGCGTGAGCTGCATGGGCTTGCGGCCAAAGTCGCGCACCGTCTGCTGCAGAAAATGTTGCGCCAGTGCGACGACGTCGTCGCCGCGCTCTCGCAGGGGCGGCACGGCAATGGGGAACACACTGAGCCGGTAGTAGAGATCGCCGCGAAATCGGCCCGCCTCGACAGCCTCAACAAGATCCCGGTTGGTAGCCGCCACAACACGCACGTCAACCTTGCGCGTGACATCTTCGCCGACCCGTTCGAACTCGTTTTCCTGCAGTACTCGCAGTAGCTTGCCCTGCAGGTCGAGCGGAATCTCGCCGATTTCATCAAGGAATATGGTGCCGCCATCGGCCAGCTGAAACCTGCCGATGCGGTCACGTACAGCGCCCGTGAACGCGCCGCGAACGTGACCGAAGAACTCGCTCTCGAAGAGCTCCTCGGGGATCGACGCGCAGTTGACCTTCACGAGCGGCCCCGTGGCGCGCTCACTGCGCGCGTGGACCTCGCGAGCGACAAGCTCCTTGCCCGTGCCCGACTCCCCGGTAATCAACACACTGGCCGGTGTGCCCGCCACCGCCTCGAGCTGCGCAAGCATCTCCGTGAGCGCGGGGCTGTCGCCCACAATACGGCCGAAGCGCAGGGAGACTTTGACCTCCTCGCGCAGGTAGTCACGCTCCAGTTCCAGCTCATGACGCAAGCGCGCGTTCTCGGCCACCGACTCTCGCAAAGCGCGCTCGGCCTGATTGCGTTCCGTGACATCCTTGGACGCTACGAGCATGCGCAGCACATCACCACGCGCATTGCGTTCGGCCACGGACGACATCATAAGTTCGAGCACGCGGCCATCGCGTGTCTTCATTTCCCGATTCTGGTTTTGTTTGCCGCCCGAAGCGATAAGCGATTCGAGCGCGTGCTGACCCCCGATGCGTTTGCGGAACGCATCGGTCATGAACTCGAGGATCGAGCGCCCCAGCACCTCTTCGCGCGTGTAGCCAAGCTTGGTCAGCCAGTGATCGCTGACGTTGGTGATGTTGCCGTGCTCATCGACCGTGTGAAGCATCGCGGGCGTGGCGCGGTAAATGGCCTCGAACCGCGCCTCAATATGCGCGATGGCTTTCACATCTTCGTAGACCGCGATCGTACGCAGGTACTGACCGCTCGCATCGAGCTCGTGTAGCGCACTGGTGCGCAATGCCACGGGCGTGCCATCACTGGCGATAAAGGTCACAGGCACGTCACTCACCGAACCTGTGCGTCTGAGCTGCGGGACCATCTCCTGCTCGATCCGCCGCACAGAGTCGGCGTCGGCGATATCACCGGGCCGCAGCGTGACCAGCGTGTCGCGGTCGTATCCGAGTCGATCGATAAGCCGATCACTCTGGTCGAGAAAGTAGCCGCGACCGTCGAGCGCCGCGACCATGATCGGCAGCCGCCGAAAGAGCGTCTGGTAGCGCTGGTCTGTGTCTGGGCTCGTCGCCATTCTCAGAATTTACGGAAATCCGTAATTCATGTCACGGAAAACTGGAAATTACGGAATTCCGTAAGCTCGATCAACTGTAACTGATTGATTTTATTAAACCTCAAAGTTGGCACACCGTATGCAATAGAAGTTAGCGAACGCAGTGCTGCGTGAATGCCGGCGACCTCTCGCCAGCCGCAGTACCGCAAGGCAGGTAGCAACATGAAAACGAACCGAAAGCAGCGCGTAGCGACAGCCGTACTGGCCGCCCTTGCGACGATCGGCTCGCTGCATGCGCCGTTACACGCCAATGAGACGTCGACGGCCATCGACGAAGTACGTGCCGAAATTGTGCGTACGGGATACGAGGCCGCTCCCGCCCAGGCGCTGGAACGGTCCGCAGCAGCGGCCCTGACACGAGCCGAGGTGGCGATCCAGGCCGAGCTGGCCCTCGACCTCGAGCTCAAGCTCGGCGCGCGGGCAGCCCTTGTGGTCGCCAACGCGGAACCCCAACTCTGAGTCTCTCCCCGCCCGCATGGCACCGTCGCCTCCCCCCAATTTGTTGACGGTTCCCAGCGGGCACGAGGCCCCGTGACGGGTCTCACTCGATCCTGACGGATCGGCGACGCAAACCCCCCAAGCGTCGCATTCGTCGGGGCCGGACCCGGTGGCAACACCGGTGGCGACACGCCTGGTCCATCCCCCCTCCGGACCATCCGGCCCCGGCTTCTTTTTTTGAGCCCGGACGCATCGCCCGCCGCTTGAAAACGTGGCCGCGAAGGCCAACATCGTCAGCCTGGGAAACGCGCCGGGAGCCCGATATGTTTGAAGCCAACACCGACAGCAACTGGGTCTTTGACGTCACGGCAGGCGACTTCGATGCTCGCGTGGCCAAGGCCGATGTGCCCGTCGTCGTGGACTTCTGGGCCGAGTGGTGTGGCCCGTGCAAACAAATCGCGCCCATCCTCGATTCACTGGCCAGCCAGTACGCTGGCCGCCTGCACGTGGCTAAGGTCAACGTCGACCAGGAGACCACGCTGGCCTCGGGATTTGGTGTACGCAGCATTCCCTACCTCGTGGTCTTTAAGGACGGCAAGGTCGTCGAGGAGCTTGTCGGAGTGCAGCCGGAGGCGGAGCTCAAGCGAATTCTCGACAAGCATGTGGATACGGCACCCATGGGGTTGCACGGGTCTGCCCAGCACGCGTTGATGTCCGGTGATTACGACACGGCGCTGGCGGCGCTGGAGCAGGCACGGGCCGCCGAGCCCGCAAACCCGGGCATCGTTGCTGACATTGCCCGCACCCTGTTTGCCATGGGTCGCGCTGCCGAGGCTGACATGACCCTGGCCGACTTGCCCGACGAGCTCGCCGCCGCACCCGAGATTGAGCAGCTCAAGGCGGAGATCGCGCTGGCGCGGGCCGCCGAAGGCCTCCGCGACAAGGACACGCTCAAAACCCTGCTCGCACAGAGCCCGGGGGATGCCGCGCTAACGCACGAACTTGCCCAGGTCGCCGCCGCGACTCGTGACTACGACACGGCGCTGGAGCAGTTCTTTGGACTGCTGCGCGACCACCGCGACTTCGGCGAAGACGCCGGACGGCTGGGCCTCATCGGCCTGTTCGATGTGCTCGGAACCGGCGACGCGCGCGTACGTGACTACCGTCGCCGGATGGCGAACCTGCTCAACTGACGCTTGCGGCGTTTAGCGGTGGCCGTCGATATTGCGGCCGCGCAGCGCGCTGCCTGCGTCGCTCATCTTGCGGCGCAGACGCTTGAGCCAGGCCCGCGCCCAGGTGAATTCAACGGCTAGAATGGCGAGGCCCGCGGCCATCGCAGCAATGCCAGGACCGGGCGCCACCAGCATGACGACGCCCAGCACGAGGACCGTGCCGCCAATGACCGCGATTACGATCCGCTTGGCCATCTTGTAGCCGCCGTTCATGATGCGCTGAACCATGTGCCCGTGCCCCCAATGAGGTTTCGCGTTAGGGTTGCGCGATGACCCTGCTGACGATTGCCATTGCGCTACTCGCAACCGCCTCCCCGGCCGTTGTTGAGCTCGAAGCCGAACAACGCGCGCCCACACCGCATTCAGACAGCGATGGCCCGCTCGCGTTCCATCTCAGCATCCGCGCGCGCTGCGCGGATTCCGATGACGCGTTGCTTGTGGCCGCATCGCTCGGCGACACGCTGTCTGACTGGCAGCCTGCCGAAGAAGGCGAGCTGCCGCCACTCACACTCGCTGTACCCAGACGCCAGCTCGTGCTGAGCGCCCCGACGATCTGCACGCGGCGTGGCGTCGAGGAACCCACAGAATCGGCATTGGAGGCTGCGTTTACCGCACAAGTTGTGGCCCGCTGCACGAACAGCGATGGTGATGTGAGCGAGCGCAGTACCACAGCGCCCCTGGCCATTCGTTTCAGCTGTAACCCGGAACCCGAAGCCGAGGACGCCGAGCCGCCCGAGTAGTCAGCTCGTGCGCAGATAGCGGTCGAGGAACGCCGCTGTGCGCCGCCAGGCCTGCTCCGCAATTCTGTTGTCGTAGCGCGAATCGTCGGGATTTGCGAAGCCGTGATTGGCCTTCGGGAAGATGATCACCTCAACGCTCTTGTCGAGTGCCTGTGCCTGCTTGCGGAAAGCACGGACCGACTCCGCAGGTATCGAACGATCGGCGCCACCATAGAGACCCAGGACAGGTGCCGAGATCGCCGAGACCATATCGGGGTCTGAATCAGGCTGGCCGTAGTACACCACTGCAGCGGCGAACTGGTCGGGCAGGAACCGGGTCGCTTCGACAGCCCAGTAGCCACCCAGCGACCAGCCCAGCGTGGCCACCGTGGGTGCCCCCGCGGCTTCCGTCAGAAAGGTGTGTGCGGCGCGCAGATTTTGCTCCGCAAAGCCTGGTGTTTCCAGCAACTGACGCGCCAACGCGCTGGCATCGGCCGTGCTTGACGCCGTCTGGCCCTGGAACAGATCGACGGCCAGCACCATGTAGCCCTGCTCAGCGATCTGGGTCGCGGCCTCGCGCACCGCGTCGTTGAGACCCCACCACTCGTGCACGACGATGACAGCCGGCAGCGGCTCGACCATTGCAGACGGGTAAACGAAGTAGCCACGCAGCAACGCGTCCTCGGTTTCACCGTAGGGAATCTCAATCGCGTCGACGTCCACGGGATCGCGCAGCGCCGAGTCATCAAGCGTTTCAGGCGCAGCGTCGCGTCCGCGCGAAGCGGTCGCGTTTGAAGTGCCATCCGTGGTGGTGTCCCCATCGCCGCCGCAGCCCGCAAGCAACAGCGCCAGAACCAGCGTCAGAATCGTGCGTGACGTCATGGTCACCGCTTCTCTCCCAAGACGGTTCTATTTTTGCATTGAATACAGGTACATGAAAGCCGGTATTGGCTTGCGGCCCAGCGGGCATGCTGCGACGATGCGGGCATGCGTGTGTTTAGCGGCCAGCAAAGGACCTGGCTGACGATCCTGTGTGCTTGCGTTGTGGCGGGACTGGGGTCGGCTGCGCCTGCGCGCGCCAGCACGTCAGAGACCGTGTCGCTGACGCTCAATACCCCGCTCGACATGGATCTGGCTGACCTGGATCGGGTCACGCTGCGCTTACCTGCCTTCGACGGCTACCTCGTGCTCGAAGCCGAGGCGCGCTTCGTCGCTGTGGAACTGGTAGTCAATGAGTCGGGTCGAGAGGTTACGCTGACCAAGGCGGTCGACCTGCCTATTCTCTGGTTGTATGAGTCCGACACAGCAACGCCAACCCGAGTCGAGCTGCGTGTTCGCCAACGGCGGGCGAGTGCCCCGCGTGTTCGCATCGTCGCAAGATCTGCACCCGCCGATCAGCTCGGCGCACTGGCAACTGAGGCGTCGTTAAGCCGATTGAATCGCGCAACAGATGACGATGCGATGCGCCGCGCTGCGCGAGTCGCGCTCAATGCATCGACGCAGTGGCAGGCAGTCGGCGAGCCCACTGCAGCCGCCAGAACCCTGGTCGCCGCCGCAACGTTCTTCCGACGAGCGGGCGAGTACACAGTGGCGCGTGAGCATGCACTCGCAGCCTCCAAGCTTTACGAGGAGGTGGACGACCGGTATGGCATCGGCCTCGCCCAGAACATGGTTGGTTTGGTCAGCACGGATCTTGGCGACTTCGAGACGGGTCGCCGCGCGCTGGAGCGAGCGCAGGACGGCATCGCAACACGCTATGACGGGTTTGCACCCAATCCTGCAACCGCCAACTTGTGCCTGCTCCTCCTAAACGATCGCAAGCTTGATGAGGCTGAAGCCTGCTACACGGGCATCATTGCACAGGCGCGCGAGCTGGGCGCCGACTTGGCCATCCTTCGCTACGAGACCAGCCTTGCCGGCGTCTACCAGCGCCGTGGCGATATGGTTCGCGCATCGAAGATCCTTCGGCGACTGATCAATGAGCACGAAGCGCCTAGCAAGGGCATCCTGGCGCGCTGGCTTAATAACTATGCGTTGTACCTCAAGCAGCTCGGGCAACATCAGGAAGCACTCAATCACTACCAACGCGCCTTGCAGATTGCCCGCGACCTCGGCAACCGGGATCAGATTGACACCATCACGAACAACATGGCGGTGGTATATGGTGACCTCGGTGCACCGCATCAGGCAATCGAGTTTCTTGCCGAGGTGTACGAATCTAGGAAACAACTCGGCAACCGACAGGCAGTGTTGGCGATGCAGAACTACGCCGGCGCGCTCTCGATGCTGGGTCGAGACGATGAAGCACGCGATATCTTCGCTGAGGCTATCGCGCTGGCGCAGCGGAATAAGGACACAGAGGGTCTTTCGGCCGCGCAGCGTCTCGCAGCGGAGTCGGCGCTGAATCGAAATGATCTACCGGAGGCGCTCAAGCTCGCCACCGCTGCTGTAAAGCATGCGGACGCTTTGGAGGACGCCGCGCAGTTTCGCGCCCGCGCCTGGACCGCATTGGGGCGTGTCCAGACTGCGGCAAACGACCGAAGAACCGCGGCCCAATCGCTAGTGCAAGCACTTTCACTGTGGCGGGAAACCGGGAATCCCTACGGCGTCGTGCCGGCGCAGACCGATCTGGGCTGGGCGAAACGAGATGCGGGCGACAACGAAGCCGCGCTGTCACTGGCACTCGAGGCCGTGACATCGATTGAGCAGCTCCGCACAGAGATTGCTAGCACCGATTTGCGCGCAGCTTATCAGGCGTCAGTCACGCGGGCGTACGAGCTCGCCATTCACGCCCTAATGGACATGGGTGACAACATCGCTGCGCTCGAAATGACAGAGCGTTACCGAGCCAAGTCGCTCGTCGATGCCTGGTCTCGAGGCAGGCCAGAGCGCGAGGTGGATGTGCCGGCGAACCTGCTGGCGGAGCGAGCGAACGCCTTGGCCGCGATCAACAACGCCCGCACCGCACACCTGCGCGGCGAGGAAGAACCGCCGATCAATGCGCTGTTAGCAAAGCTCGACGTCATCAACGACAGAATCGCCGACGCCGCACCAGGGGCAAATGACTCTCGCGCACCGGACCCGCTGAAGATGACTGAGATGCGGCGCCTTCACGAACCCGGCGACGTCACGCTTCTGTACTTTCTCGGTGACCGGGCGGGCTATGTCTGGGCGATCGACGCCGAGGAGACGGCAGTGGCCCGTCTTGACAACGTCGACGACATTGACCGATTGGCCAGGCAGCTGCACAAACAGATCCAGCGTCGGGGACGCTATGAAGTGCTGGCACGCGAACTCGGGAAACAGGTACTGGCACCAATCAGCAAACAAATCGAAACGGCACGCAATGTCGCCATAGTCGCGGATGGTGCGTTGCACTACGTACCCTTCGATATCCTGAGCGTTGCGGACAATGCGCCACCTGCCCTAGGCAGCACGCCCCTGGTCTACCTGCCCTCATTGACCACAGTCGCGTTGTCTCGCTCCCTGCCGGCACCGAAAGGCAAAGGCGTTGCGGTATTGGCCGATCCCGTCTTCGGCCTGAATGACGATCGCTTCGAAGACGGTCCCGTCACGCGCAGCGCAGACCGGGTTCTGAATAGGCTGCGTATGAGTCGGGTTGAGGCGGAGTCGATCGCGGCGCAAGCTCAGGGCATTGACGTCAAAGTTCACCTGGGATTTGACGCGCGGCCTGCAGTATTGAGGAGCCCCGATGTTGCCGGCGCCCGAATACTGCATATCGCTACGCATGGTTTTGCTGACGACGAGATCCCGGCGAGAAGCGGCCTGGCGCTCTCCATGATCGATGCCAACGGCAAGCCGACAACAGGTTTTGTTGGCCTGCGCGACATTTACGGTTTGCAGCTCGACGCCGAGCTCGTGGTGCTCTCCGCTTGCGAGACTGCGCTGGGGCAAGACCTCGCCGGCGAAGGCCTGCTCGGTCTCACCCGGGGATTTATGTTTGCGGGCGCTCGCCGTGTCGTCGCGACACTCTGGCGGGTGGAGGACCGAGCCACCGCGGAGCTCATGACCGTTTTCTACAGCGAGCTGTTCCAGGGCACAGCGCCAACCCGAGCGCTACTGGTTGCCAAACAGACGCTCCGATCCGATCGACGCTACAAACACCCCTATTATTGGTCGGGATTCACATTGCAGGGCGATTAGGCCGCGGCACGTGAGATAAAAGACACTAAAGCGACAGAGTGGGTGCGAGGGCCAGCGTGTCCTCGGCGTGTGCCGTGAAGAACAAGCCGCCAATAGGGGCGGAAACAAGCCACCACGTGGGGAGAAGCAATGATTGCAGAAGAAACTAATTCGAACGACTTCAACTATGTATGGGAGTGCACGGCCGACAAGCCGCTGACCGGTAAGACCATCCCAATGCGAAAGGGCGACTTCCTGTTCATATGCGTCGACCCCAATGGCCACGTCCAATTCCGCTACCGCAAGTGCGACTGGCGCAAGAACCCCGAGCTTTGTGGACTCACAGAGCGCAACACAAACCTCTGGGCTGGCGCCGAAGCACGGCTCGACAAGGATGGTGTGATCCGCGGCACGCTGAAAGGCGGTGAGCGCAAGATCGAGATGACCATCAAACCGAGCAAGATCGGATTCACAGTCCACTGCCGCCACTTCACAAATCCCGAAGAAGGCGACTGGGACGCCGAAGACGGATGGGGCGGTCAACAGCAGTAGCGCACCAAAACGGATCAACCACCATGGCAACACTCACTCACACAGGCGACGGCCGACTTCTGCCACAATATCCCCCAATGAAGGGGAGGGAAGGCACAGCTGCGCCTGATGCGGCTGCTGACGACGAGGCGACTGTCGCCGCGTCGCTGGCGGCGCGTATTGGCGCGGGCGACCGCGGCGCTGAGGGTGAGCTTGTTGAACGCTACAGCCGCCCGCTGCTGTTTATGCTGCGGCGCCGCTGTGGCGAACCTGAACTTGCTGACGACTTGCACCAGGACGTGTTCCGGGTCGTCATCGAGCGCCTGCGTGGCGAGGGCATCAAGGACCCGTCCCGCCTCGCAGGCTTCATCCAGAGCACAGGCCGAAACCTGCTGATCGGTGTGATCCGTCGGCGCCAACGCCGGCAGACCTACGCAGACAGCGACAGCGTCTCGCAGGCCGCGGATACGATGTCCACGGACCAGGTGGCCGCCGCCGATACCGAGCAAACCAACCAGCACCTGCGCGTGCTGCTCGGCGAGCTCAGCTCTGACCGTGATCGCGCCATCCTGACGCGCTTCTACCTGCTGCAGGAAGACAAGGCGAGCATCTGCCGCCAGCTCGATCTCACGGACCTTCATTTCAACCGTGTGCTGTACCGCGCCAAGAAGCGATTCAGAGAACTACTCGAATCGCACAACAGCCGGGCCGCACGCGACTTGGTCGACTCGCACGGAGGGGAGTGACCGATGACTAATGACACGAGAATCACGCGCGACATGGTCGTCGCCAACAACCTTGTCGACCGTTACCTTCTGGGCCAAATGGATGAGGCCGAGGCGATGGCGTTCGAGGATTTTTACGCGGGCGACCCTGACACGCTCGATGAGCTGGAGACCAGTGCGCAGCTCATTGACAGCATGAAGGCCGCAGGCCGCCGCGGCGAGCTGCGCGCCGAGGACACCGCGCCACGCAACGTCGTGCCGCTGTTCTCGCGAGTACGCAATATCGTGGCCTCGCCCGCCTACGGCCTGGCGGCTTCGGTGGCTGCACTTGCGGCCGTGGGCGCGCTCACGCTTGGTAATGTCACCGGCTCTGGTGCGCAAGACAGCGGTCAGATCATGGCGTCAGTCAACACGCCCGTGGTCTTCCTGGCCGCAACACGCGGCGCCGAGGACGGCATCCTGATCGAAGCCGAGCGCTCGGGTCAGGTGGTCTTTGGGCTAGACATCGGATATGCCGATGCCTCGAGCTACTCAGTCGCACTACACTCTGCGGCCGGCGATTTGTTGTGGCAATCGGGTGGTTTGAACCCGAACGAAGAGCAGTCGCTGAGTTTGACTTTGCCTGACGCCCTGCTGCCCGTTGGCAGCTACCGGTTCACGGTGCGCCCTGAAGGCGCGGGCACTGAGGCGCTCCGCTTCCCGTTCGAGATGGCCGACGACTAAATCGCGCCGTGCGCGGCTGGCGCGCGCTTCTCGGTTACACTGCTTAATCACTCGCACTGCGAGCGATCGCAGCCACGGAGCGCCGCGCCAGCATGTACTACCTGACTGAGGTCCTGATTTATCTGGGCGTCGCCGTGATCACGGTGCCGCTGACCAAGCGCGTGGGCCTGGGCTCCGTGCTGGGCTATTTGCTTGCCGGCGTCATCATCGGTCCCTCGGTGCTGAAGCTCGTTACCGACGTCGAGACTATCCTGCACTTCGCCGAACTCGGCGTCGTATTCCTGCTGTTCATCATCGGCCTGGAAATCCAGCCCTCGCGCCTTTGGGTGCTGCGTAACTCAGTATTCGGGCTGGGCGGGTTGCAAGTCCTCCTCAGTGGCCTCGCGCTCACGGGTCTCACGATCCTCTCGGGGCAGCCCTGGCAGGTGGCCACAGTGGTTGGCTTTGCCCTGGCGCTGTCGTCTACCGCCTTTGTGATGCAGCTGCTCGGTGAACGCGAAGAGCTGCCGAGCCGCTACGGTCGCGCGAGTTTCGCCGTGCTCCTGTTCCAGGACATGGCCGTCATTCCCATGCTGGCGTTGCTGCCGCTGCTGGCCGTGGGCAGCAGCCTCGACATGGACCCCAAGTCTATCGGGCTGGCCGCAGGCGCCATTCTTGCGCTCATCGTGGGCGGCCACTTCGCGCTGCGACCCATCCTGCGCATCGTCGCCGGGTCGGGCATTCGCGAGCTCATCACGGGCGTCGCCCTGTTCGTGGTCATTGGCAGCGCTACCCTCATGTATCAGGTTGGCCTGTCGATGGGCCTGGGTGCCTTCATTGCAGGCATGCTGCTTGCCGACTCCGAGTTTCGCCACCAACTCGAGGTCGACATCGAACCCTTCAAGGGCTTGCTGCTGGGTCTGTTCTTCATCGCAGTCGGCATGTCCGTGAACCTGGGGCTCATCAGCGAACGCGCTGGCGATATCTTCGCTATTGTCGTCGTGCTCATGCTCGTTAAAGCGCTGGTGCTGTACCTGCTGGGCGGGCGGTTCTCACTCACCACGGCCGAACGTATCCGGATGGGCCTCATCCTCTCGCAGGGTGGTGAGTTTGCCTTCGTGTTGTTTACAGCTGCGGTGACGTCGGATGTCATGCCCGCCGAGCTGTCCGAGCTGCTTATCGTGGTCGTCAGTGTGTCGATGGCACTCACGCCCCTGGTCATGATCGCGGCCGACCGGCTGCTGTCGCGTTCGGGCCGAGACGCCCAGCCCAGTTACGACACGATGGAAAACGACGAGAATGAAGTCATCATCGTCAGCTTCGGTCGCTTTGGTCAGATCATCGGCCGCGTGCTGCGCAGCAAGGGCATCCCGTTCACAGCACTGGAGGCGGACCCCGAGCAAGTAGAAGTCGTTCGCCGCTTCGGCAACAAGGTCTACTTTGGCGACGCGCGCCGGCTCGACCTGCTGGAGGCCGCGGGTGCGGAGAATGCCAAGTACCTCATCATGGCCATCGACGACGTCGAGCGCTCGGTCGAAGCTGCGGAGCTGATCCGCCAACGCTTCCCGCACCTGAAGATCCTGGCCCGTGCCCGCAACCGTGTGCACGCCTACCGACTCATGGACCTCGGCATCTCGCGACCGGTTCGCGACACGCTGCACTCCAGCCTGCACATGGCTACGCACCTGCTCGAACTGCTCGGCCACTCCCCGCAGGAATCAAAGCGGGCGACGGAGACGTTTCTCGAGTACGACGAGCGCTTCATGCGCGAGCAAAGCGCGTTTTATCAGGACGAAAGCCAGCTCATTCAAACGGCCAAGCAGGCCGCCGATCAGCTGGCGTCCGTGTTGCGCACAGACCGCGACCACGACAACGAAAGTCCCTCAGACGCGGCCAATGACGACGCGGGCGAGGCGTCTGACGAAGGCGCAAAAGCGGGCTAAGCCGCAGCGGCAGCGCTTTCGATGAAAGCCTCGAGCCCCTGCTCGAGCAACCGCAACTTGTCGCGGCGGGCGAGCTGCTTGAACCGATACTCGGCCCGAGATGCAGCCGCGCGATCCCCAACAGACACTTCTGCCACGAGTACAAGGGGCGCGCGACCGCGCAGGTAGCGACTGCCCCGCCCCGCTCGGTGCGCCTCAAGGCGCGCGGCGACGTCCGGGCTAATGCCCGTGTACAGGCTGCCGTCGCCGCAGCGCAGCACGTAAAGCGACCAGTCCGACCCCTCAGTAGGTCGGGTCATACATATAGCTGGCGATGTGGCGCTCAAGATTGTCGGGGCGCGGCAGCGACGCCAGCCCGTCGTCATAGGCGCGCTCGGCCACGGCGACCGCAACGGCCAGCGACACCTCGCGGATACGCTTGAGCGGCGGATACAGGGTGCCATCGGCCAGGTCAGTGTCCTTGATGAGGTTGGCCAGGCAGCGCGCAGCCTCGAGAAACATCACGTCCGTGATCCGCGTCGCCTCGACGGTAACCGCACCGAGACCCACACCCGGGAAGATGTAGGCGTTGTTGCCCTGCCCCGGCCAGTGCGTCTTGCCCTTGTGGCGCACGGGCTGGAACGGGCTGCCGCTGGCGAACAGCGCCTTGCCGTCACTCCAGCGGTAAGCCTGCTCGGCCGTGCACTCGGCACGGGACGTCGGGTTGCTGAGCGCGAAAAGGACGGGGCGCTCATTGAGTGCTGACATTTTTTGCACGATGTCTTCAGTGAACGTGCCCGGCGAGCCGGTCGCGCCGATCAGCGCGTGCGGCCGGAAGCGCTCAATAGCCTCGCCGAACGGAATTGGCGGCGCGTCGGGTGCATAGCGTGCGACGGTGTCGGGCAAGCGATCCGATTGCTGCGTGATAACGCCCGCGCGGCCCACGAAGCGGATACGCGAGCAGGCTTCGGCCTCACTGAGCCCTTCGTCCATCATCGACGAGACGAGCAAATCGGCGATACCCGTAGCCGCTGAGCCGTGCCCCAGGAACATGGTGCGCATCTCGTGCAACGGCACGCCCGTGACGCGCGTGGACGCGATCAGTCCCGCAAGCGCAACCGAAGCCGTGCCCTGGATGTCGTCGTTAAAGCAGAGCGCCTCGTCGCGGTACCGATCAAGGTGCGCCTGGGCATTGGGCGTCGAGAAGTCCTCGAACTGAATCAAGGCCTGCGGGAAGCGCTGTTGCACGCCCTGAATGAACTCCTCGACAAGCGCCTCGTAGGCCTCGCCGCGCACACGCGGCCGCGGAATGCCGAGATACACCGGGTCCTGGCGTAGCTCCTCATTGTCTGTGCCCACGTCGAGCACCATGGGCAGCACCTGTTCGGGATGAATCCCGGCACAAGCCGTGTAGAGGGCCAGCTTGCCAATGGAAATGCCCATGCCGTTGCTGCCCAGGTCACCCAGGCCGAGTACGCGCTCGCCGTCGGTCACAACGATCACGCGCACATCGTCAATGGGCCAGTTGGCGAGCAGCTTGTCGACGTCGCCGGCATCATCGATCGAAATGTACATGCCGCGCGCGTCGCGGAAGATGTTTGCAAACTGCTTGCAGGCCTCCCCCACGGTCGGCGTGTAAATGAGGGGCATGATCTCTTCGATGTTCTCGGTGACGAGCTTGAAGAACAGGGCTTCACTGCGTACCTGCAGGGAGCGCAGCGCGATATAGCGCTCGATGTCGTCGTCTTTGCGGCGGATGTTCGCCAGAATGCGATGCATTTGCTGCTTCTGGGTGTTGACCGTGGGTGGCAACAATCCGCGCAGACCCAACCGTTCGCGCTCTTCCATCGTGAACGCCGTCGACTTGTTGAGCGTCGCGTCGCGCAGCACCTCGATGCCTCGCAGCTCGTGCTTGTCCCCCATCCTTCAGTCCTCTTCGGTGCCGGCCGAACGCGCGGATACTAGCGTATCGAGCTCGGCAAATCTTTGGTCTTTCTCGACCCACAAATCCGTAAGCCAGGCCTGGAATCGCGCGCGAAATTCGGGGTCATCGAGATAGTCACCTTCGCTCATCCAGGGCTCAACGGGAATCTCCCGCACGTCGACTACGACTTCCTTGAGCTCGCCCGTGCACATCTGCCAGAAGCTCTTGGACCCGCCCGGGTAGACAATTGTGACATCGAGCAGCGAGCGGAACTGATCCCCCATGACCGACAACGCGAACGCGATGCCCCCGGCGCGTGGCGGCAGCAGGTTTGTGTAAGGCGAGTTCGCCTTGGCGTGCTTCTCAGGCGTGAACCGCGTGCCCTCGACAAAGTTGATCACGCTCGTCGGCACCTCGGCAAAGCGCTCGCAGGACTTGCGAGTCGCCTCGAGGTCCTTGCCCTTCAGGTGCGGGTTCTTTTCCAGGAACTTGCGCGAGTAGCGCTTCATGAACGGCATGTCCATGGCCCACCAGGCCTGACCCAGGAACGGCACCCAGATCAGCACGTGCTTGATGAAGAACTTGAGGAACGGGATACGGCGGTTGAACACGCGCTGTAGCACAACGATGTCGACCCAGCTCTGGTGATTCGACGCGATGAGGTACCAGTCCTGGCGCCGCAGGTTGTCGGTGCCCGTGATGTGGAACTTCGTGCCCTGGGTCGACTCGAGCAGCCAGCTGTTCACCGAGATCCAGTTTTCGCCGCAGGCCATGAGCACGCGCGACGTGAACCGCCGCACGGCCGCGAACGGCAGCACAAAGCGCACGATCGCGAACAACATGATTGGGATGAACCAGAAGACGATGTTGGACACCACCGCGATCAGCGCGATGACACCCTTGAGCTGCTGCAGCATTGCGGAGAAAACTTCCGGCGGCGGACTGCGCGATTATGCCCGATGGCGGTTCATTCCGCCCCACACAACGGCCTTCAGCCACCGTTCAGCAACGCGGCGCTAGCGTAGGTCCCGTCGAATCCGCAAACCGGATTCCCCTGACGGGAGACCCCCAATGAGACAACGCCTGTTCAGCGCCGCCGCAACCGGTGTGCTGGCGCTTTCCGCCGGCGCCGCCAGCGCCGACGGCCTCAGCTATAGCTATCTGGAGCCCCGCTGGGCCGAAACCGAGCTCGAAGACGACACTTTCGACATTGAAGGTGATGGCTTCGTGTTCAATGGCTCGCTTGAGTTTTCGGAAACCGTACACCTGTTCGTGGGCTACGAGAATCTCGAGTTCGACGACAACGTCGACGTCAGCACGCGCCTTATCGGTGGCGGTCTGGCCGTACCGCTGTCATCTCGTGCCGACCTCGTGTTCCGCGGCGGCTTCGTGGATGCCGAGTTCGAAACGCCCTTCTTTGACGAAGATGACGAAGGCACGTTCCTGTCCGCGGGTGCGCGGGTGCTTGTGACGCCCGAGATCGAGCTCTACGGTGACTTCCGGTCGATCAACCTCGATGATGCCGGCGACGAGGAGTCGACCACCATCGGGCTCGAGTTCTACGCCAGTGACTCGTTTTCGGTGGGTCCGTCGGTGACCTGGGTGGACGACGTTACGACCTACACGCTGGGCGGCCGCATCTATTTCTGATGCGGCGCGCCGCTAGCGCCAGGCTGACTGGATCTCGGCCAGCGCGGCAGCTCCCGGGTTGAGCGCGTCGTAGCCAAGATCGCGCAGCGGCGTCGCGGTTGTACCCGAAACACCGTGCATGTCGGGCTTGGACTCGTCGATGTAGAGCAGGCCCGTGACGACTTCGCCTGCAGCCGTGTGCCGCTGCAGGAAGTCGATCGCGGCCAGGCGATCCGTCGGGTCATAGTCATCGTCGACCTTTCGCAACATGACGCGGCTGCCGTCGTGCATGTCGACGGGAATGGCGGCGCCAGCCTCGTAGTCGGCCGTGATCTCGCCTGCAGGCGGCACGAAGTCCGTGTGCACGACTTTGTGTACGTGCTCGCGACTCCACCGGTAGCTCTTGGTCGAGCCTTCATGATCGTTGAAGGTCACGCAGGGGCTGATGATATCGACAAGCGCGAAACCGTTGTGCGTCAGCGCCGTCTTGAGCAAGGGTACGAGCTGCGCCTTGTCCCCTGAGAAACTACGCGCGACGAACGTGGCGCCCAGCGACATCGCCAGCGATACAGGGTCAATAGGCGGCTGTTGGTTGGCCTCGCCCTTCTTGGCCTTGCTGCCGACGTCGGCTGATGCCGAGAACTGACCCTTGGTCAGCCCGTAGACACCATTGTTCTCGATCAGATAGGCCATGTTGAGATTGCGGCGGATCGCGTGCGCAAACTGGCCCAGCCCAATCGACAGCGAATCGCCGTCTCCGGAAATCCCCAGGTAAATGAGATCGCGGTGCGCGGCATTGGCACCTGTGGTCACAGACGGCATGCGCCCGTGCACAGAGTTAAATCCGTGCGAGGCTGACAGGAAATAAGCTGGCGTCTTTGACGAACAGCCGATGCCCGACATTTTCGCAAGCCCGTGCGGCTCGATCTCAAGCTCGAACGCGGCCTGCACAATGGCACCCGTGACCGAGTCGTGGCCGCAGCCGGCGCACAGTGTCGAGACGGCGCCCTCGTAGTCTCGGAACGTGAGCCCGTGTTTGTTGCGCGGCAGGTTGGGGTGGCGAACCTTGGGTTTACTTGTGCTCATGGGTAACTCCGCTAGGCCGCGCGGCCCTCGCGCGCATGGCGTGCGATGGGCTCGACGATACTCGCTGCCGTAATTGGCATGCCGTCGTAGTGCAGCACCGACACGAGCTTGGCCGGGTCTGCGTCAGCATCCAGCATCAGCAGCGTGCGCAGCTGCGCGTCGCGGTTTTGCTCGACGACAAACACGACCTCGCGCGACTCGATGAATTCGCGCACCGCATCGGCAAACGGGAACGCGCGCGGACGCAGGTAGTCGACGGCGATGCCATCCGCTGCCAGCCGGTCGAGTGCTTCGATCACGGCGCCGTCCGAACTCCCCACGGCGATGATGCCCGCGTTGGCGAAATTGGCGTCGACCGTGAAAGGGGCCGGTACGCGCGCGCGAGCCGTCTCCCACTTGTCATTGAGCCGATCGACGACGTCCTGGTACTCGGCCGAATCCTCGGTGTAGCCGCCGAAGCGATTGTGGCCCGAGCCGCGTGTGAAATAGGAACCGCCCGTGCCCGGCAGTGTGCGATACGGAATCGCGTCGCCATCGACGTCGAGATACCGGTGGAAGGACTCCATTTGCTCGCGCGCCTCAGCGTCGAGCACCTTGCCACGCGCGGGCTCGTAGTCTTCGGGCCACTCGAGCTCGGGCACCATCCAGTCGTTCATGCCGATATCGAGATCGGACAGCACGATGACGGGCGTCTGCAGCGTCTCTGCAAGATCAAAGGCTTCGGCCGCCATCGTGAAGCACTCACCCGGATCGCTCGGGAAAAGCAGCACGTGTTTCGTGTCGCCGTGTGATGCGTAGGCGCAGCTCAATAGGTCGCTTTGCTGCGTGCGCGTTGGCATCCCCGTTGAGGGTCCGCAGCGTTGCACATCGAAGACCACGGCCGGCACTTCGGCGTAGTAGGCAAAGCCCAGGAACTCACCCATGAGCGAAATGCCGGGGCCACTCGTCGGTGTGAACGCGCGGGCGCCCATCCAGGACGCACCCAGCACCATACCGATGGCCGCGAGTTCGTCTTCCGCCTGAACGATGCAGTAGCGCCGCTCGCCGGTTTCGGTGTCCGTGCGCAGGCGTTGGCAGAAGTGTTGAAAGGCGTCCATGAGCGAGGTCGAGGGCGTAATCGGGTACCAGGCGCCCACAGTCGCACCCGCGTAGACGGCGCCCAATCCTGCCGCCGTGTTGCCATCGACGAGTACATGACCCGACGTCTTGTCGAGCGGCGCCACCTTCACGGGCAGTGGACACTCGAAATGCTCGCGCGCGTAGTCGTAGCCGAGCCGGATCGCCTCGCGGTTGGAATCAATAAGGTGCGGCTTACTCGCGTAGGTCTCGGCGAGCAGCGCCTCAATGACATCGACGTCGATGTCGAGCAACCCCGCGAGTACGCCCACGTAGGCGATGTTCTTCATGAGCACGCGCGCACGCGCGCCTTCGAAGTGGGTGTTGCAGAGCTCAGACAATGGCACGCCGATGATGTGGATGTCATCGCGCGCCAGCAGTCGACTGCGCGGCCAGGTCGAGTCGTAGATGAGCCAGCCGCCGGGCTCGACTTCCTCGAGATCACGGGCGTAGGTCTGGGCGTTCATGGCCACCATGATGTCGACCCGACCCGCTGCGGCGCGGTAGCCGTCACCCGTTACCCGGATCTCATACCAGGTCGGCAAGCCCTGAATGTTCGAGGGAAAGTAGTTCTTGCCGCAGACGGGGATGCCCATACGGAACAACGCCTTGAGCAACAGGCCATTGGCACTCGCCGAGCCGCTGCCGTTGACGGTGCCGATCTTGATGACGACGTCGTTAATGGAGGCGCGGGCCGGTTGTTCACCCATTCAGACGGCCTTCTTTACAGTTACCGGTTCGGCGGCGGCGGTGCCCGCGTAGGGCAGCAGCACTTTGGACTTGAGCATGTCCCAGGCGCCCGTAGGACAACGCTCGGCGCACAAGCCACAGTGCACGCAGAGGTCCTCGTCCTTGACCATGACGCGCGCGGTCTGCGGTAACGCGTCCGAGACGTAGAGGGCCTGGTCTGTGTTCTCGGCCGGCGCACTAAGGCGCGTGCGGAGATCGGCCTCGTCACCGTTTTCGGTGATTGTCAGACATGAGGTTGGGCAGATGTCGATGCAGGCGTCGCACTCAATACATGCGGGCGCCTTGAACACCGTCTGGATATCGCAGTTGAGACAGCGCTCGACCTCGGCCAGCGTTTGTTCTTCGGTAAAGCCCAGCTCCACCTCGATGTCGAGCTGCTTGAACCGCTCCTTGAGACCAACGTGCGGCATCAGGCGTCGCTCGCTGGCGTCGTATTGGTTCGAGTAGCTCCACTCGTGAATACCCATCTTCTGCGCGCTGAGGTTCACATGTTTCGGCGGGCGGTCCGTGATGTCCTGCCCTGACAGATACCTGTGGATCGAAATCGCCGCCGCGTGGCCGTGGGCCACACCCCAGATGATGTTCTTGGGGCCGAAAGCAGCGTCGCCACCGAAGAACACGCCTTCGCGGGTTGCCATCATCGTCTCTTCGTCAACGACGGGGCAGTCCCACTCGTTGAATTCAAAGCCGATGTCGCGCTCGATCCACTCGAAGGCGTTCTCCTGACCAATGGCCAGGATGACGTCGTCGCAGGAGATCATGGTCTCGCCCGTCACGGCGCTCTCGACGATGCGACCCTTGTCGTCGAGCTCGTAGGTCATGACGTCAAAGTCCATGCCCTTGAGCACGCCGTCCTCGACCACGAACGCCTTGGGCGAGTGGTTGACGACGATATCGACGTTTTCTTCTTCGGCGTCCTCGAGCTCCCAGTCGGAGGCCTTGAAGAACTGCCGCGGCTTGCGCGCCATCACCTTGACGTTCTCAGCGCCCAGACGCAGCGCGGTGCGACAGCAGTCCATCGCGGTATTACCGACACCGATGATGAGCACCTGTTTGCCAATCGTCTTGGTGTGCTCGAACGCCACCGACTCGAGCCACTGGATGCCGATGTGGATGCGGTCCGTGTCGTAGCGACCCGGGAGCTTGAGCTCCTTGCCTTTGGGCGCACCCGTGCCGACAAACACGGCGTCGAAGTTCTTGTCGAGCAGCTCAGCCATGGAATCGATGCGCGCGCCGTAGTGCACCTGCACACCCATGTCGAGGATGTTGTCGATCTCCTCGTCGAGCACCTTGGGTGGCAAACGGAATTGCGGGATGTTGGTGCGCATGAGGCCGCCGGACTTCTCGAGCGCCTCGAACACATGCAGCTCGTAACCGAGCGGTGCGAGATCGTTGGCGACTGTCAGCGATGCGCAGCCCGCGCCGATAAGCGCCACGCGCTTGCCGTTGCCCTGCTCGGGCGCCTTGGGCAGTCGTTCACTGATGTCTTCACGGTGGTCTGCGGCAACGCGCTTCAGGCGACAGATGGCGACGGCCTTGTCCTCGACGCGTCCGCGCCGGCAGGCCGGCTCGCAGGGCCGGTCGCAAACGCGACCGAGAATCCCGGGGAACACATTCGACTGACGGTTCACCATGTAGGCGTCGGTAAAACGCCCCTGGGCGATCAGACGAATGTACTGCGGTACATCCGTGTGGGCCGGGCAGGCCCATTGGCAATCAACGACCCGGTGGAAGTAATCCGGGTGCGAGGTATCGGTGGGGTCCATCATGTCGTGTTGTCCGGGTGTCCCCGCCCTGACAACGCATTGTCCCGCTTATTGTGGTGGCCCAAGCTTACCGCCCCCGGCGCGCCGAGGGAACCAACGGGTTCACGCTTAGCGCGCGGCGTTACAGAGCAGCGGCCGGCCCGCGCGCATCGGCAAAACGTCGGTGCCGTCCCAGGCCAGCATACCGTTGACCCAGGTGCTCACGACGCGGTGTCGGAAACGGTTGCCCCGGAAGGGCGTCCAGCCACACTTGGCCCGTGCATTGGCATCTTCGGCCAGCCAGTTCGCATCGCTATCGACGAGCGCAAGATCTGCGTAATAGCCCTCGCGAAGATGGCCTCGTTCGATAATTCCGAACAATTTGGCGGGCGCGTGTGCGAGCTTATCGACGACGAACGCGACGTCCATGTCCATCTCGTCCGTCAGGTCGAGTGCCGCGACGAGCGCGTGTTCGGTCAAGGGCAGGCCCGCGGGCGCGGCAAAGTAGTGCCGTTCCTTTTCCTCGATGAGGTGGGGTGCGTGGTCCGTGGCGATGACATCCAGACGGCCCTCGAGCAAAGCGGCGCGTAAGGCGTCTCTGTCGCTGCGTTTCTTGATGGCCGGATTGCACTTGATGCGCGTTCCGAGGTCAGCGTAGTCGCCCTCGTCAAACCAAAGGTGGTGGATACACACCTCAGCCGTGATGCGCTTGTCGTCGATGGGGCCCGGTTCAAACAGCACCATCTCATCGGCCGTCGTCAGGTGCAGCACGTGCAGCCGCGCGTCGTGCTGACGCGCCAAGCCCGTGGCCATGGTCGAGGAGATCAGGCAGGACTCGCTCGACCGGATATTAGGGTGTTCGGCGATGGGCACGTCGTTACCCCAGCGCTCGCGCGCCTTCTTTTCATTGGCCCAGATCGTTGGCGAGTCCTCGCAGTGCGTGACCACAAGCACGGGCGCTTCGCGAAAGATCGCGTCAATCGCTGCGGGGTCGTCGACAAGCAGGTTGCCCGTCGAGGCGCCCAGGAATGCCTTGATGCCGCAGCACTGCTCGGGCGACAGGCTCTTGATCGCTTCGAGGTTGTCGTTGGTCGCACCGAAGTAGAACGCGTAATTGGCGTGGCATTTGTCGGCGGCCAGGGCGTATTTGTCGGCGAGCACGTCGTGCGTGATCGTGGCCGGATTGACGTTGGGCATGTCCATGAAACTGGTCGTGCCGCCGGCAACCGCCGCGGCCGACTCCGTGGCGAGCTCACCCTTGGCCGTCAGGCCAGGTTCGCGGAAATGTACCTGACTGTCGATCATGCCCGGCAGCAACAGCTTGCCGGCCGCGTCCACGACGGTATCCGTGGCTTCGGCCGTGATATCGCTGTCGATCTTCGCGATACGTTCGCCCTCGATAGCCAGGTCAGCCTCGAAGCGCTTGCCATCGCTGACCAGCGTCGCGTTCCTGATGAGGGTGCGTGTGGGCATCAGTGCTGTCCCGCGAAGTGATCCGTCGCGTTTACAAGTGCACTCGAGTTGCCGGGCTCAAAGGCCGAGTGCCCCGCGTCGGCGACGATCTCGAGCGAGCTGTTGGGCCACGCGTGGTGTAGCTCCCAGGCTGAACGCGCGGGACACACCACGTCATAACGACCCTGCACGATGATGCCGGGGATGTGCGCGATCCGTCCGATGTCGCGCAACAGCTGGCCCTCATCCATGAAGCCGTTATTCATAAAGTAGTGGCATTCGATGCGCGCCATGGCCAGTGCATGATGGGCTTCGCCGAACTGTTCGGTTGCGAGGTCGTTGGGCTTTAAGAAACTCGTCGAGCCCTCCCAGATCGACCAGGCGCGCGCCGCTTCGAGGCGCACCGTCTCGTTGTCGCTGGTCAGCCGTCGGTAGTAGGCCAGCATCAGGTTGCTGCGCTCCGCCTCGGGAATAGGCGCCAGGAAGTGCTGCCAGCGATCCGGGTACAGCTCACTGGCACCGAATTGGTAGAACCAATGCAGCTCCTGGCGACGCAGCATGAAGATGCCCCGCAACACGAGCTCGGAGACGCGGTCCGAGTAGCGTTGCGCGTACGCCAGCGCGAGTGTGCTGCCCCAGGAACCACCGAATACCTGCCAGCGCCGCACCTGCATCGCCTCGCGCAGAATCTCGATGTCACCCACGAGGTCCCAGGTGGTGTTGTTTTCAAGACTCGCGTGGGGCGTGCTGCGTCCCGCACCCCGTTGATCAAACATGATGATGCGGTAGACATCAGGGCTGAAGAACTGGCGCATGCCGGGCGTGGCGCCGCCACCTGGGCCACCGTGCAACACTACGACGGGCTTGCCATTGGGGTTGCCCGACTGCTCGTAGTAGATGCGGTGACCGTCGCCCACGTCGAGGAAGTCCGACTGATAAGGCTCGATGGGCGGGTAAACCTTGCGGTACGGCGTATCTGACTGACTCATAACGTCAGTATGCGCCGCCGGCAGCGGTTTTGCCACGCCGTGCCTGCTGTGACGCGGCGCATGGACGGCACGTCAGACGCTGTGCGAGACTCCGCTCGACATCGTCTGAGGACGCCTTCACGGCGTAAGGTCCATGCGACGCCTGTTACTGATTCTTGCGGTGCTTATCGCGATCACTGTTGTCGCCTGTCAGGGTGACACTACGTCCGGCCCGGACACCACGTTGACGCGTGCCAACGTCGCTGAGGTCGCCACGCTCGACCCGCACCGCGCGGAAGGCGTTTCCGCAGCCAATGTGTTGCGCGACCTCTACGAAGGCCTCGTCGCAGAAACCCCGACAGGTTCACTCGAGCCCGGTGCCGCAGAGCGCTGGGACATCAGCGACGATGGGCTGACCTACCGCTTCTACCTGCGCGAGAACGGCCGCTGGTCGAATGGTGACCCCGTTGTGGCCGCTGACTTCGAAGCCGGTATCCGCCGCACTGCCGACCCGGCGACCGCGAGTTCTTATGCGCAGATTTTGCTCCCGCTCCAAAACGCGGCCGCCGTCATCGCCGGCGATGCGCCCGTCACCGAACTCGGCGTCGAGGCCATAGACGACCGCACACTCGAACTGCGACTCGAGCGACACACACCCTACTTGCTCGGGCTGCTCGCCAACTCGTTTGCGTTCCCGCTGCACCGCGCCAGCTTCGACGAACATGGCGACGACTTCGTACGCCCTGAGCACCTGGTCTCCAACGGCGCCTACCAGATCGAATCATGGCGAATCGGCGATCGACTGACGGTCGCGCGCAACCCGAACTACCATGATGCGGACAACGTGGCCATCGAACGCGTGGCCTTCCTGCCCATCGAAGACTCGGTGTCGGAGCTCAACATGTTCCGGGCCGGCGAGCTCGACATCACGTCGAACACACCCAACACGGCCTACCCGCAGCTACGCGACACCTATGGCGATCAGCTGGTCGTCCACCCCAATCTCTCGGTTTACTTCTACGTCTTTGACATGACGGAGCCGCCCTTCACAGATGCGCGGATTCGCGAAGCTGTCGCCATCGCGGTAGACCGCGACCAAATCGCCGGTGCTGTGTTGCAAGCGGGACAAACTGGCGCCTGGGGACTCGTTCCGCCGGGCGTCGACAGTTATGACTCGTACAACTACGAGTGGAAAGCCCTGCCGCGCGAGCAACAAATCGAGCGCGCTCGCGAGCTTTACGCCGCGGCCGGCTACAGCGACGACGCACCGTTGAAGGTGAAGTTGCTTTACAACACGAGTGACGTCCACAAGAAGCTGGCCGTCGCCGTGCAGGGCATGCTGCGCGAAAACTTGGGCGCTGCCGTCGAGCTTGAGAACCAAGAGTGGAAGGTCATGCTCGATAACCGCCGCGACCGCGCCACCTGGGATTTGCTGCGCCTGGGCTGGACGGGTGACTACAACGACCCATACACCTTCCTTGAGACATTTCGTGGCGATCACCCGCAAAACACTTCGGGTTACGTCAATCCGGCCTACGACGCGCTTTTAGACGACGTGGCCAACGAGCTTGACCCCGTTCGCCGTATGCAGCTCGCGCGCGACGCAGAACGTCTTTTGATGCGCGAATACCCGGTCTTGCCTATGTATTTTTATGTCAGCAAGCATCTCGTGAGTGAGCGCGTCGGCAACTTTGTGCCGAACATTAACGACCGCATTTACTCACGCCACCTGGTATTAAGCGCACCGCCCTAACTCGCGGCGAGTCAGGCGCTTGCGGGTAGCACACCGCGAAGAACATCAAATACTGCAAGCCCCGCCCGTCGATACGGGCCACTGAGCCGCCCGCGACGCGCTCGCAGGCCCCGGGTTTGCAACGGGCTCGCCGCGACCGTTAGATTGCCGAGCTCGCGGGTGGCGCCGAATCCGGCGTTACCGCAACAGACTTTGCTATCTGAAGGAGCCGCCATGCGTTCGCTCATGCGCCTGCTCACCGTCGCATCGCTGTGCCTTGCCACAGCTGTGCATGCCCAGACGGTGGACATCCCCTACACCGAATTTCAGCTCGACAACGGTCTGACCGTCATCGTTCATGAAGACCACAAGGCCCCCATCGTGGCCGTCAACATCTGGTATCACGTGGGTTCCAAGGACGAGCGCCCCGGGCGCACGGGCTTCGCGCACCTGTTCGAACACCTCATGTTCAATGGAACTGAGAACTACGACGACGAGTGGTTTGGCCCGTTCGAGCGCGTCGGCGCCACCGGCGTCAACGGCACCACATCGTTTGACCGCACCAATTATTTCCAGACGGTGCCTTCGACGGCACTCGACCTGGCGCTCTGGCTCGAGTCCGATCGCATGGGTCACCTGCTCGGCGCCATCACGCAGGACAAGCTCGACGAGCAGCGCGGTGTCGTGCAGAACGAAAAGCGCCAGGGCGAGAACCAGCCTTACGGTCGCGTGTTCAGCCACATCGTCGGCAACGTCTTCCCCAACGAGCACCCCTACTCCTGGCTGCCTATCGGCTCCATGGAAGACTTGAATGCCGCCACACTCGACGACGTCAAGGAGTGGTTCCAGACCTACTACGGCCCGAACAATGCCGTGTTGGTACTGGCAGGCGACATCACGCCAGAGCAGGCACGCGAAAAGGTTGAGCTTTACTTCGGCGATATCCCCCCTGGACCGCCGATTTCGCGCCAGGAAGAGTGGATACCGCAACTCAGCGGTGAGCACCGTGAAACGCTCCAGGACCGCGTACCGCAAACACTGATCTACAAAGTCTGGCCGGCACCGGCTTGGACTAATACGGACACGGACAGCCTGCAGATCGCTACGGCGATTCTGGGCGGCGGCAAAAACTCGCGACTTTACGAGCGCCTCGTGTACAACGACCAGACGGCGACGTCAGTCGGTGCCAACACGCTCGCACTCGAGATCGCGGGCTTGATCTTCGTATCCGCGACCGTCCAGCCCGGCGGTGATGCCGAAGCTGTTGAAGCCGCCATGGACGAAGAGATTGCACGCTTCCTCGAGCGTGGCCCGACGCGCGACGAACTCGAACGCGTGAAAACTCAGTTCCGCTCCGGCTTCGTGCGCGGCGCGGAACGTGTCGGCGGCTTCGGCGGTAAGTCGGACATTCTCGCCGAAAACCGTGTCTACGGCGGCAGCGCTGACTTCTACAAGGTGGGCCTCGAACGCCTCGAAGCGGCTACGACGCGCAGCATCCAGCAGGCGGCGCAGCGCTGGATCACCGACGACTTCTACGTGCTGACGACGGTGCCCTACGACGCCAACCTCAAAGCCGGCACGACGTCAGCCGACCGCAGCACACTGCCCTACCCCGACGATCAGCCCGACGTCAGCTTTCCCGCCTTTGAGCGCGGCGAGCTCGACAACGGCCTCAAGCTCATCGTCGCGCGCCACGGCGATCTGCCGATTGTGAACTTCAACCTGATCATGGATGCGGGCTACGCCGCCGATCAGTTTGGACTGCCCGGTACGGCGAGCTTCGCCATGAGCATGCTCGACGAAGGTACGCGTCGTAAGGATGCGCTCGAGATCAGCGAGGGCTTTGCCAATCTCGGCGCGAACTACGGTGGCGGCGCAGGCCTCGATACGGTGACCGTGTCGCTGAACACACTGACCAACAACCTCGAACCTGCACTCGACCTGTTCTCGGAACTTGTGCTGCAACCGGCGTTCCCGGAAAAGGAAATTGACCGCCTGCGCAAGCAGCGACTCGCGGGCATTGCCAACGAGCGCACGCAGCCGCAGAGCATGGCCCTGCGCGTTCTGCCCAAACTCATGTACGGGGATAACCACGCCTACTCGCAGCCCCTCACGGGCAGCGGTACCGAGGCCAGTGTGAACGCCATTGACCGAGATGCGCTCGTCGCTTTCCACGACACCTGGTTCCGTCCCAACAACGCGACGCTCGTGGTCGTGGGCGACACCACGCTCGCAGAGATCCTGCCCGTCATAGAAGAACGCTTCGGTGACTGGGAGGCCGCTGATGTGCCGACCAAGACACTCGACAACGTGGCGCTGGGCACTCAGGAGACGCTTTACATCATCGATCGACCCGCCTCGGACCAGTCTGTGATCCTTGCGGGCCATATCGTGCCGTCCAAATCTGACCCCGACGACCTTGCCATCGAAGCAGCCAACCAGATCCTGGGCGGCGACTTCTCAGCGCGCCTGAACATGAATCTGCGCGAGGACAAGGGCTGGTCCTACGGCAGCTACTCGTTCATCGTCGACGCGGCAGCGCAACGCCCGTTCATCATTTCGGCCCCCGTGCAAGCGGACAAGACAGCGGATTCCGTGTCAGAGCTGCGCAATGAACTCCGCGGCTATCTCAGCGATGCCCCGGGCACCGATGAGGAACTGACGCGGGTGCGAGACAGCAACACGCGGTCACTGCCGGGTCGCTGGGAAACCATCGGCGCGGTATCGGGCTCTCTCGCGGAACTGGTTCGCTTCGAATTCCCCGACGACTACTGGGGCACGTTCGCAGCGCGCACCAACGCGCTCGAACTCGACGCGGTCGCGTCACAAGCGCAGCGTGTGCTTCAGCCCGATAGCATGATCTGGGTAGTTGTCGGCGACCGCAGCAAGATCGAAGCAAGCCTTGGCGAGCTCGGTTTCGACGACATTCGTCTGATCGATACCGACGGTAATCCTGTCGAGTAAGCAGAAGCACAGCTTGTGCAAAAAGCGGGGCTCTACGAGCCCCGCTTTTTTTTGGCTTGGGTAAACCTGCTATAACCGGCGCATGACCGGCGCCGAACGCAAAACCGTAACGACAGAAACCGACTGGCCCGCACTCGTCGACGATGCCGCACAGAGGCTTCGCGGGGTGGCCCATGTGACACCGTTGGCGCCCGCGCCGCGACTGAGCCGCCGACTGGGCGCCACGGTCCTGCTCAAACGCGAGGACCAGCAGCCCGTGTTCTCATTCAAGCTGCGCGGTGCCTACAACCGAATCGCCTGCCTCGACGACACGAGCGCTCGGAACGGCGTGATCTGCAGCTCAGCGGGTAACCACGCGCAGGGCGTTGCCCTGGCTGCGCGCATGCGCGGCATCCCGGCCACGGTTGTGATGCCCCGTACCACGCCATCCATCAAGGTCGAGGCCGTACGAGACTACGGCGCCGAGGTGGTCCTGCACGGCGACAATTACGACGCTGCCCAGAGTCACGCCCACGAGCTCGCCGTGCAGTTGGGCCGGACTTTTATTCATCCGTTCGATGACGCGCGAGTCATCGCGGGCCAGGCCACCATAGGCCGCGAGTTGCTCGACGCGGACCTGCCCTTCGGCACCGTCGTCGTGCCTATCGGCGGCGGCGGCCTCGCCGCGGGGATCGCACTCGCTGTGAAGGCGGTGAATCCCGAGGTTCGTATCGTCGGGGTTGAGCCCGCGCAGTCTGCCAGCATGTTGGCGGCCTTCGAGCACGGTGCGCCCGTGACACTGCCTCGCGTCGGCTTGTTCGCGGACGGCGTGGCCGTGCGTCGCGTGGGTGATCAGACCTACGCACTGTGCCGTGAACTCGTCGACGAGATTGTCACGGTCGATACCGACGAAACCTGTGCCGCCATCCGCGACATCTACGAAGACACACGCACCGTCGTCGAACCCGCAGGCGCGCTTGCCGTGGCGGGCGTGCGCCATCTGTCAGAGCGCGGTGACCTTGGCGCGGATAACGTCGTCGCCATCGTCTGCGGTGCCAATCTCAACTTTGACCGCCTGCGCCACATCGCCGAACGCGCCGCAATAGGCGAGCACCGCGAGGCGCTCTTCGCCGTACGCATTGAGGAGCAGCCAGGCAGCTTCCGCGCATTTTGCAATTGCATCGGTGACCGCAGCGTCACGGAATTCAACTACCGCTACGCGGGTGCCGGCGATGCACGCATCTTTGTCGGCATCGAACTCTCAGGCGGCATCGAGGAAGGCGCGGCGGTGCTCGAACAAATCCGCGCCGCAGGCTACCCGGCTGAAGATTTGAGCCACAGCGAACTCGCGAAACTTCACGTACGCCACCTGGTCGGCGGCCGCGCACCCGGCGAGGGCAACGAGCGCGTCTACCGCTTTGAGTTTCCGGAACGCCCCGGCGCACTCGGCGAATTTCTCGACGCCGTCGGCGCGCGCTGGAATATCAGCCTGTTCCACTACCGCAATCACGGCTCCGACTACGGCCGCGTGCTGGCCGGCATCCAGGTCGACGACGCCGACCGCGCAGAACTCGACACCCACCTCGAAACACTCGGCTACCCGTGCTGGGATGAAACCGAAAACCCCGCGTATCGGCTCTTTCTGACGTAGCTCGTTAGTCATTGCGAGGGGCCGCAGGCCCCGCGGCAATCTCACAACGCCTTCGTAAGGCCAAACAGACTCGCTATCCCGCCATCCCGCCGGGTCGGAGGGGTTTGCCGGACGCGCTCAAGTACATCCCTGTATCGCTCGCTGGGCGACGTCC
>JBCBIJ010000009.1:0-162523 GCA_038524795.1 Pseudomonadota bacterium | reverse complement strand
GAGCGACTGGCCGCGGAGGCCGGCACGCAGTTGCTGGGCGAGCTACCTCTGGCCATGGCTATCCGTGAGGCCGCCGACAGCGGCCGGCCCAGTGTCGTGTCGGACCCCGATGGCGCCGCCGCGCGTGCCTACCGCAGCATCGCCATCGCCGCAGGCGCGGCTCTGGCCGCAGGCCGGCGCGACTCAAGCCACGTCTTTCCTGAAATTGTCGTCGAGGACACCTGATGAGCATCAAATCCGACCGCTGGATCACGCGCATGGCGCAGGAACACGACATGATCTCGCCGTTCGAAGCGGGCCAGGTCCGCGAGTCCGACGGCCGGCGCCTCGTGTCCTACGGTGTTTCGAGCTACGGCTACGACGTGCGCTGCGCGCCCGAGTTCAAAGTGTTCACCAACGTGCACTCTACGATCGTCGACCCCAAAGAGTTCGATGATGCGAGCTTTGTCGACATGAATGACGACACCTGCATCATCCCACCGAACTCGTTTGCACTCGCGCGCACCGTCGAGTACTTCAAGATTCCGCGCAACGTGCTGACCGTGTGCCTGGGTAAGTCGACGTATGCCCGCTGCGGCATCATCGTCAACGTGACACCGCTCGAGCCCGAATGGGAGGGCCATGTCACGCTTGAGTTCTCGAATACCACGCCGTTGCCTGCGCGCATCTACGCCAACGAAGGCGTGGCGCAGATGCTGTTCTTCGAATCGGATGAAGACTGCGCGGTGTCTTACAAGGACCGCGGCGGCAAGTACCAGGGTCAGACGGGCGTCACAGTACCGCGCGCCTGACGCGATTCAGGCGACCAGACTGTCGGCGGTTACGCGCACAGGGCTATCAAGCGCGATGCCGTCGAGGCGCACGACGGCGCCATCCAGCTGCAGCCGGCCTTCGGCGAACCAGCGCGCCGCCATGGGATAAATCTGGTGTTCGAGCGCCTGCACACGCGTGTTCAGTGAGTCCACCGTGTCGTCGTCCTGAACGTCGAGTTCCGCCTGCAACACCGAAGGACCGTCGTCGAGCTCCGCCGTGACGAAATGTACGGTCGTGCCGTGCACGAGATCGCCGGCATCAAGGCAGCGCTGGTGCGTGTGCAGGCCCTTGTAAAGCGGTAGCAATGCGGGGTGAATGTTGAGCATGCGGCCTGCATAGTCACTGACGAGCCGCCCGCCGATGATGCGCATGAACCCCGCGAGGATCACGAGGTCAGCGCCCGTTGCGTCGACGGCGTCGGCGAGGCGCGCGTCAAAGTTACCGCGGTCCTCACCCTTGTGGCGCGACACGACGGTGGTGTCGATACCCGCGTCTTTGGCGCGCGTCAGGCCGTAGGCGTCGGGTTTGTCGGAAATGACGTGTGATACCCGGTAGGGATTGACGGGCGAGCGAGCGGCGTCGATAAGCGCCTGCAGGTTTGTACCGCCGCCCGAAATCAGGACCGTGACGTTGCAGCGCGGACCCGAGCTCATGCGATATGGACGCCCGAACGCGCGACGACGCGGCCGATGTCGTAGACCGCTTCGCCATGGGCTTCAAGCACGGCACGTGCGGCTGCCGTGTCATCGGAACGAACCACGAGACACATACCGATGCCGCAATTGAAGGTGCGCCACATTTCCTCGTCGGCGATACCGCCCTCGCGCTGCAACCAGTTGAAGACTTCGGGTCGCGGCCAGGCGGCGGCATCGAGCTCGACGCCGAGCCCGTCCGGCAGCACACGCGGCAGGTTTTCGGTAAGCCCGCCGCCCGTGATGTGCGCCAGCGCGAGCGGTCGTGCCTGCTCGAACAGGGCCAGCAGCGGCTTCACGTAAATGCGCGTCGGTGCGAGCAGCGCGTCACCCAGGGTGCCGTCACCCAACGGCTGGGCAAGGTCGGCGCTGGCGCGATCACACACTGCGCGGATCAGTGAGTAGCCGTTGGAATGCGGCCCGCTCGCGGCCAGCCCGAGCACGCGGTCGCCCGCGTTGACGCCACTGCCGTCAATGATGCTCGGGCGTGAGACCGCGCCCACAGCAAATCCTGCGAGGTCGTAGTCGCTGCCCGCGTACATGCCGGGCATTTCAGCCGTTTCGCCGCCGATTAGCGCGCAGCCAGCGTGTTCGCAGCCCGTGGCGATGCCGCCGATGACGTCCGCGGCGGCGCTGACATCGAGCTCGCCCGTGGCGTAGTAGTCGAGGAAGAAGAGAGGTTCAGCGCCCGTGACGACAATGTCGTTGACGCACATCGCAACCAGATCGATGCCGATGCTGTCGTGACGGTCGAGTTCCCGTGCAAGCAGGAGCTTCGTGCCCACGCCGTCTGTGCCCGACACGAGTACGGGCTCGGGAAAGCGCGCCAGGTCCAGCGCGAACAGGCCGCCGAACCCGCCCAGACCCGTCAGGACGCCGTCTCGCCGCGTCCGGGCCACTTGCTGGCCGATGCGCTCGACCAGCGCATTGCCGGCGTCGATGTCGACGCCAGCGTCGCGGTAGGTCAGGCCGCGTTCACCTTCTGCCTCACTCATGCACGAAGTATATAATTACGAGATGGGGTTCACGATGCGATTCTGGCTTGGGGGCTTGGCGGCCATCCTGCTGCTGACGGCGACGCCGTCGGCTGCGGCTCCCGTCGACCTGTTTACAGCCGAAGTTCCATTCCTGCGCGATGTCGCGTCCACGGCGGACGAAGCGCGCGAGCAGGCCTATGCAGCTGCACTCGATGCCGTCATTGCGCGGATCGTGCCGTTCGAGTCGCGTGCGCAGGCGCAAGCCGTATTTGAGCAACCACAGCAGTGGGTCCAAGGCTGGCGTGAAGGCGACGCGGACTCGTTGGTCGTGACGTTTGACGGTCGCGCCCTGACCACCATGCTTCGCGCCCAGCGCATCCCTGTGTGGGGCGAGGAACGACCAACCACGTTGGTGTGGCTGGCCGTCGAAGACGGGCGCGGCGCTCGTCTGCTACTTGACAGTTTCGAGCCGCCCGAGCCTGAGCCCGAGCCTGTTGAGACCGCACCCCAGGTGCCGCTCGTCGAGGCCGGCGTGACGGCCGCAGAGACCGAGTTGCCGCCGACCGCAGCCTACGGCGCGGCCATCGCCGATGCGGCGCAGCGATTCGGTATCCCTGTGATGCTGCCACGCTACGACGAGACCGATCTGACGAGTGTGACGCCGTCTGACATCTGGGGTGGCTTCAGCGACGTGATCGTTGCGGCGTCAGCGCGCTATGACGTCGAGAGCATCCTCATCGGCCGGGTGAGTTCGCGCAATCCCTCGTCGATCCGCTGGACCTGGGTCTTTGGTGATACCGAATCTCGGTTTGCGGGTGACGTGAACGTGGCGTTTGCGCGCGTCAGTGGTCGGCTCATGTCGCAGTTTGCGTCGAGCCCGGAAGGTTCCGCCGACGTGCGGATCTCGGTGGTCGCAGTCGACGGCCTCGCGGACTACGCGCGACTCGTGAACTTTCTGTCGGGCCGCAGTCTTGTCGAGGACGTCCGTGTCCTGGCCATGCGCGGCGACCAGGTACTTGTGTCCGTCGACGCGCTGACAGGTCGCGACCGCTTGGCGCGCCTCCTTGAGGGCACCGTGCTCGAGCGGGTGGATCCTCCATTTCGGGCCACGCGGTTTGCAGGCCGTGCCGGGAACGCCGCGGTGGGCAGTCCGGATAGGACTGTGACGCTTGGCGACCTTGCCGGTTCGATGCCACCGAGCGTCACTGTGGGACCTGACGATGCAGCGCGGCGCGAACCTATCGTTACCGTGCCAGGCGCACGGCCACCGCCGGCCTTTGAGGAGGCTGATCTGTTCTATCGGCTTCGGCCAGCGGGAGGCGTTGGGGACTAGGCGTGCTGCGCTGGATTCCCAACCTGATTTCGCTGGCGCGCATTGCGCTGGTACCGATGGTGGTGGCCTCCATCGCCAGCGAGCGCTTTACGCTCGGCGTCAGTTTGTTTTTCGTGGCCGGCTTCTCCGACGGTATCGACGGCTGGCTCGCGCGGCGGTTCGACTGGCGCACGCAGATCGGCGCGATCCTCGATCCCATCGCCGACAAGCTCTTGCTCATCGGTACGTTCGTCGTCATGGCGTTGGTTGGCGTGACACCCTGGTGGCTTGCGACGCTGGTTGTGTTGCGTGACCTGACCATCATGGGTGGCGCGATTACCTATCATTTTCTCTATGGCGATCTCGAGGGCAAGCCCAGCCTGGTGAGCAAACTCAACACCGTGCTGATGCTCGCTTACGTCTTCCTGGCGCTGCTCGACGCGGCGTATCCGGAGCTGCTGCCTGCCACCCTGACGGCAACGCTGGCGCCTCTGGTGTTGCCGGCACTCATGGCGGCTCTCATCGTGACGATGCTCATGAGTACGCTCGGCTACATGCTTGAGTGGACGCGCAGGGCCCGGGAGCACACGGCATGACCAACGACCAGAAACTGCTCACGCTGGGCGCCCTGGGCGCGACAGGCTACCTCCTGTACCTGCTGGCGCCTGTGCTGACACCCTTCGTGGCCGCAGGGCTGCTCGCCTACATCGGTGACCCGCTGGCAGACCGGCTGCAGAAGATGCGCCTGCCCCGATCCCTAGCTGTCCTCGTGGTGTTCCTGCTCACATTCGTCGTCCTTGGCGGGCTCATCCTGTTGCTGATCCCGCTCGTCAACTCGCAGATTGGTGCGCTGCTGGAAGTCCTGCCGCGCTACGTCGAGCTGCTCGAGAACCAGGTCTGGCCGCACGTTGCCGGCTTGCTGGGTGACGGTACCGACGACGCCGAAATTGGGCTTGCCGCGCTTATCGAGCGCTACGGTGCTGATGCCGCAAGCCTCGGCGGCACGTTGTTGAGCCAGCTGACCCGTTCTGGCGGGGCGCTGCTTACGGGCATCATCAACCTGTTTTTGATTCCGGTGCTGACCTTCTACCTGCTGCGAGACTGGGACCTCATCATCGCTCGGCTGGGCGCACTGGTGCCCGCACGCAATCGCGAGGCTGTGTTTACCCTGGCGCGCGAGACGGATGACACGCTGGGCGCATTTCTGCGGGGGCAGCTACTCGTGATGTTCGGGCTGGCCGTCATGTATTCAGGCGGTCTCATGCTCATCGGCCTCAAGTTCGCATTGGCCATTGGCGTCGTCGCGGGGCTTGTGAGCTTCGTGCCCTACCTGGGGTTCATTTTTGGCATCGGGCTGGCCAGTCTCACGGCGATCAACTCGCCCGATGGCGGCGGTCTGCTGCAGCTTGGCCTCGTGGTCGTTGTCTTCTCCGTGGCGCAGTTCATCGAGGGCTCGGTGTTGACGCCCAAGCTTGTGGGCGACCGCATCGGGCTGCACCCCGTGCTCGTCATCTTCGCCGTGATGGCGTTCGGCCTCCTGTTCGGGTTCTTCGGCGTCCTGCTGGCGCTGCCGGCCGCTGCAGCCATCGCCGTGTTCGTGCGCTTCGCTTACAACCGCTACCTGCGCGAGCACCCGGAAGCCGAGTCATTCCTCGAAGCGCGCGAGCCCCGTCAGCGCAATGACGCCTGAGTCCACGGGGCAGCTGCCCCTCGACATCGGTCTTGATGTGGAGGCGCGCTTCGATACGTTCTACCCAGGGCCCAATGGCGCTGCCGTAGCCGCGCTCAGCGCGCCCGCGGCTCCGGGTGTCTGGTTGTCGGGTGCACGCGGCAGTGGCCGTAGCCATCTGTTGCAGGCGACGGTGGCGTCGCAACCCACGGGCCACGCGCTCTACCTGCCGCTGCGCATGGGATTGCCAGCCTCGGCGGTCGATGGTCTGCCTGCTGAAGCAATCGTCTGTCTTGATGACATCGAGACGATGGCGGGCGATGCGGATTGGGAGCGGGCGTTGCTCGTGCTCTACGAACGCGTTCTCGCGCATGGCGGGCGGCTCATTATCAGTGCGCCCGCACGGCCGGCCGATGCGGGTTTTGAGCTTGCCGACCTCGAAAGCCGTTTGAGCGCATTGTCTCTGTTTCGATTGCAGCCGCCTGGTGACGCGGGTCAGCTCGAGGCACTCAAGATGCGTGCCGAGGCCCGCGGCCTGCGACTGCCCGACGAGACGGCGCGCTATCTCGCATTGCGTCTGCCGCGCGACCTTGCCGTGCTCTTTGACTGGTTGCAGCTTCTCGACGCGCGCTCATTGGCCGCGAATCGGCGGCTCACCGTGCCGTTTGTCCGCGACGTCCTGCGTGCCGAAGGCGTCTGACGCCTAGGGGGCGTCGTCGCGCGGTGGCGCGGGCAGTGTTCGGACCGCGGGGATGATGGCGAAGAAGGCCGCGAGGCTCACACCTGCGAGCACATAAGCGAACCCAGCCGCACCGGGATTTGCAATAGCGTCCATGAAACCCACTGAGGCGTAGCCAATGGTGGCGAGCAGCGCGAGCAGCCAGGCGTTGCGGGTCGGTGTGAGCAAGCCGGGCAATAGCGCGACGAATGGCGCGAGCACCACGGGCCACGCCCACCACGCCAAAGAGCCGCGCGCCTGCCACAGCCAAATCAGCGTCACGAGCGCCAGCAGCAACCAGCCGCCGAGACCCAAACGTCGTCGCGCTGCGAGGGTCCCGATCATCTACGGGCGAGGCGGTGAGCGATGTCTGCGATACGTGCGCCGAAGGCGTGCGCAATGGCGGCCTCATCGGCGTCGAGCACGCCCGCGCCAGCGTCGCCCGCAACCTGGGTGGGACCGTAGGGTGTACCGCCGCGCGTCGTTGTCGACAGCGCTTTCTCACTGTAAGGCACGCCACACCAGATCATGCCGTGGTGGAGCAGCGGGATTGCCATTGTGATGAGCGTGGATTCCTGGCCGCCGTGCATGGAGTTACTCGAGGTAAACACGCCGCAGGGTTTCCCCGACAGCGCCCCTGACAGCCACTCGCCGCTGGTGCCATCGAGGAAGTACTTGACGGGTGCGGCCATGTTGCCAAACCGCGTCGGACTGCCCAGCACTAGCCCCGCGCATTCCGCGAGGTCGTCGCGGCTGACGTACGGTGGGCCGTCCTCGGGGACCGGGGGCTCCGACGCCTCGCTCTTGGCGGAAACGCCCGGGACGGTGCGCAATCGCGCCTCGGCGACGCCACTGGCGTCGATGCCGCGGCAGATTTCGCGCGCCAGGGCCTCAGTGGAGCCGTGCAGCGAATAGTAAAGAACGAGAATGTCCTGCATGTCTCGGTGCCTGAATCAGGGCGCGCCAGTATGCCAGTTCGCCGGGCGCTTGGCAGGCCGCTGTCTGGCTTGACGGCCGAGTCGGGCGCTTGCTAGCGTTTCGGGATGATGCGTGTGCACCGCCTCTTTTTGTGCCTCTGCGCGGTCGGCGTCCTCGCCGCCTGCACCGGTGCGTCACCGCCCGTTCAGGAGATGTCTGACGCGCGCCTGGCTATTGCGGCCGCTGAAGAGGTGGACGCGGCCAAGCACGCGCCCACGCAGTTCGGCAAAGCCAAGTTGCTGCTTAAGAGCGCCCAAAGCAATCTTGAGCGCCGCGCCTACGCGGCGGCCCGTCGGGACGCAGGCCTCGCCAAAGAACTGGCGACCGAGGCGCGGGAAGCCTCCGAGCGCCAGCGTTCCGAACCCAAGCGCGAGCCATCGGTTCCCATCAAGTAGGGCTGCTGACCGAATCGTGTCAACCATCGCACGCCGCTTTCACCTGGCCGGCAAGGTTCAGGGTGTGTTCTTTCGTGCCAGTACGCGTGATGTTGCCGAGTCGCTGGGCTTGCGCGGCCACGCAATCAATCTGCGTGACGGTCGCGTAGAGGTGCTCGCGGTCGGCGAGCCCGAAAAAATCACGGAGCTTGAATCCTGGCTCTGGCAGGGGTCGCCACTCAGCCGCGTTGAGGCGATCACTGCGGAAGAAGTGACTTTGCCCGAGCTGCCCGCAGACTTCACGACGGGCAACCGTTAGCTGCGTTGCTACTGTCGGCGCCAGCGGGTGCGCAGGCGTTCCAGAACTTTCGATGAGTATTTGCGGCTGCCCAGGCTGCCGTTGTAGCGCGCCAGTGCCCGGTGCAGGTCGCCGCGCTCACGGTCGTAGTAGTGGCGCAAAATCGTGCAGCCCATACGCAGGTTGGTGTCGATATCGAAAAGACTGTCGTCGGGCCGACCGATCTCGTCGAGCCAAAACGGCATGACTTGCATGAGGCCGCGCGCGCCCGCGTAGGAAATCGCGTAGTGATCGAAATTGCTCTCGATATCGATGACTGCGAGCACGAGTTCGGGCGGCAGGTCTACGCGCTGGGCCTCGCGGTGTACGCCGCGCAGGATGCGCACACGTTCCTCGGGGTCGGGCACGCGACTACCCAGGCGCGTCGACATGTCCTTGAGCCAGACTTCAGCGTCAAAGCGGTCGTCGAATGTGTCGGCGGTCAGTGCGGCCTCACGCAACGCCGCCGCAAGCGCCGGATCGGGCTCAGCGGGCTTGGCGCCCTGGCTGGCCGGTGCCAGACACAGCGCGACGCACAGCAGTGTGGCTCGGAGGTCCATCCCCCGAGATTATGTCACGCGGCGCCAACACGCCTGAGAACGTCGTCACGCTTCAGCATCTCGGCGTTTTCAGCACGTCGGTAGCGGTACTCAAAATCGCCAGATGCCAGCCCACGGTCGCCGATCGTGATTCGGTGTGGAATACCCAGTAACTCGGCGTCGGCGAACTTCGCGCCCGGGCGTGCGTCGCGGTCGTCGTAGAGCACTTCTACGCCAGCCGCAAGCAGGTCCGCGTAGAGGGCATCGGAGGCTTCACGCACGGCGTCGCTCTTGTGCGCATTGATGGGCACAAGGATGACCGTCCATGGCGCCAGCGGCTCGGGCCAGATAATGCCCGCGTCGTCATGATTCTGCTCGATCGCTGCAGCCACGATGCGCGTGATGCCGATGCCGTAGCAGCCCATGGTGACCGTCAGCGCCGAGCCGTCCTCGTCCTGCACAGTGGCGCCCATGGCGTCTGAGTACTTGGTGCCCAGCTGGAAGATGTGGCCCACCTCAATACCGCGCGCAATCTGAAGCGCGCCTGCGCCCGTGGGCGAGGGGTCGCCGGCGACGACGTTGCGCAGGTCCACGGATTCCGGCTCGGGTAGGTCGCGCCCCCAGTTCACACCCGTCAGGTGCACGCCCTTGTCGTTGGCACCGCAAACGAAGTCCGCGAGTTCCGCCGCCGCATGGTCGACAAACAGCGGGATCTTGAGCCCGACGGGACCGACGGAGCCCGGCGGTGCGCCTGTGGCTTTCACAATCTCCGCCGGCTCGGCCATGGTCAGCGGCGTGGCGACGCCAGGCAGACTCGCGGCTTTCACCGCGTTGAGCTCATGATCGCCGCGCAACGCGAAGGCGACGGGGCCTTCGTCACCGGCCACGATCAGGGTTTTCACAATGCGGTCTGCCGTAATGTCCAACGCCTTACAAACGTCCTCGATCGTCTTCGCGCCCGGTGTGTCCACGCGCGAAAGCTCGGCGGTCGCCGCGGGGCGCTCCGCTGCCTCAGGCGCAGGCGTCATCTCGACGTTGGCAGCGTAGTCATCGGCGGGGCAGAACGCGATAGCGTCCTCGCCCGAGTCCGCAAGCACGTGAAACTCCTGCGAGCGGCTGCCACCGATCTCACCCGAGTCGGCATCGACCTTGCGGAAGGTGAGCCCCATGCGCTCGAACGCACGCGTATAGGCCTCAGCCATGGCGTCGTAGCTGGCCGCGAGTTCTTCGGCGTTGCGCCCGAACGAGTAGGCGTCCTTCATGATGAACTCGCGCGAGCGCATCACGCCGAAACGCGGTCGAATCTCGTCGCGGAACTTCGTCTGGATCTGGTAGTAGCTGATCGGAAGGTCGCGGTAGGATCGCAGCTCTCGGCGCGCCACATCCGTGATGACCTCTTCGTGCGTGGGGCCCACGCAGTAGTCGCGCTCGTGACGATCCTGCATGCGCAGCAGCAGCGGCCCGTACTGATCCCAGCGCCCAGACTCTCGCCACAGCTCCGCGGGTTGCACGGCGGGCATCAGCAGCTCAAGCGCGCCGATCGCGTTCATTTCTTCGCGCACGATGGCCTCGACTTTACGAACAACGCGAAGCCCGATCGGCATCCAGGTGAAGATGCCCGACGTCAGGCGCCGGATCATCCCCGTGCGCAGCATGAGTTGGTGGCTGACCACTTCGGCCTCGGCCGGAGTTTCCTTAAGCGTCTTGAGATTGAGGGCGCTGACTTTCATCGGGCCTGACCGACTGCGATACGATCGCGCATTGTAACGATCTGCAGGGGTCACCGCATGGCCCGAAGCAGTTAGACTGCGCGCATGCGACGTCATTCCGCCTTTGCCGCCGAGGGCTTCTGGCCCTTTACCGCCTGCGCCGCGTTTGCGCTGCTGCTGGCCAAGTTCGCCGGACCCGCCTGGGCGCTCACGATGCTGATCCCTATGGGCCTGCTGCTGGCCCTGTTCCAGGACCCTCAGCGCGACATTCCCATGCTGCCGCTGGGCGTCCTTGCGCCCGTGGACGGCAAGGTGCTCGATATCAGTCGCTGCCGCTCGGGGCTGCTCGAGCGCGAGTCCATGCGCATCATCATCCGTGTCGACCCCATGGGCGCCTACACCGTGCGTGCGCCGCTCGAGGGCAAAATCCTTGACCCGCGTGACAATGCGCGGGAGGGCTCGAAGATGACGGGGCGGGGCGGTCTCTGGATTCGGGGCGATGGCGGCGACGATGTCGTGGTGGCGTTCTCGGGCGGCGGCTGGCTGGGTGTGCCCAGTGCCTTCCGGCGTTACGGCGAGCGGATCGGTCACGGTCACCGCGCTGCCTTTCTGCGGCTGGCGCGGCGCTGCGAGCTTTACATGCCTGCCGACGTGCTCGTTCGCGTCGCCGTGGGCGACAGTGTCGTTGCCTCGGTCACCGAGCTGGCCGAACTGCGGCGCGACAACGAGGTCTCGACAGACCCGACCTGATGCAGCGCAGGCCGCGCGGCGTCAGTCGCCGTGTGGCCGTGCTTCGTGGCACACTTTATCCATGCTGGACCGTAATGAGCGCCATCGGGGGCGCGGGATTTACCTGCTGCCCAACTTGCTGACAACGCTTGCGTTGTTTGCGGGTTTCTACGCGATCGTTGCCGCGATCGATGGCAACTTTGTGCGTGCCGGGATTGCGGTGTTCGTTGCGATGGTTATGGATGGCGCCGATGGCCGCGTGGCCCGTATGACGAGCACCCAGTCGACCTTTGGCAAGGAGTACGACAGTCTGTCCGACATGGTCAGCTTCGGCCTCGCGCCGGCCGTGGTGGTGTACCAATGGGGTGTCGCGCGACTGGCAGAGTATTCGCTTGCCTGGGGCCGCATCGGCTGGCTGGTCGCATTCCTGTTTGCCGTGTGCGCGGCCTTGCGGCTGGCGCGGTTCAACGCCGTGCCCTCTAAACTCGGCAAAGCCTGGTTTCAGGGTTTGCCGAGTCCGTCGGCGGCGGCGCTGGTCGCGGCCTTTGTCTGGCTGAGTGCTGACTACGGCCTGAGCGGTTTTGGCGGGCTCGTGTCCGGTTTCGTGATCACGGCCGCGGCGGGTGCGGCGATGGTCAGCAACCTGCATTACTACAGCTTCAAGACGATCAATCTGGGCCGCAAGGTGTCGTTTGCGTCGTTGTTGCTCGTACCACTTATCATCGCGCTCATTTCCATCGAGCCGCCGCTGGTCCTGTTCCTGTTGTTCTTCGTGTACGCCTTGTCCGGACCACTAACGTGGTGGATGGCACGACGCCCGAGTCGTCTGGCTACACTCGACGACGACGAGGAGGAGATCGAGCACAACGAGCACGACGCGGTTAGCGAAACGACGAACGAAACGACCAGCGATGCGGAGTCGACGGATCGTGGCTGAGCAGGGCCTGTCGGCGCAGCAACGCGCTTATCTCGAGGCCATGGGCATCGATGTCCTGGTGTCACGAGAGGCTGCCGCGCCGGTTTCCGAGGTACGCGCAACGCCGGAACCCGTGATACCCGTTGTTGAGACCGGCGTGACGAGGGAACCTGAGTCGCCCGCACCCGAGCCTGCCGCTGCCGACGCCGATGTGCACTGGCAAGCGCTGCGCCAGGCCGTCGCGCGTTGCACGCAGTGCCGCTTGCACGAGACACGTACGCAGTCTGTTTTTGGCGTCGGCCCGCGCGATGCACGACTCATGGTTATTGGCGAAGCGCCCGGGGCTGAAGAGGACCGCACGGGCGAACCGTTCGTGGGCCGTGCTGGACAGATGCTCGACGCGATGTTGCGCGCGATCGGCTGCGACCGTGACACTGTGTTCATCGCCAACACGATCAAGTGCCGGCCACCGGGCAATCGGGATCCGCGCGTCGATGAGGTCACCGCCTGCAATGACTACCTCGAGCAACAGCTCACTGCCGTGGCGCCTGACGTCGTGATTGCCGTGGGCCGCATTGCTGCGCAACGGCTGTTGCAAGTCGACATGCCGCTTGGGCGCATGCGTGGCAAGACACACCAGCTCCCCGATCGGGACGTACCGCTTGTGGTCACCTACCACCCGGCCTACCTGCTGCGTGAACCTGCGCAGAAGGCACGCGCCTGGGAAGACTTGAAGCGTGTGCGCGCGCTATTGGAGTCAGCGGCGTGAGCGCAGCCAGCGATGTTCTTGTTCCGTCCGTGCGGCCGATGAGCCACGAAGACCTCGAGGCCGTGGCGCACATTGAACAGCAGAGCTACGACTACCCCTGGTCGACGGGCATCTTTCGTGACTGCCTGCTGGCGGGCTACCTTTGTCTTGTCATCGAGCAGGGTGGGGAGTTGCGAGGCTACGGCATCCTGTCGGTGGCTGCCGGTGAGGCGCATGTGCTCAATGTCTGCGTGGCGCCCGCGTTCCGTCGGCGCGGTTCGGGGCTTGCGTTGCTGCAGCACCTGATCAGCGAGGCGCGCAAGGCGCGCGTGAAACGCATGTTCCTCGAGGTACGCCCTTCGAACCTCGCGGCAATCAACATGTACAAAGGCATCGGCTTTGCTACGATCGGCCGCCGCCGCGACTACTACCGCGCGGCCGACAACCGGCGCGAGGACGCGCTGGTTCTCGCCCTGACCCTGTAGCGGAGCCCAAATGAGCGCTATCGGAGCCGAGGTCGGTAGGCGCCGGACCTTTGCCATCATCTCGCACCCCGACGCCGGCAAGACGACGTTGACCGAAAAGCTGTTGCTGTTTGGCGGCGCCATTCAGCTCGCGGGTACGGTGAAAGGCCGCAAGGCGAGCCGCCACGCCACCTCGGACTGGATGAAGCTTGAACAGGAGCGTGGCATTTCCGTGACCTCGTCGGTCATGCAATTCCCGTTTGGTGACACGGTCGTCAACCTGCTCGATACGCCCGGTCACGAAGACTTCTCCGAAGACACCTACCGGACGCTCACCGCGGTCGACTCGGCGATGATGGTCATTGACTGCGCCAAAGGTGTTGAGCAGCGCACGATCAAACTCATGGAAGTCTGTCGGCTGCGCGATACGCCCATCGTGACGTTCATCAACAAGCTCGACCGTGAGGGCCGCGAGCCCATCGAGCTACTCGACGAGATCGAATCCGTACTCGATATCTCCTGCACGCCCATCACCTGGCCCATCGGCATGGGCAGCCGCCTCAAAGGCGTCTACCACCTTGCCGAGGACCGGATTTATACCTACCACGCGACCGACAAGGAGCGCGCGGGCACAACCGAGACCATTGACGGGCTCGATAGCGATGCCGCACGCGAATTGCTCGGCGATGATTGGCAGGACTACGTCGACGAGATCGAGCTTGTGCGCGGCGTGTACGCCGAGTTTGACCGTGAGACCTATCTCGCGGCCCAACAGACGCCTGTGTATTTCGGCTCGGCGATCTCCAACTTTGGTGTTCGCGAGCTGCTCGCAGGGTTCGTCGACAGCGCGCCGCCGCCACAGGCGCGCGCGGCGGAGGAGCGGCTCGTGGTTCCTGACGAGCAGAAGCTCACAGGCTTCGTCTTCAAGATTCAAGCGAACATGGATCCGGGCCACCGCGACCGCATCGCGTTCATGCGCCTGTGCTCGGGACAGTTTCGACCAGGCATGAAGGTGCGGCACATGCGGCTCGGCAAGGACATCAAGATTCCTGAGGCGATTACCTTCATGGCCGCCGATCGCCACAAGGCCGACAGTGCCGTCGCCGGCGACATTATCGGCCTGCACAACCACGGCACGATCAACATTGGTGACAGCTTCTCTGAGGGCGATGCGGTCAACTTCACGGGCATCCCGAGTTTTGCGCCTGAGATTTTCCGTCGCGCCATGCTGGCCGATCCGCTGCGACTCAAGGCGCTGCAAAAGGGTCTCGCGCAGCTGTGTGAAGAGGGCGCCACGCAGTTGTTCCGACCGCTGCGCAACAACGACCTGATTCTGGGCGCTGTCGGCGTGTTGCAGTTCGATGTCGTTGCGGCGCGGCTTCGCGATGAATACAACGTTGAGTGCCGATTCGAATCGGTGAATGTGCACACGGCACGCTGGGTGGAATGTGACGACGCCAAGATGCTCGACGAGTTCAAACGCAAGGCGCATGACAACCTGGCCATCGATCACGGCGAGGCGCTCGTCTATATTGCACCCACGCGCGTCAATCTCGACCTGACCCAGGAGCGCTGGCCCGACGTCACGTTCCGGGCCACGCGAGAGCTCTAGACACCCAAAAAACGGAGCGCAGCCATGGCACTGAAACTGCTGAAGAAGCGACCCATCCTGGGCTGGGTGCTGTATGACTGCGCCAACTCGGCGTTCGCGCTTTCCGTGGTGGCCACGCTGTACCCGGTGTTTCTGAGCAACTACTGGGCCGAGGGTACGGATGCATCGCTCGTGACGGCGCGCCTGGGTCTGACGACCGCGGCAGCCAGCCTGATCATCGCCTTCGTCGCTCCGGTGCTGGGCGCCATCGCCGACGCGGGTGGTGCGCGAAAGCGGTTCCAGATCGTGTTCACGGGCTTGGCGCTCACGTCGACCGGTGCGTTGTATTTCGTCGGTCAGGGCCAGTGGCAGGCCGCATTGGGCTTGTATCTCATTGCGCTCGTCGGTTTTTACGGCGCCAACACATTTTACGACTCACTGATCGTCAACGTGGCGAAGCCCGACGAGTTTGAACAGGTGTCGGCACTGGGCTTTAGCATGGGCTACGGCGCGAGTGTGCTCTTGTTCCTGTTCAACCTCTGGATGGTGCAGTCGCCCGAGACGTTCGGGCTGGCAAACGCTGCCGTGGCCACCCAGATTGCGTTCGCGCTTGTGGCCGTGTGGTGGCTCGTGTTCACCATTCCACTCGTGCTGTTCGTCAAGGAACAAAAGAACGAGGGCCCATCGCTGGGACGCGCCATCGTCGACGGCTACCGCACGCTGATCAAGACGTTCCGAGAGGTACGCAAGTACAAAAACTTAGGCTTGTTCCTGCTGGCCTACTGGCTGTACATCGATGGCGTGCACACGCTGTTCCTGATGGCTACGAATTTTGGCCTGCGTCTGGGCTTCGAGCAGAACGACCTCATGCTGGCGCTGCTCATCACCAACATCATTGGCGTGCCCGCGACGCTCGGGTTTGGTTGGCTTGGTGACCGCATTGGACCCAAACGCGCCATCTACATTGGTGTGAGTGTGTATCTGCTCATTGGGCTATGGGGCCTGGTGCTCGAGGAGGTCTGGCAGTACTACGCCATGGCGATTGGTGTGGGGCTGGTGCAGGGCGGCGTGCAGGCCATGAGTCGCTCGCTGTACGCCCGTCTCGTGCCGCCCGATAAAGCGTCCGAGTTCTTCGGCTTCTACTCGATGCTCGGCAAGTTCGCAGCGATCCTGGGGCCGCTGCTTATCGGCCTGCTGGCACTCGTCAGTGATGACCCGCGCGTGTCGGTGCTCGCATTGATCCCGCTATTCGTGCTCGGACTGATTGTGCTGACGCGCGTTGACGTCAGCGACGTCAAACCTGCGCGTTAGGCCTCCGCGCGTTTGCGCGGCAGCGACCGGACGGCACGCCGCAGGCGCGGCACGGCGTCCTGCTCATCCCCGTAGCGCGCGGCCAAGTAGAGCTTTACTGCGGCGTCGATGTGGGCCGCTTGTGTGGGCCGCGCAATGCCCGCACGGCGCGCCCAGGTCAGAGGCGCTTCCCCGCGTAAGGTTCTTGTGCCCGTGCGGCGTTGCAGCGCGCGGTAGGCGCGGCTTGCCGCATCGCGCGTGGGCGGTCGTTGCTGCCACCACAACAGGCCGGTAATCACAGCCATGATGCTGATGAGGCTCACCGTGAGCAGCACGATGTAGTCGCGCCAGTCGGGGTTTTCGAGCCCGATCCATTCGAAGAAGTCGCGCTGCGTCTCGGGGCCAAAACCGAGGACCCATTCGTCCCAACGTGCGTTGATGAGATCCCAGGCTACCTGCAGGCGTTCCATGATCGGCAGATCAAAGGCGCCCGGAACCCGTTCGCCGGACTCGAGCAGGGCGCTTTCGAGGTTTTGTTCGATGCGTTGCGGGGCGACGGCCGCCGTTGGGTCGACACGCACCCAACCGCGATTGGAAATCCAGATTTCGGTCCAGGCGTGGGCGTCAGACTGGCGCACCGTCAGGAAGCCACCCAGCGGATTGATCTCGCCGCCCTGGTAGCCTGCGACGATGCGTGCCGGCACGCCCGCGGCGCGCATCATGAAGGCGAAGGCCGAGGCGTAGTGTTCACAGAAGCCGCGACGCGTTTCGAATACAAACTCATCGACGGAGTTGCGACCCAGGGGCGGCGGTGACAGCGTGTAGAAGAAGGGCTCGTTCCGGAAGTGGCTGAGCACGCGGTTCGCAAAGTCCTCGACTGATGCTGATTCGTCGCGCAGTTGCGTTGCGAATTCGCGGGCGCGCGGATTGACGCCGTCCGGGAGATCCGTGTTGTAGCTAAAGCGAGGCGCCTGCATGCGCGTGCTCGTCGTGTACTCCAGCACTGAGACGACGTCGTATTCCTTACGCTCGTTAATGGGTTTACGGCTCTCGAGCGTTTGGAAGCGCGTCATAAGCATCCCGCGACCGGTCCGCGACACGGGTATGTCGAGTGCGTACATCCAGCGCTGGTCTGTCGGCTCCATGCGCACCGTGTAGCGCACCTCGGGCCCGATCGGCACGACGGCATTGGGCTCCGGCATCGCCCAGTTCTCGTTGGCGGCCCAACTGCGGCCATCAAAGCGGTCCATGATGATGGCGCGCCAATAACGTTGCGATGGCGCCGGCGTCGGGCCCTCGAAACTTGCCCGGAATGCGAGCGCGTTGGACTTGCTGAGGTTTGATATGTCGCCCGGGCTCATGGTGCTCGAAAGCCCCGTGCTGGCGCCGCCAGACTCCGTAGGGATGGCCCAGAAGGGCCCTGGCACGCGCGGGAACAAGACCCAGAGCGCAAGCAGCAGGGGGAGAGCGAGACTCAGGGCGACGCCGGCCTCACGCGCGTACCATCGGCCCGTGCGCGGCGCCCCGTCACGGGCGGCGGCACTCCAGGCCGCGAGTGTCACGCCGAAGGCACCGAACAGATAGACGATGGACCAGATGTGCTGCCCTTGCAGGAAGCTCGCAAGGATCATGAACAGGCAGATAAAGAGCAGCACGAACTGGTCACGCTGAGAGTGTGTTTCGAGCAACTTGAGCGCGGCCATTACGGCCAGTAGCGCACTGCCGGGCCCCACGCCGTTGATGCCGCCATAAACCTGGAGCACAGCAATGAAACTGCCAAGTCCGAGGACGGTGCGTACCCAGGCAGGCGTCAAGCGCAATCGACGTCGTTCCGCCAGTAGCCGGTAGCCCGCGCAGGTCACAAGGAACAGCGTAATCCAGAGCGGCTTGTTCGCGATCTGCGGCAGGAACGCTGCGAGCAGTGCCGCAACAATCAGCGGCAGGCTGTGCGCAAGTCGACCGTCAGCTCGCATGGTCGGGCTCTGGGCTGCCGAATCGCGCCAGCACATCAAGGCAGCGGTCGCGGTGTGCGGCGCCGCGAGCGGGTGCCAGTGTGCTGTCGGGCAAGGTCAGGCCGTACCGATCGCCAGCGGCTTCGGCAGCAATAATCCAGCTCGCCAGCACGGAAAGGCGCCGCTCCGGGTCGGTACCCGGTGCGGTGTCGTAGTCGATCCACTGCGTTGAGACGCTGGCTCCCGAAAATTGCTTTGACGCGAGTGTGTCGCTGCGCGCGAGGTGCTTCCAGGCGATGAGCCGTGGCGAGTCGCCCTCGCGGTAGTCGCGCAGTCCCGAGAAGTCCTCGTCACCAAGCTCGCCCGCGCGGCCACCGTCGGCGCTCGGCGCGACGGGTCGGGCAGGCGCATCGTCTGCGGGTCGCGGCCACACGGTGCATCGCGTATCCACATGCAGCCAGGTCCAGCAATTGAGCAAGGCAAGCGGATAGCGTGAATTGAGTGAGATTCGCGCAACGGCCAGCGTCCCGCGGCGTTTCGTAGGCACCTCGATACGAATGCGTGCCGTGTTGCTGGCTTTGACGTCGATGACCCGGCCGCGGTTACCACCGATCCGGCCCGTGAGCTCGATGCGTTCGCCGCCGCTCGTGTTCGTCACCTCGATATCGACGTGTGCGGACTCGCCCGCGTACACGGGGGCGGCATGCACGGCGATGACCTCGAGCCCTGCGAGGTTGCGGTGGCAGCGGTGCATCGCAACGAGGCCCGTGGCTACGAGCAGGAAGGTGAGCGCAAAGCCCATCGAGTTGTTGTAGTTCATTGAGCCCAGCAGCATCGCGAAACACACGATGCCGAAGGTCGTGCCAACGGGCGTGGGCAGGATGTAGAGGCGGCGCGAGGTCAGCTTCAGCGGGAGCGTGTCCTCGCCTTGCCGCTTACGGACCCAGCGCGCGACGCGCCGGTAGAACCCGGCGCGAAGCGGCCTAAGGGATGGCCACGGCGTCGAGGACATGCGCGGCGCGGTCGGCGGGTGACAGGTGTGCGAACTCGCTGGTCACGACAAGCCGGTGGCCTGCTATGGCAGCAAATACAGCCTGCAGGTCATCGGGGTAGACGACACTGCGCCCCGCGAGCAACGCGTAGGCGCGCGACGCATTCGCCAGCGCGATTGAGGCGCGCGGCGACAGCCCGGTCACGAATTCGGGCGCGTTGCGCGTGTGCGCGACGAGTGCCTGCAGGTAGTCGAGCAGGTGCGCGTTGGCCGTGACGCCGGCCACTTCGTTTTGCAGCGCGACGATGTCAGCGGCGCACAGCGCGGGTTTGATGGTGTCGAGCGAGGCGCCTGGGTTTTCGCCGTCGAGCAGGCGACGCTCGGCGTCGCCGTCGGGATAGCCAATCTCAACGCGCATAAGAAAGCGGTCGAGCTGTGATTCGGGCAGCTCAAAGGTACCGATCTGATCCGTCGGGTTTTGTGTGGCCACAACGAAGAACGGCTCGGGCAGCGGACGGCGCTCGCCGTCGATCGTGACCTGGCGCTCCTGCATGGCTTCGAGCAACGCACTCTGCGCTTTCGGCGTGGCGCGGTTGATCTCGTCGGCCAGCAGCATTTGGGTAAACACGGGACCCGGATGAAAGCGGAAGCTGCCGTCGTCTTTCTGGTAGATCGACAAACCGGTGATGTCGGCGGGCAGCAGGTCGCTCGTAAACTGGATGCGTGCGAAGTCGAGGCCCAGGATGACGGCCAGTGCCCGCGCCATCGTCGTCTTGCCGACGCCCGGTACGTCTTCAATGAGCAGGTGGCCGCGCGCGAGCAGGCACGTGATGGCCAGGTCGATCTGCTGCGGCTTGCCCAGGATGATGCCGTTGAGCGCGTCACGGGCGGCGACGAGCGCATCGCGCGCCTGTTCAGGCGTGGCTTTCGAAATCGAAACGGGATCGGTCACGGGAGACCCTCGGGGGCGGTATCAACACGCATCATGGCCAAATCGCGGCCACCTTGCACGGACGCCGCACCCAGAATGTGACCCATTACCGGCCGATTGGTGCCCCGGGGCTCAATCTGCGAGCGATTCGAGCTCCGCGATCTGTGTTTCGAGCCGCAAGACCGTCTGTTCGTGCTCTTCGGCGCGGGCCCGTTCCGTGGCCACAACCTCGGCTGGCGCCCGGTCGACGAAGCTCGGATTGTCGAGTTTGCCCCGCGTGCGGGTCAGGTCCTGGCGCGACTTGTCGAGCTGCTTGCCCAGACGTTCGAGTTCCTTGCCGACATCGATGAGCCCGGCCATGGGCACGTGGATGCGCATCTCGCCGTGCAGTGCTGTAGCGCAGGCCGGTGCCGCGTCGCTGTCGTCGATCACATCGAACGATTCGATGTTGCCCATGCGTGCGAGCAGCGGCCGGTGTGCATCGAGCAGGGCGAGGTCGTCGTCAGACGCGGCCTTGAGCAAAACGGGCAGCGGCTTGCCGGGTGCAATGTCCATCTCGCCGCGAATCTGGCGTACGCCCAGCACGAACTGTTGTACCCAGCCGAGCTCGCGTTCGGCATCGTCGTCGCGCGCGCCCGTTTCAGGCCAGCGCATGTCGCAGATCGATTCGCCGGACACCTGCGCGCGCGGCGCGACCTTGAGCCAGATCTCTTCGCTGATGAACGGCATGATCGGGTGCAGCAGACGCAGCAGTGACTCCAGCACCTCAACGAGCGTCGCCATGGCGGCAGCCTTGTCGCCGGCGGCTGCATCGTCGGCGTAGAGCGTGGCCTTGCTGAGTTCGACGTACCAGTCGCAGAACTCGTACCAGGTGAACTCGTAGAGCGCTTGCGCCGCAAGGTCGAACCGGTAGCGCGCAAACTGGCGCTCGACTTCCCCCGCGCAGTGCGCGAGCCGTGAGCGAATCCAGCGATCAGCAAGACCCGGTGTCGGCGCGGCCACGTCGCCGCCGTCCAGTGGCTCGGTCACACTCAGCACGAAGCGCGAGGCGTTCCAGAGCTTGTTGCAGAAATTGCGGTAGCCCTCGATCCGGCCCAGGTCGAATCGAATGTCGCGGCCCGTCGTCGCCAGCGAAGCAAACGTGTAGCGCAACGCGTCGGTACCGAACTCGGGAATGCCGTCCGGGAACTGTCGGCGCGTCGCCTTTTCGATTTTGGGCGCGAGGTGCGGCTGCATGAGCCCTGTCGTGCGCTTGGTGACGAGCGACTCAAGATCGATGCCGTCGATCAAGTCGATGGGGTCGAGGACGTTGCCTTTCGACTTCGACATCTTCTGGCCGTCCTGGTCGCGGATCAGGCCGTGGATGTAGACCTCGCGAAACGGTACATCGCCTGCGAACTTGAGCCCGAACATGATCATGCGCGCGACCCAGAAGAAAATGATGTCGAAGCCCGTGACCAGCACGTTGGTCGGGTAAAAGGTCTTGAGCTCTGGCGTCGCATCGGGCCAGCCCAGTGTCGAGAATGGCCACAGCGCCGAACTGAACCAGGTGTCGAGCACGTCGTCGTCCTGGCGCAGTGTGAGGTCTGCCGGCAGATCGTATTTTTCGCGGACATCGGCTTCGTTGCGACCGACATAGATGCCGCCGTTGTCGTCATACCAGGCGGGAATGCGATGTCCCCACCAGAGCTGGCGACTGATGCACCAGTCCTGGATCTTGTGCATCCAGTCGAAGTAGGTCTTGGACCAGTTTTCGGGCACGAACTTGATGTCGCCATTTTCGACCGCGGCGATGGCCGGGTCGGCCAGTGGCTGGATCTTCACGTACCACTGGTCCGTGAGATAGGGCTCGACGACAGCACCGCTGCGGTCGCCGCGGGGGACCTTTAGCTGGTGCGGCTCGACGCCTTCAAGCAGGCCCAGCGATTCAAACTCAGCGACGACGGCCTTGCGGGCGTCAAAGCGATCCATGCCACGGAAGCGCACTGGCGCGTTGTCGTTAATGGCCGCGTTGTCATCGAGAATGTTGATGATCTCGAGACTGTGGCGCTGACCGATGTCGTAGTCGTTGAAGTCGTGCGCGGGCGTGATCTTCACGCACCCGGTGCCGAACTCCGGGTCGACGTAGTCGTCGGCGACGATGGGAATGAGGCGATCAACGAGTGGCAGGCGTATCTGCTTGCCTACGAGTTCGCGGTAGCGCTCATCGTCGGGGTGAACAGCCACGGCCGTGTCGCCCAGCATCGTCTCGGGGCGCGTTGTCGCGACCGTAAGATGTCCTGAGCCGTCCTCCAGCGGGTAGCGGAAATGCCAAAGGCTGCCGTTCTCGTCTTCAGACAGGACCTCGAGGTCCGACAAGGCCGTGTGCAGCACGGGGTCCCAGTTGACGAGACGTTTGCCTCGGTAAATGAGCCCCTCGTCGTGAAGCCGCACGAAGACCTCGGTGACGGCTTCGGACAAACCCTCGTCCATCGTGAAGCGCTCGCGGTCCCAGTCCACGGAGGCGCCCAGACGACGCAGCTGGTCGTTGATGCGATTGCCAGAGGTGTCCTTCCACTCCCAGACTTTTTCGATGAAGGCGTCACGCCCGATATCGCGGCGCGAGGTGCCCGCGGCATTGAGCTGGCGCTCCACAACCATCTGAGTAGCGATGCCTGCGTGGTCGGTGCCGTGTTGCCAGAGGGTATTGTCGCCGCGCAGCCGGTGGTAGCGCGTGAGCGCGTCCATGATGGTGTCCTGGAACGCGTGGCCCATGTGAAGCGTGCCCGTGACATTGGGCGGCGGGATCACGATGCAGAACGCGGTGTCGCCACCCTGGGCGCGGAAGCGGCCCTCGGCTTCCCAGCGCGCGTAGTGTCGGGCCTCGATCGCGTGCGGCGAGTAGGTCTTGTCCATGAGTGTCTGGTCCGCCCGAGGCGGGCTTTGAAAAGGGGTAGCCGGCGAGTGTAGCCAGTCGGCTCCCGGTCGGCTAGCCGTCGGCGTCGTCGCGCTCCGCCTCTTGCTTCGCGATGCATTCCGCAAGCGCGGTTTCTACGAGGCTCGGCAGTCGCTCCATAAGCTCGGCCATGACGCGATCCGTGAGCAGCGCGTCGATATCGACGGCTGCCGCCTGGATGAGGTCGGCGACGGCATCGCGGCAATGAGCGGTGACATCTTTGGCTACGGCCGCGCGCAAATCGGGTGTCAGCGTCGGATGGGCGCGACGCTCGCGGCGCACGACTTTGGTGAGAACGGGAATGTCGTCGTCGGCCATGGCCTCAGAGCTCGTGCATGTCGAGATCGAGACCGCGCTCGCGGTAGCTCGCGTAGCGTTGCCGGCCGTTGGCGCGGCCCGCGTCGTCACCGCTGACGATTTCGGCAATGCGAGGGCAGTCGGTTTCCACGGTGTCGTCGCAGAGGTTGATGCAGACCTCGGTGCCCTCGGGCAAAGGCCTTGCGGCGTCAGCCAGTGTCACGGGTGCTGTACGTTGACCGTCGAGCGCCACATCGTGCGGCACGAAGCTGTCGTCGGTGAACGTCCAGAGCAGCGTGTCGAGCCGCTCGAGCGCGGCGGCGTCAGGTACGCGCAGGTGCACCGCGTGGTCGAGGCCGTAGACCTTGGCCGCCAGCCGACAGGCAAACCGCTCGCGCGCGGCGTCACCGGCGTCGCGCAGCAGGTAGAAGTCGGCGCGCGCCACGAGCGCCTAGTCGATCTGCTGCAGCAGCAGGTCGAGAAGCAACGGCACCGGTCGGCCCGTCGCACCCTTCTTGCCGCCGCTGAGCCAGGCCGTGCCCGCAATATCGATGTGCGCCCAGCGCGCCTTCTTCGTGAATTGCCAAAGGAAGGCCCCGGCCGTAATCACGCCGCCCTCGCGGCCGCCGATGTTGGCGAGATCCGCGAAATTGCTCTTGAGCTGGTCGGCGTATTCCTGGTCGAGCGGCAGATGCCAGGCGCGGTCGACGGCGCGTTCACCCGCCGCCACGATCTCGCCCGCCAGGCTGTCGTCGTTGGACATCACACCCGAGCGGTGGCGGCCCAGTGCGATGACGCAGGCACCCGTCAGCGTGGCGACATCGATAAGCATTGTCGGGCCGTACTGCTGGGCGTAGGTCAGCGCGTCGCAGAGGATGAGGCGGCCTTCGGCGTCGGTGTTGAGGATCTCGATGGTCTTGCCCGACATGCTCTCGACAACATCACCGGGGCGCGTTGCGCGACCGCTGGGCATGTTCTCCGCGCTGGGCACGATGACGGTCAGGTTGATGGGCAAACGCAGCGCCGCAACGGCTGCCATGGCGCCCATGACGGCTGCCGCGCCACCCATGTCGAATTTCATCTCGTCCATCTGCGGGCCGGGCTTCAGAGAAATACCGCCCGTATCGAAGGTGATCCCCTTGCCCACGAGAATAGCCGGCGACGCGTCGCCGTCATTGCGGTAGTCGAGCTGAATGAGTTTCGAAGGTTGATCGGAACCATTGCCGACGGACAGCAACGAATTCATGCCCAACGCGAGCATGTCTTCTTCCTCGAGCACACGGACTTCGAGGTTGGTGTACTTGTCCGCCATCTCGCGCGCCTGATCGGCGAGGTAAGACGGGTTGCAGATATTTGGCGGCGTGTTGCCCAGATCGCGGGTCAAGTTCATGCCCACCGTGATGCCGGCGCCGTGTTCTGCGCCCAACGTGAGTTCGTCACGGTCGCTGCGCTCAGCGGCCGCGAGCGTGAGCTTGCGGATCCGCGGCGCAGGCGGCGTCTTGTCGTTCTTGGTGCTGGTAAAGCGGTACAGGTGCTCGCCCAGCGCTTGCGCCGCGAGTCGGCCGCGGTAGTAGGGCTCACAGTCGCGCACGGGCTCAGCCGACAGGTAGCTCACGACATCACGAACTTTTGTCGAGCGAATGCTGGCAAGCGCGGCGCGCATTGCGCGGTGGTATTCGCGGCGGCCAAATGTGTTCTTGGTGCCAAGACCTACGACGACGAGTCGCTTGGCCTTGATTCCGGCCGGGCGTGCGAGGAGTGTGGCTGCACCCAGTTTGCCGCTCAGGTCGCCCTGCTCGATGAGTTTTGAGATCAGGCCGTCGCCTGCGTCGTCGATGGCTTCAGCAGCGTCGCTCAAGCGCTTCTTGTCGTAGATGCCGACGATGACGCAGTCCGTCGCCTTCTTTGCGGCATCGGCCGTCGTGGTCACACATTCCATTCGAGGCACTCCTGATGCGGCCGGACCGGGGTCCGTGTTTTTCCCTGCCGCCTGGTCTTGTTATTCACTTGGTGCTCCCCGGTTGCCAGAAACGCCCGGCACCCGCTGGTGGTTCATCCTTCCTAGCGGCGAGCTTTCGTTGCCGCGTCGCAGTGGCAGGCTTTCGCTGAGCCGCACTGCTACTATTCGCCCAATATCCCCACCCGGAGCGCGCCCGATCATACTGCAAGCTCCGGACGAATTTAAGCGCCCGTTGAGCTCCATGTTCCGTATTCTCGATCGCTACATTCTCCGTGAGACGGCCCAGACCTGGGTTTCCGTGACGGGCGTGTTGCTGGCGATTCTGCTCTCGAATCAGTTCGCCCGCGTGCTCGGCGACGCAGCCCGGGACAAGATCGCGAAGGACGCCGTGTTCAGCGTCATCGGGCTCACAGCGTTGCAGTACCTGACTATTCTGATCCCGTTCGGCCTGTTTTTGGCCGTCATGCTTGCGCTGGCACGGCTCTACAGCGACAGCGAGCTGCCCGCGATGATGGCCTGCCGTGTTGGCCCGGGCGGCCTGTACCGGCCGGTCGCGTGGCTCGCGCTGCCACTGGCTGCGCTTGTGGCCTGGCTCGCACTGGTTATTGCGCCGCAGTCGCTCGCAAAAATCGAGGTGATTGGCGCCGAGACGCAACGGCGTATGGACCTGTCCGCGATCGAGGCGGGCCGTTTCGTTGAGGCCGGCGACGAGGGTGCCGTGATTTTCGCAGAGCAGATCGACGGCGACGGCTCGTTGGTTAATGTGTTTTTGCAGCGCCGACTTGATAACGAAGTCGAAGTGGTTCTGGCCAAGCGCGGTACGCAGCGCAATGGCGATGACGACGTGCGCTACATTGTGCTGTCGGAGGGACGCCGCTACCTCGGCGTGCCAGGCGCGTCGCAGTTCCAGATCGTCGAGTTCACGGAGTACGGCTTGCCCTTTACACTGCCGGCGGCCGAGGTGGGCGAGCTCAAGCCCGAGGCAAAGTCGACGGCCGATCTCCTGGGTACCCGCGATCCGCTTGAGATTGCCGAGCTGCAGTGGCGCGTGTCCGTGCCGCTCGCCACACTGGTACTGGCCCTGCTCGCCGTGCCGCTGTCCAAGAGCCAGCCGCGCCAGGGGCGTTACGGCAAGCTCGCGGTCGGCGTGCTCGTGTTCATCATCTATTTCAACCTGATCGGTGCCGCCAAAGTCTGGGTGGAGCGCGAGCAGATTGATCCGCGAATTGGCATCTGGTTCGTTCACGCCGCCATGGCCTTGGTCGCAATGGCGATGGTGGCGTCGCAGAATGGATGGTTTGGTCGGTTCCGGCCATCGCGGTGGCTCGGCTCGTGAAAACGCTCGCCGCCTATCTGCTGCGCACCGTACTTGGCGCCACGGGGCTCGTGCTCATGGTGCTGCTGGCCGTTGCGGGCTTCATCGAGTTCATCGGCCAGCTCGACGACACGGGCGAGGGCAGTTACACAACGGCGGGCGCGGCGCTGTACACGGCATTGCGATTGCCGATGCTGGGGGTCGACATGTTGCCCGTCGCCACGTTACTGGGCGCGCTGGTCGGGCTTGGCAACCTTGCGGGTCACAGCGAACTGATTGCGATGCGTGCCGCGGGCATCTCCGCGCGACGGCTCGGACTGGCCGTGGCCGTTTCGGGTCTGTTGCTGGCCGTGGGCGGCGCCGTGATCGCCGAATACATCGCGCCGCCCCTCGATCAGTTTGCGCGCAAGTACCGAACCGCCGCGCGTAACCGGGCCGATCTCGCGGGCACGAGCAACACCTGGGTACGCGATGGCCGACGTGTGTTCAACGTGGAGCGCGTCGACGAGCAATTGCAGTTCGGTGGCGTTTACGTGTTTGAGGTCGAGTCTGACCAGGAACTGGCCATGGTCGCCTACGCGAGTCGCGCCGATCTCGACCCCGACGGGCGTTGGGCGTTGCAGAGCTTCACCGAAACACGCTTCGACGGCATGAACGTGTCCGGGACGAGTGCGCCTACAATCCTGAGAGACTTCAACGTGGACGCAGAGCTGCTCGGCATCGCGGCACTGCGCCCTTACAGCCTGTCCGTGCGCGGTTTGCTGGCCTATCTCAGTTATCTGCGGGCGAACCGGCTCGATGCGCGGGCCTATGAGACGGAGCTGTGGTCGCGCGTCTCCGACGTTCTGGCTACCGTGCTGATGCCCATGCTGGCCATTGGATTCGTGTTCGGCGCGCTGCGTCGTTCGGGCACGGGCGCCCGGCTCACGCTCGGGGTGCTCATCGGCTTGGCCTATTTTCTCGCGAGCCGGACGCTGGCGAATTCCGGGCAGGTGTTCGCGCTTGAGCCTGCGCTCGTGGGTCTCGCACCTAGTGCTGCGCTCGCGATCGCCACGATCATCGTGCTGCAGCGCGTGCGCTAGGCGGACGTCTTCTGCGGCTTCCTGAGCTGCACGAGTCGCGTTTCCGATAAGCGGTCGTGCCAGGTCAGACCGTCACGATCCAGGTATTGCCAGAGCACGCCCGCGCCCAGCGGGAGCCAGGCCAGTAGTGCCGCCGCGAATCGACGCAGGGCATGGCCCACGGTGACGGGGCCACTGTCGCGAGCTACGACCTGCAGGCGCCAGGAACGCATGCCGAGCGTGCGGCCGCCACGGCACCAGCCCAGTGCGAAGTAACCGAAGATCAGCGCGATGTTCCAGATGAAGAACAGGGTTTTTTGCGGTTCGTCGCTGATGTAGCCCGTCTCTTCATTGGCGCCGAAAATTGCCCAGGGCATACCGGCCAGGATGAGGGTGCCCGCGAGCAATACGGTGTCGTAGGCCATGGCGGCCAGGCGCCTCAATGGGTGGACGAGGGCGGGTGTCGCGGTGTCGTTCATGTGGGCTTGGGGAGATTCACGCTGTGGGCCTCTGATATAGTGGCGCGATGACGCTGTTTCAAAGGCTTTTCGCCATTGTCCCAGGCTGACCGGCAGTCTGAAGGCGCGCCCCGCATCATTGGGCGCGCAGACCACTGCATCTCCCGCAAGAATATCTCCAAGGCCGCGCTCAAGGTGTTGTACCGCCTTCGCGAGGGTGGTTACCAGGCGTTTCTTGTCGGTGGTGCGGTGCGCGATCTGCTGCTCGGCGGACACCCCAAGGACTTCGACGTGTCGACCGACGCGTCGCCTGATGAGGTGCATGCACTCTTTCGCAATTCGCGCATCATCGGCCGGCGTTTTCGGCTTGTGCACGTGCGTTTCGGCCGAGAGATCATTGAGGTGGCGACGTTCCGCGCGAGCACCGACGCTACCGAAGACCCCGACGCGCAGAAAGACGACGAGGGTCGGCTCATTCGCGACAACGTCTACGGCGGCATCGACGACGACGTCTGGCGCCGCGATTTCACGTGCAACGCGCTGTACTACAACATCGAGGACTTCTCGGTATGGGACTACGTCGGCGGTGTCGCCGACGTGGAGCGGTGTCGGCTCGAGCTGATCGGCGAAGCGGAGCGGCGGCTGCGTGAAGATCCCGTGCGCGTGCTGCGCGCCGTGCGCTTCGCGGCCAAGCTCGGCTTTGATATGGACCCGAGCCTGAGCGCCGGTATCGCGGAGCACAAGAATTTGCTCAGCAATGTGCCGGCCGCGCGACTCTTCGACGAATTCCTGAAGCTGTTTCAGGCTGGTTTTGCGCGGGCAAGCTATGATCGGCTGCGTGAGCACGGCGTGTTCCGCGAGCTGTTCCCCGAGGCCTGGCAAGGCCTGCAGGCCCACGACGGCGAGCATTTCGAGACACTCATTCAGCGCGCACTCGACAACACGGACCATCGAGTCGCCGAAGGCCGGCCAGTGACGCCCATGTTCCTGCTTGCGGTGCTCATGTGGTGGCCAATCAAGGCGCGCGCGGCCGAGATCTATGAAACCGAATCGGCCTCGCCGTCGCAGGCTTTGGGCCGGGCGACGTTCGAAGTGCTGGGCCGCCAGCAGCAGATGATCTCGATGCCCAAGCGCTTCACCGCCCCGTTACGCGAGATGATTGCGTTGCAACCGCGGTTCCAGAAGATGCGCGGCGCGCGGGCACTTGCCTTCCTTGAGCACCGGCGATTTCGAGCGGCCTACGACTTCATGCTGTTGCGGGCTGGGATTGGCGAGGTCGGTGAGGACGTCGCGAAGTTCTGGACCGACGTGCAGGAGCTCGAGGGCAGCAAGCGTGGCGAGGCCTTCGGCGTGGGCAGCCGCCGCAGCGAGGGCGACCAGCCCAAGCGTCGCCGCCGTCGCCGCCGCAAGCCGCGCAATGACGGCGACGCCTGAGCGCTGGCGCCCGGCCTACGTCGGCGTCGGCAGCAATCTCGACGCGCCGCAGGAGCGTGTCACTGCGGCACTCCGGGACCTCGCCGCGCGCGACGACACGCGCGCATTTCGGGCGTCCGATCTTTGGGCTAGCGCGCCCGTGGGGACGGGGCCGCAGCCTGACTACATCAACGCGGTCGCTGCCTTCCTTTGGTCAGGCGCGCCGGACTCGCTACTGCAGATGTTGCTCGAACTGGAGCGTGAGCACGGGCGGGTGCGCGACGGTGTACGATGGGCGCCGCGTCGTCTCGACCTGGATCTTCTGCTCTTGTCTGATGTCGTCACAGAAACGCCAACGCTCACGCTGCCGCATCCGCGTATGACGCAGCGCGCGTTTGTGTTGCGTCCATTGGCGACACTGGCGCCGACGCTCACGGTCCCCGGTCACGGCATGGTGTCGACGCTCCTCGACGCCGTGTCCGATCAACGTATCGATTGCCTCGGGGGGCGTGCGTGAGCAGTGAGCCGGCCTTCATTGCTGTGGAAGGCCCAATTGGTGTTGGTAAGACCGCGTTGGCTGAACGACTGGCGGAACGTCTCAACGCCGGCCTGGTACTCGAGTCGCAGGCCGACAATCCGTTTCTTGAGCGGTTCTACCGCGACCGCAAGGGTTCAGCTTTGCCCGCGCAGTTGTTTTTCCTGTTCGAGCGCGCGCGCCAGGTCGAGGCGCTGCGCCAGGACGACCTGTTCTCATCGTTGCGCATCGCCGATTTCTTGCTTGAGCGTGACCGCTTGTTTGCCGAACTCAATCTGGACCCGGAGGAACTCTCGCTCTACGAGCAGATCCGCGCTCGACTCGGGATTGACCCGCCCCAGCCCGATCTCGTGGTGTACCTGCAAGCCCCGGTCGACGTGTTGGCAGAGCGCATTGCCCGTCGAGGGATTGAGCATGAGCGCCACATTGAGCGGGACTACCTGGAGCAGGTCGCCGAGCGTTACGCGAGCTTTTTTCACGACTACGACGCCGCGCCGCTCCTGATCGTCAACGTTGCGGCGATCGACCCCATTCATAACGATGTCGAGTTCGATGCGCTGCTCGAACGCGTCAAAAGCACGCGTCGCGGGCGCCACTTCTACAACCCCATCGCTGCGTTCGGCTGAGGCCCCAAGGGCTAGATGGGGTATCCTGTCGGCCGCATTCATACGAGCCCGCCATGTATACCCAACTCGAACAGCGCGCCATGGACGCGCCACCCATCAACGTCGCGAGCCTGGCCAAAATGAAAGCCGAGGGTGTGCCCATCGCCTGCATCACGGCCTACGACGCGAGCTTTGCGGCCGTTGTCGATCGCGCCGGAATAGACGTCGTGCTCGTGGGCGATTCGCTGGGTATGGTCATCCAGGGCCACGACACGACGGTGCCCGTCACAGTGGATGACATCGTCTACCACTCCAAGGCCGTCGCACGCGGCCTCACGCACGCCTTCCTCATGGCCGACATGCCGTTCATGAGCTACACGTCGCCCGAGCAGGCACTCGACAATGCCGTGCGTCTCATGCAAGAGGGCGGGGCCATGATGATCAAGCTCGAGGGCGGTGAGGGGCAGATCGAGATCGTTGAGCACCTGGCGCGCCACGACATCCCCGTCTGCGCGCACATCGGGCTCAAGCCGCAGAGCGTGCACAAGATCGGTGGCTTCAAGGTGCAGGGTCGCGATCCGGAGCAGGCGCAACGCATGGTTGAGGCGGCAAAGCGTCTCGAAGCCGTGGGTGCCGACATCGTATTGCTTGAATGTGTCCCCAACGAATTGGGCGCCGCGATTACCGATGCCGTGCACGTGCCGGTTATCGGGATCGGCGCCGGCCCCGATGTCGACGGCCAGATCCTGGTGCTCTATGACGTGTTGGGCATCACGCTTGGCCGCGTGCCGCGCTTCGTGCGCAACTACGCGCAGGACACGCATTCACCGCTCGAGTCGGTGCAACACTTTGTCGCCTCAGTGAAGGACAAGAGTTACCCGGCGCCGGAGCACTGTTTCTCATGAGCGCGGCGCGGGGGGCGGTGCTGACGATGCAGGTGGTCGAGTCACTGCCCGCGCTGCGAGAGCAGGTCGCAGGCTTCCGCAACGAGGGCGCGCGCGTGGCGTTCGTGCCGACGATGGGCAACCTGCACGCGGGTCACCTGGCGCTCGTTGAGCACGCACGCAGCCTTGCCGAGCGCGTTGTGGTGAGCATCTACGTGAATCCGACACAATTCGGCGCGAACGAAGACTTTGGCAACTACCCGCGGACGCTCGAGCGCGACTGCCAGCAGCTGGCCAAAGCCGGTGCCGACGTGGTGTACACGCCCAACGACGTGACGATGTACCCGCTCGGCATTGAGAATGCGACGCACGTCAGTGTGCCGGGCATCGCAAACCGGCTCGAGGGTAAGCATCGACCGGGGCACTTCGATGGCGTTGCCACGGTTGTAGCCCGGCTGTTCCTCATGGTGGCGCCTGACGTCGCCGTGTTCGGGCGCAAGGACTACCAGCAGGTCGCTGTGATCGAACAGATGGTGCGAGATCTGTCGCTGCCTGTCGCGGTGCAGTCTGCTCCGACGGTGCGCGAATCAGACGGCTTGGCCATGAGCTCTCGCAACCAGTACTTGTCCGAGCGTGACCGCGCGAAGGCGCCGCTGCTCCACCGTGAGCTTTCACGCATCGCGAGGGCGCTTGAGGGCGGCGCACGCGACTACAAAGCGCTGCGGGCTGAAGCCGTGGCCACACTTGAGGAAGCCGGTTTTCTCTGCGACTACGTCGCGATCCGCAACCCGGACACGCTCAAGAAATCCAAGAAAGAAGACACGCGTTGGGTCGTCCTGGCCGCAGCGCTTTTGGGTCGCGCGCGCCTCATCGATAACGTCTCCGCCGGCTGAGGCCTCACGCTTCCGCTAACAGGGCCCGGTGCATCTCGTCGTGCACGGCCTGGTCGCTGGCACCCGTTTGCGGGTAGCTGAGCTCTAGGCTATCAAGTGCGTCGGCGACGATCTCCGCGACGTGGCAGCGCATGGCGGGCTTGCTGTCGGCCGGGATCGCATACCAGGGCGCCCAGGGTTTTGACGTCTCGCGAATCGCCTCGTCGTAGGCGCGCTGATAGGCATCCCAATGCGCGCGTTCGCGTACGTCGCCGGGCTCGAATTTCCAGCGCTTGTGGGGCGTTTCCAAACGCGCCAGGAAGCGTTCGCGCTGTTCTTCAAGCGAGACGTTGAGGAAAAACTTGAGGATGGCTGTGCCGTTCCGCGCGAGGTGGCGTTCGTGCTCGACAATCGACTGCAGCCGCTGTGGCCAGATGGCATCGAGGTCCGTCTCGAACGGCAGTTTTTGGTAGCCGAGAATCTTCGGGTGCACGCGCACCACAAGCACCTCTTCGTAGTGGCTGCGGTTGAACACACCAATCTGGCCACGTGAGGGCAGAGCGCAGGCATGACGCCAGAGAAAGTCGTGGCCCAGCTCCTTCGTAGACGGCTTCTTGAAGCTCGTGACTTGGCAGCCCGCGGGATTTACGCCCGACAACACGCGTCGAATGGTCGAGTCCTTACCCGCTGCGTCCATGGCCTGGAATACCAGCAGCACCGACCAAGTGTCCTGCGCGTAAAGGCGGCGCTGTGCGTCCACGATGCGCTCACGCGCAGCATCGAGCCGTTCGCGGGCCTCGTCTTTGCCAGGGCTCGCGTCGTCGCGACAGGTGAAGTCGCCGATCTGGAAGCTGCCGTCGAACGGCGCAAGGTAGTCGCTTGCGGGGGCCTGAAACGGTGTCGTCATGAGGATGGCCTTGTGGTATCAGTCTTGTGTTGGTGTTGTGCGAGCCCCCACTCAGCGTGGCGGCGGACCTGGTCGTCGTCGTTGCGAGCCAGCTCGTGGAGCGCGCCGGTCGTCGCCTTACCGGGTGCGGCGTTGCCCAGCGCTACAGCGAGGTTACGCCGCCAGCGTCGGATGCCCGCGCGTCGTATCGCGCTGCCCTCGGTGCGCTTGAGCCACTCGTCTTCACTCCAGCCTGCCAGGTCGGCCAGTGCGATGTCATCGAGGCCGTGCCGCGGCGCAAAATCGCCTTCTGCTGTGAGGCGCGCGAACTTGTTCCAGGGGCAGAACAACTGGCAGTCGTCGCAGCCGAAGACGCGATTGCCTATGCCGGGCCGCAGCGCCTCGGGGATGTCGCCGTCGTGTTCGATCGTCAGGTAGGAGATGCAACGTCGCGCATCCAACTCGTAGGGCGCGGTGATGGCTTGGGTCGGGCAGACCTCGATACAGGCCGTGCAGCTGCCGCAATGGTCGCTCGCAGGCGGATCGACGGGCAAAGGCAGGTCCGTAAACAACTCGCCAAGGAAAAACCACGAGCCGCTGTGCCGGTTGATGACATTGGTGTGCTTGCCGATCCAGCCCAGCCCGGCATTGGCGGCAATCGGCTTCTCCATGACGGGCGCTGAATCGACGAAGGCACGGTAGCCAAACTGACCGGCGGCTTCGGTGATTCGGTTGGCGAGCTTCTGCAGCCGCGGGCGGATGAGCTTGTGGTAGTCGCGGCCAAGCGCATAGCGCGACACGTAGGCCTGTGTTGGGTGGTCGAGCAGGGCGCGCGCCTGCGCCTGGTCTTCGGGTAGGTAGTCGAGTCGAACGGAAATGATGCGCCGTGTTCCTGGCGTCAGTTTGTCGGGCTGCGTGCGCTTGTCGTGGTTGGCCTCGAACCAGCCCATCTCGCCATGGCGTCCTGCCGCGATCCAGTCGGCGAGCCGCGCCGGGCTGTCGCCGAGATCGGTGTCTGTGATACCGAACGCCGCGAAGCCAAGCTCTCGGACCCAGGTGCCGATCTGCTGTCGCAGGGCCTGCATGGCCGCCTGCGAGTGATCGGCCGGCGTATTCGGTTCTGCCGACTCCATGCGGCGAGTATAATCGTGACGGTGATACACCTGCCCGTCGACATCTATTCGGCCGAAGCGGTGCGCGCGCTGGATCGGCGCGCGCTCGACGACTTCGGGATCCCTGGTTACACGCTGATGCGCCGCGCCGGCGCGGCCGCGCTGTCGGTCATGAACCAGCGCTACCCTGGGTTGCGATCCATGGTGGTGCTTTGTGGCGGCGGCAATAACGGCGGCGACGGCTATGTGCTGGCGCGCCTGGCGCGCGCGGCGGGTATCGCCGTGCGCGTGGTGGCGTTTGGCAATCCCGAGGAGTTGCGCGGCGATGCGGCGCGGGCCTACGAGGAATACCTCGAGTCGGGCGGCATTACGCGCGCCTGGGACCCGCAGCTGCTCGCGGGCACGGGCATGATCGTTGACGCGCTCATCGGCAGCGGCCTCAAGCAGGACGTGCGCGGCGAGATGCGCGACGCGATTATCGCGATCAACGATACGACGACGCCCGTGACCTCGCTCGATATTCCGTCGGGTCTCGACGGCGAGACGGGGGTGGTTCGGGGTGTGGCGGTGCGCGCGCACCTCACCGTGACGTTCGTGGGTCTTAAGAGCGGATTGTTCCTCGCAGACGGACCCGCGCACTGCGGCCGACTTATGTTTGCAGACTTGGAGTTGCCGCACGACGTCTACGCCGAGGCGCTGCCTGTGCTGCGGCGCCAGTACCGTGACGAGATTGCGGAGCGCCTGCCGCCGCGGCCCCTCAATTCGCACAAAGGTCAGTTTGGCCATGTGCTCTGTGTGGGCGGTGCCGAAGGCATGCCCGGCGCGGCCAGGCTAACGGCCGAGGCGGCGCTGCGTGGCGGCTCGGGTCTGGTCACCGTGGCTACGGCGGCGTCGCACGCGGCCAGCATTGTAACCGCGCGCCCTGAGCTTATGGTTACGGGCATCGACAGTGAAGCGGCGCTCGACGACCTTATCGCGCGCGCCTCGGTCATTGCCTGCGGGCCTGGACTTGATGTCACGGACTGGAGCCGCATGCTGCTCGCGCGCGTGCTGGCGTCGGGCAAGCCCATGGTCCTCGATGCTGATGCCCTCAATCTGATGTCCGAGGACCGCGCGTCGTGGTCGGGTATCGACGTGCCGTGCATCATCACGCCGCACCCGGGCGAGGCGGCCCGCCTGCTTGGCAAAACGACGGACGCAGTTCAGGGCGACCGTCTGCAGGCGCTTGCCGATCTCGTCGACATGACGGGCGCGACCGCGGTGCTTAAGGGTGCGGGCACGCTCGTGGGGCACGTCGACAGCGTGCCGAGTATCTGTCCGTTTGGTAACCCGGGCATGTCGGCGCCCGGCATGGGTGATGTGCTGACGGGGCTCATCGCCGCCTTGCTGGCGCAGGGACTCGACGCGGCGACGTCGGCGCGCACGGGCGTCCTCGTGCATGCGCTGGCCGGCGACAGCGCCGCACGCCGCGGCGAACGCGGCTTGCTTGCCGGCGACCTACTCGTCGAATTGCGTCACTGGCTGAATCCGCGCAACTGATGACCGAGATCGACCGCGTGCTGGCCGATGCCCCGGCAACGGCCGCACTGGGCGCGGCGCTCGCGCGCGCCATTCTGGCCAGCGAGCACCGTGCGCTGCTCGTGCTCCTTGAAGGGGATCTGGGCGCCGGCAAGACGACCTTTGCGCGCGGCTTTCTGCGAGCCTGCGGGCACACGGGCCCCGTTCCGAGTCCGACGTACACGCTGGTCGAGCCCTATCAGTTTGAAGACCTCGACGTGCACCACCTCGACCTCTACCGGCTGGCGGGTGATGCGGAGCTCGAGTTCATCGGTTGGCGCGATCTCGGCAACAGCGTGCGCCTCGTGGAGTGGCCTGAACGGGCGCCTTCGGCGATGCAGGATGCCGACCTCACCGTTGCCCTGAAGATCGACGGCGCGGGTCGTCGTGCCCGGATTGTGTCTGCGTCCGCCACTGGCAGCGACCTGCTGGGGCAGCTCAAGGTCCGCAGCCATTGAGGAGGCTTCGACTGCAACCTGAGCAATAAGCTCTAGGCGCCGGTTTTATTTACCTTTATTTCTTGTATTGGCGGGCGCGCCGACGGTAGTATCCGGCCGTAGTTATGTCGTACGCGCCCACTATGTCGACCTGCCGCCGCGTTATCGCCTTCGTGGCGCTTCTGGTGCCTCTCGCGCAGGTGTCGGCGGGCACGGTCGTGGAAGGCGTTCGCGCCTGGGCCGAGGCGGACCACACGCGCATCGTCCTCGATCTTGACGGACCCGTGCGCCACAACCTGTTTACGCTGCGCAATCCAAGTCGGGTTGTGATCGACCTCGCGAAAGGGCGCTTCGACTCGGGCGCCACCAATCTGCCTGCCAACGTGGGCGTTGTGCGCAATGTGCGCGCCGCCGAACAGCCTGACGGCTCGCTGCGCATCGTGCTCGACCTTGAGAAGGCGGTGCAGGCCAAGAGCTTTTTCGCCGGCCCCGGTGCGGGCACTGCGGAGCGCCTGGTCATTGATTTGGGCGAGCGCGCGGGTCCGAGTCCCGTCAAGCGCGCCTCGGCGCAGGCCAAGGGGCGTGACATCGTGATTGCGGTGGACCCGGGTCACGGCGGCATCGATCCAGGCGCCGTGGGCAAGAACAAGACGCGCGAGAAAGACGTCGTGATGGCGATCAGCCGAAAGCTCGTCGACAAGATCAATGCCGAGCCCGGGATGTCCGCGTTTCTCGTGCGCAAGCGCGATCTCAAGATCGATCACTGGGAGCGTATGGAGCGCGCGCGTCGCGCCAATGCCGACCTGTTCGTGTCGGTACACGCTGACGCTGTTGAGGATCGCCGTGCCTACGGCTCATCCGTCTACGCGCTGTCGCTCAAAGGGGCCAGCGACGAGGCTGCGCGGCGTCTCGCAAGTCGTGAGAACGCGGCGCTTATTGGCGATGTTCAGCTCGGCGAGAAGGAGCCTGTGCTGGCTTCCGTTCTCATGGACCTGTCGCAGAACGCGACGATCAACGCCAGCATCGATATTGGTGAGGCGGTGCTCAAGCGGATGGGCCGGGTCAACCGTTTACACCGTCGAACGGTCCAACAAGCCGGTTTCATCGTACTGAAGTCGCCCGATGTGCCCTCGATTCTTGTCGAAACAGCCTACATCTCGAATCCCGAGGAAGAGCGCAAGCTCAACGATCAGGCGCACCAGCACCGCGTGGCGAACGCCGTGTACCAGGGCATTCGCGACTACTACCTCGTCAACCCGCCCGTCGATACGCTGTTCGCGCAGCGCGCAAGCCAGGGGCAGATTGTGGCCGGGCCGGTGACTTACACCATCGCGGCAGGCGACACACTCAGTGAGATCGCTGAACGCCACCGCGTGAGTCTGCGCGCGCTGCGGCGCGAGAACCGGATCCGCGGCGATCGCATCCGCGTGGGTCAGGTGCTGCGCATCCCGACGGGCGGCTGACGCCCGCAACGCTGCTGTGGAAGAATAGCGGGTCACCTGCAGGTGCCCCGCATGCCGATTCGTCAGCTTCCAGATCATCTCGTTAACCAAATCGCCGCCGGCGAGGTCGTCGAACGCCCGGCTTCCGTCGTCAAGGAGCTGGTTGAGAACGCGCTGGATGCCGGCGCTCGGGCGATCACCGTGGACATCGAGGCGGGCGGTGCGCGGCTGATTCGCGTGCGAGACGACGGCGCCGGAATTCCTGAGAACGAGTTGCCGCTCGCGCTGTCGCGACATGCCACGAGCAAGATCTCGACGCTCGATGATCTCAACTGCGTGGTGTCGCTGGGCTTCCGGGGTGAAGCCCTGCCCAGCATCGCCTCAGTGTCCCGCATGTCGCTGGCCTCCCGGACCGCCCATGCGGACTCGGGCGTTCGCCTCGACGTGACGGGCGGCGACATGGCCGCGCCCCGTCCCGAGCCCATGCAGCCCGGGACCCGCATCGAAGTCCGGGACCTGTTTTACAACACGCCCGCGCGGCGCAAATTCCTGAAAACCGAGGCCACGGAGTTCCGTCACATCGACCAGGGATTCCGTCGGCTGGCGCTGGCGCACCCAGGCGTTGCCCTGTCACTGACACACAATGGTCGGCGTGTGCTCGACCTGGGCCCGGCTACGGACCGTGCGGCCGAGGATCGTCGTATCGCGTTACTGATGGGTGACGCATTTATCGACGCCTGCATACGTGTCGATCATGAGGTTTCCGGCATCGCCATCGCCGGGTGGCTCGCGCTGCCGACGTTCTCGCGCAGCCAGCCCGATATGCAGCACACGTTTATCAACGGGCGCTGGGTGCGCGACAAGACGCTGGCCCATGCCGTACGCCACGGCTACCGCGACGTCCTGTTCCACGGCCGCCACCCTGCTTACGTGCTCATGCTCTCGATGGACCCGGCCCGCGTCGATGTTAACGCGCATCCGGCCAAGCACGAGGTGCGCTTCCGAGACGGACGCAGCGTGCACGACTTTGTATTTCGCACGATCGAGACCATCCTCACCGAGACGCGCCCGGGCGCGGACCCCGATCGCCCCGCGCCAGCGCCGCTGCCAGCCCGCGCCGTGTCGCCCGCTGCGGCCCGTCCAAAAGCGCCGCGCCCCGCGCCAGCGCAGGCTGGGCTCGCCCTCCAGGAGCGGCTCTACGCCAACCTCGATGCGACAGCGTCGCAAGGCGTGGCCGAACCGCTCGCGGCCGCGGTGGTGCGGCCAATCGCGGAGACCGACCCGGAATCCGCACCACCGCTCGGCTATGCGCTGGCACAGCTTGCGGGCATCTACATCCTCGCGCAGAACGAGACGGGCCTCGTGCTCGTCGACATGCACGCGGCCCACGAGCGCATCACCTACGAACGGCTCAAGCGTGACTTTGCAAACCGCAGCGTCGTGCGCCAGCCGTTGCTTGTGCCCGTTCGCGTGCAAGTCAGTCAGGATGAGATTGCGCTTGCCGAACAGCACGCGACCGTCATCGCCGCCGCGGGGCTGGGCGTAGCGCAGGGCGGCCCGGACACGCTCGTTGTGCGCGAGGTGCCTGCGCTGACGGCGGGCGACGACGCAGCAGCCCTGTTGCGGGACCTATTGTCCGATTTGGCCGAGCACGGCTCAAGCCGCGCCGGCGACGATGCGGCCGACACGCTGTTGGCGACGATGGCCTGTCACGGCGCTGTACGCGCGAATCGCACACTGACGCTCGCAGAGATGAACGCGTTGCTGAGGGATATGGAGCGCACGGAACGCGCCGATCAGTGCAACCACGGCCGGCCAACCTGGACGCAGCTCACGCTGCACGAGCTCGACCGCTTATTCCTGCGGGGCCAGTAACCGCGTGAGCGGGTCACCTGTTGTTTGCGTGCTGGGCCCGACGGCCAGCGGCAAGACGGCGCTCGCGCTCGAGCTGCACGGCCGAGGTGATGTTGATCTCATAAGCGTTGACTCCGCCATGGTCTACCGCGGCATGGATATCGGCACGGCCAAGCCGGAACCCGAGGTGCTCGCGGCGCACCCGCATGCGCTCGTCGACATTCGCGACCCTGAGACGGTCTACAGCGTGGCCGACTTCGTGGCGGACGCACATCGACTGGTCAACGAAAGCCGTGCGGCCGGTCGGGTGCCCGTGCTTGTGGGTGGGACCATGCTGTACTTCAAGCGGCTTTTTGAAGGGCTGGCTGAATTGCCGGCTGCTGACCAGATGGTGCGATCGGCCATCGAGGACGACGCGGCGCGCGAGGGCTGGCCCGCAATGCACGCGGCGCTCGCACGTGTGGATCCGGACGCTGCGCGGCGTATCGCGCCCCACGACCAGCAACGCATTCAGCGTGCACTCGAGGTCTTCCGCTTGACGGGGGAGCCCATCACGGCCCTGCAACGTCAAGCCGGCGGGCCTGACTGGCCGCGTATCGATGTGGCACTGGTCGAGGATGATCGCGTTGATTTGCACGCGCGCATCGGGAAGCGCTTTGACGCCATGATGGCCGCCGGTTTTGAGGACGAGGTTCGGGCATTGCTGGCGCGACCGGGCGTTCACCGGGCGCTGCCCAGCCTGCGTGCCGTCGGCTACCGACAAGTAGCGGCCTGGCTGGCGGGTGAGTGCAACCGCGAGCAGGCCATCGCGGATGCAAAGACAGCCACACGACGCCTCGCGAAGCGTCAGTACACGTGGTTGCGGGGCATGTCGGGGTTGACTGCAATGTCCCCGCACGACAGTGATTTGGTCCGTCGCGTGTCTGCACAAATCGACAAAAATTTGTCAAAATAATGACGAAGATTCGGCAGCCTTGTGCATGCCGCATTGCACCATTGTTGTGCTAGTATTTACCGACGCGGGCGACGTGGCACGGCGCCGCCCAGGGACGTCGAGTTTGTGGCAAAAGCGCTTGGGCTTATGCGCCGCCGCAGGAAGCGTGCAGAACAAAAAGGAGAATCCTATGGCAAAGGGTCAATCACTCCAGGATCCGTTCCTGAATATCCTGCGCAAGGAAAAAGTCCCTGTGTCGATTTACCTCGTCAACGGGATCAAGCTGCAGGGTCAGATCGATTCATTCGACCAATTCGTCGTGCTGCTCAAGAACAGCGTCAACCAGATGGTGTACAAGCACGCGATTTCCACGGTGGTGCCTGCCCGCAACGTCCGTCTCCCCATGGGTGACGACGAAGGCGGCGCGGAGTAATCTGACCCACCACGCCTGAAAAAGCCGGACTGCTTCATGTTCGATCGCCCGGACAGTGGCGAGCGCGCGCTTGTCGTGCATCCCATTTTCGCCAACGCACAGCCTTGCGACGTGCACGAGTTCATCGAGCTCGCGCTGTCTGCGGGTGCCGAAGTGGAAGACACGGTAATCGTGAACCGGCCGCGACCAGAGGCGCGGCTGCTCATTGGTTCCGGCAAGGTGGCCGAGTTGGCCGAAATGGTGGCCCGACACGGTATCGAGCTTGTTTTGGTGAGCCATGCGCTCACCCCCAGCCAGGAACGCAACCTCGAGCGGGAGCTCAAGTGCCGTGTACTGGACCGCGGCGGCCTGATCCTCGACATCTTCGCCCAGCGGGCGCGGTCATTTGAGGGCAAACTGCAGGTCGAGCTCGCGCAGCTCCGACACCTGTCGACGCGGCTCGTGCGCGGCTGGACCCACCTCGAGCGCCAAAAGGGTGGTATCGGATTGCGCGGGCCTGGCGAAACGCAGCTTGAGACCGACCGCCGACTCATTCGCGACCGTATCCGCAAGCTCACGTCGCGACTGGAGAAGGTCGACAGACAGCGCGAGCTCGGCCGCCGTAATCGCCTGCGCAATGAGGTGCCGACTGTGGCCCTCGTGGGTTACACCAATGCCGGCAAGTCGACGCTGTTCAACGCGCTGACCGAGGCGGATGTGTACGCGGCAGACCAGTTGTTCGCCACGCTGGACCCGACGCTGCGCCGGCTCGAGCTCGACGACCACGTGGTCACCGTGCTCGCTGACACCGTAGGCTTTGTGTCTGACCTGCCGCACGAGCTCGTCGCGGCGTTCAAGGCGACCCTGACGGAGACCCGCGAGGCGGATGTGATCCTGCATGTCATCGACGCCAGTGACCCCGAGCGATCGCTGCGGGAGCAGCAGGTCAATGCGGTGCTGGACGAGATCGGGGCGGGCGATGTCGAGCAGATCCGGGTGTACAATAAGATCGATGCGGCCGGACTGCCGCCCCAGGTGGCCGAGGCCGGCGAATCGCGACCCGCTGCCGTGTGGCTCTCTGCATTGACCGGCGACGGGCTGTCGCTGCTGCGCACGGTGCTCACGCAGCGTTTCCGTCAGGACCACATCCGTGGCACGCTGCGCCTCGAATCCAGCGAGGGCGCCGTGCGCGCCCGGCTGTTTGAGATCGGCGCAGTCATTGACGAGCGCTACGACGAGGGCGGGCAGTGCTGGCTCGACATTGATATGACAGCAAAGGATTTCATGCGGATGTGCAGCCAGACGGGGCTCCCGCCCGAACGGCTCGAACGCGAGGACACACAAGGCGCGCAACGCGTCAGCCGCTAACAGCGACTGGCAGGCGCCATTGAAAAGGCTCGCCAAAGTCGCCACTTCTCAATTATTGCGGCTTCGGCTTCTGACAGGACTTCACCAGACATGGCTTGGAACGAATCAGGTAACGGACAGGATCCGTGGGGCAGACAGCGCGGCAATCAGTCGCAGAATGACCTCGATAAGCTCATCGGCAACCTGCAACGCAAGTTCAAGCGTTCGGTATCGGGCGAGGGCGGCGACGGTAGCGGCGGCATACTTGTCGTGCTGGGGCTCGCCGTGGCCATTTGGCTGGCGACGGGCTTCTACCGCATCGATCAGGCGGAACGCGGTCTCGAGCTGCGCTTCGGTGAGTACACGACACAGACGGGCGCAGGCCTGCACTGGCACTTCCCATACCCGATCGAGACGGTGGAAAAGGTCAACGTCTCTGTGATCGAGACCTTTGACCAGGAGATCACGATGCTCTCGGCCGACGAGAACTTCGTTGTGATTGATCTCGCAGTTCAGTTCCGGCGCCGTGATCCCGAGGCCTACCAGTTCAACGTGCGCGATCCGATCGACACGGTCTCGGACGTTAGTGAAAGCGCCATCCGCGAGGCCGTTGGCAAGTACCCGGCTGATTTCACGCTGCTGGGTAATCGAGCGGTCGTTGCGGAGCAGACGAAAGCGCTGATCCAAACGGCGCTCGATGCCTACGAGGCGGGTGTCGAGGTGACGGCCGTCAACCTGCAGAAGGTCGACTTTCCGCTTGACGTTCAGCCCGCTGTTCAAGACGCCGTGAAGGCGCGCGAAGACAAAGAGAAGGCGAAGCTCGAAGCGCAGACCTACCAGAATCAGATCATTCCCGAGGCACGCGGTTTCGCAAAACGTCAGCTTGAGAATGCCGAAGCTTACAAGGCACGCGTGATTAACGATGCAGAGGGTGATACGGCGCGTTTTTCCGCGCTGCTGATTGAGTACCGCGCGGCACCCGAGGTAACCCGCGAACGCCTCTACATTGACGCGATCGAGTACGTCTACGCCAACTCGAGCAAGGTCTTTCTCGACGCCGATGGCGAGGGCAACCTGCTCTATTTGCCTGTGGACAAGCTGATCGAGAATGCGGGGCGCAGCAACCGCGCGACCACGGGCAGCAACTTCGGGCGACCCACTACGCCGGCTAGCCCCTCTGCGGTTCAGGAGAATGAAGCGGACCGCAATTCTTCACGAGATCGGAGGACGCGCCGATGAAATCCACAGTTTCTTCAATCCTGGTGGTGCTGGGACTCGCCCTCGTCGGTCTCGGGCTGACGGCGTTCACCGTCGACGAGCGTGAGCATGCGATCAAGTTGCGCTTCGGCGAAATCGTCAAGAGCGACTACGAAGCTGGTTTGTTCTTCAAAATCCCGGTGTACAACGAGATCCTCAAGTTCTCGAACCAGGTACTGACCATTGCCCCGAGTCCCGAGGAGATTCTCACGACGGAGAAGAAGCCGGCCAAGGTCGATTTCTTCGTCAAATATCGCATTGCGCAACCCGAGACCTACTACATCTCGACCCGAGGCCTTGAGAGCGTCGTCGAGCAGCGACTGCTTGAGATTATTCGCGCGGCGATTCGCACCGAGTTTGCCAAGCGAACCATGCAAGACGTGATTTCGTTGGAGCGTAACGAACTCATGCAGGACATGATGGCAGAAGCCTCTGCGCTCGCGAACGAGCTGGGCATCACGCTCGTCGACGTCCGTGTGAAGCAGGTTGAATTCCCGTTGGAAGTCGCTGGCTCGGTGTACCGGCGTATGCAGGAAGAGCGTCGCCGAATTGCACAGCAGCTCCGTGCCGAGGGCCAGGAAGAGGCCGAAGAGCTTCGGGCGCAGGCCGATCGTGAAGCTACGGTGATCCGCTCCGAGGCCTACCGCGACGCTGAACGCATCCGTGGTGAGGGCGATGCGAGCGCCGCCAAGATCTATGCCGACGCCTACAACGCCGACCGCGAGTTCTACGCGTTCTACCGCAGCCTGCAGGCTTACCGCCAGTCGCTTGGCGCAGAAGGTGACCTGCTCGTGATTGATCCCGACAGCGACTTCTTCCGTTACCTGAAGAACCGCGACGGCGAGTAGCGAGGTGGGGCCGTGGAGTGGTCGCTGATCCTCATCGGCATCGCACTGTTCATGATTTTTGAAGGCATGATGCCGTTCGCGGCGCCGCGCGCCTGGCGGCGCGCCGTCGCGCAGCTCGCATCAATGCCAGACAGTGGCATTCGCACCGTGGGTGGCATCATCATGTTCCTGGGGGTTGTGCTGCTTGTCACCGTGACGGGCGCGCGCTAGACCCGCGACGCAACAACGAAGAACGGAACGAGAACATGGGCAGAAATGTCGTCGTGGTGGGCACCCAGTGGGGTGACGAGGGCAAGGGTAAGATCGTCGACCTGCTAACTGACCGGGTCAGCGCCGTCGTCCGCTTCCAGGGTGGCCACAACGCGGGTCACACACTGGTCATTGACGGTCACAAGACCGTACTCCACCTGATTCCGTCGGGCATCCTGCGCGATGGCGTGCAGTGTCTTATCGGCAACGGCGTCGTGTTGTCGTTGCCCGCGCTAATGGAAGAGATGGACGGGCTCGTCGAGCAGGGCGTGCCTGTCTTCGAACGCCTGCGTATCAGCCCGGCCTGTCCGTTGATTCTTCCGTCGCACGTCGCACTGGACCAGGCGCGCGAACGCGCGCGCGGCGCGGCCGCAATCGGCACCACGGGGCGCGGCATCGGCCCAGCCTACGAAGACAAGGTGGCGCGTCGCGCGCTGCGCGTGTCTGATCTGTTTCTGCGTGAGCAGTTCGCGGCCAAGCTGGGCGAGATCCTCGACTACCACAACTTTGTGCTAAAGAATTACTTCCGTGCGCCTCTCGTCGACTTCAACGAGACACTCGATGAGGCGATGCATCACGCCGAGCGTGTGGCGCCGCTTGTGTCTGATGTCACAGGCACGCTGCATGCGCTACATGAAGCCGGCGACGCCATTCTGTTCGAGGGCGCGCAGGGCACGCTACTCGACATCGATCACGGCACGTTCCCATTTGTGACGTCGAGCAACACCGTCGCGGGCGCCGCCTCGACGGGCACGGGCATCGGCCCGAACCAGCTCGATTTCGTATTGGGCATCGTAAAAGCCTACACCACACGTGTCGGCGCCGGCCCGTTTCCAACAGAACTGCACGATGACATGGGCGCACACATTGCGCGTGTGGGCGCCGAGTTTGGTGCCACAACAGGGCGGCCGCGTCGCTGTGGCTGGTTTGACGCTGTGGCGCTCTCGCGCTCGATCGTGAACTCCGGTGTCACGGGCCTCTGCGTCACGAAGCTCGATGTACTTGATGAGCTTGAGACCATTCGTATCTGCGTGGGTTACCGCATCGACAACGAAGTGATCAGCACGCCGCCCGTCATCGTCGACCGCTACGCTGAGGTCGAGCCCGTCTACGAAGACATGCCGGGCTGGCAAAGCTCGACGGTCGGTATCACGGAGTACGACGCGTTGCCGCAGGCCGCGCGCGACTATCTGGCTCGCATCGAGGCCATCGTCGACACACCGATCGATATCGTGTCGACGGGTCCGGGGCGCGAACAGACCATCGTTCGCCGCGACCCGATTTCAGGCTAGTCTGCGGCCATCCTGTGAGCGCGCTGCCAACGTCGCTTGCCGTGCGCGCGGGTCCTGCAGCGCGCGCCCACATCGAGAAGAACGGCTTCGACGCCGCCGATGTCCGCATGATGGTCGGCGCGTCGGGCGGCGCCAAGTGGCTTGTTCTGGCGGGACTCGATCGCGCGCTGATTCGCGAGGTCGTGCCGAGATACACCGTTCCGGTTCATTTGCTGGGATCGTCTATCGGTGCCTGGCGGTTCAGCTGTTACGCGCAGAACAATCCCATGGCGGCGCTCGAGCGCTTCGAGCATGCCTACCTCACACAGACCTACAGCGAGAAACCGAACCGCGACGAGATTACGCGGGTTAGCCGCGCGATTCTGGAGAACGTGATTGGCGAATCGGGCGCGGACGAGATCGTGAACCACCCCGTGTTTCGCTCGCACATTATGGTCAACCGCGCGCGGCATTTGTCGGCCAGCGAGCACCCCTTGCCGCTGGCGGCAGGGCTCACGGCTGCGATGCTTGCGAACAAAGTGTCGCGCAAGGCGCTGGGCGCTTTCTTCGTGCGCACGCTCGTGCACGATCCGCGTGAACGCCCGCCGTTCTTCGATGTGGACGACTTGCCCATAGAACACGTTGCGCTGGCTGCCGACAACGTTGGGCCCGCAGTGTTGGCATCAGGCGCGATCCCGTTTGTGCTGTCCGGCGTCAAGCCGCTGCCTGGTGCGCGGCCGGGCACCTACCGCGACGGTGGCATCACCGATTATCACTTTGATGTGCCGCTGTCCTGCGATTCGGGGATCACGCTCTACCCGCATTTCTATGAGCATCTCGTGCCGGGTTGGTTCGACAAGCGCCAGCCGACGCGAAAGCCTCGCCCCGAATACCTGGACCGGGTGTTGTTGCTCGCGCCGTCGCAGGAATTTGTCTCGCGCCTGCCAGGTGGTCGTATTCCCGATCGCAATGATTTTCGCAGGCTCGATGAGGCCAAGCGGCTCGCCAACTGGCGGCGTGTCGTCGCCGAGACCGAACGACTGGGTGATGCCTTCCTGGAGTTGGTGGCACGCGAGTCGCTGGGCGCCGTAGTGCAGCCCATCGCGTAGCGCGGTTCTAGGCGGCGCGGCCGGCCCCGACGGCGTCCGCCGATGGTGGTGCCTCACGATCGATCTTGCCGATGGGAGCCGCGCGGCGCGTCGGTACGGGCAGGCCTGACTCCCGTTCGCTGAGCATCACGTGCAGCGCTTGCACATCGTCGTTCATGAAAGCGTCGCGCGCCGTGCGCCAGCCTTGCAGCATCACCACGTCGCTGACGCCGACAACGAGCAGCTCATCGCCGCGATTGTCGTCGATGCGCCAGCCCGGCACGCAAAGCACCCCGCGTATTCCGAGCACGCGGCCGAACGGTTTACTCAGCTCGTGCTGCAGCGTGGAAATGTGGCGTTGCACGGCAGCCTCGTCGATGTACCGGAGCTCGTCGCCCAGACGAAGTTGCCGGCCGTTGCGTCGCAGCAAACCGTCACCGCGGGCACGCGAGACGTCTGCGATGATGATGGCGAATGCACCCTGGTTGCCCACGAGAACGTGATCGATTGCCGTGCCTTTACCGTCGTTGACGTCGTGGAAGACGCGGTCGTGTTCGCCGCCGATGGCACTCAGTGCCTGCGCGACCCGGCGCCGCGTATCGCGGTAACGCGAAAGTTTGCGTGCGCGGCGCAGCAGAAGAAACATGCGCAATGACAGGCCGAACAGCAGTGCGGCGGCGATAACGGCGGCCGTAGCCGGCTGCCAGACCTCCTGACCGGTGAGCATTGCGGCAACGATCGCGGCCGTCAGACCGGCAACGATGGCGGCGGCACAGGCCAGTGCTTCTGCCAGGGCCCGGCGACGCGCGCGGACAAACCGGTTACCCGGCTCCCGCAGCAGGGGTCGCTCGGCCTTGCGCCCCCAGGGCAGACGCGCCGCGAGCCACGCCACCCCCACGCAGCATTCGCCAGCCAGCGCCACGGCGACAGCCGCGGTGGCCGCGAAGGCGGGTGGGCCGAGCTGGGCAAAGTCGGGCATTGGGCGCTCCAGGGGAAGACCGCCAAGTTAGCGTGCCGGCGAAGGTTTTGGCGTGACGACAGTCACAGACGGCCGGCCTGGCGCGGGTTCTGGGGCGAGATTTTGCTGTCGTCCTGCGTTACGCTTCGGGGCCGCCCAAGAATCGGAGCCCCGATGAATCTCGACGATCTGTTCTCACGTCTGCCCGATGCGCTTAATGCAACGAGCGCCGCTGGCGTCAATGCGACCATCCAGTTCAACACGTCCACACCGCGCCACGTCACCGTCAAAGATGGCACAGCGGCGGTTCACGAGGGCACCGCCAGCGACTACACGGTCGCGGTCACCATGGCTGATGACGACCTTGTGTCGATGCTCTCTGGACAGCTCGACGGCATGACCGCGTTCATGACGGGCAAGCTCAAGATCGACGGCGACCTCATGTTCGCGCAGCGAATAGTGACGCTGTTCGACGCCTCCAAGCTTCGCGACTGAGCTTAGACGAGACGCAGCCGTGCTCGTTGGTCGGCGCTCTCGACAGAAGAACGCGGGCGCTCGTCGCCCGCCGCAAGATAGGACTCACCCATGACTAATCCCAGGAATTGGCTCCTGGCGGCGCTCTTTATGTTGCTTGCCGCCACGGCGATTGCAGAAGACGGCGATAAGGAAAACGGCGACAAGCCGAAGACGATTGCCGATCTCACCGAAGACCACACCCGCCAGGACGGCTTTATCACCGTATTCCGCGACGAGAAGTCCGGCGGCATCAAATTGATGCTTGAAGCGGACCGGCTGGACAGCGAGATGATCTACTTCGCTCAGGCGACCGATGGGGTGGTGCAGACAGGCTACTTTCGGGGCGCCTACCTGGCCAACCAGGTCATCACTTTCCGTCGCTTCTACGACACCATTCAGGTTGTGGCGCACAACACGCGTTACTACTTTGATGCCGACAACGCGATTGCCAGGGCGGCGACGGCCAACATCAGCGATGCGATCCTCGCCACCGAGAGTATTCTTGCCGAAGACGAGGAGACGGGCGCACTGCTGATCAGCGGCGACAAGCTCTTCAAGACCGAGGCCATGCTGCAGGTCAAGCCGTCACCGAACCCGGACGCCGACCCCAAGGCGTTCAAGCTGGGCAGCCTGTCGGATAGCGCGAGCCGCATTACGGCGACGCGCAGCTACCCGCAGAACACGGACATCGAGTCTGAGTACGTGTATTCGAACGGTGCGCCTGTGGGCCGCACGGGCGGTGACATCACCGACCCGCGCCACGTCGCGGTGCGCGTCGTGCACAGCCTCATTGCGATGCCCGACAACGATTTCGCACCACGCTTTGACGATCCGCGCGTGGGTTTCTTTACGGACTACGTGACCGACCTGACGTCGTTCAGCGCCACGCCGTACCGCGACCCCATAGCACGCTGGAATCTCGTCAAGAAAGACCCGTCGGCAGCCGTGTCGGACCCCGTTGAACCCATCACCTTCTGGATCGAGAATACGACGCCTCTCGAATACCGCGACATGATCCGCGACGCGGCGCTGCAGTGGAACTTGTCGTTTGAGAAGGCGGGCTTCTCGAATGCTGTTGCCGTCAAGGTGCAACCTGACGATGCCGACTGGGATGCGGGCGACATCCGTTACAACGTATTGCGCTGGACATCGTCACCAAACCCACCGTTCGGGGGTTACGGGCCGAGTTTTACGAACCCCTACACGGGTCAGATTCTTGGCGCGGACATCATGCTCGAGTACTCGTTCCTGAACCGCTACAGCTTCGCCCGTCACCTGTTGAGTGATGCGTCGACGCTGTTTGCCTCGCCAGTGGAGCACCTGCACGGCCTCGAGTTCTGCACGCTGGCCGACGGCCTGCGCGCCGAGACCAGCACGGCGCGCGCCATCGCGGCGGCTTCGGGGGATTTTTCCGGTCCGATGGAAGAGCAGCTGGTACGCGACAGCATGTACTACCTGATCCTGCACGAGATCGGACACACGCTGGGTCTTAACCACAACATGAAGGCCACGCAATTGTTGGGTGCCGACGAAGTGTTTGACGGCGACGTGGTTGACACGGTGCTTGCGGGTTCAGTCATGGACTACCCCGCCGTGAACTTTGCGCCCAAGGGCACGAAGCAAACACTGTTCTACACAATCGCACCCGGCCCCTATGACGATTGGGCGATTCAGTTCGGCTACGCACCCGAGATGGATGACCCCGAAGTCCGCGATGCGCATCTGGCGCGTTCGACGGAACCTGAGCTTGCCTTCGGCAACGATGCCGACGACATGCGCTCGGCGGGCAAGGCCATCGATCCGCGGGTCAACATCTACGACATGTCGAGCGATGCCATTGGTTATGCGTCGACGCGTATGACGCAGATTGGCGATGCACTTGAGAAGCTGCCCCAAACGCTGCCGTCGCCGGGTGAGTCCTACCAGGAAACGCACGACGTGTTCGCGACACTCATGCGCAGCTGGGCGCGCTCAGCGTCGGTCGTATCGCGCTACGTCGGTGGCGTGCAGGTCAATCGGGCGATGGTGGGCCAGCCTGGGGGTGGTGAGGCCTATACGGTGATCGACGCCGGCACGCAGCGCCGCGCCATGCAAGTGCTCACCGACCAGGTGTTCGCGCCGGACGTACTCGATCCCGCATCGGGCGCTTATCGCTACTTGGCGCAGCAGCGTCGAGGCTTCAATTTCTTTGGCAGCAATGAAGACCCGAAGATTCATGACACGATACTGGCAGTGCAAACCTCAGTACTGAACCACCTGATGCACCCGTCTGTGACGAAGCGTCTTAGTGACTCTGCGCTCTACGGCAACGAGTACTCGTTGGGCGAAGCCATGGCCTCGCTCACGGATGCGATCTTCGCGGCGGACGCGCGTGGCAACGTGAACACCGTTCGCCAGAATCTGCAGGTCGATTACGTAAACCGACTGGCAACGGTGGTTAAGGGTGACGGTGGTTACGACAGTCTGACGCGGTCTATGGCGGTCTACCTGCTGGGCGAAATCGACGACTCGATCTCACGTAAGCGCGGTGCCGACCTGTCGACCAAGGCGCACGTTGCGCACCTCAAGTTGATCATCGAGCGCGCGCTCGACGAAGACGCCTGAGTGCGGCCTCAGTGAAACGAAGCGCGGCTGACTCTGGTTGGTCGCGCTTTTTTTGTGGCGCTAGCGTCGCGAGTAGTAGATCACCCAGCGGTCTTCCCAGTCGTTCATGCCAGCCTGCTGGCGCTGCCAGCGCCAGGTGAAGCTGTCGTCCCGGATGTCGCTCCAGGTCATGCGAAACCGCGGCTGATCGGGTGCGAACGCAGTGTGCAATGAGAAGGTTCCGTCGGGCTTGGGGCCGCCCACGAGCGCGATGTAACCGCCCTGGTTGTCGACCCAGGTCTGGCGCCAGGTGCGCGCCGCGACGTCGTAGACGGACACACTCGTACCCTGAAGACCAATCCCTGGGCGGCCGTCGAAGCGTTCGGTGACGACGCAACCGGCGTAGGCGTCGCGGTCGATTCGGTTGGTGCCCTGCCGTGTCTCACCATCAGCACCCGTCCAGCGCACGGTCCAGTCGCCGATCCAGAAGTCGAGGGCCGCGTGGGCGGGCGAGTTGCAAGGTCCATCAGCCAACGTTTGGGCAGTGGGCGCCGGAGGCGTTTGCGCACAGGCGGCGAGCAATAGGACGCCGGTAAGCGCGCCGAGGCGTCGTTGGTGTGTCGGCATCGCGTGATCCCCCTCGCTACGCATGTCACACCCAAATCTCGCAAAATATGGGCGCGGCGTCGAGCACAGAGCGATACGCGGTGACCGGCGATGGGCCACCGCGCCGCCCGCGGCAGTAAGGTGCGGGAGGCGCAGCGGCCCGGCCAGACCGGACTATTCGACTTCGTCAACGAATCCGAGCGGCGTAAATGCGCGTGCACCTGTGAAGTCACCGGTGACCGTTCGGTTGAAACCCTCGTTGGGGCCGACAGGGTCGAGTCGTGTCCTCGTCACGATATCCAGGTCGAACAGGAATGAATTCGGCGAGATCGTGACTTCACCAAAGAAGCTGTCGTCATTCTCCTGAAACCCGGGCTCGTCGCCGTCGCCGCCCACGAAATCGACGCGCTGGAACGTCGCAACGTTTAACAAGGCCGTGCGTCCAGCGATGTTAGGTGGGTTGAAGAGGAGTTCGGCCGTTACGGTGCCCCCGGTGAGTAGCGGTCCCTCGACCCGATCGAATCCGATCCGCAGCGGCGTTGTGGAGATCAGCGACGGGCCGAAGAAGCGCAGGGTGGTCTCGAAGGGCTCCGAGGTTATGACTTCCCTTTCCTCGCTGGCAACGTCGACTTCGACGCGCACGACGTTGGTTGCTGTGCCGAGGAAGAAATCGTCGTCGGTATTCAAGCTCTCAAAATAGGGATCGAGAATCTCCTGCGCGTAGCAGGTATCAGTTCTTGCAGCGAAGCCTGCAATCTCCTGGAATGACGGGCCCGGTACACCAGCCAGGAGCGCGATGTTGACGGCCAGCAGCGCGGGTTTCTGCGCTTCGGGCAGTACGTCGTCGATGCCCGACGGGTCGGCGAAGCAGCGCAGGTGAAGCCCCGCAACGTAGGCTGCCGAGAGATTCACGAGTGCGTCATAGACGACGATGGTTTCGCCACGAGTCGTGAGGCTGAGTGACTCGGCCAGCTGCTCGGTAATCAGCGAGCGCAGGACCAGATCTCGAAACTCGTCGATCATGCCGGGCGCCATGACGTCGCGGTTGGTGAACCCCTCGATGGCCGACTCACGTCCACTGCGTGCATTGCGGACCAGAGTCTCAAGATTGTCTTTGGCAAGATCCTCTTCGTTCTCGATGCCCTCGCCAAGGGCGAACTCGAGAATCGTGCTGAGCGCATCGAGGTTGATCGAATCGGCGTCGTCTGCGAGTTCATTGAGAAACTCGATGGCGGCCTCGGTGACCTCGACGAGCCCGACGTCGGAAAAGCCAAACGTCGCCACAGACACGCGCTCGCCGAAGCGTGCGCTTTCAACGATGCCCGCACCCGGGTCGGTGGCGACGACCGGGAACCAGCGCAGGTTACCGCCGTCTTCGTCGACGATGAACGCAGCCAGTGCGGTGCCCGGTGTGCGCTGACCGGTGATGGTGAAATTCAGGGTCACGGGTTGCGTGAATCGCTCGCCCGCGGGCCCGAGCCGTGCGCCCGTAACCAATTCGATGCCCTCAGGTAAGCCGGTCAGACTCGTGATTTCCGTTGCGCTAAACGCAGTGTCTTCGAGCACAGCGAATTCTGGTACGGACACGGTGATGGCGGCGTTGCCCGTCGTGATCAGGTCTAGTGCGCCACCGTCGCTGGACAGGCTCTCGGCTGTCGTATTGTCGTCGTTAACGGTGACGTCGATCTCGATCTCAGTGTCGTCATCATCGATGACGTAGTCGATGACCGACAGATCGTAAGCTTGCGTGAGGTCGTGCCTAATCGTGAACGTGTCCTGGCTGATCGCCGTGCTACCGGCGGCCACATCGCCAAACGTCAGGCTCGCGTCCGTCACAACCGTGGCCTCCGAGCTGGACCGCACGGTCACCGTGACCGCCGTCAGGTCCTCAGCACCTGCTGTGATTGAGACGGCGTAGTCGACCAACAGCGTGTTGTCGTCCCCCAAACGGACCGAGCCCCGGTCCGCGATCGAGAATTGAGGCTCCGCCTGAACCGACATCGACAACGCGAGGGCGAGTGCGCAGGTGCCGGCGACGCGACGGAGCTGCCGCACGGGTTCTAAGTTTTGTCTAATCATCTTGTGTGCCTCCTCGTTTGGACAGGCTCAGCCTGCGGCGCAAGATGCACCTCGGTCCTTAAGAAAGGCTGAAGTTCAGCTCAACGGACTTTAAGATTGATATCCGCTCGCCCAAACGCGACCGGGCGCTGGAACATTCGAAGCACGGACCAAGCCCCTCTATGTCGAACGTCAGCATGTGGCCGGCCGAATGGGATCGACCGTTCACGATCGGTGGACGCAACGTCGATCCCGTCGCACGCACGATCCGACACGAAAGCGCGACCAATACGGTTGAGCCGCGAGTCATGGCGCTGCTGATTGCGCTGGCCATGCAGCCCGGTGCCGTGCGGCGCCGAGACGCGCTCATTGACGCAATCTGGCCGAACGCACCCGGTGGTGACCAGTCGCTTTCCAACGCCATGTCACTGCTGCGGCGCGCGCTGGGCGATAACAGCGGCGGCGAGAAACTCATCGAGACTGTGCCGAAGATCGGGTATCGCCTCACGCAGGCGCCGCGCTTTGCCGCCGATGAGCCTGTAAACGACAGCGAGCCGGCGCTACCGCGCCCCACGGGCGCCGGTCGCCTATTGGCTGCGGCTAGCGCACTGTTTGTGGTCGCGGTGATGATGATCCTTGCGGATTCTCGACAAACGGGTGGTGTCGATGCCGCGGTTGGGCCGCCACGACTCGCCGTGTTGCCCGTTGCGTCAGATGCGAGCCTCGCGGCCACCGCATATGCCCTGACGGGGGAGCTGCGCACGATGCTGACCGATGTCGAAGGACTTCGAGTCCTCGATCCTGCCGCAAGCTACCGCGTGGCAAACGGTGAAGACCTGGCTGATGTCATTGTCGAGACCACCATTGCCGATGAGGCTGGCGCGCTGCAGGCCAGGCTCAGAATCTCCGATCGCGTCGGGTCTGCGCCCGCTGTCGAACGGTCATTGCAGCCGGCCGAGGCAGGCACGCTGGCATTGCGTGAGGCGCTGTTGCGCGCCGTCGCGGAGGATCTGCCGACCGTGGTGCCGGCCGTGGATCTCTCGCTGGGGACGGCACAGGCCCGACTGATCGTAGCGCCAACGGATAACCTCGAAGCCTATCGCCTGTATTCCCTGGGCTTGCACGAGTACGCCTACAACGAACCGGATCGCATGGCGCTTGGCCTCGAGTACATGCGACAGGCGACGCAAATCGATCCGAGTTTTACGGATGCCTGGGTCCGACTCGGTGATATGTACACCTACGCGGGCTCGCATCAGGGGTTCATATCACCCGAGGAGGCGCATAAGGGTACGCGCGACGCCCTGCTGCGTGCGGTCACGCTCGACCCTAATAATGCAATGGCGCAGGCGTCCCTGGGTGACCACTACGCCTGCGTGCAGGCCGACATGACGCTCGCTGAAGCCGCCTTTGAGCGCGCATTGGCGGCTGACCCGGACCTTCGACACCAGGGCGTGGTGCGTTACTACATGCTCACGGGCAGGCGCGACGCCGCGTTCGCTTACATCGAGCGCCTGTTGAGACTATATCCCGGTAGTGTCAGGGAAATGTCAATCGCATCGGGTCACTACAGTAGTTTCTCCGCCTACGAGCGATCGCTGGATCTTGCAAGGCAGATTGTTGAGATCGCACCGGACTACACGTTCTCGAAAATTGTGATTGCCGTGCAACTATCCCGACTGGGACAAGCCGAGGAAGGCATTGCCTTGCTGCAGCCGCTGGCCGAGGCGCCTGGGGCGCGACCGCGCACGCGGCTGCTGTTCGCCATGATGTTGGCACGTGAGGGTCAGACAGATCGTGCCCGCGCGATTCTTGATGAGACGCTGGCGGGCTCAACGCGCATCGCGGAGTCCCATCTTGCGATGACCTATGGCGCGCTCGGTGATCACGATGAGGCGATGCGCTGGTTGGAACTCGCCAACGAAAAGGGCGAGTTTGGATTGTGCTATCTGCCGTTTGAGCCGTCCTGGAACCCGCTGCGCGGCGACCCCCGTTTTCAGGCGCTGGTCGCCGCGCGTTATCCGCGGTTCGCAAACTGAGTCAGCTGCCGTGCGTCGATAGCCGTGAGACCTGTAGCTCAATCTTCTTGAGCTCGCGCAACAGCGTGATCTGGTTCAATCGCATCCAGAACCAGATTTTGATCATAGCAACGGCCAAAACGAGCCAGCCAAACATAGCGAGCCAGAGCAGACTCTCGCGCAGCGGTGGACCTGCCCAAAGTTCGGTAAGCGCGTAGATGGCGCCGACGAAGAACGCGAGGCTCAATACAAAAGCGAACACGGTCCAGTAGCGCATGGGGCCCGCAAACGCATCGGCCATCTGCGAATAGAGGCCACGGTCTTCCTCGAGCCGTTCCAGGAACGCGGCATCGTCGGCGGTCAGTTCGCCAAACAGTCTTTTGTCGAAATCGTCAGTCATGACGGGTCTCCTTCGAGCAAGTCGCGCAGTTGCCTGCGCGCGTGAAACAGTCGCGACTTGGCCGTGCCGAGCGGCACGGCCGTCGCGGTTGCGATTTCGGCGAGCGTCAACCCCTCGCCGTAAAACAGCACAGCAGCCGTGCGGTGTTCATGAGTCAATTCTGCAAACGCTGCATCAAGTTCGAGCCGCGCTTCTGCGCGCGACGCGGTAGCGCCGTCGCTGTCGCTGAGCATTGCCTCGCGCTCGCGCTCGCGGTAATGGCGCCGGTGATGATCCGCGCAACGCCGCTGCAGGATGCCGAACGCCCAGGCTGGAAACCGTGCGGGGTCTTTGAGGCGCGACACACCCCGTGCGATGCCGATCCAGGTGTCCTGCACGACATCCTCAGCGGCCGCAGCATCGCCAACGAGACGCCGCGCCGTACGCAGCAGCCGCGGCCGCCAGCGTGCCGCAAGGCGCTCACCGGCGGCACGGTCGCCGGAGCGCACGGCGAGCACGAGGTACTCGTCAAAGAGACGCTGCGTATCCGCGTTGTGAGTTGTCGTGCTCATGACCTAGAGGTCGTTACAGCCCGCCCAAAGGTTCATCACGAATCGCATATTTTCGCCGAGAGTGCGTTTACAGCAGGCCCAGCTGCGCGCGCAGCACGGCCAGTGGATTGACGCCGAAGAGTGTGCTGTGCGCGACAAGCGCGACAACCCATAGCACCGTGCCGACCAGCGCGCCCACCAAGGTCCGTGCGTCGATGTGGCCGCGCGATGCGGTCATGGTGCCCCATTGCTCGGGTCCCAGTCGCGCGCGCTTTCTTCGCGTGACGCGAGGGATACCCATGAGTCCGAACAGTGCGCTGGCGCCGAACAGCGCGAGGCTCGGCCAGTCGCCGTTCGCGGGCACGTGAGCGATGGCCCAGAGCGTGAGCCCGAGCAGCAGCGGGTGGCGCACCCAGCCCACGATGCCGGGCCGCGCCGGATCAAAGCCGATTTCGCGAAAGGCGACCGACAATGGGTTGGGCGTCACCGCGCCGATACCGATGAGCACAAAGCCCAGCAGCGACACGAGCGCTGCAAACGCCCAGCTCCAGAGCGGAGCTGGCCAGAGCGTTGTGCGCGGAGCGCCGAGCAGCGCGACGACGACCCAGCCGAGCAGCACGATGGACAAGAGCGAATAGACGATGAGGTAGCCGCGATGGCCGATCTGGCTTGTGAGCCGGGGCTTGAGGCCCGTCCGGGCCATCACGACGTGGCTCGCGACGAACACCAGCATGGCGATCGCAACACTCATGGCGGCGACAGCGCGATGGCTGTCAGAAATGCGAACGCCGGCGCAGGGCCGGCGTTCTGAAGATGGTGCCCAGGAGAGGACTTGAACCTCCACCTACTTTCGTAGACATGGACCTGAACCATGCGCGTCTACCAATTCCGCCACCTGGGCAAGGTGGAACCGTTACACTTACGGCCCCGAGCGGGCCGCGAACATTATCCGAGCGCCCGCAGGCTGTCAATCCTACCAGCAACCGATTCCCGAGATCCCTTTTGACCCGAAAGAACGACCGTTACGCCCACCGTATCCCCGACCGCAACGCCATCCTCGACGTACTCACCGAGCGCGGTCGCCCCATGGATTACGATGCGCTTGCCGAGCACTTCGGCATCCGCACGCGCAAAGACCGAAAGAAGCTCAACGAGGTACTGACCCGCGCATTGCGTGCCGGCCAGATCCACCTGAACCGCAGCGAGGAGTACTGCCTCGCGGAGCGCTTACACCTTGTGACGGGCAACGTCAGCGCGCACAAAGACGGGTTCGGCTTTCTCGTCACCGACGACGACAGCGACGACCTCTACCTGTCGCCGCGTGAGATGCAGCGTCTTATGCACGGTGACCGCGTGGCCGGCAAGGTGCACAAACGCACACGCCGTGGCGCCGAGGGCCGCGTCGTCGACATTCTCGAACGCGCCCACACGGAGGTCGCGGGCAAGTACATTCGCGAACGTGGCATCGGCCTCGTGATTCCCGACAACCCGCGCTTGACGCAGCGTGTTCTCATTCCGCAAGGCGAGCACGGCGGTGCCAAAGCGGGCGAAATGGTGGTCGCGAAAATTCTCGACTACCCCGAGCGTGAGGCACAGGCCACCGCGCGCATCGTGCAGGTGCTGGGTGCGCCCGATAAGCGCGGCATGCCGACAGACCTCGCGATTCACGCCCATGGCATTCCACACCAGTGGCCGCGCGCCGTCGCGGAGCAGGCGAAGTCGTTCGGTCGCACCGTACCCACGCGCGCCAAGCAGGGTCGAAAAGACCTGCGCAAGCTGCCGCTTGTGACCATCGACGGCATCGATGCCCGCGACTTCGATGACGCTGTATTCGCGGCGCCGCGCAAGGACGGCGGCTGGCGCCTCGTGGTCGCGATCGCCGACGTGGCCCATTACGTCACGCCCGACAGCCCCATCGACAAGGAAGCCATCAAGCGCGCGACGTCGGTCTATTTTCCGGATCGCGTTGTGCCCATGCTGCCCGAGGTGTTGTCGAACGGGCTGTGTTCTTTGAACCCGAAGGTCGACCGCTTGTGCATGGTCTGCGACATGTCCGTGAGCCCGCAGGGCGAGGTGACGCGGTCACGCTTCTACGATGCGGTCATGCGCTCGCACGCGCGCCTGACCTACCGCACTGTGGGCCGCTATCTCGAAGGCGAAGCTCACGCAGACATCGAAGGCGACATCGCCGCTTCGATCGACGCACTGCACGATCTGTACAAAGCCTTCGCCAGGCGCCGCAAGAAACGGGGCGCTATCGAGCTGGACCTGCCGCAGCTGCGAATTCGCGTGGACGACTCGGGCGACGTTCAGCGCATCGTCTCGGCACCGCGTAACGATGCCCACCGCCTCATTGAAGAGTGCATGATCGCGGCCAACGTGGAGGCGGCCCGCTTCATCACGCGCCGCAAAGTCCAGGCCTTGTTCCGCGTCCACGCCAAACCTGACGAGGAGCGCTTTGAAGAGTTCCGCGCCTACATGGTCGGGCTCGGCTTCAAGGTGCCGCACGCGGCGCACCCGAAGCCCAGTGTGTTGCGCAATCTCATGGCGTCCGTGCAAGACCGCCCCGACGCCTACGCGATCAACATGGCGCTACTGCGTACCTTTGCCCACGCCGAGTACACGCCCGAGAACATCGGCCACTTCGGCTTGGCGCTCGACCAGTACGCCCACTTCACCTCGCCGATTCGCCGTTACCCGGACTTGCTTGTGCACCGGGCGATCCGCCACATGACCAGCGGTGGCAAGGCGCGGGCGTATGGCTACAGCGCCGACCGCATGCAGCAGCTCGGCAAGCTCACCTCAGAACGCGAACGGCGCGCCGAAGACGCTACGCGCGAAGTCGAGGCGCTGCTCAAGTGCCAGTTTATGCAAAAGCACTTGGGCGGGCGCTTCGAGGGCATCATCTCGGGCGTCACGCACTTTGGCTTGTTCGTACAGCTCGGCGAGCTGCAGGTCGACGGTCTTGTTCACGTGTCGAGCCTGCGCAACGACTACTACGAGCACGAACCTGAGCGGCAGCGGCTTGTGGGCAGCCGCACGGGTCAGTCCTACACGCTGGGTGACAGTGTCGAGGTCATTGTCGACCGCGTTGATCTCGAAACCCGGCAAATCGACTTCGTACTCTACGACCACCATCCGGCCTTTGGGGGCAAGCGCGACGACGCGGCCCGCCGTGGCGGTCGCCGCGGCCGGCGCTGATGTCGCACTCCCGTTACAGCGCCGGCATTCACGCTGTGGCGCGGCTCGTCGACACAATGCCCGACAAGCTCCGGCGCGTGTACATTGATGAACGGGTCAAGAACCCGCGCTTGCTCGAACTGACTGAAGCGGCCAGGGCTGCAGGTGTGACCGTGCAGCGCGTGCGCAATCGCCGGCTCGACGACATGGCCAAGGGCACCACGCACCAGGGCGTCGTCGCTGAGTTCGCCGATCTCGAACCGCTCGATGAGGCGGGCCTTCGAAGCCGGATTGAAGCGTCGCTGGGCGGGGGCGGGGCGCCACTGTTACTCATACTTGACGGGGTGCAGGACCCGCACAATCTGGGGGCCTGCCTGCGAACGGCCGAGGCGGCCGGAGTCATGGCCGTGATTGTGCCCAAGCGCCGATCGGCGCCATTGACCCCGGCGGCGCGCAAGGTAGCCAGTGGCGCCGCCGAACTCGTGCCGCTCGTGGTCGTGCCCTCACTGACCCGCACGCTGGACTGGCTTGGCGACTACGGCGTGGTGCGCACGGCGACCAGCGACCAGTCCGAGGCCCCGATTTGGTCCGCAAGGCTGACAGGCCCTGCGGCGCTGGTTCTGGGTGCCGAGGACATTGGCGTCGCCCCGGAGCTCGCCGAGCGCTGCGATCTCAGCGTGCGCTTGCCCATGGCCGGGCAGGTCGAGAGCCTCAATGTCTCTGTAGCTGCTGGCGTCTGCCTGTTCGAAGCCGTACGGCAGCGCACAGAAGCCGGCTGAATCGCTTGCCGGGCCACCCCCGGCCGGACTACAATGCGCGGCTCGCCGGGGCCTGGCCCGGGCGAAACCAACACAATCTGGGGGTTTGCGCGCGGCGTCGCGGTCAGCGGCAGCGTTGCAGGCTCACTCCTTGCCACACCGAATAACGGGTGGCGAACCCGTAAGGAGCCTCTCTTGAGACACTACGAAATCGTGTTTCTGGTCCACCCTGACCAGAGTGAACAGGTGCCCGGCATGGTCGAGCGCTACAGCAAGCTCATTTCGGACGCCGGTGGTTCGGTCCATCGCCAGGAAGACTGGGGTCGTCGCCAGCTCGCGCACAGCATCAACAAGGTGCACAAGGCGCACTACCTGCTCATGAACGTCGAATGCGATCAGCCGACGATCGACGAAATCAAAGGCGCGTTCAAATTCAACGACGCCGTTCTCCGTCACCTGATCATGCGCGTCGACGATGCCGTCAGCGAAGCGTCGCCCATGGCGAAGGCCGTTGAAGACGAAAAGGCCAAAGAGCGCGAGACCGCACGCCGCCGCGAGGCGAAAGCCGCTGCAGAAGCGCGCGCCCGCGAAGCTGAGCAGGGCGAGGGCGAAGCGCCTGCAGAAGCAGCCGACGAAGCAGCGCCTGGCGAAGAAGCGCCCGCCGCTGAAGCCACTGAAACCGAGGAGGCCAGCGCATGAGCCGTTACTCACGTCGTCGCAAGTACTGCCGTTTCACCGCCGAAGGCATCGATCAGATCGACTACAAGGATCTGAATCTGCTCAAGGCCTACATCACGGAAACGGGCAAGATCGTACCGAGCCGCATCACGGGCACAAAGGCGCGCTACCAGCGCCAGCTTGCGACCGCGGTGAAGCGCGCGCGTTACCTGGCGTTGCTGCCCTACACCGACCGTCACTGATCGCGTCGCGCCGCGACGCCATCGGCCCATGTTGAAGCAGCTAGCCGCCTGGGTGCTGCAGTCTCGTCACCGGCTCACGATTGCCGTAGCGTTTCTGCTCCTCGTGCCGCTGTTCAACGTCGTGGTGCCGATGGTCGCCGTGGCAGGCGTACTGCAGTTCGGCCCGTTGGCGGCGTTGCCGTGGATTGCCGGTGGCTGGGGTATCGCCGGTGCGATTCAGGTTGTGTTCAATCCGAGCCCGATCCTGCTCATCTATCTCGTGTCGGCGGGAGCCTTGGCGTCGCTGGCGGTGCTCATGGGTACGGTTCTGGGTCGCGCAGGTTCACTGACACTGACGCTGCAGGCGAGTCTCCTATGCGTCCTCGGTCTAATGGCTGCGTTCTACGTGGCTGTTGGCGACGTAGCAGCAACGTGGATCGCAGTATTTGAACAGCTTTTGCCGGCTGCAAGGGAAGGCAACCAGCAGCTATCGGAGCTCAGTGACCAAGAGATTGCCGAGGGCGTGACGTTCTTGGCGGACTACCTCACCGGAGTAGCGGCCGCATCGACGTATCTCTCGCTCGCCGTTGGCATATTGGGCGGCTACGCCATGTGGGATCATGGGGCTGACAAGAGTCGGGCGCGATTTGGCCGGTTTCGTGACCTGAATCTGGGTCGCGCGCTGGCCGCAGCCCTGGTGCTGCTCGCCGTCGTCGGCTCGTTCCTGGGCTGGGTGCCCGGCGCGAACGCGGCGATAGTGTTGTTGGTGGCGTTCGGCTTGCACGGTTGTGCGTTGGCGCATTGGTTGCGGCAGCGCTTTGAATGGCCTGACTGGTCGCTCGTCGTGTTCTACGGCGTGCTGGCCATAACGGCACGGTTCAGTCCGTTTGCGATCATGCTCGTATGCGTCGCCGGTTACGTCGACGCCTGGTTTAATATGGTTCGCGTCGCTCCCCCGGGGCAGGCGCGCTAAGAAAAAGCGCTTCGGCGCGAGAGGAAGAAACGATGGAAGTCATTCTGCTCGAGAAGGTCGAAAACCTGGGCGGTATCGGTGACAAGGTCACCGTCAAGCCAGGCTACGGCCGCAATTTTCTGCTGCCGCAGGGCAAAGCCACGCTGGCCACACCGGCCAACCTGGCTGAATTCGAAGCGCGTCGCGCGGAACTTGAAGCCAAGGCTGCCGAAGAGCTCGCCGCGGCCAAGTCGCGTGCCGAAACACTCGAAGGCGCCCGTGTTGAGATCCCGGCCTTGGTCGGCTCTGAAGGCAAGCTGTTCGGTTCGATCGGCACGATCGACATCGCCGAAGCCTTCAACAAAGCGGATCTGCCCATCGAGCGCTCTGAAATCCGCCTGACGGACGAGGGTGCGTTCCGTGAAACGGGTGAGCACGAGATTGGCCTGCATCTGCACGCCGACGTCGACGTGACGGCCACTGTGGTCGTCGTCGCCCAGGAAGGCTGACCGGGCTCGACCCGGTCCGGGAATGGTCAACGCCCTAGAGCTCAGCGAACGTGACGAGCACGCCCTGCGCGTGCCGCCACACTCGATCGAAGCCGAGCAATCCGTGCTCGGTGGGCTCATGCTCGACAACCAGTCGTGGGACAAGGTTGCCGACACGCTAACGGCTGAAGACTTCTACCGTCCCGACCACCGCCTCATCTTCGCAGGCATCGGCGCGCTCATCGAGCGGCGCCAGCCCTGCGATGTGGTCACGCTCTCCGAGCACCTCGAGAATCAGGGCAACCTCGCTGAATGCGGCGGGCTGGACTATCTGGCCATGCTCGCCAACGACACGCCGACGGCGGCCAACGTGTTCGCCTACGCGCAGATTCTGCGCGAGCGGTCGATACTCAGGAGCCTCATCGGTGCCGGCAACCAAATCGCGGGCGCCGCGTTCGAGCCCGAAGGCCGGCGCGCCATCGAGCTGCTCGACGAGGCAGAACGTCTGGTCTTCGAGATCGCTGAAGCGGGTTCGCGCAAAGGCGGCTTTTCTGCGGTCAAGAGCATCTTGCCGGGTGTCATCGACCAGCTCGACGAGCGGCACCGAAGTGGCGGCGACATCACGGGGCTGTCCACGGGCTGGACCGAATTCGACAAGATGACGGCGGGTCTGCAGCCCGGAGATCTCGTCATCGTGGCGGGCCGCCCATCGATGGGCAAGACCACCTTCGCTGTGAATATCGCTGAAGCTGCGGCGATTGGCAGCCGACAGCCGACGGCCATTTACTCCATGGAGATGAGCTCGGAGCAGCTGGCGTTTCGCATGATTTCCTCTTTGGGGCGCGTCGACCAGACGCATTTGCGTACGGGCCAGTTCCCCCAGGAAGACTGGGACCGCATCAACACGGCCGTGCAGCTCATGTCCGATGCGCCCATTTTCATCGACGACACGCCGGCCATGTCGCCGACGGAGGTCCGTGCCAGGGCACGCCGACTGAAACGCGAGCACGGGCTGGGCCTGATTGTTGTCGACTACCTGCAGCTCATGCAGGTGCCGGGTACGGCCGAAAATCGAACGACAGAGATCTCTGAGATCTCACGGTCGCTGAAGGCGCTCGCCCGCGAGCTCGAGGTGCCCGTGATCGCGCTCTCGCAGCTCAACCGTTCCGTCGAGCAGCGCACGGACAAGAAGCCCGTCATGAGCGACCTGCGTGAGTCGGGCGCCATCGAACAGGACGCCGACCTCATTTGCTTCATCTACCGCGAAGAGGTCTACGACAAGGAAACCGTGCGCAAGGGCGTCGCCGACATCATCATCGCCAAGCAACGTAACGGCCCCATTGGCGAGTTCCCACTGACCTTCGTGGGCAAGTACACCAAGTTCGAGAACTGGGTGCCCGACGCCTACGGACAGGACGTCGGCGCATTCTGAGCCGTCGCGAGTCCCCGTGAGCTTTGCGGCCAGCGCGGTCATCCACCGCGACCACCTCCGTCACAACCTGGGTGTTGTTCGCGCTGCGAGGCCCGGTGCGCGAGTCATGGCCATGGTCAAAGCCAACGCCTACGGGCACGGGCTCGTCGAGGTGGCGCGGGCTCTGTCAGTTGCCGACAGCCTGGCCGTGGCGCGGCCCGAGGAAGCCGAGGCGTTGCGGGCGGCAGGCGTCGACACGGACATCGTGTTGCTCGAGGGCGTGTTCGATGCACCGGGCATGGCGACGGCAGACGCGCTGGGCTGTGAGCTCGTGGTGCACACGCCCGAGCAGATCGCGCTGTTGGCCGCGCACCGCGCCGATGCGCGCTTCACCGTTTGGCTCAAGGTCGACTCAGGCATGAATCGGCTCGGCTTTCCGGTGGCGGCACTGGATGACGCCGAGCGCGCGCTGCGAGATTTGCCTCAGGTGGCTGAGCTGCGCCTCATGAGCCACTACGCGAGTGCGGACGCCGAAGATGGCGAGCAGCTCGCCGAACAACGCAAGCGACTGGCGTCGCGCCTCGCCCGGTTTAAGGGCGCCGTGAGTCTCGCGAATTCACCAGCCGCGCTGCGCGCGGAAGCGCTGGGTGACGATGCGCCGCCCGCGAACGACTGGATTCGTCCCGGTGTCGCGCTGTACGGCGTCTCGCCGTTTGCGGGCGTTGACGCCGAGTCGCTGGGTTTGAAGCCCGTCATGGACTTCGAGACGCGGCTAATAGCGGTTCGGGACCTCGTGGCTGGGGACCGCGTCGGTTATGGCGGGCGCTACACAGCGAAGGGCCCCATGCGCCTTGGGATTGCGGCTGCAGGCTATGGCGACGGCTACCCCCGGCGTATGCCCGACGGCACACCTGTGCTCGTGGACGGGCAGGGGGCTAGTATCGCGGGGCGCGTGTCCATGGACATGCTGGGTATCGACGTCACCCAGGCGCCCGATGCGCACGTGGGCAGCACGGTTCGCCTTTGGGGTGCAGGTTTGCCGGCGGAGACTGTGGCACAGGCTTGCGACACGATCGCCTACGAGCTTGTCACGCGCGTTAGCGAACGCGTTACGCGCATCTATCTCTAGGCGGCATCGCGGCGGCCGGAGGCGCCGCGGCAGGGCCTCACGTGCGGTAGAAGCCCATCTTCACGCCCGCGAGCTCGACGACATCGTTGTCTTCGAGCTTGCGCGCCTGGCCGGACAGCTCATCGCCATTAACCTTGGGCGCCTTGTGGCCTTCGCCACTCTCGACGTGAACGATAAAGAAGCCCTCTGAGCGACGCGTGATCGCGGCCACCTGAACGCCCGGGCGACCCAGTGTCGTTAGTGCTTTCTGAAGCTCCAGCTCGCGGCCGGCGAAGTTGCCCGAGAGCACCTGCAGCTTGGCCGTTGGCAGGGCCGAAGGTTTGTCGATGGCTTCGGTGATAGCCGAAGTCGCATCCACGGCCGACGTTGAGTCGACGGCCGAGGTGGCCTGCGCCACGTCTTCAGCATCGTCGGCGTCATCGTCGCCCTTGACGTTGTCACTGCCGCCCGCGGCGCGCTCGAGCGCCTCGGCTGCAGCCTGGATCTTGGCCGGGTCGGGGCGAGTCTGCGAGATGACCATGGTCTTCTCGAACTCTTCCTGCTCAGGGTCCGCAGCCTGGCTGTCCACATAGCGCAGCTGGTGGTGACCGATCGTGATCGTGTCGCCGTTCTGCAGCGCGTGCTTCTTGATGAGCTTGCCGCCCACGTAGGTGCCGTTGGTGCTGTTCAAGTCCTCAAGGAACGAGTCGTTGAGGATGTTGATGATCAGGCAGTGGTGCCCGCTGACCGACGGATTGTCGATGCGTACATCGTTGTCCGGGAGGCGCCCAATCGTGTAGCGCTCCTTGGTCATGTTGTACTCGGCGAGTACCTGATCACCCAGGCTTAGGACCAGCCGTGCCATAGTCGTTTCACTTTGTCTTAGATTTTTACAACGTCCGCCACAGTGCGCGAACGCCCCAATTGCATCCTTGGCAGAGCCCGGTTATTTGCCGAACATCTTGCCCAAACGGCTCAGCAGACCCCGTTTCGCCGGGAACTCCTGCGTTACTCTCGCCAGCATCACCGAGATATTATCCCGGCCGCCGTGCTCATTTGCCAGTGAAACCAACTGTTTACAAGCAGTTTCAAGGTTATCACTAAACGTGCTTATGGTTAAATGGATGTCTTCATCTTCCACCATGTCGGGCAAACCGTCCGAGCACAGCAGGTAGATGTCACCCACCTGAACCGCTGATTCCTGAATTTCTACCTCAACCTGGGCTTCAACGCCCAATGCGCGTGTCACATAATTGCGATTGGTTGAGCGCTGGGCCTCTTCTTCCGAGTAGAAGCCCCGGTCGACGAGTTCCTGCAGCAGCGAGTGGTCGAGCGTGATCTGAGTCAGCTCGCCGTCGCGTAGCCGGTACATGCGGGAATCGCCTACATGGGCCACGGACACTCGGTTGTCCCAGAACAGCGCACACACGATCGTGGTACCCATGCCCTCGCACTGGGGCTGGCTCTGCGCCGTCTGATGGATAATCTTGTTGGCCCGGCGCACGCCGTCGCGCAGTGCGATCGACTGGCGCATGAAGCCGGTGGTGGTCTCGATATCACCGCGCTTCTCGCGCATCATCGCGTCCGAGAGGAGCCCGTGGACGGTCTTGACGGCGATACCGCTGGCGACCTCGCCCGCGTTGTAGCCGCCCATGCCGTCAGCCAGGACGAGCAAACCCGCATCGGAGTTGGTGGCGATCGCGTCCTCGTTGTGCTCGCGCACGCGGCCGGCATCGGTGACCGCAGAGAACTGGATTTTGCCCTTGAGCGTCATGATTCAGCAGGCTCAGGCGTTGACCGCGCGAACGAAATACCGCGAGGTGCACTCGCGCAGTGCAAAAGCCATCTCGTTTCCATCCGCAAAGCGGTTTTCTGGCTGCTTCGCCAGCGCCCTTTCCATGAACGCGTCGATTCCGTCAGGCAGATCCGGACGCAGTTCGGTGACCGGTCGTGGTGCTTTGTTATCAATGGCCGACATCAGTTCGGCGATCGACTTGCCACGGAACGGCACATCCCCTGTAAGTAATTCGTATAGGGTAACACCAAGTGAAAACAGGTCGGAACTCCCTGTAATGTCATCGCCCCGCGCCTGCTCGGGTGACATGTAGGAGGGCGTTCCGAGCACGATGCCGGTCTGGGTGCGCTCGGCGTCGACGAGCTTGGCAACGCCGAAGTCGGTGATCTTCAGAGACTCCGTTGCGGCGTCGAAAATGAGGTTGTCGGGCTTGATGTCCCGGTGCACCACATGCTCGGCGTGGGCGTAGTGCAAGGCCTCGGCCACGCGGATCATGGCCCGGAACACGATCAACGGGTCCAGCAGGTCGTCAGGCTTGGTGAAGTGGTTGAGCTGCTCGCCGGGCACATATTCCATGGCGATGTAGCCCAAGCCGTCGACTTCACCCGAGTCGTACACGGCCGTAATCGCGGGGTGGGTCAGACGGCCCGCAGACTCAGCTTCCTGGAAGAAACGCGCCCTGGCAGCCACGCGGGCCCCTTCGTCGTCGATATCCTTGAAAGACACGATCTTGAGGGCAATGAGGCGGTTGATACGCGGATCGCGGCCTAGGAAGACGCCGCCCATGGCGCCCTTGCCCAGCGGGCGCAATACCTCGTAGCGGTCGAGCATTTCGGGGATTGCGTCGGGCACTGCGTTATTGCCGCGGCGCAGCGCCGGGCTGGTGCTCGAGGACTCTGGCGCGGCGCCTTTGTCGCGGCGCGCCATGTAGGCGAATACGGCGCGCGACTGCTCAGGCTGGCCTTCCTTCTCGAAGGCGATGGCGAGCTTGTAAAGCGTCGGCATGAGTGAGGCGTGTGGCGCGCACGTCTGGAACACGCCAAACGCGGCGTCGAGGCGACCGGCGCGCAGGTAGCGCAAACCGGCCCGGAAGCTCTCGCGGCGGTTCGACTTGCGATCGGGGGTCATCACGAAGCAGACGAGAAACCCGGCCAGTACGGCGACGGCGCTGCGCGCGACGTCGACCTGGAAGGCGAAATAGTGGGCCAGTAGCCACTGGGTGCCCAGCGAGACAATGATCACCGTGGCGCCGACGGAGGCGATGACGCGCCGTGACTCCCGCCACATCACCGACACGAGCATAAAGGTGCCGAGTGCGATGAACAGCCAGCCCGCGGTGTCGGCCCAGACGGGGCGTGCCAGGGTCTCGCTGCCGGCAAGTGCCGCGTGGAAGCTGGCATAGCGCTTCAACGCACCGCCACCGGTCGCGTTGTCACGCCGTTGCGTCGAGCCGATGTAGACGTGTTTGCCGTTGAACCGCGCGTTCGTGGTCTCTTCGGGCTCCGCGAGAACCGCCGCGCTGTCGAGCAAATCAATCGGCGGCAGACGCTTGGCGATAATCGCGAGATTGACTTGCGTCTGGATGGTCTGATTTCGTTCACGCCAACGCGTGTCCACCAGCAGGGGCAAGAGCGCGGCGCTGGCCCTCATCTGGGTGCCCGACAGACGCCACGCAACCAGTCCGTCGTGATGCTCCGAGGCTGTCTCAGGCAGGCGCGCGTGGCCGATGCCACGTGCCGCCGCTCGCACCGGTGCGGTGCTGCCCTTACCGTCGGCGGTAACTGCGTCTGTGATGTAGGTGGCGCCGTTGTATCGGATGGCCTCGACGAGCGCTGGATCTTCGAGGTTCAACACGTCGACGATCGTGACGCTCGCGGCCCGGTCCATTCGACCGAGCAACGCCGTGTAGACTGCGGCGTCTCCCGAGCCGACGTCGACGACGGCGGGTACGTCCTGGGCAGAAATGACGGCCGACGGCGTGGTGGCCGAGCGAAGCACCAGGTCGATGCGGTCGAAGGTCCCGCTCATGGGGCCATACGCCAGCGTAGCCGGGAGCAGCACGAACACGCAGACGGCGAGCTGGATCTGGCGACCCAGTGTCATGTGGAGCAGCGACTTCATAAACGCTGCGAAGTTTAGGAAGCAAAGCAGGAACTTACTGCGAAGTAAGTAGCAGTTTCGCGTATTCTGGTAAATCACACCGGTCGGTGTGACGGAGTTCACATGGCGAAGAAATCCCCCCGCTACGTCTGCCGCGAATGCGGCGCGATCGCACCCAAATGGCAGGGCCAGTGCGCCGAGTGCGGCGAGTGGAATACGCTCGAGGAGATGACGCCGTCGCTCGCTGTCGCAACCGGTGGGCGCCGCGCCGGTTACGCCGGGGAGCGCGCTGTCGCCCGGCTTGCCGAGGTTGCGGCCGATGGTGGCGACGCGACGCGGCGGCTGCCGACAGGCTTCGGTGAGTTCGATCGTGTGTTAGGCGGTGGCGTCGTTCCAGGTGCCGTAGTGCTGCTGGGCGGCGATCCTGGCGTTGGCAAGTCCACGCTGCTGCTACAGGTGGCCGCGAAACTGGCCTCAGAGTCAGGTGTGCTCTACGTCACAGGCGAGGAAAGCGTGCAGCAGGTCGCCGCGCGCGCGCGCCGCCTTGGTGTCGGTGACGCGGGCCTCACGTTGTTGGCTGAAACCGGTGTCGAAGCGATCATCGCCACGGCTTCGGCGGAGCGTGCGGGCGTGCTTGTGGTGGATTCCATGCAGACGCTCGTGGCCGAAAACCAGACGGGCGCGCCTGGTGCCGTCGCGCAGCTGCGCGAGTGTGTGGGCGCGCTGACGCGCTTCGCCAAGTCGACGGGGACCGCCGTGTTTATCGTGGGCCACGTCACGAAAGAAGGCACCATCGCGGGGCCGCGTGTCGTCGAGCACATGGTCGACACGGTGCTGTACTTCGAGAGCGACCCAGGCAGTCGCTACAGCCTCGTGCGCGCCGTCAAGAATCGCTTCGGTGCCGCCAGCGAGATGGGCATGTTTTCGATGCAGCACGACGGCTTCCACGAAGTCACCAACCCGTCCGCGATTTTCCTCTCGCGCGACAGCCGGCCGGTGGCCGGTAGCCTCGTCACGGTGACCTGGGAAGGCAGTCGTCCGTTGCTCATCGAAGTGCAGGCGCTCGTCGCCGATGCGCTGGGCCACCCGCGACGACTCGCACAGGGCCTTGATCAGAACCGACTCTCGCTGTTACTGGCGGTACTGCAACGTCACGGCGGTCTGTCGATGGCGGGCGAGGACGTCTTCGTGAATGTCGTCGGCGGCATTCGAATCCATGAAACGGCGGGCGACTTGCCCGCGTTGCTGGCGTCGGTCTCGAGCTTTCGCGATCGGCCGCTCGACCAGCGGCTCGTCGCGTTCGGCGAGCTTGGGTTGGCTGGGGAGGTTCGGCCCGTGCGCTACGGCGAAGAGCGGCTGCGCGAGGCCGCGAAGCAAGGCTTCACGCGCGCGATCGTACCCAAGGCGAACCGGCCGCGCCGTGCCATTGAGGGGCTTGAAGTGACGGCCGTGACCCACCTCGAGCAGGCGCTCGACGCCGCATTCAGCTAAGGCCTTCGCCCTGGCTCAGTCGGGCCTCAACGACCATGTTGTCGTTGGCGTCGATCACCTCAATCGAATAGCGGTCGAGCGTGAACGACGTACCTGCAGCCGGAATGGTTTCGAGCTGTTCCTGCACGAGCCCGTTAAGCGTCTTGGCGCCGTCGGTCGGCAGTTCCCAGCCCAGCTGACGGTTGAGCTCGCGCACGTTGACTGAACCCTGCACGACCCAGGTATCGCCATCCTGGCGCACGGCGTGCGGGTCGTCGCCCGGGTCAGTGGTGAACTCGCCCACAATCTCCTCAAGGATGTCTTCCAGCGTGACCATGCCCTGGATATCGCCGTACTCGTCGACGACGAGTGCGAGCCGCGCTTTTCGCTTCTGGAACTGCACGAGCTGCGTTGACAGCGGTGTGCCTTCGGGCACGAAATACGGTTCGCGCACGAGACTACGGATCATGTCCTTCGTGAGCTCGACCTTGGCTTTGCGCACAAGGCTCTTCATGTGGAGAACGCCGACGATTTGGTCGATGTTGTCCTCGTAGACAGGCAGGCGCGTGTGTTCGCTTTTTTCGATGAGCTTTGCAATCTCGTCGATCTCGTCGTCGAGATCGATACCGACGACGTCGTTGTGCGGCACCATCACATCGTCAACGGTGACTTTCTCAAGATCGAGGATGCCCGTGAGCATCGTTCTGTACTTTCGCGATATGAGTGCGCCGGCCTCGTTGACCACCGTGCGCAGTTCCTCATGGCTTAAGGCGTGGCCGTCAACGTCGCTCGAGCGCACACCGAAGACGCGCAGCACGCCGTTGGCGATGAGGTTGACGCCGGCGACGATCCAGCTAACCGGCTTGGTGATGTGGAGCAGCGGGTAGTAGACGTACACGGCAGGCGTTGCAACGCGCTCTGGGTACAGCGCAGCGAGTGTCTTCGGTGCCACTTCCGCAAATATGAGAACGACAAACGTAAGGATCCCTGTGCTCGCCGCCAGCATTGGGCCGCCGCCTAACCGCAGGGCGATCAGCGTTGCGAGCTGTGCTGCGCCGATGTTGACGATGTTGTTGCCAATCAAGATCAGACCGATGAGGCGGTCCGGCTTGGCCAGGAGCACCTCCGCCATTCGCGCAGAGCGCACGCCCGCGCGCGCGCGGTGACGCAACCGATAACGGTTGAGACTCATAAGCGCGGTTTCGGAACTCGAGAAAAAGGCGGAACAGACGAGCAACAGACCGAGGACTGTGAACAAGACGCTAAGCGGGACGTCGTCCAACGCGCAGAAACCTCCGTTGGGAGCGGCCGGGCCGTCTCTGAGTAAAAAACGGGCGGGGCAGCGCTGTCAATGCCGTGTCGAGTTAGCCCCAGCTTTCGCCGAGCAGGACTTCGAGCACAAACTTGCTACCGAAGTAAGCCAAAATCAGCAGCGCAAAGCCCGCGAGGTAGAGCTGCAGCATTCGCCGTCCGCGCCAGCCGGCCGCAAGGCGGCCGATGACCAGCGCGCCGAAAATGACCGTCGCTAGCAGCGACAGCACGGACTTGTGCATGAGGTGCTGCGCGAACAGGTTCTCGACGAAGATGAAGCCGGACACGATGGCCAGCAGCAGGAACACAAAGCCCGAGGCTGTCAGCGTGGCCAGGAAGCGCTCCGTCGCCATGAGCGGTGGCAGCAGCGTCGAGAGCCGGGTCACCTTGGCCCGGCGCAGCATGTTGTCCTGCAACATCGAAGCCCCGGCCAGAACCGCGCCCGCGATCAGAAAGCTGTAGGCGACCAGTGAGAGCACGGCGTGCAGCTTTATCTGCCAGGTCAGCGGATTGGCGTCCGCCGGGTCGGGCCAGAACGTGGGCACGGCCATCATGATGGCGGCCAGAAGCATCACGATGCCGCCCACGAGCTGAAAGCCCTTTTGCAGTGACGCGAACAGTCCGATGGCCGCCAGCAGCCAGGCAATGACGCTGATTACATCGGTAAAATCGAGCCCGTGCGCCGGGTTCATGAGCACGGTGTGCGTGAGCCAGCCGCCGTGGGAGGCGACGAGCGCAAACAGCACGCCCAGCATGAGGTTGCCGCCCGGGCGCTGGGGTTCTCCGTCCTCGTTGGGTGCGCCGCCCAGCGTCAGTGCCGCGCCGGCTGCCCCGTAGGCCGCAAAAATTGTGAAGGCAAACACAGAAACTCCGTACCGGACGCCCTAACGTCGCGCCCTATCGGAAATAATCTCATAAGCATTGCGGCTTGGTAAGTCTGCCCTGACGCCACTTTTTCGCGGCCGCACTGTCTTATGTACGGGAATGATTCCCGCCCATCAGGGGCCCAGGCTGTGGTTATGCAGGTCAGAATACTCGGTTGCAGCGGCGGTATCGGCGGAGGTGCGCGCACCTCAGCGATGCTGATCGACGACGACGTGCTGCTCGATGCGGGCACGGGCGTTGGTGACCTGCCGCTCGAATCCCTGCGCAAGATCCGTCACGTGCTGCTGACGCACGCTCATCTGGACCACATTGCCGGGCTGCCGTTTCTGATTGACTCGATCTTTGATGCGCGTATCGGCGATCCGTTGGTGATTTACGGCCGGGCAGAGACGCTAGAGACGATTCAAAAGCACATCTTCAATTGGGAAATCTGGCCGGACTTCGCGCAGCTGCCCGACGTCCACCAGCCTGTGCTCCGTTACGAGACGCTGGGGCCGGGTCAGGCGGTCAATATCGACAACCGTCTGTTCCACGCGATCGATGTGCGCCACACGGTGCCCGCTCAGGGCTATTGCATCAGTCATTCGGACGGCGTGTTTGCGGTGTCGGGCGACACGACGACCAACGCGACGCTCTGGCCGCTGCTCAACTCGCTGCCGGACCTAAAGGCGCTCGTCGTTGAAGTGAGCTTCCCCGACGAGCAGGCCGAGCTTGCGCAGGCTGCGGGGCACTATTGTCCGCGCACGCTGGCTGCTGATCTGATCAAGCTGGAGCACGAGCCCGACATCTGGCTCACGGCCATGAAGCCGGGTGAAGAGGACAAGATTCTGCGCCAGGTTCGCGACGCCATTCCGAGCCGCGACGTGCGCATGCTTGAGCGGGGCACCGCACTCACCATCTGAGCCGCGCTCGGTTACACTTTCCGCTCTGATTCCTGAGCGGGACTGCCGATGTTCGATAACCTCTCCGAGCGCTTGCGCCGGGCCACGCAGACGCTGGCCGGCAAGGGGCGCATCACCGAGGACAACGTCAAGGACACGCTGCGCCAGGTGCGCATGGCGCTGCTCGAGGCCGACGTGGCGCTGCCCGTCGTCAAGCCGTTCATCGAGCGTGTGCGCGAACAGGCCGTGGGCGAAACCGTGCTCACCAGCCTCACGCCGGGCCAGGCCTTCATCAAGATTATCCACACCGAGCTCACGAATGTGCTCGGTGGCGATGCTGTGCCGCTCGATCTGCGTGCGCAGCCTCCCGTGGTCATTTTCCTGGCAGGCCTGCAGGGCGCTGGTAAGACGACGACGGCAGCCAAGCTCGCGCGCAGGCTCATTGAACGCGAGAAGAAGAAAGTCATGATGGTCTCGGTCGACGTACATCGACCTGCGGCCATTCTGCAGCTGGGCACGTTGGCTGGCGAAATCGGCGCGCTGTTCCACGAGTCCAGAGCTGACGAGGACCCCGTCAACATCGCCACGCGCGCGCTCGACGACGCCAAGCGTCAGTTCGCCGACGTACTGATTGTCGATACCGCCGGCCGCCTGCACATCGACGGCGACATGATGGATGAGGCGGGTCGCGTGCATCAGGCCGTGACGCCGCACGAAACCTTGTTCGTCGTGGACAGCATGGCGGGTCAAGACGCCGTCCAGTCGGCGCAGGCATTCGACTCAGCGCTGCCGCTCACCGGCGTCGTGTTGACCAAGGCCGACGGCGACGCGCGTGGTGGTGTCGCGCTGTCGGTTCGCGAGGTCACGGGCAAGCCCATCCGCTTCATCGGAACGGGCGAGAAGACCGAAGCGCTCGAGGCGTTTCACCCCGAGCGTATGGCCTCGCGCATTCTCGGCATGGGCGACGTGCTGTCGCTGGTCGAGGAAGTCGAGGAAAAGGTCGACCGCAGCAAGGCTGAGAAGCTCGCCAGGAAACTCAAGAAGGGGCGCGGCTTCGACCTCGGCGATCTCAAGGACCAGCTCGAGCAGATGCAAAACATGGGCGGTCTGGGTGCGCTCATGGACAAACTGCCGATCCCGGGCAAGATGAATTCAGCAGCGCTCAAGGACCAGGTCGATGACCGCCAAATTCGGCGTCAGATCGCGATTATCAATTCGATGACTCCCGATGAGCGTCGCTTCCCCAAGAAGATCAACGGTTCGCGCAAACGCCGCATCGCCACAGGCGCCGGCCAGCAAATCCAGGACGTCAACCGCTTGCTGAAGCAACACCAGCAGATGGAGCGGATGATGAAAAAGGTCTCCAAGGGCGGCATGAAGAACCTCATGCGCGGTATGCAGGGCATGGGTGGTCCCGGTGGGATGCCGCCCGGTGGGCCGCGCCGTCGCTAGCACGTTGTGAGTTTCTTCCCCCACGAGTTCGAGGCCGTCATAGAGCGGCACGGTGTGGGGAAGACGCGCAAAATCTGGTACTCGGTGTTGTTTCTGCCGGCAGAACTCGACAAGGTCTTTCCGTTCCGTGACTTTGCGCGGTTTCGCATCGACGGGGAAGTGAACGATCACCCGGTGTCGGGCGCATTCATTTCGGCTGGCGAGGGGCGCCGGTACTTCATTGTGTCCAGAGCCTTGTGCCGTGAGCTTGACGTTGCCGAGGGCAGCACGGTCACTATGCGATTCCGGCATGACAATAGCGACGAAGTCCTAGCGCCAGAGCCGCTTGCGCAAGCCTTGGCGGCGGACCCGGAGCTTATGGCGGCCTGGCGCGCGGCGACGCCGGGTCGTCGACGGGGTTTGCTTCATCACGTCGATTCGGCCAAGACACCAACCACCCGAAGCCGCCGTTCTGACGAAGCCAGCGAGGCACTCCGCCAGTTTGGCGGGGACCTGCGTCGCTGGCGCGATTCCCGGAAGGCCTAGGCGCCCGATTTCAGCGAGCTGCAGCGCTTCCACTGAGAGAGCCAAGCCATTACAATGGCGGGCTTCGTCAGGTACAGGCGGGCCTAAGTGCGCGCCCACAAAAAGGCATTGCAGCCGATTTTCCCAATGTACCCGGTGACTTAGAGCATTTTTGAACTGAATTTCAGGGCCTCGCACCGCGAGGCGTGAGCGTAAAGACTATGGTTACGATTCGACTGTCCCGCGGCGGGGCCAAGAAAAAGCCGTTCTACCACGTGGTAGTGACGGATAGCCGCAACCGTCGTGACGGGCGCTACATCGAGCGTCTGGGCTACTTCAACCCGATGGCTAAGGGCTCCGAGCAGGGCCTGCGCCTCGACATCGAGCGCATCGACCACTGGGTCGGCCAGGGTGCGCAGACGTCGGACCGGGTCGCCCAGCTCGTCAAGCAGTACCGCAAGGCCGCTGCGGCGGCCTGATCGGTCGGGCCTCGCCCGCACTCGCCGTGAGAGAACGGCTGGTAACGGTGGGCGAGGTGCGTGGCGTTTACGGCGTCAAGGGCTGGGTCAAGCTCTTCTCGTTTACGGCACCACGCGAAAACCTGCTCAGTTTTCGTGAGTTCACGACAGGGCAGGGTAGGACACTGCGACTGTTAGAGGGCCGGCCCCAAGGCAAAGCGCTCATTGGTCGCTTCGCCGGCTGCGATGACCGCGATGCGGCGCTCGCAATGCACGGCACAACGTTGCAGGTAACGCGTTCGGCGATGCCGGCAACGGATGAAGGCGAGTTCTACTGGGACGACCTGGTGGGGCTCGAGGTGGTCGACATTGAGGCCGGCGCGATCGGCACGGTCGACTACCTGCTTGAAACGGGTGCGGATGACGTCATGGTCATCAAGCACTCTGCGGGTGGCGAGATTCTCGTGCCTTTCGCGTGGGAGCGCGTGGTGCGCGGCGTTGAGCTCGACCCGGGGCGGATTACCGTCGACTGGCCTGAGGCCAGGGCGGACGCCGAGACAGAATGAACGGTTACCGCGTGCGCTGTGTGACGTTGTTTCCGGAGCGTGTCACAGCCGTTGGTGATTACGGCGTGACGGGCAGGGCAGTGCAGAAGGGTCTTGTTGACCTGGCTTGCATCAACCCGCGCGACTTTACGGAGGACGCGCACCGGACCGTGGACGACCGCCCCTTTGGTGGCGGGCCGGGCATGGTGATGAAGTTTGAACCTGTCGTCGCGGCCATAAGCGCGGCGCGGGAAGAGGCGCCCGGTGCGCCGTGTGTACTGCTGAGCCCGCAGGGTCAGCCCTACACACAGGCCGCTGCAGCGCGTTTCGCCGCATTGCCGGGCCTTGTGCTGGTGGCGGGGCGGTACGAAGGTCTGGACGAGCGGATTGTCGAGGCCGAAGTGGACGAAGAGCTGTCGCTGGGCGATTTCGTGCTCAGCGGGGGCGAGGTGGCCGCCATGGCGGTCATCGACAGTGTGGCGCGTTTGCTGCCGGGTGTACTCGGTCACGACGCGTCGGCGGCAGAGGATTCGTTTGCGGACGGGTTGCTCGACTGCCCGCACTACACGCGGCCGCCCAATGTGGCGGGTCGCGAGGTGCCGGCGGTGCTGCTGTCGGGTGACCACGCAGCCATTGCGCGCTGGCGACGCCAACAGTCGCTGGGACGCACTTGGCAGCGGCGCCCGGACTTGCTGGCGCAGGTCACACTGTCGGAGGAAGACGAGCGATTGCTCGAGGCATTCAGGGCCGAGCTCGAAGCTGGGTCCGAGGATTAGGCAAGGCATGGCGCACGCACAGGCGTGCTTAGGAAAGTGACATGAACAAGATCATCGCAGAGCTCGACGCTGAGCAGCTGAAATCGGATATCCCCGAATTTGGCCCCGGCGACACCGTCGTCGTACAGGTCCGCGTCCGTGAGGGTGACCGTGAGCGCCTGCAGGCGTTCGAAGGCGTCGTCATCGCCAAGAAGAACCGCGGCATCAACAGCTCGTTCACGGTGCGCAAGATTTCGCACGGCGAAGGCGTAGAGCGTGTGTTCCAGACCCACAGCAACATGATCGGTGGCATCACCGTGAAACGTCGCGGTGACGTCCGTCGCGCAAAGCTCTACTACCTGCGCGGCCTGACGGGCAAGAAAGCACGCATCAAAGAGAAGATCTGACGACCGACGCGCATTGTGCGTCGTCGTTCGTCATTGCGAGCCCGCATCGCGGGCGCGGCAACCTCTCAACGACATCGTGACGTTTGAGAGATCGCCACGGCTGCTGCGCAGCCTCGCGATGACGAGGATAGGGCCTTGCGACGACGTCACAAGATTGCCACGCCCGCTTCGCGGGCTCGCAATGACAGTGGTTTGCGTCGCGGGCTCGAAATGACCAATACGGCTCGCGACGACGCACTAACGACGAGGACCGACATGCGCACGTACAAGTTGCTCGCACTGATTGCCGCAGCAGGCCTCGTCGCCGGCTGCGGCAGTTTCATTTCTGGTGCGGCCAGCGACTTTGCGGACAACCTGGGACAGGCGGTGTTTAATCAACCGGATCCTGGCATCGTGCGCGACGGCGCGCCGTCCTATCTGCTGCTGCTCGACAGCCTGCTCGAGTCGGATCCCGAGAATCCGCAGGTGTTGGCCGCGGCGTCCGAGCTCTATGCGGCGTACGGCGTGGTGTTTGCCGACGATCCGGAGCGTGCCAAAGTGCTCACGCGCCGCGCGCGCAACTACGGTGAGCGCGCGGTCTGCCGCGAGTACAAGCGCGCGTGCGACTGGCCGACGTCTGACTTTGAGACCTTCGAAGCGTCGCTCGAGAAACTCGATGACGATCACGCCTACGCAGCGCAGGCCTACGCCGTGGCCTCGCTGGCTTACATCCGCGCTAACTCCGATGACTGGGGCGCGCTGGCGCGTTTGCCGTTCGTCGAGGCGCTGATCCTTGCGGTGTTGCCTTACGTCGAGGACGAATCTGAGCTCGGCACGTTCTACAACTACCTCGGGATTCTGAATTCACTGCGCCCGCCGGCGCTGGGCGGTGAGCCTGAGCGTGCGAAAGACTATTTCGAGCGAGCCATTGATCTGACACGCGGTCGTGACCTTTCGGTCAAAGTGGAGTACGCACGCGGCTACGCCCGTTTGCTCTACGAGCAGGAATTGCACGATCGACTGCTCGAAGAAGTGCTGGCCGCCGAGACAGAAGCGCCCGGACTGACACTGACTAATACATTGGCCAAGCGCGACGCGCGGGAACTTCTGGAGTCTGGAAAGGACTACTTCTGAAGTGTTCGCAGGCGCCGCTGTAGCGCCTGCGCAACAGGCCGAAAACGGGCATCCGTTCACCTTTTGGTCACGAACTGCTCGGTAACATAACTGCGACATCACCGGTCTTTGGGCATCGGTGTCACACGTTCTACGCCAGGGAGGCGGAGACCATGAAACAGCTTTTTCGCGCCGCTCTCGTTATCGCGGCGGCCTTTGCGGCAAGTCCGTTAGCGGCCGAGACCTTCAAGCTCGCGACCGTAGCCCCCGAGAATTCGCAATGGATGCGTGACATGCGTGCGGGCGCCAAGGAAATTTCCGAGCGCACAGACGGCCGCGTCAAGATTAAGCTCTTTGGCGGTGGCGTCATGGGCAACGACAACAAGGTCCTGCGCAAGATGCGTATCGGCCAGCTGCACGGCGGTGCCTTCACGGCCGGCAGCCTGATGAGCATCTACCCCGATCTTTCGGTGTACGGCTTGCCGCTCCTGTTTAACTCGCAGGAAGAAGTCGACTTCGTTCGAGAGCGCTTTGATGCGCAGCTGAAGCAGGGCCTCGAAGACGCCGGCTATGTGAGCTTCGGTTTCGCAGGCGGTGGTTTCGCCATGGTGCTGGGCAATGAGCCTGTGCGCACACTCAAAGACCTCGACAACCAAAAAATGTGGGTGCCCGAGGGCGACACGATTAGTTACGCAGGCATGGAGGCACTCGACCTCTCGCCCGTCACCTTACCGATCACTGATGTCCTGACGGGTCTGCAGACGGGCTTGCTCGATGTGGTCGCCACGCCGCCTGTGGGCGCGCTGGTGCTCCAGTGGCACACCAAGGTCAAATACGGCACGCCCATGCCGCTCGTCTACACGATGGCCTTCATCGCCATCGACAAGAAACGCTTCGATCGCCTGTCGGCCGAGGACCAGGCGGTCGTTGACGACGTGCTCACAGGCATCTACGCCAACTTCGAGCAGGTCAACCGCACCGACAACGAGAAGGCGTTGGCGGCGCTCGAGAGCGTCGGCATCGAAATCGTCGCGCTGGAAGACGGTGAGCTCAACAAGTTGCGTGGCCAGGTCGAGTCGGTAAACCGCGAGCTGGCCGAGGACAACGTGTTTTCGCTCGAGCTCTACGAAGCGCTGACGGGTGCGCTGGCCGAGTACCGCGCGGGCAACGCGCAGGCCGCGAACACAGGCGACTGATCGCCACACACTGACCGAACACGCATGGCCCGACTTTCACGCTGGGGCAAGGCGGCGGAAGACGCCGTGCTTGTCATTCTGCTCGGCGCCATGATTGTGCTGGCCGTCGCGCAGATCGTCATGCGCAACGGTTTTGGCAGTGGATTCATCTGGGCAGACGAGACGTTGCGCCTGATGGTGCTATGGCTCGCGTTGGCAGGCTCCGTGGCGGCGGCGCGCGCCGACAAGCATCTCGCCATCAATGTGCTCGCACGCGCCCTGCCGCCGCGCGGCCAGAGCGTCTCGCGGTTCATCACGAACGCGTTCACATCGGCCATCTGCGGCATGCTCGCCTGGCATGCCTGGCGTTTTCTGCAGCAGTCCATCGAATTCGAAGACACGCTAGTCGGCGGTTTGCCGGCCTGGTGGTTCCAGGTGGTACTGCCCGTGGGTTTTGCGCTGATGTGCTGGCGCTACTTCGTGTTTGCGCTCGAGGACATCGTCGCGGGCGTTCGTGGGACGCGGCGGTGGCCCGCGTCCCCAGGCGATCACACGCCATGATCCTCCTGGGCATCATCCTTTTGTTGCTGGCCCTGCTGGGCGCGCCCCTGTTTGCGATCATCGCGGGCAGTGCGTTCTACAGCTATTACCAGGAGGATATCGACTTGGCCGCATTGGCCATCGAGTTCTTCTCACTGGCCGAAATGCCAGTGCTGCTTGCCATCCCGCTGTTTACGTTTGCGGGCTACCTGCTCAGCGAGAGCGAGGCACCGAGCCGGTTGGTCCGACTGACTCAAGCGCTGCTTGGTTGGATGCCCGGCGGCCTTGCCATTGTGTCGCTGGCGGCCTGTGCGTTCTTTACGGCGTTCACGGGCGCGTCAGGTGTCACGATCATCGCGTTGGGCGCCATTCTGTACCCCGCGCTAAAGCAGGCGGGCTATCCCGAGAAATTCAATCTCGGACTGGTGACCTCGGCGGGCAGCCTCGGTCTGCTGTTTGCACCGTCGCTGCCGCTCATTCTTTACGGCATCGTCGCACGCGAACCTATCGACGACCTGTTCCTGGCCGGCATCCTGCCCGGCATGGTGATGCTCGCGATGCTCGCAGGCTGGAGCCTCTGGGTCAGTCGCGGCAGCAAGCAGGAGCTTATTCCGTTTTCGGGTAGACGCGTCGTCGCCGCCCTCAAGGAAAGCGCCTGGGAACTGCCGTTGCCCATCGTCGTTCTGGGTGGCATCTACTCCGGCTACTTCGCGGTCAGCGAAGCGGCAGCCGTCACGGCGCTTTATGCACTCATTGTTGAGGTTGGCATTCTTCGGGAGATCAAGCTTTCGGCGCTGCCGGGCATCATGCGCGAATCCATGCTGCTCGTCGGCGGCATTCTCATCATTCTGGGTGTAAGCCTGGCGTCGACGAACATCATGATTGACGCCGGCGTGCCCCAGCAGCTGCTGGAATGGGTCAGCGGACTGGTCGACTCGAAGACGAGCTTCCTGCTGCTATTGCTCGTATTCCTGCTGATTCTGGGCGCGATCCTGGATATTTTCTCGGCGCTTGTGCTCGTGGTACCGCTGATCCTGCCGGTAGCCGCGCAGTACGGCGTCGACCCGATTCACCTGGGCATTGTCTTCCTGGCCGCCATGCAGCTCGGCTACCTGACCCCGCCCGTGGGGCTCAACCTGTTCATCGCGAGCTACCGCTTTGAGCGCTCGATCACCGAGGTCTACTCGGCAACGTTCCCGTTTCTGGTCATTCTGCTCGCGAGCGTCGTGGTCATCACGTTCTGGCCGCAGCTTTCGCTCGTCTTTCTCTCTCGCTGAGCGCTGAATACCGCTCAGTTTTGCGGTAAATTGAGCGGTCTGCCACTTGTCCGCGGAGTAAGGCCCCCATGGCGCAAAAACCCAATGTCTTTGTTCGTATCCTGAGTTTCCTCTGGACCGGCGTAAACGGTCTTCGAAAGCTGCTGCACCTCGTGCTGCTGCTCATGATCTTCTCGGTCGTGATCAGCGTTATGGGTTCGGATATTCCGACCGTGCCCAAGAAAACGGCACTGGTTGTGGCGCCATCGGGCGCACTCACGGAGCAACTGGCGGGCACGCCGCTCGATCGCGCTATTGGAGAGATCACGGGTGACACCGTGCCGCAGATCCTCGTCCGTGATCTCGTCGAAGCCATCGATCTGGCCGCCGAAGACGACGCTGTCAAGATCATGTACCTGCGCACCGACGGTGTGGCTGGTGATATGACCAAGCTGCGTAAGGTGGCCGCGGCCATTCGTCGCTTCCGGGATTCGGGCAAGCAGGTGATCGCGTTTGGCGCCTACTATTCGCAAGGTGGGTACTACCTCGCCGCACAAGCCGATGAGGTGCTGCTCGAACCGAATGGCGCCGTGATCATTGAAGGCTATGGCGCCTACCGAAACTACTACGCTGATGCGATCGAGAAGCTGTCGATTTCCTGGAACGTGTTCAAAGTCGGTACGCACAAGAGTTTCGTCGAGCCCTACACGCGCAACGACATGTCGGATGAGGACAAAGGTCAGCGCCTGGCGCTGATGGACGCGCTTTGGACCAACTACAAGAATGAGGTCGAGGCCGCGCGTGGGCTTGAGGCGGGCACGATTCAGCGCCTGGCCGACGACGTGGACATCGAGCTTGAGAAGGTCAACGGCAACCTCGCCGCATTTGCATTGGAGAACGGCCTGGTCGATGGCCTGGCGACAGCAACAGACGTTCGCGAGCGTTTCATCGAGGTTGTCGGTGAAGACGAGGACGACGAGACGACTTTCGCCCAGTTCGGGTTCTCGCGGTACCTCGAGGCCAAGCGCGCGCTGAGCTCGGACGTTGAGAAAGACGATGTCATCGCGGTCGTGGTCGCCTCGGGCGGCATCGTCGACGGCAACGCACCGCCAGGACAGATCGGCGGCGACTCGACGGCTCGCCTGCTGCGCAAGGCGCGCAGCGACGAAAACGTCAAAGCCGTCGTGCTCCGCGTTGATTCTGGTGGCGGCAGCGCGTTCGCGTCCGATGTGATTCTGCAGGAGATCAAGAACATCCAGGCCGCGGGCAAGCCGGTCATCGCGTCCATGGGTTACGTTGCCGCGTCAGGCGGTTACTGGATCTCCATGGCGGCAGACCAGATCGTCGCCCAGGAAAACACGATCACGGGCTCAATCGGCATCCTCGGCATGATTCCGACGTTTGAGCGTTCACTGGCTCGTTTGGGCGTCTACACTGACGGTGTGGGCACGACCGATGTTGCCGGTGCGCTGCGTCCTGACCGGGCGCTGACGCCGGAAGTGCGCAGTGTGCTTCAGCAGAACATTGAGTCGGGCTACCGTGATTTCGTGAGTGGTGTGGCTGACAACCGCGGTATGGACTATGACGCGGTTGACGCGGTGGCGCAGGGACAGGTCTGGATCGGGCCGACGGCACTCGAGCACGGCCTCGTCGACACGATCGGTGATCTCGAAGACGCCATTGAAATCGCGGCCGAGAGCGCGTCACTCGACGCCGATGGATACAGCATCCGATTCATTGAGCCTTCGCTGTCGAGTGAAGAGCAGTTCCTGCTCAACCTACTCGGTGGCACGGCCAAGCTTGGCATCGACATCACGCCGCTCTTCCCGCGCCGTGACGGTCTGGCGATGATCGCCGATATGGTTGACGCCGGTCTGCTCGAGATCGCGAGCTACAACGACCCGATGCACCGCTACGCAAAATGCTTCTGCCGGATTCCGTAACCCCGGCCAAAGCCTCGCCATAGCGAGCCCCGTAGCGGGCCTACACGTCCTTGCGAGCCCGCGTAGCGGGCCTAGACGTCATTGCGAGCCCGCGTAGCGGGCGCGGCAATCTCCCAACGACATCGCGTCGTTCGGGAGTTTGCCGCGGCGGCGCAGGCGCTACAGTGCCTCGATTCCGGAGATCGCGGGTACGCGCTCTGCAAGCGTCTCAATGAATGCGCGCAATCGCGTCGATTGATAGCGATCCGACGCATAGGCGATGTGGACGGGGAGCTCTGGCGCACGCCAGGCCGGCAGTACGTCCACGAGGCGACCGGCTTTCAAGTCTTCGGCGACAAACCAGTGGGGCATCACCCCCATCCCCAGGCCTGCTAGCACCGAGGCCTTTAGCGCGAAGATGTTGTTGGTCTGCATACGGACAGGCGGCGAGATCGTAACCGGGGGCTGGTTGCTGCGATGTAGTGGTATGGCACCGGCCTCATAGGGCGCCAAAGCGATGAGTGGCGTTGTCGCGATGCTCTCGGGTCGACGGCGCGCGCTGCCCGCGCTTAAGAGCGACGGCGCGGCAACCACAAGCCGGACGACGCGTCCCAGTCGGCGCACCACCAGTGTGTCGTCGGGGACCGGGCCAACCCGAATCCAGCAGTCGCAGCCGATCTCCGAAAAACGAATGGGCGCATCGTCGAGCAACCACTCGACCTGCACGCCTGGATGCCTTTGCTGAAACGAGGCGGCGATTTGGGTGAGAGCCGTTTGTCCCAGCGCGACGGGTGCGACCACTTTGATGGGCCCCCGAAGATCGGCAGCGCTTGAAATGTGACGCTCCTCGAGTGACAGCCATTGGCGAATGAGCGCCCGTGCGTCGGTCAGCAATTCTCTGCCGGCGCTCGTCAGCGACAGCGTGTGCGTGGTGCGATGCGCGAGCTGCGTTTGGAGGCGGGTTTCGAGCTCAGAGAGCTGGCGACTCGCTGAGGGCTGCGACAGCCCCAGGTCCCGTGCGGCCGCACTGATGCTTCCGGCCTCAGCGATGCGCACAAAGGTCTCAAGAAGGGTCAGTCGGTCAAGAGGCTTGCTCATACGTAATACGTATATCAAATATTGATGAAACTCGTCTACCCGATAGCCAAATGCTGGCGCACACTTTACCCATCATTCATTGACATCGGAGATCGACATGCGCCACATCCAGCATACCTACCGTCTCGGCGGCGACACCATCGTTCATCGACTCGGCTTCGGCGCCATGCGCCTGACGGGCCAGCCCGGCAATTTCGGCCCCTACGAAAACTGGGGCGACGGTGTCGCGCTCTTGCAGCGCGCCGCCGATCTGGGCATCAACTTCTACGACAGTGCCTGGGCCTACGGACCGCAGAGTGCCGATCTCATCGTAGGCGATGCGTTGGGTGACAAGCCCGTCGTGCTCGCGACCAAGGGCGGTGTCGACAAGCCCGAACCCGGGCGCATTGTCGTCGATGGGTCGCGGGATACGCTGCACCGCCAGATTGACGGCGCGCTTACCAACCTTCGGCGTGATCAGATCGATCTGTTCCAGCTGCATCGGGTCGACCCGGAGACACCGATTGAAGTCTCGGTCGAAGCGCTGGCCGAAGCGCAGGCGGACGGACGCATTCGCCACATCGGCCTTTCCAACGTGACACGAGAACAGCTGGATCGCGCCATGCGCGTTGCCCCCATCGCGAGCGTGCAGAACCGTTTCAACCGCGCCGAGCCCGCGGACGGCGCGCTGGTTGACTACACGGCGGCGCGCGGCATCGCGTTTATTCCCTACGGCCCGTTGGGCGCAAGCCCCATGAAGCGCGGCGCGAAACTGGACCCGCTCGAGGCACTGGCCTGGCTGCTTGAGCGTTCACCGAACATCATTGCCATCCCAGGTACGACATCCGTGCAACATCTCGAGGAGAACGCGGGCGTGTGGCGTTACATGGCGCGACTCGCTGCCGCGGCCTAAGCCGCTAGCGTAGCGGCGGGAAGAAGCGTGTGAGTCCGTCGCGCAGGTAGTGCTCGGGGAACTCCACGATGACCATAAGCCGCTGGTCCGTCGGGCCTTCGGAGAAGAGGCTAAAGTCGGCGTCCATGTTGTTGAGCATCACACTCACGTCAAACACAAGATCGGCGTTCTCGACGTAGGCGGTCGCGGTATAGATGTCCATGACGCAGTCTGTGTCGTAGCAGCGGATGCGCGCCGTACGGTCGCCCGCCGCCCCCAGAATGCGTGCCATGGATTGTTCGAGGCGCTTCTCGGCGCGTGGCGCCCAGACATCATCTCGCCGCTGCTGGCGGATCCTGTCTCGGGCCTCGTTGAGTGTGAGGTTGGCGTAGGGTTGCGCGGGCTCGCGCGTCGATTTCGAAGGCGGGTCTGTCGTCGCCTCAAGCGCCAGGCGTAGTCGGGCATCGTTACGGCTTGGCTCGATGACGAGGTCCTGAGAGACCTGTGTTGACGGTGACGGCCGGGGTGGCACGACGCCTTGGTTGGGCGCCGACGGCGTCGCGGTCCCGCTGGGCGCGAGCGGTTCTGTCGCCGGCCCGCGCACGGTCATTATGGTCGTCAGCGTCGCCGCCGCCACGGCAGCGGTAAGCAGGATGCCGGCGACCACGCGCCGCATCAGCGTCGTCGCCTAGCTTTGGGTACCGCCAACCATCTCGCGGATGGTCGACAGCAGGCGGCTGCCGTCGAACGGTTTGGGCAGGAATGCGTACTCGCCGGACTCGAGCTTGCCGAGTGCCAATTCCTCGGGTACGTATCCTGAGCAGATGAGCACTTTGCCTTCCGGCGAGTGACGCTCAAATGCGGCAAGTACATCGGCAAGCGGGTCGCCCGGGAACACGGCGTCCGAACACAAAAGGTCGAACGGCTTCCGGTCCTTCGCGAGCAATGCCAAAGTCGTATCGCCACGATCGCTTTCCACCACCTCATTGCCGTTGCGGATGAGCGCCGCGGCAATGATCTTTCTTGCCTGCGGGTCATCTTCAAGGACAAGGATGCGCAGCCCGAGTTCCCGGGGGAGTCGATGCGTCCGCGATTCAACGGGGAACTCCTCAACGCTTGCAGCCGCCGGCAAGCGCAGTGTAAACACGGTTTTGCCTGGCTGGCTGACGACATCAATGTCGCCGCTGCTCTGGCGTGCGATGCTGGCGACGGTGGCCAGCCCGAGGCCCGTGCCCTTACCGACATCCTTCGTCGTGAAGAAAGGCTCGAAGACCTTCGTCATGAGTTCCGCCGGTATGCCAGGGCCGTCGTCCTCGACGGACAGCAATGCCCAACGGTCGGCGTCCTCGCGGCCTACGGCATCCATCATGATCCGTACATTGCCGGCTTCGTCGATAGCGTCTCGGGCATTGATCACGAGATTGTAGATGAGCTGCTGAAGCTGTGACTCGTCAGCAAACACCATGGTGTCGCGCGCCGTCTCGATCGTGACGGTGATCTTGGGCCCGACCAGATTCTGCAGCGAAACGCGCATGTCGTCGACGAGTTTCCCCAGCGACAGGTACTTGGGCGCGCGAACATCCTTGCGCGCGAAGGTCAGTAACTGTCGACCGAGCTGCGCACTGTGTTCCGTTGCCTGCTCGATCGCGCGCGTAGCTTCGCGCTGGCGGTCGTCCTCATCGCTGAGCCCGCGCAGTTCGTTCCAACCGCGAATCACCAACAAGGCGTTGTTGAAGTCGTGCGCGATGGAAGCGGCAAGCTGCGCCACGGCTTCCATTTTTTGCGCGTTGGTCGCCATGAACTCGGCTTCGCGCCGCGCCGCCTCGGCCGCCTGGCGTTCGGCTATTTCGGCGCGAAGGCTGCGCACAGCTTGCCGTCGCCGCGCCAAGTTGCGCTCGATCGTATTGATGACGAAGTTGATTGAGAAGCCGATCGCGGTCCACGTGATAACAGAGACTGCGCTGGTACGCGCCCAGTTGCGGGCGCTGCTCGGATCCAGACCTTCGATGCCAGGTGCTATCCAGAAGCCTGTTGCGACACCGGCGGTCAGCGCGCCAAGAAACACAACCGCAGACAAGAACACGGCGATAAACGCTCGCTGTCCAAGCAACAGAGCCGAATAGACGAGCGCTACGGTGACTGCAAGCGCGCTGCCCGGCAAAAAGGAGGCAGAAAGGTAGGCAACCACACTTGCTGCGCACATTGTGGCGACGATCACCCAGGCTTTGAAGCTGGCGGGGATTCGGCTACTGAAGAGTGTCGCGAAAAGCAGCCCTGCGGCGGCAACCATGCCGACACCCAGCTTCTGCATGGCGGCTATGGGAAAGCTCGCAGCGAGTACGGCGCCTACGCCGCCAATGAGAACGGCGGTGAGAAAGCCGAGCGGTCGAATGAGGGCTTGGCGCCATTCAGAGTCATCGGCGCTCACGTCATCGGGGAAGTGTCCTGAGGCGGGCGAGTCGCGTTCGGCGATGCGATCCCTGCTGTTGTCCTCGGGCTTTGCCATCAAGGTCCTTTTGCGGAGCGGTCGAACCGCCGGCAAAGAGATCGCGCCAAAAAACCGCGCGACCCCATCACCAAGACTACCTTGCTATGGTTCTGATGACATCCTGAAATGCTTGCGCCGGGCAGGGTGCGCAGCCCGCGATGACACTATGCCGCCCAGTCGAGAATAACCTTGCCGCTCTCGCCGCTGTCCATGACCTCGAACGCTTCCCGGTAATCGTCAACGGCAAATCGGTGCGTGATCATAGGTGAGAGGTCAAGGCCGCTTTGCAGCATGGCAGCCATCTTGTACCAGGTCTCGAACATCTCGCGGCCGTAGATGCCTTTGAGCTCGAGGCCTTTGAAAATGATCTCGTTCCAGTCGATGGCCGTGTCGGCCGGCGGTATCCCGAGCAGCGCGACCTTGCCGCCGTGATGCATGCTGCGCAACAGCTGACGCATGGCTTCGCCGTTGCCGCTCATCTCGAGGCCCACATCAAAGCCTTCTGTCATGCCCAGCCCATCCATGGCTTCTCGCAGCGATGACTCGGTGATATTGAGCGTTAGTGTCGCGCCCATTTGCTCCGCGAGCTTGAGTCGGTACTTGTTGAGGTCTGTGATGACGATGTGTCGAGCGCCCACGTGCTTGGCGACAGCACAGGCCATGATGCCGATGGGGCCGGCACCCGTAATGAGCACATCCTCGCCAACAAGATCAAAGGACAGCGCTGTGTGTGTCGCATTGCCGAACGGGTCGAGCATCGCCGCGATCTCGTCAGTGATCGAGTCAGGTAGCTTGAACACGTTGAACGCGGGTACGGCAATGTACTCGGCGAAGGCGCCCGGACGATTCACGCCGACGCCGATTGTGTTCATGCAGAGGTGGCGTCGTCCGGCACGGCAGTTGCGACACACGCCACAGGTGATGTGTCCTTCGGCTGAGACGCGGTCGCCAATCTCGTAGCCCCGTACCTCGCTGCCCATGGCGACAATCTCGCCCGAGAATTCGTGGCCCACGGCCATGGGCACGGGGATCGTCTTCTGCGCCCACTCATCCCAGCGGTAGATGTGGATGTCCGTGCCGCAGATGGCCGTCTTCTTGACGCGGATGAGCACGTCATTGGGGCCGTATTCAGGCTCTGCGATGTCCTCCAGCCAGATGCCTTTTTCGGCGTGCTTTTTGGTGAGAGCTTTCATGACGCTTAACCAATCACTCCAAACCGCTTACCCACACGTTCGAACGCGGCAATCGCCCGATCCAATTCCTCGCGCGTATGGGCGGCGGACATCTGAGTGCGAATTCGCGCCTCGCCCTGGGGCACGACGGGGTAGGCGAAGCCCACCACGTAAACGCCTTCGTCGAGCATGGCGGCAGCCATATCGGTCGCGAGCTTCGCGTCGCCCAACATCACGGGAATGATCGGGTGCTCGCCGGGTTTGAGGTCAAAGCCGAGCTTGGTCATGTTCTCACGGAAGTAGGCCGTATTGTCCCAAAGCTGTTTGCGCAGTGACGGGTCGCGGTCGAGCAGATCCAGAACGGCAATCGATGTGGCAGCAATCGTTGGTGCCAGTGTGTTGCTGAACAGGTAGGGCCGCGAGCGCTGTCGCAGCCAGCCGATGATCTCCTTGCGACCACTCGTGTAGCCACCCGAGGCGCCACCGAGCGCTTTGCCCAGCGTGCCCGTAATGATGTCGATCTTGCCGAGCAGGCCGTGGTGTTCGTGCGTGCCCTTGCCGTTGTCGCCCAGGAAGCCTGTGGCGTGGCAGTCGTCCATGAACGTGAGCGCTTCGTAACGCTGTGCGAGATCGACGATGGCGGGCAGATTGGCGATGGTACCGTCCATCGAGAACACACCGTCGGTGGCGATAAGCCGGACGCGTGCCCCTCGAGCTTCCTTAAGCTTCGCCTGCAGATCCGCCATGTCGTTGTGGGCGTAGCGAAAGCGGTGCGCCTTGCAGAGCCGGATGCCGTCGATGATCGAGGCGTGGTTGAGCGCGTCAGAGATCACGGCATCGTCGCGCGTGAGGATGGTCTCGAACAGCCCGCCATTGGCGTCGAAGCAGCTCGGATAGAGGATGGTGTCCTCAGTGCCCAGGTATTCGCTGATGCGTTTCTCAAGATCCGTGTGCACGGTCTGCGTGCCGCAGATGAACCGCACGCTGGCCATGCCGAAGCCGTAGTCGTCGAGTGCCGTGTGCGCCGCCTTGACGACGTCAGGGTGGTTGGCCAAGCCCAGGTAGTTGTTGGCGCAAAGGTTGATGACGTGACCGTCTCGGCCCGCCACATCGACTTCGCCATCCTGCGGCGTGGTGATGCGCCGCTCGGTCTTGAAAAGACCCTGGCCGTGCAGCGCCTCGGTCTGCTCGGCAAGTGTGTGCAGGAAGGTTTGGACCACGTGCTAGTCTCCGGAAAGTAACTGGTGAAAGTATACCTTCGACAGGCTTTCGCTGGTGCGTCGAGGGGCGGCTTTTTTTGGCGATTCGGCGAGGTCGACATGGGCACAACGGACGTTAGAACACAGGCAAATATCGCATTGGTCCACGGGACCTTTGCGCGGGAAGCTGCTTGGACAAAGCCCGAATCGATGCTCGCAAAGCAGCTGTTAACCGTGTCGAATGCGGATGTCTCGCTGGTGGCCCCCGAATGGAGCGGTAGAAACAGAGAGCGCGATCGCTGGCAGGCGGCGGATAGTCTTAAGACGCAGCTAGCCGAGTCCAATGCGGACTTGCATGTGGTCATGGGTCACAGTCACGGCGGCAACATAGGCGCTATGGCGTTACATGATTCGGCTGCAGATGATCGATCGGCCAGTACCCGAGCGCTGATAACTCTGAATACGCCTTTCGTCATTCCTGTTCGGCGAAGTTGGCAGGTAGTGTTCCTGTTTAACCTATTGCTTCTCATTGGCATGGTGTCGTTGGTGAACGGACAAATAGACCGGTACTTCGATGGCACCATCGCGACCCTATCGTTGCTGTTCTCAATAATCGCGGTTGGCGGCGCCTGGTTTGGCATGATGTTTGTTGTGCTCGGGATCAAGTGGGTAGAAGGTCAGACGGCTGAAGACATGCCCTGGCTTGAACGGTTAACCCAGCGAATCGAGACTGATCACGATACGAGAGTGCTTTGCGTTGCGACGGCTGACGACGAGGCTCTGGGGTGGCTGCAATTTCTCGAGATGATGCTGAATCTGCCTTTCCTAGTAATCCATCGCGTGGCGCTCCCTGTCGTGCTGGTTGCTATCGGCATTGGTCATTATTTTGGTAGTTGGAGTTTTAGTAGCGGTGCCATTAACCAATACGCGTGGGTCGTCGACATCCCAAACCGTCGACCGCCAACGGACCTAGAGTCGTTCCTCGAGTTCATGGAGCGTCCCGAGGTTGTTCGCTCGGGTGACACGCTGGCAGCCGATGAATGGTCTCGCACCATACGGAGTGGCAATGAGCAAACTCTCAAAGCCTTCATCTACGGATACTCGGTAGTTCAGTACTTTCTAGGCTTTTGGGCGGTTTGGGCGCTCGTTGGCTTGGTGGGGCATTTTTTGATTGGTGGCGTAGCGTTTGGGACTGGGTTGGGGGTCAGCGCCTTGTTCATCAGTATGTTTGTGCGGATGCGCATCTCGCCTGTTCCAATTGGTTTCCGGCAGGTCGAACTTGTAGAGATTGATCCTGAGATCAAAGGGCGCCTTCGACATGGAAACGCCTACAATGACCCGCTGGTCGCAAAGCGAATCAAGGCTTGGCTAGAAGATTTGGTTCAAGAGGCACAGGATTCCAGCCGTTTGGCGATTGGATAGTTGGGGCGAGCGCCCTCATGTCGGATTAGATATGACTGAGACACTCCGCATCGACAAATGGCTTTTCTTCACTCGCTTCTTCAAGACGCGCGGCCAGGCGACCTCTGCCGTCACGGGCGGGCATGTCGAGCGCAATGGCGAGCGGGCCAAGCCGGCCACACCCGTGGCGCCCGGCGACAAGCTCGTGATCACTAAAGACCGCTACACCTTCGAGATCGACGTCATTGCGACACCGGCCCGGCGTGGCCCCGCGCCCGAGGCCCGTGCGTGTTATGCCGAGACCGAGGAGAGCATCGTGGCCCGCCAGGCGCTTTCCGCCTCAATCAAGGCAGCCCGTATGACCCAGCCGCTGACCGAGGGCCGGCCAGACAAGCACACGCGGCGCCAGCTTAGGGACTGGAAGGACAAGCGGGGCTGATCGGGCCGCCCAGAGGTCTATAATTGGAGAGACCCGGCGCCCGCGCACTTGCGGCCGCGCCCGCCCGTTCGCAGGAGCCCTCGATGGCCGCACGCCCAGAACCCACCAAGAACACGCCCAACCCGCGCCAGCCGTTTACGGCCGACTTCGCCCGCTCGACGGGCACCGCCGATCTCGGCGGGGCCTACCTCGCCGACGAAGCCCAGCTCGTCTCTGAGCTGCTTAAGCTCGCCAACGAGGGCGACTTTGAACGCGACAACATTCAGACGACCGCCCGAGAGCTTGTTGAGCACGTGCGTAAACTCAACGAAGACCGCTCGGGTGTCGAGGCCTTTCTGCAGAAGTACGACCTCTCGAGCCAGGAGGGCATCATGCTCATGTGCGTTGCGGAGGCGTTACTACGCATCCCCGACGCCGACACCGCCGACGCACTGATCGCCGACAAGATCACCGCTGCCAACTGGGAAGAGCATCTGGGCTCGAGCGACTCGTTGTTTGTCAACGCGAGCACCTGGGGCCTTATGCTCACGGGTAAAATGCTGACCCTCGACGAGGCGCACCAGCGCAATCCCAGAGAATTGTTCAAGCGCGTCGCGGGCCGGTTGGGCGAGCCCGTTGTGCGCAAGGCGATGCGCCAGGCCATGAAGGTCATGGGCCACCAGTTCGTGATGGGGCGTGATATCGAGGGCGCCCTCAAGCGCGCCAAGAAGGGCGAGAACAAGCACTACCGCTACAGCTTCGACATGCTGGGCGAGGCCGCAATGACGCGCCAGGACGCGCAGCGCTACTTCGAGGCCTACATGGCCGCCATCGACGCCATTGGCAAAAGCGCCGACGACGATGACGTTTTTGCCGTGCATTCCATCAGCGTGAAGCTCAGCGCACTGCACCCGCGCTATGAATTCTCGCGTCGCCAACAGGCGCTTGATGAGCTCGCGCCCATGTTGTTGGCACTTGCCAAGCGTGCCTACGCTGTCGGCATTGGTCTGACGATGGATGCGGAAGAGGCCGACCGGCTGCAGCTGTCGCTCGATATCTTCGAGCAGGTCTACACGAGCACGGACCTGGACGGCTACCAGGGATTGGGTCTCGCAGTACAGGCTTACCAGAAGCGCGGCGCCGACGTCGTTCGTTGGCTGACGGCATTGTCGAAACGTGTGGGCCGTCGTATTCCTGTGCGCCTTGTGAAAGGCGCGTACTGGGATACGGAGATCAAACATGCGCAGGAACTGGGTTTACCCGGCTACCCCGTGTTCACGCGCAAGGTAAACACCGATGTCAGCTATCTGGCCTGCGCGCGACTCATGCTCGACGCTGGCGAACTCATCTACCCGCAGTTCGCCACCCACAACGCGCACACGCTGAGTTACATTCTGCACCACGCAGGCAGCCGCACCGACTACGAGTTTCAACGCCTGCACGGCATGGGCGAGGAACTCTATTCAGCGGTTATTGATCCGCAGCGCTACGACAAGCGCTGTCGCGTGTATGCGCCTGTCGGCAGCCACGAGGACCTGCTGCCTTACCTCGTTCGTCGCCTGCTTGAGAACGGCGCCAACACGAGTTTCGTCAATCAGATTGTCGACCCCAATGAGTCCATCGACACGATTATCTCCGACCCGATTTCCGAGGTCCGCGCACTCGATGTGATCCCGCACCCGGGCATCGTTATGCCTGTCGATTTGTACGGCGTTCGTCGAAGGAACTCCGCGGGTCTGAACCTGCCGGACCGTGGTATCGGTGGCGACATCTATGCGCGCATGCAGGCGTTCGCGGGACAGCAGTACGCCGCGGCGCCTGTGGTTGATGGTAAGCAACTGAATGGTACGACCACCGAAAGCGTGAACCCGTTCGACACGGGTGAAGTCATCGGCAGCGTCGATTTCGCGAACGCAGAAGCCGCTAAGGCCGCTGTCGACGCGGCCGTCGCCGGTTTCCCGGCCTGGGATCGCACGCCGGCCGAAACGCGTGCTGCGGCGCTTGATGTGGCCGCCGATCTGTTTGAGGAACACGCTGCCGAACTGTATGCGCTCTGCATCCGCGAGGCCGGCAAGACGCTGCCCGACTCTATTGCCGAAGTGCGTGAAGCCGTCGACTTCCTGCGCTATTACGCGGCCGAAGCCCGCGAGAAGTTCGCAGACCCGACCGAGCTGCCCGGACCAACCGGTGAGAAGAACGTCTACGGCCTGCGTGGCAAGGGCGTGTTTGTCTGTGTGAGCCCGTGGAACTTCCCGTTGGCGATCTTCACAGGTCAGGTCGTCGCGGCGCTCGCGGCGGGCAACAGTGTGATCGCCAAGCCCGCGGAGCAGACCAGCATCGTTGCGCACCGCGCCTGTGAATTGCTTTGGCAAGCGGGTGTGCCGAGCAGTGCGCTGCATTTCCTTCCCGGTGATGGCGGGACCGCAGCGGCGCCTGCCATTGCTAACCCGCGCGTCTCAGGCGTCGCGTTTACGGGCAGCACTGAAACGGCACTGATCATTAACCGCACGCTGGCGAGTCGCGACGGCCAGATTGGCACGTTGATCGCCGAGACGGGGGGGCAAAACGCCATGATCGTCGACTCGAGCGCGCTACCCGAGCAGGTCGTGGCCGATGTCATCCAGAGTGGTTTCAACTCTGCGGGCCAGCGCTGTTCCGCGCTGCGTATTCTCTGCGTACAAAAGGATATCGCGCCGCGTGTGATCGAGCTGCTCAAGGGTGCGATGCTCGAACTCAACATCGGCGATCCGTCGGAGCTTGCGACGGACGTCGGTCCCGTGATCGATGCCGAGGCGCGTGATGTTCTCGCGAAGCACGTTGAAAAGATGCAGGTCGAACAGACTGTCGTGCATCAATGCGCGGTACCCAAGGCGGCCGGGGAGGGCGTGTTTTTCCCGCCGACACTCATCGAGATTGATTCGATCGATGCGCTGGAGCGCGAGGTGTTCGGGCCTGTCGTTCACGTGTATCGCTACGACGGTCTCGAGCTCGAGTCGCTGATCGAGACGATCAACGCGACGGGCTATGGACTCACTTTCGGTGTACACACGCGGATTGATGGGCGGGCAGGTCGGCTCGCCCGGCTGGCGCGTGCCGGTAATGTGTACATCAATCGGAATATGGTTGGTGCGGTGGTTGGTGTGCAGCCGTTCGGCGGGCGCGGGCTGTCTGGGACCGGGCCCAAGGCGGGCGGGCCCAATTATCTCGTGCGCTTCGGAACGGAATACGCCGTGAGTAACAACACGGCGGCTGTTGGTGGGAATGCGAGCCTGCTAAGTCTGGATTAGAACGGTTGTTCGACGAGCAAACTCACCCGTTTACGTGCCGAAATACCTTAGGATCCACACAGGCCGCACTCAACAACCCGCCCCACAGCGCACCGGGTACTCCCGGCTAAGCTGCATCCGGCCAAGCCAGGTACAGGCCATCCACAGGCGTCAAGGCTAGGCCACCATAGGTGCAATGCGTGCAGTCTTCTCGGTCGAGTTTTTCGTCTCCAAACACTCCCGTGCTTAGCGAAAGTCTTGTGATGTGATACGACCCGTCGCTCAATCTCCCGTAGGACTCAGGCCTGCGACCGATTAGGTCACGCGTACTATCCCATGATGGTCTTGTCCCGAAATTGCCGCACCGTCGCGTTTACCGGCGCGAGTCTAGAGCGAAACGTTCAGTCTGATTAACACTGTTTCAAGTTCAATCACTCGCGCGTCGTGGCGCTGATAACCGAGATCAAATGCGAACCGATCGTTGAGCGCCCACTCGACGCCAAACCCGTATCGGAATCCGGTCTCGTCGCCCGGGTCTTCGTAGACGAAGCTCTGTGGCTGCGTCACGATCGGGTTGAAGCTCACGATCTGGTTCACCGTGAAGGTGCCTACGGCATCGAAATCGGCTCTGGAAACACCCACCGTCCAATTTGCCGAGAAGCGATTACCCAGAGGCTTTCGGAAGCGCGCATTCACTGACCAGGTCTCGACGCCCAGCGATGACGTCGACGGGAACATGGTGGCTACAGAAAACCCAGCGCTGAAGGGTGGTGGCGGAAACAGAAGCGGGTCAGGTGTGACCGCAGGTACGCCGATCACGGTTGGTAATGGCAGCGCCAAGCCGTCAAAGCGCTGCTCCGCATTGCCAAAATCCGTATAGGCCAGTTCCAGGGCAACCCAGTCCCGAATCTGCCAGCCCAGGCCGAGTTCTATTGCCGATTCATTGGCATCAAACCGCTGATTATTCACGGACGAGAAAATCAGGGATTGGCCCGGTTCGGGAAACGGTGCAGTTGCGGCACTCGCCGTGTCATCGAAAACCGCGAGCCCGGCACCGACGCTTACGTAGAAGTCATCGGCGGCGGCGGGCAGGGCGGTCACTACCAATAGCAGAGCAACAAAGCGACGCATGGGGGGTCCAGTCGTGGGCAATCTCAATGGTATCTGTAGTTAGACCGAATTGGCGTGAGAGTTTCCGAAGCATTGCGTTCGCGGGAGTGATCCTCCCGAACACCGTGATGGCGGAACTTGAACGAACATCGGTTGCAAAAAAAAAGCTGGCGCCCCATCCAGGGGCGCCAGCGAGTGTCACGTCGAGCCAGAGCGCTTAGAAGGAGTAGGCCGCCGTGAATCAGTACTGCCGGTGGCGTCAGGGGGATGGCGCCATCATCAGCAGAATTACAATGTTATAACATACCAAAATATTTGCTACCTGGCTGCACATCAGATCGCTCCGCAAGCACCAAAAGGCGGTAAGTCCTGGGCTTATCCCATTTAACCAACGCCTTATGTGACCACTGTCACACGCAGCCGACGCGCCCGCCGCCCGCCGACACGGCGCCAAAACGCCCCGTCCCTGAGAATCACTTCCCCGATCGGAGGAGCCGGTCGGTCAAGGAATGACCCGCTCAATAGAATCCTCTAGGGACACACGACTATGAAACTCCGCTCGCGATTGGCTCTGGGTCTTATTGCTTCGGTTGTTGCAATCTCGCTGACCGACCTGACGCATAACGCGCCGGCGCCGGCAGTCACGATTGACCGAACGCAAGGTACCGACATCGCGCTCGCACCGCCGGCTGCCACGGTGGACGAAAGTGTGATCCGCTTTGCGAAGGCACTGAGCACGGCGTCTGAGTCGCGCTCGCCCGCGGTCCTGACAGGTCTCGATAGCCGCGAGCTAAGGCCTGCCCCTTTCCAAGCTGCCGCCATTCCATTGGTCAACGCCACCGCCGAGCGCGACCGAGCTGAAATGAGCGCTGCGGTTGCCGCTCTGGCGCTGTCGGGCGGTGACAGCCGCCACGACATCATCGTTGCCTACGATGCGCTGCCCTCAGCCGCTGAACTTGGTGCGCTTGACGCACGTGTGCAACGCAACTTCCCGCGCCTGAACATGGCGCAGCTTAATGTCCCCGCGTCCTCACTGGACGCATTTGCCGTTCAGGACGGTGTTTCACTGATCACGCTCGACGAGCCGCTGATGTCGGCCTCATCGTCATCGAAGTACGCTGCAGGCAAGCCCGCCAAAAACAGCCACTGGGATGTTCCCGTAGCCAGTGACATCCGTGTGGCCGTTCTGGACTCTGGCATCTCGGTGAACTCCGGCATCAACGTCACGACGCGAATGGACTGCACGGCCGGTTGGACGGGCAGCACACGCAATTTCCGCGATGACTTCAACAACCGTGTGGTCAATGGCAACGACGGTAGCGATCACTTCAGCTCGAACTGGATCGAGAATGGTGAATCGGACGGCGTCACGGGCGGCGCGCTCGAGATTGGCAGTGACTTTGGCAAGTGTCTGAGCGGCTTCTGCATGGAAGTCGAAGGCTACCGCCACAACGTCTCCTACACGCGCACGCTGGACTTGCAGCGCGCTTCAGAAGCGACGCTGACCTATGTTGCTTCTGTCTATGCCGGTGACGGTGGCGCAGCGGTCCTCGAGATCTCGGCCGACGGCGCGCATTGGCACACGCTTGCCACTTACGCGCTGGGCAGCTCTAGGGACAACGAGACTGAGACCTTCGACATCACCGAATTTGCCAGTGACAACACAACACTGCGGATGCGCGTGACCCAGGCCGAGGATAACGACGAGAAGGGTGTCCTCGCTATCGACAACCTGCGCGTCGACGCCTCGATTCCCGAGGAAAGCTGTGTCGCTGCTGCCCAGCAGCAGCCCGTCGTTGCGGGCAACCTTCTGGACAACTTTGATTACACGTCATTCGCCAACAACAACGGCAGCATCAGCTTTGCATCTGACTGGCACGAGGTTGGCGAAAGCAACGGCCCGAACACGGGTGACCTCGAAGTCGACAACGACGACGGCCTCTGCGCCAACGGTCGTTGCATTCAGATTGAGACCGTCACGGTTGGCGACGCGCTCGTTCGCTCTGCCAACTTGGCGGGTGCGGGTACAGCCCAGGTGAACTACGTCATCGGCCACACGAGCGGTGGCGCGGTTGCGTTCGAAGTGTCCTCGGACGCGGGCAAGCACTGGTCAACGCTCGCCACCCATGTCATGGACAAGAAGCGCAAGAACATCTCCGCGAGTTTCGACATCACGCCGTGGCTGTCCGATGACTTGCGCGTTCGCTTCCGCGTCGATCAGGCCAACAGCTGGGGCAAGATGGGCATCGACAACTTTGAGATCCAGGTCAGTGCTGCGGAAGTTGACGCCTACGACCAGTTTGGTCACGGCACGCATGTTGCCGGCATCATCGGCGGTCTTGAGTCGGGTGTCATCGCGGGCGACGGTGGTGTTGCGCCCAACACCAGCATTGTGTCGATTCGCGTGCTCGACGGCGAAGGTCGCGGCGTCACTTCGGACGTGATGGCAGGCCTCGACTGGATTCTCGCCAACGCAGCGCAAGAGAAGATCCGCGTCGTGAATCTCTCCCTGGGCAAGGCCGTCACCGAGAGCGCGGCCACCGACCCCCTCGTAGCTGCTGCAGAAGCGGTTTGGGATGCCGGCATCGTGGTGATTGTCTCGGCGGGCAACTTCGGTCGCGACGGCAACTTCACAATCACGAGCCCGGGCAACTCGCCCAAGCTCATTACCGTGGGTTCGCTCACAGACAATGGCACGAACAGATTTTCTGACGACTACGTTTCGACGTTCTCCTCACGCGGCCCAACCTCACTCGACAACTATCTGAAGCCGGATCTCGTTGCTCCGGGCAACAAGATCGTCTCGAAGACGAGCGGCAAGTCGAAGATGTCGAAAGACCTCAAGAAGCACATGAAAGGTAAGCACAGCCTTGAGCTGTCAGGCACGTCGATGGCAGCGGCCATGACCTCAGGCACGGCTGCGCTCATGCTCTCGATGGACGACAACCTGTCGCCGGCTACGGTCAAGGCGCGCCTGATGCGTTCTGCGCGCAAGATCGATGAAGATCCGACGGCGGCGGGTGCGGGCGTCCTCGACATTGAAGCGGCTCTGGTAGAAACGGGCGTCATGACGACGGAAGCGCTCTCGCCGCGTATGGCGCGTTCGACGCAGAGCAACGGAATCCTTATTGAGAATACGGCGGTGTTGTGGGGCGACGACACTTGGAGTGCGGGCTACCTCTGGAGCGACGGTGGCAGCTGGGCGCAGGGCTATCTCTGGTCGGACCAGGACGTCCTCGCCAACGGGTTTCTTTGGGGTGACGAGAGCCTGCAGGCGAACGGATTCCTGTGGTCAGACGAAGGCCTTTGGGCGAACGGCTTCCTCTGGTCGGATGAGGGGCTCTGGGCCAACGGCTTCCTGTGGTCAGACGAAGGCCGCAACTCGCGCGCGCTGTTCAGCTTCGGTGCGCTGGAGCCTGAGCTCGACGACGACTGAGCATCGGGCGGCGCGCTGACGGGCGCGCCGCCTGTTTCCTGCGTTCATATCGCGTCCAAGTGGCGCCTCGGCGCGAAGTCGTGAGCTATGACCAGCTCTCTCCGACTCGAATGGTCCGGCAACCTGCGCGGTGACTTGCTCGCAGGCCTTGTTGTCGCCCTGGCGCTCATCCCTGAGGCCATCGCCTTCTCCATCATCGCAGGTGTCGACCCGAAAGTTGGCCTCTACGCTTCCTTTTGTATCGCCGTGGTCATCGCCGTTGTGGGTGGGCGACCTGGCATGATCAGCGCGGCGACGGGCGCCATGGCCTTGCTTATGGTCACGCTCGTCAGGGAACACGGGCTGCCATACCTGCTTGCGGCCACACTGCTCACGGGCGTTCTGCAAATCGCAGCCGGCTTCCTCAAGCTCGGCAGCCTCATGCGCTTCGTGTCTCGGTCCGTGGTGACGGGCTTCGTGAACGCGCTCGCCATTCTCATCTTTATGGCGCAGCTGCCCGAGCTCACCGGGGTCACGTGGCCCGTGTACGCCATGACGGCAGGCGGCCTCGCCATCATCTACCTGTTCCCCCAAGTCCCCGTGGTCGGAAGACTCGTGCCGTCGCCGCTCGTGTGCATCGTCGGCCTGACGGCGTTGGCACTGGCGATAGGACTCGACATTCGTACGGTCGGTGACATGGGGGAGCTGCCCGATACGCTGCCTGTGTTCCTCTGGCCCGACGTACCGCTGAACCTCGAAACGCTGATCATCATTCTGCCGTATGCGGCAGGGCTGGCCGCCGTGGGGCTTCTGGAGTCACTGATGACGGCGACGATCATCGACGACCTTACAGACACCCCCAGCGACAAAAATCGCGAGTGCAAAGGGCAAGGCATCGCGAACATCGGTGCGGGACTGCTCGGCGGAATGGCGGGCTGCGCCATGATCGGCCAGAGTGTGATCAACGTGAAGTCGGGCGGCCGCGGTCGACTCTCGACGTTCACGGCGGGATTGCTCCTGTTGATCATGGTCGTGTTCCTCGACAACTGGATCCGGCAGATTCCGATGGCGGCGCTTGTGGCGGTGATGATCATGGTCTCGATCGGCACGTTCTCCTGGGATTCGGTCGCTAATCTGCGGAAGTATCCGTTGTCGACGAACACGGTGATGGTCACGACCGTGATCGTTGTCGTCGCCACCCATAACCTGGCCATCGGTGTTGGCGTCGGCGTGTTGCTGGCATCGCTGTTCTTCGCCAACAAGATCGCGCGGTTTATCGTTATCAAGAGCGACGCGGATTCCGAGGGCGTGTCTCGGACCTACCGCGTCGTGGGCCAGGTGTTTTTTGCCTCGGCCGACGCATTCATTGCGTCCTTCGATTTTAAGGAAGCCGTCGAGCACGTGACTATCGATCTGTCGCAGGGCCACTTCTGGGATATCACTTCCGTGAAGGCACTTGATAAGGTAGTGATCAAGTTTCGGCGCGAGGGTACACGCGTCGAGGTTGCCGGCATGAATGCGGCAACACGAACGGTTGTCGACCGGTTCGGGGTGTATGACAAGCCCGATGAGGTCGAGAAACTGCTTGGGGGGCACTGAGCATGGCGGCGCAACAACCAGATACGCGGGTAATTACCGCGGGCATCGACGGCTCGGCCAGCTCTGGCGCCGTGTGCGACGCAGCGGCTTGGGCCAGCACCAAGATCAGCGCACCCATTCGCTTTTTGCACGTGCTCGAGCGTGCCCGGACGCCGGCGCGCGAAGACCTGTCGGGCGCGATAGGGCTCGGTAGTCGCACCAAGCTGCTGGACGAGCTCACCGAGCTCGACGAGAAGCGCGGCCGGCTCGCCATGGAGCACGGGAAGCTCCTGTTGCAGGATGCGCGGGCGCGTGCCGGCACGAAGGGGGCCACAGACGTGCACTTGCAGCAGCGTCACGGCACCCTGGTCGAGGCGCTGCAGGCGCATGAAGAAGACACTCGGCTCTTTGTGATTGGTCGCCTGGGCGCCGACAATGAAGGGCGTGAACAGGCCATGGGCTCTCAGGTTGAGACCGTGGTGCGTGCCATCAGTCGTCCCATTCTCGCAACGGTCGGGGATTTCACACCGCCCGAACGCTGGATGTTGGCCTACGACGGCAGCGAGGCCGCAACGACAGCCGTTGCGCGCGTCGCCCGAAGCCCGATCCTCAAGGGTTTGCCCGGTCACGTGGTCATGGTCGGCGACGACACCAATGTGAACCGCGCGCAGCTTGAGGGAGCGGCCGCCGACCTGCGTGCCGCGGGGCATGAGGTCAGCTATCACTTGGTGCGCGGCAACATCGTCGAGTCACTCACCACCTTCCGTCGTGAGACGGGCGTCGGGCTGACCGTCATGGGTGCCTACGGTCATTCCCGGTTTCGGGAATTCTTCGTCGGCAGCAATACGGAACGCATGATCTCGCACAGCGCGGTGCCGCTATTGCTGCTGAGGTAATGTGACTTGAAGGCACTGTCGCGACTGGCCTGGTTGATTGTCGGTGTGACAGCGCTCGCACTCGGCATCATTGGAATTCCACTGCCGCTGCTACCGACGACGCCGTTCATCTTGCTTGCAGCCTTCGCGTTTGCGCGTTCCTCAACACGGCTCCACGACTGGTTGATTCGCCACCGGACTTTTGGCCCCCTCATCGCCAACTGGCACGCTTACGGCGCTATCAGTCGGCGGGCCAAGTGGGTGAGCCTTGGCTCAATGATTGCGGTCTTTGGGGTTTCCCTGGCGCTCAAGGTGCCAACGCATGCGCTCGCTATTCAGGCCGTCGTGTTAAGCGCCTCGGCGGTGTTTGTCATGTCGCGGCCGTTGCCGCCCTAACGCCAACGCCTACAGCTCCAACACCTGGAACCGCGCATCGGCAACCGCACGCTTCGTGCAGTGTGTCTTCATCCCGCCGCGCATGAATGCGGGCCTGCGTGTCGTTTCACGAAAGCAGAATCGCTTTGGTAGCCGTGTATATAGCGAGCGGGGTGGCTTGCGGTCGCCGGTTCGCTTGAGCGCCGCGCCTGAGTCGTGCGTGTGGTAGAAGATTGTGCGCACGCCGAGTTCGCAGCGCAGGAACCACAGCACGGCGGACAGCATGGCCTCGTCCCAGTGCTGGTGTTTGCTGAGCTCCTCGTCGCAGTAACGCATGATGTTGGCTTTGTCGGCGCGCAGCCCTCGAAAGTACACGGTCTTGCCACGAGCGCGGTCGGCGTAGGTGCGCATCGCGCGTGCCTTCCGCATCCAGTCGGTCTGGATTTCTTCGATCAGCGCTTCGTTGTGTTCGAAGTCGATGTCCATACGCGCCCAGGCCAGCGTGGCGCGCCGGTTCTCGACCACTGGGTGGTCGTAGTAGACGAGCGGCATACGGCCACCTGGGTCGACGAGATGTCGGTAGGCCATGTCGTGCTCGGGTGGGAAGTTGAGCTGCAGCACCAGGCTGTAGCCGCGCCGTGTGGTTTGTACCCAGTTGTGGCGCCCGCCGCCCCAGGTCGTGAGCGTCAGTGAGTACGTCTCCGGCGACGCGGCAACGAGGCACTCGAGCGCCTCGCGCGGCACGGCGCGCCCGCGGTGTTCGGCAAGCACAGTCTTGACCACCGCCTTGTCGAGCAGTTGAGCGAAGGGCGAGCCTTTGAGCGCCCGTTTTGTGACGGACGCGCCCAGCATCGACAACAGCAGCACGGCATAACGGTCACGGAAGTACCAGAACGGCGTTTCTCCCTTGGGTAGGCAGTCGATGATCTCGTTGGCGTCTTCGAGGTTCATGATGGGTATCTGTGGGTGTGGGTTACAGTCCGGGCGGCGGCGCGCAGGGGCGCCGCCGCCCGGGGTTGTGGCCTTTCGGCATCAGTCATCGTCCTCATAAGGATCAGATAGCTCACCCGCAAAGCTGCGCAGAAAGTCCATCTGGTCTGCGAGGATCTCGCGGTTGGCCAGGATCAGGCCCTCTGCGCGGTTGGGCACAAAGGGCACGGCCAGCAGCCGGATGCCGATCGCTTCGCATTCATCGAGCGACCGATCGGCCTTGCGCTGGTTGCAGGCCCGACATGCTGTCACCACGTTGTCCCAGGAATCTGCGCCGCCACGTGACACGGGGATCACGTGGTCGCGCGTCAGGTCGAATTCCCAAAACTGTTCGCCGCAGTACAGACAGGTGTAGTCGTCGCGACGAAACAGGCGTCGGTTGGTCAGCGCCGGAACGTCGTGGAGCAGGTCCACCTGGCGGTTCACACCGTGCGTGGCGATGATTGTTGACACCTGCAGCACGGAGCGGCGGCCCGTGCGGCGCGCAATGCCACCGCGCAGGCGCACGAAGTCGATACCGGCTTCCCAGGCAACCTGGTCGCGGCAGTAGTGCAGGGCGCCCGCTTCACGCGTGATCCACGCGATGGGGCGGCCACCGACATCCAGCTTGAGGATCTTGGCGTTCATGATCTCGCTCTTCAATTGGCGATCTTTAGCAATGCGGATTGTGTGCGTGGGGTCGTCATTGCAAGCCGGCAATGACGGCGCGGGAGATGGAATGCGGCCTGATGAGACTCGGCCGTACAAGGCGACAGTATCGAAGTGCCTTGGTCATATGCCGCAGTCACAGGAGAGAGACTATGCGCACCCCAACTGCCTATCAGTTCTTGTCAGGAAGACTCATCGGTGCGCTCGCCGCGCTGTTCGCAATCCCCGCGTTGGCGGGCGATACCAACACGGCGTCCGGTCCGTCGCGCCAGTGCGAGACGCCCTACGCCGAGCATGGCGTTTATGAAACCCTGATCGTTTACCTGATCGACGAGATCGTGGAGGGGCCTGTCTTCCTGCCCATCGACTCGGATCGCAACACGTTTGCGTACCGCGAGTCTGCCTACCACTTCTTTCGTGAACGCTTTGGGCTCGACTTTGATCCGGGCAACCCGGACCTGCAGGTCATTTCGGGCCCTGATGGTGATGCCAACGTGTTCCCGCTCAAGACGGGCGAGGGCTCGACGCACCAGGTTTACGGCATTGACGCCCAGAACGTGCCGCAATGGCGCCACAAGATGCCCATGACGCGCATCGCGTTGTTCGACGATGGCTACTTCGTCACGCTGGATAGCGACTACGTGGTTCGCGGCACCTACGGCGGCGAGGACGGCATCGTGCTGCCCGCCGGGACGCAATTCGTGTTCGGTGAGTACCGGATGTTTGACCATCGCGGCCGGCTGCTTGATACGCTGCGTTACAAGTCCAGCATTCCCGTCACCGCGGGCCCTGTGGGTGGTAGTTTCGAATTCTCCAATGGCGCCGTCTTTATCAACATCGCCTGTGATATCGAAAGCGATATCTTCGGTGAGGGCAACGTCCGCTCGCTGGCCGAGCTCACACCCCTGCCGGATGGCCGTACGGACCTCGATTTCCGCTACGTCATGAAGTTTCCGGCACGGCTCAGTGACGCGCCTGATGTCGACACGCCAAAATGCCGGACCATCCGGCCGTTGCGACGCGCTACCCATTGAGCACGCCAAAAAAATGGAACGGCCGGCAGGATTTGAACCTGCACCCTCAACCTTCGCAAGGTTGGACTCTGTCCGTTGAGCTACGGCCGTAAAGCGCGGCGGGGCGCGCACGTTGCATGCGCACCCCGCCGCGGTTTCGCCAAACTCACTTGTTCATGCGAACAAGATCGTTCAGCACACCATCGAGGCCACCGTAGACCGAGATATTGCCGATCTTGTCGGTGATCTTTTCCAGCGTCTCCAGTTCCTTGAGACGCAGGGCGACAGCGTTGGTCTCCATGACCTTGGCCGTGTTGAGCAGCGAACGCGTGGCGTTCGTTTCTTCACGGCGGCGGATCACGTTGGCCTGTGCGGCCTTTTCGGCCTCCACCACCTGGCCAAGCAGCATCTTCATGTCACCAGGCAAGATGATGTCCTTGACGCCCACCGACTTCACGGTGATGCCAATGGCCTCGAAGTGCTCCGCGAGGTGCTTGGCCACCGACGTGTCGATGACCGTCTTGTCCTCGAGCAGCGCATCGAGTGTGCGTGTACCCACGGCACCGCGCAGACCGAACTGCACTTCCTTGTACAGGTGGTCGAGCGGGTCCTTGGTTTCACGCACAGCGGCTTCGACATCGGCGTACTGGTAGGTCGCGGTCAGGTTGATGCGAACAGCAACCTTGTCCTTGGTCAGGATTTCCTGACCCGACACTTCCAGTGTCTGCACGCGGGTGTCGAAGAGCGACACCGCCACCGTGCGCTCCACAGCGAAGAACGCGTGGAAGCCCGGTGCCAGCGAGCGCGCGAGTTCACCATCGACGTACAGCAGACCGATGTGACCGTCGGGCACGACGCGCGCGTAGATCGCCTTGTCAGCGATTGCCTTGAGCGTCGGGTCGTTGCCGGCCAGCAGGCGCTTGGCCAGGCGGGCGTCGACGTCGAGGTCCTCGCGGACCGCGTAGCGCTCGACGCGAATGCTGCGCACACCCTTGGGGAAAAGATGGCGCGTGGCCTGGGCCGAGATCTGCGTGACGCGCTCGTCGTGGTAGACCACGGCGATCTCGTCGGCGCTGGTTGTGACGACGTCAAAGTAGCGGGCGACATCTTCTGCGTAGTGCTCCACGAGGAAGTCCTGCAGGCGGTGGGCGAAGCGCGGCACCGTGATGTCGAAGCGTTCGACGGCGTAGGTGTGCAACACAGTCACGAAACGGTGCACGCCAGGTTCGAGGAACTTGACGAAGTCGCCGTCACGGAACAGGAGTGCACGCTCGTGCTTGCGCACGATGAACTTTGCGAAAAACATCTTGCGTTCTCCTTGGTTGGTCTTGGACTTGGTTGTTGTTACCGGTTCGGGTCGCGAGTTGCTGCCTCGAGCCAAAGCAAGTGCCTGCTCGTTGCGTTGGCGAACCCAGGAATGAACCCGGCTGTTGTGGCTTGCGCCCTTCGTCATCAGTGCACCTCCTTTGTCGTCGTGGGGTGGTTATAAGAAGCGCATCGAGACATTCGATACGCGGGAATGGGATGCGGCGACATCCACAGCGATCAGGCGGGCCCACGGTGAGCGACGGCCGGAAGAACGACGCGGCGGCGTCCGAGCCTGTTGCACCGAAGTGCGGCAAGGCCGGGAGTGGGCCGGGAAGTTCATCGGGCGCGTCGATCAACACGCGAACCGGCGAGGGCGTTGCTGCGCGCGCGCCCGCCTACGGCAAGCCCCAGGCAGATCGCGCGCGCCGGATGCCGCCGCGGTGGTGGCAGTAGCCCTGCCAGGGCGCGGATTCGAACCGCGGACTTGCGTCCTAACCTTTTTGGCGTTTAAGGCCAGAGTCGAAATGAAGGAGTCGAACCTTCGACCTTACGATTTCACGTCGTATGCTCTATCCAACTGAGCTAATTTCGTGGTTGGCGATATGAGGTGGCGTTACGCTCGGTACACGCGTTGCGATGGTTAGCGTCGGCGTGCCAGCCGGGAATTCAAAGAACCCGGACCGCTGAACTTGGCGTCACTTCAGACCTCGGTATGACGGCTTACGGTCAAAAATGGTCGCCCGGGGCGGAGTCGCACCGCCGGCCTCCGCTTTGTGAGAGCGGCGCTCTACTGTTGAGCTACCGGGCCAGGATTGGTGAATCGAGCGAGTTTCGACCTCGCAACCTCCCGGGTAAGAGCCGGGTGCTCTGCAGTTGAGCTATCGATTCAGGGGGTTTGCGTCATTGCGAGGCGCCGAAGGCGCCGCGGCAATCTCTCCGGGCACGCGCGGGCGTCATGAGATCGCCGCGCTTCGCTCGCGATGACGGTGAATGCTGGCGATGACGGTGTTTAGTCGACCAGGCGTGACTTGAACACGCGACCTCACGCATATCAGGCGTGCGCTCTACCGGCTGAGCTACTGGTCTGCTGGTGATCCCGGCGAGAATCGAACTCGCATTTCGAGGTTGAAAGCCTCGCGGCCTAACCATTAGCCGACGGGATCAAATGCGGCGCCACGCAACTCGTATCGAGCAGCGTTGGCGGAAAGAGAACGGCTGAGACTACACCGTGTGCGATCGGCCTCTTGCAGGAGTACCCGCCGCTTGCATGCGGCGGTTGCCTGCGTGTCCACCTGCAACTCGCGGTGGCGAGCTTGCAGGTAACCGATCATGACTGCCTTTTCTGAGAGTGTGGCGAGTCACTCGTCGCGTACATCTAGTCGGCAGTTTGCTTACCGTGAGCCTTGCGAGCTCTAAATGAGGGCTACTCAACCGTGCGGCTTGCTGCCAAGGTCGCCACAGCTTGCGACTGTTTCGACCGCCGAATTACCCGAGGGCTTCGGCCTTAAGCCATTTTCGATGCATGCCGAGACGCGTCTTTGCGTTGCACTTGTGGGTGCGTCAAGCAGGATTCGAACCTGCAGCCTTTCGAGTTGGATTCGAATGCTCAACCATTGAGCTTCTGACGAAGTTCCATTGCGACGTGCGCGTCTCAGTCGCTTCGCCACCTTTTGGATGACGAAATACAACACGCCGAGTGTCGTTCACCTGCCGGTTACTGGACCGATGGCAAGGACGCTGGTTGACGCCCAGAACCCTTACCCTCTGCACAGTCGCGCTCGCCTGCAAAGCTCGCACTGATCTGCACTATTCGTTACCCCTCACGGTTGCCGATGTCGGTGTCGCGGGTTGCACCACCACGTGGTCTTTCGCGGACCGGCATTCCCGGCCTGGGCCGGTGCTTGAGTCGCGCTACTTCCGCGCATCGCTTCGCCGCTATCTCCGACTGACGCCGAAGAATCTGAGGCCGAACTTGCCTGGATCGACCGAAGCACTTGCCCCGGCGAAACGCCATGGTCGCGTTCCTTTCCCGCCGTTACCGACGGTTAGCAGCGCCAGGCCGCTAAACAGGGTCTCGGCCGAAGCCGATAACCCGGAATATGGTGGAGGATCACGGAATCGAACCGTGTACGGCCGTCTTGCAAGGACGGTGTTCTACCAGTGAACTAATCCCCCGGGGATGCACCACGTTTGACGTGGTGCGGGTCATTCACCGTCATCGCGAGCGACGCTTCGAGTCATTGCGAGCGACGCTTCGAGTCATTGCGAGCGAAGCGTGGCAATCTCTCAGACCGCACTTTGGCGTCAAAGGTTCGCCGCGGCGCCTTCGGCGCCTCGCAATGACGGTGAATGGAGTTGGGGCAGGCACCCGGTGTTGGGTGCGCAGTGGGTCTGTAGACACTGCTGTTCGCAACACTGCCCCGTTATTCACACAATCCGCATTGTTAAAGATCATACGAACAGGGCAATAAAAAAGCCCTGATCGGTAACACCAACCAGGGCTTCTTAGCTCTGGAAGGCACAAAGTCGTTTGAGCCTTCCAGCGATGTGCGGAAAGGCTAGGTCATCTCGGCCAGTACGTTGGACCAATAACTTGAAGGCATAAGAATCCCTCGGGGTCGGCACGCACCAATGCAATGGCGCGGCGCTATACCGGCTTCGAACACGAACATTTTTTGCGCGTGGTTTTTCATAGGGGGCGTGACTATACGCTTCGAAAAATCTCTGTCAACTACTTTCGACAAACTTCTTGTTCTTGTAACAAACGCAACGCGCTACTCAGTTGCTCATGCGCCAGACTTCACTGCTCTCGACGGTACGACTGCGTTGCATGACCAGCCATTCGCTGTGCTCATCGAGTGCGGCGCGCCCCAGCGCACGAAGAATCTGGCGTTTCTCTTTGTCATTGTCAGTCGCTTTGAGTCGAACACCAGCGCTCGCAAACAGCTTCCACATGAACGTGTATTGCTTGATCAGTTCTTTCTCCGCGATTGCGTACGCGTAACCCTCGCGAATCCCGTAAGCCAAGAGCAAACCGCCCATGGCAGCCAGCAAAACTCCGGTCCAGGCGTCGGGTAGCCAGCCGCCCGCAACAACGAAGAAGCCGACCATCGCGACGCTCGTGGCCAGACTCAGGCGTTCGAGCCGCTGTGTGATGCGGTGCCTGGCCGTACGTTCGCTCGCCCGTTTCTCGAAGTACCCGAGTTGCCCGGAGTTCTCGTCTCCGATCCACTCGCGGATAACGAAATCCAGGTGCCTGATTTTCGCAGCGGGGCGCGCGTTTACCTGCAGGCCTGCGACGCGCATCACATTGCGGATCCATCCCAATGACGGGTCCTGTGTCCTTAGGAAGTTATCGTGCGTAAACCGTGAGTCGTTTTCGTCGCGAACACCTGCCACTGCCCAATAGAACTGCACACGCAGTCCTTCGGCCAAAGCGCGGTAGTCGAGGTACTTGCGCGCCCAGTCGCCACGCCTTGCAGCGAAGCCCAAGACGATGGCGAGTCCGAACAAGCCGAGAAAGCCCAGCATGAAGAGACGCTCGGTCTGCACATCGGCATAGAGAATGAAGCAGGCACCCATGAGAAACGCCAGCGCGTGCGTCATTCGAAGCGTGCGAATCACCTTGCGTTGGTAGAGGCTCGCGAGCGCGTCGGCGGCGCGATGCCAGTAGTCAATATCTGCGGCGCCAGCGGGCAGCGACGCGAGTGCATCTGCCGCGGCGAGCGGGTACGCATTGCGATCAATGTAGTCGCGCTCACGCATCACGTCGCGCGAGAACGTTGCGCTATGGGCGAAGATGTCGAGATGTTGTTGCGGCAGAACTGGGCTACGTGGCGTCACAGGGTCCTTTGTGAACCACGACGTCTCGAGCGGCTGGAGTCCCTGTGCTGGTTCGCCGTTGGCTCGGTCGCGTGAACACGCGATATGGAACACAAGGTCGCTTTCGTCGTCGATGAGCATCTGGCGTGTGGCAAACACCGTTCCGGTGTGTCCCGGCATTACGTCATCGTGATGAAACTGCACAACGTGGCCTGTGCCACCGGTTTGCTGTGGCGGCTTCCCGTCCCACATCGCGATCAACACGTGACAGTGCGCGGCGAGGAACACGCCAAGCCGCGCGTACTGGGCATCACGCGCGGGGCCGGCTATCGTGATCTCGGAGTTCGAAGCGGGCGGCAATTCAATAACGCCGTTGGCCGCGGCCAGACGTGAGTCAAAGGCGGCGAGTTCGTCGGGTGTCGGAAAATCGCGGCGATAGTTTTGTGTGTCCATCGGCAGCACGGCAATCACGCGGCAGCCTGCCTGGTGAGCGACGTCGGCAGCGAGTTGGTCAGCGCCTGCAGCCAATGCCGTCATGACGACGACCTCGCGCTCCGGGTAGCGAGAAATGAGCTCCGTGAGACAGCGGGTCACGGCTGCCCGAATGCCTGGCAGCTCCTCTGTAACCAAGTCGCGGTGGCCCGTCACGGCAACCAGCAAGGGCAGGCGCGGCGGTGCCGATGCGTCGTCAATCATCGTGGTGCGGCAACCCGTTGCAGACTGTGGTGCTCAGCCTCGCGCTTCGGCCAACAATTCCTGCAGCCGGTCAAAGCGAGGATGCCCGGGCGGAAAGATCTGCTCGTAGATCGATTGCGTGCGCAACAGCAAACCGAGGGCTTTCTCGCGGTCGCCTTTCGCTGTGGCAACCTCGGCGCACGCGGTGACGATGGCGGCAAGCAACGGATGCACGGGTGGCAGGACGCGGTCGGCTCGTTCCAGTGCGTCGGTGAGCAACGCATCCGCGCTGTCGTTCTTGCCCTGCTTTGACATGACGCGTCCAAGGTTGAGCATGGAAATCAGAACTTCCGGGTGGTCCTTGCCCAGGACGCGCTGGCTGGTTTCCCACTCCTGACGGTGCGCCGCCTCGGCTTCTTCGAAACGGCCTGTTGCGGCATAGATTAGTGCCAGGTTGTTGAGCGTCGAGAGCGTCTCGTAAGCGTCGGGGCCGAGAATGCGTGAACGCAGCTCGTATTGCTCGCGAGTGATGGGTTCAGCCCGCTCAAAGTCTTTGAGCTGGTAGAGCGTCCAGCCCAGGTTGGCGCGCACGTCCATGGTGTAGGGGTCTTCCGGTCCGCGCAGCTCGAGCATGTACTCACTGGTCTCCTCGAGAAGATCGCGAGCTTCCTCAAGTCGGTCGACGTCTGTATAGGCCATAGCAAGGCCATTCATCGCGGACAGAGTCTCGTCGTGGCGAACGCCCAGTGCTGCACGCCCAACACGTACGGCGTTCTCGAACGCGGCTACCGATGCGTCAAGTTGCCCCCCGTAGAGCAGGGCCATGCCCAGACCGGATTCTGCGGAGACGGTGCGCGGATCGGTATCGCCGAATTCGTCGCGATTGAGTTCGAGTGCGGTTTGGTAGCGCGCGGTGGCTTGCTCGTAGAGACCGATAGCGTGATAGCTCGCACCAAGCGCGCCACCGAGTCGCCCGCCAATGCTGGGGCGGCCCGCAAACTGCAAATCAACGGCCTTGGTTGCTTTCGCGAGCACATGCTCGTCAAGTAACCGGCGTGCAAGATCGGTGCTGTTGAAATCGGCAGGAAGATCGGTCGTCGTGTCGCCGCCCTGTACGCCTGCGACAATCGTGGCGCCCATGGCCTCGGGATCGATCTCGACGAGCATGGTCGCCAGAAACTCCGCAACGGCCTCTGTGTCGGCGAGCGCTTCTGTCGCCACGACGCGGCTGCGCTCGGCTTCGCGACCGGCTATAACCGCATTAATGGCCAGCGCCGTCATGACGCCCGATACGACGACTGCCGCGGCTGTCGCAGTCGCGAAGAGTTGCGTCCTTCGGCGTTGTTCACGGTCCTTGAGGCTGGCAAAGGGAACATCGAGCAAGCTCGCGACGATCTTGAGCTTGGCATTGCCCCTACCATCTCCGTTGGGTCTCACGTCCACGCCCAACGGCTCTTCGTCAACGAGCGCGGGAGGAAAGTAGGTGCCGTCTTCGCCGTCGACGATCAGGCAGAAGATGCGGTCCCCTCGGCCGAGCGCCTTGAAGGTCTCAACCTCTTCGTTGACCCACCGCGATGCCGCAGCGGAAGGGGAGCAAACGAGGATGAGATTCTCAGAGTCCTCCAGCGCTGACTGAATGACAGTGCTCAAACTCGATGACGAGGAAAGCTCTTCACGGTCGAGAAACACCGAACCCAGGCGATTCGAAGTTAGCCCGTGCTTGTCCACGAGTTTGGCGGGCATGCGGTAGCGCTCGATCGCACGCTGAATCCAGTTCGCCCATGTCGCATCAGCATGGCTGTAGCTGATGAAGGCCTTGTACCCCATAACGCCCCTCAATCACTTATTCTCGTTATTGCACCCGACTATGCCAGCTTTGTGGATGGGCAGCACGTGCATGAGGTGGGCTGGGACGTTGGCGCAGTGCAGCATCGCTCCTACTGAGCAACGGCGAGCAAATACAGCGCAGAGGTCGCGGCAGCGCCTAGCGTTCGAACGTGATTCCAGCGAGTCCATCGTTTCGTGTAGCGCGCCCAGTAGTCGCGGGCGGCATCACTGTCGTGCGCGAGTGCGTCTAGCGCGTTGTTCATCGGTACATTGCCGAACACTGTCACGAGGAACACGCTCACGATGTAGAGCGCCGACGCCGCAATGACGAGCACTCGGGCCGGGCCGGCGAGTGTCGTGAAACCGTAGATTGCGAAACCCACCGTTAGCGGAACCAGCGCGAGAAAAGTAGCCAAGAAGACGGAACGCATCACCGTTCGGTTGAGTTGCTGCATCGACTCGATACCACCAGCGGGCCTGGCGCGTGCCAGGCCCGCCATGACAAAGTCCGAAAACGCCTGGAACACGCCGGCAACCAGCGCGCTCGCAAAGCCGAGCGCAAGGCAGCTGTAGATTGACCAGCCGCTCACGCCGCAACATCCCAGGCGCCCGACGCCGCGACGGCTCGCGCGTAGTCGGCGAAGTCTCGGGGCGGGCGCCCCAGGGCGCGTTGCACGCCGTCCGTCAGGTACGCGTTGTGCCCATCGAGTACCGTCGTGAACAGGTAGTCCATGATCCAGACAACATCTTTAGGCGCGCCCGATGCGGCGACCGCATCAATGAAGGCTCTGTGAGGAATCTCTGTGTAACGGATGTCGCGTCCCGTGGCGCGAGACAGCTCCGTTGCGATGTCTTGGAACGTCAGTAGCCGCGGACCCGTGACTTCGTAGACCTCGCCGTTGTGGCCTGATTCGGTCAGCGCGGCGACAGCAACGTCTGCGATATCGTCGACATCGACAAAGGGTTCGGGCGTGTCGCCCGCCGGCAAAGCGATCTCACCTGCGTGAACCATCTCGATAAAGGCGCCTTCCGAGAAGTTCTGGTTGAACCAGCTGGCTCGAACGACCGTCCACTCAAGGCCCGACGCCATCACGATTTGCTCGCAGGCTTGTGCTTCCGCTTCTCCGCGCCCTGAGAGTATGACCGCGCGTTTGACGCCCTGGGACTTTGCCCGCGTAACGAGCGCGCGGATGGCATCGCTTGCGCCCGGGATTGCGAGATCAGGTGTGTAGGTGATGTAGATCGCTTCGACGTTCGCAAGGCTAGCTTCCCAGCTGGCCTCGTTGTGCCAGTCGAAGGCCGGCACGGCCGAGCGCGAGCCGATTCGAACGGGGAGGTTGCGCGCCTGAAGTCGCTCGACAACGCGGCGGCCGGTTTTCCCGGTACCGCCGATGACTAGCGTCAGTCCTGTGTTGTTTGCATCGTGTGTTTGGGTCGTCATGGCTTGCTCCGTTGTGAAGTGGGTTGGGCAAGCTCAGGATCGCAAGACAGTGCGCGGCGTTCTTGACGGTGGACGCCAGTGTTTTGACACTGGCCGCCAGCGTCGGCAATCGCGCACCGAATGTCTGCGCCATTAAGAGCTCAGCGCGGCAATCTCGGCAAGTCACCATGTCGTCGAGAGACTGCCGCGGCCGCTCGGAGCCCTCGCAAAGACAGCGGTGTGCGGCGCGTCAGGCTTTCAGACGAAACGAGCGCGGGGTCTGGCCGGCCCAGCGCTTGAAGGCGCGCGTAAAGGCACTCTGCTCGGAGAAGCCAGCCAGAAACGCGATTTCCGCGAGTGCGTAGTCCGTGTCGCGCAAGAGTCGCTCAGAGAGTTCGCGGCGTGCAGCGTCCACGAGGTCCTGATAAGCGTGGCCTTGCTCGGCAAGACGCCGCTGGAGTGTTCGCCCGCTCATGTCGAGACTGCTGGCCACATCGGAGAGCGTCGGGACGCCGTCGCTGAGCGATTGCGTCACTTCGATTCGGACTCGCTGGGCCAGCGCGCTGTCTTCAATCAGGTCGCCCAGCGTCTGTTGAAGGTGTGCTTCGAAAAACTCCGACACACTCTCGTCGCCGAGCCTGTTGGGCACTGCGAGTGCTGCTTCCGAGACTTGGAGCGCATCGCGTGTCGCATTGAAGTGAACGGGGCAGCCAAACCAGTCTTGGTGAGCCTTGGTGTCACTCGGTGCCGAGTGTCTGAAGTGCACGGCCTCTGGACAAAAACCAGGTCCACTGACCTCGCGGCTGATTTGCGTGAGGGCGGCAATAGTCTGTTCATTGGAAAGGCGCATACCGAGCCGCCGCTCGCCATCGCGTCGCAGTTCCAGGTAGTGCCGATCGTCCTCCGTGACGAGCGCATAGCGAGAGACGCTGGTGAGTACGACGCCGTAACGTTCTGCGCGCAGGTAAGAGCTGCGCAAATCGACCGCGGTCTTCCAAGCCAGTCCAAATGCGCCGTAGTCATCGCAGCGCATCGATCCACCGATGCGCAAGGTAACCGAAGCGCCTTGCGGGTCTTCGCGGACGACGCGTTCGCACAGCGCGTAGTAGGCCGTGTCTTCGACCATAACGCGCGGGTCCAATGGCGCTGCTGGGTCCATGGCAACGGCATCAAAGAGTGATCGCCGACGTCTGTCGTCTTGTGGCGTTGCAGCCATCGCAACATCGACGACCTTGTGGACGAAAAGTGAAGAGATGAGGCCCATATCTACATTTTTTTTGTTCCGTTGAGATTGATCCCTCAACACGGTTTTAGCAATGCGTAGGCAATTGATAATTCGTCCCTATGCAAAAAAACGCAGTTTGGCACTTCGATTCTAAGTTGTTGATTTGACTTAATCCGCGAGCGTTGCTGTTGTGCAGAAACGTCACATAATCAAGGAACTTTCATATTGACTCATGAATCACAGGGTCTAAACGGGTAGCAAAAACGCGACAAATAGGAAGAAATAGTAGCAAGAACACAACAATAGGGATCTCTACATCGAAGCCAGAGGCTCCGACATGTTCGGAGGGGGCAGTGCCAGGAAGCAGCGAGTTCGCTGCGTGCGATCGGCCGGATCGGTCGGAATCGCTTTCAACTAGCTGGGAGAGTCAGATGAAATCAGTAGATCTACGGCGCCAGTCAGCACGGGTGAGATCCTGTGTTGCGGCGCCTTTTTTGTTGGGACTACTAGCGACCTCGCAAGGCGCATAGGCCCAAACACGTGAAGACGATGGGTCCGATGACGTGTTTCTCGACGAGATCACGGTCACTGGGTCGCGCCTAGAACGGTCGGGTTTCGACACCCCATCACCCGTCACAGTGATCAGTGCCGACGACCTCGCCGTCAACGCCTCGCCTGCGATCGGCGATCTGCTCAACGAGTTGCCGCAACTGCGCACCACGTTCGGGCTGAACAACTCGTCGCGGTTTATTGGGACAGCGGGTATCGGAACCCTTGACCTGCGCGGATTGGACCCGGCGCGAACGCTGGTACTGGTCAACGGTCGTCGCCACGTCTCAGCCAGTGATGGTGCGCAGACTGTCGACGTCAACAGCATTCCGCCAGACATGATCGAGCGTGTCGAGATCATCACGGGCGCCAACTCAGCCGTCTACGGTGCCGATGCCGTTGCGGGTGTTGTCAACTTCATTCTCAAGGACGACTTCGAGGGCATCACGCTGCGCGCGTCGGGTGGCGACGCTGCCGACTCGGGTTTCGGTCGCTCCGACATCTCGTCGACGATGGGCCAGAATTTCAGCGAAGGGCGTGGCAACGCCATCGTGTCGCTGGGCTACGCCGAGCAGGATCTGCTGACGGCCGGTGAGCGCGGCGGTGTGTTCCTGCAGTCCATCGGCGAAATCGGCAATCCGGACGACAATGACTTCATTGACGCCAATGGCTTTGAGATTGACGACGGCGTGCCGGACAACATCTTCGTCGCGAACGAAGGTAACTGGGCGATTTCTCGTAATGGGACCTCGCTCGGCCTTAACGGTCGCCTTGATGACGATGGTACCTTCCTGCCGCTCGATCAGGCATCGTTCGAGTTCATCGAAGGCGGTCGATGCGCCGGCGCAAACTGCCCGTTTCTCGACCTCGACAGCTTTGCGGTGCTGCAAGCGGGGTTTGAGCGCTTCACGCTCGATGCGAATTTCACCTATGACCTTGCCGACAACGTCGAGTGGTTCCTCGAGACGAAGTACGCAAACGTCCAGAGTAATCAGCAGGGGCAACCGAGCTTTGACTTCTTCTCGGACGCGACCACCATCCAGCGTGACAACGCGTTTGTTACGCCTTCGCTGGGTGCGGCCATGGACGCGGCAGGCGTTACCTCGACGACGCTCAATCGATTCAACATCGATGTCGGTCTGCGTCAGGAAGAAAACACCCGCGAGACCTTCCGGCTTGTTACCGGGTTGCGGGGCGCATAGGCCAGTCGAGCTTCGAGTACGACGTCTTCGCCAACTACGGCCGCACGTTGATCGAGCGCATCAATCTGAATAACCGCATCGATGAGCGATGGGCAGCGGCAGTGGATGCCGTGTAGATTGACGATGCAGGCGCGACCGCACTGCGGGACTCCGGCCTCAGTCAGACTGCGCAGGCCGGGGACATCGTCTGTCGGTCCACGCTGCAGGAAGCGCAAGGCACTGACAGTGGCTTCTCGGAGCTCGGTTACGTGGGTTGCGTACCGATCAATATCATCGGTTTTAACCAGATGTCGCAAGAAGCGCTCGATTTCGTCAACACGACAGCACTCGCGACATCAGAGGTCGAGCAGACGCAGATTGGAGGCGCCATCGTCAACCCAGATCTGCTCCAGGGTTGGGCGGGGCCGATCGGGGGCGTCGTTGGCTTCGAGTACCGCGAAGAACAGAGTGTGACCAACGGCGATGCGTTCTCGCAGCTCGTGCCGACCTTCTTCAACGCTCTGGCCGATACCGAGGGCGACTTCGACGTGACGGAGTTCTTCCTTGAAGCCAGTGTGCCCCTGCTGCGTGACCTACCGTTCGCGAACGACCTTACCCTCGAGGGTGCCGTTCGTCTGTCGGACTACTCGACGATAGGATCGGCAACGACGTGGGAGGCGCGCCTGAACTGGGAGCCTATCGACGACGTCCGCGTTCGCATCAACACGGGTCAGGCACTGCGCGCGCCGACCATCGATGATGTGTTCTCGCCAGCCGGTGAGAGCTTCGCAAACACTGACGACCCCTGTGACCTTCTCAATCTCGACGAGGGCCGCAACGGCCACAACGTTCGTATTGCCAACTGTCAGGCTTTGGGCATCGCCGATCCGACCACCTTCGATTCGTTGGATGAGGCCAGTATTCAGCTGCTGCAGGGCGGCAACCCGGAGATCAATGAAGAAGAGGCGGAAACACTGACGTTCGGTATCGTTTACACGCCAAGCTTTATTGACGGCTTGCGTATCGCCGTCGACTACTACGACATTGAGATCACGGACGCAATCGCGTTGACGGGCACACAGGCCATCCTCGACCGTTGCGTCGACGATCCTGGTGGCATCAATAATCAGTTTTGTGCGCTGGTGACGCGTGACAACGTCGGCAACATTGCGCTTGTCAACCGCTTCCCGCTGAACCTGAACACGCTGGAAACCAACGGTGTCGATTTTGAGATCGACTACTCTGTGGATCTGGGCTTCGGTACCTTGCAGAACCGTCTCGTCAGCTCTTACATCGACCGCAGGCAGTTCTTCCTGGACTCCAACGACGATGTTGATGATGTAGAAGGGGAGCTCGGCGATCCGCGGTTGCAGATCAACTACCGCGGGCAGTTGAACTTCGGTGACTGGTCGACCTTCCTGCAACTGCGCTGGATCGATGAAATGTTCCGCGTCGAGCAGGAGCTGCTGCTGGGCTCGGACATTAACCAGGACCCCAACCCTGACGTAACCAGCATCCCCGTCCTCGACGACATGTTGTACGTTGATATGGGTGCGACGTACAGCTTCGACTTCGGTCTGGACGTCAGTTTCCTCATCGATAACGTCACCGACGAGGATCCGCCTACGCCGGTCTTCGGCACCGGTGGTGCCTCTGGTATCTACGACAATATCGGTCGCTTCTACACCCTTCGCGGTACCTACGGCTTCGGTGGTGGCGAGTGATGCGTTAGCGAGGTGTTGCTTTGAGGCAAGACCAGCATTGGCCCGGCCATTTGGCCGGGCCTTTTTTTTGCGGCGGTGAAGCCGCACAGCCGAGATGAATCCGCTATGGTTTGTTCTGGCGTTGATGTTTGGAAACCAAGACATGGCGGTGGAGTTACAGGTGCTCGGGTATGCCGCGTTGCTGCAGGTGGTGCAGTTCCTGATCATGGCTGTGCCCGTGAATGTGCAGCTCGGCACTAAGTACACGGGTGGACCGAGAGACGAACGAAAGGAGCCCACGGGCGTCGCCGGTCGCCTCAAGCGGGCCATGGACAACCACTTCGAAGGGCTTATTCTGTTCACGATTGCGGTTGTGGTGGTCGTGCTCAGCAACAGCAGCAGTGTCACTACGGAACGCTGCGCCTGGTTGTATCTGATTGCTCGGGTGCTTTACGTGCCCGCTTATGTGTCTGGCGTCTATGCCGTGCGATCACTTGTGTGGGGCACGGGCTTTATTGCCACAGCAGCCATGCTTTTGGCCGTGATGTTCTGAACGCGGCGGCGCCTACGGCGCCAGCGGAATGTCGAGTCGCGTCGATACCCTGTGCGTGACGGGCGCCAGCGTTCGCGTACGCCGTTGGTCTGTGAACCGAATCACTACGGTGCGCGAGTCCGGGGCGCCGGCATAGTCGCCCTGCGCCGCCTCGATGGTCAGTGCCTGCGTTGTATCGTCGTAGTACAAATCCGTAGTTCGCCGGACGCCGGTTCGGTAGGCCTCGCTGTGGTCATCATCTTCGATGAGTCGAAAGTGCCCATCGGCGCCCGCGTAGACGTGGACGACGAGTGCCGACTTGTCGATAAACGCCGTGCTTTTCGCGAATGGTCGCTGGGGAATGATCGCACCAGCGCGAGCGAGGACAGGCATCAGCGTATCTCGGCTTCGCAGCGGCACCGACCGACTCCCTTTGAAGTGTTTGCCGCCGTCGATGAGATACCAATCACCGGGCGGCAGCCAGACGTTGCGCATGTTGGCAACCACGGGCGCAACGACCAGGTCTGGTCCGAACAGGAACTGAAGATCGCTGCGCCAGGCGGCGTCATGCTCCGGGTAGTCGAGCAGCATGGGTCGTATGATCGGCAGTCCGCGCTCGTGGGCTTCGTGTGCCGCCGAGTACAGATACGGCATCAGCGTGTAGCGCAGAGCGCCGTAGTAGGCGGCGTCATCACGGCTGCGCTCATTGCGATCGAGCGGCCAGCGCGATTGGCCCATGCCGTGTGGCTTCCAGATCGGCGAGAAGGCACCCAACGCCATAGCCCAACGTTGATACAGCGATTCGTCAGGGCCCTTGCGCGCGTCCCAATCGAAAAAACCGCCAGCATCATGGCCCCAGAATGGGAAGCCCGCGAGCCCCGCCAGTTGCATGGCGCGGATTTGCGACGCCATATCGGCGTCGTTGGGCTTGATGTCGCCGCTCCAGAGGGTGGCGTAGCGCTGCGCACCGGCCGTCATGCCGCGCACCCAGACGAACGGGCGCCGATCGATGTCTGATGCGTCCCAGCCATCTGCGACGAGCGCTTTGGCGATAAGGAAAAACCAGTAGTTGCGCATCTCAGCGAGACTGCGGCCATTCGCCAGGACCGTCTGTTTGTCGGCGGCGCCCTGTTCGTCGAACTCGTCGATCCAGAGAGCGTCGCCGGGGTAGCCGAGGGCTGGGTCCAGCGATTGCTCGTAGAACACCTGCCAAAACCAGCGCCGAAAACCGGGGTCGGTGAGGTCGGGCGCACTGTCGGCGAACTCAATGTTGTCGATGGGTGGCAGGTTGAACGCGGGCCGCCATCCTTCGGAAAAGCGCGCGATGCAGCGGTTGAAATCGAGTGTTGATACGAGGCCATTCGCCGCGAGCCATCGCTGCCAGGCAGCCGGGTCCGGATAGCGCTCGGGGTCCCACTCGATGCGCGATTCGCAACGCTTGCCGCCACCGGCGCGCCAGCGGTTGTCATTAACCACGTGGTCGAGCGGAAGGCCGCTGCTACGGTGCGCCGTGATCTTGTCGCGCCACCACGTCTCGTCGGAGGGTGTGTCGGTCGTGTGGTCGTGACCCTTATCACTCAGCTGCAGGCCAAACATCGCTTTCGTGGGCAGGCGAGGGCGACCCGTGAGCTGCGTGTAGTGATTGAGTACGTCCGGTAGTGTCGGCCCGTCGATGAACACGTAGTCCAATTGGCCCTCGAACCCGTGGGTATCAATCTCGATGCTGTAATCGCCGTCAGCATTGAATGCGAAGCGGTTCGGAAATGTGCTGTTAAGAAACACGCCGTAACCGCGGCTCGACAGGTACATCGGCACGATGAGCGGCGCCTGCTCGATGGGCTGGTTGCCGTAGTTTCGCCCAATGATCGAGCCCGTCAGGTTCAGCGAGTCCGCGCGGCCGAAGTAACCGTGACCAAGGCCCGTGAAACGCTCTTCGGTCTGCGGGTCAAAACTGACCCGGCGTCGTGCGCCCCGCGTTGTCGCGCGATGCTGCTCGCTGAGGAGGGGCGCGTTTTCGCCAAGCCTGAAGTAGCGCACGGCCAGCGTTTTGCGGTCCACTTCGACCAGGAGCTGCGCAGAACGGATTCGATAATGATCCTCAGTCGTGGTCAGCTCGGTCTCTGTGAACCACTCGTGCGAGACGATCATCTCGTAATGCGTATCAGGCAGGAATGGCTCGCCGGCGCGTGCCGACTGAACCCGAACCATAGCGTCGCCGTACCAGGAGACGCGGAGGGCGCGGCTGCCATCGGGCGCCACAAAGACTGCCCCCGTATTGGAGTCCGTGGGTGGCGTGGCGCAGGCCGCCAGCAGTGACAGGCCCAGAGCAATCAGGGCGGGTTGAAGTCGCATCACGAGAGGGACGCAGTCCTAGCGGCCATCGCGTGCCTCGAGCGTCTCGATAGCTGCACGGATGTGCCCTATGGCGAGAGGCTCATTCATGTTGGCGCGGTTCAGGTAGTAGATGAAGCCCGACAGGTATTGCTCGCCGTCGTTGAATCGGATCTGGGCATTGCGCTCGTTGAGGAAAGTGTCGTTACGGCGCACTTCTTCAAGTGCTTCGTAGGCGCGCGCCACAATCAACAAGTCCTCGGGCGCCACCCCGGTAACGGCGCCCGAGTCCGTGGCCAGCTCATAGGCGATACTCGTGATGTCGGGCGATCGAAAGTCGGGCAAGTTCTCGGGAAAGCGATTCTCGTTCTTGAGCACCATGATGGCTTCTTCGTAGTTTTTCAGCATTTCGCCGCGCAGTGGTGCGATGGCCTCGAGCTCGGCCAGGTTTTGCGTGAGCTCGGCGCGCACAAGATTGAGGGTTGCTTCTGCTTCGCGTCGCTCGTTGAGGTCCTCACGCCACTGTTCGACCACGAAGGCGAGTAGCACGCCGAGGAAAATGGCCGCGGATTCAGCAAGAATTTTTGGAAACTTGAACGCACGCTTGGCCATTTCGGGCTCCACCATAGATACCGCTTGATTATGCAACAGCAGTGGGCGCAGGTCGCGCGCGCCACCGGGCGCACGCTAAGCTTGGTCTCGGGGCAATGCACTGGGGGCAGATTGATGCACGTACCGCTTCTTGTTGATGACTTTCTGCGGCGCGCCGCGTCGCTGTACCCGGGCAAGACGGCCATAGTCGACGGCGACCTGCGATTTACCTATGTCGAGTACGCCGAGCGCGTCCACCGGCTCTCGAATGCCTTGCGTGCGCTGGGCCTGGAGCAGGGCGATCGGGTGTGCATCCTGAGCCCCAATTCGCACTTTTTCATGGAGAGCTTCTACGCGACGGCGCAGCTCGGGCTGATTCTCGTACCGCTCAACTACCGACTCATCCCTGAGGATCACGAGTACATCATCAATCACGCGGGCGTGAAGGCCGTGCTCGTAGACTACGAGTACGTGCCCATGATCGACGCCATTCGCGATCAGCTGCCCGCCGTTGATCACTGGGTCGTCGCGGCCTATGAGTCCGGCGACTATCCGGGCTGGCAGGACTGGAACACCTTGGTTGCGGCCGCATCGCCGAATCAGCCTGTATGCCCCGAGAGAGATGAAAACGATCTGGTATCGATCAACTACACCTCCGGGACAACCTCGCGTCCCAAGGGCGTGATGCTCACGCACCGCAACGTCTACATCAACGCCTACGGACTGATCGCCTGCTGGCAGATCGCCCACAACGACGTGACGATGTGGACACTGCCGATGTTTCACTGCAACGGGTGGGGTGGCGTCTATGCCTTTACCGGCATGGGCGCGACCCATGTCGTGGTGCGCGCCATCGACGCGCGCGTGATCTGCAACGTCGTTGAGCAGGAGAAGATCACCATCGCGTGCATGGCGCCCACGGTCTTGCGCGCGATTCTCGACTACGACGATAAGGCAAGCCACAGCTTCACGACGGCACCGCGGTTTGTGCTTGCCGGTGCACCGCCACCGGCGGCGTTTATCGAGCAGCTTGAGGAGGAGCTCGGCTGGCATTTCCTGCAGATCTACGGCCTGACGGAGACGGCGCCCTTGTTGACGTCATCGCAAGTCGACTTCGCGACGGAGAAGCACGACTACCAGCGCCGTTCGCGGGCGGGAGTACCCGCACTCGGGGTTGAGATACGCCTGCTTGATGACGACGGCAACCTCGTGCCCAGGGATAACCAGTCAATAGGCGAGGTGTGCGCGCGTTCCAACGTCGTGTTCAAGGGCTACTGGGAGCAACCCGACCAGACCGAGCTGGCGATCCGGGATGGGTTCTTCCACACGGGCGACCTGGCGATCTGGGACGAGCTCGAGAACATTCACATCGTCGACCGAAAAAAGGACGTCATCATCTCGGGTGGGGAGAACATCAGCTCGGCCGACATCGAGGACACGCTCTACAAGCATCCTGCTGTCATGGAATGTGCCGTGATCGGCGTGCCTCATGATCAGTGGGGAGAGACGCCCAAGGCGCTCATTGTCGTTCGTGAGGGCACGTCGCCCACTGAGGCCGAGATCATCGCGCACTGTCGCGACAACATGGCGCACTTCAAGTGCCCGACTTCTGTGGCGTTCGTCAAGGCGCTGCCGCGAACGGCGACGGGCAAGCTGCAGAAATTCAAGCTGCGTGAGCAGTATTGGCAGGGGCGAAAGGTCGGCGGCTAGCCTTTCGGCTGCCAGCGGTAAAGCATCGCAGGCGGGTGTGCGCCGCCTGACGATTTCCTGCCTGTCGCAACGACGCGGGCCTGCGAGAGGATCGACTTCCTGAAGTTTCTTTTGTCGAGCGTGGTGTCCAGGATGGCCTGCCAGGTTTTTTGCAATTCGGTCAGCGTGAACGTGTCAGGGAGAAATGCGAAGCCCAGGTCGGTGTAAGTGAGCTTGCCGCGCAGCCGCTGAATGGCCGTTGCGATGATGTCGTCGTGATCGAAGCCGGTTTTGGGAAGTGTGTCCACGGCAAACCACTGCCCGGTGCCGTCATCGAGGGTCGCCGCATTCACGATGGCGAAGTAGGCGACGCTCAGAACATGGCCCCGAGGGTCGCGGTCGGGTGCGCCGAACGTGGCCAATTGTTCGAGGTAGATGCCGTCGAGGTGGGCTTTCTCGCGGAGGATGCGAGCGGCTGTCGCCTCGAGTGGCTCCTTCTCGCGGACGAAAGCGCCAGGCAGTGTCCAGCGCCCGCCAAACGGGGGTTCCTTGCGCTCAATCAAGAGTAGTTCCAGTATGTCCTGATTGACACGGAACGCCACGAGGTCGACCGTGACGGCCGGGCGCGGAAAGTCATACTGGATCAGTGGCCTACACCTGGGTTTGACTGTTTGTACCGGTAGTGTAGCATGTACACCATGACGCTCAGGAATAGACCGGGCGTCCCTGCGGTAAGGAGCTTACTGTGACAACTAGCCAACCCGATTTTCTGGTCTTCATCGGCCGGTTTCAGCCCTATCACCTGGGTCACGCCCGCGTCGTTGCGCAGGCACTTGAAGCGGCGCGCCATGTCATTGTCCTCATCGGTTCTGCGCACCGGCCCGCCTGCGTCCGCAACCCCTGGTCGTTTCGTGAACGCGAGGCCATGATCCGCGCCACGCTGAGCGCCGAGGACAATGCGAGACTGCATGTTGCGCCCATTATGGACGCGACTTACAACGACGATCTCTGGCTCGCCAATGTCCAAAAGACCGTCAACGGGCTCGTCGCAGCACACCACGCGCAACCCCACCGGCCGCCGCGCATTGGCCTCATCGGTCACAACAAGGACCACAGTTCCTACTACCTGAGCCTGTTCCCAAACTGGTCTTCGGTTGATGTGGATGCCGTCGATGTGATGAGTGGCACCGAAGTGCGCAACGCCATCTTCAGCGCCGATGCGGGGTCCTGGGAGGATGGCCGTTTGTCGATCACGGCACTCGCCAAGGACCTGGTACCGGAGCCCGTGCTTCAGTTTTTGAAGGCCTACACGAAGACCGATGCCTTTCGCGCTGTGCGCGATGAGTTCGACTTTGTCCGTCAGTACCGCGAGCAGTGGGGCAGTGCGCCCTATGAGCCGATGTTCCTCACGGTTGATGCCATTGTGGTTCAGTCGGGGCACATCCTGCTCGTCGAACGCAAAGCGCGTCCTGGGATGGGGCAGTGGGCACTGCCTGGCGGTTTCATCTCGCCCACAGAGACATTGCGCGAATCGATGATCCGCGAACTCAAGGAGGAAACCCGCATCAAGGTGCCCGTCCCGGTGCTTGCGGGCTCAATCGTCGCCGAAGGCGTCTTTGACGATCCGTACCGATCTGCGCGCGGTCGCACGGTGACGCACGCGTTTCACATCCACCTGAACCCTGATACCGCGCTTCCCAAAGTGCGCGGCGGTGACGATGCGCGGCACGCATTCTGGGTGCCGCTCGCCGAGCTGGATCCAGAACGCCTGTTCGAGGACCACTATTTCATTATCCAGAAGATGGTTGGCCAGATGAGCTGACGACCGTCGCCCACCGCGAGCTGGAGAGACCGGCCCGCGATTTTCACAGGAGGAGCTCCCGTGACGACCAATCCCATCCTGAACGTCGACTCCTACAAGGCGTCGCACTACCTGCAGTACCCACCCGGTGCCGAAGTGGTCTCGAGCTATGTCGAGTCGCGTGGCGGCGAGTATACGCACAGCGTCTTTTTCGGCTTACAGATGTTTCTCAAGAACTATCTGTCACGCCCCATTACCTCGGCCGACATGGAGGAGGCCGCCGATGTACTCGCGGCACATGGCTTGCCCTTCAACCAGGCCGGGTGGCGCCACATCCTCAATGCCCACGGCGGGCACCTGCCGCTCGAGATTGAGGCCGTGGCTGAAGGAACCCGTTTGCCCGTGTCCAATGTGCTGCTGCAGGTCCGGAACACCGATCCCGCCGTGCCCTGGCTCACGAGTTACGTCGAAACCGCGTTGCTACGTGCCGTGTGGTACCCGACGACGATTGCGTCGCGCTCCTACGAGTGCCGCGAGATCATCCGCGCGGCACTGGAGGACACCGCGGATTCAGCGGACGGCCTTGAGTTCAAGCTGCATGATTTCGGTGCCCGGGGCGTGAGCTCGCGCGAGTCGGCCGAAGCCGGCGGCGCGGCGCACCTGTTGAGCTTCATGGGTACCGATACGATCAACGGGATCACGGCACTGCGGCGGGACTACGGCGCCGACATGCCCGGATTCTCCATTCCCGCAGCAGAGCACTCCACGATCACCTGCTGGGGGCGCGACCGGGAAGGCGAGGCCTACGCCAACATGCTCGATCAGTTTGCGGGGCCGCAGAAGACGGTGGCCGTCGTCAGTGACTCCTACGACCTGTTCGATGCCATCGAGCGGCTCTGGGGCGGCGAGCTGCGCGAACGCGTCAAGAATTCAGGCGGCACGGTGGTCGTACGACCGGACAGTGGCAATCCCGCGGATATCGTTTGCGAGTCGATCCGTCGGCTCATGGACCGGTTCGGCTACCGGGAGAACAGCAAGGGCTACCTTGTGCTGCCCGACTACATTCGCGTCATCCAAGGCGACGGTATCAGCCCGGCCGAGATTCAGCGCATCCTTGCGGTCATGAAGATTCATCGGCTCAGTGCTGACAACGTGGCCTTCGGAATGGGCGGCGAACTACTCCAGAACGTCAATCGCGACACGATGCAGTTCGCGATGAAGGCGTCTGCCATTCGCATCGATGGTGCGTGGTCAGACGTCTACAAGGACCCGGTAACGGATCGCGGCAAGCGATCCAAGCGCGGTCGGTTGGCGCTCGTGAGGACGGACGACGGCGTCGAGACCATTCGTGTAGAGGCATTAGGCGAACAGGCGAATTTGCTTGAGCCTGTGTTTCGCGACGGGGCGCTGCTCGTAGATCGCGGGTTCGCGGAGATTCGGGATCGGCTGCACGACACGGGCTGATGCGACCGGGCGTCACACAGGCATAGTGCTTCGACATGCTTTCGGACATTCGCTGATACCAACGTGGGATCAGGCGTGGCAGGGAAGCCGCGCCGCTCCGGATTCGACTTCGGCTATATGCCCATAGAGCACGAGGTCTCAGCACGGCTCAGAATAGGATCGCCGCCAGTTCCTGTGTCTTTTCGAGTTCACCGGAAATTTTGGTGTAGACCGTCGTCGTGGCGTTGTCGTCTTCCGCGCACGTCGCCTCGTCGAGTGCCGTCTCGGCATAGATCTCCGTGGCCATCGTTTCAGCGACGTTGATGATCAGTCGCTGTGGGCTCTGGGGGTCAGCACCGGCACCCGTCAGTGCCTCGGGCAGCCGCCATGCGCTGAAAAGCTGTTGGGACGCTTCGCGGCGATCCATGCCGCAGGACTCGCGAAGGCATTCGCTGAGACTCGCGCCGTTACCGTCGGCAGCGCAATCGAAGGCCGCGCTCATGGCCTCGGGCATGGAGTCAGCCAGCCACAGCATGCCGATGTTGTTGAGTAGTGCCGCCGTGGCGGCCGTGTTCGCATCAACGCCAAATCGTGGCGCCAACTCCGAAGCGAGGCGTGAGGCAAGAATCGAGGTGCACCAGAAGCGTTCCGCATCAAACGCCGGACAGCGTTTGGGGTCAAACGACTGACCGATGGCCAACGCGATGGTGGTCGTACGAACCACATTGAGGCCCAGGCGTGAGCACGCATCGGTGACTGAAGTCACCGGACGGACCGGATTAGACCAGGCGGAGTTCGCTGTCGACAACAACTTGGCGGCAATCGACGGTGAGATCTGGACCAGTTGCACAATGCGATCCATGTCGACGTCGCCGTCAGCGATCTCGAGCAGCAACTGTGCGGCGCCGTTTTCAAGCGTTGGGATTCGACTGGTCTTGGTGGCGGTCGCGGTCATCATGCGGGCTTATCCTGCCTTTCGTTCGGTTTCGGTGGCGTCTTCCGGTTCAATAAACCCCTTGCGGGCGATGGCGGGAACCGCTTCCGGCGCCAATGGCTTGGAGAAGAAGTAACCCTGCACGAGGTCGCAGTCGAGGCCCTGCAGGATCTGCACCTGCTCCAGGTCCTCGACGCCCTCGGCAACGATATTGAATTTCAGTGCATGTCCCAGCGACATGATCGTGCCGAGCAGTACCGCGTCCTGGGCGTTGCTCGCCATGTCGCGAACGAAACTACGGTCGATTTTGAGTCGGTCGACAGGTAGATACTTGAGCGAGCCCAGTGAGCTGTAGCCGGTACCGAAGTCATCAATCGCCACACGAATGCCCAGCGTCTTGAGGCGATTGAGCACTTCAGCCCCGTCCTCAGTTGCCTGAATGCCAGATTCGGTAACTTCGAGTTCGAGCTGTTCGGGCCTAATGCCCGAATCGGCGATGGCCTGGGAAACGACGTAGTAGAGCTGTTTGTCGGCAAGCTGGCGCGGCGCCACGTTGACGCTCATGCATAGGTCATCCACGCCCTCGGCGCGCCATGCGGCAAGCTGGTGACAGGCTTCGCGAATCACCCAGGTGCCCAGTTCGTTGATCAGCCCCAGTCGCTCGATCTCGGGCAGGAAGTCGCCGGGCGCGACCAGGCCGCGCTCAGGATGCTGCCAGCGTACAAGCGCCTCCCACCCCTGGACCTCACCCGTTCGCACGTCAACCTGCGGTTGGTAGTGCAGTCGAAACTCCTCGTTATTGAGCGCGCTGCGCAACTCCTGCGCGATCGTCAGGCGGTCGACAGCGCGTTGCCCCATTTCCTTCCGGAAAAACTCGAAGCGATGATGCCCTGCGACCTTCGCGGCGTACATGGCATTGTCGCCCGCTTGCATGAGCTCGTCGGCGTCGCTGCCGTCCGCGGGGAAGCGCGCGATGCCGATACTGCCTGCGGGCTTGAACGTCTTGCCGCTCAGCGTGATGGGTTGTTGCAGGTTGCCGATGCAGCGCTCGGCCACCACAGCAATGTCGGCTTCATCGGAGAGACCTTCGAGCAGGATGCAGAATTCATCGCCCCCAAGTCGTGCGACAAAATCGCAGCCACGGACCGAATCGGTGAGGCGATTAACCACCTCGATCAGAAGTTGATCGCCCGCATCGTGTCCCAGCGTATCGTTCACGTCCTTAAACTTGTCGAGGTCGACGAAGAACAGCGAGAGGCCTTCGCTGCGGCGTTGTGCACTGCCGATCATCTCGTTCAGGCGCTGCGTCAGGTAGGCACGGCTCGCGGCACCTGTCAGGTTGTCGTAGTAGGCCATCTTGCGGATCGATGACACGTGATGCGTGATGGCCTTCTGCACGGTGCCAAAGTCTCGCGCCAGGTGGCCGACTTCGTCGTTGAGACGGGTCAGGTCATCGAGGTCGACGTCCTGTTTGAATTTGCTCTCGACGTAGTCGCGCATCCGGCTCGAGAGCTCATCTAACGGCCGTGTCAGTCGCCGTGACAGGACCATGCTGGCGACCAGGGCGAACGCCGTGGCACCCATCGCGCCCAATGACAGATAGCGCGTCATGACTTCGGTACGGTTGCCGGCGTAGGCAGCCACCGCCATGTGCAGCGCGCCAACGTCGGATGCCAGGCGCTGCTCGATGCGGTAGAGATCGTCGAACAGGCCCGTGCCCGCCCGAATGCCGATCGTCTCGTCGATGGCGATAAGGTCGCCAAAGCTTGTGACATACTGGTCAAGACGCCTCGACATTGACTGTTTGCTGGCATCACTGAGTCGTGGATGGTCTGCGATGGCTTGCTGGAATACATCAGCGCGTTCGACCAGCGCGGTCACGTAGCGCTCCTGATTGCGGATGATGTAGTCCTTCTCGTGGCGGCGCAGCGTCAGCATGTGGACCGTCAGATCGTCATCGACAACTTCCGATTCGAGGCCGTGGATAATGTCTCGCATCCGACCGACAACGCCGAAGTCCTGGAAGCCGCGCTCGCGAATGCGCTGCGACAACTGCGTAAAGGTCCAGCCGTAGGCATCGAATGTCTTTACGAGATCGTCGAGTAGCGCTGCGAACGCGGGGTCAGCCTTCGATCGCAGCGTCTCGAGACGTTCGTAGGCGCGCGTCATTGCGGCTTCGCGCTTGTCCAGAAACTCGCTGTCGCCGCTCGCGAAAAACGCCTGATCGCGCTGGCTGAAGTTGATGAAATCGCGGCCGTACTGCTCCGTGAGCAGCAGCTCACGTTCGGTCTGGCTCAGTGTTGCAGACACCTCAGCGAGCGCCGCGCGCTCCTGCAGGTAGACATACACCACAGGACCCAACGCGGCGGGGATGCTGATGCACAGCAGAAAACCCAGAAATAGCCGGGTTCGGATCAGCTTGATCATCGGGCTGAGCTCATTGTTATAGAAGACCGCACGTTGCCTTTGTAGCGGCGGAATCGGGGCTCGCTTGAGGGGCCAGTCCCCGACAGAGGGCGCGGCGCAACAGGGCTAAGCTCAGACATTCGAAAACGTACGTAAATATATGAAAAATTTGACCTAACTGACACATGGGTTATGTCCGGTCAAAGTTGGCCTTCAAGCTATCGGGGCGCCCGGCAGGCAGGCGTTCTTGCTGCGGATTGGGCTATATTCCCGAGCACCCACTTGCCTCACCGGAGAATTGGCCATGAAGAAGCTCATCCCCGCGCTCGCAACCTGCCTGGTTGTTGCCTCGCCAGCTCTTGAGGCGCAGTCGGCGCAGGAGCGGCTCGACTCCAGGCTGCGCGCCGTCGAAGCCATTATCGATGCGCAGCTGGCGCGAGAGTCGGTGCCTGGTGCGGCCATGGGCATCGTGCACGACCAGCGGCTGGTTTGGTCACATCAATACGGTGTCGAGAGTCTGCGGACTAAACGCGATGTCACCGATGACACGGCGTTCAGCATTTGCTCGGTGTCCAAACTCTTCAACGGCATTGCGGCCATGTCGCTGGTGGATGCCGGCAAGCTCGATCTCGACGCGAGCCTCTACGACTACATCGGCGACGTGGCACCGAGCGATGACACGGGCGCAGACGAACCTGTCACGCTGCGCAATGTTCTGAGTCATGTGTCCGGTCTGCCGCGAGAGGGCGTCGAGGACTTCTGGGCGGGCACGACGTTCCCGGATGTCGCTGCGTTGCGCGACACCACGCAGCGACACGACCAACTCTATGCGCCTTACGATCATTGGCAGTATTCGAACCTGGGTATGGCGCTGATCGGTGACGCGATTTCAGAAGCCAGTGGTGAGAGCTGGGGCGACTTCGTCTCTGCGACCATTCTCGAGCCTTTGGGCATGGAGAATACGACAACGGACATGCCGTTCGATCGTGTGGGCCGGGGGTTCGCGCGCGGGTACTACGTTCGTGATGCGAAGGGACGGCGCAAGCCCGTCGAGGAACATCAGTTTCGTGCCTACGCGCCCGCTGCGGGTGTGGCCTCGAGTGTCAACGATCTTGCACGCTTTGCCTCGTGGCATTTCCGGTTGCGTGAAGACGGCGGCCAGGAAATCCTCAAAGCCTCGACGCTGCGCCAGATGATGCGCGTGCACTGGGTGGGCGCCGAGTTTGACGAGCCCGGCTGGGGCCTGGCTTATGCGACGCGTCGCTACGGGGACACGACGCTTTGGGGTCACGGCGGTTACTGCCCGGGCGCACGGACCTCATTCACGATGCGACTGCCCGACGAGACGGCCTACATCATGATGGTCACGGCCAACGACGTCGCACCGGGCGCTCACATGCGCTGGGTGTTCGACTTCATCAATGGCGCGGTAACGGCCGTTTACGGCGAGGACGCTGATGATGCGCCGTCAGATGACGACGCCAGCGGCGAGGTGAATCTGACAGCGTTCGAGGGCTACTACGCCGTCGAAAACTACGACTGGGACGTTTATGTCGGCATCGACGATGGCGCGCTGTTTGCCATTCCCGTCTACGACCGGAACCCGGCCAACGGCGTGGATTTGTTCACCCACGAAGACGGCGACGTCTTTCGCTACAAGCGCGACGACGGGTCCCTGGCGGAGCCCGTGATCTTTGAGCGTGATGAGGATGGCAACATCGTCTCGTTGACGCGCCACAGCTACCGGTACACGCGCGTAGACTAATTGCGGCACGGTCGCCCGACGTGATGGTCGGGCGACCGCCATTTCTTACTTGGGCGTCATGGTCACGGTGAACGCTTTCACCATGCCCTGACCATAGTTCTCGTACATGTCCATGATCGACTTGCCGTCGCCAAGCTCGCGTGCCACGGACTTCATCGTGTACATGCTGCCCGTGACGGGGTGGGCGTTCTCCCCCTTGAACACCATCGCTTCGCCTTCGGCGTCGTAGTCCCCATACATGACCAGAACGCCCGTGGACCAGTTGTCGGTCCAGGTCGACCAGTACCGTTTGGTGACGTTGTCGTAACCCGTGCGACTGCGGCCTGCGAAGGGCATGCCCATAAACTCGCCGCTCCAGTGTTCGAGCAGCACGCGGCCGCCAAGGTCCATCGTGCGCTCCACGGTCATGGTGGTCTTCTGCGGCTCGCCGCTCGGGTCCATGAGGAAGGTCATGGCCGCATCGAAGGTGCCCACCATCTTCGAGAGCCGCGCGTGCGGTTCGCCCGGCGTCGCGGCGGCGGCCATGGCGGCCATCATCGCCTCTTCGCTCATTTGAGCCATGTCGGCTTCCGCGGCGTTCTCTCCCTTCTCGTGGTGACCGGCAAGCGCGGTCACCGCCACAAGCCCTGCGGCTGCAGCAATCAGCGTCTTTTTCATAGCATCGTCCCCCGGATGAATGAATGGAGACACAGTATAGACAATACTGCGATTCGGCCGGCATACCGCCGAACCGGGATATTTGCTAGCGTGGCGCTGCCTTGGGGGAGGACCGGCGTGACCGACGACAGCGACAACACAGGCCAGCGGGCATTGCGGGCACTCGAGGCGCGCCGCGCCGCGGCGAGCGATGCACAACGCGCCGAGGCGACAGCAAAGCGCCACGACCGGGGTGGACGCACGGCGCGTGAAAACCTCGCAGCGCTGGTCGATCCGGACTCGTTCGTGGAATACGGTGAGCTGGCCGTTGCGGCTCAGCGTGAACGCCGCGAGCTCGATGATCTTATTGCCAACACGTCGGGCGACGGCGTGATTACAGGGCTCGCGACCGTGAATGCCGCCTCGTTTGGTGACGCCGCGTCTCGTGTTGCCGTCGTCATCAACGACTACAGCGTGCTGGCGGGCACGCAAGGGTTCTACCACCACAAAAAGATCGACCGCATGCTCGAGCTCGCGGACCGCGAGCGCTTGCCCGTGATCATGTACACGGAGGGTGGCGGCGGTCGGCCTGGCGATACCGACGCGACCACACAAGTGACGGGGCTCGACGTGCCGACGTTCGCGCGCTGGGCGCGCCTCGCAGGCCGTGTACCACGCATCGCCATCAACCACGGTTACTGCTTCGCGGGTAATGCCCTCTTGTTCGGCTGCGCCGACCTGCGTATCGCGACGCGTGCCTCATCGATCGGCATGGCGGGGCCCGCGATGATCGAGGCTGGCGGATTGGGTGTCTTTAAAGCCACTGAGATCGGCCCGGCGGCGATGCATGCGGCGCAGGGCACGGTTGATGTGCTGGTTGACGACGAAGCCAGCGCGACGGAACAAGCTCGGACGATTCTGGGTTTTCTGCAAGGCGCCGTCGCGCCCGGTGAGGTCGCAGACTCTGAGCCGCTGCGCGAATCACTGCCCCCGGATCGCCGCTTCACCTATAAAGTGCGTCCGATTATCGAACGCATTGTGGACACCGGCAGTTTCCTGGAACTGGGGCAGAACTATGCCCGCGCCATGATTACGGGCCTGAGCCGCATTGGGGGTCGCGCCGTGGGCGTCATCGCCAACGACAACCAGTCACTGGCTGGTGCGATTGACGCCGCTGCCGCTGACAAGGCTGCGCGATTCCTGCGTTTCTGCGACGCCAATGGACTGCCCGTCGTATCGTTGATCGACACGCCGGGTTTCATGGTGGGGCCCGATAGCGAGGCGGAAGCGGCCACACGGCACATGTCGGAGCTGTTCCTTGCTGGTGTCAGCCTCAGCGTGCCGCTGGTCGCCATCGTGCTGCGCAAAGCCTACGGGCTGGGTGCGATGGCTATGGCTGGTGGGGGATTCAGCGAACCCTTATGCGCAGCGACCTGGCCCACAGGCGAATTTGGCGCCATGGGACTCGAAGGCGCTGTGCGGCTTGGCTTCCGTAAAGAGCTCGACGCCGTCGACGATGACGCGGAACGTGATGCCTTGTTCGATAGGCTCGTGGCCGAGATGTATGAGCGTGGCAGCGCCATGGAAGTGGCCAGCGTGCTTGAGATCGATCGCGTTATCGATCCCGCCGAGACACGCGCCCTGATCGAGGCCACGCTGCGCTAGTCCCGGCTACTGAATCGTTCGTTTTCTGACGAGAAAGAAGAACACGAGCGAAGCGAGGTAGCCAAGCACTGCAGTCACGATGATCCCGTAGTACATCCCGGCCATCATCTCGTGGCCCTTAAAGACGGGCCCGAGCCAGCCGAGCGCCGTATCCGGCGATGTGGCGACGCGCGCAATCTCGAGTCCCAGTCGCGTGAAGTCGCCGAAGGCACCCATCAGCGCGAAGATGAGACCGATGGTCCACAGCGAGTAGATAAACAGAAAGATGCCGGCCGTGACACGCCCGAGCTTGGGTGCGATAAGCCAACTGGCGACGAGCATGCCTGTGACGACGGCCATGTAGTTCGCGAAGACCGCGTTTTGTGCACTCAGGAACGAGACGAAAAGGTCTGCGTATTCGTATTCGGTCACTGGAAGGCCCCGTCAGCGTTGGCAACAGGGGGCACTATACCCGTGCGCGACGCGCTGGGCGTCAGTCGGGCAGGCGGTAGCCCGCGCGTGCCAGCAGTGCGGCGCTGGCGTCGAAAGCGTCGCGGTCCGCGTAAACGAGTACGACGGCAAAGGCGCCGGTGCCCTCGCGAAACCAGTCGAGCTCGAGTCCCGGTGCGCGCTGCTCCAGCGTCTGCACGAAGGCTGCGGCGCGATAGGGCTCGCCAAAGGTGACCAGCGTCGAGCGACCGAGCTCCGAGTAGAGCTGCTCGCCGGCGCGCGCCGTGACGACGGTGTCGCCCAGCACGAAGTCGAGGTGGCGGTAGATGTAGCCGCTGTACCAGGTTGCACCCTCGGGGATGCGTGTCGCGCCCACGGGAATGCGGTTGGGTCCGTAGTTGTAGGCGGCGAGTGCGAGGTGGATGTCGCCCTCGTAGCGGTCGAGCATTTCGCGCAGGTAGCGCGCGCCGGCATCGATGTTGGTGCAGGGCTCGTAAAGTTCGGAAAGACGGTGGATACCAAGATGTCTGGCTGTTGTGGGCCAGAGGATTTGCATGACGCCATGCGCATCCGCCTTCGAACGGGCCGTCGGTTCGAAGTCGCTCTCGCCGCGCGCCACGGCCAGCAACAGCGTGTAGGGCACGTTGTGCGCGAGTGCGGCGGCGCGAAAGCAGGTGTCGAACGGAAACTGATAGCCCGGCAGCGTGCTGTCGGCGATCCCTGCGTATTCGCGCCAGGCGCGGTCGGGATTGGGTTCCGCGCGCGGCCGGGCACATGCAAACGTGGCGACGCTGCACAGGGCGAGGGCGGTGAGCAGGTGCCGGGCGTTCATGAGTCAGGCATCTCGAGCCCGGTCGCCTCGGCGATGGCGGCCAGCTTAATGCGGCGTTCGTCGTCGCTCGCATAACCGACGGCGACTTCGTAAACGCCCGTATCGACTTGCACGACGCGGTAGTCAAAGCCCGTAACGGACTCGAGCCGGCTCACAAACCCGTTGGCCGCGATGCGGCTTCGGAACGGACTCCAGAACGCGTGCCATTGCAGGTCGCGCGTTGGTGCGTCGTCGGCGACTGCGATGCGCGTCTCGGCTTCGGGCAGCTCGGCGAGATCCTGTGAGTCCTCGACGCTCGCCGCTGCCGTTGCGGCCTCGGTGGCTGGCTCCGTGTTGGGTTCAGGTGTTGCGTCGACCACGGGCACGGGCGGCACTTCGACAGGCGCGTCTTCGGGCACTGCGGTTGGTTGTTCGGCCGGAGGTGATTCCGCAATGCTCTCTGGTGGCGTAGTCGGTGAGGGCGCGGGCGCGGGTTCAAGCTCGACTAGAGGTTCGACCGCGGGTTCGACCTCCGGCGTCTGCGGTGCGCCGAACAGAAACAACATGAAGCCAACTGCGACAGCGGCGCCCGTGGCAAAGCCCATGAATCGGATCATCGTGGTGACTCCTTCAGGCCGTATCGCCGAGCGGCAGCGCGCGCAATTCGACGTCGTCCGCCCAGGTCTCAATCAGGCCGGCCAGGGTTTCCAACCAGGCTTCGAGTGTCGCGCCGCGCAGCCCGGCCTGCGCAGCCGCGGCGCAACGCTGTGGCAGGCGCTTGAAGTGTTGCGAGAAGGCCAGTGCAGCGCGGCTGTTGCTCACGGCGACCGCGTACAGGGTATCGGTGCCGGGGCGCACGGGCAGGGCGCGTGTGGGGGTCGCGGTCGTGGTGCGGGTGCGGATTGCAGGCAACGCGATCGTTGCCGTCTCGGCGCCTTTGAGCACGCGCGGCACGCTGCCGGTACTGCAGCGATTGCCTCCGATCCGAACCATGCCAGAGTCGGCCTGGTGCTTGAGCAGGAACAGCGCCGTCGTTTGCTGACTCCGGATTTCGAGTGCGGTACAGGGCCTGCGCATACCGCAGCTTGTACGACCGCGCCCCCTGACGAGCTGGACCGTATCTAATGTGCCACGCGTGGTTGCAACCAACGGGATTGTTGTTGGTGGCGCAGGTCGCTGCACGATGACGGTGGGCGTTGCGACTGGTGTATCGCGCGACGGCGCCTCGGTGCGTGGCGCGGTCTCGACGGAGGCCCCGCGATGTTGCACGTACGCACTCGCGGTCAGCACGGGCAGCCCGCTGTCTGCCGCCACAGGCGTCAGCGACACCCAGACCTGCGCAAGCTCGCCGTCAACCGTATGCAGACTCGTGTCGAGCACCGCATTGGCGCGGGTGCTGTCCTCGGTAAACTGCATCGCGACCAGACCGGCGAGGTTGTTGCCCACCAACTGGCCGACCTTGGTGTTCGGCGGCACGTTGCCGGTCGCGATGCGCACGACATAGACGCCGCCCAGTTGTTTGACTGATGCGCACGCGAGCTCCTGGGCGAGGGTGCCTGCAAGTACGTCGAGCTCGCCACTGGCGAAGGGCGCCGCGCGCTGACCGCGGAACTGCGGGTCCGTCGCCTGCGTCTTCAGTGCACGGCGTTGCGCGCCTGTGAGGTTGCCTTGCCAGCGCTTGTCGTGCCCGGTTACCCACGTGTTGGCGCGCGCATCGAGCGTCTTAAGGACGAGCCGAACGCCGGCGCGGCCCTGATCAGCGATCTCGAGCCCGACGTAGTAGTCGATGTCTGCGCGGTCACAGTCGAGCGCTGGATTCACGCGCGCCGGTGCCGCAAGCCGAATGCCGGGTACCTGCAACAGGGCCGCCGACAGCTGGTCGCGTAGCGCCATGGCAAGCGCGTTCGTGCGCGCAGCCGGGACGCCGTTTTCGAAGGTCACGACGCGGACGTTTTGGCCGCGAAACCGGGGATGATCGCGGAATTGGCGCTTGAGTTCGGGTGCGGCGTCTTGTGCGACCCAGCTCTCGGCGTCTTGCCAGCGCAGCGCCGCATCGGCAGCACCGGCGACGAATAATGCGCACAGCAGTGTGATCACCCGAAACACGTCAGGGCTCCAGCCGGATCTGGCCGTCGCCAGCGATGTAGAGTGCGCCGCCACGGTGTTCGCGGACGATCGTGTCGAGCTCGCGCTGCATGTTTGCGGGCAAAGTGACGCCCCAAGTGACCTCGGCGTTGCCACCGCGCGTCAGACGCAGCGCACGCAACACATCGTCGGGAACGGTACCCGGGTCCATCTCGTGATAGGCGTTGGGCAGCGACGCCGGCCAGAAGCTCACGCGGCCGCGGTTGACGCTCATGCGCAGCGTCGAGGTGTCATCAAGGGCAAACAGGCCGATGGCGTTGCGCGCGACGAGCCGCGTCAGTGCGGTGTCGGATTCGAACTGCAGCGTGAACCCTTCCTGCGGCGGCGATGGTGTTGCCGCTTGCGTGACTGCCGGCGGCGGCTCGGGTGTCACGACGGGCTTTGGCGGCGTGACCACGGGTGGTGGTGATCGGGTCAGGACGACGACCTCGGGTTCGGGTACTGGTGTGGGCTCTGGCTCGGGCACGACAGGCGAGGGCGTGGGTTCCGGCTCGACCACGGGTTCGGGCAGTGTGGCTTCCGCCACGGGCTCGGGCGCGGTTGGCATCGGGCGCGGAATGCTCTGCACGAGTGCGAAGATCACGACGAGGCAGAGTGCCAGGATCGCCATGAAGCGCATGACGTCCGTCTGCAGATCGGCAGCGCCGCCGGCATCGCCATCGACGCTTCGGCCCATGCCGTAGCGATGTGGCACACGCATCACCACTCGGGTTCCTGTTCTTCACGGCGCAGGAAGCGTTCGATGCGCTCCAGTGAGGTGCGCACGCCTGCAACGTCTTCACGCGCTTCCTGGTCGTAACGCGCCTGCAGCGGCGAGCCCAGCACGATGGCCTTGTACACGCGCATGAGGTAGCCACCGATACCGCCAAAGATCGTGGTCGACAGCGCGAGCAGGATGCCGCCTTCGACCATGCGCTCGAGCATCTTGAAGGCACCCTCCTGTACCGATACGTCCGGCTCACCCAATGCGAAGATCAGCGCGCTGCGCATGCCGATTGCCGTCCAGATGACGCCCGTTCCGAAGAACAGGGTGGTCCAGATGTCGGTGAGGTGGTCGAGCTGCACGATGCGGTCGATGGGGCCGTCGTCTTCGAGCAGTCGGCGCAGGCGCCCGAGGCTCGCGAAAAACACGAGCAGCAAGGCGGCGAATACGGGGATCGATGAGCCGAGATTCATGGTGGCCCAGTCGAACCAGCCTGACAGGCTCGGTACTCGGTCGTTTTTGAAGGTAACGATGCCGTAGTGTGATAGCGCGAACACGAGGGCGCCGCCGCCGATGAGTGTGCCTAGGGCGCCGCCCGCGAAGCCACGCAGGAATTGCTGGCGATGTAGCGCGGTCACCGCCGGGTCCTCCTAGCGGCCTGCGGCACAAGCCGTGCAGGTCGCTTCGAGTACGAGCTCGACTTCCTTGTAGAGTCGGTCGGCGCGGTAGTACCCCGCGTCGTCGCGGCTGACACGAAGCAGGCCGCGTTCCTTGTCGCTGAGTTCACGTTCCATATCGAGCAGCACCCGGTCCCGTCGCGGGCAGGTGTGCGAGCAGGTGTTGTAGTCACTCGCGAGCGTCATGAACTTCACGTTGAAGAAGCGATTGTAATAGTCCTTGGCCTGGCGCTGGCTCAGCAGGCCTTCGTCTGCCGTCCACACGAGAAACTCGCTGAACACGCGTTTGTTCTCGGGCCGCGGATTGCCTTCAGCCGTGGTCAGCAGCGTGTCGAAATAGCCGTCGAATTGCGCGGCGCAACCCGTGGCGAGCTTGTCCTTGACGTGCATGACGGCCGCGTCGAGATTGCGTGTGGTCGGGCCCTCGCAGGGCGGCGGTGTGGCGGCGCAGCCGCCCAGAAATGCGACCGCGGCGATGAGTGTGATCGTCTTGAGATTCATGATCGCTCCTTACTGCTCGAGGGGGCTGCGGTAGGGTTTCTCGACGCTGCCGGGCGGCGGGCCTGCGATGACGATGTCTTCGGGCGCGTCACCAAACAGGATCGATTTGACGCCGCCGACGACCTCCATCATCTCGGGCGTGATGGCGCCGAACGACTGGTTGAGCTGCTCGATGAGTGTGGCGCGCGCGATTTCCTCGCGGGTGCGCGCGATGAGCACACTGGTCTCGTCCATGTCGAGGTAGATGTCGGACGCGAGCACGGCCAGTGATTGATCGGCGCTCGTGTTCGAAGAGGCGACCAGCTGGTAGTACTGGCGGAAGCGCTCGGACAAGCGCATGCCGGAACGGCCACGCAGGCTCGGCGAGGGTGCTGCGGCATTCGTCTTCTGCTTGCCGATCAGCGTTTCCTGCAGCGTCCAGGACGTCATCTTCGTTCCGATCTCGGAGCGCAAACGCTTCTCGAGGCTCAGCCGAGTGTTGTTGACCGTATGTTCCATGTCGGGCAAGCGTGCTTCCATGATCTCGAGCATCTCGAGATACGTGGCGCCAATCTGTTTAGACAAGCGCTGGCATCCCGGGTCGCCTTCCGCGCCTTCGCACTTGCTGTCGAGGTAGAGCTGTTGCTGCTGGTCGAGCCGGCCAATGACTTCTTGCAAGCCGGTTTCCATCTCCTGTGCGACGGCGCTGGTTTGACGCAGGTCTTCAACGACCGTGGTCGGGAACAGGCGGATCGTGGGGTTGGTGTTGGCGCTGGCCAGACCGGGCACGAGCAAGGCGACGAGGGCCAGTGCGCGGTGCCAGGGGATTCGCGCGTGCGTTGCGTACATATCGCCGCTCCCTTTGGGTGAGGTCGGTGTGATGAGTGCAAACGACGCTACGCCCGAGTCGCTGAATGGAACCTGAACGCTGGGTCCGTCAGCGCAAGGCTGGCATCGGGATGCCGGTACGGTAGGCTCTGGGTATTCGAATCAACCTGCGAGTGACTGTGAGCCACGACGACACACTGGATTTGCCACCCGCGGTCGATGCCGAGCGCATCGAGTTTGAGGGTCGCGCTGGGCGGCAGAGCTATTACCGCGACGGGGAAGGCACGCCGCTGATTCTGTTCCACAGCATCAATGCGGCGGGTTCGGTGTTCGAGGTCAAACCGATCTTCGAGCATTTCCGCAAGACGCGGCGCGTGTATGCATCGGACTTGCCAGGCTTCGGGTTCTCGGACCGAAGCGACCGCGACTACAGCGTCCGGCTCTACACAGAGGCCATCCACGATCTGGTCGATCAGGTGGCAGGTGATACGCCCGTCGATGCACTGGCGCTCTCTCTGTCGTCTGAGTTTCTGGCGCGTGCCGCCAGTGAGCGACCCGAACGCTTTCGGAGCCTGACGCTGGTGACACCGACCGGTTTCTCGCGAGGCGCGGATCGGCTGCGCGCCGCGGAGGGCGCGACACGCGAAATGGCTTGGCTCTACAAGGTGCTGACGGTACCGCTGTGGCGCAAAGGCCTTTACGGGCAGCTGGTGCGCCCGGGCGTCATCCGCTATTTCCTGAAACGGACCTGGGGTGCCGATACCTTCGACGAAGATCTCGCAGCCTACGACGATCTGACGACGCACCAGCCGGGTGCCGAGAACGCACCCTATGCGTTTCTATCCGGAAAGCTGTTCAGTCGTGACATCCGCAACGTGTACGAATCACTCGAGATGCCGGTTTGGCTGCCACATGGCACACGCGGCGACTTCAAGGACTTTCGAGAAGCAGACTGGGCGCGCGCTGCCGACACTTGGCGCGTCCAGGCGTTTGAGAGCGGCGCGTTGCCGCACTTCGAGGTGCCCGACACGTTCTTTGCGGCAGCTGAGGTGTTTCTGACGCAAGCCTAATGTGCCCGAGCCGTGCGCGTTGCGCTAAAAGGTGTCCGTCAACGGCGGCTTCGGATACGGCTCGATGTGCTGGTGGAGTATGGCGTACGAAATACCGACCACCCACGTGACGTAGACGAAGCCGACGACGCGCTCATAAGCACCGATCCAGCTGTCGTTGACCAGCAGGATCAGTGGGATCAGCAGAAACCAAAGCCCGAGGCACACGGCTGAAAAAAGCCCGATCGACTTGGAACGGCGCGAGAGTCCCGGCTGCAACATACCCATGGCCACCCCCGTCAGGCAGGCAGCGATCCAGAGCGGGTCATTCGCTTCCGGGCCCAGGAGTCGCTCCGGGTCGGCCTCTTTGTAGAACCCGGCGATGTACCACACGGCCAGGCCGCTGAAGACGAGCACGATACGGGCCCAGGGCCACATCCTGCCGCGGTCGATGCGGCGGAAGCCGAGCGCCATCGCAAAATGCGCGGCGCCGAAGAGCGCGAGCCCAAGCGCGTGCAGGTCACCGTACTTGCCTTGGCTGAGCTGGCTGATCGGCGTGCTGATGGGATCTTGGCCGCTCAGAATCAGGACCAGGACGTGCAGCATCGGTGTCAACGCGCCTGCATAGAGCGCGATTCGGAAGTAGTACGTGCCGCTCACTGCGCAGGCTCACTCGCAGGAGGCGAATACGGCGTAGCGATGATGTGATACACATCAAACCAGGACTCGCCACCGTCAAGGGTCCATTGTTGTGCCCAAGTCCAGCCGTCCTCGTCGGGTGGGTAGAACACGATGCGCCGCGGTGGGTTCGGCACGGGTTTGACGATGTCCATGACGATGCGGCCGTCGTCTGCCTGCTTGGCCGTGATGTGTTGCAGACCCTTCTGGCCAGTAGCGGCCCAGACGATTTCCCAGGTCTTGGTGTCGGGGTTGTAGGTGCGCAGGTTCGTGCCCCAGCCACCGCCGTTGGGCATCCAGAAATCCTGAATTGCCGTGCCGTCACCGATGCACTTGAAAATCCAGCGCGCGCCCTTGCCCTCAATCCAGCCGCTGCCGTCGCGTGCGAACGACTCGTCAACGATCTTCCAGTCGCCCACGTAACGGCCGAACTGGGCCATGTCGCCCTCGAGGCAGGCGTTTTCGTTATCCGCGTTATCGTCGGCCCAGGCGGGCGACACCCCTATCAGGCAGCTGGCCAAGGCAATGGCGTATCTCATCGTAGTCCCCTCAGTGGCTGTTCACGCCGCTTTAAGGAGAGAGACTACACCAGGTCGTGCTCTCGCAATCCTCAAAACGAGTAGCCGAGCGACGTGGTGACGCCGTAATCATTTTTTTCAGCGTCGGGGACCACCGGGTCGCTGTCGTAACTGTTGTAGAAACTCACCTGCCAGAACAAGTCGGCGACGAGTTCCCAGCGGAATCGCATATCAATTTCGGCGCGCACACGGCCCGTATCGGTGAGGTTTGGGAAGACCAACAGATTGCTACTGAGGTCGAGTTCCGGCGAGTCGTAGCGAAACCAATCCCAGTTGACGCCCGCGAAGCCCTCTAGCGAATCCTCGTCGCTCAGGCCCGCGCTCACGTTTTCGCGGCTGACCTGCAAACCACCGGACACCAGCAGGGACATGGCGTTTGACTGGATCAGGTAGCGCCCGCCGCCGGCGCCAACCGAGGTTCGCAGGTCGAGGCCCAGTTCGTCGTTGCGATCGATGCGTACGACGGCGCCCGTGCCCCAGCGTTTGGGCCAGAGTCGTGTGTACTCGAAATCGAGACTCTTGCGTTGGTTCGACTCCACGCCATCGCTATCGGAAACGATGACATCGGCATTCAGCGAATACAGACGCTTCTCGGTCCGTGCAACCAGATCAAAACCCGCGTTGAGCTGCTCGACTTCAGTCGACTTGGCAAAGCTGTAACCAAAGGTCACCCCGGCATCGATGCGATCGCGTGCCCGCTTCTCGATCGGTGTCATGAGAATGATCTCGGCCATGGTGAGCGTCACCGGGCCCTGAGGCGTCTCCACGATGACGTCGCCGGAATCCACGGCTGAACTCAATGGCCCGAGGAAGCGCGTGCCATCTTCGATCTCGACCTGGATGTCCTGGCCGCTGACCAGCATGGCGACCTCATCCCATTCAATGGGAATGGTGCCTGTGGCGGCCGAGTCAAACCTGAGCTTGCCACGCTCCAGTGACTTGAGCTCGCCTGAGAGACGGTCGCCATTGCGCATGGTTACGACATCGGCATAGGCCGAAGTCGAGAACAGCGCTGCCAAGGCGACCAATAAATGTCCAGTTTTTTGCATGGCTTGCGGGTGTGTTTCGACACGGAAGCAGAGTTATAGCGAACTCATGCAGATTTTTCTCGCAGCCAGTGTTCTCAGCGTCAGCGACTCCCGGCGGCGCTCCCGGCAAAGCGCGTTCATGCGATGCCTCGGTGCCGGCACAGTCTCCGTCTGGTGATCAGAATGGCTGTACGATGAGTGCGCCTGAAGCCATGATTGGGAGCGAGTAATGACGACGCCGACACCCATCGCGTGCGACCTGCATGACCACATCGAGGTCGCCTGCCTCTATCGCTACGAGCTTGAGGTTCACCTGGCGGATGGCACCGTGGTGACGGGCAGGGCTCTGACTACGCAGACGCGGCGCGACAAGACTGAGTACTTGATAGTCGGTACCGACGAGGACTCAAGGTCTGTCCCGCTGCATGAGATTCGTCGCATCGACGTCACCACGCCCGGTGCGCGGTTTACGTCGTTGTCACTGTGATGGGCGTCACTCCCAGCTGCCGCCCAGCGCGAGATTCAAGTTGATCCACTCGTCGAGCTGCTCGCGGCGGGCGGTGACCACCGCGGCATCTGCGCTTAGCGTATTGGCCTGTACGACAAACACGTCGAGCAGGTTCGTTTCACCCTCTTCGTAGCGAAGCTGCGCGAGCTCAAACGCGCGGTTCTGCGCGTCGGCCGCCTCTTGCAGCGCCTTCACGCGAACAGCGACGACCTCATTCTGGTCGAGGCTGTTTTCCACTTCCTGAAGTGCGTTAAGTACGGTCTGCGCGTAGGCGGCGATGGCCTGACGTTGTGTGGCGCTGGCCGCGTCGATCTGGGCACGACGGAGCCCCGCATCAAACAAAGGGCCGAGAAGCGCCGTGGCGAGCGACCAGGTACCGTTGTCGGGATCAATGGCGTCACTGAAATCCAACGCCGCGATATCGAGCGCGCCAGACAGGCTGAACGTGGGCAGCCGCGTCGCCTTCGCCGCGCCGACGTCACTGAAGGCCGCGCCGACGGCGAGCTCGGCCGCTATGAGGTCGGGGCGGCGTTCGAGCAGCGTGCTGGGTACACCGGCGCCGGGCAGAGCGGGCACGGGTGGCAGGTCTTTGCGATACTCGAGTGCGTCAGCTGGGTAGCGTCCCACGAGCACCTCCAGCGCGCGGCGGGCGAGCCGCTTCCCGCCCTGGGCTTGCGCCAGAGTCGCTCTCGCGGTTGCCAGGTTGGCATTGGCCAGCGAGGCGTCGTAAGCGTCGGCGGCGCCCAGTTCGCGTTGCGCGGAGACGATGCGCGCCGTTTGCGCCAGCGCATCGAGCGACTTCTGCGCGACCGCTTCCTGCAGCTCGGATTCGATGAGCAGGAAATAGGTCTGCGCCACGGCGGCGGCCAGCGAGTATTGCGAGAACACATAGTCCGCTTCGGCCGATGCCGCGGCGTATGCGGCTGCGTTACGCGAGGCGCGAACGCGACCCCAGACGTCTAGTTCCCAGCTCAGCGACAGTCCTGAGGAATAGCTGTCCGAGCTGCTGCCTGCGACTGGACCCGCCTCGGCAGCAGAAGCCGAATAGTTGAGCGCGGGGAACAGAGCGGCCCGTGCCTGGCGTGCCAGCGCGCGTGACTGCTCCAGTCCCGCCAAGGCAGCTTGCAGGTTTCGGTTGTTAGCTTGTGCTTCGACAACAAGTGACGTGAGCACGGGATCACCGAATGACGCGATCCACCCGACCTGCACGTCACCGACGGATTGCTGGGCAACCTGCCAGGCAGGGGGCAGATCGGGCAGGGCGGGGCGCGTGAGCTCTGGCAAATCAGGTTTTTGGGCAAACGGTGCGCACGCCGTCAATGCGGCAGCGCAGGCTAGCAGTGCGAGTCGCTTCATGTCGTAGCCTCCCCCATGCCTGCGACTTCAGTCGACTTGATACCGAACAGGAGCGCGTAGAGCACCGGTGTGACGAGCAACGTGATGAGCGTTGCGAATGAGAGCCCGCCTGCGATGACCACGGTCATCGATTGAAAGAACGCATCGAAGAACAGCGGCAAGACGCCAAGCACAGTGGTAAACGCACCCATCATGACAGGGCGCAGGCGGCTGGCGGCCGACTCGACGAGCGCGTCGAACCGCGGCATGCCGTTCGCGATAAGATCGTCCGTGGAATCCACGAGCACGAGCGAGTTCTGGATGAGCAGCCCGGAGAGCGACAGCAAGCCGAGAATGCCCATGAATTCGAACGGCACATCAGTCAGATACAAACCGTAGGACACGCCCACAATCGCGAGCGGCACGATAGCCCAGATCACGATGGGCTGGCGCAGTGCGTTAAACAAAAAGACTACGACGAGCACCATGGCCAGCAAACCGATCGGGATTGTGGTGGCGAGGTTCCCTTGCGCCTCCGACGAGTCGCCGGCTTCACCCGCCCAGTCGAGCGCGTAGCCCGCGGGCAGTGTCATGGCTTCGATGAGTGGCTGGATTGTGCTTAAAAGGTCGGCGGTAACGACGCCTTGCGCGGGGTCGCATTGGACGGTGATGGTCATCACGCGATTGTCTCGAAGGATGCGTGCATCGCGCCATGTGAGTCCGGGTCGCTCGATGACCTGCGCCAGGGGCACCGACTGCCCTGTGGTTTTACTCAGTATCGGAATGGCGGGCACGTCCCAGGGTTCGACACGCTCGTTACTGGGTGCGCGCGACACAATAGGGATCAGCTCGTCGCCTTCGCGGTAGTAGCCGCGCGTGATGCCGTCGAAGTTTTCGCCCATGGCTTCGGCGAGGTCCTTGCGGGTGATCCCGATACGTTCGCCAGCATTCTGCGAATACTGTGGCGTGAGCACGGGGACCTGCCGGCGCCAGTCGTCTTTGACCAGGATCGCGCGGCCGTCAGCGTGGATGATGGCTTTGGCCTCATTGGCGAGTTGTCGCAGCACGGCGGGGTCGGGCCCGGAGAACTCGGCCTCGATTTTTGATCCGCCACCCGGACCCATACGGAATCGCCAGACCTTGGTCTGTCCATCGGGAAACTCGGCATCGCCATAGGCCTGGATCTGCTCAATGAGCCCGGTGTTGAGTTCGTAGGCACTCGTCTTCACAAGCAGCTGGCCGTAGTTGGCGCTTGAGGAACCTGCGTCGTAGACCAGCATGTAGCGCAGCGCGCCTTTGCCTACGAGTGTGTGCACCGACTCGACGCCTTCGAGATCACTTACGAAGGCCTCCATGCGCTGCATGTCGCGGTTGGTGCGTTCGATGTCCGTGCCTTGTGGCAAGTAGTAGTCGACGATGATCTGGGGCGTCGTCGACGCTGGGAAGAAGCCGACCTTTACCTTCCCAAACACGACAATCGCCGACGCGAAGATGGCGACGGTCACGACCAGGGATATCGTCTTGTTCGCAAGCACGCCACGAATGAGTTGCTTATAGGCGCGCATGAATCGCCCATCGCTGCTTTCGCCGTCGACAATGGGGTTCTTGGGTGAAGGAAACAGGTGGTAGCAGAGCAACGGTGTGATCGTGAAGGCGAATAGCCAGCTCAGGCTCAGTGCAATCATCACCACCCAGAAAAGCGAGTTGGTGAACTCGGCCGTGTCGCCGGGCGCGAATCCGATCGGTGCGAACGCGATGATGCCCACGAGCGTACCGCCAACGAGTGGGCGCATGTTTTTGCGCGCGACTTCACGAGCCACCTCGAGTTTGTCGCGACCCTTGTTGACGCCGACAAGGATGCCGTCCGTGATCACCACACCGTTGTCGACGAGCATGCCGAGCGAAATAATCAGCGCCCCCAGTGAAATTCGGTGCATAGGGATGCCACCGAGCCACATGAGCAACAGCGTCGCCGCCATGGTCAGCAGAACGGTAAGGCCCATGATGAGACCGGAGCGATAGCCCATGAATACGAGCAGCGTCACGAAGACAATGACCAGCGCCGCAAGGACGTTCGACGCAAAACTCTGGATCGACTCGTTGACCACCTTGCCCTGGTGGTAGTGCTCGTGCAGTTCGACACCCAGCGGTAACAGATCGCCCAGCGTGGCAAGCTTGGCGTCTATGGCCGCGCCGAGCTTGACCACGTTGTCGCCAGAAAGCGCTGAGATCCCCAGTCCGATGGCGGGCTCACCGTTCCAGCGGACAAATTGCTCGACGGGGTCCTTGTAGCCACGGGTGACATTGGCGATGTCACCTAAGCGTGTGATGGTGCCGTTCTGGTCGTCGGCAACGAGCAGTCCTTCGATGGCAGCGACGGAATCGATGGCGCCTGTGGGGCTGATCTCGATGCGCGAATCGCCGAGCCGCATGTTGCCGGCCGACGTCACTGTGTTTTGCTGCGACAGCGTGTCGTAGAGCGTATTCAGTGACATGCCGAGTGCCGCGGCACGCTGGCGCGGGATCTCGACATAGATCACTTCGTCCTGCTCGCCAAGTGTGGCGACTTTGGCGACGCCGCTCACGAGAAGCAGTTCCTTGCGCAGCGATTCGGCGATGTCGCGCAGTTCCGCAGAGGAGTAGCCCTGGCCTGTGAGCAGGTAGTAGATGCCGTAGACGTCGCCGAAGTCATCATTGACGATGCTCGAGCCGGCACCGGGTGGCAGGTCGCGCTGCGCATCATTGACGTAGTTGCGAATCTTGGTCCAGACCACAGCCAGCTCGGAGCGGGTCTTCGAATACTCGAAGCGCACTTCAACGGTCAGCTCCGACGTTCCGGCTGTAGACGTCGAGCGCACAGATTTCACCTCGGGAAGCTGTTGCAGCTTGGCTTCCAGGGGCTCAGTGACCTCGTTCATCACCTCAATGGGGCTGGCGCCGGGGTACGGGGTGAATACCTTGGCGACACGGATCGTGAACTCCGGGTCTTCAAAGCGCGGCATGTTCTTGTAGGCCAGCCAGCCGCCCCAGAGGCACAGCGCGGCGATGATCCCGCAGATGAGCGGGTTGCGGATCGACAGTACGGCGAGATTCATGGCTGTGCCCGCACGCTTAGTCGGGCTGCCATTCGCGAACCTGCATACCTTCCGCCAGGAAGGAGACGCCGGCCGCAACGATGGTCTCGTCGCCGGCCAGGCCACTGGTCACAGTGACGTTGTCGGTGACCTCCTGGCCCAGTTCGACCGCGCGCTTCTCGAGCCGCATATCGTCGCCGACGACCCAGACGAATCGATTCGGCCCTTCGGCAAGGACAGCGTCTAGGGGCACGGCGACGCCTGGTGCGACGATGTCACCGTTCGTGCCTTTGAAATTGAACGTGGAGCGAACCGTTGCCGTCATCCCGGGCAGGATGAGCAGGCCTTCGGGCGGCTTGAACGTGAAGCTAATCTGGTAGGTCTGTGTGTTGGGGTCGGCTTGGCCCGAGGCTTCGCGAAACACGGCAGGAATCTCGATTTCCGGTGCCGCGTCGAGGATCACCCTCGTGTTGACGGGCTCGAGTTGCGGGATGCGCGCGATGATCTGCCCCGGAATGTCGATGATCGCTTCTGTCTCACCGCTCTGCAGCACGACAATGGCCTCCTTCGCCTGCACATTCTGAAACTGCTCGATGAGCACCCGGGACACACCGCCCGAAAATGGGGCGCGAATCACCGTGTCCTCGAGCGCCTTGCGTGCGGTATCGACGGCCGCCTGGCGGACCTCGAGCTGAGTTTGTCGCTGCTCCAGAACACTCTGCGAAATCGCGTCCTGATCGCGGAGTCGCTGCGCGCGGCGGTACTCCGACTCCGCGTTCTGGTACTCGGCCTGTGCCTGGGAGAGGTTGTTCTCTGCATCGCGCTGGTCGAGCTTCGCAATGATGGCGCCCCGCGCAATCTCGCTGCCTTCGAGCACACCGAGCTCTACAACCTGGCCAGGAATGGGGAAGGTCAGCTCGGCGGACTGCGCCGCCCGAACCACAGCCGGGAAGCTCAGATTCCGCTGCTGAGATGCCGTACCAACCGTGATTAGCTTCGCCGGCCGAACAGTCTCGGTCTTCTCGGGCGCGGGCGCCTCGCCACAGGATGCCAAGGTCGCTACAACCGCGACCGCGGCGCAAAGCCGCAGATACCGAACCATGCTTGTTCTCCCCTCATCAATCGGCGGCTTCGTCGCGGGCCCGGGTTTAGGCAGATCATCGGGCGGCAGACGAGCCGTTAGGCCCCAGAGCCTACGCTAAAGATGCGTGAATCTGTATAGACTGGCGGCAGCAAATCTGTTCAACGAGAGTGAGACGTATGCAGCCGGGAGACCACTGAGATGAGCCTCGCGTTCGCGCGCCCTTTTGCGACGCTGGGATATGGTGGCTTGTTGGCCAGTCTTGTCGTCATGCTCTTGCTGGCGCCCATGGTCGAGCCCCAGGGGGCGTTCCGCGTTGCAACCAGTCTCGCGTTCGCGGCGCTGCTCGTGTTCTCGGTCTGGACGGTCAGTCATGACACGCGTGCCACGGTGATTGCGTCGACCCTGGCCACGTTTGTGTTCATTGGCAGCACGCTCATCGACTGGGTTGATACAGGCGCCGCCTTGGGCATCGCGACGCTGGGTGTCGCCTGCGTCTTTTTCGCCTATGTGAGCAGCATCGTTTTGCGAGACGTATTCACGTCGCGATCGGTGACCGCCAACACGATTGTCGGTGCCATTTGCGCGTACATCTTGCTCGGTATGCTTTGGGGCTACCTCTACAGCCTCGTTGAAGCCATTCAGCCCGGTTCCTTCAGCACGGATGTGCAGGACACGGGTCTTGTCGGACGCTTCGTGTACTTCAGTATGGTGACACTGACGACGCTGGGTTATGGCGACATTACGCCGGTGTCGGCCGCTGCGCGCGGTCTCGCGGTCGTCGAAGCCACGCTTGGGCAGGTCTATCTGACGGTACTCGTGGCCCGCTTAGTCGGTATTCACCTGACTCAGAATCGTCGTCAGGAACACGAATAGGTTGGCTTGGGCAAGCAGCGCTGCCTGCTTTGTTCGGGGACCTGGATACGCCTGAGTGTCCGAAAGCTTGTGCCGAGAAGGCACGAAGTCGGACGGCAGCATCTCGTCACCTCCCGAATGATCCGGTTTTCAAAAAAGCGGTCTGCCGCGCGACTGCGTATCGTTCGGAGGTTTACTCCGCCTCGATGAGCGGCACGTAGATCGCAAGCTGTGCGTTGACGTCAGACTCGAGTTTGGTTTCGAGTTGGTAGAGCCGCGCGACCTTGAGAGGCGGCAGGATCTTCCGAAACGCCTTGAGGTGCTTGCGCTGTACCTTGACCAGTTGCGCTTTCACGTCGAGGTAGTCGTCAACAAAACCCTCTGCCATCGGTTCTGTGACTGTACCCGCCCAGTAGGATTCGAGATAGGTTGCGATGATCTCGGCTTGTCGATCACGCACCTCGTGCATGTCAGCCTCATAGTCGCGGTAGACGGGCCAGAAGGCGGTGTTCTCTTCGTCAGTGAACCGCATTTCCTCGCGCAGGATCTCCTCCTGTGTCGACTGAAGCATTTTGCGGGATTCAGCGAACGAGCGAATCGCAGCCTCTGCGCGCTCATCAGCTTGCGCTACGGCAGGCGTCAGGCTTGAGACCAGCAACAGAGCGATGGTTATGATGCGCATGTTGGCTCCCGTCAATCGAGGCGCGGCTGAACGCGTCGCGCCGCTTGTGCCGCCGATGCGATTCGATACACTCAACGCGAATACTGCGGCGGATACTGAGGACAGCGACCATGGTGAACGAGCACCCAGGGATCTGCAATACGGTGCGCCGCGTCGCTGCGGCCAGCGTCGCCACGCTGGCTGCCGTCTGGCTTACCGCTTGTGCGACCAGTGTCGAGTCGACCACCTACCGCACGCCTGCGGCCAGAAACATCGAATACGCGCAAGTCGCGACGGATGCGGACTTCAGTCGCTACAGCAAACTGCAACCCGAGCCGCTGAGCATTTTCTTCCCGAAGAATGTTACGTTGCCCGATGCTGACAACCAGCGTATCCGGCAGATCTTTCGCGCGGCGTTCATTGCTGAGCTTGAGGGCTACGAGCTGGTCGGGGAGCCTGGTCCTGGTGTGATGAATGTCCAGGGTTCGCTGATCGACATGCGCAGCGGTGCGGGTGTGATGCCGCAGCTGCGGCGCGGCATTGGCGAACTCGCCACGCCCGGCAAGATCGTCTTCCTCATGGAAATGCACGATTCGGAGACAGGCCGCACGCTTGCCCGCGGCGCGGACAGTGCGTCAACGCCGGTTCTGGCGACGGAAGCCGGTATGGAGACGGACTGGGAGAGCGTAGAAGTCGCTGTTGCCCGTTGGGCCCGGTTGTTTCGCGAGTTTCTCGACCAAAACCTCGCGCGCTAGGCGCAGACCGCCGACACAGCGACAGAATTTTCCGCGCGGGGCGACTCAGGCCGTAACAGGTTGATGACCCCGGTACCCTGACTTGGCCTTTGAAGCACTGATTCGGCAATACGGCGATATGGCCTGGCGTATTGCACTCTCGCACGAGCGCAACACAGCCATCGCTGAAGAGCTCTACCAGGAGATCTGCTTCGCGCTATGGCAGGCGCGCGAGCGTATTGCCGAGGCTGACAGTCCGCGTGCGTTCGTCGCGCGCATCGCTATGAATCAGGCGGTGTCGCACGTGCGTCGCGAGGTCCGTCAGCCCGACGTAGTCGCAGATGCCGACACTGACACGCGGGCAGGTGACGCTGGCGTGGATGACGCCATCGACCGTTTCGAACAGCAACAACAGCTGCTGGCGGTCGTACAAGACCTGCCATTGAACTGGCGGCTGCCCGTGACACTGACGCTTGAGGGCTTCAAGCCTCAGGAAATTGCCTATGTCATGGGCACGAGCCCCAACACGATCTCGATGCGCCTCTCGCGCGCCAAGAAAGCGCTGCGCGAGCGCATGGCCGACGCACCCAATGAAAACGGTGAACTCCATGAAGCCTGAAGACACGCTGCACGAATTCAACGAACTCTGGCGAACGCTGCCCGATGGGGAGCGCCAGGCGCGGCCTGTCGCAGATGTCGATCAGCGCCGACGCCGCCAGCAGCTTTACCTCGTAGCCGAGCTCGCCGTGTCGATGCTTGGCAGCATTGTCGGCGCGGTGCTCATCGCAAACGGCTCGATCACTATCGGCACCGCGGCGATCGTGTACTCGCTGTTTGGCGGCGCGCTGGGGTGGTGGACACGCGCCGGCAACCTTGGCGCCTTGTCGACAAGTGTCTCGGCGCGGTTGGATTCGCTGCGGGCCATGTACCGCGCACGACGCAATCACAACGCGGCCGGGGTGGCGATGTTTGTCGCGGCGATTGCGTTCTACTTCTACGTGCGCGGCGCGCAGGCCGCACTACTATCCGGCGTCGATGTGAGTATCCTGCTGGCGCTTGCCGGGATGGCCGCGTTTTACCTGCATCGAACGGTCCGATCGCACCGCGATCTCACAGAACACGCGGCGTTCGTGGGTGCCCTCGACGAGGACGCCTGAGCCAGCGGCGCTAGTTGCAGCCGCTGAGCCCGTTGATCCAATTAGCGACCAGCGTGACGCCATCCGTGTCGACGACGTTCGACCCTAGCGGCGGCATCGCGTGAATGTCGCGACGCTGCATACGTTCTACGACCAGAGATGTCGCTGCACTGCCAGGTGCGATGAGCTCGGCACCCGCGATACCCAGGTCCCCTTGCAGCGGCGTTGCCGCACAGGCATTCGTGTTTGAGAGCGCCGTGTCGTAACGCAGGTCCATTGTTGAGGGTGTCGGACCGTTCGGTCGGTGGCAGCCCGCGCAGTTACTGTGCAGGTAGGCGCGTGCGCGGTCGTCGAGCGAGGCGCCCGTATCGGCCGGATCCGCGAGTGCATCGAGCCCCGCCACGGGACCGGGCAGGGGGCCGCTAAACATCATGACGTGTTCAATGGTCTCGAGCTGGTTGGATGTGCGGCCTGTCTCTGCGTAGGTGAACGGCTTGTTGAGCTGCGCGATCTCTGGGCCCAACGCACGACCCGCAGCAGCCGTGTGACAGGCCATGCAGCCCGACTCGGACGGGTAGATCCAGTCCTGGCCATTGATGTTCACCACTTTGCCACCGCGTACGCGTGTGGCTTCTGTTTGCGCCGCGTTCCATTCATAGGTGTAGCCCGCCCAGACGCCGTCGGGGTGACGCATGAGATGGCGCGTTTCGACAAGCGCCCCTCCCAGACGGAAGTTCTTAACGATGACGGTGCCCTCGGGGAACTCGAAGTCGCCGTCTGCGTTGATGTCGATCGTGGCGCCGTTGGGCAGGCCGATGTAGCGGTCTTTGACCGCGCCGTCAGACCAGAACGGTGCGTTGAGATCGTAGGGCAGTAAGCCTGAGTAGGGCTGGGTGACATCGCTTGAGTCCACGCAGCCCGTCGCCGAGAGTTGCTCCGGAATGGTGTCGGGTACCGGCGCGCCCGCAGGATCGAGGCGACGCACGCGGCCCTGACCCGTGCTGCCGTTTATGTTGACGACATAAATTTCGTTATCGGGACCATAAGCCATCGCGGTCGGGTTGATGCTCGAGTTGATGAGCTGGTCGTTGGTGTAGCCGCCCTGGCCGTCAGGCTGCGCGGCCCAGAAACGGCCAGAGCCGTAGTCCGAAAAGATGTAGCGACCGACGAGACTCGGAATGGCGCTGCCGCGGTATACCTGGCCACCGGTAATTGAATTGCCGAGGCTGTGGCTGTACTCGGTCACCGGGTCCGTGAGGTTCAGGCCCGAGCAGTCGCTGAAGTTGCCCGTGTTCGACGACCCTTCCTTGCAGCGCCAGCCATAGTTGCCGCCGAGTTCCACAAGGTCGACTTCTTCAACGGCATTCTGTCCGACGTCGGCCAACCACAGATCGCCGTTGTCGGGGTCAAACGTCCAGCGCCAGGGGTTGCGAAAGCCCCAGGCGAAAATCTCGGGGCACTCGTCTGCGTTCCCGGCAACGCCGCACTTGGGGTTGGCCGCGAAAGGATTATCGGAGGGAATGTTGTAGTCCGCACCGGTGCCGACCACATCAATGCGCAGCATCGCGCCCAGCAGCCGCGTGTTGTCCTGCGCGCGTTGGAGCGGATCATTGCCGCTGCCGCCATCGCCCAACCCGATGTAGAGGTAGCCATCAGGTCCAAAGGCGATGTCGCCGCCGTTGTGGTTGTCGAAATCCTGATTGACCTGGAGCAAGATCTGCTCCGACGTGCCCGCACCGGGTGTATTGACGTCGTCGACGGTGAGTCGCGAGATCACGCTGCGCATGTTCGGGTTGCTGTTCTGGATTGTGTACGAGAGAAAAACCTCGGGCGTGTTGGGGTAGTCGGGGTGGAAGGCCATGCCCAGCAGGCCGCCTTCGGAGTTGGTGCGAATGGCACGAGTGTCGGTCAGGTCGTAGTACTCCGTCGCGCTCGTCGGATTGCTGGTCGGGAAGGTCATGATCTGGCCCGACTTCTGGAGCAGGAACCAACGACCTCCGCCCGGCTCGAGTACGAGCTTCGTTGGCTGCGAGAAGCTCGACAAAGACGGGTAGGGATCTGTGATGGACACGCTCGCGTCGTCCGTCGGTCGCGCGGGTGCGACGCAAGTTGCATTGTTAGGTCGTGTGTCGAGACCAAAAAGGCCCGCCACAACATCATCGTCGATGATCGTTCCGGTCGCCGTGGCCTGGCTAATGGTGGCGTTTGTCGGCGCGCTCAGTGTGACGCTGAACGTCTCATTGCCTTCGGTTTGCGCGTCGCCGACGATGTCGACGGCGATGGTGACTTGCGTTGTGCCGCCAGGGATCTGAAGTGTGCCGCTGGCGGCTGTGAAGTCAGTGCCTTCGCTTGCCGAGCCCGCGGTTGTGGCGTAATCGACGCTGGCATCAGCCACATTGCCGCCCGCGGGTACGGTCGCCGATGCGGTGACGGTGAAACTCAGTGTGGCGACACCTGTGTCGCCTTCAGTGACAGAGGCGTCGCTGATCGAAAGGGTCGGGTTGACGGTTACCGGTGCGGGGGCCGGATCGCCGCCACCGCCACCGCCGCAGGCCGTGAGCACCAAGCAGACGAGTAACGCGCTGCCATTACGCGTTTTGGCTACGGTACTTTGAAAACACTCGCTGAACATGTCGCGTCCCCTCGACTGCCACTCGAACGTTGTAACGCGAGGCTATCAAATGTCTTTGGGACGTGTGTCTCAGTTTGTGTGTTTGTCGCTGTATGGCGACGCTTTCTGCAAGGGCTCAGAGCAAGCTGCGAATGTGAGCGATGCGGCACGCCAGCTCGTTCTCGAGTGCGTCCAGTTCGGCAAGCAGGAGTTCCCGATGTTCCATCTCATCGTCGCGTGACTTCATGAGTGACTTCAGTTCGTTGACGGCGGACTTCAGCGCGGGTGCCGTTTCAAGCACAGCCGCTTGTCGACCCTTGCCATCCGTGGCGGTCTTTTGCACCTGCGGAAACTCGTAACTGCGACTGACCGGCAACAATGAGCCTTGCTTGCGCTTGTAGACAATTCGCAAGGTGTCGACACCTGCCAGGCTGTTAACCATGTAGGTGCGAATCTCACCGGGATTGAGAATGCCCATGTCGTTAAGCTGCGGGTACTGGCTCATGTCGTTTCGAACTCCCTGGGATCACGAGATGCGGATGCACGGTCTGCGCCGTTTGTCGCGTCATTCTGCAGGGTCTCGAGGCGCATGCCAAACGTCAAAGGCCGCGCCGACTCAGACGTCGGCGCGGCCCTTCGGGTCAACGCTTGTGAGTGTCAGGCGGCGACGCGTGGTGCAGGCTTGCGGTGATCAACGCCGCCGGGCACGTAGCACGCCACCGTCGGGACGGGGTTGGTCACCATCGCAACGTCCGCGAAGCCCGCGCCTTCGGCGCTCGACTCGACAGCACTGCAGACTTGTGCGGCCTTGGGCTGGTTCGTCACGCAGCGCAGCATGCCGTACTCGGCGTTGACGCGAGCGCCTGCGATGCCTTCGCTTTGTTCGTTGGCAGCAAAGCGCCCGTAGGTGACCGTGAATCCCGGGGCGCCCGAGTCGAGCAGGAATTCCATGAGCTCGGGACACTGCTCGCGCGGCGCGATGGCCGACAGTCTCACCTGGTCACGCAACAGCGGCCGCTCGGCCGCAAGATCATCAATTCCGACCCCGCGACCGCCGCTGCCGACATCGAATACGGCCTGGTCGCGCCAGTGCGAGTGCCCGCTCAGGTGGTCGATCGCATTGATGATCTGCTGCATGTTGGCCTGGTAGTGATGGTGCGACACACGTGAGGCCAGGTGGAACATGCCGCGGTCGATAACCATCCGGTACATGAAGCCACGACCCGGCAGGTGCAGCTCTCCGGCTTTGGCCATGGCATCAAACACCTGGTCTGCATCACTTTCGTCGGCGATCACCATGAGCACTTCCTGCTCGTGTTCCTTGGTAATGCGCAGCCAGCCCAGGCGGTCGCGCAGGCCTCGACCTTCGCCGTAGTAGACGATGGGGCCGTGCGCGCCGGCGCTGATGGCCGCCTTGCTGACACGGTCGGACAGCTTGTGCCCCACGGTGCAGTAGATGATGTTGAGGTTCTCAGTGAGGTTGTGCGCCGACTTCGCCGCCGGCGTGTCATCCCGAGACGGCCAGACATTGAATTCGGAGCCGAAGTAGGCGTGATCGCAGGGCGTTGAGAACACCGCGCCGGTCGCCTGTTGATGCAATCGCGCGCGCTCGACGATTGTGCTCACGAGGTGCGGCACTTCGTCGTTGGGGGCGAGCAGGTGCACCATGGTCTTGGCCGGGCTGATCGGCGGCACGAAGCGCTGCCACCAGTGTTCGCGAAGCAGCGTTCCGCGGGCCTGCCAGATGATGGCGCTGCTGTCGGGCGCTTGCAGAACGGCATCAGTGATGCGGTCGACGCCTGCAGAGGGCAGCACCGCAGTCACCATCGAAACGGTGTGGTTTTGGCTAAACATCAGTTGGCATCCGCTGGTGCAAGGGTTTCTACGGTCTCATCGACTTTGCGTTGCGCGCGTCGTTGCACGCGTTGCGTGTACAGGCCGACGCCCAGGACCGTGAGGATCGGACCGACCGAAGCCAGCGCCAGGATGCCGAAGCCGTCGGAGACGCCCGGGATATTGGCACCGACACCGAGACCCATGGCGAGCACGAGCGGCACCGTAATGGGGCCCGTGGTCACGCCCGCGCTGTCCCAGCTGAAGTTCACGAACTCGTCGGGCGAGATCCAGGTGAGGACCAGCACGAGCAGGTAGGGCGGGGCCAGCATCCAGAACAGGGGTATGCCGTAGGCCATTTTGAAAATGCCGGCGGCGATACCGCAGCCCACGCCGAATGCGACGCTCTGCATGAGTAGCTTCTTGCGGAAGGCGCCGACCGTAATGCGTTCCACCGTGTCGCCCAGTGCGTTGAGTGCGGGTTCCGCCAGCGTTGCGCCGTAACCAAGGAAGAAGGCGAAGCAGATGGCCACGACCTTACCCGCATCGGCGCCGAACAATGGACCCTCGATGTGGTCGAGGCCCCAGGGGAAGATCTCGGCGAAAGCGACGGGTACGTTGCTACCGAGCTGTCCGCCAAGCGGCGTCAGGCCAAGCGCAATACCCGCGCCAAACAGGATCATGCCGATGAACGCAAACGTCACACCGACGCCGACGTCGTTGCGCGGCTGCAGTCGCTGGCGCAACACAATTCGCAGGACGAAATAGAGGAACACGCAAAGCGGGATGATGGCGCGCAGGGCATCGGTAAACGCGGTCTTGGCGGTGTTACCAAGAGCGATCGTGGTGTCCCAGCTTTCGCTACTCGTAAATGTGAAGTCGCGACGGTAGGGCTTGGTGATGACCATTTCAGGCTCAAGCACTTCGATCTTGCCGTTGACAAGGCGCGCGTTGCCGCCGTGCATAGCGAGCTCGTAGCCATCGGGCAGCTTTCCTGAATCGAGGTAGGCACGAAATTCCGCATCCGTAATCGGCTCGAGTGTTTTCTCGATCTCGATGACGGGGGCTGCGTTAACCGCTTCAGTTGCGGCGACCGTGGTGTCGCCGCGGTAGTTGGGTGCGCCCCAGTAGTCGCCCGCCGTGTGGTGGTACATGGCTAGCATCAAGACGGCCAGAATCGGGAACAGAGAGGCCAGGGTGACGATGCCGAATCCCGAGTTGCCGCCGCCGGAGTCTCCGCTGACCACACGGCACACGCCAATACCCAGCGCCAGCACGAGCGGCACCGTAACGGGCCCTGTCGTGACCGCGCCGCAGTCCCAGGCGAGGCCGAGAACGTCGGAGAGCAGGGGCACCTGGCTGAAATAGAATGACAAGCCAAGCAGACCGGCAACGGCAGGGATGGCCAGGTACTTGAGCGGCCACATAAAGAAGAATCGCAGGACGCCGAGCATGACGGCGATACCCACGCCAATACCCACGGCGCTCACGAGCTGACCTGAGAAATCATTGAGCAGGCTGTAGAGCAGGGGCGCCTCGGTGGGCTTCACCCCGGCACCGGCTGCCTTGAGCACAGCGATCGCGGGTTCCGCGAACGTGGCGCCTGCCCCGAGCAGGAAGGCGAACACGAGGATCACGGGCATGCGGCTGTTTTTGGGCAGCACACTGCCGATCTCCTCGCCGAGTGGCATGAGCCCAAGGCGCAGCCCTTCCATAAAGAACATGAGCCCGACGGCGACGACAAAGATGCCGAAAGCAATCATGCCTGCGTAGGCGATCGGCAGCTGCAGGATCAAGAGCTGGAATACGATCAGGTACACGACAATGAACCAAATGCCTTCCACCTGGTTCATGAAATTGCGCTTCACGTATGGCCACAGGATGCGCAGTGTGTCGCGCAGTCCAAGCTGGTAGCGCGGGTTATCAGGGACACCGGCCATGCGCCGCTACCTCGTTACGTCGTCCCCCGAGCTAGCGGCGGTTTACCGTAATGCTTTAGCTAGAGGTTCCCAGTTCACCGCGATTCGCAACGAGGCAGAGCAGGCGGCTTCCTAGAACAGTTTGTGGGCGCCCAGCGCGTCGTCACCGTCTGTGCTCGATAACGCTTGGGCATAGTGCGCGCGCAGCGTGTCAGTGCCGGTACTCGGTGTCGCGCCGGCATCGTAGCACGCGGCGTCGGCGTCCCAGACGAGCATCGACTCCGTTGCGTAGTAATGGCCGATGCGGGCAAATTCGGCCTTGGCCGCGAGGGCGGGAATCAGGCGTGACAGTGGTGCCAGCAGGGCAATGACCACGCGAAACAGGGCAACAGGAACGCGTCTGAAGGTCGCCGGCTTGCCGGCCAGCTCAAACAGCAGCTTGCCTTGGTCGATCGGTGTCACCGCAGGGCCCGGTCCGCCAATGGGCAAGACGGTGTCGCGGCGCCCGGGGTTGTCGATGCTATCGACGAGGTAGCGTGCAACGTCACGCTCACTGATGGGCTTACACGCAGTCTCGGTGCCCTTACCGAACACGAGAAACGGCTTGCCGTCGCGAACTCGTGCCACTTGCCCCGAGATGGACTTAAAGAACGCGGTCGGCCTAACGATCGTGTAGCCCACGCCCGACGCCATGAGCTCACGTTCGAAAGCGAGCTTCGCGTGCTGGAACGCCAAACGCGGCTTTTGAACGCAGATGGCTGACAGCAGCACGAATTGGGACACGCCGAGTGAAGGCGCCAGATCCAACAGATTGCGATTGGCGCCGTAGTCGACACGCTGCGCGTCATCAGGCGCGCCGTTGCGTGAAGCCAGGCATGACACGATGGCGTGCGCATGGACATCGGCTAGGGTTCGTCGCAGCGCCGCCGCATCGGTCACTTCGGTAACCCGGACCTCGCAGTGCTGGAGCGCGTCCGCGCGATCGCTGCCGGGCGGCGATCTGACCAGCGCAATCACGTGATAGCCCTCGGCCACGAGCGCCGCTGCCACGTGTTGGCCGATGTAGCCTGTGGCGCCCGCGAGAACGACGGTCTGATTCAGCGCTGCCATATCGCGCAGCATGCCACGGTACACTGGCACGATGAATCGAAACGTTTTGTTCTGGGTGTTAGGGCTGGTGCTGGCTGCCGGTGTGGTTGTGATCTGGGCATCGAGAGCCCCGTCGGTGGCACCGCCACTGGAGCGTCCCGCATCAACCAAGGCGGAGCCATCGGGCGAGGCATCAGTGCCCGACGAATTACCCGCGTCGCCTGATGCGGGCACAGTGAGCGGTGCAACCTACAGCATTGCCGAGCTGGAGCAAGCGTTACAGCTCGCTACGGAGCGGCGTGAGCAAGCCGAGCAGGTCCTGGATGAATCCGAGCGTGACGTGGAACAGCTCGAGGCCTTTGTGGCCGAAATCCGTGCGCGCGGCGAAGACCCGGCCGACTACGCCGATGAGGGCCTCGAACAGTTCCAGCCGGCCTTCATGCGCTATCAACGCGCTTTTGCAGTCTTTGAGGAAGCCGAGTTGGTCGAGCAGGCCGCTCGAGATGCGCTTGCAGAGGCCCGGGCTTCGAACCCCTAAGAAGAAGCCCGCACGCCAGGGCGGCGTGCGGGCTATGAGGGCGTGAAGCCGCGGGGCTATTCAGCCGGGCACAATCCTGTTCGCAGGATGTCTGGCGTCTGGCCTGTGGAACCCGCGGTGTACCGGCAGCCATAGGCCGGGTTCGCCACCGTTGCGGGGTCGAGTACGTCGTCACCCTCGGGACGAATGCCCTCGTTCACCCAGAGCACAAGGTCATCGAAGGTCTGCACGAGTTCCTCTGCCGAGAATTCGCAGTGACCCACTGCGCGCGTCGCACGCTGCACGAGCAGGTCATCGCGGCCCCAGAACGCGGCCTCCTGCGCGTAGATCTGCTGCATCTTGAAGGGCACAAAGAGATCGCCAAGCGTGTGCACGCTGAGTACGGGGATCGAAATGAAGCCCGTAAGCTCGGGGATGCGTTGCAGTTGCAGGAATCGTCGACGATTGACGTTGCGGTCGCGACCGACGCGCAGCACGAGCTCATTGAGGATGGCCTCGGCCGAGCTCTGGCCCGGGTCACCATCGAGCTGGAACTGACGACGGCGGTTCTC
>JBCBIJ010000008.1:0-267974 GCA_038524795.1 Pseudomonadota bacterium | reverse complement strand
CGGCCTTACTCGGCCGCGTGAGGCGGCGCTGGGAGGCTTTTCCAGGCTGAGGCCCAGCACCGCTGCCGCACTTAGTCGCGGATACTGAAACTGAATCGTTTCTCGATGCCGCGAACTGGCACCGCGTTTCCGTCGATCGTGCGGGGCTGGTAGCGAATGCGCTCAACCCCCTGGATGGCCGCCTTCTCGAAGCCCCGGTGCGTGGCGTAGGTCACCTCGACGTTCTCAGCACGCCCAATGGCGTTCACGTCATAGCGCACATCGACGTAACCCTCGACACCAAGCGCGAGCATGCGTTGAGGATAGATGGGCGTCACGTTGACGAGTTCGATGAGTGCATCGTTACCGTTACCGAAACCGACCCCGCCGTCGATGCCATTGCTGGGCGGATTTGGCCGGGGCGGTCCGTTGCCTTCGGGGCCCGCAGGCGGCAAGGCGACGGGGTCAATGAGGTTCCGGGGGCTGGGTCGGTCTGTTGGCACGGGCATGGGCTCGTCGATCGGCTCAATCATCTCGAACGGCTTGGGGGGTGGTGGTGGCGTCGGTACGGCCGTGTCCGTGAGCGTTGGCGGCAGTCTCACGGTCTGGATCACAGAGACAGAGTCGTCGGCCAGCAGCGCCGTCATGAGCAAGAGCAGCGCCGCCGTGACGGTGGCCGCGCTGATGCTCGCAATCGCAACGTCACGCATGGTGTTTCTCCCTATTACCTTTAACTACGAGGTAAGAGAGTAGGATACCTAGAACAAAAAAGTAAATATTGACTTTACTTTTTGCTTCTAGGTATCTTCCAGCTTTGCACAGGAGTTGACGTGGCCAGAACCAACCCGCCTTTTATGACTGGCGTGCCCGAACTGCTGCTGTTGCGGCTGTTGTCGCAGCGCGAGATGTACGGCTACGAGCTCGTTCGTCAGATCCAGCTGGTGACGGGCGAGGCCATCAAACTGGGTGAGGGCGTGATCTACCCGTCGCTGTATGCGCTCGAGAAAGCCGGTGCACTCAAGGCAAAGCGTCGCAAGGTTGGCGCCCGCGAAAGGGTGTATTACTCGGCGACCGCAAAAGGCCGCAAAAGACTGGCCAGGCTTGAGACCGATTGGGAGCGCATTCGCGACGCTATTTCTTTGTCGGGGGAGACGCGTGTCGATCCCGTCTGAGCAACGCCAGTTGGCGTTGGCGTTGTACCGGCGGGGTATGCCGCGACGCGCGGCGCGCCGAATGGCCGAGGAATGGTTCGCGCATCGCGAAGATCTCGCTGCCGACGCACGATCGGCAGGCTACGGCAACGACGCTGCCGAAGCGCTTGCCAATGCGAATCTGGGCGCCACAACACGATTGTTGCAGGAAGTCGGTCGCTTGCCCGACACCCCGGTCATCGTCGCCGAACGTCGGCGCGTTGTCGTCATGCTGCGTTGGGGCAGCGCGAGCGTCGCCGGGTTGGTGACCACGCTGTTTCTGTTTGCCGGTCTCACCCGCGTGATTGGCATCTGAACCGTCAGCTGGCGATGCACTTGGCACGCCCGTAGCATCGGAGCTTCAAGAACTCGCCCGCAGGCGCCGCACTATGTCCGAACCCCGGTCCGTCACTGTTCTGCTGCGCGCGCACCGCGAGGGTGACGCCGGCGCGCTGAACGCGCTGGCACAGCTGATTTACCCCGACCTCAAAGCGCTGGCACGAAACCGGTCGCGTAACAGTCGGTCGACGGGTGCCACAACGCTGGTGCACGAGACGTTTCTCAAGCTGCTGTCGGGCGGTGCGCTCACCACGGAAGATCGCGGACAGTTTTTCGCGCTGGCGGCGACGATCATGCGCCAAATCATCGTCGACGAAGTGCGTTACGCCATGGCGGGCAAGCGCGCTGCAGATGAAGTGACGCTCGTGGAAACCGTTGTCGGTGATGACACGCACGAGCAGGCCGAATTCCTGCTGCAGGTCAACGAGCTTCTCGACACCCTGGCCCGCGAAAACGCCCGTCAGGCGCAGGTCTTCGAGTGCCGCTACTTCGCAGGCTTTACGACTGTCGAAACCGCAGAAGCCTTGTCGCTCTCGGTGCGCTCTGTGGAACGCGCCTGGTCAGAGGCCCGTGCCCGTATCGCCGAGCTCATTGAGGCCAGCAACGCGTAAGTCTCGTCGACGCTCGGGTCGCTACCTGTCACGCGTTCAAATGTCCGCCGCCCGAAACCGGGTCGAAGCCACGCGTGCCAAAGTCGCGGCATGTCGTGCCTTCAGCGAAATCGGTGAGTAAGCCGCAGCGTCGCCATGTCGCGGTCAACAAACTGACCGAACAGGCCTGCATCCGTGCCGCGGAACGTTGCAGCTTCGAATTGAATGCTCGTGCGATCCCCAAGCGCACGCTGAACGCTCAACGTGGCCATGCTGTCGCCGTCCGAGAAGCTGCGGTACCAGCGCGCGAGAATCTCCCAGGTGTCGAAGCCCACTGTCTTGCGCAAGGCCACCGTTGCCAGGCGATCTGTCGTCGGCCGCACGAGATCCGTGGGCGCATCGCTGACCCGGTCATCGAGGTACTGAACATTGATTAACGTGTCGAACGGCCCGTTGAAGTCGAGCCCCAACGCCGAACGTGCCTGGTCGCGACGCACCCGATCGAGTCCTGCCACCCCGGACGTGTTGAAGAACCGGTCGGGGTGGCGCGCATGCTCTAGTCGCAGCACAACCGGCCCCAGTCCAATATCGGCACTGACACCAATCGTGTCGCGACGCTCGAGATCGCGTTGTACAGCCGGTCCCTGCGCCCCCGCGGTCACGCGACCCAAAGGCTCAGGATCGCGGCCACTGTAGGCGACCAGGCTCAGTGCCGCCGTGCCAAATTGCCGCGTGACCCGTGCGCCAAAGCCCGTGTCGTCAAAGCCTGAGGGTGGACGCACAGTCGAGACGGGCAGCCCGGGTCCGCCAGGCGCTGCACCGAAACGAAATCGCGGCGCACGCAGCTCAAACCAGGCGCCAGCGTCGGGAATCACGTGCCCGGAACTATCGGGGACGACGGCGAACTCGGCGCGCCACTCCCCAAGACTGACGTCCGCATAAGCAGACCACAGTGTGAGTCGCGACGCGTCGAAGTCCTCGATGATGAAATAGCGGAAATCCTGCGGGTTGATGACGTCGAGCACGCGTAGCCCGTCGAGGTTGCCCCAGACAATTTGCTGCTTGCCGAAGCGAAGCTGACCTGCGCCCACATTCACTGACAGGTAGGCGTCACGCAGCTCAAGGCTGCCGGTATTGCCAAGCGCGAGCGGCTGGCTTGCCGACCAATAGCTTTGGTAACCCGGCGTGCCGGGTTCGATGTCATCGTCGGCGTCAAGCCGCAGGCGTGCCGAGGTGACCAATGCCGCACCCGTCTCCGACTGCCACGTGTACTCGGGGCGCACCTCGAGCAGGCTGTGCATGCGCGCAGCACCGTTGGCGCCGTGACCGTAGGCCAGCGCCGCGTCGAGCGCGAAGGTCTGTTTCGCCTCCGCCTGAGCCAGTCCGGATGCGGCCAGCAGGGCCACCAGCATCAAGCGCTTCATCACAGTCCCCTCAGGTCCAGACTGGCCAGCCCGCGCGTCATCACCTGCGCATCGAACAGCTGCCCGTCTAGAGCGACGTTGGTTCGAATGTCCTCGAATGCGATGGCAGTGGTGTGCCCGGTCCGTAGATGCGTCGCCGTGATCTCTGTCGGTGTCCAGATGCCGTCAATCTCAGAGACGGCGCGAACTGAGATGGTCTTCAGAGGTTTACCACGCGGGTCGTGAAACTCGATGTGCATCGGGATCCAGGTCGCGGCGTCGATCTCGGCTTCGAAGGCGCCGTAGCCAAGCGCGCGGGCGACCGAGGTGCTGACGGCCGTGCCCGACAAGCGGTAGCGCAGCCGCTCCCCATCGTCGATCTGCTGGCCACCTGAAAACGTCCATTCGTCGAGCTCGAACCGAATCTCGGACTGCATATCGGCGTAGGAAAAGTCGGTGCCGAAAAACGCCCGGCCGCGGCGTGTTGCGGGGATTCGACGTGCGCGACCACTGGCGGGCAGGTACATCCAGCGCGTCGCGATGCCGCCCTCCAGGGGATCGTCACTGAGAAAGGCCATCTCCGCGTATTTGCGCGGTGCCGTGAAGGTCACGCGCGTGCGTCGTCGCGCGTCGTCGGTGCGTTTGTGCAGCACGGCTGTGCGTTCATCGCGTCGCCCCTTACGGTCAATCAGCGTCATGTGCATGAGCCGTCGGCTCGCGCTGTGATCGGCGCGATCGGCGACGCGCTCAGCCACCACCTGCGCGTCAAGTGTCTCGGCGTCTGCTTGCGTCCAAACGAGCGCGCCCAGCGCCACGAGTACAGCGGCACCCGTGGCGCGTGCAGGTTGGTGGGCCGGGCGCAAGAACCAGCGCTGGCGTAGTGCGAACACGGCGGGAATGAACACGAGTGCTACGAGGTAGCTCGTGAGTGCCGCCAGGGCGACAAGGCCACCAAAGCGCATGAGCGTGGGCAGATCGCTCGTCGTCAGCACGGCGAAGCCCACGCCGAGAGCGGCCGAGTTGAAAAAGCAGGCACGTGCCACAGGCGGCAGCGATGCCGTCATGGCGCGCCTCAGATCGCCGTCATGCTCTTGCAGCGCCGTACGCAGACCGTCGACAAGGTGGATCGAGAAGTCGATACCAACGCCCAATGCGATGGCCGCAAACATCGAGGTCGCGGGCTCGAGGTAAATGCCGAGAAAGCCCATGCTGGCGTACAGCATGGCCACGGTGAACACGACGGGAATGGCTGACACGATCCCACACGTGATCGAGCGGAAGACGAGCGCTGAGACCAGGACGACCAGCGCGAGAGACAGCGCGACCCCCTTGAAGTGCGAGACGCGCAGGTTTTCCATCCAGTGATAGCCGATGTTGACATCGCCTGTGAGGGTCGCGCGCAGAGCACCGTCGCTGAAGTTCGCGTCAATGTAAGCCTGTGCAGACTCGACGACCTCGCGCGTCTGGCTAAAGCGGTCGGCGTTGAGGACACCGCGCACGAGTGCGTGCTGGTAGTCGCGGTCAATCTCTTCCTCGAGATCTGCAGGGTCGGCATTGAGCTCGTAGGTAAAGAGCGTCTCTGCCACCAGGGCATCGGCGCTGGGGAGGGCGCGCGCGGTAACGTTGCTCTCGGGCAGCTCGTCGAGTGCGGCGTGCAAAAGCGCAACGTAGTCCACGATCGATACGGTCTTTTCGACGCGGGGCAGCGACTCAAGGTATTGCTGCAGATCGCGCATGCGCTGCATGGCATCGACGGTGACCAGCCCCATGGGGGCGTCGGCCTCAACAATGATGTCGAGGAACGCCGTGCCGGCAAAGCGCTCGTTCAGTGTTTCGTCAGCGACGCGGATGGCTTCACCGGGCGCAAAGTTCTCGACTTGCGAACGGTCGATCTGGAGGCGCGTTGCGCCCGTACCCGCAACAACCGCGAGTCCCAGCATGAGCCCAATGACCGCCAGCGGTCGTCCCGTGTCAGCCGTCATGAATCGTGTCAGCTTTCCGCCGCCGGTGCGCGCTCCGCGCGACAGCCAACGTGCCATCGCCGGGCTACGGCCTGGGTCGACAAGCAGCAGCACATTGGGCAGCGCGACCATCGAAAACAACCAGGCCAGTGCAACACCGACAGCGGCGAACACGGCAAACCAGGTGATCGGCGGCATGATCGACATCAGTGCGATGCCGGCAAAACCGGCAATCGTGGTCAACGTCGTCAACGTGATGGGTCGCGCCATGGCGCACATGGCCAGGATCACGCATTCGCGCCGCGCCATCTCGGGCTCCTGTTCTCGCAGCGCAAAGTAGGCAGAAAGGATGTGGATCGAGTCGGCGACCGAAATTGCCACAATGATTACTGGCAACGCGTTGGTGATCGCGAAGTAGGGCACGCCGAGCCAGCCCATCATGCCGAGCGCGCCCGCGGCGGAACCCGCGACAACGATCAGCGGCCCCAGCAAAGCCAGGCCGCGCCGGAACGCGAAAAAGATGAACGCGAGCACAACGACGAATACGAGCGGCTGCAGCTTCCGCGCGTCTTCGTCAATGTACTGGCTCAGGTAGCCGCTGATGGCGCCGGGGCCAGCCACGTGCAGCGTCGTTCCGGGACGGCTCAGCGACTCGGCGATGGCCAGAACGGCCGTGTAGGTGTCCGCCGCAAGGTTTGTATCCACGAGCTCTGCCATCACGACAGCACCCGTTTCATCCTCGCTGACCAGAGTGGCCCGATGCGGTGGCATCTGCTGCCAACGTGCCCGCGCTTTGGCGACGGCGTCGACGTCCATGGCGTCGGGCTCGACGTAGGGATCAATGAGTACGGCGCCGTCCTCGCCGCTGACCGAGGACTCGGTACTCAGGCTCACGACACGGTCGTAACGGATGTTGTCGAGCGATTGGATGGCGTCTGTCAGCTCGGTGATCAGCGCCAGTGTCTCGGCTTCGAATACGCTGTTGTCGTTCTCCGTAATCACGGCTACGGCAATCGTGTCCGACAATCCGAACAGTGCGTCGGCGCGTGCATCCGCGACCAGCGAGGCGTGGTCGCCCGGGATGAAGGCTTTGACAGAGGTGTCCTTGACGAGACGACCCAGTCCGGCCGCAGCGATCACAAGCGCCAGTAGCATGACGCCGAGTGCAACCGCCGGTTGCCTGGTAATGGCTTCGAACAGTCGTCGCGTATTCATGAATGGCGTGGTCATCAGTGTGTGCTCCTCAAGGCGTCGTCTACTTCGGCGTGGTCCAGAACGCCCGTGCTGTGCAGACAGATGGCTTCTTCAAGTTCGGTCCAGTCTTTGACATGGCCCGGCATGGTCGGTGGCGTGGCGCCGGGGTAAACGGCTTCGGCGACTTCGGTCGCGGGCACCCACTGGCCGTCGCGGCGCAGTCCCGCGCGTGTAATGCCAACGGCAACGCTACGCATGCGTGCGTCGACAAAGGTGTGCTCGAGGTAGAACCAGCGCTCGTCCCAACCGAGTAGCCGGGTGCGCACTTCGTAGCGTTGCAGGAACCGAAGGGAGTGACGGAAGCGCATGGCACCGCCGCCCAACAGTGGCGCCCAGCCTTGGCGGCGAATCTCGCCGGCAACACCCGTCTGCATCATCCATTCGACGCGCGCGACATCCATGATCTGCAGGTACCGGCCGTTGTTCATGTGGCCGAATGCGTCGAGATCATGCGGCAGCACGCGGAAACGGCTGCGCGCGACGTGCAGGTAATGCCGCGCGTCGCTGCGTCGATTGCGCAGCCAGGTCAGTATGAGTCGCAGGTACAGGTTCATGATCGTCGCTTCCTGGGGGTCTTCTGTCGTTTTCGGGGCGCTTATCTCCTAGAACGAGAAACGGCCGCGAATCCCGCCATGGGACGCGAATCTTTTTCTGCGACAGCCGGGCGAGACGCAGCAGAAGCACTACAGCAGCGACAGTTGCGTGCGGTCATCGCGCTGTGGTGGGATGGCCATCACGCGCGGATTTGGCGGGGAACCGGCTGGTATTTCGATCTGACGGGGAGAGACCAGCCGCACGATGCCGCGCTGGTGATCACGAACCCAAGGGGAGGTTTCGCCGATGACCACGGACAACACTGACGACCCACTGGCCACGGGGGGCGGCTTCGATTTGCTGTCCAAGGTTCGAGCGGATCAGCCTGATCCCATGCTGGGCCGAGTCTTGGGTGACTACGAGGTCAAGGCGCTCATCGCTGAAGGGGGTATGGGCCGCGTCTACCGTGCCGTACGCAGCGACGGCAGCTTTGATCGCGAGGTGGCCATCAAAGTCTCGCCGGTCAGCGGGATCGATGATCGTGCCCGTGAGTTGTTCCTGCAGGAGCAACAGGTGCTTGCGGGGTTGAATCACCCCAACATCTCGCAACTCTATGACGCGGGCGTCAGTGACGAGGGCTGGCCTTACATCGTCATGGAGCTCGTCAGTGGCGTCCCGGTCGACGTCTACTGCGAGGAACACGGTCTGTCTATCGACGCACGCGTCGGGTTGCTCGCTGACATTACCGAGGCGGTGGCGTTTGCACACGCGCGTCTCATCGTGCACCGCGACATCAAGCCGTCCAACGTGCTGGTTGATGAGTCCGGTCGAATTCGCCTGCTCGACTTCGGCATTGCAAAGCTCATTGACGACAGCCAGGCAGGCGTTACGCGTGACCGACCACTGACGCCGCGCTACGCCAGCCCGGAACAGCTGCTGAGTCAGCCCATCACGACGGCTTCGGATATTTACCAGCTCGGCGTGTTGGCCGCGGAGGTACTGACAGGTCGACCGCCCGGCGATGAAGAAACCCTGACCGATGCGATTCAGCGCGCCGCTGACTCGCGGCCAATCGCGTTGGACGCCGAACAGGACGGGCGTCTTCCCGGTGAGCTCGTGCAGGTCATCAATCAATGCCTGCGCGTGACACCGGACGATCGCTACGCTGACGCCAACATGTTGCGCCGTGACTTGGTGGCCTGGCGCGACGGCTTTCCCGTGTCGGCGGCGGGCCAGGGAGCCGGTTACCGGTTCAAGAAGTTTATCGGCAGGAATCGAGGTGCCACGACACTGGCCCTGCTGCTTGTGGGTGCCATTGTTGCGGGCAGCGTCGCCTACACCGTGTCCATCAACGAGGCGCGGCGCGTCGCCGAGACACAACGCGATGAGGCTGAGCGACAAACGCGCATGGCCGATGAGTCCATGAACTTCCTGACCTCGATTCTCGAGTACGCCGATCCAAACAAGGCACAAGCCGGTGACACGAGTATCAACGACGTATTGGAGGCGGGTGCCGCGCGCGTGGAAACCGAGCTCGCCGATCAGCCCGAGATCCAGGTCCGACTGTTTCGGACCATTGCCATGGTCTATGACCGGCAGGGTCGTTACGACCAGGTGGGGCCCATCCTCGAAAAATCAGAAGCACCGACGATTGCGGTACACGGTGAGGCCAGCCCCGAGTACTTCGCGCTGTTGAATCAACGTGGCAACAGCCTCAATCGCCTGGGCAAGTTCGCCGAGGGCCGCGCTTTCTTTTCCGAGCACCTGGCCGAGGCCGAGGCGCTGCTCGGTGCCGAGCATCGCGAAACCATCAAGATGCGCAACAATCTGGGCATTTCGATTTACAGCGCCGGCGACTTACCCGGCTACGATGAGATCACAGCGCGCAACTTCGAGATTGTTGAACGGACGCTTGAGGAGGGCGACAGCCTTAGGGCAAACGTGGCGCACAAGCGAGGTATCGCGCTGGTCGTTACCGGTGACCTCGACGGTGCCAAAGCGCTTACGAAGCGTTATGCAGAGACGTCCACCGCGAGCCTCGGGCCGTCACATCACAATACGCTTTCGCACCTGTCGTTATTGGCATCGGCGCATGGGTTTGCCGGTGAGCTTGCGCAAGAGCTCGAGGTCAACGAGCTCATCGTTGCACGCAAACGGGAGGTGCTGGACCCGAACCACCCCGATCTTGCCTTCGCACTCAATAACCTCGCGGTAGCGCTGGAGCGCAACAAGCGCTATGACGAGTTTGAGCCCGTCATGGAAGAGGTCCTCGCCATTCGCATGAAGGTACTTGGCGAGCGCCATCCCCGGACGCTTCACGCGCAGCGAAACCTCGCCCAGTTTCGTGCCGGGCAGGTCGAGTCTGATGCCGGACTCGAGGCGCTTTATGAGGTGCTTGAACAACAGCGCAGCGTGTTGGGAGAAGAGCACCAGGACTCGGTGGAAACACAGCTCGTGTACACGGTCTTCCTGGTGGAGCGCGGTAAACCGGGTGCCGCGCAGGCGGTCGCTGAGGCAAAGGCGCTTATCGAGCGGTCGATTGGGATGCAGCACCCCGTGGCGCAGGAGTTCCTCACGAAGATCACGACAGGTTCTGTGGATTAGACGTCTCTCGCGGCGTTCTGATCAGAAATCGAAAATCGCAGTCACGCGCGCGTTGACGGGCTCACCCGTGGTGATGTTGTCGTTGCTGTGCGCGTCGGGGAAGTAGTCTTCGTCGAGCAGATTCTCGATGTTGAGCTGCAGGCGCAGGCGGTCACTCACCTGGTAGAACGCTGCTGCATCGACACGTGTGAAGCTCGGCACCTCGACGCTGTTGTCCTCGCGTACGAAGAAACTGTCCTGGTAGGTCAGGCCCAGTCCAAAGCTCAGGCGGTCGTTGAGATCGTAGTTGCTCCAGAACGAGAACATATTGTCGGGCGTCTGACGCGTGGCGTTGCCGTCGTTGCCTGAGCCGTCGGCGCGCTGCACCTCGCCGTCGAGCTGCGAGTAACCCGTGCTCAGCGACCAGCGTTCTGTGAGGTTGCCGGTCAGCTGCAGCTCGAAGCCCGTGGTTTGCGAGCCTTCAATGACGATGAGCTGATCCTGGTCTTCGGGGTCGATGCTCGTGAAGCTCTCACGCTCGAGTTCGAAGAAGGCCGCCGTCAGCGCGAGGTCGGGGCGGATGTCCCACTTGAGGCCAATCTCGCGGTTCTCGAAGAACTGCGGGCGCGTGCTTTGACTGTCGAGGTTGAGCGTCAGGAATTGATCGCCAGACTGTGGCAGGAAGGTTTCGCTGTAGCTCGCGTAGACCGAGATGTTTTCGGCCGGCTTGTAAATGAAGCCGAGACGCGGCGTGACTTCGCTGTCGTTTCGACTGAAGTTGCCGTCGATGGCATCGCCGTCATTCTGCTCAATACGGTCGAGTACATCGATGTCGAATTCGTCGAGCCGCAGACCGACGACGAGCTTGAACTGGTCCGTAAGGTCGATCTGGTCCTGCAGGTAGATCGACGTGAACTCTACGTCTGAGTCGCGGTCGCGCACGAGGTTCGTGAAGCCGAACTGGGGGATCACGAGGGGATCCGCGAACGGGATGAACAGCTGGTCATCCCCGTTGTCGGCGAACACGTTGTCAAAACGCGCGTTCGTGGTCTGCTGGTCACCGTATTCAAAACCGAACAACACCGTGTGTCCAAGGCGGCCCGTATCAAATTCTCCGATCAGGTTGGCCTGGAGGATGAGGTTCTCGCGCTCGGTCGGGTCGCGGTAGCCGTCGAGCTCCACCTCGGGGAAGGCGCCGTTGGTGACAACAACCGACTCACTGGGGTAGAGGTTTTGGTAAAGCTTGTCGTAGTCGGCCCATTGCGCCGTGACGTTGCCGCGTAGCGACGCGTTAAAAGCGTGCTCGACGCGGGCCCGGAAAATACTGGCTTCCAGCGTCGTGAAGTTCTGGTCGGGTGACCCGAAAAAGGTGTCACGGAAGCCCTCGAGCGGGACATCTGGCCCCGTGGCAACGGTGCGCGACGGGACGCCGCGATCGACGACGCGATCGTCATCCACGTATTCATAGGACAGGTCGAGCGAGGTGTCCGGCGTGAACTCGATGCGGAAGGTCGGGTTGATGGCAAAGCCGTCGCCGTCAAAGAAGTCCCGGTGGTTCTCCAGGCCCTGCACATAGGCGTTGAGACGGAACGCGCTGGTGTCGCCCGTGGCGATATTCGTGTCGATCGTCGTCGAATAGGCGCCGAACGTGTCGGCTCCGGCACCAATCGTCGTGAAACCCTGACCGATGACCGGCTTCTTTTGGACCCGGTTGATGACGCCGCCGCCGCCGCCCCGACCAAAGAGCAAGGCGTTGGAACCGCGAAGCACCTCCACCTGGGCGACATTGTAGAGCGGGCGGTAGTACTGGACGTCGTCGCGCACACCGTCGATGAAGAAGTCTGCTGTCGTCTGGATGCCGCGGATGATGATGGCGTCTCGGTGGCCCTCACCCTGGCTGATCGACAGTCCGGGCGTGTAGCGCAGCACGTCGCCAATGCTCTGGAATGCTTGTTGCTCAATCTGTTCGCTGGTCAGAATCGACAGACTTTGCGGGACGTCGACGATGGGTGTCGGCGTCTTCACGGAGTTGAGCTTGTCGATGGACAGGTATCTGCCTTCGACGAGGATCTCGTCGATATCCTTGTCTTCCTGGGCGGCAGCCGGAGCGGCTGCGGTCAAGGCTGCCGTGATGGTGGCAGCAAGCGGCAGCCGGCGGCTGCGCGAGGTGAGCGCGTGCATTGCGGGTGTCCCTGATGGTGTCTACGTTTCAACCGAACGATAGAGTAAATGAGAAGCATTCTCAATACGATTATCGTTTTGTTTCGGAATCTACGTACTGGATCTCACTCACGGGCAGTCCAAGGGTGCACGCGGTCGGTGATCGGTCGTTGTCAGGGACGGCGGCGGCCTGCGTAGGCTGCGATCCTAGAACGGGATGTCGTCGTCGAAGACGGGCGGCGGTGCCTCATCGATGGGTGGCGGTGCGTCCTGGTTCCCGGCCTGCGCCTCGGGGCGCTCCACACGCCAGGCTTTGACGTCCGTGTACCAGCGCCCGTTGTACTCGCGGCTCTCAAGGTCAAAGTGCACGGTCAGTGATTCACCTTCCGTAATCTTGAACTGATCGATCTTGTCGCCCCACACCATGAAGCAGACCGACTTTGGGTAGTCGCCGGGGATTTCGACGACGTATTCCTGCTTACGCCAACCGCCGCGAGACGAGGTGCCCGATTTTTCGGCCAGGACGTGGGTGATTTTGCCGGTGAGTTCCAAAGTACTGTTCCGTTGATTGGAGAGGCGTGGGCACGGTGACGCGCCGCCGGGACGCGACATGATACTGAGGCGCGCGGCATGCTGTCATGCGCAAATCGCGGTCCAGTACCCAGATAGGTCTGTACCAGGCAGCACCGCCGGTTGTCGACACTCTCGTCTTTACGGATCGGAGCGGAGTGGTAGTCTCGTCGCAACAATAAGAGACAGGGAACGTATCGTGTCCGACGAAATCTTTGCGCCGCCTACAGCTGACACCGACGTCGTAGAATCCAACGAGCAGACGTTCTACGTCGTTTCTCCTACCAAGTTCTTACTGCTGTCGATTCTGACAATCAGTCTCTACAACATTTACTGGTTCTACAGAAACTGGCGCGAGGTGAAGGCGCGCGACAAGCTGGACATCTGGCCGCCCATGCGCGGCCTGTTCTATATCTTCTTTACGCACAGTTTGTTCCGGCGTGTTGACGCCGAACTGGAGTCCGTCGGTGCCTCCCGAGACTGGAGCTCGGGCGCGATCGCAACGCTGGTCGTTGTGATGGCAATTGTGTCAGCCGTGCTCGACCGGCTGACTCGCGTCAGTATTGGTGAGCCCTACACCGACATACTATCCATCTGTACGGTGCCGATCATCGCCTTTCTGCTGCTACAGGCGCAGAAAGCCATCAATCTCGCCTGTGGGGATCCTGAGGGGCACAGCAATTCGTCATTAACGGCAGCAAACTGGATCTGGATGATCCTGGGCGGGGCGTTCTGGCTGCTGGTTCTCATCGGCATGTACTTCCTCGTGGTCGACCCTGCCTGGCTTAACGAGTAGGGGGTGGCGTCGTCCGAGTCGTCTCGCACACCTCGGATGGCCATGGTGGTCTTCGCGGGTGGTCAGACTGGGGCGGGGCGCTACTCGTCAGCCGGTCGAAGCGTCAGTGTGCTTTCGGCGTGCTGGTCGATCATGGCGTCGGAGAACCACAGGTAATCCACGCGGCCCTCGCGAAACGCGGCGATCTGATTGTCGAGCTGGGGATGCCGTGTTCGCCCGACCACCCCGCCCGGTAGGTTGGCGCGCACTTTATCGGAATCGGCAAGATCCGCCACCATGCGCCACGAGACCGACCACTGGGGATCAAAGCCAGGTGCCGAAAAGTCGTACAGCGCACGATTGAGCGTTTCGCCCGAGCCAGGCTGCGGATAGGACTGGCTCCCGGTCAGTCGGCCCAATAACCCGCTCAGGCGCAAGGGTCCGGACCGGTGCATGGCCCGGACATCACCCCAGTGCCAGTCTTCGGCACTGGGGCCATACGCTTCGGTCAATTCCGCGATGGCGTCTTCACCGGCCAGGCGGAACAGGTCGTCCCGTGTTTCCCTGTCCGGCGTTCCAGTGTCATCGAACCAGGCACCCCAGTCGGCATCGCCCTCAAGCACCATCGCGTGCAGGCGCTGTTGCCAGAGATACCAGGAATCCAGATAGCGCTCGGTGGCGTCACCCAGGTCGTCGCGAAACACTCGTCGCGCGAAGTGGCGATAGGTCGCCTGGAACACCGTGGGTGCCGCGCTGTCGAGTTCGTCACGGTAGTCCCATCCCTCGAGAATGGCGGCGAGCATCTCGGTCGCTTCGCCTTCCGCCAATGCGGCTCTCATGATCGGCACCACGCTCTGTGCGAAGACGTTCAAGTTGTCGCGCTGCGCTTCGTGGTGCGTCTCGTGACTAATAGTCCCGCTGCCGCCCAACAGCTGTTGCAGGCGTTCATAGCGCCAAGTCGGCGAAGCGTAGGTCGTGAACGTGTAGGAGTAGTCGACAGGCTGCGCATACTGATTGGCGCTGCCCGCCCAGCCTTGTTCTGGGTCGACAACGCGCGGCATGTCCAAAGCCGGTATCAGGCCTTCCCAATTGTCCTCGCCGTCTGCCACAAGTGGTGTGGCGCCGTCGCCGCGTGTGCGTATGGGCGCGGCACCGGTGGACACACGTGCCGTTTGGCCGGAGGTGTCGCCGAGGACAACACTGAACCCAAACATGCGGTGCCCACTCCATGCCGTGACGGCCTCATCCACGCTGCGGGCTTGCATGCTGGCCTTGATCTGGAGATCGGCTTGGGGGTATTCAGCGACAGCCCAACGCGCGCTTACGATGCTGTCGCTAAACGGGGTCCAGTCGTGATCGGATATCACCGGCCCACGCCGAGTCAGTCGAATCTTGATCTGGCGTTCATCGCCATCCTTCACAGCGATGGTTTCGGTAAGGACGGTGAACGGCCGGGACTCGTCACCGTCAAGGTAGCGCGTCGGGTCAGCCGGGTCGGGCGTCTCGATGTACAGATCGACGACGTCGGCATAGCCATTAGTGACACCCCAGGCGAGATGCTCGTTACGTCCTGCGTTGATGCCGGGCAGCCCGGCGTTCACACCGACGGCACGCCAGTCCGGGGTGATCAGCGCGATGGGATGCCAAAAGCCGGGCAGGTTGCGAACATCCACATGCGGGTCGTTGGCGACGATGGCGGCGCCGCCAGGTGATCGCTGGCCGCTGACGGCCCAGGCATTGGAGCCGCCAAGGCCTGCGAAACTGCGCGCAGGCTTGTGTGCGTAAGAACTACCCAGTCCCAACGACTGGTATCCCGTTCCCGACGTCAAAACGGAACGCGGTCCATCGGGGTTGATTGCCAGCGGCGCGATCTCCGAAGCGCGCTCGGGCCCGATGGTCTCGACGACGCTTTGGGTCGCGATCTCCGCGTAGAAGTTGGCGCCGTTTTGCCAGGCGAAGAACAACATCATTGCCAGCAAGTCGGTCTCGCGCCATGGCTCTGGCTCAGCGCCGACGAGCTGAAACTCCCACGGGTGGTCATCAGGATGTTGCGTGATGTAGGCGTTCAGCCCGTCCGCGAAATCTGACAGCATCTGCCGGTTATCGTCGTTGAGCACACGCCAGTGCGCTTCGGCAATGCGATGAAAGCCGATCACGCGACTATCGGTGTCGGTCAGTACCGTGGCCTCGCCGAACAGCTCTGACAGCCGGCCCGAGGCGGCGCGTTTAGCCATTTCCATCTGGAACAGGCGGTCTTGCGCGACGACAAACCCTTGTGCGCGAATCACATCGCGAAAGGACTCTGCTCGGATGTAGGGCACGCCATTCCCGTCGCGGCTGACCGTGACCGGCGCGTCGAGTGCTGGCAAAAACATGTTGCCGCCCGTCTGGTAACGGTTCGCATGGCCCGCGTACCAGTAAGCAAGTATGGCAAGGGCGACAGCCAAGACCAGCACAACGCCGAAGGCGCGGCTCAACCCTTTTCGTGCCCACCCCATTGATGGCTCCCCGTGTATCCATCGATACAGAAATAGGGCGCTGCGCGGGCGACACGAGACTCAAACGTTGCCTTGGCGGTCACACCCCCGAGCCAGCTATATCAGGGATTGGTCTCCGCAAACAAGCTACTCGAGATCGCTTCGGCAGTTCGATACACTGCCGCGAGCGGCGCCCGTAGCTCAGCTGGATAGAGTACTGCCCTCCGAAGGCAGGGGTCGCAGGTTCGAATCCTGCCGGGCGCGCCATTCCCCCCGAGCCATTCCAAACTCGGGCACGGCACTCAGTCCGGAGTCGCCGCACTCGGGATGTCGTCGATTTTGATTCAGGTCGAAACCCGCCGCGCTTCGTAGGCAGGGGGCAATACCGGGATACCTACGACCTTCTCAACCTTCCGCGCTGCGACGCCAACAGAGACCGTTCGTCAATACTCGTAGCGTTGATCCTCGGCGTCATACAGGCGATCAACGGCCCTGAACGAGACACGCTTAGGTAGCGTTGCCGTCTCGCGTGTGGGTGCGTATCTGTTGTTCCGTCACTACAGTTTCACAGGAAAGCGTTTAATGTGCTGTCAAAATCGTATATAAACGAGAGGACTCGATTTGTTTTTTCGCGACACTTGGTGTCCGCTCTGTCAGGGCACCACAGTGCACGGGGCGATCTGCTTTGCGCGGCGCACCTACAACAGAAGGGGTAGATCATGGGTTCTGAGTTTCGTTTCCATCTTAGCCGGAGCGCGTTTTTAGCCAGTGTCAGCGCGGCCACACTCGCTGCGGCGTTTCCGTTGGCCGCGACGGCACAAGAGGCCGAAGGCGACGCGTTAGAAGAAATCATTGTGACGGGCACCCGTATTCAGCGCCCGGAGGCGGCGACTGCAGTGCCCGTCGTTGCAATCTCTGCAGAAAACCTCGAGCAGTCGGGTCTCACTAACGTCACTGAGCTGCTGACGCAGACCCCGGCCCTGTTCAACTCGGAGGGGAACTTCGACGCGGCGGGCTCGCAGGCACGAGCCGGCGGCACGGGCGTCAACTTGCTCGATCTGCGCAACCTCGGGCCCAACCGCACGCTGGTACTCGTGGACGGTCGCCGTCATATTGCCGGCATCGCCGGTGAGGCCGCCGTGGATATCAACACCATCCCCACCGGCCTGATCGAGCGCATTGATGTTCAGACCGGCGGCGTGTCGTCCGTCTACGGCGCCGACGGTGTCTCGGGTGTGGTCAATTTCATCATGCGTCGCGATTTTGAAGGTATCGATATCCGCGCCCAACAAGGCTTGTCGGATTTTAGTGACGCGGATAGCTCATTCCTGTCAGCAACGTTGGGCAAGAACTTCGCGAACGGACGCGGCAACTTCGCGGTGTCATACGAGTTGCGCAAGGACGCCCGTGTTGACGCACTGGCTCGACCGAATGGCGAATTCACCGCTGACACGCTCGTACGTAACCCGAATGACATCCCGGACGATCCGAATATCCCGGACAACGTGTTCTTAGACCGCATCGGTTGGTCGGATAGCTCTCCCGGCGGCGCCATCGTCACGGATACGAGCTTCACGCCCTCGTTCAACGGCAACGGCCAGCCCTACGATCCGGGCGTGTTCCTGCCCCAATCTGGGTTTCTGGCGCAGGGCGGCGACAACACGCCCGTCAACAGCTACCAGGGAGACCTGCAGGCGGGCACCGAGCACCATTCGCTCAATCTCTTCCTCAACTACGATATCTCGCCAAGCATTCGATTCTTCGCAGAAGGCAAGATCGTCGACAGTGATAACGAGTCGGTCGCCCAGCCCTCGTTCGACTTCTTCACGTTTGTTTCCGAGGACAACCCGTTCATCCCGCAGACCATTCGCGACGCAGGTCTCGCGGATTTCGGTGGCGTCCTGTTCAACCGTGACAATTTCGATTTTGGCACGCGCGATGAGTTGCTTGAACGCGATGTCTACCGCACCGTCATCGGTTTCGATGGCGAGATCAACGACAACACGCGATTCGAAGTCAGCTACGTCTACGGCCGCAACGAAACCAACTACGTTGCAACCAGCCAGCGAATTGAAGATCGCTACTTCGCGGCGCTTGATGCCGTCGATGCTGGCGCGTTTCTGACCGGGACGCCGAACGGTGTCATTGATTGCCGGGTGAATCTCGACGGCGGCGCGATCGCGGACGCCGGGAACGGCAACTACGGCGAAGCCCCGCAAACGTTCGCCCCAGGCGAGTGTGTTCCGCTGAACATTTTCGGCGAAGGTGCGCCCAGCGCAGAGGCACTCAGTTTCATCCTTGCCGATACAAACAATGAGTACACGCTCGAACAACATGTCGTCAACGCGTTTATCTCGGGAAATCTGGGTAGTTTTCTTGAGCTACCTGACGGACCGCTCAGCTACGCCGTTGGCGTCGAGTTCCGGGAAGAAAAGAGCGACTTCCAACCGGACGCAATTTCAACCCAGGTGTCAACCTTCGATCCCAACAGCGGGGTCCTCGCAGACTCCGCACTGCTCGGTCGCGAGGTGGGCAGTTTCAACGTACTGGAACTGTTCGGCGAGGTCAGCATCCCGATCGTAAGCGACAAGCCGTTCATGGATTTCGTTGAACTGACGCTGGCGGGTCGGCTCTCCGACTACTCGACGATTGGCAACGCGAGCGCATGGTCGATTGGCGCTCAGTGGTCGATCATTCCTGACGTGCGCTTGCGTGGCAGCGTGTCGGAATCGGTTAGAGCGCCGAACATTACGGAGCTGTTCGCGCCACGGACTGGCACGTTCGCCTTCCTGACCGATCCCTGCAGTCCCGCCAACATCAACCAGGGCACCTCGTTCCGAGCCGCGAACTGTGAAGCGCTGATCACGGGGCTGGGTGCCGACTTCGCAACCTTTGATTTCGACAGTGACATCGCCTCAAGTGCGAGTATCGAGGGTATCGTCGCCGGCAACACCGGCCTCATCGAAGAGGTGGCTGAGACCTGGACAGCCGGCATCGTGTTGCAGCCGAGGTTCGCACCCGACCTCACCATCACAATCGACTGGTATGACATCCGTCTGTCCGATGCCGTTCGCACGCCGACGCTGACCGAGACGGCCGAATTCTGCGTGGATTCGCCTGACCTGAACAATGTGTTCTGTGACTCGGTCGACCGCGCGAGCGGAACAGCGTTCGTCAATGGCTTCGTGCTCGGCCCGCAGAATGTGGCATTCCTCGAAACGGCGGGCGCCGATCTGACAGCGAACTACACGTTTGAGCCAAGCGCAAAGTATGGCACCTTCTTTCTGAGCGCCACGCTGGGTTACCTCGACAAGCTCGAGTTTCTTCCCGCCAATGGCGGCATCGTCGATGACGATCGCGGGGAAATCGGATCGCCTGAGTGGACCGGTGTCGCTGACCTGACATGGCAGAAGGACAACTTCACACTAAACTACGGTCTGCAGTACATTGGTGCGCAACTCCGATTCGAGAACGACGTGATCGCAGGCGACCCGGACGTCGCGGCGCCCGAGTTCCTCGAGCTCGATTCGCGCCTGGTGCATGACCTCCGGTTTGAATACACGACCAACGATGAGCGTCTTCGCTTATTCGTTGGTGCGAACAACTTTACAGACGAACTGCCGGACCGCGGTCTCGATTCAGCCCCAACCGGCTTCCTTGGGCGGTACTACTACGCCGGAGTGCGCTTCAACACCGATAGCCTCGGCTTTTGACCGTCTGCAGAGTTTGACAACCGCAGGGCGCCCTTCGCGGGCGCCCTTTTTTTTGCAGAGTGCATCGCTGCCAAAGGACCTCGGAGAAAGGACTTGAGAGCACAAGATCTGCCTGGCGGTGGCGCCACAGAGCGCCTACGCCGCATCGTGATTGTGGGCGGCGGTTCCGCCGGCTGGATGACAGCGGCGGCCTTGTCGCGCGTGACCTCGACGCCGCTTGTTTTAGTCGAATCCGAAACGATCGGCAGCGTCGGAGTCGGTGAGGCAACGATCCCCCAGATCCGCACCTTCAATCGAGCGCTGGGGATAGATGAACGCGAGTTCGTACGGGAGACGAGCGCGACGTTCAAGCTCGGGATTCGATTCGTCGACTGGAACGGCCACGGCAGTGACTACCTCCACGCATTTGGTCAGGTGGGCCGGGCCACGGACGTCGCCGCGTTTCACCACCTTTGGCTGCGGGGGCGACAGCTTGGCTACGCCGGTCCCTTCGGCGACTACGCCATCAATGACGTCGCCGCGCGCGCGGGAAGAATGGCAATGCCGGGTAGCGGTTTGCCCAAAGGTGTCAATATGCCGTGGGCCTATCATTTCGACGCCGCACGCTACGCGGCCTATCTTCGTCGGTTGGCTGAGGCGCGAGGCGTGGCGCGTATCGAAGGCACGGTGTCAGACGTGCTGATCGGACCAGACCGACAGTCCGTGGAAGCGGTCCGCTTGGACAGCGGTCAGCAAATCGAAGGCGACTTCTTCGTTGACTGTACGGGTTTTCGGGCATTGCTCATCTCGCAGTTGGAAGGCTCAGACTTTCTCGACTGGGGTCATTGGTTACCCTGCGACAGCGCGCAGGCGGTGGCTTGCCAGGCGCACTGTGCCCCACACCCCTACACGACGGCGACAGCGCACCATGCGGGCTGGCAGTGGCGGATTCCGTTGCAGCATCGAGTGGGCAACGGGGTGGTCTACTGCAGTGAATACATGACCGACGATTCGGCGCGAGCGCATCTGCTTTCGAATATCGAAGGACCGGCCGCTGGCGAACCTCGTCAGATTCGCTTCAGAACCGGAACCCGTGATCGCCACTGGGTGGGCAACTGCCTTGCGGTTGGATTGTCAGCCGGCTTTATGGAACCCCTGGAGTCCACAAGCATCCACCTCATTCAATATTCGGTTGCACGGCTGATGGGTATGCTGCCGCGTCGACGAATCGAACCGGCGATCACCGACGCATTCAACCACGAGATATCGAGGCAGTGGGCGCGCATCCGGGATTTCTTGATCCTGCATTACTGCGCCAACGGACGTGACGGTGAGGCGTTCTGGGACGCGGCGCGGACGATGGTATTGCCCGATTCGCTGTCCGCGAAAATCGAGCAATTCAAGGCGTCCGGTCACTTCATCCGTGAGGAGGAAGAGCTGTTCACTGAAGTAGGCTGGTCACAGGTTTTCCTGGGTCAGGGCGTGACGCCGCAGGCCTGGCACCCCGTGGCGGACGAGATGCCGGAAGCGGCGTTGCGAGACCTGCTCACAGAGGTGAGCGACCAAAACAGTCGACTCGTGAACGGCATGCCCAGTCACGCCCAATTTATCGACGCGTTTGCGAGCCAGTAGCGGCGGTACGTGTCCCCCGGGCACTATCTCTGCCCGGTCGCTAAAGGATGCGGTTGCGCGTCAGCAGAACAAGCCCTCGAGGGCAAGCCGCGCAGTGTCCAGATGGTCGCCGCCCCGCTTACTCCTCTTCGGCTGACGTGTCGCTTTCGGAATCGCCGTCCTGTTCGTCGGGAAGGAGGACCAGCTCGCCGTAGGTGACGTAGCCTTCAAGGTAGGCGAAACGCCGGTCGATACGCTCATAGACGCTTTCGCAGAATTCGTCGAACGAGACGGAGATCGCACCGACGAAGACCCTGCCGGGCCGCCCGCCACAGTTGCGCCGGCTGCTCGGACGTATGCGCGTGCCCGCCATGGCACGCAGGATCTCGTAGTCACGCTTGATGGCGCGCCGCACCAGTTCCTTATCGCCCCACCGCGCCTTCAGCGAAGCAGCGCGGTCTGCCGCAGCCGCGAGCTGGCCAGGGTCGAGGGCGCCCCTCAATGCGTCTGCCGCGGAGACAAGTTGCGTGTGGCCTCGTTCGGCGGCCAGCGAATACCAGGCGCCCGCCTCTACAGGATCGCGGGGCACGCCCAGCCCGTTTTCGTGCATGTGGCCGACCATGTACTGCGCGTACTTGTCGCCTTTCGGTGCGAGCTCTTTGCCGTAGATCCAGATCGCCTTTCGGTAATCGCCCGAGTCGAATGCGGCCTCCGCTCTTTCCTGGATGCCAACCATGCGAGGGCTGGGTGCCCAACCCGGGAACATCGTCTGGCTCGTGTCCTGGGCGCGCGCTGTCGCGGCAAGTGCACAGAGCAGCGTCATCGCTGCGAGCATACGAACCTGCATTGGCTGACCTTCAAAATCGCGGTCCGAGTATGGGGCTAATGGACCGTTGATGGGAATTTTATGGTGCCATGGTGCTCGGGGCGCTTGCCAGCCCTGTTTTTGTGCGAATTGGCCTGTTTCGCGCGTTGTCGCCCCGGTGTCTACGTAAAAATCTCGGCTTGAGGGTAGAGACGACGCACCCGATCACAGCGCGAGATACCGCTTGCGCTTGGCAGCAGGCAGCGTCGCCAGGTCCACGCTCAGCAACAGCCCCGGCGTATCGGCGAACTGACGGTCCACGCCCACCGCGTGAAAGCGCGCACCCAGTCCGGCGTAGTGCCGCAGCAATACCGGGATGCCTTTGCCGTCGTGCTCGCGTGCCACGATCAGTGCGTTGAGCAGGGCCATATCGACGTCACGGGTTTCCAGGAATCGATGCCACTCGGGTGGCAAGGACGCGGGCAATGCGTGCCGCGGTCGCGCTCGGCTGTCCGGTCCGATCAGTGTGTCGCAGATCATTTGCGTCGAAACATCATCGTACTGCCGCGACAGGGATACCGTGCCGTACAGCATGCTGATCTCGGGGTGGGCGACCAAGTAGCTCCCAATGCCGCGCCAGAGCAAGTCGAGCGCGTGACGTGAACGCTGGTACTCGGGCGTGATGAACGAGCGTCCAAGCTCGAGCGCGCGGCCGGAGTTGGGAAAGAACGCGTCATCGAACTCGAACATCGCGTGCAGGTAGGTTGGCGCACCTGCCCCGACAGGTTGCCCGAGGCAGACGCGGTACGCACCGACCAGGGCCTGATCCTGTTCGTGCCAGCAGAAAATGTGGTGGTAGCGATCATCGAAGTGATCGGTGTCCAGCGGCGCTCCGCTGCCCTCGTCGAGCAGCCGGAACGTTCGCTCGCGGTCCCGCGCGATTTGCTGCACCAGCTCCGGGATGTCAGCGCGCGCCGCGAACCCGACCACCATGCCGTGCGCGGTCACCGCGCGTTGGGCATGGGGCAGCGCGGCGATTTCCGCGGCGATCGCTTCGGCTGGTCGTGACGCAGCCAGGGGTTGCTGTTCGGCGCCAGCGTCGTTCGCGCTTGTCTGCCTCGCAGGCAATGACGCGCACAGGACGCGGAACATGTCGGTGAGCGTCTCGTCGTCGTAGCGTTGCAACCGAGATGCATCGGCGGCGGCGCCCACGGCGATTTCGATACGTCGGTCCCGCATCTTCATGAGTTCGCGCGCGAGCATCAGCAAGCGGAATCGATACCAGATGGCACCCAAACGATAAAAGAGCTTGCTGTTCCTGCCCGTAAACCGGATGGGCAGGACCTTGGCATCCGACTTTCTGGCCAGGCTGGCCACCGACCGACTCCATGCGCTGTCCGCGATGGTGCCGAGGTCGGGTTGGTAGAACGAGGTTCGCCCAGCGGGGAAGATCACGAGCACGCCGCCGTCTTGCAGGTGCCGCAGGCTTTCGCGCAATCCGCGACGGTTTGCGGGGTCGCGAGCGTTGAGTGGGTTCACAAAAAGAAAGTGCGACTTCAGCTCATCAAACACCTTGAGCGCGACATTGGCGAGAATCTTCGTGTCAGGTCGCAGCGCGACCAGAAGCTTAGTGAGCACCAGGCCTTCGATGCCGCCATGCGGATGATTCGCGACGATAATGACGGGCCCCCTCTCGGGCAATCGCTCCGCCAGAACTTCGGCGCCCTGAATCTCGACGCCCAGGGCATTGAGGCTCTCTTCCGCGAATCGTTGCGCCGGGAGGCCCACGAGTTCGTGCTGTTGGTAGAAGCGGTCAAGAAGGTGGATGCCGAGAATGCGATCGAGCAACGGCGCCACCCGAAACAGTCGGCGGCCGATCGGCGTGGCCGGGTCGGCAACCGAGCGGATGGAAATTCGGTGCTCTCGGGATACGGCCATCGGCTAGCGCTCCGCCCGTCGCTCAGCACGCGCGAGCCCCTGCGCATAGGCGATCGTGTAGGCGGTGCCGAAAACCCAACTGGGCAAGACCGTCAGGATCACTTCGGCCGTGCCCGCGATCAGGTGGACGAGCACCGATGAAACCACCAGGGCAGCCACGGTCACCCCAACGCAGCGCGTTTGTCGCCGCCGGATCGTTCCGTCACCCGCGAACAACCACTCGATTACTGAGGTCATGGCGAGGGTGACGACGGCGCTGTAAGCACCTTGCGTCAGCCCGGCCAACACCATGCTGCCGGTCCCGTACTCGCGATTGGCCCAGGCGCCCCAGGCAGCGTAGAACGTGAAGGCGACCAAGGCTGCGAGCGCCGCGCGTAACACCGGCGACTGGTACCAGACGATGCGATGTTTGGTGTTCCCGCCACCTGACTGCTTCATCACGAGCGCCCGCATAAACTCATTCAGACGCGCACCCATAGCGGGTGTGCTGGCCAGGTGCTGTGGCAAGGAGGTACACGCATGCCGGGGGAGACCCGCAAGTCTCCCAAAACATTTCAGGCGACGGAGGCATTGATCGCGGATATCGACGGGTAGTGCGGCGCAACCGGCTGACCGGGGGCAGCCAATAAGCCGTCACCCGACTTCTTTCCGTTATGACATAACGCCGTACTGTCTGCGCCAGGTCTGTCAACGAAACCCGCGCTCGTTCGTTGTTCAGTTCATAGCAGACAGGAATGGACCGATGGCAACGACGAGCAAGATAAGAACGATAGTGGCAGTGAGCGCCCTGTTTTGGTTTGGCCTGAGTGCGGCGCCGCTGATGGCGGCTGACGACTGGCAGCGCATTGAGCACCCAACGCTCGACATGCTGTTCACTAGCTCGGCCGCAAGTATCGCTGGCTACGACCGGGTCTACGTCGAGCCGATATCGGTCTGGTACCCGACAGAGCGCGCGCTGGCTGAGGATCGCATCGACACACTCCGCGGCCGGGCCGTTAGTGAGCTCGACAGTGCGTTTGTAGCCAAAGGCCTCAAGATCGTCGACGTTCCGGGGCCCAACACGATGATCGTTCGCGTGCAGTTCATCGACTTCACTGACACGCCGGTGTCAGCGCAGGCGCTCGCCTGGAAACGCCGGTTCACCTTCGACGTCGAACCCGGCCACGTCACCATGGTCGCTGAGTTGATCGATTCCGATACGGGCGACACTATCGTGCGCATGGCGGACATGCAGGACGAATCGACACCCGGACTCCCCGACGACCTGCAGTCCGCGCTGACGGGGTGGAGCGAAGTTGTCGCGACCACGGTCGTGTCGCCCTCGAGTGCAGTGCAACTGGCCAACCGCTAGGTCTACCAGCGCCGGGTCATGGACACCCGCAGGTTGCGCGGCGCCACAGGACGTTGAGCGAAGCCCTCGCACTGGCAGCGAGACGGACAATCGATTTATTCATGGGTGGCTCTCTCGGGGTGCGGATTGAACCCGAGTTGCCTTACCCGCTACAACGCAAGCGCTGACGGATGGGATCGATGTCTCTGTTTCCAGGCACTCGCAGACGCCGTTTGGCGCGAGTCCTGTGACCTGCGTCGCAGCCCGGCCATCCGGAGGCAGCAATATCTAAAGATCACACTGCCGAGGTCGCTCACCCGGCGATGGGCTGGGTGATCAAACATTGGCATTACGTAAACTGATAAGTGCGCTCTGCGCCACGCTGATCTGCGCGGGGAGTGTCGCGCTGGAGTTGCCGCTCGACGCCGAGCCGCCGTTCAAACTGTATTCGGTCGCCGAGGGCCTGAACCAGAAGACGGTCTTGGCCGTGGCGCAAGACCAGGATGGGTTCCTTTGGATCGCGACGTTTGGCGGTTTGAACCGATTTGATGGTCGTCACTTTGACAGCTTCACCACTCGTGAGGGCTTGCGGCAAAACCTCATTCAGGCGTTGCTCGTCGACGACCGCAACCGAATCTGGGCTGGCGACGCCGCAGGCGGTCTAACGCTCATCGAAGACGGACGCGTGGTCCGGATCTTCGAACCCGATGAAGAAGGGCGGGGCGTCGCCCGCGCGATCCTGCAGGTGGGCTCAACGCTCTACGTCGGTACCCAGCCTGGCGGTTTGCGACAGCTCGACCTTGCAAATCTCGATGCAGGTTTGACCCGAATCGAAGGAGCACCCAACGAGATCATCGTGCTCGTGCGCGGTCGCAATGGTCTGATCTACGTGCTGAGCAGCGACGGTCTGTACCACTTCGATGAAGGTGGCTCCGGATTTGAGCTGATCCTCGAAGGCGCCTCGGCGTTGAGCAGTGATGCCAACGGCAACATCGTGGTCGGCAACATTGATGGCCGTGTAGGGCAGCTGCGCCAGGACAGCGGCATCGATTGGTTCGAGCAACAGTTCAGTGACCGCGTCACGGGGCTTATCCAACGCGACGGCGAAATCCGCTGGGTGTTCGTGACGTCCGTGGGTATCTTGCCGTTCGACAACCCCGATGCCGCACCGCTGTTGCAGCGCAGTGGGGGCGCAAGCGCCATTTACGATCAGGAGGGTGTGCTCTGGATTCCGATCCGTGGCGGCCTTGCGCGTTATCTCGGGTCGCGATTCGAGCACTACGGGCTTGAGATTGACGGCAACAAGCCCGAGGTTTTCTCTATCCTGCCGGACGACTCGGAAGGGGTATGGTTCGGGACGAGCCAGGGTCTGATTTACCTTGCCGCTGACGGTACGCTGAGCAATCGCTCCGACGCCCTCAACATCTCGCGCCGCGAAGTTCGCGATGTCGTGATGTCGCCCGATGGCAAAACGCTCTGGGTTGCCCATGTCCAGAACCCGACCTACGGCATCGACCTCGAGTCTCAGACGATCACCAAGACGCTGGGCAGCGAAAACAGCATCACCGTTAGCGCGCTAACCGATTCGCAGGGTCGGCTCTGGACGGGCTCTTACCTCGGTGCGCTCGACCGTTACGACCCCGACGCGGATGAGACGCGCACCTACGAGCTGGGTAATGGCGCGGCGATCTACGCGATGGATCTCGCCGCCGATGGCACGCTCTGGTTCGCCGCCAACTATCAGGGTCTTTTCCGACTCGATACCACGGACCCGGCAGCTGAACCTGTGCAGGTCATCGCGCACGAGATACTGCAACAGGAGTTCTTTACGCAGCTCGTCGTTGACGGGGTCGGTGACGCCGCCGTCGTCTGGCTCGCAGGCATCGAGGGCAATCTGTTGCGCATCGAGAACGGTGTCGCGTCGCAGGTCTTTAATGAGCCCGTGCTCTCGGACCATACGATCTACGCCATTCAACCGTTGCCGGATAACACCATCGTGTTGGCGACGAGCCGGGGCGCCTACCGCTACGACACGATCCTAGAGGAGCTTGACCACTACACGGCGCTCGACGGCTTCGTTGCCATTGAGGCCAAGGTGCATGCGACCTATTTCGATGGTGGCGACAACCTGCTGATCGGTACGACAAGCGGTGTCACCAAGATGGACATCAGCGTACCGATGGCCGGCGTACCGGTGCCCAAGCCCCTGATTACCTCACGCACCATCGGCGATGTCGTTGTTCGACCAACGGATGCGGCGCCTGAGGAGCCGCTATCGGGCGAAGTTCGCATCGATTTCACGGCGGTGTCGACCCTCAAGCCCGATGCCATCGAGTACAGCTACCGGCTGAATGGCCAGGACGCCGACTGGAGTCGCGCGACGCTGACCACATCGATTTCCTACTCAAACCTGAACCCCGGCGACTACACATTCCAAGTTCGAGCGCGACTCGCCGGCGGCCAGTGGAGTCTTCCGGCGAGCTGGTCGTTCGTGGTGCCGACACCATTCTGGCGGACACCTTGGTTCATGGCGCTCGCGGCATTTGTGATGACCACCATCGTCTGGTCGATCGTGCAGTTGCGTCTACGCTCGGTGGCACGCATCAACGAGCGCCTGCGTGCCGAAGTTGCGGAGCGCACAGAGTCTATCGAGGCCGGGCGACGTGCGCTCGAAGAAATCAATGCACAGCTAAGCAGCGAGATTCTGGAGCGACAAAAGGCCGACGAACTGCGTGCGGAGATCGAAGCGCGTTTCCAGCAGGCCTACCACAATTCCCCCGTCGGAATGGCGCTCGTGAATACCGAGGGCCTTGTCTACGACGCCAACCCGAAGATGCGTGCCTTGTTCTGGCCGCATTCGCGTGAGCACGATAAGGAGTCGCTGCTCGACATCGTGGCCAAGCAAGACCGCGAGCAGTTTGAGGCGTTCCTCAACGCGTGCGCCCTGGACCAGGCCAAGGAGACGAGTATGGAGTGCGCGTGCGTCGCCCATGATGGCGCGACGCTGCACATCGACTTCCATCCCTCCGCCGTTCGCGATCAGCACGGTGAGCTCAAGTACCTGGTCGTGCTGGCCAATGATGTTACCGACAGCCGCGCCATGACCGATCAGTTGGCCTATCAGGCCCGCTTTGACGAGCTCACGGGCCTCAGTAACCGGCGCGCTTTCGCTGAGAAGTTGAAAGGCGTCGGTGATCGTGTGGATGCGGGCGCCTCAGCATTCCTGATGTTCCTCGACCTGGACCAGTTTAAGGTCGTCAACGACACTTGCGGACACGCCGCGGGCGATGAGCTGCTGCGCAATGTCAGTGGCGTGATCATCAGCAGCGTTCGAGATGAAGACATCGTGGCGCGGCTAGGCGGGGACGAGTTTGCCCTGATCCTCGTCGGCTGCGATGAATCGGCTGCGATGCAGCGCGCCGAGGTCATCCGCCAACGGATTCAGGACCTGGAGTTCCTCTGGCAACAGGAAGTCTTCCGTATCGGCGTCAGCATTGGCGTGGTGCCCATCGTGGGTCGCTCGCAAAACCTCAACGAGCTGCAGCAGCTGGCTGATGCGGCGTGCTATGCGGCCAAGGAAGCCGGGCGCAACCGCGTGCATCTCGTCTCAGACAGTGAAGACGCCGCGCACGAGCACCGCGGCGAAATGCGTTGGGTGCAGCGGCTAAACCACGCCATCGACAGCGACAGCTTCGTACTCTACGGGCAGCGAATCCTGCCGCTTGGCGGGCGCTGTGATCGAACGGAACGTATCGAGATCCTGCTGCGGATGCGTGACCGTGAGAACGGGCGGCTCATTCCGCCGGGCGCCTTCCTGCCTGCGGCGGAACGCTACGGCTTGCAGGGTCGCCTCGACCTGTGGGTGGTTCGCAACGTCATTGACGCGTTGCACGTGCAAAACGTGGATGAGTTGGCTCGGCGGCAGTTCTGGATCAACCTCTCGGGCGCGAGTATCGGAGACGACAAGGTGGCCGATGCGCTCATCGATATGGTCCAGGCGGCGGCTCTGCCCGAAGGCTGCCTGAACTTCGAGATCACCGAGACGGCAATCATCCGAAAGATCGCTGACGCCAAGCGCCTGATCTCAGCGCTACAGGAGATGGGTTGTCGGTTTGCGCTCGATGACTTCGGCAGCGGGCTGTCGTCGTTCGGGTATCTTAAACAGCTCAACGTCGACTGCCTGAAGATCGACGGTCAGTTCGTTCGTGACATCACGACAGACCCAACGGACCGGATCTTCGTGAAGTCGATTATCGATATCGCGCACACGATGAATATGCGGATCGTCTCGGAATTCGTAGAGAACCACGAGGTGCTCGAAACCGTCCAGTCGATGGGCAGCGACTACGCACAGGGCTTTGGAATTCATCGCCCAGAGCCCCTGGAATCGATGGTCTCAATGACCACGGCGATGCGCGTTGCCGGGCTCGATTGATCCGAGCAAGCGCGCCGCCGGATAGCCAGGCTTAGACGGTATCGAGAACCGACGTTCGCGTCTTGAGGACCTTGAGATGCTGTTTCTTCGTGAACGGTCCGGTTCTCCCAGCGAACCGTCACGGCAGGCGGTGCACCGAAGAGGTCGGGTCGGCGCAAGACCCGGCGCTCTTTAAAGAGCCGCTGCCAGCCGACTTCCCTGGTCGATGGCGCGCTTGGCATCGAGCTCTGCGGCCACGTCCGCACCACCGATGACGTGGACACTGATACCGGCCGCAAGGAGCGGGTCTTTGAGTTCTCGTAAGGGCTCTTGTCCGGCGCAGAGAATCACGTTGTCGACCGCAAGCCAGGTGGGATTCTCGCGCTTGTCGCCAAACGTGACCAACAAGCCCTCGTCGCCGATCCGTTCGTAGTTGACGTCACCGATCATTTTGACGCCCTTGGTCTTCAGTGTGGCGCGATGAATCCAGCCCGTTGTTTTTCCGAGCTTCGCGCCGAGCTTGCCCTGCTTTCGCTGCAGCAGGGTCACGTCTCTGGCGGGGGGCGCTGGTCGTTGTCGATCGAGGGCCAAACCGCCGCGAGACTCTGCTGGGTCGACGACGCCCCACTCCGCGAGCCACTCATCGAGGTTCATCGTCGCCGACTCGCCTTCGTTGTGAACAAGGTATTCGGCAACGTCGAATCCAATACCGCCTGCGCCAATAATGGCGACGCGCGCGCCGACGGGAGCGCCGCGCCGGAGCACGTCGACGTAGTTAAGGACTTTCGGGTGGTCTTGCCCGGGAATCTTGGGGTCGCGTGGGGTGACACCGGTCGCGACGATGACGTCGTTGTAGCCCTTCTCGACGAGGTCCTTTGCCGCGACCTTCTCGCCGAGATGCAGGCGAATCGAGCTGAGCTCAACCTGACGTTCGAAATACCGAAGCATGTCGTGAAACTCTTCCTTGCCCGGGATCACCTTGGCCATGTTGAGCTGTCCGCCAATGCGATCTGCGGCATCAAAGAGATCGACCTCATGGCCGCGCTCACTGAGCACTAATGCCGTGGAGAGTCCCGCAGGACCGGCACCGATCACCGCAAAGCGGCGTTTCGTTGACGTGGGCACATAGTTCAGTTCGGTTTCGTGGCAGGCACGCGGATTTACGAGGCAACTGCTCGTTTTGTTCGAGAACGTGTGATCGAGACAGGCCTGGTTGCAGGCAATACAGACGTTGATTTCGTCAGCACGTCCTTCCTGAGCCTTCTTCGCGAACTCAGCGTCGGCGAGCAGAGGGCGCGCGAGCGACACCATGTCCGCATCGCCACTCGCAAGCACTTCCTCTGCGACGTGCGGCAGATTGATTCGATTCGATGTAACCAGTGGGATGGCCACCTCCTGCTTCATCTTCTTCGTCACCCACGTGAACGCTTTGCGCGGCACAGACGTCGCAATCGTAGGCACACGGGCTTCGTGCCAGCCGATGCCCGTGTTGATGATGGTCGCACCCGCGCGCTCAATGGCCTTTGCGAGTTGCACAGTTTCATCCCAGGAGCTGCCATCGGGGATCAGGTCGATCATCGATAATCGGTAGATGATGATGAAGTCGTCACCAACAGCCTCTCTGGTGCGCGACACGATCTCGATGGGCAGTTGCATGCGGTTTTCGTAGTCGCCGCCCCATTTGTCGCTACGCTGATTCGTGTGCGTGACCAGGAACTCATTGATGAAGTAGCCCTCGGAACCCATGATTTCCACGCCGTCGTAACCTGCTTCGCGTGCCCGCGCGGCGCAATTGACGAAGGCATTGATTTGTTTTTCGACGCCCGCCGTGGACAGCTCACGAGGTGTGAAGGGGGTAATGGGTGATCGAAGCTTGGACGGCGCAACCGCGAACGGGTGATAGGCGTAGCGACCGGCGTGCAGGATCTGCAGCGCGATCTTCCCGCCTTCCTCGTGAACGGCATCGGTGACCGTGCGGTGTTTCATGGCCTCGCCGCGGGTCGAGAGCTTGCCGGCGAAGGGCTTGACCCAGCCCGCGCGGTTTGGGGCATAGCCACCGGTCACGATGATCCCGACGTCGCCGCGTGCCCGCTCGCGAAAGTAAGCGGCGAGGCGCGTGTGTTGATTGCCGTCTTCGAGACCGGTGTGCATGGACCCCATCAGAATGCGGTTTTTGAGGGTCGTGAAACCGAGATCAAGCGGGGTGAACAGGTTCGGGTAGGCGGTCAATTCCGTGCTCCGTGACGTTGTGCTCGGATATTCTGGGGCTTGCAGGCGCAGACCGCCACACGGTTTGGCGGGACGCCCCGCCTGGGTTGTCAGGCGCTGCCTGGCTCGAGCGGATTCGACCTTGCGGATACCAAACGGCCCGCCACCCAGCGCTCGCGCAGCTTAAGCAGCATGACCAGCAAAGACGGCAGAAGGGTCAACGTCACAAGCGTTGCGAATAACAAGCCCGTCAGCACGACCACGCCGACACCGCGATAGAGCTCCGTGCCTTCGCCGGGCAGGAACACAAGTGGCGCGAGACCAAACAGCGTGGTGATCATCGACATGAGGATTGGGCGAATGCGTGCGGACACGGCATCACGCACGGCGGCAACCGCATCGCTGGCACCACGCCTCAGATTGGCCAACGCGCCATCCACGATCAGGATCGGGTTGTTGACCACGACGCCCAGCAAAATCAGAAAACCCAGCATGGTGATCATGTCGAACGGCTGGCGCACGCCCACCGCGTTCATGAGCGCAAGGCCGGCAATCCCACCCGCGATGCCCAGCGGCACGGCTGTCAGAATCACGAGCGGCCAACCCCAATGGTTGAAGATCGCGACCATGACCAGAAAGCTGAGCACGATGGCCACAACGTAGTTATCGGCCAGAGCAGCGCGCGTCGCCGTGAGCTGGTCGCTGGCGCCCGAGATGTCGACAGTCACGGATTGCGGCAGCACATCGTCGTCGCGCATTTTGCCAATGACCGCTGTGCGCACGCGCTCGACCGCCGTCTCGAGCGCCACAGATCTGGGTGGGATGATATTCAGCGTCACGGTCCGACGACCGTTGAGCCTGCGCAGCGAGTCCGTGTCGACGGTCTCAACGATATCGGCCACGGCTGCCAGCGGAACAACAGCTCCCGACGGTGTGAAGACCGGCAGGTCCTCGACATTGGCGAGTTGTTGCGCGTCGCCGGCTGACGAGTAGAGGAAGATGTCGATCTTGTCGTCACCGCGGAAGTACTCGTCGACAAAAGCGCCGTCGGTTAACGCAGCCACGGCAAAGCCGAGCCCGTCCGCCGAGAAGCCGAGTTCGGCGGCGCGGTACCAGTTGGGTCGGACCTCAACCAGGGGTTGGTCGAGTGACAAGGACCCCGGCGAGGAATTGATGTTGGGATCGTCGAAGGCGGCCTCCGCGTAACGAAACGCGGTTTCGGCCACGGTGTAGAGCTCGGCGAGGTCCTGGCCCGTGATGTCGAGATTCACGCTGCGTGTGCCGCCGTTGTTGCTCGAGATGATCGACCCGCGGGTCGCAAATGCACGCATTCCCGGGTACTGCTCGAAGCGCTTCGTGATCGCCGTCATGAAGGCGTTGATATCGCCCGGGTCGACCGTTTCGGCAATGACGCGGAGTCCGGACGGACTGTAGTACTGGTTGAAGTAGACGATGGGCGGCACGTCGGTGCGCCCCGCTGCGAAATCGGCACGATCGGCCCCGACGAAGGGCAGCAGGGCCTCTTCGATCTCCTTCGAGATCCGAGTGATTTCGGTGAAGTTGTAACCTGGCGGTGCGGTCATCGACGCGAAGGTCTTGGGTTCCTCGCCTTCGGGCAGGTACTCGGCGGGCGGGGTCAACAGCACGAGAATCAGGACGACGCCGAGTAGCGTACCCACCACCGTGGCGGTGCGACGCGCCGGCGACCCAATGAGCCAGCCGACGCCCGCGACAATGCGCCCGCGCAGCGCACGCCCGGTCTCGACAGAGTTGCGAAACCCGAAGCTCAATCGAGCCGACAGCGCGGGCACAACGGTGACGGCGACGAGCATGCTGGCGAGGATCGAGGCCGAGATCGCCACGGCGACGTCTGAGTAGAGTTGCCCGGCTTCCTCGCGGATGAAAAAGATGGGCGCGAACACGAGCACGGTCGTCATGGTCGAGGCCAGTACCGCCGACCAGACCTGGCGCACGCCGGCCACGGCGGATTCCATACGTCCCATACCGAGCCGCCGATTCCGCTCGATGGCCTCGAGCACCACGATGCTGTTGTCGAGCGTCATCCCAATGGCAAAGGCCACGCCTGCCAGCGAAATCACGTTAATCGTACGCCCAGCTGCGAGCAGTCCCAGGAAGGCGGCAATCGTGCAGATCGGCACGCCGACGACGCCAACCAGCGTCGCCCGACCTGAGCGCAGGAACAGGAACATGACCGCGGTCGCCAGGAACGCGCCGATCGCCAGGTTCTTCCAGACGTTACTGACGGAGGCTTCGACGTAGCGGGCGTCGTCACTAAACAGACCGATCTGCAGTCCGTTCGCGTTCATGAGCTCGCGATTGATTTGCTCGACCGTGGGCAGCATCGCGCGCTTGATGTCGATGACATTCGAACCGGGCTCGCGGTCCACGGAGAGGGTCAGGGTTGGCAGGCCGTTCACGACGGAGCGGCCCCGCAGCTCGTAGTGCGAGAGCTCGATTTCTGCGATGTCGCCGAGCCGTATGATCTGGTCTCCGTTGGACGACACGATGGTGTCCGCCATGGCCTCGAGCGAGTCATAGCGACCGACGGTCCGCAACAAGTAGCGCCGCTTGCCGGCCTCGAGATCCCCACCCGACACGTCACGGTTGCGACCGCGTATCGCTGTTCGAATCGCGGCAAGCGATACGCCGCGTTCGGCGGCTGCAGCGGGATCGACAAGAACACGCACCTGGCGTTCGGCGCCGCCCCAGACGTTGACTCGCGACACGCCGGGCACGCGCTCCATGCGCGTACGAACGTTGTCGTCGACGAAGTCGCGCAGCACCGTGACATCAAGGTCGAGCGGATTGCCGGGCAGCGGCCGGACGTAGAAGTACATGAAGGAATTCTGCGAGAACGAACTTGCCTCGAGGCTCGGTTCGTCAACGTTCTCAGGGTAGCTCGGCACCTGGCTCAGCGCGTTGTTCACCCGAATGAGCGCTTCGTTGATATCGACGCCAAACGGAAACTCGAGCTCGATCTCGGCGCTGCCGTAGGACGCCGAAGAGATCATGCGTTCGAGCCCCGGCAGCGAGCGCAGGTACTCTTCCTGCTCGATGAGGATCTCTTTTTCGACGTCCTGCGGCGTCGCGCCCGGCCAGCGTGTTTCTACGGTGACGACGCGCACCTCGAGGTCGGGGATCATCTGCACGGGGATACGAAGCGCCGCAAGCACGCCCAGCACGCCGACCACGAGCACCACAACGGCAAGCAGCGTGCCGTGACGAATGATGCGCTCGAACATGGCGGCTTAGTCTCCGGCGCCGTCGATGACGCGCACCGCCTGACCGTCGGTCAGCGCTTCGTTGCCGCGCGTGACCACGGGCAGCAAGCTGTCGAGTCCCCCGGCAATTACCGCCGTTTCGCCATACACACGGTCTACGTCGACGGACAACTGGCGCGCGGTCGGTGGCGTTCCGCCGTCCACCACGAACACAGTTGTCGTGCCATCGGGATAGCGAATCAACGCGTCGCGAGGAATCAGCAGCGTTTCCTCGGTGCTGGCCAGTGTCAGATCCGCCGTGGCCGACATCCCCGGCGTCAGATCGGCAATGGCCTCCGTAAGTCGGAGCCGAACGAGAAATGTGCGCGCGCCGGGATCGCTTTGCGGGACCGCCGCTTCGAGCGTCGCCGCGAATCGTCGGTTGGATAAGGCATCCACCGTGACGACGGCGGACTCGAGGCGCGAGAGCTGCGGCCAGAGTGACTGCGGTGCCTGAACCTCCATCCAGAGATCGTCGGGCGCCACGAGTCGCGCCACGGCTATGCCTTGGTTCACCCACTCGCCCGAGTCGACCAGACGACGCGCGATGACGCCATCGAACGGTGCGGTGACGTTGTGGAGCTGGCGCCGGCGGGCTGACGTGTCCCGAGCGGCCCGGGCGACGGCCAACGCCGCAGCCGCAATCTCGGCGCCTGACTCACGTGCGCGCAGCTCTGTCTCGGGGAACAGGCGATCGGCGCGCAGTGCTTCGGCTTCCTCCACGAGTCGCCGCGCCTCGCGTAATGCCGCTTCGGCGCGGGCCACTTCGGCTTCAGCCTGCGCGAGTTCCAGCTCGGCGACACGGGCATCGAGTCTGACGAGCACCGTCCCTCTGGTGACGCGATCGCCTGGCTCGAAGTTGGCTGCGGCCACAAGTCCGGCCACCTGCGGTGACAACGCGGCCTGGCGGCGCGGCACGAATGAACCACTCAGTGTCAGCTGTTCGACGGCCGGGGCCACTTTCGGCGTCGCCACGACAACGGGCGTCTGAGCCGCCACGTTCGCGCCCGGAAAGGACAGAGCGATGAGCGCCAGCAGGACAGCGAACGATGGGGTGCGAAAGGTCATGCCCGAAGACTACTGCAAGTTACGGGCCCCCATCATCCGGTGTCCTTGAGCGGCATCGCAACCGCCAGCATGGCGCCGCACTAGACGCCAGAGAGTATCGGCATCTCCGCCTGCTTCATCTGCTGCGCGCGTGCGTCGAATGTCGTCCAGACGCCCGCATCACCGTGCCAGCTGCCGCCCGTCGCGCCCTTGGCGTACTCCGTGGCGCGCGTTTCGAAGAAATTCGCGTGCTCCACGCCGTTAAGGATTTCCGTGAGCCAGGGCAGCGGGTGTTCTTCGATGCCGTAGACCGTCGGCAGTGACAGCTGTCGCAGACGCCAGTCGGCCACATACCGGATGTAGCGCTTTACGGCCTCTGCGTCGAGACCCTCGAGGGGGCCCATCTCAAACGCCAGGTCGATGAAGCTGTCCTCGAGCTTCACGACAGTCTTCGCACAATCGACAATATCGTCCTTGACGGCTTGGGTGAGCGCGCCGGTTTCCTCGGCGAACGTGTGAAACAGCTTCATCACGCCTTCGCAGTGGAGGCTTTCGTCGCGCACGGACCAGGAGACGATCTGGCCCATGCCACGCATCTTGTTGTGCCGTGGGAAATTCAAAAGGATCGCGAAACTGGCGAACAGCTGCAGCCCTTCGGTAAAGCCACCGAACATGGCGAGCGTGCGCAGGATGTCACCCTCGTTAGCGACACCAAATTCCTGCATAAAGTCATGCTTGTCGCGCATGGCCTCGTAGTCCATGAACGCAGCGAACTCGGAGTCGGGCATGCCCAGCGTCTCAAGCAACAGGGCGTAAGCAACAATGTGCACGGTCTCCATGTTCGAGAACGCGGCCAACATCATCTTGATTTCTGTCGGCTTGAACACGAGTGCATAGCGCTCGAGATAGTTGTCCTGAACCTCGACGTCCGACTGTGTGAAGAACCGAAACACCTGCGTGAGCAGATTGCGCTCGGCGTCACTGAGGTGGTGCGCCCAGTCTTTGCAGTCTTCGCCCAGCGGCACTTCTTCGGGCATCCAGTGAATCTGTTGCTGCCGGCGCCAGAATTCGATGGCCCACGGGTAGCGGAACGGCTTGTAGGTCTTGCTGGGCAACATGAGGCCGGGCTTGCCAATCAATTCCATCTGGTTTTGGTTTTTCATCGTTCTTGTCTCCCGTGCGTGGCTTACTGGCAGGCCAGGCATTCGTCGTAGTCGTTGAGCCCGTCGCCGAGTTCGCGCTCGGGCCAGGCTTTCGTGTTGTCGCCCTCTACACCGGCGAAGCCGGCGCGCTGGACCGATTTGGACCGGCAGTAATAGAGGCTCTTGATGCCCCGTTCCCAGGCCGACCAATGCAGCATGAGTAGGTCCCACTTGTGGATATCACTGTTCAGGAACAGGTTGATCGACTGGCCCTGGCACACGCTCGTTGCACGGTCTGCTGCCAGGTCAATGATCCAGCGCTGGTCGATCTCAAAGGCGGTGCGAAAAACCGCCTTCTCTTCGTCACTCAGGTCGTCCAGATGCTGCACGGATCCGTCGTGCTGCAGGATCGTGGCCCAGGTCTCGGGCGTATTAAGGCCGCGCGACTCAAGCAGCTGCTCCAGCGCCGGGTTCTTTACGGTGAACGATCCGGAAAGCGTTTTGTGCGTGTAAATATTGGCCGGGATCGGCTCGATGCAGGCACTGACGCCACCGCAGATGATGCTGATACTGGCGGTTGGTGCGATCGCGAGCTTGTGACTGAAGCGCTCCGCAATACCCGCCTCGCCCGCGTCGGGGCAGGGGCCACGTTCTTCGGCAAGCTTTGCCGAGGCGCGATCCGCTTCGTCACGCAGATGCCGGAACATGCGCAGGTTGAGGCTCTTGGCCATGGCGTTTTCGAAGGCGATGCCCTGGTCTTGCAGATAGCTGTGAAAACCCATGGCGCCGAGGCCGACGGAGCGTTCGCGCATGGCCGAGTAGCGCGCCTGCGCCATGCTGTCGGGTGCCCGTTCAATGAAGTCGTCGAGCACGTTGTCGAGCATCCGCAGCACGTCCTCAACAAAGCGGGCGTCCGTGCGCCACTCATCCCAGCGCGTGAGATTCACGGAAGACAGACAGCACACAGCCGTTCGCGTCATGCCGCTGTGGTCACGACCTGTGGGCAGCAGGATCTCGCTGCACAGGTTTGACTGACGCACCTTCAGCCCCAGCTGCTTCTGGTGCTCGGGCACATCGCGGTTAGCGGTGTCCACGAAAAGCAGGTAGGGCTCGCCCGTCTGCAGTCGGGTCTCGAGAATGCGTTGCAAGAGCTCACGCGCCGACACCTCGCGAATCACCGTGCCATCCGCCGGGCTGCGCAAGGCAAACGGTGCGTCGTTGCGCACGGCCTCCATGAACTCGTCGGTAATGGCGATGCCGTGGTGAAGGTTCAGGCTCTTGCGATTGAAGTCGCCGGAGGGTTTCCGGATCTCGACAAATTCCTCGATCTCCGGGTGGTGAACGTCGATGTAAACGGCCGCAGAGCCTCGGCGCAGTGAGCCTTGGGAAATAGCGAGCGTCAGTGAGTCCATGACCCGCACAAAGGGAATAATCCCGGAGGTCTCGCCACTCTCACCAATCGGCTCACCAATGGAGCGAACGTCACCCCAGTAGGTGCCGATACCGCCGCCGTTGGAGGCCAGCCAGACGTTTTCGGTCCAGGTGCCGACAATGCTGTCGAGACTGTCTTCGACCGCATTGAGGAAGCAAGAGATGGGCAAACCGCGGTCGGCGCCGCCATTGCTCAGAACGGGCGTCGCCGGCATGAACCAGAGCATCGACATGTAGTCGTAAAGCCGCTGCGCGTGGTCGGCGTCATCGGCGTAGGCGTTTGCAACGCGCGCAAACAGATCCTGGTAGGACTCGCCTGGCAGCAGGTAGCGATCCCGCATGGTCGCTTTGCCGAACTCCGTCAGCAGGGCGTCGCGCGCGTGATCGATACGGATACCGAAGCGCACCGCCGTGCCTTTCGAGTGGACTGAATGCGTGGTTTCTGACGCCGGTGTAGCCATGTGTTGCCCCTGATGCAGTGCGAGTTGTTTGCACGAGGGGCTAAGGCTTTGCGGACGCGGTCATGGGAGTGACCGGCAACAAACCCTGTCGGCACACCCCGTCCGATGAGTAGTTCTGTTGTGCCGGCAGGTCTCCTGACTCACGGCGTTTGCGCGATGCGTCGCCTTCCCGGGTTTCCCCAGTGGCATCGAGACACATCGCCGCCGACTACAGTTGCGGGGGCAGTTCCGGACTTCTGGCGGATGCCAGGCACCGGATTCCCTTTTCATCGCCTTGTGGGCGAACCGACCGCTAGATGTTGTGTCATGCGCCCGCGCAAAGTCAACATATTGTAGTGGTGTTGGCCATGAGACCTATGTCCAAGCCGTGTGGACGTTTTCAGGCCATTGGGGCACTATCAATGCACGACGGTGCCAGCCCGGATTGGGCTGGTGAAAGGGAATGTGGTGCGGGCTGAAGCCCAATCCCACGACTGCCCCCGCAACTGTAAGCGGCGAGCGAACTCGACACGAACCACTGGGCCATTTGCCTGGGAAGGAACGAGTGAGCAGCGACCCGCGAGTCAGGAAACCTGCCGTCAGAGCAACACGTTGACCGGGCGGGGTGCACCGGGGGGCGCTAAGGATGCTAAGACCTGCCAGGCCAGGCATCCTGCGGACCCACTACCCCTGCCCATGGTGGAGGCCGCAGTTATGACACCGATCACTGAGATGCCGTCACACCCTGGAAGGGTGTTCCGACTCAGTTACTCGAGTCGTGCGACGCGCCCGATACACCGTAGTGCGGCGACGCGACTGGCCCGCGATGCCGCGGACAACAACGGCCGAGAAGGCGTTTCGGGTGTGCTGTTTAGTGATCACGGCCTGTTTCTGCAGTGGCTTGAGGGCCCCGCGCCCGAGGTGTGCTCCGTGATGTCCCGCATTACCGCGGACCCGCGCCACACCGATGTCACCCTGCACAGTGCGGGCTGGATTTCAGACCGCCGCTATTCAGACTGGGCGATGCAGCTCGCGGGGCAACCGTTGCCCGGCACGACCCCCGGCGGGCGTCTTCAGGATCGGTCGAAAGCGCCCTGCGACACCCTACAGGCGCTGGCTGCGTTTGACGCGATGGAAACGGACTACCACCGGGCGCGCAATCGGATCGGCGGCTGCCCACCGCTGCAGGAATTTGCACACGAGCTCATTCATCGTAGCCCGAGTGCATCACCACAACTGCCAGAAGCGGCACGGACGCATCTTCACGCTCGTGCACAGTTTGTGGATGACGTGTGTAGTGAGTTTGTCTCGGGCTGGCGCGAGGATCGCTGGACCTCGATCGAGGTCGCGCTTGGCATGGCGCACCTCAATCTCATTTGGCAGCGTTCGGGCCGCGTGCTGCAGCCCTCACAGTCGCGTCAGTGTGTTGCCGTCGTTGTGCCGCCGAACAGCACGGAGTGCCTCGGTGCGATCGTGAAGTCGGATTTGCTGCGCGATGCGGGCATTGCTGTGCGCATGGTGAGTGCTGCGAGTGAAGACGCGACCATTGGCGCGCTCTACGACCAGGAATTGGATGCCATTATCGTCGCCGGTTCCCGGCTTGGCTGGAGCGAAGACCAGAAGCGCGCCAAAGCACTGGCGTCTCGCATCCGCGAACGTATCCGGTCGATCCCGACTTACGTTGGGGGTAACAAGGCAGGGACCCTGGACGGCTGGCCCGAACGCATCGCCCTCCTGCGCGACGACGCAGCGGCGATGCGCGCCGCAGACATCGATTGGCTCGCGCTTTCCCAGCTGGCCACAGGCGCAAGCGGTCACTTGCTCAGGCGTTGATCCGAATCGGGCTCCTGGGCGCCTCCCGTATCGCGGTTGGCGCCATCATCCATCCCGCCGCAGGCTTCGAGCAGATTCACGTGCAGGCAATCGCCGCGCGCTCACGATCTCGTGCGCGCGACTACGCCGAAACGCACGGCATTCCAAACACGCATAAGGACTATGCCGCGCTGGTGACCTGCCCCGACGTAGATCTCGTCTACAACGCCTTGCCACCCAGCGAGCATAAAGACTGGACCATTGCCGCGTTGCGTGCGGGCAAGCACGTGCTTTGTGAAAAGCCGTTTGCGCTGTCGCCGGCGGAGGCCGAGGCCATGGTTAGCGCTGCAGGAGACACCGGAAACGTACTCATCGAGGCCTTTCACTATTGTTTCCATCCGCTCTTTCTTCGCGTGCTGGAGCTGATTGGCTCGGGTGCCATCGGTACGGCCCGGCGCGTGGACGCCCACTTCAATACCGAGATTGCGTTTGCGCCCACCGAGCTTCGTTTCGTGCGGGCCTTAGGCGGTGGCGCGCTGATGGATCTCGGCTGTTATCCACTGCACTGGGTACGACACGTGGTCGGTGAAGAGCCCGATGTGGCGTCCGCGGTCGGTGAGTGGCATGAGGCAGGCGTCGATGCTGCGATGTCGGCGGACCTGGCTTTCCCAGGCGGCGCTACGGCGCGCGTGCAGTGTTCGATGGCCGGTGCGTCACCCGGTCCGCTCGACAACAGGCTGCAGGTCACGGGCGACTTGGGCACGTTGACGGTGAATAACCTGATCGCGCCGCACCTGGGGCACGAGCTGCGTCTGGAAACCGACAAAGGCGTTGTGACCGAGACGCTCAGCACGCGGCCGACCTATCACTACCAGCTGCAACACGTGATTGGCGTGATCGAAGGCAGCGCGCCGCAGGTAACGGGCGGAGATGATGCGATCAACACCATGCGCCTGATTAATGCGGTCTACCGCAAGGCGCTCGGTCAGGACGCTTCGTAGAGCTCCACCTGGTTGCGGCCCTTTTCCTTAGCCTGGTAGAGCACTTCGTCGGCCTTGGCAACGAGCGCTTCAAGCTGCTCGTGCTTCGATGAGCCGAATGCGACGCCAAAGCTGGCTGTGACGCTGACGGGCCCGCGCTTGGCGTCGATACGCAGGCTCTCGATGTTCTGCCTGGCGCGCTCGGCGATGTTCTGACCCAGTTCGATTGTGCCAGCGGGGATCAGCATGACGAACTCCTCGCCACCCCAGCGGCTCACGATGTCCTCCTCGCGCAGCTCCTGTTTGAGTGCGTCGGCCGCAGCGCGCAGAACGCGGTCACCGGTTTCGTGGCCGTGTCGGTCATTGACCTGTTTAAAGTGGTCGAGATCGATGATCACCGCGCAGAGATCCACGCCCGCGCGTTGCAACTCCAGGAAGCGCCGTTGAACATGGGCCCGGTTGGGCAGCCCCGTGAGCGGGTCGAGCTCGGTGCGGTTTTCGAGGCTGCGCTTATAGATGAGCACAAGGAACAGGCCGGCGCCCGCGAGCAACGTCACGCTGAAGGCAGCGACGAGCGCATTGGTTAGGAAGGCTTTCACAATCTGGTTCTGGCGCGCCTCGAGCGGTGCGAGCAGTAACAGTCGCCAGCCGAGCTCCTCGATCCCGAACTCCGAGATCAAATAGTCGCCGTCGTCGACTTCGATGATCTCGCTGTCATGGCTGTGGCCCTCGCCACCCTCGCCACCCTCGTGACTGAACCACGCCAGCGAACCGAGCGTCGGGATGTAGGCGTCCCGGACCACGAGGTCGGGCAACGAGCTCAGGATGATCTCGTCGTCGTCGTTGACGAACAGGAAGTCATAGCCGTAGCGCGACTTGTACTGGTCGAATGTGTCCAGAAAGTTTTGCACCCGCTTGCCCACGCCGACGTAGCCCAGGAACTCGCGTTCCGGGCCGTAGATTTTGACGTCGAAATACAGGTGCACGTCTCCGATCTGGCCCAGGTCGGCCATGAAGTCCTTGTCCCGCTCTATGGCCTCGAAGTACCAGGCCACCTCGCCCTCAACGAGATCGAGCGTCCGCCCGTTGGAGAAGTACTGCCTGCGCGTTTTCTCGCTGGCGACGAAGAACACGAGCCCAAGGTCCTGCTCCATCCCCTGCAGCCGCTCGAGTAGAGCCGCTTCATCGAAATCCGGGGTGTCCATCATCGCCGTGAAATCGACCGAGCTGGCAAAGGTCTCAGCGATGTAGAGCGGGCGCAGCAGCTCATCGCGCACGAGCTTGAAGACCGGAGAGACGGCCTGCTGCTGCACGCGGCTTTGCTCGGCGACGATGTTGTCGATGGCCTTGTAGGTTGCGTAGAAGAACGCGGCGCCCAGGGACAGCACCAGCACGATGGCCAGCCGTTGTGGAAAGGTGGTGGGTTTCAACGCAAGAGATCCGATCGCATGGGGGTGCGCGGGTCCTCGACATAATCCAGATACCGCAAGTTTAGGCCGGGTCCCAGTAAAAAACCGCGTCGAAGTTCAAAGTTCAGGCGGTTTCAGCGGCATGCGAGGGCCGCAGGTCTACTGCGAATGCATAAAAACAACACCTGAAATACCCATAAAAACCGCGTTGAACGCCCAGTGTGTTGTAAGCAGCGGCCCATAGAATTGCATTCGCAGTCAGAACAGGGCACTCTAGCGACGTCTGCGGTTGTCATGACGGCGGACGCCTTACAGACACAGCCATAGGGGGAGCTTGTGATGTTTGTCTTCCGGTCCAGCCGGGCAAAGGCGCTTGCCGTGCCCGCAGCCATCCTCATGACGTATGCCTCGATCATGCCCGCCCAGGCGCAGCTCGAGGAAATCGTCGTCACCGCGGAGCGTCGCGAAGAGAGCCTGCAAGACGTCAGTGTCTCGGTCAGCGCGTTCAACGAAGAAGCGTTACAGCTCGGCGGTATTACTGATGTATCCCGTCTCGAACTACTGGTTCCTGGCCTCAACTACGCGTTTGCGGGCAACGATGCCAAGTTCAACGTTCGCGGCGCCAACTCCACCAACACCTTCGGCGACAACAGCTCGATCGTCGGTGCCTTCGTGGACGGTATCTACAAGGTGCGCGCCTCGCAGCAGACGCGCGCGTTCTTCGATATCCGCAACGTGGAGTTCCTGCGTGGTCCGCAGGGCACGCTCTACGGCCGCAACACGTTTGCGGGCGCACTCAACGTCTACACCAACATTCCCGATCTCGAGGAGGTCGGCGGCAACGTCGGTGTGAGCTTCGAGCGTTTTGACCGTGCCCGCATTGACGGCGCGTTCAACATGCCGCTGACCGACAATTTTGGTGTGCGTATCGCGGGCTTCACTGACAAGAGCGACGGCTTTATCGAAAACCTCGCGGGCCCGGACCTGGGTGCGCAAGACGACAAAGGTGTGCGTTTGTCGGCGCTTTACAGCGGTGACCGTCTGCAGGTCATCGGCCGCTACACACGCGTCGAAGAAGACGGCAACGAAGCGGGCCTGTTCGGCTACACCTTCCTCTGCCGTAACGAGACCCCTGACGGCCTCACGGACCCGTTCGGCTCCGTACGCGACTGCAGCAACCCCGTGCGTGGCTCGGGTTCGCGTGGTCCGGCTTCGAATGGCCCCGGCGGTGACCCGTGGCGAATCTCGCAGGACTACGTCCAGCCGGTCGACCTGACCGATGAAGAGCTGTCGCTCACCATCGACTACGACTTCGACAACATCGCATTCAAGTCGATCACCGCGGTGTACGACTACGAGAACGATATCGGTTTCGATTTCGACTTCAGCCCGACGCCGAACTCGAATGGCGGCTACCAGGAAGTCTCGGAAGGCTTCTCGCAGGAATTCCAGATCACCTCGACGGGTGACGGTCCGCTGCAGTGGACGGCCGGTCTGTTCTACTCGGACACTGAGGACTTCAACTCCTTCTACATCTACCAGCAAACGGTTCGCGATGATTCGACACGTGGCACGGTCACGTTGCCGGGTATTGCTGACCCGTTCACGCTGCTCGATGGTACCGACATCGTGTCGGACGCGACGCTGCTTGGCGGCTTCTTCGCTAACGCCGTCCAGATCGACACGGAGTATCTTGGCGTCTTCGCCCAGGGTGAGTACTCAGTGTCTGACACGCTGCGCGTGATCGCAGGCATCCGCTACAACGACGAGGAAAAAGACGCGTCGTGCGGTGGCTCAAACTTCACGGGTGACGAGAACGGTGACGGCACGATCGACCGTGTGGTCAACGTCCTGCCGGGCGTCGATGGCAGCTCGCCGCTGATTCTTCCCGACAACGCGCGCAGCCTGTTCTCCTACAACTGTGGCGCTTCGGATGCGATCACGAGCGCTAACACGATCCAGGACAGCTCGAGCTTCGGTGAGTTTGACAACATCACCTGGCGCTTCGGTGTCGAGTACGACCTGAACGGCGACACGATGGCTTACCTCACGGGCTCGACGGGCTACCTCTCAGGTTCGGCCAGCACCACAACGACGACCGAAGAGCAGGAGTCTCAGGTCATCGAACTGGGGCTGCGTACCGTACTGCTCGACAACACGCTGCAATTCAACGCGGCTGTGCACTTCACGGAGTACACGAACCTGCTGACGCAGCGCCAGCGCGTTGACCCGAACACGGGCATCGTCCTGACGTTCTCGGACAACGGCGGTGACATTGACGCCTTCGGAATCGAGATGGATGCGGTTTGGTTGCCTTCGGACAACTGGACGCTGACCGGTACCCTGGCGTACCTGGACTCGGAGTTCGGCACGTTTGGTCAATCGAACCCCTACCAGCTCTACCGAGGCGAAGTCCGCAGCTTCATCGACCAGTCGGGCGAACAGACGCCCTGGTCGCCCGAGCTGACGCTGGGCGCCAGTGCCGCCTACCTGCACGACATGGGTGACCGCGGTACCTTGCAGCCTTACCTGCAGTTCTACTACTCAGACGGCTACAACACCTCAAACCTGCTGGCCACGGACCCGTCGCATGACCAGGACTCGTTCACCAAGACGGACGCCCGCCTGATCTGGACGTCAGCTGACAGCATCTACTCGGTCGAAGCGTTCATCGAGAACATCGAGGACTCCGATGTACTCGCACGTGGTAACAACAACGGTGACGACGTCGTACAGACGTCATTCCTGTATCCGCGGAACTACGGCCTGCGCGTCAAAGTGAACTTCTGATCACTAAGACGTGCGCCAGAGCGTAACGGCAGAGGGGCCTTCGGGCCCCTTTGTCGTTTTGGGGAGCAACTCATGCCGATAACTCGACGAACCTTTCTGGAAGCCGGCGCTGCAGCCGGAACGCTGGCTGCATCCGGCGGTCTCGCCGCTGAAACCGGGGGCAATGTTCGCGACACCGGCTGGCGGCCGCGCCAGCTCGATCAGGCCCCAAACATCGTGATGGTGGTGCTCGACGATGTCGGTTTCGCCGATCTGGGCTGCTACGGCGCCGAGCACAACACACAAGCCATCGACGCCCTTGCTGCCGGTGGTACGCGATTCAATAACTTTCACGTGACGGCGTTGTGCGCGCCGACGCGCGCGTGCCTGCTTACGGGGCGCAACGCGCACGCCGTCGGGGTTGGCAATATCGCCGAGTGGGGGCGCGACCACCCGGGCTACCGCGGCTGGATTCGCCAGGACGCCATGACGCTCGCGGAGATGCTGCGACCTGCAGGCTACTCGACGTTTGCGACCGGCAAGTGGCACCTGTCGTCGCTGGCCGATCAGAATGGCAGCGGGCCCTATGACCACTGGCCCACGGGTCGAGGCTTCGACCGTTGGTATGGCTTTCACGGCAACGCCATCGATCACTGGCACCCCGAGATGTTCGAAAACACCTCGCCCGCCTACCCTGAAAAGGCGGCCGACTACCACCTGAGCCATGATCTGGCCTCGCGCTCGATCGACTACATCGCCGATCACACCTCGGCCACGCCCGAGCGGCCGTTCTTCCTCTATCTGGCATTTGGTGCGATGCATTTCCCGCTGCACGCGCCCGCCGACGATATCCGGCGGCACCGTGGTCGCTACGATGCCGGCTGGGACGTCGTCCGCGACGCGCGGTTTGCAAAGCAACTCGAGCTCGGCGTCGTGCCTCAAGGAACGCAATTGCCGCCGCGGAATGCCGACGTACCGCCGTGGGAGACGCTCAACCCTGATCAGAAGCGACTGGCCGTGCGCGGCCAGGAAGTCTACGCCGCTTTCGTCGAACACACGGACCGCCAGATTGGCCGCGTCGTCGATTTTCTGAAATCGACGGGTCAGTACGACAACACGATTGTGCTTGTACTCTCCGACAACGGCGCTGCCTACGGCGGGCCCATTGAGGGCCGGCTCGACGTGCGGCGCGACGCCTATCTGGGTCCGGCGCCGATCGAGGAGTTTCTCGGCGACATCGATCTTTTTGGTGGCGATGCGTCGTATCCCATGTACTCGCGTGGCTGGGCGCAAGCGGGTAACACGCCGCTCAAGTGGTACAAGGCCGACACCTACGAAGGCGGCATCCGCTCCCCGCTCGTGGTGAGCTGGCCGGCGGGAGACTTGCCCCAGGGTCAGATTAACGCGCAGTACCACCACGCCATCGATGTCGTACCCAGCCTCATGAATATGGCAGGCCTCGAGCCACCGCGAGCGTTTCGTGGTAGTGCGCCGCTCGCGATTCAGGGCACGAGCTTTGCCTACAGCTTCGACAATCCGGCGGCCCCGACCCGAAAACCCGTGCAGTACTTCGAGACGCTGGGTGATCGCGCAATCTGGGAAGACGGCTGGAAGGCCGTGGCACGACACAAGGCGGGTGCCGCTTATGAGACCGATGTCTGGGAGCTCTACCACGCGGCTCTGGACTTCTCAGAATCGAACAACCTCGCCGCACAACATCCCGAGCGTTTGGAGCGCCTGAGGGCACTGTGGCAGCGCGAGGCCGAACGTTACGACGTGCTGCCGCTCGAAGACGACACGCTCAAGCTCTACGAGGCCTCGGTGCCGCCGCCGCGAGCCACCTATCTCATGTTCCCGGGCATGACGCGGCTTGACCGCCTCAGTGCCCCCGATATCTTCACCTGGGACTCCGCGTTTCGCGCCGAGGTCAGCTTGCCGGAGTCGCGGGCCGACGGCGTCATCCTCTCGGCCGGGGACAGCAGCTGCGGCTACGAGTGGTACCTCAAGAACGGCTACGTGCACTTTGCCTACGTCTACACGCGCAACGCGGTGTACCGCGGGCGTAGCAGGGCGCGGGTGCCCGCGGGCGATCACCAACTCGGCTTACGTATTCGCAAGACGGGTGCCGAATCGGGTGTGGTGACCCTGACCATCGATGGTGAGGCCGTCGGCGACGTCGTGCTTGAACGCATGTGGCCGATCTACGCCGCCAACGCGGGCATCCGTTGCGGCGAAAATCACCACGCGCCCGTGTCTCGCGACTACACACCGCCGTTTGAGTTCGAGGGCACCATCGCGCGTGTGGTGGTCGACGTCGACATGACGACGACGCGTACGGAGTAGGCGTCGGCTACAAGGTGGTGCGTGGCTGCCCCCGCAGATGGCGGACGCGCGCAAACACGTCGACGCCCATCTGTCGAAGCACGTCGGCGATGTCGATTGGCACCCAGTTTTCGGCGATCAGCTCGCCCTCGACGCGGTAGAAGTCCATAACCCGGAAGTGGATCTCGCATCCCGTGGGCCCAGTGGCCAGCCAGTCGGGTCCGGAGTGGGTGCCGATGACCGAAGGCCAGCCGCCCGTCACCACAAAGTCGCCGTCGTAAACATTGGCGACATGTTTGTGCACGCGCCGGTCGGGGAAGCCGCGCAGGAACGGAATCTGGTGGTGCGCCTCGAAGCCGGCCAAGCCCTTGCTGGTGCCGATGCCTGCGGGTCCGTACCACATGAAGCCCGGGCTCCAGAATCGGGCGTGGTCCATGCTCGTGAGGTCTTTGCCATCAAACTCGCCCAGGCCTGCGTGCATGGCTTTGACGAGTCGCAGTGACTCTAGCCCGCGTTCGAGGTCGCAGGTCGCCAGGTCAACGCCACCACCGCCCGCGGGTGCGGGCCAGGTGATCTCGGCACCGAGGCTCGGGGCGATGGGCCAGACGTCCGCCTGGCGCATGAGGTCGAGTGTGTCGACAAGCATGTGCGTCTCGGCGACGCGACCGCTGGCACCGACGCGATGGATCTCGCAGCAGCGCAACGTGACCACCTCATGGTTGGCGGGGATGTCGATCCAGTCCTGTTCGAAGCGGCCCTGCAGGTCGCTCATGATCGCGACGAAGTCGTGGCCTTCGTAGTGGCCCGGCACAACGATGCGGTCGCGCCGTTCGAGATCGGGGAAGGCCGTGCGCAGCGGCTGCCAGAGCGCGCCGACGATCTGGTCGACGCCTGTGGCCTCATTGACCGGGTGAAACGCGTTGAGCTTGGCGCCGTCTTCGTAGGCGTCGGCGGCGGCCGTGCCCAGCGATTCGACGGGCGCGCGGAACAGCGCGCGCAGTTTCTCCGCTACGGCGCGTTTGTTCGTCGCATGTGTTTCCCCACCGTTTTTCGGCACGTTCAGGCTGCCTTGGTTTTCTTGTATCGCGTGACGCGCAGGTCGGCCTGCGCTTTGTGGCCCATCATGCCTTCGAGTCCGCACAGGCGCGAGCAGTATTCGCCCACAGTGGCTGTCGCCTCGGGCGAGACGCGCTGGTAGGTGCAGGTCTTGATGAACTTGCCGACCCAGAGCCCGCCCGTGTAGCGCGCGGCAAGCTTGGTTGGCAGCGTGTGGTTGGTACCGATGACCTTGTCGCCGTAAGCAACGTTGGTTTCGGGGCCCAGGAACAACGCGCCGTAGTTGGTCATGTTGTTGAGGAAGTAATCAGGGTCGCGCGTCATCACCTGCACGTGCTCGCTGGCGATGCGGTCGGCTTCGGCCACCATCTCTTCCTCAGTGTCGCAGAGGATGATCTGACCGTAGTCGCTCCAGGCGGCGCCGGCCACGTCGGCAGTTTCGAGCACGGTGAGCTGGCGCTCGATCTCGCGCTGTGTGTCCTCAACAAGCTGTGCTGAATTGGTGAGCAGGATCGCGGGCGAGTTCGGTCCGTGCTCGGCCTGGCCCAGCAGGTCCGTTGCGGCCATCTCGCCGTCGCAGGTGTCGTCGGCGATGATCAGCGTCTCGGTGGGGCCCGCGAACAAGTCGATGCCCACGCGGCCGTACAGCTGGCGTTTGGCCTCGGCGACGAAGGCGTTACCCGGGCCGACCAGCATGTCGACAGATGCGATTGTTTCCGTCCCCAGCGCCATAGCGCCCACAGCTTGCACGCCACCGAGGCAGTAGATCTCATCGGCACCCGCAAGGTGCATGGCGGCGACGATGGCGTCATTGGGTGCACCGTCGTGCGGCGGTGCACAGGCAATGACACGTTTCACGCCGGCAACCTTGGCCGTCAACACGCTCATGTGCGCACTGGCGACCATCGGGTACTTGCCACCCGGGATGTAGCAGCCCACGCTGTTTACGGGAATGTTCTTGTGACCCAGGAAGACGCCGGGCATGGTCTCTTCCTCAACGTCGCGCAGCGCGGCTTTCTGGATCTCGGCGAATTTTCGGATCTGCGTCTGCGCGAAACGAATGTCGTCGAGGGTCTGCTCGGGCAGGCGCGCAATGGCCGCGTCGATCTGTTCCTGCGTCAGTCGAAACTGATCCGGCGCCCACTTATCGAATTTCTCGGAAAGCTCGCGTACTGCAGCATCGCCACGCGACTCGATGTCAGCGAGGATGCCCTCAACGATGTTCTTAACCTTGGCATCCATGTCGGCCGCGGCTGCGGCGTCGATGCCTTTCTTAATGACCTTGATCACGGTGATTGCCTCGCGAACGGAGTGGGTTTAAGTCAGGAGGGGTAGGACGGCGCCCGTGGCAGGTCGCCGCCGCGCACGATCCAGGCTTCGACTGGCTCATGCGTTGAATTCGAAAAGCGGCGCGCCATGCCGATCGGCACCGTGAGCACATCACCCGGGCCCATCTCGACGTCGCCGTCGGGCAGACCGACGGTGAGCTGACCCGCGTGCATCATGATGACTTCTTCCTCATGACGCGCATGCAGCGGCGAGCCAGATCCGGGCTCGACCTGGACGTGGCGCACGTGGAACCCGTGCGACCAGGCCATGTGCCCCGCGGCCAAGCCTTCGGCCTCGCAGGCGGCGCCAATCACGGGCCGTTCCTCAACGCCTTGCAGCGAGCCGCATGAAAGCATGCCCAGAGCATCGTGTCGCAGCACGCAGCCGCCCATGTCGTTGGCCTCCAACCGGTCGAGCGCGGCGACATCCGCTTCGGTCGTGGGCGGCATGACGGCCTTGTCGTCGGGCACGGCTTCGCCGCGCGTCGTGTCCACGAGGCTGCCATCCTCGAGCAGCACCAGGCCATATTTCGCCGCGTTGTCGAACACGTAGGGGGCCCAGGTCACGCGGCCCGGGTCATCACCGCCCAATACGGCGAACAGGTAACCCGTGCCATCACCAACGTTCTCGAAGCCGCGGAACACGTGGACGGGGATGGAAATCGTGTCACCCGGGTGCAGCACGACCTGGCCGTCCTCGAGGTTTGGGCCCATCTTGAAGGCCCAGGTGCCCGAGTGAACGATGAACACCTCGGCGGTTTCATGACTGTGCTGCGAGTTGACGCAGCCCGGCGGCTGTCGGGCGCCGCCAATGTTGAAGCCGTGCGGCAGCCTGACATGGACGTGTTGGTCGGGGCTCTCCGACACGCCGGGGCCGATGATCGTGAAATTCTCTTTTTCCGCGCTGCCCGGGGTGCGCGTGTCGATAAACGCCGTGGTGCAGGGCCGAAGTTCCGCGTAGCGCACGAGGCGCTCGGCGAGCAACGACGCGTGTCGTTGCGCAGTGGCGGCAGCTTGAGCCATGTCACGGATCCCCGAACGGCGCGCTGGCGCCGACAAATGAGCATCAAATGTACTTCGAATGCAAACTCAGATCAACCAAGTATGACAATGCCTGCTGGCCACGACTTGGATAAGCCGGCAGCCTTTGGAGAACTTGATCTGCATTCGCAGTACAATCACCGCTCGTGGCCCGTGGGGGGTCGGTGGAGCAGGGCTCATGGCAGCGGAACGGACGGGGGCTTACGGCCCCGATGACGACATCGTCGACTACATCCTCGGGATCACTTACGAGATCTGGGAGGAGCGGGGCGTCGACCTCATTCACCAGTATTACGGCGAGGACTGCATCGTTTGGGGCCTCGATGGCATCACGCACGGCGCCCAGGCCGTGGTTGATGCAACCTGGGCGACACTCGCGGCGTTCCCGGATCGCCGGCTCATCAACGAGCACGTGATCTGGTCGGGCAGCCGGGACGAGGGCTTCTACAGCTCGCACCGGCTGCTGTCGACGGGTACCAATGAGGGACCATCAGTTTACGGTCCCGCCACAGGCAACCGCATTCGCATGACCAACATCGCCGACTGCTTTGTGGAGGACGGCCTGGTTACGCGGGAGTGGCTCGTGCGTGACAGCATGATGTTTGCGACGCAACTGGGCGCCGACATCACGGCCGCGGCGCGTGACATGCGCGCGGCCCGAACCGAAGAGCATCAGACCTGGCTCGACAATGAACACGCGCGCGTGCGAGCCGCCGATGTTGCAGATATTGCGCCCGTCGATCCGGCGGTGGACCCTGAGACGTTCGCGCGCGCCGCAGTTCAGAGTGTGTGGTTTGGCGACCTCGCCGGCTTCACGCGTGCTTATGCGCCCTATTGCGTGTTGCACCGATCGCCATTCGATCACCACTCGGGCCGTGACGCCTTGTTCGCCTACTACGCGTCGCTTCGTGAGGTGCTCGGGAAGGTCTCGGTCAGCGTCGACCACGTCGCGGCACAGCCCCTGTCGTCAAACGGTGTCGACATCGCGGTGCGCTGGACGGTTGCCGGTGAACACGAGGCACCGCTCCGTGGTGCGCCAGCCACGGGCAAGCCCTTATTTATCATGGGCGTCTCGCATTGGCGCTGCATCGCAGGTCGCATCACGAGCGAGCGCACGGTGTTCGACGATCTCGCGCTGCTAAGCCAGGTGGTCGATCCTTGAGCCGAAGTATCGTCGACGCGCACCACCATCTCTGGGACCTGTCGGTCTGCCACTACCCGTGGCTCATGGCAAAGGGCGTGCGCCGCTTTTTCGGGGACCCGACCCCGATCCAGCACGACTACGGTGTCGACGACCTCCGCACCGACGCGGCGGCCTATGACATCGAGGCGTCGGTCCACATCCAGGTTGGCGTGTCGCCAGAGGACGTTGTTCATGAGACGCGGTGGCTGCAGTCGATCGGTGACGCTTACGGTTTGCCCAATGCGATTGTCGCCTACTGTGATCTGGAGCGCGCCGACGCGCCGCGCGTCATTGAGGAACATGCGGCGCACGCGCGGCTGCGGGGCCTGCGCCAGATCGTCGGGCGTTCCGACGCGGAGGACGCCGTGACGGGCAGCGGAAGCCTGCTTGCCGATGCGCGCTGGCGCGAACACCTGGGCGCGCTGGGCGCGCTGGGTTTGAGTTTTGACCTGCAGCTCACGCCGGGGCAGATGGCTGCAGCGGCCGAGGTGCTGGCGGAGGCGCCCGATACGCCAGTGGCGCTCTGCCACTGCGGTTCACCCTGGGATCAGACCGCGGCGGGTCTGCGCGCCTGGCGTGAAGGCCTTGAGCTACTGGCCTCGCTGCCCCAGGTGTCTTGCAAGATTTCAGGGCTCGGCATGTTTGATCATGACTGGGATGTCGACTCGGTTCGTCCGATCATCGAGACCTGCATCGAGGTCTTTGGCGCGGGGCGCGCGATGTTCGGCTCAAACTTCCCCGTCGACAAACTCCACGCAAGCTATGCGGACATTTGGGGTGCCTTTGAGTCGATTGCAGCACCGCTCGCGCCAGCGGATCAGGACCAACTCTTCGGCGGCACGGCGCGCGCGTTCTACCGGATTGCGTCCGACAGCTGATTGGCCCCGGCCAGAAGGAACGCGTGGTCGGATTTCAGCAGGAACAGGCTCGCTCCAAGATCACGCCAGCGCGGCAGCTCCGACAGCTCGGGCGTGAACATGCCGACGGTCGTGCCTGCATCTCGGCACTGTCGGCAGACGGTCTCGACGGCTTCGATAACGGCGGCATCGCCAGGCGCCCGCTGCATGGCAACGGCGAGATCGGCGCGGCCGATGAACAGCGCGTCAACACCCTCAACGGTGGCAATCTCGGGCACCTGATCGAGCGCGGCCAGGTCTTCAATCTGCAGGATCACGCTCGTGTGCTTGCCGCTCGCCTGGAGATGCGCGGCCATGCCCAGCGTGCCATAGCCGGCGGCACGCGGTGAGCCCGCGAACCCCCGACCGCCATCGCCAAAATGACTGGCGCGCACGACGCCCTCGGCCTGGGCGGCACTCGTGACGTGCGGCACGAGAATTCCGCTGGCGCCGCTGTCGAGTGCGTTGCGAATCTCACGCGCTGAGTCATCGGCGGTGCGGACCAGGCTCGGCATGTCTGCCGCGCGGTAGGCCGCGAGGCACAAGTCCGTTTCGCTACGACCGAACGGTGCGTGCTCGCTGTCGATGGTCACGACGTCGAGAGATGACAAACCGAGCACCTCGGCCACGACGGGCGAGGGTGTTTTCATGAAGGTGCCCATGATTGGCGCACCTTCTGTCAGCCGACTGCGGAATGATTCGATGCGGTCCTGGCTCGTCTTCATGGCGTTCCTGATGTTGTTCGGGATGACGGTTGTTGAAGCAGCGCCACGAGCGCCGTTGTGACGGCCTCGGGCTGTTCCAGTGTGGCGATGTGCCCGCAGTCTTCGATGACTTCGAGCCGCGCCCCCGGAATCGCATCGGCCATAAACTGATGATAGCCAACGGGGCACAGCCTATCTTCGGCACCACAGAGCACGAGCGTGGGACAATCGATGGTCGCCAGCGTGGACGCGCTGTCGACCCGGTCGCGCAGCGCGACCGACTGACGCTCGAACACGTCGGGTCCAAGGGCGAGGGCCATGTCGAGTAGCAGATTGAGCAGCACCTCATCATCGCGGTGCGATTCGGCGAGGTAGAGCGGTTTCATCGACTCCACGGCCAGCGTGCGCAGGCCGCCGGACAACGCAATGTGGATCTGCTCGAGGCGCAGCGACTGCCGCTCGGGCGCCTCAGCGTACGGGTTGGTGGCGAGCAGCGCGAGGTGCGTCACGCGTTCTCGCGCCTGGCGCCAGATCTCCAAGGCCAGAATGCCGCCCATCGAGAGCCCGACCAGCGCGAATTCAGGCGGCGCGGATTCGAGCACCTGCACCGCCATGTCGGCGAAGTTGTCGGCACGCGTCGTATCCGCATGCAGCGCGGGGTAGGGCAGCGCGTCGGTTTGCGGCGTCCACAGCCGTGCGTCGCACATCATGCCGGGCAAATAGACGACGGCGGGCGCCGGCACAGTCTACTCGCCGGTCTTGAGCAGCCGGGCCGAGCCGCCGCGAATGGGAATGCCCGAAAAGGCGCGCTTTTCGGGCGAAAGCTCGGGGCGCTCGATGCGTTCCAGCAGCATCGACGCTGCCGATTCCGTCATTCGCTGTACGGGCTGGCGCACCGTGGTGACTTCATAGGCCGCGTAACGCGCCGGGCCGACCCCGTCGAAGCCAACGATCGAAACATCGTTGGGCACGCGCAGGCCGTGGCCCTCGCGCGCCTCATCGATGCAGCCGATGGCCATGACATCGTTTGCCGCAATGACGGCGTCGGGTATGTTGCCGCGTTTCTCCACCAGCTCCGAAAAACAGGCGCGGCCCGTCTCATAGCCGAAGTCGCCGCTGACCGTAGTGACGTCGGTGATGCCGAGCTGGGCAAGCTCAGTAAGAGCGCCCATTTTGCGCTCGATACTGACGACCGAGTCCTCGGGGCCCTCGACGACGCCAAAGGATCGGTGACCGGCGCGAACCAGTTCGTCGACCAGCCAGCGCTCGCCGGCCTCCTGGTCGCAACGCACAGAGCTCACCAGCGGTTCGCGCGAGGTCCGGTTGTAGAACACGACGGGAATGTGCGCGCTTTCAATGGTGCGCAGTTGCTCGGGCGAGAACATCGCAGCCGTGATCACGCCGTCGACGCGGTACTGCAGCATTTGCTCGACGACACTACCCGTGTCGCCCTCGCGTTCGAGTGCGAACAGCAGCACACGCACGTTCCGTTCCGAGAAGCGCTGCGTGAGCTGCACGAGCACCTCGGGGTAGTACAGGTTGGTGAGCTTGGAGATCACCACGGCGACCATGTTGGAACGCTGTGTGATCAGACCGCGCGCGATCGCATTCGGCCGGTAGCCGAGCTTGTCGGCGGCGGCCATGACCCGCTCGCGCATGGCCTTCGAGGCGCTGGCCCCGTCCTGGAAGACCCGGGACACCGCCGATTGCGAGACTCCGGCGAGCTCGGCGACGTCATAGGAGGTCGCGCGCTTCTTGCCCGATTTGCTCCCTTTGTCCTTGGTTTTTCGTGTCTTGCTCATGCGCCGCGCCATGTTGCCGGCTTTCATTGTCGCCGGATAGTAGGCAGTATTGCATTCGTATGCAATTTGGCGCCAAACATGTCTGAAAGACTGTCGGGACAGCTCGCACTGGTGACGGGGGCCGGTCGCGGCCTGGGCCGTGCCTGTGCCGAGGGACTGGCTGATGCGGGTGCTCGGGTCATCGCAACGGCGCGCACGGCTTCGGACCTGGAAGCCCTCGCAGCACACGGTTCGGGCCGCATTGAGACCTGGACGGGTGACGTTACTGACGACGCGTTTGTCGCGCGCGTGGCCGCAATCGAGGGCTTGTCGATCCTCGTGAACAATGCAGGCGCCAACCGGCCGCAGCCCTTCGTCGAGGTCGACACCGAGTCGCTGGATTTCGTGTTGGATCTCAATGTGCGCGCAGCATTTCGGGTCGCGCAGGCGGCGGCACAGGCGATGCTGCGCAGCGACGGGCCCGGCGCGATCATCAACATGTCGTCTCAGATGGGCCACGTCGGGTCGCCGAACCGCAGTGTGTACTGCATGACCAAGCACGCCGTGGAAGGGCTGACGAAGGCCATGGCCGTTGAACTCGCGCCGCACGGCATACGCGTCAATACGGTCGCCCCCACCTTTGTCGAAACCCCGATGACCAAGCCAATGCTGGATAACCCGACGTTTCGCGACTTTGTGTTCGGCATGATCCCAATGGGCAAGCTGGCGTCGCTCGACGACATCGTGGCGGCCGTCATGTATCTGGCGTCGCCGACCTCGGGCATGGTCACGGGCCACAGCTTGCGCGTCGATGGCGGCTGGACCGCGCAATAACGAGAACCCTGGCAGGAAGACGCGCCCATGGCTGAATTCGGCACACTGAACTGGATCATCCTTGTTACGTACGTGCTGCTGAACCTACTCCTGGGCTGGGTGCTCAGCAAGAAGGTCGAAACGGCAGAGGATTTTTATCTCGGTCGGCGCACGACGCCCTGGTGGGCCATCGGGATCTCGGTGATTGCCACTTATGTGAGTGCGCTGTCGTTCCTGGGCGGCCCGGCCTGGTCGTACACGGAGAGCATCGCGGTCATCGCGATTCACTTGAACTACCCGATCGTGATCTTCCTCGTGATCACGATCTTTCTGCCGTTCTTCTTTAACTCGGGCGTGGCGTCGATCTACGACTATATGGAGCAGCGCTTTGGCCCGACCTCGCGCGCCGTGATCTCGGCCGTGTTCCTGGTCTCACAGGCACTGACCTCAGCGGCCGTGCTCTACGCGACCGCACTCGTCATCCAGTTCATCACGGGCGTCGACGTCAAGATGGCCATCGTTCTGGTCACGATCATCGCGCTCATCTACACGATGATGGGCGGCATCACGGCCGTGATCTGGACGGATGTGATCCAGGCGGGCGTGCTGCTCGTGGGCGCGCTTATTATTTTCTTTGCGCTTATCAACAACATGCCGGCACCGCTGGGCGAGGTGCTCGACAGCCTCAAAGCCGCGGGCAAGACAAACCCGCTCGACCTGTCGATGGACTTCACGCTCGAGGCCACAGTGTGGTCGGGCGTGATCGCCATGACGATCTTCCACGTGACGGTCTACGGTGCCAACCAGATGATGGTGCAGCGCACGCTGGCCGCCAAAAACATCGGCGACGCCAAGAAGTCATTCCTGCTCATGGGCTTCGTCGCGTTCTTCATCTACTTCCTGTTCTTCGTGCTTGGCATCCTGTTCTACGGCTACTACGGCGGCCAGGAGTTCGAGGACGGCAACACGATTATCCTGAGCTTCGCGACGGATTACGGCTTGCCGGGGCTCATGGGCATCATCGCTGCGGCTGTGGTGGCGGCCTCGATGTCATCGCTCGACTCGGCCTTCAACTCGCTGGCGACGATTTCGACCATCGACTTCTACCAGCGCTACTTCAAGAGAGCCGAGTCTCCAGAGCATTACCTGACTGTGACGCGCTGGTTTACGGTGCTCTGGGCTGTGCTGATCATCGTTCCGGCGATGCTCTACGTGAATAGCGAGGGCTCGATCCTGCGCACGCTGTCGCAAATTGGGTCTTACTTCGTGGGCGCCAAGCTCAGCATGTTTGGCCTGGGTTTCTTCTCGAAGCAGACGACAGAGAAAGGCCTGCTTGCGGGTGTCGCCGTGGGCTTCATCGTAATCTGGCTGGTAGCTACAAATACGGACATCGCCTGGCCCTGGTACTGCGTCATCGGTGGCGGTGTGAACATCATCGTGTCGCTCGTGGCAAGCCGCCTTATCGATGGCCCGCAGGCCGAATGGTCGGCGTACTCGATCCCCGGTCAGCAGCGCGAGTTCCGGGAGAAGGGCTTGCCTGAGATGGAGAACGGCTGGTACCTGGTACCCGGCAAGATCGACCGCGTGAGCTGGTGGCTGCTCGCGTTCTTCGTGTTCACGATCGTCTTCCTCTACGCGTTCGAGGCGCTGATCTGATGCGCCGACTGCGCGTCGCGCTGGCCCTCACGGTGCTGGCGGTGCAGGCCTGTGCGGCTGATGCGCAGCCGCCGCCCATGAGCATCGAGGCGCTGCGCGCGTATGACTTCGACGTGACGCTCGAGCGGGTCCGACCGCTCGAAGCGGGCACGGGCTATTCGGCCTACCTCGTCGCCTACGCCCATGCGGGCCTGACGCTGCATGCGATGGTGGCTGTGCCCGATACCTCGCTACCCGCGGCGGGCTTTCCCGTCGTCGTCGCGAATCACGGCTACGTGCCCGACCCACGCCGCTACGGCATCACAAGCGAGGGCGTCGACGCTCGACCCGGCGACTACTATCGCTCGGTGCCGGGTTTGTTCGCGACACGCGGTTTCCTGACGGTGATCCCCGACTACAGAGGCCACAACAGTTCGGAAGGGTTCGCTTACATCGATCCACAGGATGAGCGGTCCGTTGGCTATTACGCTGAAGATGTTGCGGCCCTGCTCTCGGCTGTCGACCAGCTCGAGCACGCCGATGCGGACAATGTGTTTTTCTGGTCCCACTCCATGGGTGGCAGCGTGGCGCTGCGGGTGCTACTGGCAACCGATACAGTTCGTGCGGCGTCGTTCTGGGCCACGATGAACCTGGATGACCTGGCCGAACAGGTTGACGCGCTCGACGGACCCGTCACCGTGCATCACGCTGTCGGTGACGGGGCTACACCAGCCACCAACAGTTTGAGTTTCGCGCGGGCACTTGCCGATGCCGGGCGGCTGCATGCCGTATCACTGTACCCTGAGTCTGATCACTACTTTGAAGCCGCACGACGAGAGGCCGCGGCCAATGCCGATGTGGCGCTGTTCCTGGAGCACATCCAATGACCGGTATCGCAGAAAGAAAGGCATTCTTCGAAGGCTACCGTTCTGCGCTTTACGACTGCGATGTCGCAGCATTGCCGGGCCAACTCGCGGCCTTGTGCACGCCGGATTGCGATGTGCAGCTCGCCCACCCCATGGGGCGCGTCCAGGGTCCAGCGGCATTGTTCGAAGTGGGCTTTGCGCCCCTGCTAAGCGCCATCCCCGATCTCGAACGCCGCGACTACATCGTCATCGGCGCGCACGACCAGGGCCGGGACTGGATCGGTTGTGGCGGTTACTACTCAGGCGTGTTCGAGAAGCCCTGGCTCGACATTCCGGCGACTCGTCATTTGGTGCACATGCGCTACATCGAGTTTTTTGGTTTCCGTGACGGCCGCGTTTCTGACCTGCGACTACTCTGGGACATCCCGGCAGTTATGATGCAGGCGCGTGCCTGGCCCATGGCGCCCAGTCTCGGTGTAGAGCTGCTCGTACCCGGTCCCGCGACGCAGGATGGTATCGTCCGCGGCGACAGCGACCCCGCTCACAGTGCGGCCAGCATGACACTCGTCAACGACATGATCGACGGCCTGTCGCGCTTTGCTGAAGGCGGTGCCGAGGCCATGGGGCTCGAGCAGTTCTGGCACCCGAAGATGAACTGGTACGGCCCCGCGGGCATTGGCGCCAATCGACGCCTGTCCGGCTTCCGCAACTGGCACCAGATTCCCTTTCTCAAGAGCCTGCCCAACCGCACCTCAGACACGAAGGCGGGCGGCTACGACTGCTATTTCGCCGATGGCGACTACGTGGCGTTCTGCGGCTGGCCCGCCATGCACGCGACGGTATCGGATGACGGCTGGATGGGGATCAGTCCGTCCGGCCGTGAGATACATTTTTCGAGCCTCGATCTCTGGCGCTGTGAAAACGGACAGATTCGCGAGAACTGGGTGCTCATCGACCTGCTCGATGTCTGGGCGCAGCTTGGGGTGGATGTCCTCGAACGCATGCGCGAGGTCACATTTGACCGCCAGCCCACCGACTTCAAACCCTGAACGAAGGACACGCGACGTGAGTGGACAACGCCCCGAACAGGCCGAACTGACCAAGGATAACGACCTCTCGAAGACCTACGAGACGCTGAGCGTGATCGACGCCATGGTCGATGGTCTCAACGATCACGACATCGACAACATGGGGCGCTTTTTCAGTGCGTCGTTTCGCTGGATCGGCAACGCGGGCTGCGGCTTCAAGAATGGCCTCACGGAATTCCAAAACGGCTGGCAGCGCCCGTTCCAGGCTGCGTTTTCCGACAAGGTCTGCACCGACGAGGCTCGCATTACGCAGGGCGAGTGGTGTGCGGCGTTTGGTCGCCAGGAGGCCGTGCACAGCGGCGAGTTTATGGGCATCGCACCCACGGGCAAGCGCGTCGAGATCCGTTACATGGATTTCTGGAAGGTGGTCGACGGCAAGATCGTCGACAACTGGGTCATGGTCGACTTCCCGCACGTCATGCGCCAGCTGGGCGTCGATCCGTTCGACGGCCACGGCTGGGAGCGCTTTGATTCGACGTCGATGCCGAGCAATGTAGCCGACTAAGGCCTAATCGATCCCGACGAGCTCGATATCAAACTCGAGCACCTGCCCCGCCAGCGGGTGATTGGCGTCGACGGTGAAGGTTTCTTCGTCCACGGCTGTGACGACCAGCTGCATCATCTGACCATCGGGCGTCTGGCTCTGCAGGTGCATGCCGACCTCTGGCTTGACGTCGTCGGGCAGAGCGTCCTTTGGAATTTGCTGGATCAGGCGTTCGTCGCGGTCGCCGTAGCCCTCGGCGGGCTCGATCTGGACCGTCTTCTTGTCGCCCACAGCCATGCCCGTGACCGCATTGTCCATGCCGGGGATGACGTGGCCTGCGCCGAGGGTGAACTCCAGCGGGTCACGATCGGCTGAGGAGTCGAACACCTCCCCGTCGGTGAATCGGCCCGTGTAGTGGATGCGGACGGTCTGGGACGCGCTGGCGGTGGTCATGGGAGCTCCGGTGTGGTCAACAAGGCGCTGCGCCGGCGGTTGGTAGCTGCGCGGCAAAACAGCATTAACCCTAGCAGACCCGGGCCGCCACGGGGCACGGATCACGCTAAAGCCCGGTGCCGCCATGCCGCTAACCCGGAAGGCAGGGAAGTCGGCTTTCTCATGGAACACGAAGCGCACGCAAGCGGGAGCGTCTCAACGGAGCAGCATGTGCAAATGCTGCGCCTGGCCGAGCGTATGGCCAATCTGGGTCACTGGAACATCGATCTGGTCAACAATCGACTGTTCTGGTCTGACCAGATCTACCGGATTCATGGTGTGACGCCCGAGACCTACACGCCCGATGTCGAGTCGGCGATCTCGTTCTATCACCCGGAAGACCTGGAGCGCGTGAGCCAGCACGTCGACCGCGCCATCAACGAGCAGGCACCGTTCGAGTTCGACGCCCGTCTCATCCGCCCCGATGGCGAGATTCGTCACGTGCTGTCTCGCGGCGAGGTGCAGACCGATGCCGACGGGGACGTGACTGCCGTGTTTGGCATCTTCATCGATGTCACTGAACAACGCCTGACGCAGGAGCAGCTCGAGGAAAGCAACGAGCGCTACGACGTCGCCATCCGTGGCTCGAGCGCGGGTCTTTGGGACTGGAACCTGCGCACGGACGACCTGTACTGGTCGCCGCAGTTCAAGCAGATCATGAAGGTCACGGATGCGGGCTTCGTGCCCAACTCAGGCGCCTTCCGCGACCGTATCCATCCTGATGACCTCGAACGTGTCGAGGCCAATATCGCCGAGCACCTCGCCGGCAAGGCCGAGCTTGACCACGAGTGCCGAATGCGCCGCGACGACGGCACCTACCGTTGGATTCACGCGCACGGCCAGGCGATCTGGGACGATCAGGGCAACCCGGTTCGTATGGCCGGCTCCGTGTTTGATATCGAGGAACGCAAGCTCGACGAGCTCATGCGTGCCGAAGTCTACACACTGCTGACCAACGCGCGGCTCGCGCCCGAGGATCACTTCGCCCAGCTGCTCTCGATCGGCCTGCGCTACCTCGAGCTCGAGATCGGCATCATCAGTCGCGTCGCGGACGGGGCTTACGTCGTCGAGCACGTCGTCGATAAGCACAAGCAGCTGGAGCGCGGTACCACGTTCATCCTGGGCGACACCTACTGCGCAAACGTTGTGGGACGCGGTGACGTGGTCGCCATCGACCACGCCGGGGAGTCTGATATTGCCGGGCATCCCTGCTACGAGACCTTTGGGCTCGAAACCTATATCGGCGTCGCCATTACCGTCGGCGGAAAGCCTTACGGGACGCTCAATTTTTCATCGGCCGAGCCCCGCGAGCGCCCGTTCGGCGACCGCGAGCGATCGTTCCTCGCGATGCTGGCGCAATGGATTTCCAACGACATTGGTCAGCAACAAGCGTTCGAGCAGCTCATGACCTCACGCGAGATTCTGCGCCGTCAGCGCAAGGAACTCGACCTGATCTTTAACCTCGTGCCCTCGAGCATCTGGTTCATGGACGAGCAGTTCCGCGTGCTGCGCGTCAACGACCAAGCCGCCGCGATCATGAACAAGCGCCCGGACGAGGTTGAGGGTCGCTCGATCTTCGAGATGATGCCCAACGTCGAGGCGCGCTACGGCGATGAGCTGCGCGAGATTATGCGTACTGGCGAGCCGATCATCGGCAAGGTTGAGCACACGGAGGGTGACGAGGACAACGCGTCCTGGATGCGAATCGACAAGGTGCCCTATAACGACCGTAACTCGCGAGAACGAAAACTCATTACAGTCGCGACAGACATCACCTCGTTCGTGCAAACGCAGCGTGCGCTTGAGCGCCACGCCGCGCTGCTCGAGCGCAGCAACCGCGATCTCGACGACTTTGCATACATCGCGTCGCACGATCTACGCGCGCCCATGCGAGGCATCGAGAACCTGGCGCAATGGATTGAGGAAGACATCGCCGAGACCGCGGCGCCCGACACCATGGAGAAGCTCGATATGCTCAGAAAGCGTGTTGCGCGCATGGACCGCATGTTGGGCGATATCCTCGAGTACTCGCGCGCTGGGCGTGACGATGCCGCGGTACAGGTTGTCGATTGCCAGAGCGTGGTTGAAGAGGTCATCGAGTGGGTGGGCGAGCGGTCCTCGCACGAGGTCGTTATCGCCTCGAAGTTGCCCGAGCTTTTGGCACAGCCCACCACCGTGCAGCAGATCTTTTTGAACCTGATCTCGAACGCTGCCAAGCACCACGATAAGCCCAACGGTCGCATCGAGGTGTCCTGTGAAGTCGACGACGGGTTCTACCGCTTTTCGGTCGCTGACAACGGCCCAGGTATTCCAGAGCGCTACCGTGAGCGCATCTTCCGGATGTTCGAAACCCTCAAGCGTCGCGACGACGTGGAGGGCAGTGGTGTTGGCCTCGCGATCGTCGAGCGCCTCGTGTCGTCGCTGGGCGGGCGCATCGAGCTCCACGAAGGGCTGGACGGCGTGGGTTGTGAGTTTCGTGTCTTTATTCCGCGCGACGCGCGGAAGCAGGCCGCGTAATGACGGCGCTTGGTGTCGTGCAGAACCGCCCGATAACCCTATTGCTCGTCGATGACGATGATGTCGACATCATGAGCATCTGCCGCGCCCTTAGCGCGAAGGGCATTGAGAACCCGCTAGTCGTGGCCCATGACGGCATCGAGGCGCTCGAATGCCTGCGCGGCGAGAACGGGCGCGACCAAGTCCAACCGCCTTTCATCATCCTGCTGGACCTGAATATGCCGCGCATGGACGGCATCGAATTCCTCGGAGAGCTGCGAGCCGACCCCGCGTTGCAAAACAGCGTCGTCTACGTCTTAACGACATCTTCGGCCCAGAAAGACAAAGTGCAGGCGCATGCCCACGATGTGGATGGCTTTATCACCAAGGGCGCTTCTCAGGACGTCGTCAACGACGTCATCGACCTGCTGAGCCTCTAGGCCAGCGCGTCAGTGGCGCCGCGTGTCGGGGCGCAGGCTTATCGGCAACTCGTCTTCGTCAAAGTGTTCCGCGAGTGAGAGTGCGCGAAAGGTGCCCGTGTAGTTCTCGATGCGCTCCCCGAGGCGATCGGCCTGCGAGTTGAGCCAGACCCGCGCCGCGGCGGCCACCATGCCGCGCGCGAACAGGAAGCCCTGGCCCGCGTTGCAGCCCATATTGACGAGCGCCTGCAGCTGCGCGCGATTCTCGACGCGCTTTGCTGTGACTGTAATGCTCAGGCGTTCAGCGAGTTCGATGAGCGTGCGCACCACGAGGTGGCGCTGCGTTTCGTCCTCGACGTCGGCAACGAGATCTGAGTCGAGCTTCACCCCGGCAACGGGGAAGCGCTCGAGCGAGTGAAGCGACATGTCGCCGCCGCCGAAATCGTCGAACTCGATGGCGACGCCGGCTGCGGCCAGGTGTCGAACGTGGCGCTCGGCGAGATCACCCTGGTCCGCGAGCGTGCGGTCTGTGAGTTCGAGTCGGATGGCGTCTCCGGGCAGCCGCATGGACTCGAGGTCCTCGATGATTGCCGAGGCCATGTGTTTGCTGGCGAGCTCCTGTATATCGACGTTGAAGCTCATGTAAAGGTGGCGGTGACCTTCGGCGCGCCAAGCGCGCAATTCGGCAAGCGCGCGCCGGCGCAGTTGCCGGCCAACGGCGGGCATCAGTTTGTGGGCGCGCGCCAGCGGCAAGAGCTCGCGTGGCTCGATGACCTCGCCGTCGCTGCGGAACCATCGGCACAACACCTCGAATCCGAGTACTCGACGTGTCTTGAGCGACACCACGGGCTGGTAGACGGGACGGATCTCGCCGTTCGACAGCGCTTTGCGCAGCTCGCTCTCGAGCGCCTGCTTGCGCACGAGCTTCTGGTCCATCTGGGCGTTGAAGAAGGCGACGTCGTTTCGCCCACGGTCCTTGACGTGGTAGAGCGCCAGGTCGGCGCATTTGGTCAGCGTCTCGGCATCGCTGCCGTGGCTCGGGTACATGGCGCCACCGATACTGGCGCCCACGGTGACGGTCACGGCGCCGAAGGTCATCGGCTCGGAGAGTTTCTTGCGTGCGCGCTCGGCCCACTGCTGCGCAGCCGAGGCGTCACGCACGCCCTCGAGCAGCACGGCGAATTCATCGCCGCCCAGACGAGCGGCCGTATCGCCGACGCGCACGAGATCGCGTAGCCGCACGCCGATCTCTCTCAGGATGGCGTCGCCAACATCGTGGCCGTGTTCGTCATTGGCAGCTTTAAACCTGTCGAGGTCGATGACGAGCAGGGCCACCATCTCGCCGTTGCGTTGGGAGTGTGCGCAGGCCTTTTCAAACTGGTCCTCAAAGCCTCGGCGATTGTAGAGGCCCGTGAGCGCATCAAAAGATGCCAGTCGCTGCAGGCGCAGCTCCGCCGATTTACGCTGCACGGCGTACTTGATGGCGCGCGGCAGCAGCCGCAGGCCTTCGGGGCCCTTAACGATGAAGTCTTGCGCGCCGGCCCCAATGATCGTCGTCGCAAATTCTTCGTTGTCGTTGCCACTCAGAACAATGACCGGGACTTGCGGCCGCGTCTCGACGAGCCGCTCCACGGCCTCGCTGCCTTTGGCGTCCGGCAGATTCAGATCCACCAGAACGACGTCACAGTCGCTGTTCAGCAGGAAACCGATGCCATCATCGAGGCGACGCTCGTGGTGAATATCGAACTCGATATCGCGGCAATAACGCGGCAACGCGATTTCTACCAATCGCGCGTCTGTGTCGTCATCTTCAATGAGCAGAACTTGCATGCCGTGACCACTGGTTGCGACGGCGCAGTCCTTGCACCGTCAAAGATCTTCCGGCCTCAGTCGCGGCGCCGGGTCATTAATCCACATTCCTTAGTCGTGATAGCGGCCGCGCGGCGTGCGGCTTTAGGCGGTTCCTAGGGCAGGCAGCCTCGCTCGGGAGCCGCGCGCGGCGCGAGATGTCGGCTCAGGTGGCGGTCGAGCAGGTTTTCGGCGTAGCCAGTGAGGTCGGGGCGCACGAGGCGTTTGCTCACATAGTGATAAAGCGGAATCAGCGCGTAGGCGTCATCGATGTGCAGGGCGGCCTCGGACAGCGCGCCGGCGCGCGCGTCTTCCGTCTTGGCGCTGCGCGCGCTGTCGAGTGCGGCCTCGAATCCGGCGTCCGAGTATCCGGGCAGATTATGTTCGCTGCCTTCGCGAAACAGACCGAGGAAGGATGCGGCGTCGGCGTAGTCGGCAAACCAGGCGTATCGCATCGCGTCCCACTCCGTCCTGCGTTGGCGCGTATCGAGAAAGTAGCCCCACTCGCGCTTGTCGAGGACGGTCTCGATACCGAGCGTCTCGCGCCACATCCCGGCCACAGTCAACGCAATACGTTCATGCACATCGCCGGCATCGAATACGAGCCGCAGTTCCGGCGGCGGCGCATCGCCCAGAGCGCGCAGATACAGGGCCCGTGCCTGATTTCTGCGTTGCGCATCGTCAAGCGCGGCCCAGTCGTACCGGGCACCGTCGACCAACCCCGGTGGCAGCAGACCCCATGCGGGCTGCTCACCGCGGCCGAGCACGGCGACGAGCGCCTGTCGGTCGACGGCCATCGATAGCGCGCGCCGTAGATCGCGATTCGCGAGCGCGGGCTCAGTCACGTCCAGCGCGAGAAAATAGGTGCCGAGCTGCGGCGCAATGCGAACCGCATCGGGCAGGCGCTCACGCAACGCAGCCACCTGCTGGGGCGGCAGGGAATGCGTCATATCCAGTTCGCCGGCGCGGTACATGGTGACCTCAAATGCGGGGTCGACGACAGGCAGGTACTCGACGCGGCAATAGCCCAGGCGCCCTGCGTCGCGGTGGTGCGGATTGGCCGTTAATGCGATGCGGTCGTTGCGGCGATAGCTTTCCAGCCGGTAGGCGCCGTTACCCACGAATCGTGCCGGGTCGTCAAATCCGCCGCCGTCCGCGTTGCTCGAATGAACCGGTGCCGCAACCGGCATGGCCAGTACGTCGAGCAGTGTGTGGCCCGGCGCGTCGAGCTCGATGATCAGAGTGCGCGGGCCCTGTGCGCGAACGCCCAGCGTAGACGGCGGGGCGTGACCTGCCTGAATCTCCACGAACCCGGAAATATTGGCAAACAGGCTGGCATAGGGTGCGTTGGTTTCCGGGTCGGCGAGCCTGCGCAGGCCACGGACGAAGTCGGCCGCGGTAACCGGCTCACCCGTCGACCACCGCGCGTCCGGGCGCAGTTCGAACTCAAACCGCCGAAGCCCGGCATGGGTTTGCCAGCGCGCCGCGGTGCCCGCTGCGATCGCGCCGTCACCTCCGATGATCACGAGCCCCTCGTAGATGTCCCCGAGCACATTGAACGCGTGAATGTCGACGGCGCGCGCGGGATCAAGCGTGCCGGGCTCGCCGCCATTGCCACGAGTGAGCGTACGGGACAACGACGCCTGCGCTGGATCCGGCGACGAACCGCCACAACTGGTGAGACCCGACCACATAACGGCGAACAGCAAAAAAAGCACGAAACGACTTGTCATTTTTTATAAATGGGGTAAATTACCCCAACTATGAAGAAGAACGTCAATGCCGCCCTGCTGAGTGCCTGCCGATTGTTGCTTCGGCCGATTGCGTTGTTGCTGCTCAAAGGTGGCGTGACCTGGCGTGAATTCTCGGAACTGTCCAAATCTGTCTTCGTGTCTGTCGCCACCGATGAGTTTGGCATTGGGGGCCGACCGACCAACGTGTCACGAGTGTCTATTTTGACCGGTATTTCGCGCAAGGAGGTCAAACGCCAGCGCGATTTGCTCGAGGCCGCTTCACCCGAAGCGTCGTCAAAAACGACAGATGCGACGCGCCTGCTGTCGGGATGGCACCAGGACCCGGACTACCTCGATCCGACGGGCCAGCCGCTGCCGCTGCCACTGACGGGCGACAAACCCAGCTTTCAGAGTCTGTTCGACGCTTACGGCGGCGACACGCCGGAGCAGACACTGCTGAAGGAGCTGCGGCATGCGAACTCGATCCAGGATGACGATGGGCGCGTCGTCGCGGCCCGCCGCTATCACATGCCCGGCGATCTCGATCCGGGCGGCCTGCACTTTTTCGGCACCAACCTTTACGACCATGGGCAAACGCTGGCGAGCAATGTCGGCGACGTCGCCGCGCCCAAGTGGCTTGAAGGTTTCGCCGTCGATGATCGCATTGACCCAGAGGCCGTCGAGGCCTTTCGCGAGTTCATCGACAAGCGCGGCCAACAGTTTCTAGAAGAAGTCGACGCATGGCTCGGTCAACACCGGATTGATGCCAACGACTCAAGCACGACTCCCGTGCGCCTTGGGATGGGCGTCTTCGCAATCGCAGGACCACTACCAAAAGGAACGCAGTCATGAACCCCCCGAAAATCTCGATGATTTTGGCTCTATCTGTTGCCGTCGCGGCCTGCGGCGGCGGAAGTGGCGGCGATGCACTGCCACCCAGTTCGGGCGGAACGACACCGCCGCAAACCGGCGGTATCGGCCGAACGGGTTTGGCCATCGGGCCCATCTCCAACTTCGGCAGCGTCGTCGTAAACGGCGTGCGCTATGACACGAGCGCCGCCTCGTTCACGGTTGACGATATGCCGGGCACAGAAGCCGACCTCGCCGTTGGACAGGTTGTGATCGTCAAAGGCGTCATCGATGCCGATGGCGTCAATGGGTCAGCCGATGAGGTCATCTACGATGATGCGCTCGAGGGTCCGATCTCTGCCATCGACGTTGGTGCAGGGACGATCACAGTACTCGGGCAAACCGTCATCATCGACTCGGGAACCTCGTTCGACGATGACTTTGCCGTGAACGGCATCGAGGGCCTGCAGGTCAACGATGTCGTTGAGATCAGCGGCTTCGTTTCAAGCGATGGCAGCATCATCGCGACGCGCATTGAGCGCGACGACGACAACGATGAGTTCGAGCGCAAAGGTATCGTCGAGTCGCTTGATACGTCCGCGCTGACATTCAGCCTGGGCAACCTTGTGGTCGACTACAGTGCCGCTGTGCTTGAGGACTTTCCGGGCGGCGAAATCGCCGACGGCAATCTCGTCGAAGCCGAAGGCACGCTGGACGCCAATGATCCCAACCGGCTGATCGCCAGTAAGGTTGAATTTGAGGACCCGCTGGGCGAGTTCGACGCCGAAGATGATGTGGAACTCGAAGGTCTGGTTACGCGCTTCGTCAGCTCGACTGATTTCGACGTCAACGGCATATCCGTAACCACGGACGGCGATACCGAGTTTGAAAACGGCTCGGCTGCTGACATCGCATTGGACGTGCGTATTGAGGTCGAAGGTGAAGTCACCGCGGGCGGTGTGCTGCTTGCGGACGAGATTGACTTCCGGCTCGATGAGGACACGAGCATTGATGCTACCGTCGATGCGGTTGATGCCGCGGCCGGCACACTGACTGTCCTTGGGATTTCAATCACCACGGATGCCCTGACGCGCTTCGAAGACCAGTCCTCACTCACCGATGACATGCCGCTCAATCTCTCCGATATCAACGTCGGAGACTATCTGGAAATTGAGGGCGCCGAATCACCGGCTGGCAGCGACATCGTCGTCGCCACGCGCATCGAGCGCGACGATGACACGGACGAGGTTGCGCTGAGCGGCATCGTAGACGCCGTTGCGCAGCCCACGCTGACCGTTCTCGGTGTAACTATCGAAACCAACGCAGAGACCGAGTTCGAAGGCGCCGATGAGCAGACACTGACTGCAGCGGAGTTCTTCGCCGCGGTCGCAGCCGGCACAGAGATCGAGGTGACGGGTGTCGAGTCAAGCGACACCGTCATTATTGCTGAAGAGATCGAAATCGAAGACGACGATTGAGTATATGCGGCGTCGCTGACCCTGCGATGCGGCGCCTGTAGCCTGGCCTCCTGCCGTCACGTGGCCCCTCATGTGCGGCAGGGGGCATTTTTTTGTTCCCCGGTTTACCTCCCGGCCCACACTTTGTACCGTTCCTGGGAACAGGGGTGCGCCGCGGGGGGTGCGGGTGTACACACAGGTCATTTTGGGCACAGCCGTGACGGTTGCCACCGTGGTGTTTCACATCGCCGGCCTCGTCGTGCTGATCATGTTGCTCAACCGCATTGCGCCGAGCTTCGAGAAGCGGCTGCACCCGCGCGTGGGCACGTCGCTGCTCATTATCATCGCGGTGCTGGGTACGATTCTCGTCCATACGATTGAGGTGTGGGCCTGGGCGCTGCTCTATGTCTACCTTGGGGAGTTCACGGATGTGGCCACGGCGCTCTACTTCTCCGTCTCAACCGCAACGACCGTGGGCTACGGCGACATCATCTTGACGCCGGCCTGGCAGGTGCTCGGCACCTTCGAGTCCATGAGCGGCTTGATTCTCTTTGGCGCCAGCACAGCATTCCTCTTCGGCCTCGTGCGCCACCTATTCGAGCAACTGCCGCGACCGTTGCGTCCAAAATCATGAGTCCTGCCGCACGCATCGCTGTCGCCGTCGCGCTAGGCGGTTTTCTCATGGGTTTCGATGCCTCCGTCATCTCGGGTGTCGTGGGTTTCATCGAAACCGAGTACGCGCTTGACGCCTTTGCGCTTGGCTGGGTTGTCGCGAGCCTCACGCTGACGGCCGCCGTCGCCATGCTTGCAGCGGGGCCATTGTCGGACCGTTATGGTCGACTGCCCGTGCTGCGCGTCGCCGCCGTGCTTTTTGCGGTGTCGGCCGTTCTCTCAGCGCTCGCGCCCGATTACCTGACGCTCGTACTCGCGCGCATGCTGGGTGGTTTCGGTGTTGGTGCCGCACTGATTATCGCGCCCGTCTACATCGCAGAACTGGCACCGGCCAGCGATCGTGGCCGGCTTGTATCCTTCAACCAGCTCAACATCGTGGTCGGCATCTCGGCCGCCTTTTTCAGCAACTACCTGCTGCTTCAGTGGGCGGGATCGGCCGACGAGTTGGCCGCAACGCTGCGTGTCGATGTACACACCTGGCGCTGGATGCTTGGCGTCGAGGCGTTGCCGGCGCTGCTCTATCTGCTTGCGTTGAGCCGGCTGCCCGAGAGCCCACGATGGTTGCTCATGCGGGAGCGCGAGGCCGACGCCGTGGCCACGCTGGAACGTGCCGGCTTTGGAGAATCGGCGCGCGGCGAGGCCCAGCGTATTCGGACGTCGCTGGCGCAGGACGCGGATACAGCCGCCGTACCCTTCCTCGACCTGCTGTCTCCGGCCGTACGCGCCATCATGGTCGTGGCGCTTATTGTCGCCCTCGTGCAGCAGGTGACGGGCATCAACGCGGTGTTCTTCTACGCCCCCATGATCTTCGAGCAGTCAGGCATCGGCACCGATGCTGCGTTTCTGCAGGCCGTTCTCGTGGGGGTCGTGAATCTTGTGTTTACGGTCTTTGCGATGCTGGTGATCGACCGCCTGGGTCGCCGCCCCTTGTTGCTCACGGGCCTGGCCGGAATCGCGGCCTGCATGATGTTGCTTTCGGGCGCATTTGCCGACGCGCGTTACACGTTGTCACCCGGTGCCAGTGTGCCCGACGCCGTGGCCACGGCGGTGGCCGATCTTGAATCCGTGACCTTCGAAAGCGACCTGGACTTCCGCGATGCACTCGCAGAGCGACTCACACCCGAGTTGCTCTCGACGCATGAGGCGGCGTTGCTGCAGGCCGCTGTCAGCATCGATGCCACGCGGGTGCTCATCGGCATCCTGGGCTTTGTCGCGTGCTTCGCGTTCTCGCTGGGGCCAGTCATGTGGGTGCTGCTCTCGGAGCTTTTCCCCAATCGGCTGCGTGGCGTCGCCATTTCCGTCGTGGGGCTCGTCAATTCGGCCGCCAGCTTCTTGGTGCAGCTGGTGTTTCCCTTGGAGCTCGCCGTGCTCGGCAATGCGATGACCTTCGCGGTCTACGGCGGCTTTGCGCTGTTGGGGCTGGTTTTGCTTTGGCGGCTGCTACCCGAAACCAAGGGTCAGACGCTGGAGGCGCTCGAGGCCGGGCTGACCGAGCGTTAGATCGCGGTCAATGCTTGCGCGCAAGCGGTGCTGTGGATTCGCGCACCACAATTTCTGCGGGGATCACGTTGTCTTCGTGCGTGCCCTGCACATCATCGATGATCATTTCGCCGGCGCGGTAGGCAATCGCACGCAGGGGTTGGCGCACCGTGGTGAGCGCGGGGTAGATCTGCTGCGCTAATGAAATGTCGTCGAAGCCTGCGACCGATAGCTGATCGGGCACGCTGACACCGAAGCGGCTGGCCGTGCGCAGGATGCCGGCGGCCATGTCGTCGTTGGCTGCGAACACGGCCGTGGGTGGTTGTTCGAGTGCCAGCAATTGCGCAGCGGCGTTTTCACCGGAAGCGATGGAGTTGTCGCCGTCCACGATGAGCGCCGGGTCGAGGTCGAGCCCCGAGGCGCGCAGCCCCGCTTTGTAGCCTGACAAGCGCAGCTGAACAGCTGAGTGCTTCGCGTGCCCGCGAACGAAGGCGATGCGACGGTGGCCCAGCGAGGCCAGGTAACTGGTCATGGCCTGTGCGGCCTCGGCGTCGTCGGTCTCAACGAACTGTCCTGTGGCGCAGGGCCCCGGCGACAACCGGATCAGGCGCGTACCGCTGTCCTCGATCGTGGCGACAACGTCGGGCATGTTCGAGAGTGGCGCGGCGAGCACCACACCCTCAGGCCGCGCGTGCGCAATCATCTTGCCGATGTTCTCGAGCGCCTTCGGGTCGCGGTAGTTGGCTGGGTGGATCAGAAGGTCGAAGCCGCGCGTGTTGCAGGCGGACAGGAGCCCTTGCTGCAAGTTAACGACGTAGCCGCAACTCGGCGCCTCGTAGGCGTCCGGGTCGTCGTAAATCAGCGCGACGAGGTAGGAGCGTTGCGTGGCCAGGCTGCGGGCTGACGGGTTCGGGCGGTAGTCGAGATCGAGGATTGCCTGTTGCACACGCTCACGCGTGCCATCACGCACGTTGGGTTCACCATTGACGACCCGGGAGACAGTCTTGATGGAGACGTTCGCGCGTCGCGCGACGTCGGTAATCGTTATCTTCGACATAACTTCTACGCTTCCCCAAACATAAGTTTAGGCTACTCGCGCGACAAAAGCGACAGCGCTGTCATTCGTCTGTTGCGGCGGCGATGTCTATCCCACAAAAGCCCAACGCGGCTTGCGCCGGCGTGCACGCCTTGGCAACACTCTTCGCATGAAGCTGCGAATACGCGACGACAGTTTGCGCCTGCGCCTTGGGCAGGCCGAGGTCTCCCGGATCGCCGAAGGCGAGGCCGTAGAGGGCTGCATGCACTTGCCCGACGGCACCGAGTTCCGCTATCGGCTCGAGGGCGCGGACGACACGGTTGCCGATGTCGTCGGCGATGGCTTGGGCCTCACGGTCCGCGTTGCGGCCGACGCGCTCGGCGACTGGGCGCGCGGCGACTCGGTGTCGCTGTCGCTGCAGTGTGCAGGCACCAGCGCCCGGCTCGACGTGCTCATCGAAAAGGACTTTGCCTGTCTCACTGCGCGTGACGGTAACGACGATGCGGACAGCTTCCCGCACCCTGATGCGGGCAACTCTGCCTGCTAACCGCTCGCCGTCTCTATGCGAATCGCCGTGTGTTTGAACGCGGGTGTTTTACTGCGCGGATCCACAGCCGTGCCCGTCAAGACGTTGGCTTCGGGGTAATACGCCATCGCGCAGCCCGCGGGCAGGTCGTGTCGGTACACCGTCACATCGGGCATGCGCCCGTGATCGGAGACGAGCGTGACGACGTCTCCGGGTGCCAGCCCGTGCCGCTTGAGTTCTGTGTCGCCGAGCATGACGCACCAGCGCTCGTCGGTGCCGCGATAGGCATCGCGGGTCTCGTAGATGATCGAATTGAACTGGCCTTCGCTGCGCACGGTGGTCAGCGACAAGCGCTCGCCGTGATCGACGTCGGGCAGGGCGCGAACCTGAAACGTGGCACGGCCTGAAGCCGTCCTAAACGTGGGCGTGTGCATGAGCCGTTGCTCGATGTGAAACTCGCGCCGCGCGACGTCGATGTCGGCCAACGCGCCCATGCCGGGCACCGTTTCCGCGATGGCTTCGCGGATGCGCTGATGTTGCCGAAACGCCTCAAAGTCGATGGGGCAATCGGGCAGTAACTTGGTGGCCAAGTCGACCAGTATGGTGACCTCGGGTCGAACCGAGGCGTGGCGTAGGATGCCGCCGTCCGACAGCCGCACGAAGTTAAACATCGATTCCTGTGTGGTCGGCTGCCACTCCTCATCGCGCGCTGTGACAGGCAGAACCAGCACCTCGCCCTCGCCAAGACCGGCGACATGCGAATGGTTGAGCGTCGTGGTCAGCGCGACCCTGAAGCCAATGCGCCCCAGTGCGTTCTCAGCCCAGGTGGTGTTGGGGTTGGCGGCGAGCAGGTTGCCGCCCATGAGGATGGCGGCATCGACGTCGCCGGTCGCGGCTGCCTGCATGGCCGCCATGGTGTCCCAGCCCGTTTCGCGTGACAGCGTGATACCGAACGTCGCTTCGAGTTTCGCGAACACGTCTTCGGCCAGCACGGGTTTGACCCCGATCGTGCCGATGCCCTGCACATTGGAATGCCCGCGCAGCGGTAGCAGGCCGGCATGCGGTCGGCCGATCATGCCGCGCAGCAGTGCGAGTGCGGCGATGTACTCGATATTGTCGCAGCCGTGCTCGTGGTGGGTCATACCCATGCCCCAGGCGAATACGGCAGAGGTAGCGCCCGCATAGGCCGCTGCGACCTCGCGACACGCCGCTTCGGCGACACCACTCGCTGCAGCAATTGTGGCCCAGTCTGTCTGCGCCAGATCGTCGGCGAACGCCTCGAAGCCAGAGGTGTGTTCGTCGATGAAACCGGTATCGACCGCGCCCGTTTCGAGAAGCGCCTTGGCGATACCCTTGAACAGCGCAAGGTCCCCACCGACGCGGGGCTGCACGTAGGTCGACGCGATATCGCTCCCGCCTTTTAGCAGCGACCGCGGGCTCTTCGGGACGGCGAATCTTACGAGGCCGCGCTCGCGCGCGGGATTGATCACGATGACCTGCCCGCCGCGCTCGCGACAGGCCATGAGCTTGTGAATGAAGCGAGGGTGATTCGATGCCGGGTTGGCGCCGATCACGAAGATGGTGTCGGCCCCATCGAGATCAGCGAGCTCGACGGTGGCCGTCCCCGTACCGATTGTGGCGCCCAGCGCGACACTGGTCGCCTGGTGGCAATAGTAGCTGCAGTTGTTGACGTTGTTGGTGCCCCAGGCGCGCGCCAGCAGCTGAAACACGAAACCCGCCTCGTTCGACGAGCGACCCGAGGAATAGAAGAACGCGCGTGCCGGATCCGTGGCGCGAAGTTTGTTTGTGGCGATCTCGAGTGCCGTGTCCCAGTCGACAGGCTGGTAGTGGTCCGCACCGGGCGCGCGGTGCAACGGCGTCGCCAGCCGCCCCAGGTGTTCGAGTTCGTGCGGCGTGAGATCGGAAAGCTCGGTGATCGGGTGGCTGAACACCGCCTCGGGGATGGCCGGCTGGATGTCCGTCGACTGAGCCTGCACGCTCTTGTTGCAGACAGAGGGGAATTCGCCAAGCTCATTGGTCATACCGCCCGCCTGACCGCCCATGCCGTAGGCGCAGGCTTTGCAGGCGTTGTTCGACCTAAGCGCCTTGCCCGTGCGCGCGAGACCGATGCGCTGCGCGGTGCGCAGCGTGTAGAGCACTTTCTTCAGGCCGCCACCGACCGTCTCACGTGGCATGCACAAGGCTCCGAACCCGGATGGCCCTTATGGTAACGCAGGACCCACGGCGCAGTGTCTGGCGCCGGCTGACGCTATAATGACCGACTCGATTTAACACCCCCAGTCCCATGCTCGACGGAACGCCACAAGACGACGCGGTGCAGGCCTCTGTGCTCGATCACGACATCGTGGTCGTGGGTGCAGGGCTGTCGGGAATCTGTGCGGCTTGGCACCTGACGCGGTCGCGGCCATCGGCCGACATCGCCATTCTCGAGGCGCGCGAGGCCATGGGCGGCACCTGGGACCTGTTCCGCTACCCAGGCATCCGTTCTGACTCGGACATGCCGACGTTGGGTTTCGCCTTCCGCCCCTGGATTCGTGAACAGTCGATCGCCGACGGCCCGAGCATTCGCGAGTACATCCGCGAAACGGCGGCCGAGGCCGGACTCGACAAGCTGATCCGTTTTGGTCACCGCATGACCTCGGCGAACTGGGACAGCGCGATGCGACGCTGGCGCCTCACGGTGATGGTGAACGGTGGCGCGATCGAGATTCGTTGTCGCTTTCTCATGATGTGTACGGGCTACTACCGCTACTCGGCGGGCCATCTGCCAGAGTTTGAAGGTTTTGATGACTACGAAGGCCAGGTCATTCACCCACAACAGTGGCCGGAAGACCTCGACCTCAAAGGTCAGCGCGTTGCCGTCATCGGCAGCGGGGCGACGGCCGTGACGCTTGTACCTGAGCTCGCGCAGCGCGGCGCGCAGGTGACCATGGTGCAGCGTACGCCGAGCTACATCGCCGTGATGCCCGCGCGCGATGCGATCAGCCGCTTCATGCATAAGGTGTTTGGTGCACGCGCGGCACACTTTCTGACGCGTTGGAAGAACATCCTATACACGATGTTCACGTTCAACCTGTCGCGCTGGAAGCCCAATTTCGTGCGCAACAATATTTTGAAGCATATCCGCGCGGAAGTTGGCGACCGGCTTGATGTCGACAGGCACTTTCGCCCGCCATACGATCCCTGGGACCAGCGTCTGTGCCTCGCGCCCGACGGAGATTTCTTCGAGGCCATCAAGGCGGGCCAGGTGGAGATGGTCACCGACCAGATCGCGCGCTTTGAATCCGACGGCCTGCGCATGGCGTCGGGTGAGAAGGTGGTTGCCGATACCGTCATCACAGCGACGGGGCTGTCACTACTCGTGGCAGGTGGCGCCAAGCTGCACGTCGATGGCGAACCGATATCGGCCAACAGCCGCGTGACCTACAAGGGGGCCATGCTGTCGGGGTTGCCCAACCTGGCTCTGACCATGGGTTACACAAATGCGTCCTGGACCTTGAAGTGCGAGCTCATCGCGCGCTGGGTGGTGCGCCTGCTCGCGCACATGGACCGGTACGGTTTCGACGTGGTGACGCCCGAGTATTCAGGTGCCGGTCCGTACCGGCCGTTTATCGACCTCGACTCAGGGTACATCGCGCGCGCGGCCGATCGACTGCCCAAGCAAACCGGCACGGCGCCCTGGACCGTGAATCAAAACTACTTTCTGGACTTACGCGCGTTTCGCTACGCGCGCATCGATGACGGCGCGCTCGCGTTTGAGCGCGTGCCCGAACGGGCGTCAGCCGTCGCCTGACCGCTCAGTAGACCTGCAGCGGCATGCTGTTGTAGGGGTCGGTGGATACCTCAGGTGCCTCGAGCTCAAAGTCAGCTTCGGGCACATCCCCCGTCCATACCGTGTGGCCCAGATCGTTCATTTCGATCTTGGGGCGCGGGAGGCGAATCGTATCGCCGATGTGGTTTGCGTCGTCCATGACGGTCCCAGCGGCAGTCCCTTGACGAACTTTATGGTAAATCGGCTCGCAAGCGCCGTTCTGTGACCAGCGTCACAACGTGAGCCAGGGCCAGATCGGGGTGTCGGGACCACGGCCGTCGTGCGCGAGCATGGCCAGCAAAAGCTCCGCGGTCGCTAGTGCGTCGACGAGACAGTCGTGCGCCTGGTAGCGGGGCAGGCCGTAGTCAGCGCGCAGGTCGGGCAGTCGCAGGGAACCCGCGCCCGCCACGTGGTGTTGGCGTTGCCGCCTGGCGTGCGCGAGCGCCAGAGTGTCGAGAACCGGGACGGGCAGCGCATGGCCGTAGCGTGTTCGGCAGAGTCGGTCGAGCAGTGCCTTGTCGAGCCCCGCGTGGTGCACCACGAGCACGCGCCCCGTGAGCGCCGCGACCACGGCATCGATCACGGCGTCGAGCGGCTGCCCGCGTGACACGGCCGTGTCGGTGAGCCCGTGGACCGTGGCGCTCTCGCCCACTTCGCCGTCCGGCTGCGCCAGGAGGCAGCGTGCGGAGTTGGCAGGAATACGCCCTTCCCGGACTTCTACCCAACCCACGCTCAGGAGCTCGGCCGCCTGCACGTCGAGCCCGCTGGTTTCGATATCCAGACACACGAACGTGACGTCGCCCGCGCGGGCGTGCGCGTCGGGCAGCGGCGCGCGGGCAAGCTCGGCCATCGGTGCGGGTGCCGATTGTGCGACCTTGCGGCGTCGCCGTTGCAGGCGCCAGCGCTTCACGCGATGTGGAATCGGTTCAGAAGCGCCTGCTGGCTCGTGCGCACCTGGCTGAACGCGGCCTTGAGATTCTGGCGGTGCAGGCGTGACAACATGGCGGGGTCGACATAGTTGTCGGGGGCCTCGCCGCGCCGCATCTGCGTGCTTTGGTTGTCGATGCGCAGCTGCTCGATGAAGTCGAGTGCATCGATAAGGTTGTCGGCATCGGCCTTGTTCAGCTCGCCGGCCTCGCCCGCGGCGCGCAGGCGGTTGCGGGTCCCGATGCGCACCACGCCCGCTGCCAGCGAGCGAATGCGAGCGATCTCGACAATGGGCATGATGCCGCGGTGCTTGAGGTCGAGCTCGTGGTTGTGCTCGCCGCCACGTTCAACGACAAATTGACGGAAGAGCCCGAGTGGCGGTTGCCAGGTCATGGCGTTCTTGGCCATGAGCGCGAGGAATAACTCGTTGCCCCGCGCCGATGTCGCGATGCCGGACTTGAGTGATTCAACAAGTTGCGCGTTGCCGGCCACAGCGCGCAGGTCGAAGAAGATGTTGGCGTGCATGAGCGCCTTTTGTTCGGGCACCGTGATCCAGATGTGGAAGTAGTCGTGCCACTGCGTAAGCGGCTGGCGCCATTTCGGATTGCTGGCCATCACCTCGCCGGGGCAGTAGACGTAGCCGCAGTCGTTGAGTCCGTCATTGACGATTTTCGCCAGTGCCGCAAACCAGGCGTCGCCGTCGGCGTCCACGGCTTCGGCCAGCACCAAAGCATTGTCCTGGTCGCTCTTGGCCGACTGCTCGCCGCGACCCTGGGATCCCAGGGCGACCCAGGCGAAGTCGCAGGGTGCCGGGCCGAGCTCGGCCTCGCCGATACGGATGAGCTGACGGGTCACGCTGTCCGTGACCGTGGTGATGAAGCGACCGAGTTGCTGGCCTGTCGCGCCGCCATCGATCTGCTGCGCAATGACTTCGGGCAAACGCTCACAAACCTGACGCAGGCCTTCGGCCGAGGGCTGCCGTCCCAGGTCGGCCACGAGGTAGAGCGGGTGCTCGGTTTCGAGCCGCATAAAATCGCTGCGCGACACCATGCCGATGGGTGCGCCGTCGCGCGTGACGGGTACGTGGTGGATGTGGTGCTGCATCATCGTCAATGCGGCTTCGAACGCGTGTGCGTCTGCATCGAGTGTGATGGGGCCCGGGGTCATGATGTCCGACACGGGTGCCTGCGGATCGCGCCCCGCGGCGACGACGCGGCTCCGGATGTCACGGTCCGTGACGATCCCAGCGACAGCCCCCGCCGCGTCGGTCACGAGCATCGCCGACACGCGCTCGGCCACCATGTGCTCCGCTGTCCCGCGAATGGTGGCCGTAACGGGAATGGTAACGGGCGCACGCTTGACGAGATCGCCCACGGCAGTCGCGAGCTCGTGGCGAAAGCTTGTGTTGCCCGACGCTGCGCCCAGCAGCAGACGGTCCGAGAGCGCGTTGATGAAGAAGGTGTCGAAGGCTGCGGCCGCTTGCCGTAGTGATCGGAACAGCTCACCGGGCAAGGTGTAGACGAGCGTGTCCTCGAGTGCCGCGGCGCTGCGTCGGGCGGGGCGTTGGCGCATGATGGCGGGGAAGCCGAAAAATTCGCCCTCACCGACACGCAGGCTTAGGTCGCCGTCCGCATCGCGCAATTCCACGGCGCCACTGCGCACGACAAAGAACCGGTCGTTGTCGCCGCCTGCGGCGATGATCTCGGCGTCGCTCCGGTAGTAGGCGATCTCGACGGCCCCGGCTGCACGGGCCAGCGCGGCATCATCGAGTGTGTCAAAGGGTGGCAGCGCCCCCAGGAAGTCCGAGATCTCGGCGAGCTCGTTCATACCCCGAGCCTACCGGAAACGCCGCCACGTGCGCCTGTGTTCCACCTTGGGGGACCGGGGGCGGGACGCACGTAGCGGCACAATCGGCCCTTAGAACCGGAACAAAAGACCCGCACGCGCTTCGGTGGCTGAGAAGCTCTCGGAATCCACGCCGAACTCGGTGTCGAAGTGGGTCAGTTGTGCAAACAGCGTCAGGCTGTCGCGAACCTTGTAGCCGTAGTTCACGTAGATGCTTGTGTTCTTCGAGAGGTCGGTCAGGCCCAGGCGGTCCTCATCGCCCGAATCGACGGATGCCGTGGCGTAACCGGCCTTGAGATTGTGTCCGGGCTTGATGTCCCAGTTCACGTAAGTGAAAAAGCCTGACTCGCCGAAGCTTTCGCGAACCACGCCGCCGCTCAGGCTCGTTGCGGGCGCGATACCCAGCGCGTTCTGGTTGTTGAGTGCCTCGCCCGTGTAGACCTCGGCGGCCACCGTGACCCAGCCGAACTTCAGCGTCGTGTAGATCTTGAAGATGTTGGCGTCCTGGTCGTCACCACTGACAAAGCCCGGCTCGTCCTCGAAGTTGACCTGCGACATGTGGCCCGCAACGCCAACCGTGTGGCCGTTGAACTTGTAGTTGAGGTCCACGGCGATGCCCGGCACGCCGCCCAGTTCATTGGCGTTGATACCGGTTGCCGAGTTGTTACGGCCGCGACCCGTGAGGGCGCCGGTGAATGTCCAGTCGTCCTGCTTGTAGGTCGCACCCGCTTCCATGGCGAGGAAGCCCGAATTACCGGCGCGGTAGCCGTTACCAATCCAGTTGTAGCTGCCGTTCGACTTGATGCCCGCAGCCGTCGTCCACTTCTGTCCGGCGAAGATCGTAAGGTCTTCGGTGAGATCGAAGTAGAGCGTAGCCAGTCGCAGTCGGGCGCCTTGCGCCTGGATGGCCGTCTGATTCGTAAAGCCGTCTTCGCCATCAATGAAGTCGAACTCGAGCACGGTCCGGATGCTCTCGTGTGACATGTTCAACGAGAACCGCGAGTGTGCGGCCTGGAACGATGTCGCTGCGGACTCGAGGTACTGGGTTTGCTGTGGCGTGGCGGGCGCGCCGCCGAATACGTCGGTGCGCAGAGCGTTGGTGGGTGCCACCTGACTGTAACCGCCGCCGAAGCTGGCGACCGCCGAGTCCGTGTGCACGAGCTCGGTCTTGATCATCCCCTTGAAGCTGAATTCGTAGGCGTGAGATGCGGCGCTCGCAAAGAGCACGGCAAGCAGAATGAGTACACGGCTAAACATTGGATCCCCCTCGTTCTTGTGAACATGGTTAGCTCGACGCTAGTCACAGTAGGCGTTTTGATGCCGTTCTCCATTAGCCAAAAGTCGAAGACCGGGGGCTGACTAGACGAAGGTCTAATCGATGTGTCGCGCTGCCCGCGAAGGCCTATCATGGTGGCCACGCTGCCGCTCGGCGCGGCAGCCCGTCTACGTGAGGGGGGAAGCACGATGTCCGAGATTCATCCGGTCAACGACTACTACCGGGAACACGGTTTCGTTGACGAAGCAGGCTACGAGGCGCGGTACCGCCGCTCCGTGGAAGACAACGAAGCCTATTGGGCCGAGCAGGCCGGCATCGTTGACTGGGCCAGGCCGTTCACAAAGGTGAAGGACGTCTCGTACGACCGCGACGACCTGCACATCCGCTGGTTCGAGGATGGCGAGCTCAACGTTTGCTACAACTGCGTCGACCGGCACCTCGAGACAAAGCGCGACGCCACGGCGATCATCTGGGAAGGCGACGATCCGGGTACGGATCTCACGATCACTTACGGTGATCTCTACGAGCGCGTCTGCCGCTTCGCCAACGTGCTCAAGTCCATGGGCGTCAAGAAAGGCGATCGCGTCACAATCTACATGCCCATGATTCCCGAGGCCGCTGTGTCCATGCTGGCCTGCGCGCGGATTGGCGCCATCCACTCCGTGGTATTCGGCGGCTTTTCGCCCGACGCACTCGCGGGGCGCATCATCGATTGCGACTCGAGCGTCGTCATTACGGCCGACGAAGGGCGTCGCGGTGGGCGCACGATTCCGCTCAAGGCGAACGTCGATGCAGCGGCCAACATCGATGGGGTGACCTCGCTCGAGAAGGTGCTCGTCGTGCGTAACACGGGCGGCGACATCGACTGGCACGGCGAGCGCGACGTGTGGCTGCACGAGGCTGAGACCCACGTGGACACGGACTGCCCCGCCGAGCCCATGAATGCCGAAGACCCACTGTTCATCCTCTACACGTCGGGCTCGACGGGCAAACCCAAAGGCGTGTTACACACAAGCGGCGGCTACCTCGTCTACGCGGCGACCACGTTTCGCGATGTTTTTAACTACGAGCCCGGTGATGTGTATTGGTGCACGGCCGACGTAGGCTGGGTGACGGGACACTCCTACATTGTCTACGGCCCGCTCGCCAACGGTGCGATCACGCTTATGTTCGAGGGTGTGCCGACGTACCCCGACGCCTCGCGACTCTGGGCCGTCTGTGACAAGCACGACGTCAACATCTGTTACACGGCGCCGACAGCAATTCGCGCACTCATGCGAGAGGGCGATGGCCCTGTGCAGAAAACCTCGCGCAAGACGCTTCGACTGCTGGGTTCCGTCGGTGAGCCGATCAACCCCGAAGCCTGGGAGTGGTACTACAACGTGGTGGGCGACGGCCGTTGCCCCATCGTCGATACCTGGTGGCAAACAGAGACGGGCGGCATTCTCATCAGCCCGCTCGCTGGCGCGACCAACCTCAAGCCGGGCAGTGCCACGCGGCCGTTGTTTGGAATTCAGCCCGCACTCCTCGACGGCGAGGGCAACCAGATCGAAGGCGAGGGCGCCGGCAATCTCGTGATCAAGGACAGCTGGCCCGGTCAGATGCGTACCGTGTACGGCGACCACCAGCGCTTTATCGACACCTACTTTTCGACGTTCGATGGTGTGTACACGACGGGCGACGGCGCGCGACGCGATGCCGACGGTTATTACTGGATCACGGGCCGCGTCGACGACGTGCTCAACGTCTCGGGCCACCGCATGGGCACGGCCGAGGTGGAGTCCGCGCTCGTCGCGCATGACAGCGTCGCCGAGGCCGCCGTGGTCGGCTACCCGCACGACATCAAGGGGCAGGGCATCTACGTCTACGTGACGCTCATGGAGGGCATCGAGCCCAGCGATGATCTGCGCGCCGAGCTGCGCCAGTGGGTGCGCAAGGAAATCGGCCCGATTGCGACGCCCGACCTGCTGCAATGGGCGCCCGGTCTGCCCAAGACCCGTTCGGGCAAGATCATGCGTCGCATCCTGCGCAAGATCGCCGAGAACGACTACGGCAACCTCGGGGACACGTCGACCCTGGCGGACCCGGGCGTGGTCGACAACCTGATCGAAGGTCGCCAAAACCGATGAATAAGCCGATGACAAGCAGCGCCGCACAGTTCTGCTGATATGACCGACGCCACGTTCATCGTCGCCGACGACCACCCGCTGTTTCGTGAGGCGCTCACACGCGCACTAATGAACAGCGTCGCGGGCGCAACGATCGTGGAGGCCGACAGCCTGCCGAGCTTGCAGCGCACTGTGAACGACCACGCCGACGCGGACCTGCTGCTGCTGGATCTCAATATGCCGGGCGTCAGCGGCTTCTCGGCACTGGCCTGGGTGCGCAGCCAGCACCCAACACTGCCCACCATTGTGGTGTCGGCGAATGAGGACCCAAACGTCATGCGGCGCGCGCTTCAGCACGGCGCCAGCGGCTTCATTCCGAAGTCATCGCCATTTGGTGATATCGAGCGCGGCATCGCCGCCGTGCTCGACGGTGATGTCTGGTTGCCCGAGGGCGTCAGTGCCGACGACGAGGCCATCGACGACAGCGAGGCGGCCGCCGCTGCCGCCATCGCTGAGCTGACAGCGCATCAGTTTCGCGTCCTCATGATGTTGGCCGAGGGGTTGCTCAACAAGCAGATCGCCTACCAGTTGGACGTTTCCGAGGCGACGATCAAGGCCCACATCACAGCGATCTTCCGCAAGCTGGGTGTCAACAACCGCACCCAGGCCGTGCTCGCCGTGCAGCGGCTGGCTGTGAATGACCCGGCCAAACTCGAGGGGTTGCGGTCGGGCTAGTCCGCCTTAAGCCGCGCCCCGGCGCCCCAGTAGATTCGCAACCAGCGCGCGCAACGCCGCGGGCTTCAACGGCTTGTTGATGAGCTCGCAGTCGGCGTCAGCAGCGGCACGCGCGACGGGGTCTGAGTGATCCGCCGTGATGATGATGGCCGGGATCGGCTTGCGCAGTTTCTTGCGCAGCGCCTGCACCGCTTCGATGCCCGTGGCGCCGTCGTCCAGGTGGTAATCGACGAGCAACAAGGCAGGTAGCCGCCGCGCGTGTTTGCGCACGGCCAACGCCGCCTCAACGGCGGTGGCTGCGTCCGGGGCCGGTACGGGCAGGGCGCCCCAGCGCTCGAGCAGCTGCGCCATGCCGTCGACGATGTCGGGCTCGTTGTCGATGATCACGACGTGCTCGCCGACGAGGCTTGAGCGCGGACCCGCGGCTGTCGTAGTTGTGGCGACCGGCGCACTTTCGGCGGGTGTGGCCACAGGGACGATGACCTCGAAGGTGCTGCCGCGCCCAGGAGCTGATCGCATGCCGATGTCATGCCCGAGCAGCCGCGCGATGCGCGACACGATGGCCAGGCCCAGCCCGAGCCCGCGCTTCTCGGCGCGGTCACTGCCCGGCAGTCGTCGAAACTCCTCAAAGATCACGGCGCGATCGTCATCGGCGACGCCCATGCCCGTGTCGATGACCTGCAGCGCGATGTGCTCGCCGCGACGCCGGCAGCCGACGAGGACGCCGCCCGACGCCGTGTAGCGGCGCGCGTTGCTGAGGTAGTTCTGCAGGATACGGCGCAGCATGGCGGCGTCGCTGTGCACCCAGTTCTCCGTGCGCTGAAAACGGAGTGACAGACCCGCTTCCTCGAAGCCCGGCGCGAACTGATCACGCAGCGCCTCAAACAACGTGGCCACGCGTACGGGCTCTGGCTGTGGGACCGGTGCGGCGGTATCGAGCCGCGAGATATCGAGCAGCGCACCTAGCAGATCCTCAACGTTGCCGAGACCGCTCTGGATTCGCGTCACGAGTTCCCGGTGTTCGGCCTTGAGGCCCTGCCCCTGCTCATTGAGGAGCGTTGCGAACAGTCGCGTGGCGTTGAGAGGTTGCAGCAAATCGTGCGCGGCGGCAGCCAGGAAACGCGTCTTCGAGGCGTTGGCCTGTTCGGCATCGTGGCGCGCCGCTTCAAGATCACTCATGGCATCCGTGAGCTCCGAGGTGCGTGCCGCCACGCGTTGTTCGAGTTCTGCCTTGGCGGCTTCAAGTGCTGATTCCGTGGCTTTAAAGCTCGTGATGTCGGTGAAGGTGGTCACGAAGCCGCCGCCCGGCATGGGCTGGCCCCGAATTTCGATGACACGACCATCGGCGAAGTTGCTCTCGTAAGTGTAGGCCGAGCCGCTCTTCAGAAACTTGAGACGTCGGTTTACAGCAGTCTCGGGATCGACGTCACCGAAGTGGCCTTGCGCGGCGTTGTGTCGAATCAGTTCCGCGACGGGCTGGCCCCGGTAAAGCAGGTTATCGGGGTAGCCCATGAGTTCGAGGTAGCGACGGTTCCAACCGACGAGACGCTGCTCCGCGTCCACGACACTGACGCCTTGTGTCATGTTCTCGAGCGTGGCCTCGACGAGCTGCTGGTTGAAACGAATAGCTTCGCTCGTCTCGTCGAGGAGTGCGAAGACGTCTTCGATGCGCGAGCCCGTATCGCGCAGCGCTGTGGTCATGACGACGCGTGCCGACGCCGCGCCCACGGCGCCCGCAACCAGTCGTTCCGTAAACCGAATGACGCGGGGGTCGGCAGCGGTGCTTGGCGCCAGCTCGATCCCTTCGGCCAGGGCGAAATCTGCGAAAGAGCGTCCCGCCTGCGGTCCGCCGACGAACCGTCCCGCGAGCGCCTTGAGGTCCTCGTGCGTGATACTCGCGGTACGAGCGTCCCGGTGACCTTGTGCCGGAACGCCGCGCACGCCTGCGAAGGTGCCGGCCTGAATGCGCTCCAGCATGCTGTGTCGTGCGGCCAGCGACACGCCGATCAGTACGAGTGTGTTGACGATGAGTGACCAGGCGACCCCGTGTGTCAGGGGTGCCGACACCGTCTCGAAGACGAGCGCCTCGGGCCGCAGCCAGGTGAGCCCGAACAGTCCCTGCTCGATGAAATCGGTCGAGAACAGGCCGGCGCGTGCGAGCGTGGGCAGGAACAGCGTGTAAGTCCAGAGCGCAAAGCCGCAAGCCAGACCCGCGATGGCGCCGCGTCGATGAGCGCCGCGCCAATACACGCCGGCCACCATGAGCGGCGCGAACTGCGCGGCCGCGGCAAACGACAACAGGCCCATCGAGGCCAGCGCCGTGTTGCCCGCGGCGGCCACCTGGTAGCGCCAGGCCAGCAGTGCGATGACTGCGATGGCGACGCGTCGCACGTAGAGAACGAGGCGCGCGTAGTCGCGAGACTCCCCGCCGCGCATCCGCACCACCAGCGGTACGACGCACTCGTTGGAAATCATTGTCGAAAGCGCCACACAAGCAACGATGACCATGCCCGTGGCCGCGGAAAAACCACCCAGAAACGCGACGAGCGTGAGCCATTGCGAGCCCGCCTGCATGGGCAACGCGAGCACAAAGCTGTCACCCGTGATGCCCGAGCCCGACAGCATGCCGAGGCCGGCGAGGGTGATGGGAATGACGAGCACCGAGAAAACAACGAGGTAGATGGGAAACAGCCAACGCGCGATGCCGATGTCAGCGTCAGCGCGCGCCTCGACCACGGCGGCATGAAACTGACGCGGCAGGCAGAGAATGGCGGCGCCGGCCAGCAGCAGCTGGGTCATGAAGGTCTGCGGTAGCGCAGACTGGGCGAACGGACTGGGCCCTGGTAACGCACTCGTCACGCCATTGCGCAACAGGCCCAATGCAAACACGCCCACGAGCACGAAGGCGATGAGCTTCACGACCGACTCAAACGCGATGGCCAGCATCATGCCGTCGTGGTGATCGGTGACATCCACTTTGCGCGTACCGAAGAGGATCGCGAAACCAGCCAGCGCCAGGGTGACGGCCAGCCCCGTGCCAAACCCCGGCGCGCCGCTGGAGCCTGTCTCCGACACAATGGCGAAACCCGTCCCGACCGCTTGTAGCTGCAACGCGATGTAGGGCACCGAACCGACCACGGCGATGACCGTGATCATGACGCCCAGGCCGTGCGAGCGGCCGTAGCGCGCGGCCAGGAAGTCGGCAATCGAGGTCAGGTTCTGGCGCCGGCTGATGGCGATGACGCGTGTCAGAAACGGCCAGCCCAGGGCAATCACGAGAATTGGGCCCAGGTAGATAGGCAGGTACAGCCAGCCGCTCGTCGCCGCGGTGCCCACAGCGCCGTAGAAGGTCCACGATGTGCAGTACACCGCCAGCGCCAGGCTGTAGGTGATGGCCCGCCATCGTGGCGACAGGCGGTCGTCGGCCACGCGGTCACCGAATCGTGCAATGACGAACAGCAACGCGACGTAGCCGGCGCAGGCTGCCAGGAGCAGCCACGAATTGATCAAGTGCGTGCCCCCCTTCGCACCCGTTACAAATCAGTCTACTACCCGCGCTCCCGAGGTGCGACCGGTGGGCCTAAGACTAAAGTCGGTAAGGGCCATTGGCGGTGCTTTGCTAGATTGGGCCTCGGTCAGAATTCACCGCGTACCAGGGGGGACGGCAATGGCCAACAACAACGATTACTGGCGTGCCAATCTGAAGCTCGTTTGGGGCTGCATGATTGTGTGGTTCATCGTCAGCTTCGGCTTCGGAATCATTCTCGTCGAGCCACTCAACAGCATCCGGCTCGGCGGTTACAAGCTTGGCTTCTGGTTTGCGCAGCAAGGCTCGATTTACACGTTCGTCGTGTTGATCTTCTTCTACGCCTGGCGCATGGGAAAACTCGACCGCGAACACGGCGTTGAGGAATAGGGGAGCCTAACGATGGAACTGCAAACACTTACTTACATCGTCGTCGGCTTCACGTTCGCGCTGTACGTCGGCATCGCCATCTGGGCCCGGGCGGGCTCCACGAAGGAGTTCTACGTCGCCGGTGGCGGCGTACACCCGGTTGCCAACGGCATGGCCACCGCCGCCGACTGGATGTCGGCCGCGTCGTTCATCTCGATGGCCGGGCTCATCGCCTTCATGGGCTACGGCGGGTCCGTATTCCTCATGGGCTGGACGGGCGGCTACGTGCTGCTGGCCATGCTGCTTGCGCCCTACCTGCGCAAGTTCGGCAAGTTCACCGTGCCCGAGTTCATCGGTGACCGGTACTACTCCAAGGCCGCGCGCATCGTTGCCGTCATCTGCCTCATCATCGCGTCGATCACTTACGTCATCGGCCAGATGAAGGGCATCGGCGTGGCGTTCTCGCGCTTTCTCGAGGTCGACTACAACGTGGGCCTCACGATCGGCATGGCGATCGTCTTCTTCTACGCCGTCATGGGCGGCATGAAGGGCATCACCTACACGCAGATCGCACAGTACTGTGTGCTGATCCTCGCCTACACGATTCCGGCCATCTTCATCTCGCTGAACCTGACAGGAAACCCGTTCCCGCAGCTGGGTCTGGGCGACACGCTCGTCGGCACCTCGACCTACCTGCTCGACAAGATCGACCAGGTGGTCATGGAGTTAGGCTTCGCGGAGTACACGACCAATGCCAGGCTAAGCTTGACCAACATGTTCATGTATACGATGTCGCTTATGATCGGCACGGCAGGCCTGCCGCACGTGATCATCCGCTTCTTCACGGTGCCCAAGGTCAAGGACGCACGCAGCTCCGCGGGCTGGGCGCTGGTGTTCATCGCGATCCTCTACACGACGGCCCCGTCGGTTGCCGCCATGGCGCGCCTGAATCTCATGCAGACGATCGAGCCCACGCCCGGTGAGTACATGAAGTACGAAGAGCGCCCGACCTGGGTCAGCAACTGGGAGAAAACGGGACTGCTCGAGTTCGAAGACAAGGACGGCGACGGTCGCATCCGTTACTCGGCCGATCCTGAGCTCAACGAGGTCAAGAAGATCGACAACGACATCATGGTCCTGGCCAACCCCGAGATCGCGCAGCTGCCTAACTGGGTCATTGCGCTCGTCGCTGCGGGCGGGCTCGCGGCCGCGCTGTCGACAGCGGCCGGGTTGTTGCTCGCGATCTCCTCGGCGATCTCGCATGACTTGCTCAAAGGGGTGTTCAAACCCGACATCAGCGAGCAACAGGAGCTCTTGGCAAGTCGCATTGCCATGGCAGGCGCGATCGGTGCGGCGGGCTATCTTGGATTTAATCCACCCGACTTTGCAGCCGGGACCGTGGCACTGGCCTTCGGTCTCGCGGCGTCGTCCATCTTCCCGGCGCTCATGATGGGGATTTTCTCCAAGAAGATGAACAAGGAGGGCGCCATCGCCGGCATGATCGCGGGCATCGGTGTCACGCTGTTCTACGTGTTCCAGCACAAGGGCATCATGTTCGTCGCCAGCACGGCGTTCCTGGGTGACATGCCCGCCAACTGGTTCTTCGGTATCGAGCCCAACGCCTTCGGTGCTGTGGGCGCCATCGTCAACTTCGCGGTCGCGTATGCGGTCTCGGCGATGACGGCCAATCCACCCGAGCACATTCAGCATCTGGTCGAGGACATCCGTGTCCCGGCCGGGGCAGGTGGCGCGACGGGTCACTGAGACGTGGCGTAGCATTACGGGGTCAGCTTCGGCTGGCCCCGTCTTTTTTTGGGGACGCCGCATGTGGAAGAACAAACACGTCATCATCGCGCTGCTAGTCGCGCCCGTGCTCGCGATTATCGCGTGGTTCGCCGTGGACCGGATGGTGGCCGAGGAACCGCAGGCGGCAGTGCCGGGTGGTGCCTATGAACTCGTGGCCAAGCCCAATTGCCGCTACGCGAGCGGCGAGTGCGAGCTCGTCAACAATGACTTTCAGCTCGTTCTGGCACTCAGCGATGGGGTCATGATGCTGAGCGCGTCGCACGCACTCGACAGCGTGAAACTCGCCTTGGGCGACGCGGCAGGGACCTATGGTGTGCCGCAGGCGCTCGAGGGGGACGGTCAGTCCTGGAGGCTCGCCTTCGAGGGTGCGTCAACGGACGAGTCGATACGCGTGCTGGCCAGTGCGGGCGGCGCAAGCTACTACGCGGAAACCTCGCTGGCCTTCATCGGCAGCGCCGACTAGGCGCGATTTTCGGACGGCACGCCGCCGTAATCGGCTGCGTTGTCTTCAAGCTGCAGGTAGCGACGCAGCTTTGCCGTCAGGATGTAAAAGGGGATGGTGTCGAGCAACGCTGATCCGGCCTTAAACGCGTAATTGCCGCCCACGAGCACGAGTAGTGACTGGAACGTACGTTCGCCGGCGAGGTAAGACGCCCCGAATGTCACCGCGATGACCGTCACAGAGTCGACGAGCTGGCTGGTCAGTGTCGAGAAGTTGTTGCGCACCCAGAGGTACTTGCCTTTCGTCAACCGCTTCAGGAAGTGAAACACCTGAACGTCGCAGTACTGCGCGGCAATGTAGGCGAGCATAGAGGCCACGACAGCGCCTGAGGTCGTGGCGTAAATAAGGTCGAACATCTGGATCGTGCCCGACAGGCTGTCACCACTGGGCAGGCCAACGTCGCTGGCGAGCTCGATCGCCTGCCAGGGCGGGATGGCGGTGGACGGTGCTGCCGGCACGATGTCGATGAGCCACATGATGAGCAGGATGAAGCCGTTGAGGCACAGGCCCACGGTGACCATGAAGTTGGCGCGCTTGCGGCCGTAGAGCTCACAGATAAGGTCTGTGCAGAGGAAGGTCAGCGGGTAGGGCAGTACGCCTGCAGCCACGACGAGCGGGCCAACTTCGATGAAGTGCGAGATGCCAACGACGTTGAGCAGCGTCATGGCACAGAGAAAGGTGCCGGCCAAAACGAGGAATACACGCTCGCGCCGCTCGTAGAGCTCGGAGCCGAATTCCGGTGCGTTTCCCTGTGGTGCCGCTGCAGTCATAAACCGTCCACTCTTATAAAAAACGTGCGCGATTGTCGCACCTCGAGGCTTCGAAATGCGACGTAATCCAGATTCGTCGATCGCCGCGCCTGCTACGCTTTAAGCATGAAACTGTTCGTCAAAGTACTGTGTTTCGGGCTCGTGCTGGCGTTGGCCGGCCCGTTCCTCATGCGCGGATCCGACGGCAAACCGCTCTACACGCCGGATCAGGCCTGGCAGTCGCTGCAGACCAGCCTGCCGAGCCTTGATGTGCCCGAGGTGCTCCCTTCGGAACCTGTGGAGGTTTACCGTTGGCAGGACGCGAGCGGGCAGTGGCACTTTTCGGGCACGCCGCCCGTCGAGGGTACGGCGTACACGGTTCTCGCGATCGATCCGAAGATGAATGCGGTGGGCACGGCGCCCGCGCCCCGGCCGGTTGCGGATGACTCTGATACTGAGGCCAGCGAGCCCGCTGTGTTGGGCCCCGAAAGCGCCATGTTGGGGCCCTATCCCAACCCGGAGGCTGTGAAGCAGTTACTCCAGGATGTGCAGGCGATCCGCGAGGATGCCGAGCGTCGCGCCATCCAAGGTCTTGAGGCTGACGCGCCCTGATCCTCCCGTTCTGCGTTATGTGAACTTGCTCCCCGCCTGTCAACCGATCCGGTTGGCGCGCGTTATTCCAGGTAACCGGCGCCAATGCGCCACGGAATGACGCAACGACTGACAGGGAGTAACACCATGAATAAGTCCAGGCTTTTTCTGGCCGCAACGGGCGCTTTGGTTCTGATCTGCGCCGCGGCCGCGCCCAACACGCAGGCGGCTTCCATACCGGGCTTCGAAGTCTATGCATCAGCTGGTGAGCCCAGCCGCAAGACGACGCGCAAGCGCAATGGCAACACGGCGGAGCGGCGCACCACGCGCACGGGCCGGAATGGCAACACGGCGACCCGCGAAGCCCATCGCACGGTCGACCGCGACAACCAGACGGTTCGCACCGAACGGCGTGCCACAGGTCCCAACGGTCGCTCGGCCACGTCAGACTCCACGCTTTCGCGCACCGAGGACGGCTACAACCGCAACACGACGGTCACTGGGCCTGAGGGCCGCACAGCCAATCGCAACACCGACGTGAGCTACGACCCCGAGACAGGCATCACTCGCGATCGCGTCACCACGGGCCCGAACGGCGGCGAGTGGACGCGTAACGACAACGCGCAGTGGGACCCAGACACGCAGACCTACACGCGAAACAGCAGCCGTACGACGCCCGACGGCCGCGAGCAGTCGGTCGACGTGACGGCGCGGCGCACGGAAACGGGCGCGACACGCAGCGCAACGCGCACGCGCGCCGACGGCACCGAGGTCACGCGCACGCAGGAAGTCGAGCGCAAGGACGCCGACGACTGAGGCCTCGCCTACCCATCCCCCCTCGTGGTACCGGCCGTTATCTCCTGATCGTTTCCGGTACCCGCTCTTCCCCGGCTTCGGCCGGGGTTTTTTTTGGGTGTGTGACGTCGGCTTTCTTTACATTCCGTATTTCTGAGCGGTTTTCCATAACCTTTTCGGCCCGCCAGGAATCCCGGAAAGACTAGAAAAAAGTAATTCTGGCGCGCGAATTGCAAAACCCGCTACATCTTGAACTGTGACCTTAGGAACATCCGATGATGACGTTTCGCAATTACCTTTCCGCCATGGCGGCACTGACGCTCGGACTGGCCTCAACCAGCGCCAGCGCAGCTGTGTTCGAGTACCAAAACGACGGCGGCACTTTTGGCGGCCAGGGTGGCGCGTATAGCTTCAACAGCATCTACGGCAGCTACGACACAGTCTCTGAAGACTTCGTCTGGGCGGTCGACTACGACACGACGGCTGCCGACGGCGGTTGGCTCGTCTTGAGTGACGGACCGAACCCGAAGGTGGCTGACGATCAACTCGCCATTCTTTACTTTGATGCCCTTACCGAAGAAGTCTGGGCTTACGCCTACAATGGCCTCAATAACAACAAGAGCTACCTGACGACGGACTTCCTTGGCTACTTCCAGAACGCCTACACGACAGTGGGGACGCTTGCCACGCTGAGCATCAACGTGGCCGCGATCAATGATGTGCTTTCCGAAGGCGTCATGTTCGATACGTCGATCGGCATTTGGTTCCACCCATCGTTCAACGTCACGACAGCGATCAATCCTGACGGATCGCTTGCACAGTTCAGCTCCAACACTACGGTGTGGTACGACACGAAGAACGAGACGGCGACAGAGGTGCCGGCACCGGCCGCACCGCTGCTGCTTGGCGGCGCACTGCTTTTGCTTGCAGGTGCGCGCCGACGCTGAGTGGGTGGTATTCCGCTACGCCCGATCATCGTCGGGCAAAGAGGCCGGCCCTGCGCCGGCCTTTTTTTTTGCGTGGATACAACGCGTCCCGCTGGTTGCAACAACCCTCAGAGGTCAGCACCATCGGTGCAAGCGGCCGAGATGCCGACAACTCAGGGTCCCCCATAATGATCTATCGTTCATGCCTTCTTGTGGCTGTGCTGTTAATGACGGCTTGCCATTCGCAAATGGACTCGGAATCGGCCGAATCCATTCCCGTCAAGGTGGTGGTGGTCGCCATGTTCGAGCGCGGCGAAATCACAGGCGATTCGCCGGGTGAGTTGCAGCTCTGGCTAGAGCGCTTGGCACTCGACACCATGTACCCGTTTGCGATGGGCGAAGTGCCGCTGCACGGTAATGACGACGGCGTGCTGGCGCTGCTCACGGGCGGCGGGATTCCCAACGCGACGGCCTCGATCATGGCGCTTGGGACCGATACGCGCTTCGACCTCTCCAACGCCTACTGGGTCATCGCCGGCATCGCGGGCGGTGATCCCGTGGACCTGTCGCTGGGCTCGGCAGCCTGGGCGCGTCATGTGGTCGACGGTGATTTGCTCTACGAGATCGACGGCCGCGAGATTCCGAGTGAGTGGCCTTACGGCCTGATCCCGCTGGGTGCCAAGGAACCCACGCAGGACCCCGTCGACCTGTCGGGTTCCTGGTCGCTCGATACGATCAAGTTCACGCTCAATCCCGGGCTCGTTGAATGGGCCTACGCCGTCAGCAAGGACGTGCCGCTGGCCGATGCGCCTGGCATTTCTGAGTTCCGCAAGCTCTACGCGGGTTACCCCAATGCGCAGCGGCCGCCTTTCGTGACCATTGGCGACACGCTGTCAGCCAGCACTTACTGGCACGGCGCGCTGCTCAACGGTTGGGCCAATGACTGGGTGCGCCTCTATGCGGGCACCGATGCCAACTTTATGACCTCGAACATGGAGGACAGTGGCACGCTGACGGCGCTCCACCGTCTCGACCGGGCGGGTAAGGTCGACGCGGACCGCGTGCTCGTGCTGCGCACGGCCAGCAACTTCACGATGCCACCGGAGGGCAAAACGGCGGTCTGGAGCAAGACCGCGCCGTACCCTGACAACGGTCTGCCCGCAATCGAGGCCGCGTTCCTCGTGGGTAACGCCGTCGTGCAGGCGCTCGTCGCGGACTGGGACACCTACCGCGACACACTGCCGAGCGGTTCTGAAGAGGCCGGCGACTGATGCGCGCGGCGCTGACGCGCTGGTTTGATCTCAGCGCGCACGACACCAGGATCGGCACTGAGCTCACGGCCGGGCTCACAACATTCCTGGCCATGGCCTACATCACCATCGTGAACCCATCGATCCTGTCTGAGACGGGCATGGATTTCGGGGCCGTGTTCGTCGCCACCTGCGTGGCCGCGGCGGTGGGCTCGATCGCCATGGGTGTGTTCGCCAATTACCCGATCGCACTCGCGCCCGGCATGGGTCAGAACGCGTTCTTTACTTTTTCTGTCGTCATCGTCGGCGGCCACTCCTGGGAAACCGCGCTGGGCGCCGTGTTCATCTCGGGCGTGTTTTTCGTGTTCCTGAGCATCGTGCCGTTTCGCGAGTGGCTCGTGAATTCGATCCCGCGCAACCTCAAGCTCGGAATCGCGGCAGGCATTGGTCTGTTTCTGGGTTATATCGCGCTCAAGAACGCGGGCGTGGTTGTCGACGACGCCGCGACGTTGACGTCGCTGGGTGCGCTCACGCAGTTCGAGCCGGTCATGATGCTGGCGGGCTTTGGGCTCATCGTGGCCCTTACGGCGCGTGGTGTTCGTGGCGCCGTCGTTATCGGCATCCTTGTTGCCGCGGGCGTCGGCTGGATCACGGGCGAAGTGGCCTTCGGTGGCGTGTTCTCGGCACCGCCCGCCTGGCTGCCTGTGTTGGGCCAGCTCGACATCGCGGGTGCCATGACACTATCGATGGCTACGGTCATCCTGTCATTCCTGATCGTGGACGTCTTCGATACGGCCGGCACGTTGGTCGGCGTCGCCACGCGCGCCAATATGCTCGACGCGGAGGGCAAGCTGCCCCGGCTGCGTCGCGCGCTGTTTGCGGACTCGGGCGCGACGGTGGTGGGCGCGCTCGCGGGGACGTCGTCGACGACGAGTTACATCGAGAGTGCCGCAGGTGTCGAGGCGGGCGGTCGAACGGGCCTCACAGCCGTGACCGTCGGCCTGCTGTTTCTGGCCTGCGTGTTCTTAGCCCCGCTTGCCGCGAGTGTGCCGGCCTATGCAACGGCTTCGGCGTTGTTGTTTGTGGCCTGCCTCATGGCGCGCAGCCTCGCGGACCTCGACTGGGGCGACATCACAGAGAGCGCGCCGGCCGTGCTGGCGGCTGTGGCGATGCCGCTCACCTTCTCGATTGCTGATGGCATCGGCCTCGGCTTTCTGAGTTACGCCATCATCAAAGTGGCCTCGGGACGCCCGGCGCAGTGCCCGGCCGCGGTTTATGTCATCGCGGCCATCTTTGGGGCCAGGTACGTGTTCCTTTGAGGTCGATTCGCTCCGGAATGTGACCAACACCGAGGGCTTAGGCTAAGCTCAGACGGCGTGTGTTTCGACAGGAACGCGCTATGTCTGAATCAAGCCAAGCAACGATCCGGCCCGAATTAGTCACTGAGCTTGTTACGCGGTTGCAGCAAGCCGATCAATTCCCGGAGCTGCGAAAAATCTACGTGGAGTTCCTGAGCGGCGTCGGTGTTCGCATGATGAGCTATCACCATTTGCCGCCGTTGGGCGCCGAAGACTATGACCCCCACATTGCGGTCATGACACACGGGTTTCCAGATTCCTGGGTGCAGCGCTACGTCGACGAGTCGCTCTACGACATCGATCCGATCCCGCAGCGCGCCGCAAATTCGGCGCTGCCGTTCAAATGGTCCGAGGCGCGACACTTCCGAGATCTGACCGATGACAATCGTCGCTATCTCGACTTGCTCGATGCTGCGGCATTAGGCGATGGTCTGGCGATACCGGTCTTCGGTCCGCACGGTCGCAATGGCTACGCGGGATACGGCTTTGGGGCGCCAACAATTGAAATTGGCAATACGGAGATCGCCCTGCTTCGCTGGGCCGCCCAGATCGGTCACCTGGCTTACTGCGACCTGTTGATGGCCCATCCCAAGGACGCGTGCCATCTCTCGCCGCGTGAGTGCGAGGTCATGGCTTGGGCAGCCCGCGGGAAGAGTAATGCGGTCATCGCAGAAATTTTGGGCGTCTCTCGTCATACGGTCGACACTCATGTGCGTCGCGTATTTAACAAGCTAGGCGTTGCGGACCGGGTGACGGCGACCCTGAGGGCCCTTTCGTTGGGATTGATCTAGGCTGTAGCCGCCGGACATTGTCGATGGCGGGCCGGTGACACGGCAGCGTCACAGTGACGGAGGTGCCGTGACCCCGAATGCTCTGCAGTGACAAACTGCCGCCGGTTCTGCCGGCGATCCGTTTGACCGTCGCGAGCCCCAGACCCGTCCCGTTGGATTTGCCGCGTGTGAAGAAGGCGTGTGTCGCCAGCATCCGCGTGGCCCAGGTCATCCCCGTCCCATCATCACTCACTTGTAGTAACAGCAGCGTGGCGCCAGGACGACGCCCCGTCCTTTGGCGTGCAGCCTCAAGCTGCGCCGAGATCACCACATGCTTTGCGCCCGCGTCTCGCGCATTGAACACAAGATTGAGCAGGATCTGGTCGATTTGAGAGCGCGACAAGGTGGCGTCGACCCGGTCTGCGGGCAAATCCAAAGAAATCGCGAGCTGGTCACCCAGGGTTGTTCTCAGCATCTGCCCGGATTCGAGTAGCTGCGCCATGACGTCGTTGCAGGGCTCGATCTGGCGATGGCCGCTGACTAGCCCGGTCATTTGCTGGTTGATCCGCGTTGCGCACTGCGAGAGCTCACGTATTTGTCGTGCAGTCCTTTGCGGCGACGAATCTGCAGCGCCGGTTTCCAGCAGCTCGGCATGCCCGCTGATGCACGTCAGCACATTGTTCAGGTCGTGACCGACGCCCGAAGCGACCAGTCCGACACTGATCAACGCGTCGCGGCGCGTCAGCCACTTTCGGTAGCGGCATACAGCGCATTTCGCGCCCGTGAAAATCACTGGCGCTATGAACGCGCCGATCAGAAGATATGCGGTAGATGGCATCGTGCTGTCCCCCAGTTGGTGCCGTCGCGCAGCCAAAAAGCCCGCAGCTAAACGGTCGTTGAACGAGAGCCTAACGGCTTTGCTGCGCTGCAACATGTCACGCAGTTGGGGGACACTGTCTATGCTGCGACGAAGAAAGGTGCGGGTGACCCGCCCAGTGCTTCGGTTTACCCGCCGGGCTTACTCGTCGCAGGGATCGCCCGGTACGCACACGCGGTAGCGCGGCCAGTCGGCCAGCAGCGTATCCACGACGACCGAGCCGACGCGATAGGCCGACTCGAGCGCGATCTCGAGCCCGCTGTAGCCTTCGTTTTCGGCCAGCAGGTTGTCGGCGGCCGACACACCGGGCGGCGGCATCACGTAGTTGCTGGCCGTGCGCAACGACAGCACGCGCCGGGGGTCGGCGCGCCCCGTCTGTGCGAGCCAGGTTATCGACTGCATCGTGCCCGTCTCCTCCATGGCCGAGGACACAAACTCGCCGTTGCTCTCCGTCCACCAGTCGACCCAGGCATTGGCCCAGCCGTTCAGGATTTCGCCGTGCCAGAACGTGGAGGCGGCGAGGTGGTCGCCACGCAGCACGAAGGGCGGGCGTTGCGCATTGGGGTGTTCGGTGTAGCGGGCGCGTGTCGCGGCGAGTTCGTCATTGTCGGGCAGCGGCGTGTCCTTGGTGAGCTCAAAAGCCCAGTCGACGAATGTGGTGTTGAGCTGGTAGAGCTCGCCGCGCGGGTCGCGCCGCGGCGTCTCGAAGGGCGTTTTGATGTAGCGGGCGATGTAGCCCCACTCCCAGTCGTCGGGTTTCTCGCGCGCATCGATCTCGTGCGAGATGTCGCCGTCGACGAGCCATTCGGCCCAGGCGGCCGAACCGATGGAAGCGTCTTCGGGATCGAAGCCCGCAATACCGACGATGAGCCAGTAGCTCTCGGAGACATCGAAGCGCGGGTCCATGCCCAGCGCCATGATGGAGGCAGCGGCACGCGCCGTCCCGATGCCCGTCACAACACCCAGCAGGCCGGAGTCGGGGTTGTAGTGCAGGTCGTGGTGCGCGACGGCGGGGTACACCGCGGCATCGAGGTTGCGGCGCTCGTTCCAAAGCTGAAACTCGCCGGGTGCGTCACCCCGGTCGGCGCCACGCTCGAACATCGTGACGATGACGATTTTGGGTGCGACCGGTTTTGAGCTCGACGTCGCCGCGCAGCCCGAGAGTGCCAGGTGCAATACCGTCAGTCCGACGAGACTGGCCGTTTTCTTCATAGTTTCAAGACCAAAAAAAGCCCGGGCGGATACTCCCGCCCGGGCCTTCGAGGCAAGGCTTACGCCGCTTAGAAGCGGAACGACAGCGAAGCCTGGTAGTGACGTGGCAGCTCGGGCAGCACGATCTGGCTGCCGAACAGGTTCGGGAAGTTGGCACGGAAGTAGCGCTCGTCCGTGAGGTTCTTGCCCGTGACACTAATCGCCCACTGCTCGCCTTCGTAGCGGACGCCGGCATTCACCAGTGTGTACGCAGGCAGTTCAACCGCTTGCGAGAACCCGGAGAACACTTCTTCCACGTCGATGATGCTCGCGTTGACCGAGAAGCCGTTGTCGAACAGGTAGGTGCCCGTGAATGAGAAGATGTTCTCGGGTACACCGGCCTTGCGCGCGTCGTCTTCTGTGGTTGCCGGCGGGTTGCCGATGACGACGCCGCCGAAGATGAGCGTCGGGTCGATCTGGGGCAGGTCACCGGCACCGTAGAAGCTGAAGCGGCCACCGTTCTCGAGCGTGTTGAGGTTGACCACCTCGATGCGCGAGTAGCCGGCCGTCAGGATCAGGTTGTCGTTGACGACCCAGCGCGCCTCGAGTTCGATACCTTCCGTGCGGTCCGTCGAGTTGGTGACGATGGCCTGTGCGTTGAAGTCCACGCGCTCCTGCTCGTACACCGAGAGTGCGACATACAACTGGTCGTCCAGGAAGCTGCCTTTGATGCCGTACTCGAGCAGCTCGGATTGGTCGAACGCTCCACCACTGAACACGTTTCCGGCAGTGACCTCTGCACCCTGACCTGCGATCAGCGTGGACTGCTCGGAGGCTGTGATGTAAGGAATGATGCCGCCGTTGAAGTTCCAAGACACACTGGCTGTCCAGGATGTGCCGTCGAACGAATTCGAAGCATTTATGGGTGCGGTAATGTCGTCGAGAGAAGGGTTGGCCGTGTCAAGGCCAAAGTCATTTAGAATGAACTGGCCGTCATCGGACAGAACCACGAATTCTGACGTGAAGTTTGACAGCAGGACCTGGTCAATCGGAATCCGGCTCTCGATGTCAATATCGTCATAGCGGACACCAAGTGTGGCGCTGAAGCCACTCTCGTGGGTGATGTCGGCCAACGCCGCGAGCCCCCAGTTGGAGTAGTCACCAATGTAGTACTCGGTGTAGTCGTCATCGATCCGAGTTGACAATCGACGCGCGTCGCGAGCGGTGGACGGCCCAGTCAGATCACGCCGGTCGAAATACTCGTTCGTGTAGTCGTCGGCGTGAGCGAAGTCTGTGAAGCGGTACGATGGCGACAACTGCAAAGACGTGGTCCAACCGCCGCTTACGAACGTATTCGAAAAAACGAGCTTCTCTTCTACGACCCAGGTGTCATGGAACTGCGAGAAACCGTACGCGTTTTCGTTGAGGTTCTCGTAGCTCTCGTAGAAAAGCTGGTTCTTGATCTCCCAGCCATTGTCGGCCTGGTAGATCGCGTCGAAGTAGAACGTGTAGACCGTGTTCTCGAGCGTATCGTCCTCGGCGACAAGCACCTGGTTTCCTTCAAGTCGCCCTATACCCGGATTTTCTAGTGCCATGAGACTGTCGAGGTCGCCCACAGTAACCTGATCAGGACGGAACACGAATACATTGACGCCGAACAGGCCGTCGCCGTCCGTACCGTCGAAGTCAGCGGTGGCGAAGTAGTCCTGGTGCGTAATGAGCCCATCGCCGTCACTGTCGAGCGGCTGCGCCAGACCCGTGATGTAGGTGCCATTGTCGACGAGATCCTGAGTCAGCCTGTTCCAGCCCGCGACCTGATTTCCTTCGAACCGGTGGTACATGCCGCCAAACTGAATGTGCAGCTTGTCGTTAACGTCGTGATCAAACGCCGCCTGCAGCAGGGTCTGGTCGGTGGAGGTGTTGTCGTAGTAGCTGCCCGAGTCCTCGATTTCCGAGTACAGGTAGTAGCCAAACTCACGCCCGGCAAGCTCACCGGGACCGCCGACTTCCGCAGTCACGATGTTCTTGTCCCAGGTGCCCGTGGTGTAGGACACGGAACCTTCGATTTCCTCCAGATACTGGCCGCCTTCGGCGCGCGCAGACTTCGGTACGAAGTTCAGGTAGCCGCCGATCTTTGCGGGGCCGAAAATCGGTGATGCCGGGCCGCGTACGATGTCGACCCGGTCAGATGCACCGATCGGTGTCGGGTAATTGCCCGGGTTGTCGAGCCGGCGAATGCCGCGGAAGTAGGTCTCGCCCGGGGTGCCGCGAACGTCAAGCGCGCCAGCGACGCCGAAGAACGACTGCGTGAAAGTGCCCGGCGCGAGCGCGACCAGTTCGTCGATATCGCGAATGTCGAATCGTGCGATTTGCTCGGCACTGACAGTTGACGCCGAGCGCGGTGTCTCGAGCAGGGTCTTGTCGAAGCCGAAAACACTGCCGACGTCCTGCGTCGGGAGCGTATTCAGCGAGCCCTCGACGACGATTTCGTCTAGCACTTCCTCGTCTTCCTGGGCTACTGCTGGGCCGGCAACGCCGGTGGCCAGTGCCGTTGCTACGGCCGTATACAAGGCCTGGTTACGTTTCATTAAGCTCACCCTCCTCAAAGGCACACATCTCACGCGTCGCGGCGAAACGACGCAGTTTCACTTCAGAAAATGCTTATGGATCGTTGCTTGTGCGGCTGGAAACCCGGTCTCCGGCAACTGTTGTTAAAAGGTAACACCGAACCGGGCTACCGCCATGTGTCATGCGCAATAGGCAACGGATGGGCCGCGAGGAACGCGAGCCGGATCAACTGCTGTTTGTGCAAACCTGATTACCCCCCAGGCTTGCGCCAACGCTTAGTCGCAGATCTTGTAGCGGGCACAAATGAAGAGCCGAGTCTCCGGCATGGGCGGCACCTTTGCAAGTCCGCGCCGTTTGAGGTCGCGCTCAAAGCGCTGGATTTCCTGCTCAAAGTCGTCGAGCAGCGCTTGCTTCACGGTGGGCTCTACCAAGGCGTAGGCCAGCGAGTTTCGGCTCAGGGCGACCACTTCATCCCAGCTCAGGTCGAACTCACGGACCGCGACGAAGAACTCGTCGGTGAGTGTTGAGTCCCACATACCGCGGTCATCGGTCGACAAGGCGACGGGAATGCCGATGCGTAAGTACTCCGGGAACGGGTGTTGCGAAAAGTCCACAACATACTCAAGCAGCAGGTTGCTGATCAAATTAATTTCAACGAGATAGGGCCCGTACCTCATATCAAGCATCAGATCGTCATCGGTGATCAGATTGAGCCCGTGACCGATGCGTTCGGCCCCAAGTAGCAGCGTGTCGCGGACATGGTCGTTCGGCTCGTCGACCTCGCCGCCGTGGATCGAGAGCGGCACGTCGTAGTCGCGGCGAAGCTCACGCAAGGTCTCGAGGAATCGGCGGGGGTGACCTTTGTCGTTGTCCTCCCGTCCGACCATGTTGATAGCCGCAACCATGTCGGCGTTGTCGCGCGCCGTGGCGTACAAATCGCGTAAGCTGCGCTCGGCCGTCGGCAGAAACCTAAGGAGCGTGAGCTGCAGACGCACCGTCATGCCCGTGGCCTGTACGTCGTCCGCGGCCAGGCGCTGCCGGTAGACCTCGATCATCTCGTTGCGGGAGATGGGCGTGCCGTCGGGCGTGACGGCGCCGTTTACGGACACCATGACCTCCAGATAGCGCGCGCCCTCGTCGGACAGCGACTTGAGATTCCGGTAGAGCGCTTCGGCGTGAAGGTGCGGGTTGGCCATGAGCGCGTTGAGCCGCTGCCAGTGCTTGCCGAAGAACTCTTCGCGGCCTTCAGACGGCTTGTCGAGCCTGAGGCTGTTCATCCAGGCCGCTTTCTCAGTCGCATTGAGGGCATCAAGGCGTTTGTGCTCACCCTGTTCGCATTCCGAGAGCGCGGCGTACTCGATATGGCTGATATTGCGGAACATCAGCAGGTAGGCATCGGTAACGGTCTCGTAGCTACGGCAGTTATCGATGCGCGTCTTGGTGTAGTAAGTGTAGCCGTTGGCCTCTTGTGAGATCGCGATCTCGTAGAGGTCCTCGACGAAAATGGAGCCCGTGTTGTGGTTGTGCAGGTCGCCGCCCTTGGGCATCGCGTGCAGCACGCGGTACAGTGCCTCGTCATCGCCTGAGTCTTTAAGCGCCTCAAACCAGTCGGCGGCGAGCGCCTTGGGGGGTGCCAACGCCGCTGCTAACAGGATTAACCACAAACGCATCGCTTACTCCCAAAACAAGACGTCAACGCGGGCGGCCACATCACCACTCCGTCATCGCGAGCGGCGACGTCACCACTCCGTCAACGCGAGCGACGACATCACCACTTCGTCATCGCGAGCGGCCGGAGGCCGCGCGGCGACCGCTTCACGATATCGTGCTGTTGAATCGTGCGACAACCTGAGAGAGATCGCCACGGCGCGTCGCGCCTCGCGATGACGCCACTACTTTCGCGGCAGCAGCACTTCCAGCGCCATGGCGATAAACGCACCGCTCGATACGGGGAACGAGACCAGCATGCGCAGCGCGTCGGGCAGTGCCGTCAGCTTCGGACCCACAACGCCCAGCGCAAGGCCACTGACGACGGCCGTGACCACGACGGTGCGGCTGCGCTTCCGGTCGGCGTCGGCGCGGGCGATGTGAAATCCGGACACGGCTACCATGAAGAACATGAGTAGCGTCGCGCCCGACACCACGGCGCCCGGCAGTGCATTGAGCACCACGGCGACCACGGGAATGAGCCCGAGCAGTACGAGGAACGCGGCCGCCCACAGACCGACGCGGCGCGAACAGACGCCCGTGAGCCGGATGACACCGTTGTTCTGGCTGAAGGTTGTATTGGGAAACGTTGAGACAAGCGCCGCCAGAAAGGAGTTGATGGCGTCGGCGAGCAAGCCGCCGCGCAGCCGTTGCCAAAAGGGCTTGTCGGTGATCGACAGCTTCGACAGGCTGGCGGTTGCCGTGAGATCGCCCACGGACTCGGTGGCCGAAATCAGGAAGATCGGCAGCAGCACCAGTACGAACGTGAGATCGAGCGACCAGGGGTAGCGGCCAAACTCAGGAAGGAACAGTGTCGGTGCGTCGCCACGTTCAATCACGATGGGCCAGCCCAGCGCCCCGGCCACGACAAAGCCGACGATCAGCCCAAGCAAGATGCTCGAGAGCCGCAGCATGGGACCGCCGCGCCACACGGCCAGCGCAATGGCCGCAAACACCGTGCCCGCCATGACCAACACACGCCAGCCTTCAGCGCCCGCGGCCGTGTACTCTCGCTCGATGTTGCCGAGCGTGGCCTGCACCAGCGTGATGCCCAGCAGCACAATGGTCGCGGCTGCGACGCGGCTCGTGACGAAATAGCGCAGGCGCTCCACAAAACGCGACAGCGCCATGACGACCACACTGCAGAGCGCGCAGGCGGCGAACAGCGCGCCCAGGATGGCGCCGCTCTCAAGCTCGCCCGCACGCGACTGGTAGAGGTAGATCAGCGGCCCAACGAAGGTGAAGCTCGTGCCCTGGATGCTCAGCAAGCCTGAGCCCACGGGCCCGATGCGCGCAATCTGCACGGCCGTCGCCAGGCCTGATACGAGCAGCGCGCTGCTGATGAGGTAGGCCGTATCAGCCGCGCCCAGCCCCATTCCCAGGGCGATCAGCAGGGGTGCGGTAACTATGCCGCCGAACACAGCCAGCAGGTGCTGCAGGCCGACAAACGCGGCTAGCGGTGCCGCAGGCTTGTCGTCGATGCCAATGGCGAGTGAATCGGTGACGGCGCGCATGGCCGGACTATAGGCAGGTTGTTGCTGTCATTGCGAGCCCGTGCAGTGACCACCCGTCATCGCGAGCGGCCCCAGGCCGCGTGGCGATCTCCGGACGCTGGCGCAGCGTCAGGAGATTGCCGCGCCCACTGCGTGGGCTCGCAATGACGGTGAGGGCGTGGCCTCGCGATGACGGTCCTGGTTTTGCAGCTCGCGGTTGCCGCCGACGCACGCCAAGACATAGCATCGGGCGCTACGCCAGCCAACCGGAGTCCCGCCATGTCTGAGTTCATCGAAAAGATGCCCAAGTGCGAGCTGCACGTGCATCTCGAAGGCACGCTCGAGCCCGAGCACATTTTCGAGCTGGCGCAGAAGAACGGCATCGAGCTTGAGTACGACTCACCGCAGGCCGTCATCGACGCGTACGACTTTAACGATCTGCCATCGTTTCTCGCGATCTACTACGCGGGCATGAACGTGTTGCAGACAGAACAGGACTTCTACGACCTGACCTACCGTTATTTCGAGCGCGCGGCGGCGGACAACGTGCGTTACGTTGAGCCCTTCTTCGACCCGCAGGGTCACACGACACGCGGCGTTGCGTTCGAGACCATCATCGACGGTATCGCGCGGGCGCAAAAGGACGCGGCAGATAAGCTCGGCGTCGAGTCGAATCTCATCATGTGCTTTCTACGCGACATGAGTGCCGAGTCGGCCATGGAACATCTGGAGATGGTCGAGCCGCATCTCGACAAGATCGTCGGCGTTGGGCTCGACTCCGACGAAAAAGACAATCCGCCGCTCAAGTTCGCTGAGGTCTTCGCGAAGGCGCGCGAGTGGGGGCTCAAGCTCACGATGCACTGCGACGTGGACCAGGAGAACAGCGTCTCGAACATCCGCGATGTGGTGACCAAGATCGAGGTCGATCGTATCGATCACGGCGTGAACTCGCTGGAAGACGACGCACTCTGCGACGAGATCGTGCGCCGCGGGCTGGGTCTGACAGTGTGCCCGGTGTCCAACACGTTCTGCGCCAACTCGCTGACGGCCGATGAGATTCGCACGATGCTGCAAAAAGGCATGCGCGCCACCGTCAATTCCGACGACCCGGCTTACTTCCGCGCCTACATGACCGACAACTTCAAGGCGTTGTCGGAGCAGGGCGGTCTCACGGATGACGAGCTCGTGCAGCTCTCGCGCAATGCGTTCACGGTCAGCTGGCTCGATGACGCACGCAAACAGGCTTACATAGAGGCGCTCGATGCCTACGTGGAGTCGGCGCGCGCAGCCTGAGCGCAGGAGCATCGGCCGTGCGCACCTGGATCCGCAATCCGCTCGCGGCCTGGACGGGCACCGACACCGATGCTTCGGGCGGCCTCGTGGTCGAGGGCACCGACATTGTGGAGTGCCTGAGCGCGGGCGCGGAGCCGGCGGCCGCCTGCGACCAGGTGTTCGATGCCAGTGATTGCGTACTGATCCCCGGGCTCGTCAACTGCCACCACCATTTCTATCAGACGCTGACCCGGGCCTTTCCCGCGGCGCTTAACAAAGAGCTGTTCCCGTGGCTGCAGGCGTTGTACCCGGTCTGGGCCGGGTTGGACTCGCGCGCCGTTGAGCTCTCGACGCGACTGGCGCTCGCCGAGCTCATGCTATCCGGCTGCACGCTGGCCAGTGACCACCACTACCTGTTTACCGACGCCATCGACGACGCCATCGACATTCAGGCGGGCGTCGCCCGAGAGCTCGGTGTGCGCGTGGTGCTGACGCGCGGGTCGATGAGTCTCGGCGAGAGCGCGGGCGGCCTGCCGCCCGATAGCGTGGTCCAGTCTCCAGAGCACATCCTCGCCGAGAGCGAGTGGCTCATCTCGCGCTACCACGAGGCTGAGCCCGGTGCGATGGTGCAGATCGCGCTCGCGCCGTGCTCGCCGTTCTCGGTTACCGATGACCTCATGCGCGACAGCGCTGCGCTGGCGCGGCGGCATGGCGTGCGGCTGCACACGCACTTGGCAGAGACGCAAGACGAGAACGATTTCTGCCTGTCGTTTGTGGGTAAGCGACCGCTCGACTACCTCGAGGATCTTGGCTGGGTCGCTGACGACGTTTGGCTCGCGCATGGTATTCACTTCGAGGACGCTGAAGTCGCGCGGCTGGGCGCGGCAGGCGTGGGCATCTCGCACTGCCCGAGCAGCAACATGGTGCTGGCCTCGGGGACCTGTCGTGTGCGCGATCTCGAGGCGGCGGGCTGCCCCGTAGGTCTCGGGGTCGATGGCTCGGCCTCAAACGACAGCTCCAATATCGTGGGCGAGATGCGCCAGGCGTTTCTCCTGCAGCGCCTGCGCGACGGCAGTGCGCAGGTCACGCATGACGATGCGTTGCGTTGGGGCACGTCGGGTGGCGCACGCCTGTTCGGTCGCAATGAGCTCGGTACGCTCGCGCCAGGCCAGGCTGCCGATTTTGGTTTGTACGCGCTCGACGAGCTGCGCTTCTCAGGTGCCGGCGACCCTGTCGCGGCACTTGTCCTCTGCGGCGCGCACCGCGTGCGACATCTGATGATCGCAGGCCATTGGCGTGTGTGTGATGGCGTAATTCCGGGGCTCGACCTCGAAGCGCTGCGGTTCGAGCACGGGGCGGCGGCGCAGCGGTTGGCGGCGCGTTAGCCGGGCGAGATTGCCGCGCCCGCTTCGCGGGCTCGCAATGACGGTGTGATGTCATTGCGAGGAGCGCAGCGACACGGCAATCTCCCAAGTCCACGCCGACGACCGGGAATCCATCATGCGCCACGTCCGACTCATCGCCGCCATTGCCGCCACTGTTCTCGCCGCCAACGCCACTGCAGGCCACCACGAGAAGCCCGAGCACAATGCGCTCATCATTCAGGCCGACTTCGAGGGCATGGTCATGGCGGGTGTCGCCAAGAGCGTGAGCAAAACACTCGAAGTGTTCAACGTGCGGCCGTTGATTCCGCTGTACGACATCCGCGCGGCCAGCGAGACGCTCGCCTACAACGCGCAGACCTGGCCCAAAGGCACGGTCTTCGTGTCGGTTGTCGACCCGGGGGTGGGCACCGAGCGCAAGTCCGTGGTGCTTGAGACGAAGAATGGGCTCTACTTCGTAAGCCCGGATAATGGCACGCTGTCTGGCGTGGCTGACGCCTATGGCATCTCGGCGGTCCGAGAAATCGATGAGACCGTAAATCGCCGCCCCAATACCGAGTGGGCGCACACCTTTCACGGTCGGGATGTCTACAGCTACACGGGTGCACGGCTCGCGGCCGGCGCCATTAGTTTCGAACAGGTGGGTCCATTGCTTGCGCCCGAAGTGATCCGGCTTGAAATCAGCGCCGGCACCTACGAGGCGCTCGCCTTCGAGGGCCAGGTGGCGGGCGGTGTCGATCGTCTCGGCAACATCTACTTCAACATCGACCGAGCACTGTTCGAGAAGGACGAGCCGGACTACGGCGACATCTACGAGATCGCCATCACCAAAGACAAACGCATCGTCTGGGAAGGCGCAATGCCCTATGCGAAGTCGTTCGGCGCGGTACCTGTAGGCGAGAACTTGTTGTTCATCAACTCGTCGGGCTTGCTGAGCATCGCCATCAACCAGGGTAATTTCGCCGATGAGTACGGCATCGGCTACGGCGCCGATTGGCGGATCAGCATTCGGAAGCGCCGGTGAGCACGTTGCTCCTGTCGTCACGAATCTTCCGGTCATTGCGAGCCCGCGAAGCGAGTTCTTCGTCATCGCGAGCGGTCGCAGGCCGTGTGGCGATCTCCGAACGCTGGCGCGGCGTTGGGAGGTTGCCGCGCCGGCTACGCGGGCTCGCAATGACAGTCGTCGTCGCAGCAACCCTGTCCGCCTGCGTCTCCCCGGTCCCGATACCGCCAGAAACCACGGATATCACACTCCGCTCGCGCGGCGTCGACGTGCCGGCCACAATCGTCCTGCCGGCGCGGCGGACGGGTGAGGCCCTGCCGCTTGTCATTCTCATCCACGGTCACGGGGGGACACGTCACGAGGCGGGCGGATTTACGCGGCTGGCGGCACAACTGGCCGACGCGGGCTACGCGAGCATCCGTATGGACTTTCCGGGTTGCGGCGAGAGCACCGAGCCCTTCTACAACAACAGCCTCAGCACCATGCTCCAGGACATCCAGACGGCCCGGGACTGGGCGACCGACAACATCGGTGTGAATCCCAACCGCGTTGGGCTCGTCGGCTTCAGCATGGGCGGTCGCCTTGCGGCACTGTATTCGCGCGAGCCGGGCGGCATCGACACCATGGTGTTTTGGGCGCCCGCGGTCGATAACGGTGCCGGGCGGATGGTCGATTACGTGGGTGGGCCCGAGACGTGGGCGGACATGAAAACGACGGCGGCGCGCGACGGCTACGCGCCGTTTACGACCTTCTGGGGGCAGGATCAGCAGTTGGGTCCCGCGTGGTTCGAAGACCTGGAAACGTCGCGGCCGTTCGATGACATCGCGGCGTTCGATGGCTCGCTGCACGTCGTGCACGGCCGTGCCGACGCGGTTGTACCCCTGGCGACGTCGGTCGCTGCAGTCGAAGCCGCGGCCAGCGCCAAAACCGCGAGCCTCACGATCATCGACGGCGCCGACCACGGCTTCGGTTTGTTTGCAGAAGAAGACCGCTACTCGCAAAAACTGATCGACGCGACGGCCAGCTTTATCGAAGCCGAGCTCTAGCCTGCGGCATGGCTGGCGAACGCCAAGGCGGTACGCCCATCCTGACGCTCGGGCTCGTGATCGCGGGTGCCGTGCTCGGGCTTGCGGGTACGGACCTCGTCCTGCCTGCCGTGCCCAGCCTGCCCGATGCGTTGGGGGGTAACGCCACGCAATCCCAGTATGTGCTGGCGACTTACGTCGCGGGTGTCGGGCTCGGCCTGCTCGTGTTCGGGGCACTGGGCGGTCACTTCGACCAGCGCTGGTTGCTCGTGTTTGGGGTTGCCGGATTTGGCGGCGTGTCGTTACTCGCCACCCAGGCGGCCTCGATGCCGGCGCTCATTGCGCTGCGATTCGCGCAGGGCGTGTTTGCGGCGACGGCCCCTGTGTTTGCGCCGGGCATCATTCGCGCGCTCTTCGATGAGCGCGGTGCGATTCGCGCGATCGGTGCGCTGGGCAGCATCGAGTCACTCACCCCGGCGCTGGCGCCCATTGCGGGCAAGGCCTTGCTCGAGGCTGGCGATTGGCGATTGAGCTTCACGGTCCTGGCAGCGCTGTCTGCCATAGCTGCCGTCGGGTTGCTGCTCATCCGGCACCGAATCCCGCAGGTCGAGCACAAGCGCGACGGTCCGGGTTACGGCGCGTTGCTCGTGAAGCTCCCGTACCTCCGGCACGTTGGCGCCCATGCAATGACTCTGGGCGCCTTACTCACCTTCGTGTTTGGCGCACCCGCGGTCATCGTCAACAGCATGGGCGGCACGCTCAACGACTTCATCATCATGCAGGTCTGCGGCATTTCGACCTTTATTGTCGCGGCTAGCGGCGCCGAGTTCTTCGTGTCGCGGTTCGGCGGCGAGCGCATCGTGCTGTTCGGGTCGGCGTTGTCGACGCTCGGCATCATTGCAATCAGTGTCTACGCGCTTGCGGGCGGCAGCGAGCCACTTTGGCTCGTGCCGCTTTTCATCCCCATGAATTTCGGCCTTGGGCTGCGAGGGCCACCGGGGTTTTACGCGGCGATTGTCAACGCAGACGGCGACGACGCACGCGGCTCAGCGCTGCTCATTCTCGCGGTGATGTTGGCAACGGCCCTGGGTACCGCAGTCGCCGCGCCGATGATCGACGCCGGGCTCGTGCCGCTGGCGCTCGTGAGCCTCGCGATGTCGGTGCTGTCTCCCGTCCTCTTGATGACCCTGCCGACGGGCAAGATGCTGTTGCAGGACTGAGTGCTAGTGCGCGCCGGCGGCTTCCTCGTGCCTGAGCTCCGCGAGCTCGCGCCCGAGGAAGAAACTGATGGCCGTGCGGATCACCACGAGCGCCGACACAAACACGAGGTCCATGAGCTCGCGCGAGATCACCGTGTGAATGATGTCCGAGGCGATCATGAATTCGATGGCGATCAGGATGTAGGTGCCGAGCTCAAGTCGTACGCGCTGGCACTGCACCATGCTGTAACCCTGCCTGAACCGGCTGAGCTCGAGCGCGACGAAACTGAATGCCGCACGGACGAACCCGTAGAGGACGATGGCGATGCCGATCAGGTCGATGTAGCGCGCGATCTCTTCGAGCGTGTGGTGTAGCCAGTCCATAGTGCCCCCCGGTTCTGGTCGTGACTGGTGTGTCGTGTCGGCGGAGACCGCTGCCTGCGGTGACTTATTTCACCGGGTGCAGCGTGCTTGGGGGCGTCAACGTGCCCACTTGGGCAACTCGTCGAGGCGCGTGGCCGTAATGATCTGATCACCGGCAGGTGCCGTCACGACGAGCGTCTCCTCGTTCGCCTCAACAATGTCGTTGCAGTAGAAGTTGTTCGCTTCGACGTCGCCTGATTGCACGGTGACGTCCTCAGCAAGGTCGATGAGGAGCCAGGCCTGCAGCAAAAAGCAGGCCTTGCCCGGTCGTTCGTCCCAACGGCCGAACACGTCATAGCGTGTCTGGGATTCCGCGTAGAGGTTGTAAGCGGCAAAGGTGTTGTCGTCGAGCAGCTCGTAGATGGACACGCAGCTGCCATCCTCGGCCTTGCCCGTGCACCAGATGCCTGTGTGCTGCAGCGCGTCGGCAGCGGAGCCTGGCGACGCGGTCAGGACGACTGCCAGCGTCAGAATGAGTCTACGGATCATGCGTCATCACCTCGCGTCCCATGGCGTAAGTGGCACGGATGCGCTGCGCGCCGTCGACAATGAGCGACACAAACAGTGACTCCTCAATCGAGGTCGCGATGGCGTGGCGGCGCGCTGCGACGGGGGTGCCACCCATTTTGATGACGGCGATGTCGGCCTCCATGCCCACGCGGAAACTGCCGATCTTGTCATCGAGGTGGAGCGCCTCGGCGCCGCCCAGCGTCGCCAGGTAGAGCGCGCGGAACCCGGTCAGCGATTGCCCCTGCAATTGCAGCACCTTGTAGGCCTCGCCCGCGGTGCGCAGGAGGCTGAAGCTCGTGCCGCCGCCGATGTCGGTGCCGAGGCCGACGCGCACGCCCTGCGTTTTTGCCCGGGCCAGGTCAAACAAGCCGCTGCCCAGGAACAGGTTCGAGGTGGGGCAGAACAAGGCCGCGCCACCGGCGCGGCCCATGTTTGTGAATTCCTGGTCCGAGAGGTGGAGGCAGTGTGCGAAGACACTGCGATCGCGCAGCAAACCGGCGCGCGCGTACACATCCAGGTAGTCATCGGCCTCCGGGAATAACTGACCAACCCAGGCGATCTCGTCAGGGTTCTCAGCCAAATGGGTGTGAACGAGGGTGTCCGGAAACTCATTGGCGAGCTCGCCTGCGAGCCGCAGCTGCTCGTTACTCGAGGTGGGCGCAAACCGCGGTGTAATGGCGTAATGGGCACGCCCGTTGCCGTGCCAGCGCTCGATCAGCTCTCGGCTCTCACGGTAGCCCGACTCGGCCGTATCGCAGAGGTTCTCGGGACAATGCCGGTCCATGAGTACCTTGCCCGCCCCGACGCGCAGGTTGTAGCGCGCGGCGGCCTCGAACAGAGCGTCCACGGAGTGCGCGTGGACCGTGCAAAACACGAGTGCCGTCGTGGTGCCGTTGGCGAGCAGTTCATCGACGAAGAATCGTGCCGCCTCGTCGGCCACAGCACGATCCGCGAAGCGCGCTTCGGATGGGAAGGTGTAGTCGTTGAGCCAGTCGAGCAGCTGTTTGCCGTAGCTGGCCAGCACGTCGACCTGCGGGTAGTGCACGTGGCAGTCAACAAAGCCCGGCACGATGAGGTGCGCATCGTAGTGCGTCACCGGGAAGTTCTCGGGCAGGGTCTTGAGCAGGTCATCCGCGGGCCCAAGTCGAGCGACGCGGCCGTCCTCAATCACGAGCAGGCCGTCCTCAAACGCCTCTATGGCGCCGGGGTCGTTGTCCGGGCCCGGATCGCGCAGGCAGTGCGCAATCCGGCCACGCAGTGCAAACGCGGTCATGGAGCGGCCTCGAGAATAACGGGCTCGGTCAGAGCGACTTCATCACAGTTATTGGGGTCGTCCCGGTCGATGACAAGGAACGCCTGGCCAACGCGGAACCCCACAAGCGGCAGGTGCCAGACGCCGGGCCGCATGTTGATGCCCTGGCTGCCGTCGCTGGTGAATGCACGAAATGCGGCGGGGTCGGGCGCATCGCCGGGTGGTGCGACGACAACCGTAAACGCCTCGCCGGTCAGCGGCACAAACGCCTGGCTGCCGTGGGGGTGGCGCTCCATGAGCGTGATCTCGAACGGCAGCGTGCTCGCGTTGGCGCAGCGAATCATGTCGATCTTGACGCGCTCGCCGCAATCCACCTTGGCCAAGTCGACCCAGCGGTCGAAGCGCGCGTCGTTGATCTGGACGTGGCGTGCGTCGTCGGGCTCGATAACGTCACCGTAGGGGGCGAAGGCTTCGCGCGTCAGCGGTGCGGGGTGTAGGCGCCGCTGACTCACTCGGCGAGCTCCGCGAGGCGCCCCAGAATGCGCAAACGACTGACGCCCCCATCGGGGTAGATGTTCATGCGCAGGTGTGTGACCGGGCCGATATCGGCGACCGACTTTCTAAACCGGTGCTCGGCATCAGGCCCCAGTTTTTTTTCGGGTAGCAGGACATTCCACTGGTCGCTTGCCGCCACCGCTTCGTCATCGCGCATATTCGCGGGCAGGCCTGCGGCCTGCAGCATCACCCGGTCGGGGTAGTTACCTTTGAAGTGCGCCGTATCGATGAGCACCTCGTCGACGTGCGCGGCGTGTCCGAGCGCGAGGACCACCCAGTCGTGACCATCGTCGCGCCGGCGTCGGGTCTCCCAGCCGTCGCCCATGTTGATGCCGCGACCGGGCGCGTTGAGGTTGTACATCGTACCGAAGTGTTCGTCGTTGCAGGCCAGCGCGCGGCCACCATGTTTGAGTGCGAGTACATCAACAGGCTCGTCCCGGCTGAACGTCGACCAGTCGGGCTGGATCACACCGTAAACGCGCAGGCGCGCCACGCCGCCGTCGGGAAAGATGTTGAGCTTGATGTGCGTGAATTCCGTGTCGTCGTTGACGGGCACGAAATGCTGCAGGTTGGCCTTAAGCGCGAGTCGCGGCACGATGTCGATCCACTCGGTCTCGCCACCGGGAATGAGCTCGGGGCTCACACAGGCCTGAACGGTCGCGAAGGGTGGGAAGTTGCCGATGAAGTGGCGTGTGTCGATGTTGATGCCGCGAACCACGCCGGGCATGCCGAGCCTCAGCACGCACCAGTCGTGGCCGGGCTCGCGGCGGCGGCGACTCTCCCAGCCGTCCATCCACTTGCCGTTGTCGTCGTACTTGTCGTCGATCCAGACCGGTTCGGTCGGCAGGATGAGACGGGACTTGTCGCCGAAGAACTCATCGGTCGCGAACACCACGTCGCTGCCGAGGCGCGGTTGCGCCAGGTCGACAAGGTGCGCAAACGGGATGTCGGGTTGGTCGATTGGGTTGCCCATCGTTTACTCCGCCATCGCCTGCAGCCGGAGCCGCGCAATCTTGTGCACCTCGGCCAGCGCCGTCGCAAACTCGACGGTCTTGGGGTTGTTGAGTCGCGACTCGAATGCCGCGAGGATGTCGTGCCGGTTGGCGCCGCGCACGGCCATGATGAATGGCATCGCGAAGCGGCGTTTGTAGAGTTCGTTGAAGTCTTGGAAGCGCGCGAATTCTTCGGCCGTGCACTGGTCGATACCGGCGCTCGCCTGTTCCTCCGTCGACTCGGCCGTAAGCTCACCCGCCACAGCGGCCTGACCCGCGAGGTCGGGGTGGGCACGCAGCAGCTCGAGTTGGCGAACCTGGCCTGCCGCGTCGACAACAGCACCCATGGCTGTTGCGAGGCCTGCTGGTGTGTCGGCGTCAGGCGCGAGTCCCGCCTCCCAGGCGGCTTCGGCGATCCAGGGCGAGTGTTCGTAGATGCCACCGTAGTGCGAGACAAAATCGTCGCGCTCGAGCGCGGACGGCAAGGGTGAGAGTGTGCGCGTCGTGTCGGTCATGAGGTTCGCGCCGGGTGTGTCGCGCGCCAGTGGTCGGCGATGTCGATGCGGCGCGCCAACCAGACCTGGTCATGCCCCCGGACGTAGTCGAGGAAGCGCGCCAGTGCCGCCGCGCGACCGGGCCGACCCACAAGCCGACAGTGCAGGCCCACCGACATCATGCGGGGCGCCTCGGCGCCTTCGGCGTACAGCGTGTCGAAGCTGTCCTGAAGATAGGCGAAGAACTGGTCGCCACTGTTGAAGCCCTGCGGGGTCGCGAAGCGCATGTCGTTGGCGTCGAGCGTGTAGGGCACCATGAGCTGCGGCGCAGCGCCGCGGTAGTCCCAGTAAGGCAGATCGTCGGCGTAGCTGTCGGCGGAGTAGGTGAAGCCGCCGTACTCGGCAACCAGCTCGTGCGTGTTCGGGCTGCACCGTCCCAGGTACCAGCCACGTGGGCGCTCGCCCGTCACGCGTTCATGAATCTCGAGGGCTGAGTGCAGATGCGAGCGCTCGGTGTCGATGTCGAGATGCTGGTAGTCAATCCAGCGGTAGCCGTGGCTTGCGATTTCCCAGTCCGCCGCCTGCATGGCCGCGACCGCGTTAGGGTTGCGCTCGAGTGCCATGGCAACACCGAACACCGTGACGGGAATGTCGCGCGACGTGAACATCCGGTGCAGGCGCCAGAAGCCTGCACGCGAGCCGTACTCGTAGATGCTCTCCATGTTCATGTGGCGCTGACCTTCGTAGGCACTCGCGCCGACAATCTCGGAGAGGAACGCTTCAGAGGCGGGGTCGCCGTGCAGGATGTTGTTCTCGCCACCCTCTTCGTAGTTGACGACAAACTGCACAGCCACGCGTGCGCCGCCAGGCCATTGAGCCTGCGGCGGTTCGGCACCGTAGCCAATAAGATCGCGCGGGTAAGACATCTCCCCAAGTGTAGGACAAAACGATGCGCTTGAGAGTGGGATAAGTGCCCGTCATGACGGGACTTATGTCATTGCGAGCTGATGCGGCAACCCCCGGTCATTGCGAGCCCGCGCAGCCACCACCCGTCATTGCGAGCCCGCGCAGCGGGCGCGGCAATCTCTCAACGACATCGTGACCCTGTCGAGATCGCAGCGGCGCTGCGCGCCTCGCGATGACTTGAGCGCTGGCCTCTCGATGACTCGAGCGCGCAGCGCTCAACTCGCCATCGCTTCGGGCTCGGGGCATCCGTAAGTGCGTCGGAACTGATCTCTAACCACGTCGGCGATGCGATCGATGGCATTGGCGTCACGGTGCGCGGCGCGGTAGCAGTTGACGAAGACATCGGGCAGCTCGGGTAGCGTGCCCTCGGGCACGGCTTCGTGGTCGTCGCGGGCCGGGCCGCCGATGCGAGCCAGGACACCCAGGTCCGCACTCGTAATGGCTTCCTGCGTGAAGTCGTCGTCGGCGTCGCTGGCCTGGTACCAGGCGATGTCTCCGTCCGACAGCGCGGCGGCAATCGCGGGCTTTTGTGCACAGTTGTTGCAGATAGCGAGCGGCAGCGGGCGCTTGAGATACGCGGAACCCCCGGCAGCGCCGTACCAGTTTTGCTGCAGTGTGCACATGGTCTCGGCGCGTGGATCGGGCGCCTGTTCCGTAGCCAGAATCAGGTCCGCGCGACCTTCTTCAAGCTCGCGGTGCAGCACATTTGTGATGCGCGTCAGCAGGGTCACACGGATGCGCGGGTAGAGCGCCGTGCACTGGCGCAGGATGTCGGGCACCACAGGGTTCACGAGGTCTGGCGGCACCCCCAGTACGACCTCGCCTTCGAAGTCGTCGTTGGTGAGTCGTGACCAGGCTTCGTCATTGATGGCGATCAGGCGGCGGGCGTAGTCGACGAGTTGCTCGCCAACTTTGGTCAAAACGACGCCGCGGCCTTCGCGCATGAGCAGCTTTTGGTCCAGCAGGGCTTCCAGCCGCTTGATCTGCATGCTCACCGCGGACTGCGTCAGGTTGACCTGGCTGGCGGCGCGCGTGACGCCGCGTGTGTCGGCGATCGCCACAAGGCTTCTAAGCGCCGCGATATCGAGGTTTCGAATCACATCACCACTCCTGATCGATCGGATGACAACAAGTCGTTGGAGTTCGACGCGTCTGATACGGATTATACATCAGCGTTCTATGAAGAAACGTTGTTATCAATCAGTAATGGTGATGAATATGATCAGGATACGGAATCTTTGGGGCGGCTTGGTCCTTGGGGCCTGTGTCATGAGTGGCTGCGCCGTCGACAACAACGGCCGCGGGGCCGTCCCCTTCGAGCCCCCGCAGCAGACGGTCGTGACGTCGCCGCTGGCCTGCCCGGCCGGAACGATCAGCGTCTGCACAGACAGGCTGCCGCGTTCGAAATCCTGCAGCTGCACGAGCGAGCAGGTCTTCGAGGTCCCCGTACAGTTGCCAATCGGCGGGTTCTCTCGGTGAAGCGGTGCCGCGGGCGGGGCCAAAGCATGGTGTGCCCCGCCCGCGGTGTTGCGTCCTCGGTTACAGCGGGCTCAGTGCGAACCACGTGCCGTAGACGCCATTCACGTCTTCAGGGCTCGCGTCGCCCACAAAGAAGTAGACGGGATCGCCACGGTAGGTCCACTGGCGGCTGCCGTCGCTGCGATCAATGATGTTCCATGCGCCCAGCGGGGTGTCATCGGCCTCTGCGTAAAGCGGCGGCCAGGTCGCCGCACAACCACCGTTGCAGTCTGAATCGCCGGCACCGTCACCTTCGGTGTCCGTGCGGTCGTCTTCGAACCGGTACAGCGTGAAGCCCGTTCGGTCGCTGCGCGTTTCGGCGCGCTCGCCGTTCGTGTCGACATCGGCGACGGTGCCGCGCGCCTCGAAGATCAGCCCGACGTTGGCGTCCGTCACGGTCTGCACGGGCGCAATTCGAGCGGTGTGCCAGACGCCGCCCACCTCATCGCCGTTGACATCACCCTGTGCAAGGTCGTTGGCAAAGAAGTAGAGCGGTTCGCCGCGCAGCGCCCATTGCGTGTTGCCGTCATCGCGGGTGATCAGCGAGAACGGCACCCGCGGCGTGGCTGCAGCGTCGGCAAACAACGGCGGCCAGGCTTCGGCGCATCCGCCGTTGCAGTCCGAGTCGCCGAAGCCATCGCCGTCGCCATCGGTGACGTCGACGTCGAACACGTAGAGCGAAAAGCCGGCCAGCTCGTTGCGTGTCGCTGCAGGGCCCCCAGTAGCATCGAGTGCGGCCGTGTCCGTGCCTGCGACGACGATCGAGCCAATCGCGCTGCCGCCACCGGCAATCGGTGTCGGGCGTGCCACGAACCAGACATTGCCTGCGCCTTCGCCGAGCGTGTCACCGGGGACCTGATCCGGGGCGAAGAAATACAGGGGCAGACCATTGAGCGCCCACTGGCGCGAGCCATCATCGCGGTCAATGATCGTGAACGGTCCGCCCGGCGTGGCACCCGCGTCGGCGAACAGCGGCGGCCAGGTCTCAGCGCAACCGCCGTTGCAGTCGGAGTCGCCCGCACCGTCGCCGCTGGTGTCGTTGCGGTCGTTCTCAAACGTGTAGAGCGTGAAGCCTTCGCGATCGACGCGCGCATCAGCCTGACCACCGCTGCCGTCCACGTTGCGAACGCTGCCGAGGCCTGCAAACCCGGTGCCGTTCGCGGCGCCGCTCACTTCGGCCCTTTGCCAGGGGTCAGGGCGTGCCACAAACCAGGTCCCGCCCGAGCCGTCGCCGTTCACTTCAGCCGTGTTGGCGTCGCCCGAGAACGTGTAGAGCGGCAGACCCTTAAAGGCCCACTGCAGCGCCAGGCCGTCATCGCGCGTGATGATGCTGAAGCTGCCCTCGGCAACAGCGTTGCTGTCGGCCAGCAGTGGCGGCCACGTTTCAGCGCAGTTGCCGTTACAGTCGGAATCGCCAAGGCCGTCGCCATCCGCGTCATTGCGGTCGTTCTCGAAGGTGTAGAGCGTCAGGCCATCGATGGCTTTGCTGAATACCGGGCCAATTGCCGTGTCCGCCAGCGCGCCCGGCGTCGTGAGCTGCGGTGCGTTCTGTGCCGCCGCCGGGTCGCCCGCCGCCGTATCGTCGTTGATCGGGGCGTCGTCGTCGGAGCTGCTGCAACCGGCCAGCGCCAGTGCCGCGCAAGCTACAACTGCCGCAAACCGGGAAGTCTGATTGCGTCTGTTCATCGTAGTTCCTTTCGCTGTAGGGTGTTTGGACGGCCGGGGGAATGCCGCCTGTTCGGGCCGTGAATGCCCGCGCAGGCCCCGAAAGTTCATGCGGAAAAAATATTTCGCAGGCCGTGAACCGTTTTGCGCTTAGGGCGTATTCACGTCTGAACCGAGCGTGGAAACACCCATGGCAACACTAACGATGGAAAGGCCGATGACAGGCGGTGCAATGAACGAGGCGACTGGCGATGGCGCCGATCGAGAGCTCGTGCGCGCGATCGCGGAGCGTGCCGACGCCGATGCCTTTGAGCGGCTCTACCACGGCTACCGCCACCGGTTGGGTCCGTTCATGTACCGGTTCGTGCGCGACACGTTTACGCACGAAGAAGCGTTCAATGACGTCATGATGACGGTCTGGCGCAAGGCGGCGACTTACAACGGGGCGAGCAAGGTCTCCACGTGGATTTTCTCGATTGCTTACCGGCACTGTCTCAAGGCACTGAAGCGACGCCAGCATGAGCCGCTGGCCGAGGGTGAGGACACGCTGGCGGCACCCGACGAGCGCGGTGCCTTTGAACAGCGCGAGCTCATTGAACGCGCGTTGTCCGGTCTCAGTGCGGAGCACCGGCTCGTCGTGGAACTGGCTTACTTCGGTGGCCACAATTACAGGGAGATCAGCGAGATCGCGGATTGCCCCGAAAACACTGTGAAGACGCGCATCTTTCATGCGCGCCGCAAACTCAAGGCGCTGATGCAGGCGCTGGGCGAAACTGCCGCAGAGGAACGCACACCATGAGTGACAACCTGACTACCTTGGCAACGCGCGCCGACATCGATGCTGAGCTCGATGTGGCGGACTACGTGGCGGGCCGCATGGACCCGGCGTCGCACGCCAACTTCGAACAGCGTCTGGCGCAGGAACCTGAGCTGGCCGCCGCCGTGGCCGAGGAGCGAGAGTTGCACGCGGCGCTGACGCCGGCCTCGCCGGCCGGTATCCCGTCGGCCGCTGCGTTCGACCGGCTGCGCGATTCGCTCGATCCCCCAGCACCCCGTCGGCAGGCGCCGTTTCTTGCGGCGGCCGCAGTCGCGGTTCTTGCCGTGTCCGTGCTCGTGCTGCGCCCGACGGAGCCCGCGCCCGTGTTTGAGGGATTGTCTGATCCGACAACCCAGGTTACCCAAGCCGGCGACTACCGCATCGTATTCGCGTCGGGCGTGGACGCCGCGACGCGATCACGCATTGCGGAACAACTCGGTTTCGTTCTCGTTTCGGGCCCCGGACCGGGTGGTGCGTTCGTCGTTCGGCCTGCCGAGGGCGCGCAACCGGCGGTGTATCGTGATTGGCGAGAACACCCCGACATTGTGTTGGTTGAACCCATTGCCCCGGGGCGCTGAACATGCTGCGAGTCCTGACACTGTTGTTCGGCCTGGCACTGGCAACCGCTGCCATGGCGGCGGAACCGCCCGAGGCTGACAATAACGTTGCGGCGAGTCAGTGGGTCGTGGTGCTTGACGACCCGCGCCCGCCTCGCCGCCGCGGCTGGGCCGGCGGTGTCGGGTATGGCGGGCGCTACGCCTACGAGGTCGATCCCGCGCTGCAACGCCTGGCAAACGCCATTGTCGAGGCACACGACATCGCGGTCTCGGACCAATGGCCCGTGCGTGCGCTCGGCGTCCATTGCCTTGTGGTCGATATCACCGGCGAGATCGAGGCTGTACTCAAGGCGCTGCGTGCCGACCGCCGCGTGCGTTGGGTGCAACCGCTCAACGATTTTGAAGGTCTCGAGGATGACGCGTCCGGGGACCCGTATCGAAAACTCCAGCCCGCACTCGACGCGCTTAATCTTGAGCCGCTCGCGCGCGCCTACTCGGGTCGCGGCGTCACAATCGCGGTTGTCGACTCAGGCGTCGAGGCTGACCATCCCGATCTGCAGCACGCCATCGCCGAGCGCGCCGACTTCGTCGGGCGCGGCAGTGCAGCCGAGCGTCACGGCACCGGTATCGCGGGTGTCATCATCGCTGCGCGCGATAACGACGTGGGCATCACCGGCGTCGCGCCCGATGCACAGCTTTTTGCGTTGCGCGCCTGCTGGGATGCGGAGGGCGGCGGCACACGCTGCAACAGCCTGACACTGTCACGAGCCTTGGACCGGGTTGTGTCCCTCGCGCCGCACCTCGTTAACCTCAGCCTGACCGGACCGTCGGACCCCCTTCTCGACGCGCTCGTGGCGCGGATCGTTGAGGCCGGGTCGATCGTGGTCGTTGCCGAATCGTCGACGCACGACGCGCGATTCCCGACGCACCGCCCCGGAATAGTGTGGGTGCGCGCCGCGGCTGACGGGCCTACTGATACAGCGCTGGTTGCCCCGGGCATCGATGTGCTTACGGCGCAGCCCGGCCACGCCTATGATTTTATGAGCGGGGCCTCTATCGCTGCCGCGCACGTGACCGCCGTGCTGGCATTACTGCACGAAGCGCTGCCCCGGCAGCGCGATGCGGAGCTCGTCGCGCGCCTGCACCGCAACACGCAAGCCGTGGCCGGTGCCGCGAGTGTCGACGCCTGCCGCGCCGTGCTGGGCGCCGGTGACGGGCGCTGCGACTCAGCGCAGCAAATAGCTGATCCTTAGCGCCAACGCCGAGCCATCGGCGCCCGGCGCCGGGACTTGGTCGGCCGCCGTTGCATTCAATGAGAGCTCAGTCGAGAAGCGGCCGCGTGCCACACCGATTCCGAGCGTGCCCCAGCTGATGCTGCGGTCATCGGCATCGGGTAGCCAGCCGCCGCCCGCCACGATACGCGTGAATGCGCCACCGCCCAGTTCTCGTTGCCAGGCAACTTCCGACAGGACAACGTCGCTGCCGCGGCCATAGTAGTCGTCCGATACGGCCGCCGTCAGCGTGACGCGTTCATTGAAGTGGTAGTCGAGGCGCAGTTCGTCGTAGCGCCAGTCGGGGACATCGCCGAAAACATGACGCGACAGTGAGAACTCGACGGCGCGGCCGCCCGCGAGCGGCTTGAACCAACCCGCATGCAAACCCGTGTAGCGCAGCAAGTGGCGCCCGTTGGGCGTGCCCTGACCGTAGTGCGTCGACAGGCCCGCGAACAGGCCCGACGCGGCATCGACGGTAACCGTGGCGCCGATCGCGCCGCGGCCATCGGTGAGGCTCGCGCCGCGATGAATGACATCACTGAAGCCATGCAGCTGCACGCTCGTCTCGGCGGCGCCGCACGACGCGGCAACACCAGTGAGCAGCACTGACAGCGCAAGACGCGGAGCGTGAGACATGAAACACCAGCAGGTCGGGCTCCTCAGTATACGAACGCGCTTCTGAGCCAACAACGCGGTATGAACCTTTTGGCGCGTTGCGCGTATTCACCGCATGTCGTGACGCTCGTTGCGGCGCTTCAAACACACAGGAGATGAGACATGCAGACAATGATCCGTACGCTGACCGCCGCGCTGGTCTTGCTGAGCGCAACTCAGGCACTCGCCGACGACCGCGCCGCATTCAGTTCGAAGACGCCGCTAACGGCAGAAGAGGAAGTGCAGAGCACGCCCGTGATTTCGGACGGGCTCAGCAACGCCGTCATCACCTTTGGCCCGCGATATCGCAAGGCGGAGGTGCGCGTCACGTTCAGTAATCTCGAAGGCGAGGTCACGCGCCTGCACCTGCACTGTGCGCCCGCGGGTGAGAACGGTCCGATCGCCATCGGCCTCGTGGATCTGGTTGCCGTAGCCCAGGACAACAGCGAAACGGTGACGCTCGACGCCAACACGATCATCGGTACCGTGCGCAACCGCCAGTTCCCCGATGCGGCTGCGAATGCCTGTGGCATCCGCAGCCTGCGCGATCTCGCACGCGCTATCGACATCGGCTTTATCTACTGGAACCTGCACACGACGGCCTTCCCCGCCGGCGAGCTGCGCGGCCAGGTGGCCCCGCTGGAGCGCGCCCGGGTACGCCGCGACGACTGATTGCGCCTCAAACGCCGCTGGCCACCGCCGTAACGCGGCGGTGGCTGCGGCTGGTCGCGAGGTAGAGCAGCGGCCCGAATGACCCCGCGCACAGCGTGAGCGCCAGCCAGGGCCAGGGATTGCGACCGTTGGCCCGCGCGTCCTGGAAGAGCCAGCTCAGCACGAGCACGAGTGCAGTCACGAGGTCGAGCCCGATCTGCCAGGCGCCGGGGCCGGCGACGAACTGTTCAAGGATGCCAACCAGGCCGACCTCGATCAGTGCGACGCCCGTAACGACGGTCATAGGTACGAGAAGGATGAGTGCGAGACTGCGACGGTTCATGGTGAGCTCCTGTTAGGGTGTGGCTGCAGTCTTGCGCCGGCGGCGTCAGCGCCGCAATAACCTCCGAGGTCATTGAAACGCCTACGCGTGCGGCGTCAAATGGGCTTCTGGAGGCCCCTTCATGCACCAAGTCGCTACCGATTTTCGCGCGGTCTGCCGCCGTTGGCGCGAACACCGCAAACTTTCCCAGCTTGAGCTCGCGCTCGCGGCCAACGTCTCGCAACGCCACCTGAGCTGGCTCGAGACGGGGCGCAGCAAACCGAGCCGCGACATGGTGGTGCGGCTCGCCGAAGCCATGGCTGTGCCGCTGCGGGAACGCAACGTCATGTTGCGCGCCGCGGGCTTTACGCCCGCCTACCGCGAGTCGGCGCTCGACGAGCCTGCAATGGCGCCCGTGCTCGACGCACTGAACCAGGTGCTCGATCACCACGACCCCTTGCCGGCTGTCGTTGTTGATCGCGCCTGGAACGTGGTGCGTCGAAACACGGCAGCCGGCCTCCTGCTGAGCCTGGGCGGCGACCCCGGCGCCATGCTTGAGGCGATTGGCGGCGACGGTCAGTTCAACCTCGCGTTGCTCACGTTGCACCCCGAGGGGCTCCGCCCCTTCATTGCCAACTGGGATCAGGCGGCGCCCGCGTTCGTGCGACGGCTGCAGCACGAGGCGCTTGCGTCGGGCGACCCAGCCTTACAGGCGCGGTTCGCCGAGTACATCGCGCTGGCGGACCTGCCTGACACGGGCGAGACGGTCACCGAAGCGCTGCTGCCGGTGCTGCCACTCGAGGTCTGTGCGGGCCCGGTGTCGTTGAGCCTGTTCTCGGTGATCTCGACGTTTGGCACGCCGCAGGATGTCACCACCGACGAGCTGCGTATCGAGACCTTCTACCCCACTGACGCGGCCACACGCGCGTTCTTCGAACAAGCTGCTACGCTTGGCGCCCCCCAAAACGGATGAGGCGAGCATGCCAGCAACGAACGGTGACGCGTTCTTCACGCGCGACGGCAACTGGTACGTCGGTCATGATGCCGCGCGCGGCCCCTGGGACCCCAACGGGTGCCATGCCGGCCCCGTAACCGGCGCGCTTGCCGGCGAGGCCGAGCGCCTGTTCCCAAAGCGCCAGCTCACGCGTCTCACGGTCACCTACCTGCGGCCCGCGCCAATGGATGGGTTTCGAGTCGAGTCCGAGTCGCTCGGCGGCGGCCGTGCTGCGGCTTCGGGGCGGCTTAGCTTGTGGGATCGTCGTGGGCGCTTGTGTGCGCGCGCCGACAGCCTGCACCTGGCGCGGACGATACTGAAGCCGCTGCCCACTGCGCAGCGACCGGCGCCGAATTTCTCAGAATCCGAAGCAGCCACATTTCCATTGCGATCGGCCTGGCACGGGCAGGAATTCTTCGGCTCGCGCGCTGAGGTGCGTCTGTCCAAAACGCAGCCCGAAGGCCCGGGACCCAAGGTGCTCTGGATGAAATGCAGGCCCATCGTGGACGGCGAGGCGCTGACACCGTTTCAGCGCATTTGCCCGCTCGCGGATTGCGCCAATGGCTTTGCACGAAACGCCGACGACGGCACGCGCACCTTCATCAATCCCGACATCACGGTGCTCATGCACCGGCCCGCCATGGGGGACTGGATGGCGTCGGACGGGATCTCGTTCTGGGAGCCCTCGGGCATTGGTGCGACGCACGCCACGCTGTTTGATATGCGCGGTGTGGTCGCCACGGCATTGCAATCGCTCGTGATTCGCGACCGCTAGGTCAGGCCTCGCGCACGCCGACCAACACCAGCCCGCCAACGACGGTCAGTGCCGCAGCGAGCGAGAGCGCCACGAGATAGCCACTCGCGAGTGGCGCGATGCCTGCGGCCAGGGCGACGCCCAACAACTGCGCGATACGACTGGCCGTGTTGTTCAGGCCAGAGGCCAGGCCCGCGTCGCGTTCATCGACGGCCGCCATGACGCCGGCAGTCAGCGGTGCGACGAGCATGGCGAAACCGACGCCCGCGGCAAGCATTGGCACGAGCGTAGCGGTGATGAGCGATGCGTCGCGCAACAACCCCATCGCCAGAAAGCTCATGCCGGCCAACACGGGCCCCGCGACGAGTAACGGTCGTGCACCCAGCTCATCAATGAGGGCGCCGCTCAGACGTGAAAGAAACCCCAGTGCCAGCGTGAACGGCAGGAACACGAGCCCCGCCTGTGCGGCCGTAAGCCCTCGCGTGTCGATGAGCTCGAACGGGATCAAAAAGAACACGACTGACAAGCCCGCGTAGATGAGCACGGTCGCGAGATTGAGCGCTGTGAAGTTAGGCCGTCGAAACAGGCTCGGTGGCATCATCGGTGCTTCGGCGCGCCGTTCCCAAAACACGAAGGCGGCACCAAGCGCCACGGCCGCGATGCACATCACAACGGCGAGCGCGCGCCCGTCACTCGCAACGGCGCCGGTTTCGCTGGGCGCGAGGTCGGCCAGCGCGTAGGCCGCTGCGGCCATGGCCGCAGCAAGCAGTACGGAACCGGTCCAGTCGAAGCGACCTTCCTGACGCGGACCGTCGCTGCCAAACCGGATGAGGATGCCGATGGCCAACAGGGCCAGGGGCGGATTGATCCAGAACACCGCGGCCCATCCCAGCGTGTCGGTCAGCCAGCCGCCAAGCGCGGGTCCCGCGGCCGTGGTTAGCGCCGACGCGGCGGCCCAGGTGCCGATCGCGCGATTGCGTTCCTCCTTGGGAAACACCTCGCCAATGAGCGCGAGACTGGCCGGCGTGACGATGGCTGCGGCGACGCCTTGCAAAACGCGCGCGCCGATAAGCCACGCGAGCGAGGGTGCCAGGGCGCAGGCGGCCGAGGTGAGGCCGAACAAGACACAGCCCGCGATCAGCGTGCGGCGGCGCCCGCGTGCATCGGCCAGCGCGCCACCCGCGAGCGTCATGCTCGCCAATGCGAGGACGTAGCCGTTGATCACCCAGTGCAGTCCGTTAAGCGGTACGTCGAAGTCTCGGGCAAGCGCGGGCAGGGCGACGGTCAGTGCGGACCCGTCGATGAGTGCGAGCGCGGAGGCCAGCACGCAGGCGATCAGTGTCCACCGTTTGGTGGCCGCCTCGGGCTCGCGATCCAGTGCACGCGGACACGGCTGCGTGACGATGACGCCGCGGTCACAAGGCTGGGGATAAGGTTGCGCCATGGCGGGTCCTGCCGACAACCGGGGTAAGCAGTGTAAGCTAGTTCCATGTCCGACCTGACCCGGCGCGAGTTCCTGGGCGGCTGTGTCGCCACGGCCGGGGCCCTCATGGCCCCAGCAACCGCGGCCGCACCAGCCCCTGTGGTCATTGTCGGTGCCGGGCTCGCAGGCCTCGCGGCCGCGCACGCACTGGGGCAGGCTCACATCCCGTTCGTTGTTCTCGAGCAATCCGGTCACGCGGGTGGCCGCGTGCGCACCGTGCGCGATCACTTTGCCGATGGCGCCTGGGTCGATGTCGGCGCGCAGGCGGGCGGCAGTGGTTATGTCAACTGGATTGCGCTGTGCGAGGCTTACGGCGTGGCGATGAGCCCGGGCTCGCCGCGCCCGAGCGCGCCGCCGGACACGTTGCTTATCGTCGATGGTCAACGCTACAGCAAGGCCATGCTGGCGGCCGGCGAGGTGCAGTGGCCGTTTGAGCTCAAGGCCGACGAATACGCGGCGGCACCTGCGCGACTGCTGGGTCAGTACCTCATGCCCGTGGCGCGTGAGATCGGCGCGCCGGCTAACGTGCTCGACGGCAACTGGTCGCGCTACGACGGCATGACGCTGGGTGACTTCCTGCGCGAACGCGGCGCCAGCCCGGGTGCGCTGGCCTTAATCGAGCGACCGCTCAACTACAACGGTCTCGACAGCGTCAGCGCGTTAAGCGCGCTTCGCGACGCCACACGTCTACTTGAACGCCAGGAACGCGTGAGCATCGCGGGCGGCAACGATACGCTGACCTCGGCAATTGCTCAGAAGCATTCAGCCCGGGTCGCCTACGGGGTCGAGGTCGAGGCGCTGGTGCAGCGCGATGACGGTGTCGATGTTCAGGTTCGTCAAAACGGCGCGTCGCGCCGCCTCGAAGCCGCGCGCGTCATTGTCACGCTGCCCATGCCCGCGCTGGCGCGTGTCGATGTGGCGCTGCCCGTCGTGCGACGCGAGATCGTGAATCACCTGCCTTATACGCAGATCGCAAAGACGCACGTGCAGACTCGTACGCGCTTTTGGGATCAACCGCGCGACGTAGCGGCTGTGTACAGCAACGGACCGTTTGAACGTGTATTCGACATGTCCGACTCGATGCAGAGCGAACGCGGTCTGCTACTCAACTGGATCAATGGCAACGGGTTGCGCGCGTTCGACGGGCTCGATGACGCCGCGCACGCCGAGCGCGTCGTCGACTGGCTGGCGAGTGCGTGGCCCGAACATGCCGAGGCGTTTGAGACGACGCTCGTGACCCACTGGGGTCGCAGTTACGCGGGTGGCGCCTACGCGCACTACGCGCCCGGGCAGTTGCAGCGCTGGGCGCCCATGATTGGGGCGCCCGTTGACCGGCTGCATTTCGCCGGTGAGCACACGCAGCTCGTCGAGCCGGGCATGGAGGGTGCCGTCACCTCGGGCCTGCGCGCTGCGCGTGAGGTCATCGAGAAGCTCAGGGCCTGAAACGACAAAGCGCCGGCGATGGCCAGCGCTTCGGAATAATGGTGGGCCGTGTAGGACTCGAACCTACAACCAATTGATTAAGAGTCAACTGCTCTACCAATTGAGCTAACGGCCCTTGCGGGTCGTGAAATATGCGCCCTGAACTCGCTTTTCTCAAGTCCACACAGCTTTTTCAGCAACCGTGACGCGGGTCAGCGCGACCTATCGGGCGAGCATGGCAGCCTCAGCGACAGGTTGTGAACGGGGCATGGCATGGGTCTCGAAGTCCTGCTGGTGGCTGTCATCATCGTGGGCGGATTTGCGGCGTTCAGGCGCAGCGATGCCGCGGGTCGCAGCGCGCGACGCACGCTCGGTATGGGGCTGATCTGCACGGTGGGGGGCTGCGCGGGCGCGCTGGGTGCTCTGGATGCTGCGACGTCGGGACAACGTAATCTCGTGTCGGGCTTTAACCCCTACCTGTTTAGCTTCGTTTTCTTTATCGGCGTGGGACTGCTCATCGCCGGTGCCGTACGCGCGTTATCGCGACAGCCCGAACCGCAGCCGCCAGACGACGCCGGCTGACGTGCTAAGGTCGCGGCACCCATGAAGCTCCGCGACTGCCACAACGTCGATCAGTTTCGCCGGCTTGCGAAACGCCGCCTGCCCGGGCCGATCTTCCATTACATCGATGGTGCGGCCGACGATGAGGTGACCTACCGACGCAACACGGCAGCCTACGAAGCCTGCGATCTTGTGCCGGACGTTCTGGCCGGGGTCGAACAGGTCGACATGACCGTCGAGGTCATGGGTCAGAAGCTTGCGATGCCGTTGTTCCTGTCACCGACAGCGCTGCAGCGGCTGTTCCACTGGCGCGGCGAGTTCGCCGTCGGCGCGGCGGCCGAACAGTTCGAAACGTTATTCGGCATCTCGTCGCTCGCCACGGCCAGTATCGAGGACATCGCGGCGGCTATCACGACGCCCAAGCTGTTCCAGCTCTACTTCCACAAGGACCGCGAGCTCACGTTCGAGATGGTGGCGCGGTGCAAGTCTGCCGGGTTCGACGCGCTCGCATTGACCGTCGACACCATCGTCGGCGGTAACCGAGAGCGGGATCTCGTCACGGGCTTTACCTCGCCGCCGCGACTCACGCCCGGAAGCCTCGCGAGCTTCGCGCTGCACCCGCGCTGGACCTGGAACTACCTGTTCCGCGAGTCGTTCGAACTCTCGCAGCTCAAGCACTACATCGGCGAGGGCAGCAACTTGAGCATCTCGGTCGCCGACTACTTTTCGAAAATGCTCGACCAGTCGATGACCTGGAATGACGCAGCTGAGGTACGCGAGCGCTGGGGCGGGCCGTTTTGCCTCAAGGGTGTGATGTCGGTCGAGGATGCGCGCCGCGCCGTCGACATGGGCGCGGACGCGATCATGATCTCGAACCACGGCGGCCGTCAGCTTGACGGCTCACGCGCGCCCTTTGATCAGCTCAAGGAGATCCTCGATGCCGTGGGCGGGGAGATCGAGGTGATTTGCGACGGGGGGATACGGCGCGGCACACACGTGCTCAAGGCGATGGCGCTGGGCGCAACGGCCTGTTCCGGCGGTCGCTGGTACCTCTACGCGTTGGCCGCAGCGGGACAGGCGGGGGTCGAGCAATCCCTGGCCAACATGAAAAGCGAGATCGAGCGCGACATGAAACTGATGGGCGTGCGCAGCCTGGCTGAGTTGACGCCGGACAAGCTGCGCTGGCGTTAGGACATGCTGGTTATCGCGAGGCTTTGGAGATTGCCACGGCCACTTCGTGGCCTCGCAATGACGCGTAGTGGTTTTGCGGCCTCGGTATGACGCGCAGTGGTTTCGCGGCCTCGGTATGACGCGCAGTGGTTTCGCGGCCTCGCATTAACGCGAAGCGCTAGTGGCCGTCAGGCCGCCCTGCATCAATCCGCACGTGATCGGGTTGTGCAGCCACACGCGCCAGCCAGGCCGTGATCGCCGGATAGCGGGAGAGATCAAACCCGCCCTCGTCGGCAACGTGCGTGTAGGCATACAGCGCGATGTCGGCAATTGAGTAGCGGTCGCCCACAAAGTAGGCGTTTTCCGCGAGGTGGTTCTCCATGACGGCGAGTGCTGCGTGACCGCGCTCGGTCTTGGTGTCGATTTCATCGCGGTGCTCATCGAGCTGCCCCGAGAAATGCCAGAACCGCAGCACGGCGATGTAAGGCTCGTGGCTGTACTGCTCGAACCCGAGCCACTCGAGTACCTTCGCACGGTGCCATTCATCGCTTGGCAGCAGCGGCGTGTCGGTCGCGAGGTGCCAGATGATCGCGTTCGACTCAGCGAGCGTGCGCCCGTCGGGCCATTCCAGCAGCGGTACGCGGCCATTGGGGTTTTTATCCAGGAAGCCCGCGGTGCGTGACTCGCCGTTGAGGATATCGATGGCGACACGCTCGTAGTCGAGACCGAGCTGCGCAAGCACCAGTCGTACTTTGTAGCAGTTGCCAGACTCCCAGAAGTCGTAGAGGCGCAGCATGTCAGAACTGCCAGCGCAGGCCGATCGTTGTGATGCTGCCTTCTTCCTGGCGATCGCCATCAAGAAGCCGGTGTTCCAGTCGAAACGCGAGACTCTCATTGATACTGAAGTCTGCCGCGCCACCGAAGTCGATAGCCGAATCGGGGAAGAAGTTGCCACCGCCAGGCTCGACGTCGGCGTCGTAGGCAGTCTCACCGAAGCGCGCGCTCAGCGTGATGCGATCGGAAACCGGCAGGTAGCCGCGAATGAAGTAGCCCGTGCCATCGACCTCGATGTTCGTATCGGCGCCGTTAAAGAAGTCGGTGTCTTCACCGAACGACGTTCGACTCACGCCTAGCGCAAAGTACGTCGAGAACCGATACTCGACTTCGAGATTCCAGCCTGTGTCGCTGCCGTCGAACACATCGTCTGGACCGTCCTCGTCTTCGATGGTCGTCGGGCCGATGCCAAACAGGAACGCGAAGCCGCGGGTACCGTCATCCTGGGCGTGGCAGGCGCCTGAACATAGAAGCGCGAAGGCAAGAAATGAGACGGTCTTTCTCATGTCGCGAACTCTCTTACTGGCGCCAGTCTGCGGGTGCGCCATCCGCGAACCAATCACCAATGGCTTCACGTTCGGCATCTCGCATGTGCGTGAGGTTCCCCACGGGCATGATTTGGGCCTCGACGCTTTGCTCATAGATATCGCGCGCCTGGCGCACGATGTCATCGGCATCGTTGAACACGACACCACCTGGCGGTGACACCCAGCCGGGTTGTGTCGGCACGTCGGCGTGGCAGCTCGCGCAGCGCACCGTGACGATTTGAACGATGTCGTCGAAACGCGCCGTGGCGCCGGGCGCCAGGGCCTCGAACGTGACGGTATCCACCACAGGTGCCTCCGATGCCACTCGCGGCCGCGGTGCAATGGCGATCGCGACGCCCGCGAGTACGAGTACACCGGCGATAGCAGGCAGGGGCGATGTTTTGCCTTTGTGGCGTGCAACGAAATACACGCGAATGAGAGCGCCCGCGAGCACGAACGCCATGAGGATGAGCCAGTTCCAGGCGTGGCCGAACGTCATGGCGTAGTGATTCGAAATCATGACGAACAGAACAGGCAGCGTCAGGTAGGTGTTGTGCACTGATCGCTGCTTGCCGCGCAAGCCGTCTTCGGGATTGACGGGTTCGCCGCGCTCGGTCGCAGCGACCATGCGCTTCTGCCCGGGGATGATTACGAAGAAGACATTGGCGACCATGATGGTGCCGATCAGCGCGCCAAAGTGAATATAGGCGCCGCGGCCGCTAAACAGTTGGCACAGCGCCCAGGCGGCGACGCCCAGCAACACGTAAAGCAGCGCCGACAGCGCGCCCGCGTTGCGGCCCAGCGGTGACCGACAGAGCAGGTCGTAGACGAGCCAGCCGCCCACAAGAAAACCGGCACCAATGGCCACGGCAGTGCCGGGTGCCAATTCCCGCACGGACGCGTCGACCAGATAAACGTCGGCGCCCAGCCAGTAGATCAGACCCAGCAGGAACATCCCCGACAGCCAGGTCGTGTATGCCTCCCACTTGAACCAGTGCAGGGTCTCGGGCAACTGCGCGGGCGCCACGGCGTATTTCTGCGCGTGGTAGAAGCCGCCGCCGTGCACGGACCACAGTTCACCACCGACACCTTTCTCGCCGTCACCCTTGAGCTTGGGCGGCTCGAGGTGGTTGTCGAGCCAAACGAAATAAAACGACGAGCCGATCCAGGCGATGCCGACGATGAAGTGCAGCCATCGGCCCAGCAGGCTGAGCCATTCGAGCAGATAGGGCAGCATCAGGTGACGCCGTGTCCCTGCGGTGCGTGCAGCGTGGTCACATTGCCCGAGGCCGGGCTGGCCTCGGTCGTCATCGCGGCCTGCGCGAGTGTCACCAGCTGCGCGGCAACGGCAACGGCAATCTCACCAGGGTGCTTGCCCGTGATGGCGTCGATGCCGATGGGGCAGGTCAGGCTCTCCAGCGTCTCGTCGTCGTAACCCGCGGCGCGCAATCGTTTCTCGAAACGGCGTCGCTTCGACATCGAGCCGATGAGCCCCGTGAAGCGGCGATCGGGGCGTCCGAGGATTTCGCGGCAGAGATCGAGGTCGAGTCCGTGGTCGTGCGTCATGACGAGGTAGCAGCTGTGCGGCGGGCAGTGTGCCACGAACTCCGCGGGGTTCGCGATGAACGCGGGCGTGACGGATTCGGACCAGTCGCCTTGCAGCTGCTCAGGCCGAGAGTCGACGACGAAGACAGCGGCGTTGAGGGTGCTGAGTACCCTGGCGCAGGCGTGACCGACATGCCCGGCACCAAAGATCACGACAGTCAGCGGCGGTGGCCCGATGGGCTCGACGAGCAGCGTGTCGCCCTGCAAACGGATAACGGCAGCTACGCCGGGCGACGCGACGGCGGCGCGCAACGCGCGCAGCATGGCGGGCTCGGTCAGCCTTGCGTCGGCACCCGGAAGCATGGGCGACAGCGTGTCGATGTGTGCAGCCGTGATGACGCGTTTACCGTCATTGCGAGCCCGCGCAGCAGCGCCCTCGTCATTGCGAGCCCGCGTAGCAGCGTCCCCGTCATTGCGAGCCCGCGTAGCGGGCGTGGCAATCTCCCCCGTCTGTCGCGCGGGTTGGGAGATCGCCGCGTCGCCGCGCGACTCGCGATGACGGAGGTTGGTCACCAACGCCGCTCGCGCCCCGGCGCGCAGCGTCGCGTGGGCGGCAACGACCCACGCAGCGTTGGCATCGACGCGCTCAAAAAGCACCTCGACAACGCCGCCGCAGCATTGTCCGCACTGGCTACCGAGCGCGAAGCGCCGCAAGGCCTGTGTCGGGGTCTCGGTTCCGGCAAGACGCTCACGCGCCGCCGCAATACAACTGTGTTCGAGCTGGCCGCCGCCAATAGTGCCTATCACGGCGTCGGCCGTTACCAGCATCTTGCTGCCCGTTTCGCGGGGCGCCGAGCCTCGAACAGTGGCGACCGTTACCGCGACGCAGGGCGTGCCCACCTCAATCAGCTCAGCCAGCCGCTTGGGCCAGTCAAACACGCGCGTCACCTCGCGCCAACATCACGGCATCGAGCACGTGCTCGGGTGTGGCGGGCGCCTCGAGCTCGGGTGCGCGTGCTGGGTCGGCCGAGCAGGCGGCCACGGCATCGCGGATGGCGTGGAACACCGACAGCCCTAGCATGAGTGGCGGCTCACCCACGGCCTTCGACTTGTAGATCGTGTCTTCGCGGTTCTCGGAAGACTCGAGCAGCGTGACCCGGAAGTCGGGCGGCAGATCCGAGGCGCAGGGAATCTTGTAGGTGGCAGGCGCGTGCGTCTTGAGGTCGCCGCGTGGGTTCCACCAGAGCTCTTCGGTCGTGAGCCAGCCCGCGCCCTGGATGAAGCCGCCCTCAACCTGCCCAAGATCGACGGCCGGATTCAGCGAGCGCCCACAGTCGTGGAGGATGTCGACGCGCGTCATACGGTTTTCACCCGTCAGCGTGTCGATGACCACTTCGGTGCAGGCCGCGCCGTAGGCGAAGTAGTAGAACGGCCGCCCTGTGAGCGTCGTCTTGTCGTAGTCGATCTTGGGTGTCTTGTAGAAGCCTTGCGCTGAAAGCGACACACGCGCCATGTAGGCGGCATGCACGAGCTCTGCGAAGGTCAGCGTCTGGTCGCCCACATGCACATGGTTGTTGTCGAAGCGCACCTCGTGCTCATCGCAGCCGTAGTGCTCGGCGGCGAAGCCTGTGAGGCGACGCTTGATCTTCTCAGCCGCGTTGCGCGCGGCCATGCCGTTGAGGTCACTGCCTGCGGAGGCGGCCGTGGCTGACGCGTTGGGCACCTTGCTCGTGTCCGAGGCCGTGCACCGGATACGCGACAGGTCAATCTGCAGCGTCTCGGCGACAACTTGTGCGACTTTTACAAACAGGCCCTGGCCCATCTCAGTGCCGCCATGGTTGAGCTGCACCGTGCCGTCCGTGTAGACGTTGACGAGCGCGCCCGCCTGGTTCAGGTGCGTGGCGGTGAAGGAGATGCCGAACTTGACAGGTGTGAGCGCGATGCCGCGCTTTAAGATCGGGCTGTTTGCGTTCCAGGCTTCGATCTCACGGCGCCGGTCGCGGTAGTCGGCACTCGTCTCAAGCTGATCGACGATCTCCGCGATGATGTTGTCCTCGATCACCTGCCCATAGGGCGTCACGTTACGCGAGTCGGTGCCGTAGAAATTCACGCGTCGCACGTCGACCGGATCGCGCCCAAGATGGCGCGCGATGTCATCGACAACCTGCTCGCAGGCAAACATGCCCTGCGGGCCGCCGAAGCCACGAAAGGCCGTATTCGACACGGTGTGTGTCTTGCAGCGGTGTGAGTCGATGGCGGCGTGCTCGAGAAAGTAGGCATTGTCGCTGTGGAACATGGCGCGATCGTTCACGGCGCCCGACAGATCGGCTGACGCCCCACAGCGCGAGGCGTGGTTGTAGCGAATGCCGAGGATGCGGCCCGTGTCGTCGAAGCCGACTTCGTACTGACTCACGAAGTCGTGCCGCTTGCCCGTGATGATCATATCGGCGTCGCGGTCGAGGCGCAGCTTCACAGGCCGGCCTGTCCGCTGGGCGAGGATGGCCGCAGTGCAGGCGATGAGTGCCGGCTGACTTTCCTTGCCGCCGAACGCGCCGCCCATGCGTCGGCACTCTACAGTTACGTCCTTCTGCTCCAGACCAAGCGCCTTGGCGACGGCGTGCTGGATTTCGCCCGGGTGCTGCGTCGAGCTGTAGAGGAACAGGTCGCCACCCTCGCGCGGGATCGCGATTGAGATCTGACCCTCGAGGTAGAACTGGTCCTGACCACCGACGCGCGCCGTGCCCGTGAGTCGGTGCGGCGCGTTAGCAATCGCCGTGTCGGCATCCCCGCGAGCGAGCTGCGTCGAAGGCAGCACGAACGACTCGCGCTCAAGCGCGGTCTCCGGGTCGAGAATGGCCTCTAGCGGTTCGTAGTCGATGTCCGCAAGCCGCGCCGCGCGCCGTGCAGCGTCGACAGTCGTGGCCGCGACGGCAAATACGGGTTGCCCGGCGTAGACCACTTCGTCTTCAGCCAGGATCGGGTCGTCGGCAATGACGGCGCCGTAGTTATTGGGGCCCGGTACGTCACAGGCCGTGATGACGGCAACGACGCCCGGCGCCGCTTCGACGCGCGAGAGGTCCATGCCCCGAATGCGCGCGTGCGCTTGCGTCGAAACGCCGAAGGCGGCGTGCAACAAACCGCGGGGCTCGGGAATATCGTCGGTGTAGGCGGCGCGACCGTTGACGTGCAGCACGGCACTGTCGTGCGGCGTTGCAGTGCCTACGGCCCCGTCGACGCGCGATGCGCCCGACGCATCGTCGCTTGGCTTGCGCAGCTCTAGTTCGCGTTCAGCGCGCATAGGTGTAGACGTCCGTGGCGCCAAGCCCGGTAGCCTCGGCGAAGAAGCGGTACAGCAGGTTGCGCGTCGCGGTTGCGCGGTAGTCAGCACTCGCGCGCATGTCGGTGAGCGGCGAGAAGTCTTCGTCAAGCACAGCCATAGCCGCGTGCACGGTGGCCTCGTCGAAGGGCCTGTCGTTTAACGCGGCTTCCGTGGCGAGTGCACGCTTGGGCACGCCGGCGACGCCACCGTAGGCAATCCGGATGTGTTGCGTCTGGCCGTTCTCAACCTGGGCGGAAAACGCCGCACAGACTGCTGAGATGTCCTGGTCGAAGCGTTTCGACAGCTTGTAGCTCGCGACGAGTTGGCCGGGTCGGCGACGCGGGATTCGTATGCGCTTCACAAATTCGCCGGGCTGCAGGTCGTTTACCTGGTAGTCGATGTACAGCGACTCGAGATCGATCTCGCGCGTATCGTGATCGTGGCGCAGCAGCACGCGCGTGCCCAGCGCGATGAGCGCCGGCATCGAATCACCGATGGGTGAGCCATTCGCGATGTTGCCGCCCAGCGTCGCGGCGTTGCGGATGGGCGGTGACGCCCAGCGTCGAAACAGGTCCGTGAGCTCGGGGTACTCATCGAGGAGTACCGGCATAAGCTCCGTGAACGTCACAGCGGCGCCGACATCGATCACCGTGTCGGTCACAGAGATGTCGCGCAAAGCCTCGACGTTGCCGATGTAGAGCACGTCGTCGATGTCTCGGTAGTCCTTGGTGACCCAGAGGCCCACATCCGTGCCGCCCGCAAGAATGCGGCGATTCGGTTCGGCGGCGTAGAGCCGTGCGAAGGCGTCGACCTCCGTAGGCGCTGCGAAAGTGCCCTTGCTGCTCTCGGTGTGCAGCGCGGTGTCGTCATTGAGCGCGCGCAGCGTCTCGATGGCGCTGCGCTCGGCATCGTTGGTTGCCGCACCGTGCGGTTGCGCGTGCCGACCTGCCGGTCGTTCGAGCGTCACCATGCGGCGCGCGGCGTCGATGATCGGGCGGTAGCCCGTGCAGCGACACAAATTGCCGGCCAGCGCGTCGTCGATGTCACTGCGGGCCTCGGGTGCACCCGATTTGTACATCGCAAACAGGGTCATCACAAAGCCAGGCGTGCAAAACCCGCACTGCGAACCGTGGCAGTCGACGAGCGCCTGCTGAACAGGATGCAACGGGCCTGTGGCCGGACTCAGGTTCTCGACCGTGATGAGCTCTTTGCCGTGCAAGGTCGGCAGGAACTGAATGCAGGAGTTGATGGCGCGATAGTCGAGCGCCGTGGCGTCTTCGTTGAGCGATGCCACGACGACCATGCAGGCGCCGCAGTCGCCTTCGGCGCAGCCTTCCTTGGTACCGCAGCGCATGCGGTCTTCGCGCAGCCACTGCAGCACGGTCCGCGTCGGCGCGGCACCGTCTATCTCGACGATGTCGCCGTCGTGCAGGAAACGGAGGGTTCGGTTTACGGCGTCACCCACGTTAGCTGCCCCGATACGTCGAGTAGCTCCAGGGAGAGACGAGCAGCGGGACGTGGTAGTGGCTGTCGTCGGCGATCGCGAACCGCAACGTCACGGTTTCCAGAAACGCGGGATTGGCGTCGACGGCACCTGTGCTTCGGAAGTACTCGCCCACTTCGAATTCGAGTTCGTAGGTGCCTGCGGCAAAACCGTCGCCTTCGAGGAGCGGCGCATCGCAGCGACCGTCGTCGTTGCTGACATAATCACCGAGAGGCTCGCGGGCCACACCCTCGCCGCGGTAGAGCCGGATCGCGATGCCGCGTCCTGGCGTACCGGCGCTTGTATCAAGGATGTGTGTGGTCAGCTTGCCCATTGCGGCTCCCATGGTGGGCGCCGCCTCAACGCCCAAGCTCTTGAATATAGACGCGGCTCGCGGGCAAAGCCAGACGCTAGCCCAGGGCGGCCTCGACGGCATCGAGACGCGGTATCGAGGGCTGGGCGCCGCGCTTGAGCGTGCTTAGCGACGCGGCCGTCACTGCAAACCGTAGGGCATTGCTAAGCGCATCGCCACGCGCGAGTGCCACCGCAAGCGCGCCGTTGAAAGTGTCACCGGCGCCAACGGTGTCTATGGCGTCGACGTTTGGGGCTGGAACGTGTTCGACGCCGGCTTCGGTCAACGCCAGCGCACCTTGGGCGCCGAGGGTGATGACGACCGCGCGCGGACCGCGATCGAGGAGCGCGCGTGCCGCGCGCTCGGCATCGTCTGGGCTTCTGATGGTCACGCCCGTTAAGTCGGCCGCCTCATGTGCGTTTGGGGTTGCCATGTCCACTTCCGCCAAAAGCGTATCGGCCAGCGGTCCGCGCAAGGGTGCCGGGTTCAGGATCACGCGGCAGCCGCCAGCGCGGGCCAGTTGTGCGGCGCGCAGGACCGTTTCCGGTGGCGTCTCGAGCTGCAGCAGCAGACAGTGCGAACCGGCGAGTGCTGCCGAGTGGCTCTCGATATGTTCGGGTCGTAGCCGCGCGTTGGCGCCGGGACTGACGCCGATGCAGTTCTCGCCCGCATCATCCACAAAGATCAGGGCGCTGCCCGTGTGGGCTTCGCCGTCAGTTACCACGCCCTGTGTGTCGAGTCCGTCGTCGGCGAAGGCCGCCAGCGCCTGCTGCCCGCCCGCGTCGTCGCCCACGCAGGCGATGAGTCGTGTCGCAGCGCCAAGGCGTGAGGCGGCCACAGCCTGGTTGGCGCCTTTGCCGCCCAAGCAAATGTCGAAGTCGTTGCCGGCCAATGTCTGACCGTGTTGCGGCAGGGTCGGCACGCGCATCGAGTAGTCGACGTTGACGCTGCCGACGACGGTGACCGCAGCACCCGTCATGAGTCGCTGCCTGAAATATCGGCAAGACGTTCGGCCAGATACTCGCCGGCCGTGTAGCGGTCTGACAGACGCGTCGACGAGTCTGGCGCGATGAAGAACGGCATCGAGATACGCGACCGGTTGTCGCCCGTGACCTTCGGGTTGACGACGCGATGCGTCGTCGAGGGCAGGTAGCCGCGTGTGAACTCCTGCAGCATGTCGCCCGTGTTGATGATGAGCTCGCCGCGGCGGCCGTGCAGGTCGAGCCAGCGACCTCCGCGTGTGCGCACCTGCAGGCCTGGTGCCTCGGCCACGGGCAGCAGGGTGATCACATTGATGTCTTCGTGCGCCGCGGCGCGCAGGCTGCCCTCAGGCTCATCGCCCGTGAGCGGCGGGTAATGCAGGATTCGGAGCACGCTAACCGGGTCCGAGAGCACGTCAGCGAGCTTGAGCGATGGATCGTGCTTGTCTGCGTCATCCAGCGCGGCGTCGAACCAGCTGACGAGTGTCCGCGCAAGCTCAAGCGCTCGCCGGCGGTAGTCAACCGCATCGGCCTCTAGCGCCTCCGGAATCGGGCCGCCCGGGCCCGCGTGGAAGAATTCTTTGATGTCCTTGTGTTCGTGGCCGACCGCGCGTTCGCTGACGTCGAGTCCGAAGTAGCCAAACTGCGCGTCGTCCGCCTCGCCCTCGAAGCGGTAGTCGAACTTCTCGTCACTGGCGAAAAACGCGCGCCAGTCCTGGTCGAGCCGGTCGAGCAGCGCTTGGGGCAGCGGGTGATTGCGCAGCACCGCGAATCCCGTCTCGTGGATGGACCGGACAAACGCCTCTGCGGCGTCGGGGGCGGCGAAATCGACAGTTTCAACAACGGATGCGGGCGCTTCCTGGTGTAGCGGTGCGGTCATGACGGGATTCGGGGTTGACGAAGGGCAGCCGCGAAGAATAACAGTGCCATGGCCGCGTAGCAGCCTACGCCGACCTTCAAAACGGTGGCTGTGTTCGACATCTCGACGACAGTGCTCGAGAGCTTGGGCGCGACCGCGGTGCCGCTCGTTGCGCCGAGCAACAACAGTGAGACGAGCCGCGGCGGGGGTACCTCGACGAGCTCCGTGGCGAAGCTCAGCACGACTTTGAGCAGGCCCAGATTGGCGACGCCCCATACCAGCGCGAGTACCAGCAGCGTATCGATCTCGGTGACAAGCAGCAGGGGCACGGCGCCCAGCGTGGTCGTGAGCACGGCGAGCAGCGCGATGGGCCGGGCGCCTGTCTTGAGTACGACGGCGGTGACCAGCAACTGCGCCACGAACATGCCCGTCCAGAATTGCCCGACTACGCCGCCTGCGCGTCCGAGAGGCACATCATGGACGGTGCTCAAGTGGTTGGGCAGCCAAAACAACAGGGACTGCTGGCCCAGCGTGTAGAGAAACAGTGTGACAACGCAGAGCCAGACGCCGAGCGGCCAGCGCCCGCCTTTCGGTGTCGTGTCGTCGGGAACCGCGCTTGGGTAGCGCGCTGTCAGGGCGAGTACGGCAACGAGCACGGCAACACCCGCCACAGCGATGTAGGCTGACGACCAGGGCCAGCCGCGCGTCACGGCCTGCGTGGCCAGCCAGGCCGTGGCGATGCCGGCGGTGCTGAAACAGGCGTCTGTCGCCACAAGAGCCGACGCGCGTTTTGCGGGCGTATATGTCAGCGAGATGGCCAGCGCGGCGGCCGCCAGTCCGAGACCGCAAGCGACACCCACGGCACCCAATGCGAGGCGCACCGCTTGCGGCGTGTCGATGCCGGCAGCGGCGCCAATTGACACCGCAATCACCGCGTAGAGCGCCACGGTCCAAGGCCGCAGGCCGCCGCGGTCGAACGCAAATAAGGCAATGACCGCGCCTACAAGAATGCCGACGGTGAGCCAGCTGAAGTCGGTCGTCACCGCAGTGACTTCGCGGCCGAAGTGCTCGGCCATGGGGCCGCTGATGATGCCAATGGGTGCGAGCATGCCCGACATGACAAAGTAGGCGAGGAAGCTCGCCAGCGTGATGCGCTGCGTGTTGCTCATGCCCACCCTTACCGGTCCGCCTCGATTCTGCCACACTCGGCCCGCAGTACCGCGTGGGGGACCCATGGCCGAAAAAGTCGTCTTCGACACCGACCCTGGCATTGACGATGCCATGGCATTGGCGTTTATCGACTGCGCCCGGTCGCTCGAGCTCATCGGTATCACGACGACGACGGGCAACGGCACGATCGAGACCACGACGCGCAACGCGCTGCATCTCGTCGAACGTCTCGACATTCCCGCACCCGTATTCCGCGGCGCGGCTGTACCGCTCGTGGTGCCTGCGGGATCGCCGCCGACGTTTGTGCATGGCGATGATGCGCTCGGTAATACGGACCCGCGCGTTGAGCACCGTGAAGTCAGCTCGCTCAGCGCGGCCGAGTTTCTCGTCGACTGCGCCAACCGCTACCCGGGCGAGGTCGCGATTATCGCCGTGGGTCGGCTCACCAACCTCGCGTTGGCGCTCGAGCTGGACCCCGGTATTGCAGACAAGATCGGGCGCGTCGTGGTGATGGGCGGTGCCTTCGGCGGCAACGGTCATTCGGGCAACATCACCAAGGTTGCCGAGGCAAACATCCACGGTGATCCGCATGCGGCCGATATCGTGCTGGCCGCGGACTGGCCGGTCGCCGTCGTACCGCTCGATGTCACCATGCAGATCATCATGACCGACGAACGCATGCAGCGAATCCGCGCCGCTTCGGGGGATATGGGGGAGCTCGTGTGGCAGGTATCGCGGTTTTATGACGCGTTCTACCGTGAGCGCCACGACTTTGATGGGTTTCCCGTGCATGACAGCTCGGCGGTGGCTTTCGCCATTGCGCCCGCCTTGTTCGACACGGCTGTCGCACCCATCACGGTGGATCTCGATGGTGACGACATGGGCCGAACGCGCCGCGCTCCTGACGCCGATCGGCCCGAACACGAATCCTGTGCCAGCGTGGACGCCGAGGCGGTGCTCGTGCTGTATGAAGACACACTGGCGCAGGGGCCGTCGTGATGAAGTCCCGTCACTGCAAGGCGCGCGCAGTTTCCCGTCATCGCGAGGCGCGAAGCGCCGTGGCGATCTTTTTGGCCGCACGATGTCGTTGGGATATTGCCACGCGCGCTGTGCGGGCTCGCAATGACGGGAGCGGGTTGTGACCGCGTCGCAACCAACTCTGCAACGCGCGAAAGGTCGGGCGCGCGTCGGGTTTAAACGACGCGGCGATCAAACCGTGCTGGCCGATTTGCATCAGTCGGGCTGTGCCAAGTTGCGTTTGCCGCGGCGGCGTACCGACGCGCCCGGCGAGGCTGTCATCATCAACACGTCAGGCGGCCTCACCGACGGTGACCACTTCGACGTGACCGCGCACTGGGCCGAAGGCGCCCGCGCCACGGTGACCACGCAAGCCGCCGAGCGCGTGTACCGCTCGCGGGGCGGCGACGCGCGCATCGACAACCGGCTTGAGCTGGACACAGGCGCAGCAGCGCTTTGGTTGCCACAGGAGACCATAGTGTTCGATGGCGGTCGCTTCCGCCGCACGCTTGAGATCGATTTAGCCGATGAGTCGGCGCGCCTGCTGGCCTGTGAATCCATCGTCTTTGGTCGCGGGGCGATGGGTGAGACGGTACACGCGGGCCACGTGTTCGATCGCTGGCGGATACGCGTCGGTGGGCAGCTCGTCTTCGCCGACGGCTTTGAGGTATCCGACGCGCACGACAGCCTGCAAGCGCAGCTCGACCGCCCCGCGGTGGCGGACGGCGCGCGGGCGATTGCGACAGCCATCGTCGTCGCGCCTGACGCCGATGCGGGCGTCGCGCAGCTGCGCGATGCACTGTCTCGGTGCAATGTTCGCATGGGGGTGAGCAACGCGCGCGGCGTCATCGTGGTGCGGGCGCTGGCGCGTGAACCGTCCGACCTGCGCGAGGCTTTGCAGCGGCTGCTCGATGCAATAATCTCGGGCTGGGGAGAGACGCGCCCGTTTGCGGGGTTTGGTCGTCCCCGCGTGTTCGACTGCTAGGGTTGCGCCTGTGAATCTCACGCCCCGCGAGAAAGACAAACTACTCGTTTCCGTGGCCGCTATGGTCGCCCGCCGACGACTCGAACGCGGCGTCAAACTGAACCACCCCGAAGCCATTGCGCTGATCACCGACTTCGTTATCGAGGGCGCGCGCGACGGCAAGTCCGTGGCGACACTCATGGACGAAGGCGCGAAGGTCATCACCCGCGACCAGGTCATGGAAGGCATCGCCGAGATGATCCACGACGTGCAGGTGGAAGCGACGTTCCCTGACGGCACCAAGCTCGTCACGGTTCACGAACCCATTCGCTAGGAGCGTTTGTATGATCCCTGGAGAAGTCATTACCGTCCCCGGGGACATCGAGCTCAACGCCGGTGCCGAACGGGTCACGCTGACCGTCGCGAACACGGGCGACCGACCCATTCAGGTTGGGTCGCACTACCACTTCTTCGAAACCAATGGCGCGCTCGATTTCGACCGCGACGCCGCGCGCGGCATGCGGCTCGACATCGCTGCGGGCACCGCGGTGCGTTTCGAGCCTGGCCAATCGCGTGAGGTCACGCTCGTGCCCTACAGCGGTGAGCGCCGGGTTTACGGCTTCAATGGCAAGATCATGGGTGCACTCTGACCATGGCGACGATTCCACGCGATACTTATGCCGCGATGTTTGGTCCGACCACGGGCGACCAGGTGCGCCTGGCCGACACGGACCTGTTCATCGAGGTCGAGCGCGACTTCACGACCTACGGTGAAGAGGTCAAATTCGGCGGCGGCAAGGTCATCCGCGACGGCATGGGCCAGTCGCAGATGCGGCGCATCGACGGCGCCGTTGACACCGTGATCACTAACGCGCTCATCGTCGATCACACGGGCATCTTCAAAGCCGACGTTGGCTTGCGCGACGGCCGCATCGCGGGCATCGGCAAGGCCGGCAACCCCGACATCCAGCCCGGCGTCGACATCGTCATCGGTCCGTCGACCGAAGCCATTGCGGGCGAGGGCAAAATCCTGACCGCGGGGGCGTTCGACGCACACATTCACTTTATTTGCCCGCAGCAACTCGACGATGCGCTGATGTCGGGTGTGACGACCATGTTGGGCGGCGGCACGGGTCCGGCGACCGGCACCAACGCCACGACCTGCACACCCGGTGCCTGGCACATCGGCCGCATGCTACAGGCCGCCGATGCGTTTCCCGTAAACCTCGCGTTCTCGGGCAAGGGCAACGCGGCGCTGCCCGCGGCCATCGAAGAACAAGTGCGCGCGGGCGCCTGCGCGCTGAAACTGCACGAAGACTGGGGCACGACGCCCGCGGCCATCGACAACTGCCTGTCCGTTGCTGACCAACTCGACGTTCAGGTCATGATCCACACGGACACGCTCAATGAGTCGGGCTTCGTGGAAGACACGGTCGCAGCCTTTAAGGGACGTACGATCCACGCCTTCCACACCGAAGGCGCGGGTGGCGGTCACGCGCCCGACATCATCAAGGTTTGTGGTCTGCCCAACGTGATCCCGTCGTCTACGAACCCGACGCGGCCTTACACCGTGAACACGATCGACGAGCATCTCGACATGCTCATGGTGTGTCATCACCTCGACCCGAAAATCGCCGAAGACGTGGCTTTTGCCGAGAGTCGGATCCGCAAGGAGACGATTGCGGCCGAAGACATCCTTCACGACCGTGGGGCGTTCTCGATCATCGCATCGGACAGTCAGGCTATGGGGCGCGTGGGCGAGGTGCTCATTCGCACCTGGCAGACGGCTGACAAGATGAAGCGCCAGCTGGGTCGGCTCAGCGAAGAGCAGGGCAACAACGACAACCTGCGCGTGCGTCGCTACATCGCCAAGTACACGATCAACCCCGCGATTGCGCATGGCATCTCACAGCACGTGGGCAGCATCGAGGTGGGCAAGCTTGCCGACCTGTGCCTTTGGTCACCGGCGTTCTTCGGCGTGAAGCCCGATCTCGTACTCAAGATGGGCAGTATTGTCGCGGCGCCCATGGGCGATCCCAACGCGTCCATTCCCACGCCGCAGCCCGTGCACTACCGACCGATGTTTGGTGCGTTCGGTGGCGCGCTCGCAAACAGCGCCGTGACCTTCCTGTCTCAGGCTGCGCACGAAGGCGGTCTGCGTGAATTCCTGGGGCTTGAGAAAACGACGTTGCCTGTCGAGGACACCCGCAATATCGGCAAGGCCGACATGGTGCTCAACGACGCGCTGCCCGAGATCGAAGTCGACCCCGAGACCTACGAGGTCCGCGCCGATGGTGAGTTGCTGACCTGCGAGCCGGCCGACGTGCTGCCCATGGCGCAGCGTTACTTCCTTTACTAGGCCCCACATGACCGCGCGTGCGATCACCGTGATGTCGGGTGCTGCCGCGCCTGAAGCCGAGGACACCGTGACGCTCGCGCATGATCGTCGCCACCGCCGCCGCATGGCCATGACCAGCGATGCAGGCCAGCCCTTTGTGCTTGACCTACCGGATGCCGTGGCACTGCGCGACGGCGATGTACTCGCGCTTGATGACGGCAGCCACGTGCGTGTCGTCGCCGAGGCAGAGCCTGTGCTGGAAATCACGGCGCCCGACACAGACACGCTTGTGCGCATCGCCTGGCACATCGGCAACCGCCACCTGGCCGCAGAACTGCACGCCGACCACATCGTCATTGCCAGCGACCATGTGATCGCGGACATGGTGACGGGTCTCGGTGGCACGGCGACACCCGCCGAACGTCCCTTCCAACCCGAGGGCGGCGCCTACTCGGGGCATGGCCACTGATGCGCGACGACGCGGCTTCGCTCTACCGGCTCATGAGCTGGCTCTCGCCGTCATTTCCCGTCGGGGCCTACGCCTTCAGCCACGGACTCGAGTGGCAGATTGAGCATGAAGGGCTGACAAGGCCTGAACCCGTGCGCGACTGGATTGCTGAGCTCATCACGCAGGGCAGCGGACAGTCAGACCTCGTGCTGTGCGCTGCCGCCTGGCGTGCGATGGCCGAGTGCGCACCGATTAACGACTTGTCGGAGCTCGCGCTCGCGTTCTCTGGCACCGCGGAGCGCGTCACGGAAACCCAAGCGCAGGGCACTGCGTTCATCGGCACCGTTCGTGCGACCTGGTCCGATGCGTCGCTCGCGTCGCTGCCTGATGACTGCGCGTACCCCGTGGCGGTCGGTGCCGTTGCAGCCGCGCACGGCGTTCCCGAGCGCGCCACACTGACGGGCTATGCGCATGCGTTTGTCGCCAATCTCGTTTCGGCGGCCGTGCGCCTCGTGCCACTGGGTCAAACCGACGGCCAGCGCATCACGGCGCAACTCGAAGCATCTGTCGATGCCGCGGTCGCGCGGGCCGGCGTGACGGCGCTTGACGATCTGGCCAGCGCGACGCTGGCTTCCGACATCGCCGCCATGCAACACGAGACGCAGTACACGCGGCTGTTTCGGTCGTGAAGCAGGCGCTCGCCGGCGCGTTGGTCTGGCTGTTCGCGCAGGCCGCGTGGGCCGATGGACCCAAGGCGGATCTCGCGGATTTTGTGGACTGGTTTCCGGGGCGCTACGACAGTGCCTTGCAAGTCGAAGAACAGCGACTCGCGAGGCTCCCGCCGGAGCAGCGCAACTACCGTCGCCACTCGATTTTTCGCCGCGTAGATCTGCCCGCCTTCGGCAAGCAGGTGTACTACGCCGAGCAGTACCGTGATGGCGATCCGGAAGCGGTCTACCGACAACGCGTTTACGTCGTCTCAATCGATCCCGAGCGCCAGCAGCTGCGGCTGCGCGTGCACATTCCGCCCGACACCAACGTGTTGCTCGGTGCCTATCGCGACCCTGCGCTACTGGCTGGCCTGCGGCCCGAGGACACAACGGTCTGGCCCGGCTGCGATTTGTTTTGGCAGCGCGAGGGCGAGCGTCTCGTCGGCCGGCTCGACGAGGGCGCCTGCAGCTTCGAGTCGCAGCGATTTGGCCAACGCGTCTACCTCGAGGAATACCTCATGCTGAGCCCCGATGCGATCTGGTTTGCCGACAGAGGGCTGAGCGCAGATGGCGAATACCTGTTCGGGATGCGCGGTGACACGCCCACGCATGCGCCGAAAGCACGACCGTTTCGGTGTCGCTTCGCCGACGAACGGGCCGTTTGGGTGCACGATCAGGGCGGCGCTATCGAGCGCGACGGTTGGTCCTGGGTGTTGCAACGCTACGCGGCCGATGACACACGCGGCCTGGTGTTGCGCGCCAGGAACCGCGGCCGAATCTATTCGCAGGCCCGCGTGCGGGATTCGGGCGACATCGCACTGGGGGCAGAAGACACCCGGCTAAGCTGTCTCATGCGCCCCGATGCCGTTTACGATGATGGCCGAATCAGCCCTGCGTCACCGAGACAACCGGGTCGCGCGGTTAGCCAGGAATCCACAGATGAGTAAGCCCAAACCTCAGGAAGCCACCAGTCTCCCGGTTCGACTCATTGCTGAGCTTGCGATCATTGTGCTGGGTGTCTTGATCGCACTGTGGGCCGATGGCTGGGTGGCAGACCGCCAGGATCGCAAGAAGGAAGCGGCGAGGATCGCGGCACTCCGGGACAACGTCGTTGCGACGCGAGAGCGGCTCGCCACCGCGATCGATGATACAGACCAGGTGGCGGGTGCGCTTCGTGAGATTGTCTACTGGGAGGGCACCGACGACTTCGGGTCGGAGAAGAAGCAGACGCTGATGGTTGGCTACCTGTTCGGTCCGCGCTTCACGCCAGAAATGAATGTCTATGACGATCTCGAGAATTCGGGGGAGTTGGCATTGCTCACGAGCGATCCGCTGCGCCAGGCTTTAGCCCGAATGAGTGCCGCGCTCTTTACGATAGGCGTGTCCCAGCAAGACCTGTTGACAGTCCAGCAAATGAACTTCGACCGCTTCATCGTCGACAACCTTGCGATAGGGTACGCGCCCGGTAGTCCATTCGACCTCGACAACATTCCCGTTGGTGAGGATCCGCCTCTACCCGAGATGCGCATCATTCGTAATCTCGCGCTGTTCAAGCTCGACCTCATCGGACAGCTGCGCCGGCAGTACGAGTCTGCCGATGCGGCACTCGAGCGCGTGCTCGAGGAAATCGACGTCTATCTCGAATAAGCCCGAGGTCCCGTGTCTGTGGGACCAACGCGAGTCGTGCATCGCGCTATTGTGCGTCGCGAATCCGAATCAGCGACTCGCCGCCAGCCATGATTGCGGCGCCGTCGTCGTTGATCAGGATGTTATTGCCGGCATCATAAATCGCGTCCTTGGCGCCGCGTTTGCTGGGTTTTGATCGGCCCAATCGTTTGCGCACCACGAGCTCGCCTGCACGGCCCGCCTCGTCATCTTCGAGCCGAATGCCATAAAAGTAGGTAAAGCCGTCGGGCTCGCTGCCCGAACCGTAGACGAGATTACTGCCGGCACTGATGGTCGGTACACCGCTGTATTGGAGCTCGGCGACCTGCCAGTCGACGCGGAATGTGTCGGCGTCACGATCCCAGCCCAGTTTGGCGAGGCCCGTCGCTCGATCCGGCTTGCCGTCTTTCTTGCCCTCAGGCGTGTAGCCGGAATAGTTGGCGACGACAATCGACTCGCCGGACACCGCCGGTGAGTTCTCCACCGTGTCAATGAAATCTGGAAGCGCCACGCGTAGCACGTCACCGCTGCCCAGGGGTAGCGGCATCGCAACGACAGCCGAGGGTCGGTCGTCGTCGCTACAGGCGATGGCGCCTGTGAAGACCTTCGCGACGGCGCAGCGCGCGTCGACGGTAATGAGCCAGTCGCGGCCACCCGCCTGCATGAGTGTCGGTGTCGTTCCTGTGCGACCCCGGTAGGCAATGGGAATCGCAGCTTCACGTTCGACACGACGTGTCGCTGGTTGCCACAGAACTGCGACCATCTCGTCTTCAGTGGCGACAAACAGTCGCGTCCCGCCGTCGGCCGTGGCCTGAAGTGGGACGCCATTGCTGGCGGCGCCGTCCGCGATTTTCGCGCAAGCCACGATACGCGTCAGCGCGTTATCGACGATGGCCATCCAGGTCTCGCGGCGCTTGTTACGAAATCGCCCGGTCTCGCGCCGGAGCTGCACAGCAATGTGGCCACTGAACGTGACGTTGACAGCCACCGTCGTAGTCCCGATGACCGTGCGTCGAAAGCCGCAGGCGTTCTCGATTCGGTCCGGCGTGAATTCGAACTTGCCCACGCAGCGAATGCCTGAGCCGCTGTCGGTGCCGTCGTCGAACACGAGCAGGGCGGGGTGCTTACCGGCGCAAACGGATTTTCGGTGTTCGCGAGTGCGCAGACCGCTGGGGTTCGGCACCACAATGCGCCCATCGCTCAGGCCGAAGAAGTTCCAGCCGATGAAAAACGGCAGGTCATTCAGCTTGAAACTGTCGATGTGGGCAAACCGATCGCCATCGACGACGTACTTGTAGAGGTACTTCAGCGATACGCCCCAGACCGCGCGGGCCTCGGGTGCATCGTCATAGCGCTGCGCTGACAGGATGTGCCAGGGGGATGTGCCGAACTCGATACCGGCGGCATCTTTGAAGGCGCTAATGTCTGCCTGGGGCTCTGATTGGCGTGGACCTGGCAGGGGTGTCGAGGCCTGGCGCAGCGGCCCCGCGTGATAGGTCGGCCAGGGTGAGTCGATGAGCGCGGGATTGGTGTCTGCGCGGGACGGGGCAGCGCAGATCCCGGCAAGCCAAACAAGGGATACGAACGCGAGCAGTCTGAACATCACGGTGGCTCCTTAACGGGGGCGGACGCAACCTGTCATTAGCGCGGGACGCGCGTCTATTCTGACAGACTCACGCGCGGTTGCGTCCCCGGATGGGTTGTTCGATAGTCGGTTTCTGACCTTTCGCGACAGGAGACTCAAGTTGAGCAGCAACGGCCCTCTGAGACTGGGTATTGGCGGACCCGTGGGTTCAGGCAAGACGGCGCTGACCGAGGCGTTATGCAAACGCCTGCGCGACCAATTTTCGGTGGCGGCAATCACCAACGACATCTACACACGCGAGGATGCCGAGTTCTTGACCCGGTCCGGCGTGTTGCCGCCCGAGCGCATTATCGGTGTCGAGACGGGGGGCTGCCCGCACACGGCGATCCGTGAGGACGCCTCAATGAATCTGGCCGCCGTGCGCGAGATGCATGGGCGTTTTGAGGATCTCGACCTTGTCATCATCGAATCGGGCGGTGACAACCTTGCGGCCACGTTCTCGCCCGAGCTGGCCGATATCACGATCTACGTTATCGATGTCTCCGCGGGCGACAAGATCCCGCGCAAGGGCGGCCCCGGCATCACGCGCTCGGACCTGCTTGTCATCAATAAGATCGATCTCGCGCCACTCGTGGGCGCCAGCCTTGAGGTCATGGACCGCGACGCCCGCAAGATGCGCGGGGAACGGCCCTTCGTCTTTACCAACGTGCGCGCCGGCGAGCAGGTCGATGCCGTTGCCGATTTCGTGATCGAAGCGGGCGGCCTCACATCGAAAGCCGCCGCCAGCGCAGGTTAGACCATGGCCCTGTCCGACACGGACATCGAGACGTTTCGAGAGCAGGGCTTCCTGGCTATCGAAGGCGTGTTTCGGCCCGCGCAAATGCATGCGCTGCAGGCTGCGGCATCTGATATCGTCGAAGCGTTCGACGCCGACGCGCACCGCACGGTGTTCCGCACGGACGACCGGGATTCTGGTCGCGACGATTACTTCTTCAATTCCTCCGAGGCCGTGCACTGCTTTCTCGAAGCCGGCGCGCTCGACAATGACGGCAGCTTGAATCGCGAGAAGTCGCTGGCCATCAACAAGATTGGCCACGCGCTGCACGATCGCGACACGACGTTTCGGACGTTTTGCAGCCACCCCTGGTTCGGCGCCGCACTGCGCGACCTCGGCTATGGTGCGCCTGTGGTCATGCAGACCATGTACATCTTCAAACAGCCCGGAATCGGTGGCGAGGTGCGCTGGCATCAAGACGCGAGCTATCTGATCTCGGCGGCGCCCGGTGTCACGGGCGTCTGGGTGGCCGTCGAGGATGCGACGGAGACGAACGGCTGCCTCTGGATGCAGCCGGGTGCGCACCGGCTGCCGCTGCGTGAACGCTACACCGTGGATTGGCGCGCGCGTGAAGGGGGCCTCGAGACGCTCGACGACACCCCTTGGCAGGGCAGCGAGCCGGCCGTACCCGTGCCCGTACCCGCGGGCAGCGTCGTGCTGTTCCACGAGCGCATGCCGCACTACAGCTCCGAAAACCGATCACAGCGATCGCGCCACGCCTTCACGATGCACGTAACGGAACAGCTCGTCGAATGGTCGCCGCTGAACTGGCTGCAGCGCCCGACGCTGCCACCGTTCCGGCTTTAGCTGGTCTTGGCCTCGGCCAGGATGTCGGCGAGCGCTGGCCGGTGCTCGCGCACTTCCTCGAGTGTCAGCCCCTCCAGCGAATGCGGGAATTTGAGCCAACGTGTCGTCTCGTGGCGGTAGTAGTCGGGGATACGACCTGTCTCATTGCGTGCGGGTTTGTACCAGGGCACCGCGACGCGGATGTCCTGCGGCGCGTTGCGCCGGGTCTTGGCGCGCAACTCGGCGATGATCGCCTCGATCGTGTGGCCCGTGTCGAAGACATCATCGACGATGAGCAGCCGATCCTCGTGGGTCACGTTCTTGACGAGGTACCCCATGCCGTAGATGGCAATCTCTCGAGACTGATTGTCGATGCCGGTGTAGGACGCTGTGCGCACGGCGATGTGGTCGGCCTCGATACCGTGCCAGGCCAAGAATTCCTGCACGGCGATTCCGATGGGTGCGGCGCCGCGCCAGAGCGCGAGAATAAAGCTCGGCCGGAAGCCACTGGCAACGATGTCCGCCCCGAGTTTGAAGCTGTCCTCGAGCAGGTCCTGGGCGTCGATGTAGAGCTTGTCTGCCATGGCCCACTGTCGCGCGCAGGGCGCGTGCGTGCAAGCCGGTGCTAGACTGGCGTATGGCGACCAAGACCTTTGTGCGCGAACAGGCCCTGATTGAAGACAGCTTTCGGCTCGGCGTGGCGATCTACAACTCGGGCTTCCGGCCGACGTTTCTCGTGGGGTTGTGGCGCGGTGGGAGCTCCGTCGGCATCTATGTGCAGGAGTGCCTGCAGTACCTGGGCGTTGAAACCAACCACATCGCGTTGCGCACGTCGTACCGCGGCCTCGCGCACTACGAGACTATGGTTGGCGACCCCGCGCGCGAGATTCGTGTGCACGGCACGCAGTACCTGCTCGAGACGCTCGACGCCGAAGACCGCCTGCTGATTGTGGATGACGTTTCGGGGTCGGGCTCGACGCTCGACGTCGTGCGGCGCCGACTGGCGAGCAAACTCAAGCGCAACATGCCGGCCGACGTGCGCACAGCCACAATCTGGCACAAGCCTGGTCTCAACAAGTCTGGCGCCGCGCCGGACTACTTCCTGCACGAGACACAGGACTGGCTTGTGCTGCCTTACGAACTTGTGGGACTCGACGCCGACGAGATTGCGGCGCACAAGCCCTACGTCGCAGATGTGCCGACCCGCGACTAGCAGCCGTCACAGAACCGTCACAAGGCGTCTGCTAGGCTCCGGCACTTTGCCTGCCCGCAATTCCGGGAGTGCCCATGGCCCTGTTCTTTGCGCTTGTCGTCGCCGTCACGATCATCGTCGTATTCCTGCACTGGTACAGCTACCGGCACCTGAAAACCAGAATCGTTGCTTCACGTTCCTGGGACCTCAACATCTGTTGCGGTACGGTCGATGGGGGTGGCGTCAACGCGGACATCATGCAGCATGCGGATGTGCCGAACTTCGTTCAGGTGAAGAACATCTACCGATTGCCTTTTGAAGACGACCAGTTTGAAACGGTGCTCTGTTCGCACACGGCCGAGCATATCGATGACCCGGATCGCTTCGACGCCGAGCTGCGTCGCGTGGGCAAGGAGGTGATCTACGTGCTGCCGCCTGCCTGGGACCTGGCCGCCGCCTTCAACATCCTCGAGCACCGCTGGATTTTTCTGAACATGCGCAAGATTCACCGGACGCTGCCGCGCCGCGTGCCACTGCCGTTTGCGCGCCAAATCCAGGCGCGCCTGGGCCAGCGAATTGCGGCCTGACGGTTCGCCCTAGCGGGGCGTGTACTGCTCGGCCTCGGCGTCCGTCAGTTGCTCGACGGTTAGATACCAGTCAATGAAGTTGGCGCTGACCTCGAAGCGCCAGCGACCTTCCTGGCGGAACAGCTTGAGACCGTTGCCCAGGCGCTTGGTTTGCAGAATGCGGCTGTCGAACAGCCCCGTCTCGGCATTGATGAGATTGAGCTCAAACGACGACTGACGGACGTAGTCGCTATTAATGCGCCACTCGAGCAGCCAGGGTCCGTCGGTTTCGAACGTGACCGTGGTTTTGTTGCGGGACCCTGAGAACTCGGCAATGACCTCACCGCCGTTGGCACTGCCCGCGATAGCGGTGAGCAAGAGGACGGTAGTCAGGAAACATCGGTTACGCATGCGGGCGGCTCCGGTCAGGCGGCGTAGGTCTCGGTGAGGTACGCGATGATGGCGTCGGACTCATACAGACCCGTGTCGGTGTTGGGGTCGTAGAGATATGGGACCTGGACCATGCCCGTGCGTTCCGCAAGCGCCTTGCGGTTGCGGCCAGCGTGCGCGTAGCGCGGCATCAGGCGTCGGCGAACAGCCGGCGGGATAAAGTCACCCGCACGCGTGCGGCCCATGTTGCGTAATCGGTAGGGTAACTCGAGCTCACACAAGCGTTCCCGCACGAGTCGTGCAAACGGGCTCGACTCGAGACTGAACAGCTCAAGTGGCTGCTCGGGGGCGTGCGAGGGTCGCATACGAAGACCAGCGCCCGCGCGCAGGATCGAAGCCATACTGGCGGCAGGCTGCACGAGCAATTTGATGGCCGCGCGCGGCAACGGCCGGCGCCCGCCATAGGTGCGGTAGAGGTAGGCGATGATGTCCGCGGACTCGTACAGCTGTTCGCCCGTGTTGGGATCGACGAGGAACGGGAACAGCGCCTTGCCACCCAATTCCACGACTCGCGGGCGGTAACGTTCGCCGCGTTTCGGGCAGGGGTAGACGAGCGCGTCGATGTCGAGCGCCGACAGCGCCTCGCGCACGACGCGGCAGTAGGGGCAGTTCTCCATCTCGTAAAGTTCGAGCGGGCGTTCGGGTTGCGTGGCCGCCGCGTGCGTCATGAGGCCGCGGGGCAGCGTGACCGTGGTCGCAGCCAGCGACGTGGCCAGGTTGATGGGGTTTGGCATGTTTCAGTCCTGTGGGGTGTCTGTCCCCGGGTTCCAGGGCACAAGCGTACCTTCTGTCGGCCACCCGCGCTCGCGCGCGCGGCGCTTCAGGTCGTCGATTCGGCTACTGGGAAGGGGATGGGTTTCAAGGTAATTGAGCATGGCGTTGCCGCTGCCATAGGCCGATTGAATGCGCTCGAAGAAACGCCACGACTCGCCCACGTGGCCGTACTCGGCGTAGACCAGCCCGAGTGCAAACACGTCGGCGTCTGTTTCCTGTTCGCGCCCAAAACCGCGCAGCGCGATGTCGGCGATGCCGAATCCAAAGCCGCCACTGCCGCCCGATGTCATGGCGCCGACCACGAGTGAAATCGCAGCGCCGCGCCCGAGACCGCGCAGGTGATCACGATTGCGATAATGGCCCAGCTCGTGCGCGAGGACGAAAGCCAGCTCGTTCTCGGACTCGACGTTGTCGAGCAAACCGCGGGTCACGACGATCAGCCCACCCGGAAAGGCCAGGGCATTGGGCGCGGCGTCCTCGCTGACACGCAGCCGAAACCTGTAGTCGCTTTGCCAGTGCTGGGTAAGCCGCGCGAGTAGTTCCGACAGCGCCCGAGTTTCGGCGGTGTCGGTCTCATCGACTTCCTCTAATACTGCGGGCGGCGACATGCCGCCAAACCATTGCATCTCCGTCTTGATGCTAATGCGTGCGACAAGCGCATCGGCAAAAAACGCCAGCACCAGGGTTACCAGCAGCAAGACCGCACCCAGCCCCAACACCAGAACGGCAGCGTCGGCCAACGGGTGGCGCGCAGTGACATTGACGCTGTGATCCGCGGGGCGGGGCTCGAACTTCATGGCCTTAGCGTTGTGTGCGCAGCAACGCGGTGCCGAAGGCCAGGATCTCGATACCGCCGATACCCTGACCCGTTTCGCTGTTGGCCATGCGCGAGGTTTCCAGACGCAGGTTGATGACGGCGTCGAAACCTTCCGCCTTGGCCTTTTCGGTCACGCGCAGTACGGCCTCGCGGCGGGCGCGGTCGAGCAACGGTTCGTAGGTTGTGATGCGCCCGCCAACAATGGCGCGCAACCCGGCGATGACGCGCTTGAAGTAGTCGAGTGAGACCACCACGCTCTCCGCCATGAGCTCGCAATCCGCGACCTCCCAGCCGTCGGGCAGGGTCTCGAATGTTGTGGTGGGAAAGCGCTGCATCTCGGCTTCGCGCTTCCGGATGTCAGCGAAGTGACGTCGCTCGAGCATACTGCCCGTCAGGTAAGCAATCACGAGGACAGTCAACGGCAGCCCGATATTGACGATTAGCGTGAACTCGCCCATGACGTCAGATCACCCGGACTGCGGTGCCGTAGGCGAACAGCTCGGAAGCGCCCTGTGTGATCGAGCTTGTTGCGAAGCGGACGTTCACCACGGCGTTGGCGCCCATCGCCGTCGCCTGCTCGATCATGCGTTCCGTCGCCTCGCGCCGCGAATCCTGGAGCAGCTCCGTGTAGCCCTTGAGTTCACCCCCAACGATGTTCTTGAGGCCGGCCATAATGTCGCGCCCGACGTGCTTGGCGCGTACGGTGTTGCCCGTCACCACCCCGTAGAATTCGGTGATCTTCTTGCCGGGCACGGTCTCGGTGTTGGAGAGAATGATGTCTGTGGCGATGTCGAGCTGCACGGCAACCCTCCCGGGTCATGGTTGAAACCCCGGATGGTAGCACCGAGACGGTGGGGGCTCAGGCGCTGCCGTCGAGTCGGTCGGCGATGGCGGTGCGCAAGTGCGCCATAGTCACGGGCTTTTGCAGCCAGGTGATCGACTTGGGCAGCGCAACGGACTCAGCGGCACTCTCCCGGTGGTAGCCCGACAGGACGATGACCTTGAGGTCTGGCAGCTTCTCAATGGCCACCCGAATGAGATCCGTCCCGCGCACAGGCCCGGGCATAATGAGGTCGGAAATGAGCAGCTCGGGGTCGAGTCCGGCGTCAAGCTGTGCAATGGCGGCTGCCGCATCATCGGCGACGTGCACGTCGTGACCAAAGGACTCGAGCTGTTGTCGCAAAACGTTTTGCACGGCCGGGTTGTCTTCGGCGAGCAGCACTCTTACAGGACGTGTTTCGCGTACGTCGGGCACCGCAGTGCTGCTGGTTTCGGCCAGCTGATCCGCTGCCGGTAGCATGAGCGTAATCGTTGTTCCGCCACCCGGCGTGCTGCGGATTTGCATGCCGCCGCCTGATTGGCGCGCGTAGCCCTCGACCATCGACAGACCCAGACCCGAGCCTTCGCCGACAGGCTTGGTGGTAAAGAAGGGCTCTACGACCTTCTCGCGCAGCTCTGCAGACATCCCGACGCCCGAATCCTTGACCGACAGCGCGATGTATTGGCCGGGTGCCAGCGGCTCCGCGGGATCGAAATCGTGCAGGGCGTCCGCCGAGACTTGTCGGGCCGAGAACGTCAACAGGCCACCATCGGGCATCGCATCGCGGGCGTTGATCGAGAGGTTGAGCAAGGCGTTGTCGAGCTGGTTGCGGTCGATAAACACGGCCAGCGGTTTGGGCGGCAGCACCACGGCTACCTCGATGTTCTCGGGGATGACACGGGCGAGCATGCCGCGGAACGCCTCGAGGATCGTGCGGACTGACTCGGTGCTGGGTTTCAGGTGCGCCCGGCGACCGAACGCGAGCAATTGTTGCGACAGCGCGCTGCCGCGATAGGCCGCGCGCTCGATTTCGGTGGCAAACCGGCGTCGGTCCTCATCAGTGACGGTGTCGCCAAGTAGCATTTCGGCATTGCCAAGAATGCTGGCCAGGAGATTATTGAAGTCATGTGCGACGCCGCCCGCGATGCGGCCCAGTGACGCGAGCTTCTGCGACTGGTGCAGCATTTCTTTCTGCTGCTGCAAGGCTTGCTGCGCGCGTACCCGCTCCGTGCGGTCGAACACCATCGTGTGCCAGACCGTGTCGCCGTTGTCGGCGCGGATGGGTGCGCCTCGGCCCTCGAGCCACTTTTCTGTGCCCGACGGGGTGACGATGCGCCAGGCGTGAACCCAGGGCGCCAGATTATTCGCGGAGTCGTTGACACTGTTCACCATGTCCGCGAGATCATCGGGGTGGACCGTATTCCAGAGCTTGCTCGGATCGTGCTCAAGTTCTTCGGCGGCATACTCCCAGACCTGTTCGCAGCCAGGGCTCAAATAGTCGATCGTGTCGTGACCATCCGCCTTTCGTGTGTAACGAAACAGCGCCCCGGGCATGCTGTCCGAGATGCTCGAGAACCGGTCTTCGGAGTCGCGCAAAGACTGGCGCAACTCAATGGCGTCGCTGACGTCATGCATCACACCAATCATCTGCATCGGGTTGCCGTCGTCGTCCCAGGTGGCCTGACCGCGAGAAAGGACCCAAAGGTAGTGGCCGTCGCGATGCCGCAAACGCATGAGCACGCGGTAGGGCTCGCGGTCGATCAGGTGGCGCTCTAGCGCCTCGCGCACGGGCGTGACGTCTTCAGGGTGCAGACGCGAGTAGATGTCGAAGTGGCCGCTGTCGCACTTGGGCTCGACCGTCGCCATGATTTCGAACAGCGAGCCGTCTACGCTCAGCGTGTTGCTCGCGACATCGAGAATCCAGAGTCCGTCTTGCTGCCCGAGCACGCGCGTGGCGAGCTCGCGATCAAGCGTGTCGGGATCGAGTCTGCGGTAGACAAACTCTGTCTCAAGCCGGCCCGCATCGTCCTGTTGCGGTGTGCCCGGCGCCGGGTGTGTCTTTGGTTTGGTGGCCATGCAGGCACCACCTCATCCTTGCTGGAATGACAGCCTAAACCGCAACAGACGCCTGTGCCATAGCACGCATCACACTCTGCGCGGCATACTGTCGGTATGTCTCCCCTCATCGACGTCGGCACGTTATCCGCTCAATTGGGCGACCCAAATCTCAAGCTGTTCGACGCGAGCTGGTACCTGCCTTCTGAATCGCGCAATGCGGCTGCGGAATTTGAGCTGGCACATCTGCCGGGTGCGCGGTTCTTTGATTTCGACGGTGCGCTTTCCGACACGGCGTCGGAACTGCCGCACATGCTCCCCGATCCGCATCATTTCCAGGCGGGACTGCGCGCACTTGGGATTTGCGCAAAGGACCGTGTTGTCGTCTACGACGGGGCGGGTGTGTTCTCGAGTCCGCGCGCCTGGTGGATGTTGCGCGCGGTGGGGCACGACGCTGTCGCCGTGCTCGATGGCGGTCTCCCCGCGTGGCGTGCTGCGGGGCATCCGATAGAGACCGGGCCCGCCCATACGGCGCCGCAGGGCGATATCGTGGTGACGCCTGCGGGGGACTGGGTCGCCGACAGTGCCCGCGTGCGCGCAGCGCTCGAGGACGCGGCAACGGTCGTCATTGACGCGCGGCCCGCCGCCCGGTTCGAAGGTCGTGAGCCGGAGCCGCGGCCCGGCCTGCGCGCCGGCCACATGCCGGGTGCCCGGAATCTGCCGGCGGGTTCGCTCATCGTCGATGGGTGCCTGTTGCCCGTCGCGGCGGTTCGCGACCGGCTCGACGCGCTCGCGAGCGCATCGTCACCGCTTGTGTTCAGTTGCGGCTCGGGTGTCACGGCCGCATTGCTTGCGTGGGCGGCGACGGTGGCAGGCCGCCCCGACGTCGCTGTGTACGACGGGTCGTGGGCTGAATGGGGCCAGCCCGGCGCGCTGCCTGTGGTGACAGGCCCGGCTTAGTCGCAGCGTTGCACGGGTTCTGGCCGCGGTGCCGAGAGCGTCGCGCGCCAGCAGTCTTCGTGGATCGAGCAGTAACAGGCCGTGATATCGAGATCGGTACCCATGTTCTCAACGAACTTGCGCGTGCGCGGTTCCCAGGGTACGCCAAACAACGTGCTTACCTCGCCGGGTGCAATCACCGAATCACTGGGATTGTTGGTGCGATAGGTGTCATAGCTAAACGCGTCTTCGGGCCCGACAACATCGAGCACGAAGGCGTCAAGGTCGGTCACAGGCTGACCACCGCGCAACAGCAGCACATCGTGCATGAGTGCGGGGCCGACGCCCTTGTTCTCGAGCTTCAGGTAAAAGCCTTCGCTGTTGTAGCCCGTTGCGAGGTCGATGTAGGGCCACACTTCGGCGCGCTGCTGCGTGCGCATCGCAGAGACTTCGACGAGCGACACCAGCATGGCCACGATGGAGATCGCAATGGCCACGAGCGAGGTCGCGAGGTTAAAGCGGGATTGTTGTTTGTCACTCATGCGGGCGTCGCCAGGAGGCGGTGACCGATGCGTTCGAAGAGCGCGGCTGTGTCGTCGGGTGCCGTGAGCATGCCCAGCCGCACCGTGTCTGAGATCTCGAATTGCCAGCCAGACTCTTTGGCCGGCCCAAACATGGCGCTCGATGACTGTCGGTAGGCCTGCCCCGTGCAGTGCACGTATGCGCGCGCGTAGTCACGCCAACCGCCGTTCGCAAAGGACGCGGGTTCGACCCATTGGCGCGCGGGGTGATGGGTCAATCGCTCCGCAACGGAGCGTGCGAGCTCAGGCGTTACCTCTGGGTCCACAAGCATGCGGATCGGGTACTCGCTCGCGAAGTCCATTTTGTAGCCGTCGATAAATCGAGACGCTCGGTCTTGCCACCATTCGGGCCACGCGCCGGCCTCGTCGGGCATGACCCAGGCGGGGCGTTCTGGTGTCGGAATGAAGGCGTCGTAGTAGAGCAGCCCGGCAATGCGCCCGCTGCCCGCGAGTCGATCCGCGACTTCGGTGATCGTGACCCCGGCAAAGGAATGGCCAACGAGCACGACGCGCTCGAGCGCCTCGTAGCGGATGACCTGAGTGACATCACGGGCATGCGTATCGAGCCCGACCTCGGGGCTGATCAGGTGCGCGCGCTCACCGACGCCCGTGCAGGTCACGCGGAAACAGCGGTGGCCGCGCCGACGCAGGGCCTCGGCCAGTGGCGTCCATACCCAACCGCCGTGCCAGGTGCCCGGCACGCAGACGAAGGTCAGGGATTCGCGCTGCGCTGGATTGCCGCGGGCTGACTTGCCCGCGGCCAGCCCGGCCATCGAAGCGGCGATGAGGGTCCTGCGCGTCAGGCTCACGGGTTGCGACGGTCTTGCTCGGGCATGCTTCGATTGGGCCAGCCGTGTTGCGCCAAGTCAATTGGCGCGCGACTGTGCGCCCTGCACGGCCGCTGGCCCCGGGTGCACACGTATACTCGGGCGTCGCTCTCGACCCGAAACCAGCCCGAACATGATGCTTGAACGCAAGACCACTATCCTGCTGCACCTTGCTCTGACCGCCGTTGCAGCGGTGGCCGTTATCGCTGTGATCTTCGTGCATTGGTACCCGGCGCCTTACTTCGTCGTCAGCGGCGTCCGCGATGTCTTGCTGATGTTGCTGGGTGTTCACCTCGTGGTCTGGCCACTACTGACGATTTATCTCTACAAGCCCGGCAAGAAGGGACTTTGGTTCGACATGGCTTGCGTCGCCGTGCTGCAGGTTGCGGCTTTGGGCTATGGCGGGATGGTCATCTATGAACAGCGCCCGTTGTTCATCGTGTTTTCACTGGATCGATTCACGGTGCTGCCGCAGACGGATCTCGTCCACGACGGCAGTGCGATTGCTGCATGTGTCGATACGACTCGGCCGCCGTGTCTGGCCGTGGCCGTGCGGCCCGACGACATCGAGCTGCGCAACGCCTTGTTTGTGCGCTCGCTTGAGGAAGGTATCGAGCTCGAGCAGCAGCCCGAGTATTGGCAGCCCCTGTCAGCGCAACGCGCGTCCGTGCTCGACAAAGCGCAGCACCTCGAAGCGTTGGCCGACAACTCAGACGCCGCCGCGCTTGGCGTGTCACAGGTGCTGACCGAGACGGGGCGGGCTGCCGACACGCTGCGATGGGTACCTGTGGTTAACAAGCGTTTGCAGAGTTTTGCGCTGGTCATCGATGCTGAGTCTGCGGTGCCCGTCGACGTTGTGGCGGTCGACCCCTGGGGGCGTGGCGAGTGAGCACGCCCATCGATCCCAACGAAGGTCGCGGGCGTGCGCAACGCGTCGGGCGTTGGCTCGGCCCCGCTGTGTTCGCGGCGATGCTCGCGCTCGCGCCACTGCAGCAAGTCATGCCCGATCCTGCGTGGCGCGCGGCCGCGGCCGGGTTGTGGATGGCGATCTGGTGGGCCACGGAAGCGATTCCCGTGCCGGCCACGGCATTATTGCCTCTGGTGATCTTTCAACCGCTTGGCATCGCTGACATTCGTGCCGTCGCGGCGCCTTACGCCCACCCCACAATCTTTTTGTTCCTGGGTGGCTTCGTCATGGCGCTGGCGCTTGAGCGCTGGAATCTGCACCGGCGCATCGCGCTCGCGATTCTCGATAAGACGGGTACCGAAGGCCGGCGGCTTATCGGTGGCTTCATGCTCGTCTCAGCGTTACTGAGTATGTGGATGACCAACACGTCCACAACCATGATGCTATTGCCGATTGTCTTGTCGGTGATCGCTGTGATGCGCGACAACGTGGCAGGCGTCGACGCCACGCAGCAGGACCACTTTCGGCTGGCGCTGCTGCTCGGACTGGCTTACGCGGCGTCCATTGGCGGCTTGGCGACCCTGATCGGTACGCCCCCGAATGCACTGCTCATCGGTTACCTGGCCGAGCGCCACGGGCTCGAGATCAGCTTCGCGCGCTGGATGTTGCTCGGCATCCCCGTGACGGCCCTGTTGCTACCTGTCGCCTGGTGGCTGCTCACGGCGCGGTTGTTTCCCGTCAACATCGGTTCGAGCGACGCTGTTCGTGCACACCTGCAACGCATGCGCGTCGAGCAGGGGCCCTTGTCCGTACCCGAGCGCCGCGTGGCCATCGTGTTCGTCTGTCTGGTTGCGGGCTGGATGCTGCGTCGGCCGCTGCAGGCGCTGACCGGGATCACCGATCTCTCCGATACGGCCATCGCCATGGCCGCTGCCGTGGCGCTGTTCCTGTTTCCGAGCGGCGACCGGGATCAGCGCGCGCTCATGCGCTGGGACGACACGGCACGGCTGCCCTGGGGCGTGCTGGTGCTGTTTGGCGGCGGTCTGTCGCTGGCGTCTGCTGTCGATGCCAGTGGGCTTGCGCTTTGGCTTGGTGAATCGTTGGCGCCGCTTAATGCGCTGGGTGTGGGTGTGTTGCTCCTCGCTGCCGTGGCGCTGACCATCTTTCTCACGGAGCTCACGAGCAACATGGCCACGACGGCGACGCTGTTGCCCGTGATGGGCGCCATCGCGCTGCAGGCGGGCTTGCCGCCGCTATTACTCACGGTGCCTGTGACACTGGCCGCAAGCTGCGCCTTCATGCTGCCCGTGGCGACGGCTCCGAATGCCATCGTGTTCTCCACGGGCACCCTCAAGATTGGTCAGATGGTGCGCGCGGGAATCTGGCTCAACCTGTTGGCGATCGCCATCATCTGGATCATCGGCCGTTACGCAGCGCCCGCGCTGCTCGTCTAGTCTTCGCGCGTGCGGCAGTAGTCGGCGCGTCGCGCCGCCGCCTGTGCTTCGCGCCGCACGAACCAGCGCACGACGCGGTCGCCGCCCAGGGCGACGAGCAGGCCACGCGTCACGAGAAACAGGCGGTAGCCGAGATTCACGAGCGGTCGCCAGGTGCGAGAACCCCAAAATCGCGCCATGCGGTCAATGCCGACGCGTTCGTAAATTTGGGCAAATGCGTCCGGGCCCGTGTGCCATCGCCCCTGCTCATCGCGCACGTACATGGCCGAGAGGAGCATCTCCTGGTCCAGGCCCGCCTCGCGAGCGTGGTCATCCCTAAAGTGCTCCGAGGCCACGTCGATGACTTCGAGGCGCTGGTCGAAATCGACAGCGGCAAGCTCCTCGATTTCTGCGCGGCAGATGGGGCAGCTCGCGTCGTGGTAGATGCGCAATTTGGCCGGCCCGCTCACGCGTCAGGCCCCGGGTGTCGGTAGACGCCGTGGCGGCCGAACGCCAGCAATTCCACGTAGCGCTCGAGGCTTGCGCCCAGGCGTTCCGCGACTCGAATGGAGGGCGCGTTGTCGGGGTGGATGTAGCTCACGAGCGTGTCGATGTCGAGTGTGTCGTAGGCGTGATCTCGTGCCGCAAGCCCGGCCTCCGTGGCGTAGCCGCGGTGCTGCATCTCGGGTGCGATCCAGTAGCCGAGTTCCGTCTCGGGCCAGCCTTCGGGTTTCTGTACGCCGACGCAGCCCACGAAGCCGCCGCCGTCGCGTTCTTCAACGGCCCAGAGCCCAAAGCCCTTGAGCGCCCAGTGGCCCGCGACTACAGCCAGACGGCGCCATGCCTCGTAGTCGGGACAGGCGCCACCAACAAAGCGCGCCTGGCGTTCGTCGGCGAAGAACGCCGCGTAGGCGCCCAGATCGTCGTCTCGCCAGTGTCGAAGACGCAGCCGTTCCGTGGTGAGTTCCATGGGCCCAGTATACCGCTCGGCCCGAGGCTTACGGCGTTGCGTTCAGGCTCCAGTCGTAGGCGTAACGCAGCGGTCCGTCGTGGGAGCGGAGCCGCTTTGCCGTGTCCTGATCGGCATATTCGGCGAGCCTGTCCAGTACGGCCTCAGGTGAGTCGCCAAAGTCATCGGCATACCACTGAAACAGGCTGGAAACGAGCAGGGCATCCCCCTCGCGCACGACACCCCGGGGACTCGCCAGGTAATTGCGCGCGCCGAGTCGCAGTTGCGACTCAAGGTTGGCGCCCGTGAAGGCGATGGGTTGCAGGTCGGGGCAGCCCACGCTCGCGCAGTTGACGGCAAAGTGGATTCGCGGCTCTTCCCAGATCACGCGCAGAATCCGGTGCTCAATGTCGTCAAGCGACAGGGTGTGCCCATTGACCGTGATCGCGGGGTCGCCCCAGGGCCCGCGCGCAAGCGCGCTGTCACCGAGTTCGAGAATGCTCTCGACGGGCCAGTCTTCGACGATCCGTCGCACCGTCAGCGCGTTGTAAACGTTGATCCAGTAGGCCATCTGTTCGTCTGCCGGGTGCATCTCGGGGTCCACAGCGGACATGGCCGTGAGATAGCGGTCGAGCTGTCCGGTGCCAGCCGTGGCCAGCCCTGCGTAGTCGACCCGATTGAGTCTGGCGTAGTTTGGAACGAGGTAGTCGTTGAGCACCTGCTGCCAGTCGCCATGATCAATGCGCGAGCCATCAGCCGTGTTGGCCCGAAACTGCTCGGCGAGATCGTCGCTGCTGTCGTCGTTGCCGCAGCCCGCAATCAGCAGCGTGACCAGCAGCGATGCGAACAACGCGCGCATCATGTGCCGTCGGGCCCCGTGCTCGTGGTACTCGCCGTATCCGTCGTCTCAGGCGGCGGCAGGTCTCGACCACTGCGGCGCAGCGTCGGGTTGAGCGCGACGAAGGCGATCATGCCGGCCATGAGTACGGCGTCGAAGAGGAACGGCAACTCGGGCGCATAGGCGTAGAGTGTAAAGTTCACGAGCGGCACAATCGAGAAGCCCGCCGCGCCAACAGCCCCCGTCATGCCGGCAACGGCGCCCTGTTCGGACGCCGTCACAGACAACGATGCACCCGCGGTGAAGCCTGGCATGGCCATGCCCGCGCCCAACCCGTTGAGCATGAGGCCAAACACCATGGGTCCGAAACTCGAACTGGCCGCCATGGCCAGTTGCGCGATCGAGATGAGAGCGGCACCTGCCAGCATCATGAACCAGGGCGGCAGGCGAAATCGCTGCACGAGCACAAGCTGCGAAAACAGCGCCGCCATGGCGGCCCCCGACAAGCCCACGCCGACGAACTGCGCGGCGGAATCGATGCTGAGTCCCAGCACGTCGATGAAGTAGAACGCGCTGGCCTGCATGGGTGTTGCCACGGCGAAGCTCGCCGTGATGCCGTAGATGAGGAACGGACGGACCCGTTTGTCGCGGACGGGCAATCGGCGTGTCGTTGACGCGCTGCCAGGTGCGCTCTTTTCGGGCAGAAACAGGATCGTGGCGATCGCGACCAGCGTGACGAGCACGACGATGGCCCAGAGTGGCGCGAGCAGCCCGAACACGCTGATGGCGGAACCCAGGCCCGGCCCGAGTACGTTGCCGAGACCAAACGCCGCCGACATACCCGCGATGGCCACGGTGCGATCGGCAATGCTCGTGCGGTCGACGATGTAAGCCTGCGATGCCACACGTACGCCTGGGCCAATAGCCCCGTAGATGCTGCGTGTGGCGACCATGAGGATGTAGACGATGCCAAGACTCGCGCCGCCCGCGAGCCCGAAGCTGATCGCGCACGTGAACGCCGCTGTGGACACGATGTAGCCGGCCATGCCGATGAGAATGACGGGCTTACGGCCCCAGCGGTCGGACAGGCGCCCCCAGAACGGACTCAGCAGTACCCAGAGCAGCGCCGAGATGGAAAAGATGCCGCCGACCTGCCGCTCCGACAGACCGAGCTCGCGACCGATCGGTGGCAGGATCGCGAACGTTACCGTTTGCCCCATGCCGAGGCACATGACAGCGCCCAGCAACAGGGCGAAGGCGAGCCGACGCTCCGAGAGCGGTGTCGCGGTGCGGCCGGGTTGCAAGCGCGTCAGCCCGTGTTCTGCAGACCCTGCGCGATGCCGTTGACGCTGGCGAGCAGCGCGTCGAGCAGGGCGGGGTCTTCACGACCTGTCGCGCGCCATTCTGACAGCAGCCTAACCTGCAACAGGCTCATGGGGTCGACGTAAGGGTTACGCAGCAGGATCGTGCGCTGCAGCGTCGGGTCGTTGTCGAGCAGGTTGCTGTTGCCTGTGATGCGCAGCACAAGGTCGACCGTGCGATCGTACTCCTCGCGGATGCGCGGGAAGAAACGCTCACCGAGCTCGCCCGCAAGATCCGCGTAGATCGCCGCAATCTCGAGGTCGGCCTTGGCCAGCACCATCTGTGCGTCGGCGAGCAGTGCCTTGGCGAAATGCCATTGGTCGCACATCTCGCGGAATGCGTCTTCACCGTGCGCGTCTACGGCGCGCTCGAGGCCCGTACCGAGTCCGTACCAGCCCGGCAGGATGCAGCGGCATTGCGTCCACGAGAAGACCCAGGGGATCGCACGCAGATCGTCGATACCCTGCTGCTTGCGGCGTGACGCCGGGCGCGAGCCGATGCGCATGCGCTCGATGACATCGATGGGCGTCGCCGACCGGAAGTAGTCGAAGAAGCCTTCGGAGAATCGGGTGAGGTCCTGGTAGTGCGCCTTGCTCGTGTCGGCGGCCAGGCTCATCATCTCGCCCCATTCCGGCGCCAGCGTTTCGCTGCGCGGTCGCAGCACCGAGGCGGCCGTAACCGACGTCGCGGCCTGCTCGAGCGTACGCAGTGCGATGCCGCGCAGCCCGTACTTCTCGTTGATGATCTCGCCCTGCTCGGTGACACGCATGCGGCCTGCGACCGTGCCGGCCGGCGCGCCGAGCACGGCGTCGTGCATCTTTGTGCCGCCGCGACTGACCGTGCCGCCACGGCCGTGGAACAGCGTGAGCTCGATTTCGTGCGCGGACAGTACGTCACGCAATGCGGCCTGTGCCTGGTGCAGCGCCCAGCGTGCCGAGGCGAGCCCGCCGTCCTTGTTGCTGTCCGAGTAGCCGACCATGATCGTTTGACGGTTTTCGCGTCGCTCGAGGTGGTGGCGGTAGACGCTGTTGTTGAGCAGTCCCTCCATGATCGCGGGGCCGTTCTCCAGGTCGGTGACGGTTTCGAACAGCGGCGCGATATCGAGCGGCACTTCGCCGCGGCGATTGCCGAGCTCCGCCCACTGCGCGAGCAGCAACACGGACACGATGTCGTCCGCGCCCTGCGTCATGCTGATGATGTAGGGACCGATGGCACGTGCGCCGTACTTACGGCGGCAGAAAGCCACCGTCTGAAACACGGCTAGCGTCTTGCGGACCTGGGTGTCCTGTACGTCGACAGGTGGCTCGCGATTGGTCACGGCGTCGCAGAGCCGTTCGAGTCGTTCCTCGGCGCTGCGCTGCATCCATTGCTCGTCGCCTAAGCACTTGCCGATAACCTCGCGGTGCACGAGCGCGTCCTGGCGAATGTCGAGCGTGGCCATGTGGAAGCCGAAGCAGTCGATCTTTCGCAGCAGGCGTTTTACGGCAAACAGCCCGGCGTGTTCACCCTGGTGGGCCATGAGGCTGTCGGCGATGAGCTGGATGTCGTCGCGGAACTCCTCGGCTGACTCATACGGGTAGGCGTCGTCGTCGTAAGTCGCCTGAAGGCGCGCCTGCACGAGCTTGAGCAAGACGCGGTAAGGCATCTCGCGGTGACGGTTCGGCACCGAGCCCCAGGCTTTCGAGAAGTGGTGACGGTAGTCCTCGATGCGTGCGTCGATCTCTGCCGCGATGGGCACGCGGCTGCGGCTCTGACTGAGCTTGCCCGCCACCGTCGAGCACTCGCGGAAGTAGAGATCGAGGATCAGGTTGCGCTGCCGGGCCAGCGTGTTGCGGATGGTCTTGGCGCCCACGTTGGGGTTGCCGTCCATGTCGCCGCCAACCCAGGACGCAAAGCGCGTTAACGTGGGCAGCTCGACGCCCTTGGCCTCGTCGCCGTACACCTCGGCAAGCGCAGTTTGCAGGTTCTCGTAGAACGGCGGGATCACGCGGTAGAGCACGTCGGTCAGGAAGAACAAAACATGCTCAAGCTCGTCAGCTACGGTCATGCTTTCGCTGGGATGTTCTTCGGTTTGCCAGCCCGAGGTGACTTCCGCGCGGATGACAGCGTGTGCTGCGGCCACTTCCTGTGGCGGCAGTCCCGAGTCGAGCAGGTCGACCAGGCGGCGCACAATGTTTTGTTCCTTGCGCAGTATTGTGCGCCGGGTCGGCTCCGTCGGGTGCGCCGTAAAGACGGGCTCGATGAGGGTCTCACCGAAGGCTTCAAGCACCCCGTCAAGATCGACACCCGCATCGCGGAAGCGCGACAGCATGTCGTAGACGCCGTGCGGCTGGTGTGCGCCCGTCTCGCGCAGGTAGTCGCGGCGGCGGCGGATGCGGTGCACTTTCTCGGCCGTGTTGACGAGCTGGAAGTAGGTCGAGAACGCGCGGATGAAGTTGTGTGCAGCCGGACCCGTAAAGCCCGCAACGGTATCGGCGATCTCCGTTGAGCTCGCGTGGCCCTCACGGCGTTCGATGGCCATGCGGCGCGTGCTCTCGACTTGGTCGTAGAAGCCGACGCCACACTGCTCGCGTAGCAGTTCGCCAACCATGGCGCCCAGCATGCGCACATCACTGCGCAGCTCGCGGTCCTTGTCGGCAAAGACAAGGTCCTTGCGGCTGATAACGGGTCGATTCACGGCGCGGCCCTCGTGTGGTCAGTCGCGGAAGTTGTTGAACTGCAGGGGCAGGTCGACGTCAGCCTCGCGCAGCAGCGCAATCACTGACTGCAGGTCGTCACGCTTCTTGCCCGTGACGCGCACCTGTTCGCCCTGGATTTGCGCCTGCACTTTGAGCTTGGCGTCCTTGATCGTCTTGACGAGCTTTTTGGCCAAAGCCGCGTCGATACCCTGGCGGACCAGCACGGCCTGGCGCGCTTCACTGCCACTCGTCACAGGGTCCTTGACCTCAAGCGCGCCCACGTCGATGCCCCGCTTGGCGAGCTTCTGGCGCAGGATGTCGAGCATCTGTTGGAGCTGAAACTCGACCTGAGCCTTCAGCGAGATGGTGCTCTCATCGAGCGTGAACTCGGCGCCCGTCCCCTTGAAGTCGAAACGGTTCGTTACTTCGCGATTGGCCTGGTCCACGGCATTGGCGAGTTCGTGCAGGTCCACTTCGGACACGACGTCGAACGAGGGCATGGTCGGTTCTCCTGGTCAGTCGGTCGCGACGGCCGAAAGGGCCGCAACCGGCTCGGCGCTGGCGCCGGGTTCGTCGACAAGCGTATCGACGAGGCTGTAGATGCGTTTCTTGAGGCGTTCGTAGTGCTCGCCCGTGCCCGGGCCCGAGAAGCCCGTGTGGATCTCGCGCACGCTGCCGTCGCGGGCGATGAAGATCGTGGTCGGGAACGCCAGCACGCGATCAAGGGCGGGCAGTGTCTCGGCCGCCTTGGTCTTGTCCGAGATGCCCGCGAGCAGCGTCGTGTACTCGATCCCGAACTTGTCACGGAAGGCCTGCACCTGCGCGCGCGCCGCGTCCGTATCCTCGAGGTGTTCGTACATGAGTGCCACCACTTCGACGCCACGCGCTTCGTAGCGCGCGTGGAGCTCGGTCATAAACGCGGCTTCATCGTGGCAGTTCGGGCACCAGGACCCGGCCAGCGTGACGAGTACGACCTTGCCATCAAACTGCGCGTCGTCGAGCGACACGGTGTTGCCCTCAAGATCGGGGAACGCAAAGGTGAAGCGGTCGAAGCCCTCTTTGAGGAAGGTGAGCTCCGCGGCGTCGGCGAGCGTGGCGGTCGCATCACGCGCGCCCGTCCAGTCCTCAATTGACTTCGTGCCGGACCAGAACTTGCCCGTAAGCGCACCGTCTTCGTCGACGGTTGCCGTGAACAGGAACGCATGGGCGCCATCAAAAGTCTGTAGCCGCATGGTGTCGCCATCGACGATGCCGCCCAGGTAACGGTAGTCGCCCGTCTGCGTCAGAAACGTGCCCAGCAGACGCGTGCCGCGCTGCTGAAACTCGCCGACGGCCGGGTAGGTTGTACCGTCGTCTTCGGTAAACGTGACGGCCCAACGGCCCGACAGGTCACGGCTCGTCGAGGCGCCCGTGGTCGGACCCGCACCTGGTGCGGCGCGGAACGGCATCACCTGCGTTTCGCCATAGCGTTTGACGAGCGTCAGTGAGCCATCGAGTCCGTCGGCCGTGAGTACGGCGTCGATGCGGTTGTTGAATGCGGGAAAGCGCAGCGCGATTCGCTCGCCATCAAAGTCGACCGCAGGCACAAGAATCCGCTCGCTGCCGTTGACGATCGTCGCCGTGACGGTGTCGCCATCGCGAGCCAGTTCCAGACCGAACCGCGCCTCGCCGCCGGGCAGCGTGATGTTCGCATGCCAGGGGCCGATCGCGAGCTCCGGGGTCGAGTCGGCTGCCGTTTCCGGCGTGTCGCCGCGATCGCCACAGCCGGCAAGCGCCAAAGCAGCGAGCAGCAAGACGAGAACGCGGAAGAGCGAAGCGGGTGCGGACATGGGAGGCAGCCGGTGATGGGGGACCGGCAAGGTTATCAGACCGTGACCGCGGCGGTCAGCGTGTCCGCGGTGGTGTCAGCGGTAACCTTCGGCCTGCAGCGTGAACAGCGTGGCGTAGCGGCCGCCCTCAGCCATGAGTGCCTCGTGCGTGCCGTACTCCGTGATTCGGCCGCCGTCGATGACGGCGATGCGATCGGCGCGGCGCACCGTGGAGAACCGGTGCGAGATGAGGATCGTGACCTTGTCGCGCGTGAGCTTTCGGAAATGCTCGAACAGTTCGGCCTCGGCGGCGGCGTCCATGGCCGCCGTGGGTTCGTCGAGGATGAGAATGTCGGCCTGCTGACGCATGAACGCCCGCGCGAGCGCCATCTTTTGCCACTGTCCGACAGACAATTCCTGCCCCTTGGCGAACCAGCGTCCGAGCTGGGTCTCGTAGCCCGCGGGCATGCGCTCGATAAAGGGCGCGGCCATGCCTTGTTCGGCCGCCTCGCGCCAGCGTGCCTCGTTATCGAAGGCGCTGACGTCACCCGCGCCGATGTTCTCGCCGACGGGTAGCTGGTAGCGCGTGAAGTCCTGGAAGATCACGCCGAAGCGGGCCAGTAGTGCCGCCTGGTCCCATTCCGCAAGCGGCGAGCCGTCGAGCAATATGCGGCCGGCGTCAGGCGCATAGAGCCCCGTGAGCAGCTTGATGAGGGTGGTCTTACCGGCGCCGTTTTCACCCACCAGTGCCAGCGACTCGCCGGGGCGCACGGCCAAATCGATGTCCTCCAGGGCGGGCTGGTCGGCGTCAGGGTAGGTAAAGCTCAGGCTCTCGATGCGAATGCCGTCGGCGGGGTCGGCGCCTTCAGTGCGGGTGCCAGTCGCGACAGGTGCGGGCTGGTCCAGGTACTCATAGAGGTTGGACAGGTAGAGGTTGTCCTCGTACATGCCGCTGATGGCCGACAGGCTTGCGGCAACGGCCGACTGCCCCTGGCGAAACACGAGCAGGTACATGGTCATCTCGCCAAGCGTGATCTGGCCCGACACGGTGGCGACTGCGATCCAGCCATAGGTGGCGTAGAACGCCACAATGCCGATCGTGCCGAGGATCAAACCCCAGCTCTCGCGACGGATCGTGAGTGCCCGGTCCTCGCCGAACAGGCGGTTGAAGATGCTGCGGTAGCGCTCGAGCAGCAGAGGCCCGAGCCGAAACAGCTTGACCTCTTTGGCGTGGTCCTCGCGGGCCAGCACGGTCTCGAGGTACATCTGCATGCGCGAGTCGGGCGAGCGCCAGCGGAACAGCCGGAAGGCGTCACCCGAGAACTTGGTCTCGGCAAGAAACGCGGGCAGGCCGGCAACCACGAGGATGACGACGGCCCAGACAGAGAATTGCACGAGCAGCACCGCGTAGCTCGTGAGCGACACAGCATTCTGCGCGAGGGCAAACGTACGATTGACCAGTGATAGCGGCCGGCTTGAGGCCTCGCGCCGCGCGCGCGTGAGCTTGTCGTAGAAGCTCGCGTCTTCGAACTGACTCATCGACAGCGTGAGCGCCTTCTCAAGAATCAGCACATTGACGCGGTGACCGAGCTGCGCGCGCAGCAACGACTGACAGAGCGAGATGCCACGTTGCGCGGCCGTAATGGCCAGGAACAAGGCGCCCTCGATGATGATGTAGCGAATGGCCTCGTCGGCATTCCCACCGTCCTGCAACGCGGCCACCACGGCATCGACGATGAGCTGGCCGACCCAGGCCATGGCGGCGGGCAACAAGCCGGCGATGAGCGTCAGGACCCCGAATGCGAATGTCAGCGGGCGGCTGGTGGTCCAGACAAGCGATAGCGCCTCTCGGCTGTAGGCGAGAACGCCAAGCCCAAAGCGCCCGCTGGCGGGCGTGTCTGACACGGGTGGGCTCAGTTGAGGTCGTCGCGCCGGGCGCGCACGAGCTCGACGTAGCGCGGCGTCAGCCCGACGTCCTCAAACACCGGGTCGCCAAACTCATCTTCGGCGATCACACGCTCGCCGGCCTCGTAAGGCATGGCGGCTTCCGCCGCGTCGAGCGCGGCGTGGAGCAGGTCGGCGATGACCGTCTCAGCGTCGATGCCCGGGAACAGCGCGGCGAGGGCCTCGACGCGGGCGGCATCGTCGACATCGAGGCGGATGGCGTAGGTGGATTCGGTGGTTACAGTGGCTGGCGTGTCGCGCCAGCGCTCGAGCAAGGCCTTGAAGCTCATAAGGTTGGGTGGGCGCGGGCTGCCTGCCGGTTGAACTCGTGCGTGACGATAGCAGATCACAGCGAGCGGCTTAAGCTTGCGCTGCCGCCCGGGGCCTGAGATAGCATACCGGCAGGTCGTCGCCGCCGGCGGCCGATTCCATACCGCGCGCGACGAGGGGAAGCGCCGACGTGATCACAGTGATGCCCAGGCTTCCGTGCGCCACCCGCGAGGGCATGGCTTGAACGCGATCGATCTGACCGCGCACGGGCAGTTCGTTCTCGTGCTAACGGGTCTCGCGTTGTACCTGTTCACGCGCGACCGCTTCGCGCTCGAGACCTCGAGCCTGGCGGTGCTCGTCGTGCTGGTCGCTGCGTTTACCCTGTTCCCGTTCCGCTTCGAGGGCGAGGCGCTGCAGCCCGGCTTTTTCTTTGCGGGCTTTGGCAACGAGGCGCTGATTGCCGTTTGCGCGCTCATGGTGGTGGGCAAGGGCATGGAGACCACGGGTGCACTGCAGCCGCTGGCGGGCGTGATCGCGCGGGCCTGGACGGTGCGTCCTGTGCTGGCGCTGCTCGTCACCATGGTTGTGGGTGCGGTTCTGAGCGCGTTCCTTAACAACACGCCCATCGTCGTGCTGCTGCTGCCCATCCTCGTGGGTGTGTCGCTGCGCGCCAAGCTGCCTGTCTCCGGCATCCTCATGCCGATGGGGCTGTCGACGATCATCGGCGGCATGGCGACCACGATCGGGACCTCGACCAACCTGCTTGTTGTCGGCTTGGCCGTGGACCTCGGCCTCGAACGATTTGGCCTGTTCTCATTTACCTTGCCCGTCGCCATCGTGGGCGCCGTTGGCATCCTTTTTCTCTGGCTCGTTGCGCCCTACCTGATCCCGCGCCGAGAGCCGCCGTTGGCCGACACCTCGCCGCGCGTATTCACCGCGCAGCTCTACGTCGTGGACGACAGCTACCCCGTCGGGCGCACGCTCTCGGAGGTGCGTGCCAAGACGGGCGGGTCGCTGCGCATCGACCGCATCCAGCGCGGAGATTCGCTGTTCCTGGCCAAGCTGCCGTCGCTCAAATTCCAGGCCGGCGACCGGATCTACATCAAGGACACGGCGGACCAGCTCAAGCTCTACGAACGTGAGCTGGGCACCCGACTTTTTAACGCCGATGGCGGCGCCGATGGGGACGGCAATGGCGAGCTGTCCTTCAGCGCCGAGGGCCAGCGGCTCGCAGAGCTTGTGGTGACGCGCGGCTCGCTCTTGCACCGGCGCACGCTCGACGCCGTGAGTTTCGCGCCGACCTTTGGCCTGCTGCCGCTGGCGCTGCACCGGGCGCGTTACCCGTCCTCTCGCGTGACCCAGGACATCGGCAAGATCCGCCTGCGTGCGGGTGACGTGTTGCTCGTGCAAGGTGCGTCGAGCGCTATCGACCTGCTCAAGCAGAATGGCACCATGCTTGTCCTCGATGGCACCACGGAGCTGCCGCACACACACCGTGCCAAGCGTGCGCTGGCCGTCATGGGCTTTGTGATCGGCACCGCGGCGCTGGGCCTGCTGCCGATTTCCGTGAGTGCGCTGATAGGCGTGGCGCTCATGCTCGCGACGCGCTGCCTGACTTGGGAGCACGTGGCCGACGCGCTCAGCGTTCCCATCATCATGCTGATCGTGACGAGCCTCGCACTCGGCAACGCACTGATGGTTACGGGTACCGCGGACTGGTTGGCTGTCGGTTTCGTGTCTCTGACCGACGGGCTACCCGTGCCCTACATATTGGCGGGATTCATGCTCATCATGTCGGTGCTCACGAACGTGGTGTCGAACAATGCCGCCGCTGTCATCGGAACGCCCATCGCGATCAGTGTCGCCACGCAGCTCGGCGCCGACCCGCGGCCGTTCGTGCTGGCCGTGCTGTTCGGTGCCAACATGAGCTACGCGACGCCCATCGGCTATCAGACCAACCTGCTCATTCTGAGCGCCGGCGGCTACCGCTTTTCGGACTTCGCCCGGGTCGGCGTGCCGCTGACCATCATCATGTGGCTGGGCTTCTCGTTTGTGCTGCCCTGGCTCTACGGGCTCTAGCCAGTTGCTGCGGGTTGACGACCAGCCGGTGCTTGTCGATACTCGGCCCATGATGAATCGAGTGACCTTCGAAGGACGCGGCAACGCGTGGTGGTGGCGCCTCCGCTAGGCGGGTGGTGCTTACGTACGTTCGAACTCGAATCGATCCGGTAACAAGCAAGACCCGTCTCCGCAGGTGCGCAGACGGGTCTTTTTGTGTCTGCGTCCGGAACCGGGACCTGGACAACGCATAGGCAGACAACATGCAGGCGCCTTTTGACATCCTGGCCGATCTCGATACCCCCGTATCGGCCTACATGAAGCTCGCGGATCTTGCACCGCGTTATTTGCTGGAGAGTGTCGAGCAAGGGCAGCGCCTCTCGCGCTACTCGTTCCTGGGCTTTGGCGCGGCGGAGGAAATCCGCATCGCCGAGGGCACCCTGCACCGCGGCGGCCAGGTATCGCCTGCGCCGGCCGATCAAGCCGCCTACCTCGATGTGCTGCGCGGCGCACTCGCCGGCGCCCCCCGGCTTGCGCCCGAAATCCCCGACCTGCCGTTCGCGGGCGGGCTCGTGGGCGTGGCCGGCTATGACGTCGTACGCCGTTTTGAGCACCTGCCCGAGCAACCCGAACCGGCAGCCGGCGTGCCCGAGGCCGCCTACCTTGCGACGGAATCGTTGCTTGTCTTTGACCATTTGACGCGCCGCATTGCCCTGTTGCACGCGGGTTCAGACGCAGACCGGGAGGCGTTACGCGGTGATATCGTGCGCCGGTTGCGCGGCGCACTGCCCGAGCCCGAGACGGGCGGCCATGTGGCCCAACCCGAGGCGAGCCTGTCGCGGGCGGCCTTCTGCGGGCACGTCGACGCGGCGCGTGAGTACATCGCTGCCGGGGATATCTACCAGATCGTCTTGTCGGTGTGCTTTGAGGGCGCCACGGACGTATCACCCTTTGAGGTCTACCGCGCGCTGCGCCTGCTCAATCCGTCGCCCTATCTCTATTACTGCGACTTCGGTGACCTGCAGGTCGCCGGGTCGTCGCCCGAGGCACTCGTGCGGCTTAATGGCCGTGACGCGGCGCTCAGACCTATTGCAGGCACGCTGCCGCGCGGTGCCGACGCCGCCGAGGACGACGACAATGCCCGTCGCCTGCTGGCGGATCCGAAGGAGCGCGCCGAGCACGTCATGCTTGTCGATCTCGCGCGCAATGATCTCGGGCGCGTGGCGGCCGCAGGCAGCGTCGGCGTTGACCCCTACATGTCCATCGAGCGCTACAGCCACGTGATGCACATCGTGAGCGGTGTGCAGGGGCAACTTGCAGAGGACAAGGACGCGTTCGACTTGTTCGCGGCCACGTTCCCCGCGGGCACGCTCGTCGGCGCGCCCAAGGTGCGCGCCATGCAACTCATCGACGGCTTTGAGCCGGTCGGGCGCGGCCTCTACGCAGGTACGGTCGGCTACTTCGGGCAGGGCGGCGATATGGACCAGGCCATCACGATTCGAACGGTCGTCTTCCGCGACGGCAAGTACAGTTTCCAGGCTGGTGCAGGGATCGTGGCCGATTCCGATCCGTCGCGGGAGTACGAAGAGGTGCTGGCGAAGAGCGCCATTATTCGGCGCGCGCTGCAGTTGGCGGGAGAAGGACTATGAGCAAGACGACACCGCGTGTGCTCATGATCGACAACTACGACTCATTCACCTACAACCTCGTGCAGGCGTTCGCGGCGCAGGGTGCGGACATGCACGTCTACCGGAATGACGCCATCGACGTCGCGGCAGCGCGCGAGCTTGCGCCCACGCATGTCGTGATCTCGCCCGGACCCGGGCGTCCCGAGGGCGCGGGCCAGTCGCTGGCCATGATCGCAGCCTTTGCGGGCCAGGTGCCGCTGCTGGGGGTGTGCCTGGGGCACCAAAGCATCGTGCAGCATTTCGGTGGCAACATCGTGCGCGAGCAGCGACTCATGCACGGCAAGACCTCGGATATCAGCCACGACAGCACCGGGGTGTTCGCAGGCCTGCCCGACCCTATGGCCGTGGGCCGTTACCATTCGCTGGCGGCGGAGGCCGAGAGCGTCCCCGACTGCCTTGTGGTGACGTCGCAAACAGACCGCGGCGAAATCATGGGCGTACGCCACCGCGACTGGCAGGTCGAGGGCGTGCAGTTCCACCCTGAGAGCGTGCTCACACCCGAAGGCGATACGCTCATGAACAACTTCCTGCGCCAGGAGGCAGACTCATGAGCCGTCCCGAATTCGCACCGCTGCTCGAAACGCTTCTCGCGGGACAGAATCTAAGTGAGGCCGAGGCTGCGCAAATCATGGCGGCGTTGGCCGACGATGCACTGGCGCCCGCGATGGCGGGATCGCTGCTCACGGCGCTACGGGCCAAAGGGGAAACCGCTGACGAGATTCGCGGTTTCGCCGCGGTCATGCGCGAGCGCGCACTGCGCCCCGACATCGACCCGGAATTGCCGACGGTCGACACCGTCGGTACGGGCGGCGACGGTTCGGGCAGCTACAACCTGTCGACGGGCACAGCACTGCTCGCGGCCGCAGCAGGCGCACTTGTGGTGAAGCACGGCAACCGCTCGGTCTCGAGCAAGTCTGGTAGTGCCGACGTGCTCGAGTCGCTGGGGCTCGGTCTGCCGCTCGATGCGGCCGCCGCCGGGCGCTGTCTTGAGGCGACCAACTTCACGTTCCTGTTCGCACCCGCCTACCACCCGGCCATGAAGTCAGTGGTTCCTGTGCGCCAGGCCATGGGTGTGCGCACGGTGTTCAACGTGCTCGGCCCGCTCACCAATCCCGCGCAGACGCCCTACCAGGTCATTGGTGCATTTTCGAAAGACGTGGCGGCCCTCATGGCCGATGCGCTGTCGGGGCTGGCCATCGAGCGCGCGTTCGTCGTGCACGGCGATAACGGCTGGGATGAGGCGACACCGGTGTCGTCCTTCACGCTGTTCGACGTCACGCCCGGACAGGTCGTGGCACACACGCGCCCACCCGAGGACTACGGGATTGCCAGATGCGCTGCAGAAGACCTCGCGGGTGGGGACGCGGACGTGAATGCACGCGCCATGGCCGACGTATTGCGCGGCGCTGACACGGGCGCGCACCGCGACGCCTTGCTCATGGGCACGTCACTCGTACTTGAGGTGGCCGGACTCGTCGATGATGCGCGTGCGGGTGTTGCCCGCGCGCAGGCCGCCATCGACTCGGGCGATGCCGCGCGCCTGCTCGACGGGCTCGCCGAGTTCGGTCGTGGCTGACTTCCTCGCCACCATGGCCGCGGGCAGCGTGCGCCGGCTCGAAGCCGCGCGCGCCGAACGCAGCATGGACCGGCTCATGCGGCTTGTCGAGGACGCAAGCCCGGCGCCCCGGTTGTCGCTGGCCGGTGGCTTCGACGTCATCGCAGAAATCAAGGCGACGTCGCCTGCTGAGGGTGCGCTGGCCGACGTGGCTGACTTCGATCCCACCGCGCGCGCGGCGGCCTACGCCAAGGGCGGCGCGGTCGCGGTCTCGGTGCTCACGGAGCCGGATCGGTTTTCGGGCACGCTTGAGCACCTCGCGGCAGCGGCGCGCGTCCTCGCAGGCCACAACGTCCCCGCGATGCGTAAGGATTTTCTCGTCGACGACTACCAGGTCGTTGAAGCCCGGCTCGCGGGCGCGGGCGGCGTACTCGCTATCGTTGCCATGCTCGACGATGCCGCGCTGGCCAACCTCACCGCGCGTGCGGCCGAGCTCGGCCTGTTCGTGCTCGTGGAGTGTTTTGATGTCGAAGACGCAGCGCGTACGTCGCGGCTCGTCGATACGGCCGGGGCCACGAAACTTGCGGAAGCGGGCCAGCTGCTCGTGGGTGTCAATACGCGCGACCTGCGGACACTGGCGGTTGATAACGATCGACTGGAGCGGCTAGTCGGTCATCTGCCGCGCCAGCTTCCGCGCGTTGCCGAAAGCGGGCTCAAAGTGCCCGCGGATGCGGCACGGGCTGTGGACATGGGCTACGACGTGGCGCTTATTGGCACCGCACTCATGCGCCGCGACGACGCCACGCAGGCCGTGGCCGAGTTCGTCGAGGCCGGCCGCGCCGCAGCGGGGGTGGACGCATGAGCGGCTGGGTAAAGGTGTGCGGACTCACGACGCCCGACGCCGTCGCGGCGGCGATTGAAGCTGGCGTCGACGCCGTGGGCTTTGTATTCGCTGAGTCACCGCGCGCCGTATCGGTCGACGCGGCCGTGTTGCTGGCGGGCCTCGCGCGCGGGCATGCGCGGGTTGTTGCCGTAATGCGCCACCCGGCGCCCGAGCTCGCGCACGAAGTGCAGGCCCGTGTCGCGCCCGACGTGTTGCAGACGGACGTCGGTGATTACGACACATTCGACCTGTTGCCTGGCGTGACGGCGCTGCCCGTTTACCGCGACCACGATGTCAGCGACCCCGATATCCTGCCGCGGCAGCTTCTTTTTGAGGGCCGCAACAGCGGCAGCGGTGAAACCGCGGACTGGGGGCTCGCTGCGCGCGTGGCGCACGGGCGCGAGCTCGTGTTGGCGGGCGGTCTGAATGCAGACAACGTCGGCCAGGCCATCGCCGACGTGGCGCCCTGGGGTGTTGATGTCTCAAGTGGCGTCGAGTCAGCCCCCGGGCAAAAGGACGCAGACAAAATCATGACGTTTGTGCGCACCGCGCGCGCAGCGTTCGCGTAAGGGAAGGGATCAGGATGCAAGCGAAACCTAAGGAGCAAGACGACGCAGCATTGCTGGCGGCGTTGCTGGCGGGCGAGTTGCCCGATGCACGCGGCCGATTTGGTGCGTTTGGTGGGCGCTACGTGCCCGAGACACTCGTACCCGCACTCGAGCGGCTCGAAGCCGGCGTGCGCGATTACCTGCGCGAGCCGGGCTTCCAGGAAGAGTTCTGCCACGAGCTGTTTGAATGGGTCGGGCGCCCGACGGCCCTGACGCCGGCACGTGGATTGTCGCGGGCCTGGGGCGCCGATGTCTGGCTCAAGCGCGAAGACCTGGCCCACACGGGTGCGCACAAGATCAACAACGCCATCGGCCAGGCGCTGCTGGCGAAGCGTCTGGGCGCCAAGCGCGTTATCGCAGAGACGGGTGCGGGCCAGCACGGCGTGGCTTCGGCCGCGGCCTGCGCGCGCATCGGACTGCCGTGCCGCGTTTACATGGGTGCGGTCGACATCTCGCGCCAGGCACCCAACGTGGATCGCATGCGTCGCTTGGGTGCCGAGGTGGTCGCCGTCGAGTCGGGTGACAAGACACTGCGTGCGGCGATCGATGAGGCGTTGCGCGACTGGGTGTCGGACCCGGATGGCACCTACTACCTGCTGGGCTCCGCGGTGGGGCCACATCCGTATCCCTACCTTGTGCGCGAGATGCACCGCTGCATTGGTGACGAGGCCCGCGCGCAGATGCTAAAGCAGGCGGGCAAGCTACCCGACGCCGTGTTCGCCTGTGTCGGGGGTGGCTCGAATGCCATCGGTCTGTTCCACGCTTTCCTCGGTGATCCCGACGTCGAGATCGTAGGCGTTGAGGCCGGCGGCATTGGCAGCGGGCTCGGCCAAAACGCGGCGACGCTCGCGACCGGCACACCGGGCGTGCTGCAGGGCAGCTACACGATGATCTTGCAGGACCCCAACGGTCAGGTGCAGGAAACGCAGTCCGTATCGGCAGGCCTCGACTATTCGGGCGTCGGTCCGGAGCACGCGTTCCTGCAGTCCATCGGACGCGTGCGTTACGAAGCCGCCGGCGACGCCGACGTACTCGATGCGCTCGACGAGGTGTGCGCCGAAGAGGGTATCCTGACGGCACTCGAGACCGCGCACGCGTTTGTCGGTGCCCGCGAATGGGCGCGAAACAATCCCGGGAAGACGATGCTCATCGGTAACTCGGGTCGCGGCGACAAGGACATGTCGACGCTGGTTCAGCATCCCACCACGAGGGCCCGCCATGCAGGCGCATGAACGCATCACGGAGGCACTTGAGAAGGGTGCCGCAGGGGGCGGCGCACTCGTGCCGTTCATGACGGCCGGCTACCCCGAGCCGGACACGTTCATCGAGACGCTGCAGGCCGTGGCCGAGCACGCCGATGTGGTCGAGATCGGTGTTCCGTTTTCAGACCCGATGGCCGACGGCATGACCATCCAGCGCTCGAGCTTCGCGGCGATCGAGAAAGGCGTGAGCCTGCGCTGGATTCTCGAGACGCTGACGGCGCACCGGCAAATCATCGATACGCCGCTCGTGCTCATGTCCTACCTGAACCCGCTGCTGGCCTACGGCTACGACGAACTGGGCGCTGCCGCACTTGAGGCCGGCGTCTGTGGCTTTATCGTGCCTGACTTACCCTTCGAGGAATCTGCAGCATTCCGCGAGGCCATGCAGGTCCACGGCATTGGCCTGGTGCAGCTCGTGACGCCGGCGACGCCGGCCGACAGGTTGGAGACCTTGTGCCGGGAGAGCCGCGGCTTCGTCTACGCGGTCACGATCACGGGGATTACGGGCGGGGGCGCTCAATTGCCTGCCGAAGTGACCGACTATCTGAAGCATGTGAGCGACGTCGCAAGCCTGCCGGTCTGCGCCGGGTTCGGCATCCGCTCGCGCGCTGACGTCGAACGTCTGGCCGGCGCGGCGGATGGCGTCATCGTGGGTTCGGCGCTCGTTGAAGTGCTCGAGCGCGGCGACGACCCGGGTGCCTTCCTGGCCGCACTGCGGACCCCGTGAAGAAAGTCTTTACGGCTGACAGTCTCGTGACGGTGGCGCACTACCGAAACGTGCTCGAAGCCGAAGGTATACGCGCTGAGATTCGCAACCAGAATCTGGGTGGCGTGCTCGGCGAGGTGCCGTTCACGGAGGTTTGGCCGCAGCTCTGGGTCAAGCCGCTCGACGCCCAGCGGGCGATTGAGATCATCGAAGAGGCCCGGGCGGCACCCGTGGCCGGCGACCCCTGGCACTGCAGCAACTGCGGTGCCGAGAATGAGCCCCAGTTTGCCGCCTGCTGGCAGTGCGGTCGCCCGGATAGCCGCTGAGGCGCCCTGGGGCGCGGTGATCGGCTACAATAGCCGCCCTTTTGCGCAGCGCAGTGGTCCCCGAAACGGGCAGGCCGCCGGTCCGGAGGCAGAGCTCCCGGGCGCGCGCGCATCACGAAGACTGGAGTCAACGCCGTGCGTTGGGTAATGCGTTCCAAAATCCACAAGGCCCGGGTCACCGAGGCCGACGTGAACTATGTGGGTAGTATCACGATAGACCGAGCACTCATGGAGCGCGCGGGCATGTGGGAAAACGAGAAGGTGCTTGTCGTTTCGAACACGTCGGGCGCGCGCCTTGAAACCTACATCATTGCCGGCGAGCGGGACTCGGGCGTGATCTGCATGAACGGTGCGGCTGCGCACCTGATCAGTGAAGGTGAAGAGCTCATCATCATGGCCTTCGAACTCACGGACCGACCGCTCGATCCTTGCGCCATTCTCGTCGATGAACGCAATCGCTTCGTGCGTTACCTGACGGAAATGCCGCGCACCGTCGTTTGACGGTTCAGGCCACCTGCTCCCGCGCGACGGCGTCGCGCAACTCATCCACGAGCACGCGCATGCTTTCCGAGGAGTCGGGCTCCCCGACGTAGACCGGGGGCTGACGGCGCAGGCCCGCCCAATTACCCGTGTCGATCACACACTGCAGATAGCGCATGTTGCGATTGATCGACTCGATGTAGGGGTTGCGACCCTCGTACAGCGGTTCGATAAAGCGGTAGGTGCGATCAAACTCGGCATCTAGCCTGCGCTGGGCACCGTCCTTGAAAAAGCCCGGCGTCTTGCGCAGCAGGTCTTCACCCGATTCGTAGCGCACGTCGGGGTCGCCGTCGTCGCCGATGGGCATGGCGATGCCGCCGATGACGAACTCCTCGTACAGGCGGTCGCGGCATTTCTCGAGGTAGCAGCGGTCGGCCATCTGCGCGAGCAAGTCGCCCGTACCAATGATGCAGCCCAGCCGGATGTCACGCGGGTCGGGCACGTTGAGCCGCTTGAGATCGATCTCGTAGCCTGTGAAGTGCACGATCTCAGCCGCCCGATCGGCGCTGTGGCCGAGCCCGATTCGGTTTAGGTAGCTGCGCAAAAACTCGGCGCTGCGGGAGACGTGAATACGCGTGTAGTGGGCGCCATTGCGAACGTCTGAGTCGCGTTGCATGTGGCGGATGTAACCCGCGTCGTGAAACAGCGAAATGATGAGTGCGAGTTCGGCGCGCGCGGGGCCCAGTGTGCGGTCGGCAGCGACACTGCGCTCGTAGCCGGCGATAAGCCGCCCCACGGCCAATGTCATATCGAGCGTGTGCTGGACGTCGTGATAGGTCGTGTCGCAGCCGTGGTAGTCGGGCATGCGGCCTGTGAACAGGCGTTCGAAGTCGTGAAAGGCGAGCCAGATCCGGTCGTAGGCGGCCTCGGGATAGCTCTCGAGGAACAAGGCCCCGACCGCGTCGCGTACTGCCGCCATAGAGGACACGTCCACCTCGTCGGTGACGTCGTAGTTGTTGCGGCGGTCGCGCAACGGGCGCATGCGCGGTGCGCTGTTGTCGAGTTCTTTAGGCACGTATCGGGTCGAACCTGAACTTCTGTCGAATCGGCCCAGTGTACGGCAGCGTCCCAGCCCGGCGCCAGCCGGCAGGGCGCGCGTCAGGCGGCTTCGATGCCGTGTTGCTGCAACAACGCGTCGATGCGCGGCGTCCGACCGCGGAATGCGACATAAGCATGGTGAATGTCACGACTGCCGCCGACCTCGAGAATGTGCTGGCGGAAACGTCCCGCCGTGCCTGGGTCGAACACGTCGCCCGCCTCATCAAACGCGGCAAACGCGTCGGCAGCGAGCACCTCGGCCCACTTGTAACTGTAGTAACCCGCGGCATAACCGCCCGCGAATATATGGGCGAAGCCGTTTTCGAATCGCACCCACGCAGGCGGCGGCACCAGCGCGACATCGGCGCGGGTGCCGTCCCGCACTGCTTCCAGTACGCCGGGCTCAGCCGCGTCGCGGCGGGCGTGTAGCTGGAAGTCGAATAGCGAAAACTCAAGCTGGCGCAGCATGCTCAGGCCCGCGCCGGCATTTCGTGCGGCGGCGAGTCGGTCGAAGATGACGCGTGGTAGCGGCGAGTCGTCCTGGTAGTGACCGGAGCACTGGCGCAACACGTCGTACTGCCAGGCGAAGTTCTCGAGGAACTGGCTGGGCAGCTCAACGGCGTCCCACGGCACGCCGTTGATACCTGCAATACTCGGGTAACCGACCCGCGTGAGCAGGTGGTGCAGCATGTGCCCGAACTCGTGGAACAGCGTCACCACTTCGTCGTGTGTTAGCAGCGACGGTGCGTCGGGTTGCTCAGGCGGGAAATTGCAGACGAGATAACCGACGGGCAGGGCGCTGCTGTCGGGCAGTGCCTTTCTCACGATGCACTCGTCGATCCAGGCGCCTGCGCGCTTGCCCGCGCGTGCGTAGAGGTCGGTGTAGAAGCTGCCCATGATCTCGCCGCCGGCATCCCGCACAACGACGAATTCGACGCTGTCGTGCCAGACGGACGGTGCCTCGCTGCGCTCCAAAGACAGTCCAAACAGCCGCTCCGCGAGGCCGAACAAACCGTCCATGACCCGACCCGCGGGGAAGTAGGGCCGTACCTGCTCCTCGGAGATCGCGTAATGCTGCTCGCGCAGGCGCTCGCTGTAGAACGCAAGGTCCCAGGGTTCCAATTCGTGACCGGCCAGTAGCTGCAGTTCGGCGAGCTCACGGCGCGCCGTCGGCATGCTGCGTTGTGCGAGGTCCTTGAGGAAGCCGACGACTTCATCGACGCTGCCGGCCATTTTCGGTGCCAGTGAATACTCGGCGTAATTGTCGAAGCCAAGCAGCTGGGCCATTTCGGTGCGGTGGCCCAGGATGCGCGACATCAGCGCTGCGTTGTTCCACTTCGCATCGTGCGGGCCTGTATCGGCGGCGCGCGTGAGCCAGGCTGTATAGAACCGCTTGCGCGTGTCACGCGAGCGGGCATGGGTCATGACGGCCATGTAGGTGGGCTGCGCGAGGTCGAACACCCAACCGTCGCGCCCGGCCTGCTCGGCGGCGCGTGCTGCCGTTGCCAGGAACGAATCGGGGATGCCCGCAACGTCATCGGCGCCGCTCGTGGCCCACTGCCAGGCATCGCCGCTCTGCTGCAGGTTGCTCGAGAAACTGGCCTGGTCTTCGGACAGCGCCTGCGACAGCGCCCGGAAACGTGCCTTGTCGTCGTCATTGAGTGCCACGCCAGCGAGTCGGAAGTCGCGCAATGCGTGTTCGAGCAGCGCGCGCTGCTCGTGGTCGGCGTCCTCTTCAAGCGCGTTGTGCAGCGTTTCGAAAACAGTGAACAACCGAGGGTTCTGGGCCAGCTCGGACTGGAAGGCCGCCAACAGGCCCAGCGCCTCGAGGTAATGGGTTTGCCAGGTCTCGCTGTTGCGCACCATTTGCAGGTGCGACACAGGCGACCAGGTGCGCGACACGTCGTGGCGCAGCTCTTCAAAAGGCACGACAAAGCTGACGAAGTCCGGGGATTCGAGCGCTTCGAGTGCCGCCACGCGCTCACGGCTGCGCGCGATGAGGGCTTCAGTCAAAGGCACGATATCCGTCGCGGTGATCGAGTCGAAATCTGGCAGGCCCGGGAACGCGTCCTGCGTTGTGGAAGGCGGCATGTGGCGACGGGTTTAAGCTAGAACACTCCAAAGTGTAGCATGCGGTTTCGGCGCTTCAGCCGGGTTCGAAAAAGACGAATGATGAGTTACGACTACGACCTGATTGTTATCGGCGGCGGCAGCGGCGGTCTGGCCCATGCGCAACGTGCAGCACAGTACGGCGCCAGGGTTCTGGTGTTTGAATCGGGGCCTCTGGGTGGTACCTGCGTGAACGTGGGCTGCGTGCCCAAGAAGGTCATGTGGTATGCGGCGAGCATCGCCCACGAAGGTGCACTGGCGCCGTCTTACGGCTTCGCGCCACACGCGCCCGAACATGACTGGTCGCAGCTCAAGGTGGCGCGCGACGCTTACGTACGTCGTCTCAATGAGATCTACGCCCGCAACTTGTCGAGCAAGGACATCGAGGTCATTGAAGGCCGCGCGCAGTTCGTGGACCCGCACACGGTTTCGGCCAACGGCAACGAGTACACGGCCGAGCGCATCACGATCGCGACGGGCGGTTTTCCACGCTGGCCCGACCTGCCGGGCGCCGAGCTGGGCATCACCTCGGATGGGTTCTTTGAGCTCGAACAGATGCCCAAGCGCATCGCGATTGCGGGCAGCGGCTATGTGGCCGTTGAGCTTGGCGGTGTCCTGCAAGCCCTGGGCGCCGAGGTGACGATCCTCACGCGTTTTGACGGCGTGCTCCGAAGCTTTGACGACATGCTGCGTGACGAGGTGGCCGGTGCGTTGGCTGCGGACGGTATTACTGTTGAGCAGCACGCCGTGCCGACGTCGCTTCAGAAGACCTCGCACGGGCTCACGCTCGAAACCGAAGATGGTCGTGCGTTTGAGCGGCTCGATTGCGTCATCTGGGCCATTGGCCGCGCTGCGGCGACAGATGACCTGAATCTGGCGGCAGCCGGCCTGGAAGCCGACGCGGACGGCTTCGTGCCCGTGGACGCCTGGCAGCAAACCAGGGCGCCGCACATTTTCGCGCTGGGTGACGTCACAGGTGCCGTCGCACTGACGCCCGTAGCCATCGCGGCAGGTCGCCGGCTCTCCGACCGACTTTGGGGCGGCATGACCGACCGTCGCCTCGACTACGAGAATATCGCCACCGTAATTTTCACGCATCCGCCCACGGGCACGGTGGGCATGACCGAAGCCGAGGCGCGTGCCGAACACGGTGACGCGGTGCGTGTTTACACCTCAGGGTTTACGCCCATGCGCTACGCGCTGGGCTCGGAAAAACGCCACGCTGCGATGAAGCTCGTCTGTGTGGGCGAGGATGAGCGCATCGTCGGCTGCCACGTCTTTGGCGACGGCGCCGACGAGATGTTGCAGGGTTTTGCCGTGGCGCTGCGCATGGGGGCGACCAAGCGCAACTTCGATGACACCGTGGCCATCCACCCGACGAGCGCTGAAGAATTTGTCACGATGCGCTAGCGCACGAAAAAGGCCTCCCCGCCGGAGCGGGGAGGCCTGTACGACTGTGCCGGCGGCGTGGCCGGCACCACGACCTTAGTCGTTGAAGTCGTCGAGCAGGATCAGACCGAGGTCCGTCGCGCCCGGCAGCGGATCACGGGCAATCGCCGTGTAGATACCGCCGTCGGCGATCGTGATGTCGATCGGACCGATGGCTGCCGTCGTCGTGCCCGCAGGTACGACCGTTACCGTGTAGGTGCCGCCAGCCAGCGAGACGTAACCTGTCTCGGCCTGGAACGGTACCGTCGCGAAGGTCGGGTCGACCGTCGTGATGTCCGTGCCCGGCGCCGTGACGTAGATATCGACGTCCTGAGCCGTGGGCGAGGCGTGCACGATGCGTACGCGTGCTTCCGTGGCGATGGCACGCGGGTCGTCGACGAGAACGAGCGGCGCGATGCTGTCCAGGAAGTCGACGGCGTAGACTGAGTAGTTCACGCCGGCGTCGAGCGTCAGGTCAGCGTCGATGGCGATAACGCCAGGGTTGTTGGCAACCGTGACTTTGACGTTGTAGTCAGCAGCCGGCACTTCGACGTAGTCGACGGCGTTCGGCGCGGGGTTGGGGAACTCGAGGTCTTCGATCAACGGTGCAGCGAAGCCGTCGTTGACGACCACGTCAACGGCCGGTGCATCGGGCGACGCGTGGATCACGCGAAGCGCGGCGGGCGTGTTGGTATCGAGGATTTCGCCTGCGCCAGCACCGTCGAGTACGACCAGGCTAATGGGCGCAGCGCCCGGGCCCGTGTTTTCGACTGCGGCGAGCAGCAGGTTCGCGCCATCGGGGATCGTTACCGTACCGCTGTCGAAGACAACGGCGCTGGCGTCACCTGCGACTGTGACGCGGATTTGGTAGTCACCGGCCGCAACATCGACGGGACCCAGCGAGCCCTGGAACTCAAAGCTGCCCAGCGGTGCGCTGGCCGTAAGGTCGGCACCAGGCGCCGTGACGTAGACGTCAACAGCCGGTGCGTTAGGGGCTGCGTGCACGACCGTGGCGCGGAAGTTGCCGCCCGCGACCGCGCTGCGCTCATTCGTGATGAGCAGCGGTGCAATGTTGGCGACGTCGCCCACAGCAATGACCGTGGTTTCGGTGTCGGCGTCGAGCGTGACGTCGGCCGAGATGACCGTCGCGGTGCCGCCCGGCGTGATGCCATCGACCTGGACACTGTAGGTGCCCGGGCGCACGACGCTAAAGCCCGTGCCGGCTTTGAACGGGGCGCCGGCAACGAACGTATCGCCGTCGATCAAGACGTTGACGTCGGGTGCGTCGGGCGAGGCGTGCAGGACGCGGATCGTTGCCGACTCGAGAATGACGTTGTCGTCATCGTCGTCGAATACATCACAGCCAGCTACTGCCAGCAGACCCAGCGCGAGTACCGGGGCAAAAAACTTCCTCAACATGGAGTCGCTCCTTAAATTCTGACAACCAGAGTGGGGGTTGCCAGCGCGATTTCGACGTCGAGTTAGGGGTGGATGCACAGATTTTGTCGCATAGTTGCGACAGCTCTGTCGAACTAGCTGTCAAAGGGTCCGAGAACCGGGCCCATTTGTCTCAGGTGACAGGCAACTGCTTGAGCACGGGACCCGTGTCGGGCATGACGCCACGCCAGAGTCGGAACGACTCTGCGGCCTGTTCGATGAGCATGCCCCAGCCGCTGCGGGTGCGTTCGGCGTCCATCTGCTGGGCCCAGGCAATGAACGGTGTCGTCCGGAGCGCATAGGCGAGGTCGTAGCAAGCTGTCGAGCGTCTGTCTATGGCATGGCGTGGGAAGGGTGGCGTCTCGCCCTGTAACCCGGCCGAGGTGGCATTGATGATCAGGTCATAGGTGTCGCCATCACGCAGCTCGCCAAACTTCACGGCGCGGACATCGCCCAGTGTGCCGAAGTGGTCAGCGAGCGCCTTGGCCTTGTCGACATTGCGATTCGCGATAACCAGTTCTTCGGGTGACAGCTCGAGCAATGGGCCCAGGATGCCCTGCGTGGCGCCGCCTGCGCCCAGAACAAGGATCCGTTTGCCGCCAACGGAATAGTCCCAGTTGCCGATGAGGTCGCGTACGAGGCCGATGCCATCGGTGTTGTGACCGACGATGCGATCGGAGTCGATGACGAGCGTGTTCACGGCGCCCGCGATACTGGCTTCCTCTGAGAGCTCATCGACGAGACGCACCACGCGCGCCTTGTGAGGCACGGTGATGTTGAGGCCACGCCCGCCGCTGCGCTGAAACTGGCGCACGGCCGTGTCCAGCTTATCGCGCGGCACGTCGAGCAGTTCGTAGGTCAGGTGCTGGTCCGTCTGCTCGGCGAACAGCTTATGGATGACGGGCGACTTGCTGTGCGAAACGGGGTGCCCCATGACGCCGTATCGGTCCAGGATCGCGGTTTCGTCAGTCACAGCCTTCGTGCTCCTCGTCCCTGCCAGTGCCTAGTCGTTGAGCCAGCCTACCGCATCGAGTGCGTAATAGGTCAGGATCGCCCGCGCGCCCGCGCGCTTGATTGAGAGCAGGGCCTCGAGTGCGGCCTGGCGTTCATCGAGCCAGCCGTTGGCGCCGGCGGCTTTGATCTGAGCGTATTCGCCACTGACCTGATAGGCCGTGACGGGTGTCTCGAACTCGGCGGCGATGCGACGGATGACATCGAGATAGGGCAGCGCGGGTTTGACCATAACGATGTCTGCGCCCTCGTCGATGTCCAGGCTGACTTCGTGCATGGCTTCGCGGCCATTGGCCGGGTCCATCTGGTAGCTGTGCTTGCCACCGCCGCCCAGGTTGCCCGCCGAACCCACGGCGTCGCGAAACGGTCCGTAGTAGCACGAGGCGTATTTGGCGGCGTAGGACAAGACGAGCGTATTGATGTGGCCGTTGACTTCCAGCGCGCGACGGATGGCACCAATACGGCCATCCATCATGTCGGAGGGCGCCACGATGTCAGCGCCCGCATCAGCGTGCGAGACGGCCTGGCGTTCGAGCATCGACACTGTGACGTCATTCAGCACGTAGCCTGTTTCGTCGATGATCCCGTCCTGACCGTGCGTGGTGTAGGGGTCGAGCGCAACATCGGTAATCACGCCCAGATCGGGGTAAGCCTGCTTGATGGCTCGAATCGTGCGCGGCACGAGCCCGTCCGGATTGTGGCACTCGACGCCGTCCTCGCTCTTGAGCCCGGCCTCGATAACCGGGAACAGGACGACGGCCGGGATGCCCGCTGCCGCGACCTCGCCTAAGTGCTCGACCAGCACGTCGATGCTGCGCCGCGAAACGCCGGGCATGGAGGGCACGGCCTCGGTGACGCCTTCGCCGTCGGTGACGAATACGGGGTAGATGAAATCGCTGGCGTCGAGTCGATGCTCGGCGAGCATTTCCCGGAGCCAGCCATGGCGCCGGCGGCGGCGCATACGCGTCAGTGGGAAGCCGGGTGTCTTGTCGTTATGCATGCAGGTTTGGGCACCGTTTTCTCTTTAGATTGTGGCTGTTATCACCCGGCGTGTCCAAGTAAAGTAAAGCGCGCCGTATGAGGACGGCAACGGGGTTGAAGAATTGTTTCGAATCTCCGGTAATGAATCGGCCCGAAAGCAGGTCTAGAGATGTCACAAGCCGCCAAGGCCGAGTTAGAACGCAAACGCCGCTACGACCGACTGGTCGGTGCGCATAGGGCAGACCTGTTTCGCTACGCCTACTGGCTCAACGGGGACGCGGCGCTGGCCGAAGATGTGGTGCAAGACGCCATGGTCCGGGCCTGGCGCTCGTTGGATAACCTGCGCGAGGACGCCGCCGCAAAGCCGTGGCTGCTGACCATCGTGCGGCGCGAGAACGCGCGGTTCTTTGAGCGCAAGCGTCACGAAACTGTGGATATCGACGAGCTGGTGGGTGCGCCCACCCTGCAGATCTCGAGCGAGGATTCCACGGACCAGGACGACTTGCACAAGGCCATTGGCGAATTGGAGCCCGATTACCGCGAGCCGCTGGTGCTGCAGGTGGTTTTGGGGCATTCGACGAAAGAAATTGCCGACATCATGGGTCTTACTAATGGTGCCGTGCTGACCCGGCTGCACCGGGCGAGGAAAAAACTGATCGAAAACTTCGACCTCGGCGAGGCCCAGGCGGAGTAGTCGCAAGCGAACGATATGAATTTCGACGAATTCAAAGAGGCCGTACTCGCGGAGCCAACCCGTGAGACGCCCGAGATTATGGAAAAGGCCGCCTCAGACACTGAGTGCGCGGCCTTTCTCGCGCGCGTGCAGGCAATGGAGCTCAAGCTGATGGCCGCCATGTCGGTGCCTGTGCCGCCGTCGCTGACGGGTGAGATGCCCGACATCGAGGCGCTTGCCAAAGCCCGGGATGCGGGAGGCATGAGCACCGCTGAATTCAAAGAGGCCGTGCTCGCAGAGCCTCAGCTTGAGACGCCTGAGATCCTGGAAAAGGCCGCCTCAGACCCTGAGTGCGCGGCCTTCCGCGCGCGCGTGCAGGCGATGGAACTCAAGCTGTCGGCCGCGATGTCCGTGCCGGTTCCGCCGTCTTTGACGGGCGAGATGCCCGACATCGAGGCGCTTGTCGAAGCCCGGGATGCCGGTGGCATGAGCACCGCCGCATTCAAGGAGGCCGTGCTTGCGCAACCGCATCGTGAGACGCCAGAGATTTTGGAAAAGGTTGCCGCAGACCCCGAGTGCGCGGCGTTTCTTGCGCGCGTGAAGGCCATGGAGCTGCGTTTGTCGGCCGCCATGTCGGTGCCGGTGCCGTCATCGTTGACGGGTGAGATGCCGGACATCGAGGCGCTGGCTGAAGCCCGCGAAGTGGGTCGCGAGGGCAACGTCGTCGCGTTCCCGGGCAAGCAGTCGCAGTCTGAATCTCGGGGCAGCAGCACGAACCGCTGGCCCGCGTTTGCGAGCCTGGCCGCCGCCGTGGCGCTTGTGGCCGTGTTCGTCCTGCGCCCGCCCGCCGAAATCATCGATCCAGACGGTGAGGCACTCGCCGCTGAGGTGTTCGATCACATCGAGCACGAACTGGGCTATATGAGCCCGGCCAGTGTTGCCGTCGACGACGGCATGTTCTCAGCGGCGCTGCAGCCTGCGGGGGTCAACATGACCCGCAATGATGCGCCCGGCATCGTGAGCTACGCTAAGAACTGCGTGATCGATGGCGAGAGCGTGCCGCACCTGGTGGTGCAGGGTAAGAACGGCCCGGTCACGGTGCTGATCCTGCCGCACAAGGATCTCAAGGCGCCGGTGTCCTATTCGCGTGACGGCCTCGAGGGCGTGCTTCTGCCGGTCGGCGAGTCGGGCAGCATCGCGATCATTGGTCGCGACGCGGCCAGCGTGGAGGCTGTCCGCGAGATGGCGGACAGCAATCTGCGCTTCTCGACCTAGGCGACCCCGCCCGGGCGCTCATCCCCAGAGGTGGGCGTCTTTCTCGATGACCTGTGACGGCGTCCCGACGATGAGCGGGTCCGGCCCGTGCACGACGCTCGGGTCTTTGCCTGGGTAGTCGAGTCGGCTCAGAAAATCCTGCATGCAATTCAAACGCGCGCGCTTCTTGTCATCGGACTTCACGACCGTCCAGGGCGCGTCTTTGGTGTCCGTGTAGAAGAACATCGCTTCTTTGGCCTGGGTGTACTCGACCCACTTGTCGCGGGATTGCTCATCGATGGGCGAGAGCTTCCACTGCTTCAATGGGTCGCGTTTGCGGCTCGTGAAGCGGCGGTCCTGTTCTTCGCGCGTCACCGAGAACCAGTACTTGAACAGGTGGATGCCCGAGCGCGCGAGCATGCGCTCGAGGTCTGGTACCTGGCGCATGAACTCCAGATAGTCGAGCGAGGAGCAAAAGCCCATGACGCGCTCGACGCCGGCGCGGTTGTACCAGGAGCGGTCGAAGAAGACCATTTCGCCCATGGTCGGCAGGTGCTTAACGTAGCGCTGGAAGTACCACTGCCCGCGTTCCTTCTCTGTGGGCTTTTCGAGCGCCACAACGCGCGCGGCGCGCGGATTGAGGTGTTCCATAAAGCGCTTGATCGTGCCGCCCTTGCCCGCGGCGTCTCGCCCCTCGCAAATGATGATGATGCGCTGACCGGTTTGCTTGACCCAGTTCTGCACCTTGAGCAACTCGACCTGGAGCTCCTCTTTGTGCTGTTCGTAGACTGTCGCTCGGATACGCGTCTTGTAGGGATAGGTCCCGTTTCGAAACAGGTCGCGTATCTGCCCGGGGTCGTGGCGCATCTTGCCGTACAGGTGTGAGGGATGGGTGGGCCGCCTCGCGTGCGCCGTTTTCTTGGCGCGCTTGCCCGTGATCGTGCCATCCGTATCCCGCGCGGCGTCTTCAGTACCCCGCAGCGTCGTCTCTGAGTCGTCCGTCATGTCGTGGATCCCCAACCAGGTGCCGGCAGCCGTTCACGTCCCGTGCGGCAGCTCTCCTTGGGCACGTTTTGTACCCGCCCGACCCGGTTCTGCACGTGCGTGCGGCGCCCGACTAGGCGAGAATTTTCAGTCCGATAGTGCCCACCGCCGCGAGAGCCCGCTATGAGTAGTTTCCACCCCGATCCGCACCCGGGCACCTGTCCCTGGGCGCTGGGCGTCAACGACGCCTACCTTGCCTACCACGATGAGGAATGGGGCGTGCCTGTGCGCGATGACGCCGTCCTGTTTGAGTTCCTTGTGCTGGAGACGGCCCAGGCGGGGCTGTCGTGGGCCACGATCCTGAACAAGCGGGCGGGTTATCGGCGCGCGTTTGCGGACTTCGACGCGGGCCGCATCGCATGTTTTGATGACGGCGATGTCGCGCGATTGCGCGAGGACGCGGGCATCGTCCGCAATCGCGCCAAGATCGAAGCGACGATTGGCAACGCGCGTGCGTTTCTGGAGGTGCAGGCTACGCTGGGCAGCTTCGCCAACTATGTCTGGGACTTCGTCGATGGTCGGCCTGTTCAAAACGCCTGGCGCATCCAGTCGGACTGCCCCGCGACTTCGCCCGTGTCGGACACCTTCTCGAAAGACCTCAAGCGGCGCGGTTTCAAGTTCGTCGGGTCGACCACGATGTATGCGTTCATGCAGGCCGTGGGCATGGTCAACGACCACGTCGTCGACTGTCCCCGCTATGCCGCCTGCGCTGAACTGGGTGCGGCGTTCTGAGCTAGTTGATGACTTGAATCCGCGTCAGCGCGATTGCCTCGTCGTTGGCCTCGTGGACCACAATGCCGAAGTATCGATTGCCGGAGACCAATGCCTGCCAGTCGGCGCTTAGGGTTTCTGTGGTGCCTCGGCTTACGAGGCTGGGGCCGTTGATGGTCAGATTGCCGGGTTGGTCGGTGTTGGTCACAAGCCAGGTGGACAACGTGAAGTTCGCGCCGGGTCCGCCGCTGACTTCATCCGTCTCGAACCCGTGCACATAGACTTCGTAAGCGCCGGGGGCCGGCCCCGCAAGGTCGATCTGTTCCGCAGATGTGGCGCTGCCACTTTCGTCGACGCGCTCGCAATTACCGGGCGTCGGGCAGAAGAAAAGATACAGATCGAGGTCGTCGTTGCCATCCGTGTCGCTGTCAAACAAGCCCAGCCGCAGGTACAGCGCCCCAACAGGAACATTGATCGAGTAGCCGACGACACCACTGCCATTCCGCGGCGTGAACGTGCGCGTGGGGTCGTTGGCCACACTGTCGTTTGTCAGCGTCGCCGGTTTGAGCCCGAACACGCTGGCTGAATAGCCCCCCGAGAATCCAAACGAGAGGTCGAAGTCGACGCTGCCGCTGCCACCGGCGCCACTGAGCTCGCGTGGGGCAGAGATTTCAACGGGTCGCGCCACGAGCGGGATTCGTGTCACAGCGTCGTCGCTGTCGATCCACTCGACGGCACCCGCATACCAGGGGCCCGGTGCCGCGTCGACGGCGGTCAGTGTGACTGCGTACTGTGCGGATTCACCCGCGGCGAGGCTCAATGTGCCCGGCGTGACGCTGGCCGTAAAGCCGATCGGTACGAGCAGCCGGGCGCGCCAATTGCCCGCGCGTGTCGCGGTAACCGTGCGCGTTATGGTGCGCGAGCTGGTCAGCTCCGGGACCGCCATGGCGGGTTGGTTGAGCGCCTGCGGGTCGAAGCTCGCGCCCGCGGCGGCCAGTTCGTTACAGCGTGCCGCATCAACCGGGTAGTCCTCGATGCCGCACACGAAGGCGTCGTAGTCTGCGCCGGTCGCCGGGTAGACAAGGCCCGGCGTGCGTGCCGCGTTGGGCACGATGTGACCAGCACCGATATCAAACGGCGTGGCTTCGCTCACACTGTCAGCCGTCACGATGTCCTGACGTGCTGTGGTCATCAGGGCGGACCGCAGCATGTCCGGCGTCCAATCGGGGTGCGCCTCGGCCAGCAGTGCCGCGACGCCTGCCACGTGCGGTGCCGCCATGGAGGTACCGGAGAGGTAGCCATAACGCTGGCCTTTAGTGCCGTTCGCGACGTCTGGCGACATCGCCGAGAGGATGTCCACGCCGGGCGCAGCCACGTCGGGCTTGAGCACAGCCTGCGCGGCCAGCGATGGACCGCGCGACGAGAAGTTGGCCACGCGGTTGCCAGGGTCGGTCTCCGAGAGGAACAAGCCGGCGGCCAGTGTCGCCTGCACCGTTTCGCCGTCAGCGAGCGCGTCGACGATCAGCGCGGCGTTGGCTGCGCCGATCGACACAGCGGGAATGTTGATGTCGGTGCCGTCCCCAACCATGAGCACGGGGTCGCCCGTCGTATTGAAGACGATGGCAGCGACGGCGCCTGCTGTCTCCGCGTTGGTGATCTTTTCGTCGAACGTACAGGCGCCGCGCGCGATCAGTGCGATGCGGCCGTCGACCTCGTTGGCGTTAGTGAGGGTCTGGCAGCCGTCGCGAATGCTGCCCGCCTCACCCGCGGGTGAGCTTGTATCGCCGTCGTCGACACGCACCACATTGGCCGTGATGCTCCCGGTGTCGGTGAGCTGCGGCGTGAACTGCGCCTCGGTGCTCGCGTAGCGACCCGCAAGCGAGGGCGGCGTGAGGATCTCGCTGGCTTCGCGGAAGCGCGAGCCCGTGCGGCTCGTTGCGGCGACTGAGATCACCCAGGGTGACGCCGCCGGGGAGCCCACGGTGCCCAACAAGGGTCCGTTGTTGCCTGCAGCTACGACGACGAGTACACCGGCGCGCGTGGCCTCGAGCAGGGCGACGTCATCGGCGTTGGCGAGCGTTTCCGTGTTCGTCCCGATCGAGTAGTTGATGATGTCGACGCCATCGGCCACGGCGTCGTCGATGGCGCGCACAAGGTCCGACACCTGGCAGCTCGCGCGTGTGGCACCGGGTCGCAGCCAACAGGCCTTGTACGCTGCGATACGCGCGCGGGGTGCGATGCCGCGGATGCCGTCAACATCGCTGCCGTTGAGAATCGCGCGCACGGGATTGCCTGCGGCCGTGGCGGCGATGTGGGTACCGTGGCCATCTGCATCGCGGGCCGAGAGAATCTCGCCGGCATCGAGCTGCCCCGTTGCTTGCGCGCCTTCGGGGTAGAACCGCGCTCCAATGAGTTTGTTGTTGCAGTCGTCGGCCGTGAATTGCTCGCCGGCAACGCAGGCGCCACCCCAGTTCTCAGGCGGTTCGAAAGAGAGTACGGCGGGACGGCGGCGGTAACGGGCGCAAAGCCATCTGCCCAGCAAAGAGACGCGCGCCCACTCAGATCGGCAGGCGCGGGGTCGGTCGGCCTCACGCGTGTCCCTGAAGCTTTCCGCGTCAGGTGTGATGCCGGAATCCACGATGCCGATGACAATGCCTTCGCCTGTGAGCCCGTTGGCGCCCGACAAGCCATCGGTGTTGTCGAACAAGCCGAGCCAAGCGGGGCTCGCGTTAGTCGCCACGGAGCGCGAGGCATCCGCGAACACCGCGGTGACGCCGGTCTGCCCACGCAGCCGAGCCGCCTCGCCTGGCGTGAGGCGGACCGCGAAGCCGTTGAACACATAGCGATAGTGATGCAGCGCCGCGCTTGTGATGCCTGCGCGGCGCAGTACGGACTGCTGCTCTGACTCGACCGCCGCGGCGGCGCTGGCGACGCGGCCGTCCTTACGCGGTTCGGGGGCATCAGCGCCGGGTTTGAGGGGCAGCTGGCCGTCACGAGGAGCTCGGCCCGACCGTGCGAGTGCCGCGGGTGACGCGAGCTGCACGATGTACATGGCGCGCCCATCGGCGGCCACGGCCGTGCCCTGGGGACCCAGAGCCGAAATTTCTGCCGCGGCCGGCGCTGCAAAAAGCAGCGTTACGAGGGCGATGCGGGCGAGACGTTGCATGAGCCGATTATTCCACAGCGAACTGTGAAGAAATGTCCTAGTCGTCGCCGGCCAGCGTCTCCGCGATGATCCGCCACACGGCCCCGTTGAAGCCCAGCCCGAAATGCGATGACGCAACCTCGATGTTGCGTGCCTGCGGGTTGTAGACATCGACACTGGCCTGCCAGCCGACGACGCCGTCGAAGCGGCTGTAGATCGAAGTGACGGGTTGATCAAAGCCGAGACTGTTGCGCTCGTGGATCTGGTGTTCGAAAGCGTCCAGGTCCAGCGCATTGCTGTCAGCGAAGCGACGGCCGACGGCCGTGTACTTCGGGCCTCCCACAATGGGCGACCCCATCGTGATGACCTCGCGCACGCGCTCAGGCTCAAGGCGGGCCAGCTCGCGGGCGACAATCCCGCCCAGGCTCCAGCCGATGAGCGTGATCGAATCACCACCGCGTTCCTCGAACAGGGCATCGACCACCTCACGCATGCGCGCCGTGAGCTTGTCGACGTTTCCCGTGTTGCGCCCGAGTTCCCAGTCGCGGGCGTCGTAGCCCAGACGACGCAGGAAGCCACGCAGCGGCAGCATCGAATTGGAGTCGGCGCGGTAGCCCGGCAACAGCAAGATCGGCCGACCGTCGCCGCGTGGTGCATGCACGAGGCGCGGGAAGTTAAGCGCCAGTGTGATCGCGTCGAGCGGGGCGCGGAGCTCGGCCATCGTGGCCAGGCGCGACGGGGCTTCAAGCTGCGGTGGTGCGGTGGGTTTCATGCGCTGGCCTCCGTGGCAAAGATCTGGGCGTCGTTGGCGAAGCTCTTGAATTCGAGCGCATTGCCAGACGGGTCCCGCACGAACAGCGTGGACTGTTCACCGGCGCTGCCCGCGAAGCGCGTGCGCGGCCGGATGATGAAGTCGGCGTCCTGCGCCTCGAGCCGCTGCGCCAGGGTGCGCCAGTCGGCTGGTTCGAGAATGATGCCGAAGTGGCGCGCAGGTACGGCGTCTCCATCCACGGGATTCGTTGCCGCCGGTCCATCGGACGCGTCGACGAGGTGCAGTGTCACCTGGTGGCCGAAGAAGTCGAGATCGACCCAGCGCGTGTCCTCGCGTCCCGTCGCGCAGCCCAGCAGGTCTGTGTAAAACAACCGCGTCGGGCCGAGGTCGTCGACAGGCAGTGCCAGGTGGAACGGGCGCGGCATGCGATCAGCCCGCCGCGGGCTCCAGTTCGACCAGCCACTCGCGCGGCTTGAGCCAGTAATCCGTGAGCTCCGCCTCGCGTGTGCCCGCCTCGGGTGCGTAGCCGTACTCCCAGCGCACCTGGGGTGGCAGCGACATGAGAATGGACTCGGTACGCCCCCCCGACTGCAGACCGAACAGCGTGCCACGGTCGTAGACAAGGTTGAACTCGACGTAGCGGCCACGGCGGTACAGCTGGAACTGGCGTTGTTCATCGGTGTAGGCGTCATTACGGCGGCGCTCAACGATCGGTTCGTAGGCCCTCATGAAATGGTCGCCGACGCTTTGCATGAAGGCAAAGCAACGCTCGAAACCCCATTCGTTGAGGTCGTCGAAGAACAGGCCGCCCACGCCGCGCGTCTCGCCACGGTGGGGCAGGAAAAAGTACTCATCGCACCACTGCTTGTAGCGCGCGTAGACGTCGTCGCCAAAGCCGGCGCATGCGGCGCGCGCCGTTTCGTGCCAGGACAGCACGTCCTCGGCAACGGGGTAGAACGGCGTCAGGTCGAAGCCGCCGCCAAACCACCACACAGGCGGTGCATCGTCGGAGAGCGCGGCGAACACGCGGACGTTGGCGTGCGTCGTGGGTATGTGTGGGTTACGCGGATGGAACACGAGCGACACACCCATAGCTTCGAAGCGACGCCCCGCAAGTTCCGGACGCGCCTTGGTAGCGGAGGGCGGTAGGCCGTCGCCCATAACGTGCGAGAAACCGACGCCCGCTTGCTCCATGAGCGCACCGTCAGACAGCACCATCGACGTGCCGCCGCCACCGCCTTCACGTGTCCAGCTGTCGGCGCCGAAGCGCGCCTTGCCGTCGAGTTCTGAAATGCGATCCGTGATGCCGCGCTGCAGTCTGCGCAGGTAATCACCCACGGCACCAAGCTGGTCGCCGAAGTTCGCTGAGTCTGTCATGGTTTGACCCTGATAGTTCGTCCCCGCCGCTATTGTAGCGCGCTGCGGCGGGCCTGATCGGCCCGCCGCAGCGTGAATCAGGGCTTCACAAACTTGAGCGTCATCCGGTTCGACTCACCGATGGCGACCATCGCGTCGCGCAGCTCCGGGTTGTCGCGGGCACCGTTGAGCGAGGGCGGCAGACGCCAGACAAACTCTTCGGCTGTCGGCTGGTCCGCCGGGTTGGCGTTGATGTCGCTGGCTTCGACAAACTCGAAACCGGCAGCTTCAGCGGCAGCAATCACGAAGTCACGCTTGAGGTAGCCATTCTGCCCGCCGGCCCAATCGTCAGGCATTTCGGCGCGGGCTTCGTGCTGTACGACACCGAGGACGCCGCCACTCTTGAGCACGGCGTGCGCATCGGCCATGGCTGTCGTCAAGTAGCCACCTTCGCTCTCAAAGCGCGCCAGGTTGTGCAGGGCACGCACCATCAGGACGGCGTCGGCGCGGCCGTCAAACTGCGCGGCGTCGCGTGACCCGAAGACGAAGGCTTCAACGCCGGCGTCATCGTCGCCACGCCAGCCATCGGCCTCTTTGACCCAGTCCGTCGCCCAGGTTTTCTTGGCTTCAAGTCGCTCTTCGGAGAAAAATCCGAACAGTGGGAACATGTCGAGCGCATAGTCGACACCGATGACCGTGCCTTCGCTACCGAGGTAGGGCAGCAGGATCTTGGTGTACCAGCCGCCGCCGGGCAGGCCTTCCACGACGGTCATGCCGGGTTCGATACCGAAGAACTCGAGCGTCTCGCCGGGATGCCGCCAGATGTAGCGCGCCTGGGCTTCTTCGGGCTGCGCGTCGAGCGCGGCCTGCAGTGGCGACACTGCGTCGCCAGAAGCTGAATCGTCGGCGGGCGCAGCGGCCTCGGCTTCGGTGGTGGTGTCGGCCACGTCCGTGGTGGCCTTGTCGCCACAGCCTGCGATGAGTAGCAGTGTGGCCAGAGTGATCCAGTGTTTCATTCGCGGGTCCCCTTCTTCGGGCCGGCCTGAGGCCGGCGGAAACCCTGGATTCTACGCCCTCTGGATGCGGGCGGCGACGCGCTTAGGCGTCGTCTGTGCCCGTTTTCTTCTTGGCCACCTTCTTCTTGGTGGCCTTTTTCTTGGTCGCCTTCTTTTTAGCAGCCTTCTTCTTGGTCTTCTTTTTGGTTGTCTTTTTCTTGGCGGCCTTTTTCGCGGGCGCCTTTTTCTCAGCGGTCTTCTTGGCGGCTTTCTTTTTGCCCCGGCGGCCGCGTTCGGGCGCTGCCGCAATGAGGGCTTCGCACTCTTCCTGCGTCAGCGACTTGGGATCGCGGTCCTTGGGCACCTTGGCATTCTTCTGCTTGTTGGTGATGTAAGGCCCATAGCGTCCGTTGAGCACCTGGATGCCAACGTCGGGAAAGTCGAGGATGAGCCGATTGGCGTCGGCAATCTTTTTCTCGGCGATCACCTCGAGCGCGCGCTCGAGCGTGATCGTGTAAGGGTCATCGTCGCCGCGGATGGACACAAACTTGTCGCCGTAGCGCACGTATGGCCCAAACCGCCCGACGCTTGCCGAGACAGGCTCACCCTCGGGCGTTTCGCCGAGTTTGCGGGGCAACTTGAACAGCTCCAACGCCGCTTCAAGGTCGATGTCACCCATCTTCTGACCCGGGCGCAAGCCGGCGAACTTGGGCTTCTCTTCGTCGTCCTTGCTGCCGATCTGCACGAACGGACCGAAGCGTCCCATGCGCACAATGACGGGCTTGCCAGATTTCGGGTCAGTGCCGAGCTCGCGGGCCTGTGCGACCTGCTCACGCGTTACTGATTTGTCTTTCTCTTCGACCTGCTGCGAAAACGGCTGCCAGAATTCGTCGAGCAGCGGCACCCATTCGCGGTCGCCGCGCGAGACGGCATCAAGATCGTCTTCCATGCGCGCCGTGAACTCGTAGTCGACGTACTGCGTGAAGTGATCCGTCAGGAAGCCGTTAACAATGCGGCCCACGTCCGTCGGTATGAAGCGCTTGCCATCCATCTCGACGTACTCGCGGTTCTTGAGTGTCGAGATGATGCTCGCGTACGTCGACGGGCGGCCGATGCCGTATTCCTCGAGCGTTTTAACAATGCTCGCTTCCGAGTAGCGCGGCGGTGGCTCCGTGAAGTGCTGGTCGGCGCGCAGCTCGGTGAGCTCGATCATGTCGCCTTCGTCCATTTCTGGCAGGCGGCGATCACTGTCGTCATTGCCCTTCTTGTCGTCACGGCCTTCCTTGTAAACGGCCATAAAGCCCGGGTGCACGAGGATGGAGCCGTTGGCGCGGAAGCGACCCGTCGCCGCCAGCTCGCCGTCGGCGGCACCCGGCGCCAGATCGGCGGCAACCGTGTCGAACACGGCTGGAACCATCTGCGAGGCGATGCTGCGCTGCCAGATCAGGTTGTAGAGCTTGTACTGGTCCTCGTCGAGCGATCCCTTGAGGTCGTCGGGATGGCGCATGGACGAGGTGGTGCGAATGGCCTCGTGCGCTTCCTGCGCGTTTTTCGACTTAGTTTTGTATTCGCGCTGCTGCTCGGGCAGGTTGTCGCGCCCGAAGCGCTCCACGATGACCTCGCGAATCTCGTCGATGGCGACCTGTGCGATCGAGGTCGAATCCGTACGCATGTAGGTAATGAGGCCGACGGTGCCTTCGCCCGGGATCTCGATACCCTCGTAGAGCTTCTGCGCGGTGCGCATCGTACGTTGCGTATTGAAACCGAGCTTGCGCGAGGCTTCCTGCTGCAGCGTCGACGTTGTGAACGGTGCTGCCGGATTGCGGCGGCGTTGTTTGCGCGTAATCGAAGTGACGTGCAGCTTGCCGTCCGCGGCTTTGATCAGCGCCTGCTGTGCGGCTGTGGCGGTCGTTTCGTTCTCGAAGGAGAACTGCTCGACTTTGTCGCCCGCGTACTCCGTGAGGCGCGCCATGAACGGCTGTTCGGAGCGCGTGACGTCGGCCTCGAGCGTCCAGTACTCGCGCGGCTTGAACGCCTCGATCTCGAGTTCGCGCTCCACAATCATGCGCAGCGCCGGGCTTTGCACGCGACCGGCGGACAAGCCGGGCTGCACCTTGCGCCACAGCAGCGGCGACAGATTGAAACCCACGAGGTAGTCGAGTGCGCGACGCGCCTGCTGTGCGTTGACGAGCTCGTTGGACAGCGGCCGCGGTTGCTCGATGGCGTCCTTCACAGCTTGCTTGGTGATCTCGTAGAACACGATGCGGTGCACAGGCTTGGTGTCGAGCACGCCACGCTCGCGCAGCAATTCGTACAGGTGCCACGAAATGGCCTCGCCTTCGCGATCGGGGTCAGTCGCGAGATAGAGCGCGTCGGCCTTTTTGAGCGCGCGCACAATCGCGTTGACGTGCTTTTCATTGCGGTCGATGACCTGGTAATCCATGCGGTAGCCGTGCGCAGGGTCAACAGCCCCTTCTTTGGGGATCAGGTCGCGGACGTGGCCATACGACGCCAGCACCGAGAAATCCTTGCCCAGGTATTTCTCGATGGTCTTGGCCTTGGCCGGCGATTCAACGATGACGAGATTTTGTGACATGTCGTCCGTCAGGTTTCGGGACACCCGCAAGCTTCCGCAGAAGCGGTGCGGGACCCATGGTTGTCTTTGGTGACGCCGTGACTGGCGAAGTGATCAGTGCAGCGCGCCTTCACATTCCTCGAACACGAGGTCTTCCATGCGCGAAAACGCCTGCTCCTGACCGGGCTGACTGAACAGCACCATCATGACCACCCATTTGATCTGCTCAATGTCGATCTCGGGGGCCTCGAGTGCCAGTAGTCGGTCTACGACCAGCTCGCGTTGCTCGGGCAGCAGGATGCCGATTTGTTCCAGGTACAGCAAGTAGCCCCGGCCATCGACGTCAATGCGCGCGCATTCGAGATCCGTAAAGACCCGTGTGCCGCGCTCGGTTTGCGCGTTGTGCGAAATGAGGTCGTTGTTGGCCGACAAGCCGTCGAGCCAGCTCAGGGCGTGTTCGATCTCGGTGTCGTGGAATCCCGCGCGCGAGAGTTCTTCACGCAGTTCGGCCTCGTCAGAATCGGCCTGATCTTCCGCGTCAACGTAAGTCTCGAACAGGTACATGAGTACGTCGAGCACGTTCTCTTTCATGGCTTGTCCTCAACGCCTGCCGCGGATGTAGCCGCCGCCTGGCGCCTTTGCGACCAGGCCGTCCAGCTCCATGATCAGGAGCATGGAGGAAAGCTCCGCAGGCGTCAATGCAGTCCGTTCAGCCAGGATATCGATGCCCTGCGGGTCCCAGCCCAGGGCGTCGAGCACACGTTGGTAGTCCGCGTCAGGCGCCTGTTCTGGCGCGCTTTCTGTGATTTCGGGGGCGTGCTGCGCGGCCGCCGACACCTGGCTCAGGCGCGGACCGATGTCTGAGAATATGTCATCCGCTGATTCGACGAGCAGAGCGCCTTGTCGAATCAACTGATGGCAACCCCGTGAGAGCGGATTGTGGATTGAGCCCGGGATCGCAAACACCGAGCGACCCTGCTCACCGGCGAGTCGGGCCGTAATCAAGGAGCCCGATCGGCGCGTTGCCTCGACGACGAGTGTGCCCAGCGCCAGCCCGCTGATGATGCGATTGCGGGCCGGAAACTGTCCGGCGACAGCGGGGCGGCCCGGCGCGTATTCGCTGACCACGCAACCGGCGCGGGCGATGTCCAACTGGAGATCCCGATTGCCGGGCGGATAAAACTGATCGATGCCCGTGCCCAGCACAGCGACCGTGGCGCCATCAGCTGCAAGCGCGCCACGGTGGGCGCTGGCGTCGATGCCCGTTGCCAGACCACTGACGATGGTGAGGCCATGTCCTGCGAGATAGCGCGCGAACTGCTGCGCGTTGTCTGTGCCCTGGGGCGTCGGATTGCGGCTGCCGACAATGGCCAGCGCAGGCATCGCGAGCAAACTCGGGTCACCGTCGACAAACAGCGCCACGGGCGCGTCCGGGATGTCGCGGAGCGCTTCGGGCCAGGACGGTTCGTTGCAGGTCAGAAGGTGGTGATTGGGCGCTGCGAGCCAGGCCGCCGCGTTGCGAACTCGGCCGTCGTCGACCTGCGCCAGGGCGTCGAGATCAGCGGGCTGGGCACCGGCCCCGCGCAACGTTGACGGGCTGGCACTCAGGATGTGTTCGGGCGAGCCCAGTGCGTCGAGCAGCTTCAAGCGTGCAGCATTGCCCAGGTCTGCGCAGATCAAGCGCAGCCAGGCGTCGCGGTCCGCGTCGGTGGAGGCCGGTTGTGGTTCTGGCATGTGTGGCACCCGGGTGCCGCGGCAGCCGGCGGCACGGTCGGGCACAAACGACAAGGCGCCCGTGAAGGGCGCCCGCGTAGCGACAGATTCGTCGCGAATGACTGTGGATTTACTCCGGGTTCGTGACGAGGTCGCCGACGCGAATGTCGCTCTGCGCCGTCATGATCAGGCCGTAGGCGATGCGGTCATAGGTTTTGAACAGCATCAGGTTACCCGACTTTTCAGGCGGCAACTGCACGCTTTCGGCACCAAACAGACCGTTTTTCGAGTAGTAGTCGCGAACGATGTCGCCCGCGCGCTCGACGTCGAGGACATCGCCCGTTGCGAGGCCGTCGCGCTCGCCGCGGTTAATGACTACGACTTGGTACTGACCGATGCGTGACACGCCATCGACGACCGAGATGATGCGGCCGTCGACCTGGCGGGCCGGTGCTTTCGGGAAGAAATTGAGCGGGATGACGACGTCCTGGCTCAGCAGGCGGTCACCGTTCAGGATCTCGCGCGTAGACTGGTTAATGAACAACGTCGATGGGTCACCTGCGCGGCGGACAGTGCCGTCGCCCACGTAAAGCGCTTCGTAACCGACAACCTTGTTGTCGTCGGGATCGCGCAGCGGGCCACCGATGTGGACCACGCTGTAGCGGGCGCCGATACCGTCAATGTCGCCGCGGGCGTACAGCGAGACGCCCGCACTCGAGATCAAGTGGTCACCGCGCGACTTGAGCACATAAGGCAGGCCATCGACTTGCTCGCGCTCAAGAACGGCGGCACGCGTCAGGAACGCGGCAATCTGTTCGTAGGGGATCGTCGTGATCGCGTCTTCAAGCGGAATCACGCGGACGCCCGGAGACATGCGGGCCATGCTCGAGCCGCGCTCAAGCAGGATTCGGGGCTGGCCGTCGACATAAATCAGCGACAGGCGGTCACCGGGGAAGATGAGGTGCGGGTTCTCGACCTGCGGGTTCACCTGCCAAATTTCGGGCCAGAACCAGGGGTCGCGCAGGAACATCGCCGAGATGTCCCAGAGCGTGTCACCGCGTTTGACGATGTAGGTGTCCGGCGCGTTATCCGCGATCGGCACTTCCTCGCTCGTCGTGATGATCGGGCCCGACCGGGTGGGCTCGCGCGAAGAGTGCGCGATGGAAACAGGCTGCGTGGCCTCCTGACCGGCGCGGGTCACGGGAACGGGCTCCTCGTCGGAACCGCCGAAGGGATTCAGACTGCAGCCGGCAGTCAGTGCAGCCAGCGCGCCGGCCAAGGCCAGCTTCGCTGTGCGGGTGTGCGCTCTCGGAAGCATGATCGAGCAGACTCCGTACGGGTTGTGAATGGCCTGAAGGGCCTTATATTTGTCATATACTATGACGGCGTGGCGGTGCACTAACTGCCAAGTGCGTCACAATATGGCCCCCGGACGGTTTTTCCGCCCCCAATGGGCAGGCATTGTGTGCATCGGCCCGTTTCAAGTCAAAACTTTACACCTCTTTTATAAGGGGAACTGTGAACGCTGGCACGGGCTGGGGCCCAGGCCCGCCACAGGCCCCGGAACGCTCATCATGGCCCTGCTCAAAATCCTCGAATTCCCGGACCCCCGCCTGCGTACCAAGGCCGCGCCCGTCGCCGAGGTCAACGACGAGATCCGTACGCTCATCGACAACCTTTTGGAGACGATGTACGCAGCACCGGGTATCGGGCTGGCGGCCACGCAGGTCGACGTGCATCAGCGCGTGCTGGTCGCGGACGTGTCCGAGGACAAATCTGAGCCGCTGGCGCTCGTGAATCCCGAAATTGTGAGCAAAGACGGCGTCGAGGTCATGGAAGAGGGCTGCCTGTCGGTGCCCGGCTACTACGAGAAAGTGGAACGCGCAGACGCGATCGTTGTTCGCTTCCTCGATCGCGACGGCAACGAGCAGACGCTGGAAACCGACGGCCTGCTGGCGGTCTGCATCCAGCACGAAATCGACCATCTCGACGGCAAGCTGTTCGTCGATTATCTGTCGCAGCTCAAGCGTCAGCGCATCCGGAAGCGATTGCTCAAGGACCAGAAGCAGCGCCAGTCCGAGCCCGAGGCCCAAGCTGCCGGACACTGACTTGGGCCTGCGCCTGGGCTTTGCGGGCACGCCCGAATTCGCCGCAACCATTCTGCGTCACCTGCTTGCAGCGGGTTACCGGCCTGAGCTCGTGCTCACGCAACCCGACCGACCGGCCGGTCGCGGCCGCAAGCTGACGGCGAGCCCGGTCAAAGCGCTGGCCCTCGACGAGGGCTTGCGCGTCGAGCAACCCGTGTCGCTCAAACCCCCAGAGACCGTCGATCAACTGGGCCTGGCCGAGCTCGACGCGCTCATCGTCGCCGCCTACGGCCTTATCCTGCCGCAAGCCGTCCTCGACGCGCCGCGCGGGGGCTGTCTCAACGTGCACGCGTCGCTGTTGCCCCGCTGGCGTGGTGCTGCACCGATTCCCTGGGCGATCGCATCGGGCGATGCCCAGTCTGGTGTCTGCCTCATGCAGATGGAGGCCGGGCTGGACACGGGCCCCGTGCTCGCCAGCCAGGCGACGCCCATCGAGTCGCGCGAAACCGCCGTTGAACTGCACAACCGGCTCGCACAGCTGGGCGGTGACCTGCTGGTCCATGAACTCGCGCCGATCCTCGATGGCGAACGGGAGGCCGTGGCGCAGGATGATGCACTCGCCACCTACGCACGCAAGCTGTCTCGGGAAGACGGTCGTGTCGAATGGCAGTGGCCCGCCGAGGAGATCGACCGCCGAATTCGTGCCTTCAATCCCTACCCGGGCTGTGTGGCGACGTTGGGCGACGAATCGCTAAAGCTCTGGCGTTCACGACTTGCGGCAGACGTTGAAGCAAGCGGTGCGAAGCCGGGCACGGTGCTGTCTGTGGATGACGCCGGCATGAACGTCGCTACGGGCGAGGGGGTGGTGCGCGTGACCGAGGTGCAGCGTCCGGGCCGCGGCCGCATAACGCCCGAGGCGCTGTCGCGTCAGCAGGCGCTCGTGGGCGAGCGGCTTGGCGACGCACTGTGACCACACACTCGGCCGCGGCTCGCGCCGCCGCTGCGCGCGCCATAGACGGTGTTCGCCGCCACGGGCGTTCTCTGGACGATAGCCTCGCCCAGGCAACCAGTGGCCTGCCAGAATCAGCGCGGCCATTTGCTGCGGCGCTCGCCTACGGGGCTCTGCGCCACTACCGCCAGCTCGATGGCCTGCTGGACCAGCTGCTCGACCGCCCGCTGCCGAAACGCGAGTCGCTCGTGCACGCGTTACTCATGGCCGCACTTCTGGACCGCTGGCAACACGACACGGCCGCGCATGCCGCTGTGGCCGAGGCCGTCAATGCCTGCGTCGCACTCGGCAAGTCGCGGCTCAAAGGTCTCGTGAACGCGGTGCTGCGCCGATTCGGTCGCGAGCGTGAGGCGCTCATTGCGGCGCTCAGCGGGGCGCGGCCCGTGCGCCACAACTACCCCGACTGGTTTGTCGATGTCGTGGCCGCGGACTGGCCAAACGATGCGGATAATGTGCTGGCCGCGGGCAACGCGCGCGCGCCCATGTGGCTGCGGGTCAATCTGGACCGGACGACGCGTGAGGTCTACACCGCCGAGCTTGAGGCGCTGGGGCTCGAGTCGAGTCCGTCGGCCGACTGCCCCTCGGCGTTGCGCCTGCACACACCGGTTCCCGTGACCCGGCTGCCGGGCTTCGATACTGGCGCCGTATCCGTCCAGGATGTGGCCGCGCAGGCTGTCGTGGCGGCCATCGATGTAGCGCCCGGCATGCGCGTGCTGGACGCCTGTGCCGCACCGGGTGGCAAGACAGGCCACCTGCTCGAGCGCGCCGGCGGTGCGCTAGATCTGGTGGCGATCGACAGCGATCCCGATCGGCTCGCACGCGTCGACGAAACCCTGGACCGGCTCAGTTATCGCGCGCAGTGCGTCGCGGCGGATGCCGGCCAGCCCGCCGATTGGTGGGACGGCAAGCCGTTTGACCGCATCCTCGTCGACGCCCCCTGTTCGGGGTCGGGCGTCGTGCGACGCCACCCCGATATCAAGTTGTTGCGACGTCGCGATGACCTCGAAGCATTTGCCCAGCGGCAAAGCGATTTGTTGCAGGGATTGTGGCCCCTGCTGGCGCCAGGTGGTTGTTTGGTTTACGCAACATGCTCGGTGTTTCGCATCGAGAATCACGATGTGGTGTCCGCTTTCTGCGACAAACAGGCGGGTGTACGCAGAAATAACGAGTTGCGCATTGGCAACATAAACGGTGTAATGCGAACCGAGTCGCTGGGCCTCCAGCGCTTGCCCGGAGGCGATGACGGCGACGGGTTTTTCTTTTCCATCCTGCACAAGGATGGAGGCTGACCTTGCACCCGTTGGGCGCATGACACGGCAAGGGCATGGGACTGACGGGATCACTCAAACGCGCATCGGCCATGGCTGCATTCGCGTGTGCCCTGGTGCTCTTCAGCCCGAACGCTGCAGCCGACGGTCGCGTGGAGATTCGCTCGGCCGAGAGCCAGCTCGTCGATGGCGTGCATCAGGCATCGGTTCGCGTGCAATACCAGCTCTCGAGCCGCGTCGAGGAGGCGCTGGCTAACGGCATCGCCCTTCAGATTGCACTCGACTTCGAAATCTATCGGACGCGACGGTTTCTGCCCGATCCGAGTGTTGCGACGGTCAACCTGTCCTACGCGCTGCGCTACAACACGGTCACAGAGCGCTACACGCTGCGAAACATCAACACAGGCCAACAAGCCTCGTTTGCAACAATTTTCGCAGCGCTCAATGCGCTTGGCCGCATCGACGCCGTGCCCTTGGTGGATGCCTCACTGTTGCGCGAAAACGCCAACCACACCGTGCGACTGCGCGCGCAGGTCAGCATCGCCGACTATCCCCTGTCACTGAAGTACCTGCTGTTCTGGCGCGATGACTGGCGCGTCGCCAGCAATTGGTACACATGGCCGCTCGTCCGCTAAGAAATCTCTTCTACACCGGCCTGGCCGCGGTCGGGCTCGTGTTGGCGCTCAGTGCGTTGGTTCTGCTCGCGAAGACCTCTAATAACTCCGAAGAGCTGGCACGGTTGTCGCAGCTCACGCTTGTCATCAACGGCGCGGGCATCGCGATTCTGTTCGTGCTGCTCATGGGCAACATCATCCGCCTGATCCGCGATCTGCGGCGCGGCGTGCCCGGTGCGCGCCTCAAGGGTCGGATGGTGGCCGCGTTTGTCGGCCTTGCCCTGCTGCCGCTGTCTGTCGTCTATTACTTCTCACTGCAGTTCCTGAACCGTGGCATCGACAGCTGGTTCAGCGTGCAGGTCGAGGAAGGTCTCAGCGATGCGCTCGAGCTGTCGCGTGCCGCGCTCGAGATTCAGATGCGTAACGGCCTGATTCGAACAGAGGCCATGGCGCGGCGCCTGGCGCGTGGCGATGATTCCGACCTGCTCCCGCGGCTTGCCGACGAGCGGCGGAACTCGGGTGCCCTGGAAGTCGTTGTGTTCGCGCCCAACAGCCGCATCCTGGCGCTCAGTTCGTCGCGCGCCATGGACGAAGTGCCCATCGCACCCACAGAAGAGGTCTTGCTGCAGCTTCGTGCGGGGCGGCCTTATGTGAGTCTCGACACGATCGATGCCGAGCGCTTCGAGGTGCGCACCGTGGTTGTGTTGGCCAACACCACAGCCACACCTTCGCTGCGCATGCTGCAGGTGGTGTATCCCGTCACGCAGCGCCTGGCGGGCATGGCGGCCAACGTCGACCAGTCCTACACCGATTATCAGCGGCTCGTACTGCTGCGCGGTCCATTGAAGAGCACATTCACGTTGTCACTGACGGTGGTTCTGCTCGTGTCGGCACTCGGTGCGGTTTACGGGGCGTTTTTCTTCTCGCGCAGGCTTGTCGCACCCATCCAGCAGCTCGTTGCGGGTACCGTGGCCGTCGCGCGTGGCGACCTCGAAACTGAGCTGGCGCCGCCGCCCCGAGACGAGATTGGCGTCCTCGTGAGTTCATTCAATGACATGACGCGGCGTTTGCGCTCGGCGCGCGACGAAGCGCAGCAAATTCGCGCCCAGGTGGAGGCCGAACGCGGCAACCTCGAGACCATCCTGGCGCGCCTGTCGACGGGTGTCATCGCGCTCACGGCGGAGCGCGACATCCGTACGGCCAACACGGCTGCCGCCGACATCCTGGGCGCCGACCTCGACGAACGCACGGGCGAGTCCCTCGCGGATGTCGCCCGTGGACAGCCGTTGCTGGAGCAACTTGTGGACGTGGCCGAGGCCCACTTTGCGGCGGGGCAGACGGAGTGGCGCGAGCAGGTCATGCTGCGCGAAGAGGTTGGCCGGCGCGTGTTGACCTGCGCTTGCACGTCGTTGCCCGGAGAAGATCCCGACGCACCCGGTTACGTTATCGTCTTCGACGACATCACGACCTTACTCGAGGCACAGCGCGACGCGGCCTGGGGCGAAGTGGCGCGTCGTCTCGCGCACGAGATCAAGAATCCGCTCACGCCGATCCAGCTCTCGGCGGAGCGGCTGCGACGGCGATACCTCGACAGCATGGCGCCCGAAGACGCACAAGTGCTCGACCGCGCCACGCACACCATCGTGAACCAGGTCGAGGCCATGAAGGAGATGGTCAATGCATTTTCGGATTATGCGCGAGCGCCCGACATTCAGATCACGCAGTTCTCAATCAACCGCCTGATCACCGAGGTCGTAGAGCTCTACCGCGCCGAAGGGCACCATCTCGCGATTACCGTGGACCTCGCCGATGCCGACCCAGTCATCGAGGCGGATAACGGTCGCGTACGTCAGTTGATGCACAACCTGCTGCGAAACGCTGTCGAGGCACTGGCAGACCGATCCGAGGGAGAGATCGATGTGGGCATCTCGCTGCATGAACGATTCGGTGCCGATTTCGTTCGCATTACCGTCGAGGACAACGGGCCGGGTTTCCAGGCGGGCCGGCTCGAGCAGGTGTTCGATCCCTATGTCACCTCGAAGCCCAAGGGCACCGGGCTGGGTCTCGCCATCGTGCGAAAACTTGTCGAGGAACATGCTGGTACGATAGATGCGGGTAACCGCAACGAAGGGGGCGCGCAGGTGACCGTCACGCTGCCGCTCGATGAACACGCGCGTGAACTCATGCTCACGCGCGAGCACCGCCGACTCGAAACACGGAGGGAGAGGGCATGACAGCGCCCCGGATTTTGGTCGTCGACGACGAGTCCGACATCCGCACACTGATCCAGGAGATCTTGTCGGAAGAGGGTTACGACGTCACCATGGCGGCCGATGCGGCTGCCGCCAGGGAAGCGCGCGACGCCGTGGACCCCGATCTCGTACTGCTCGATATCTGGATGCCCGATACGGACGGCATTAGCCTGTTGCGCGAGTGGTCCTCTGAGGGTCGTTCGCTGTGCCCTGTCGTCATGATGTCGGGTCACGGCACGGTCGACACGGCCGTCGAAGCCACGCGACTCGGCGCCATCGATTTCATCGAAAAACCGATTTCGCTGGCCAAGCTACTGCGTTCCGTTGAAGGCGCGTTGGCGGGCGCCCGCCACCGGCCGCAGCAAGCGGGTGCTGCGACATTGCGTTCGGCCATAGAATCCGTGGGTCGCAGCCCGCTGACGCGCCAGTTGCGTGAGCGCGCCGCACAAATCGCGCAGAACAGCGCCAACCTGCTCATCGCCGGCGAACCCGGCTCCGGCCGTGAGGCCGTGGCGCGATTTGTACATGCCCGCGGTCCCGGTGACTCGGCGCCGTTCGTGGCCATTGCGGGCGGTTTGCTCAGCGACGATGCGGCGCCCACACGTCTGTTCGGTGAAGGCGACAGCGCGGGCCTGCTCGAACAGGCCTCGGGTGGCATCTTGTTTGTCTCGGAACTCGCTGATCTCGGCGCCGAGGCACAGAAGCTGCTCGCAGGCTCCTTGCAGCAAGGCGCGTTCCGCCGCCTCGGTGACACGCGCGACCAGTCACTGTCGATTCGCGTGGTGGCCTCGGTGCGGGCCGACTACGAGCGTCTCGTCAACGATGGCGTCCTGCGCCGCGATTTGGTGTCCGCCATCAACGTACTCGGACTCAAGGTGCCCGCATTGCGCGAGTACGCCGAGGACGTCCCCGACCTGTTGCGCTACTACGTCGACGTGCTCGTCGACGCCGAGGATCTGCCATTCCGGCGTTTCGGCATTGCCGCGCAGAACCGGCTCCGCAACTACCCCTGGCCCAATAACCTGCGCGGCCTGCGCAACCTCGTGCAGCGTTGCTTGCTTGCAGGCGGCGACGAAGAGGTCTCGCTTGAGGAGATCGAGGCCGAGCTGGCCGAAGCGGCCGCGCCCGCCGAACCGCTTGTGAAGCAGGACCTGTTGGCGCTGCCGCTACGCGAGGCGCGCGAGCAATTCGAGCGCGCCTACCTGACGCAGCAGCTCATGCTCTGCGATGGCAAGGTCGGCAAGCTCTCGAAACGCGTCGGCATGGAGCGCACGCACCTTTACCGCAAGTTGCGGTCGCTGGGCGTCGACTTTCGCCAGGCGCAATCGGGCGACGACTGAGCGCGGTGCCCGAACGCGAACTCGCGTCGCTGCTGGCGAACATGTCGCCGGTCGCGGACCCTGTTGACTACGTCTTCGATACGGCGCCACACGGCACGGCCATTTGCGAGGACGCGCTCATGATGTTCCGTGAGTCCGAGGCGACGACTTTCATCCGACCCGCGCGTGCGGACGACGCCTTGCCGAGATTTCGACGCATCACCATGCGCGTGCACTCGGACCTTGAAGCTGTTGGCTTTACGGCGGCATTCAGTCGCGCCCTGACGGACGCGGGCGTCTCGGCCAACGTCGTTGCGGCCGCCCACCATGATCACGTATTCGTGCCTGCGGCCGATGTCGCGCGGGCCATGCAGGCGCTTGAGGCTTTGAGCGCGGGCGGCTAGGGCCGCGCGCGAAACACGCTCACGTCGATACCGGCGTTGCGCACACGGCGCAGGTAGTCGTTTGCCGTGTCACGATCCACGGGTCCCACGCGGACCTGGTGGAACGTGCCACTGTCGCTGCGCACGGGCCTGACGCGTGCAACGATGCCCTGCAGTGCCAGTTGCGCCTTGATGCGCTCGGCGCCGTCGGCGTTTCGAAACGAACCGGCCTGCAGCATGTACAGACCTTCTTCGACGAGTGCTTCGCGGGACGCGCGTGGCGAGCTGCCTGTCCCGGTCGTCTCGGTCTCGGCGTCTTCGCCGATCAGCACTTCCTGCTCAGGCAGCATGTCGTAGAAATCGTAGCCCTTGCCGCTGGGTTCGATGGGCTCGGGCGGTTCGTCGTTCGGCGGGTTGGCTTCGGGCTCGGCTTGCGGTGCTTCGCGCTCGGCCACCGGCAGCACAGGTCGTTCGCCGGCCGGCGTCAGAAACCACAGCGCAGTCGCTGCAATCGCGATGCCAACGAACACGCCGAACAGCATGGCGCCAAACTTGCCGCTGTCCTTCTTGCGCCGCGTACTGCGTCGCTTGCGCCGTTTTGCCACTTACATGTGCTCCGGCGCACTGACGCCGAGGATGGCGAGACCATTGCGCAGCACCTGGCCCGTCGCCGCGGCCAGTGTCAGACGGGCGTTACGCGCATCGGTGTCGTCGACGAGAAACTTGTACTCGTTGTAGAAGCGGTGCAGGTCTGTCGCCAGGTCACGCAGATAGTTGACGATCATGTTGGGCGCGCGACGCTCCGCGGCATTGCGTACGGTTTCGGGAAACCGGTCAAGGCGCGTCATGAGTGCCGCCGCAAGGTCATTGTCGAGCGTCCCCAACGCGTCCCGTCCCGCAGCATCGTCCCAGGCGAGGCCCTGTTCGGCCAGCTGCTTGAACACGCCTGCGATGCGCGCGTGGGCATACTGGATGTAGTAGACGGGGTTCTCGTTAGACGTTGACGTCGCAAGCTCGAGATCAAAGTCCAGGTGTTGGTCATTGCTGCGCATGATGTAGAACAAGCGCGCCGCGTCATTGCCGACTTCGTCGCGCAATTCTCGCAACGACACAAAGTTACCCGAACGCGTGCCCATGGCGACCTTCTCGCCACCGCGGAACAGCGAGACGAACTGTACGAGCCGGACCTCGAGCGACTCGGGCGGCTCGCCCATGGCTTCAATGCCCGCGCGTACGCGCGCGATATAGCCGTGGTGATCGGCGCCCAGCACGTCGAGCAGCAGGTCGAAACCGCGCCGGCGTTTATCGAGGTGGTAGGCGATGTCCGAGGCAAAGTAGGTCTTCTTGCCGTTGTCGCGAACGACGACGCGGTCCTTCTCGTCGCCAAAGTCCGTGGCGCGAAACCAGAGTGTGCCGTCGCGGTCGTCAACGACGCCGTTGTCGCGCAGCACGTTGAGCGCGTCATTGATGCGGCCTTCTCGCTCGAGCGACGCCTCGGAGTAGAAGCGGTCGAAGGTCACGCCCATGCCGCCCAGGTCGTCGCGGATGTCGTCGAGAATCGCGCTCGTCGAGAACTGCTTGAGTGCCAGGAACACCTCACCCATAAGGGTCTCAGCGCGCGCGATCATGGCGTCGATGTAGGCGTCGCCGGCGTCAGGACCATCCTCAGGCAGGCCCTCGAACAGGTCGCCCGGGTCGGGCAGTGTGTCCGTGTTGTCTTTGCGCCAGTCGGTCGCGATCGTCCGGATATAGTCACCGCGGTAGCCCGCGGAGGGCAGAGGCAGCGCGTCGTTGTCGACCTGAAGCGCACGCACGAGCACGCTGGCCGCAAGGATCTCCATCTGCCGGCCCGCGTCGTTGACGTAGTACTCCGTGGCCACTTCATCGCCGGCGGCGCGCAGCAAGTTGGCCAGGCTCGCGCCATAGGCCGCGTGGCGTCCATGACCCACGTGCAGCGGCCCCGTTGGGTTGGCCGACACGAACTCGACGAGCACCTTGCGGCCCGTCGCTGCCTCGGCATGCCCGTAACTCTCGCCGGCATCGAGCACGCGGCCGATGACCGCGGTCGTCGAGGCGTCGCTCAAGAAGAAGTTGATAAAGCCCGGCCCGGCGATGTCGGTGCGCTCGATAAGGTCGTTCTCGGGCAGCGCCGCGACGATGGCCGCGGCAATATCCCGGGGCGACCGGCGCAGCGGCCGCGCCAGCTGCATGGCGATGTTGCTGGCGTAGTCGCCGTGCGCGGCATCACGCGTACGCTCGATCTCGGGTGTGGGCAGCGCACTGCGATCCTCAACGCCTTCGAGCGCGTCGAGCGCGCGCGTTAGCAGTTCAACAATCTGGTCTTTCAACGGGGATTCCGACGGGTATCAAAGGCAGGCGCGGGATTCTAACCTGTGCGACGCGCGCGGTCAGCGCACTCAGAGTTCGGCCTGGGGGTCGACATCGATCGACCAGCGCAGACCTTTGGGTGTCTTTGCCGCTTCAAGTGCAGGCGCGAGCCGGTGCAACAGCCCGTGCAGCGGACCGCGCTCAGATGACTGCAGCAAGAGTTGGAAGCGGTGCAGCCCGGCGCGGCGTTGCATGTTGGCCGGTGCTGGTCCCAACACCGTGACGCCGGGCGCCTGTGCTGCGGGTTTCAGCCGTTCAAGGAAGGACTGAGCGGCTGTGGGTTCGCGGGCCGCGGCATGCACCACGGCCAGGTGGCTGTAGGGCGGCCATCCCGCCTGGGAACGCTCTTCGAGCGCGGCGTCCGCGAAAGCGCCGTAGCCCGCGTTGACGAGCGTTACGAGCAACGGGTGCTGCGGGAAGTGACTCTGGATGAGTACTTCGCCGGGCACCTTGGCGCGACCCGCGCGACCGGCAACCTGAAGCACAGACTGCGCAAGGCGTTCCGCGGCACGGAAGTCGCTGGCGAAAAACCCCTGGTCGGCGTTGACGATGACGACGAGCGTGAGGTCCGGCAAGTGGTGTCCCTTGGCAAGCATCTGGGTGCCGACGAGCAGCCGGGCATCGCCGCGGCGCGCCGATTCGAGCAGGGCGTCACGGCTGCCCTTCGTCTGGGTTGTGTCGCTGTCGATGCGCGCGATCCCCACGCCTGGGAAGGCGGTCGTCAGCGCCTGTTCGACACGCTCCGTACCTTCACCCAGCGCACGGTAGGGTTCGCCGCAGGCATCGCACACCTTCGGCACCGCCTGCACGGCGCCGCAGTGGTGGCACTGCATGGTGTTACGGCCCAGGTGCAGCGTGACGCGCGCGTCGCAGTAGTTGCACTCGGCGATCTTGCCGCAGCCCGTGCAAATCAGCGTTGGCGCGAAGCCGCGGCGGTTGATGTAGACGAGGACCTGCTGGCCTGCCTTGAGGTGCGCCGCGATGGCCGCGCGCGCGGGATGACTCAAGCCGTCATCGACAACGTGTCGGTTCAGGTCCACGACGCGAATGGCGGGCGCCTGAGCACCCCCCGCACGTTCGGCTATGACCGCTCGGTGGTAGCGGCCCGAGCGCGCATTGTCGAGTGATTCGAGCGAGGGCGTTGCACTGCCCAGCACGGCTGGCACGTCGAGACGCCGCGCGCGCCAGACGGCGAGATCGCGCGCATGGTAGCGGAAGCCTTCGTGTTGTTTGAGCGAAGCGTCGTGTTCCTCGTCCACGATGATGAGGCCCGGGCGCGCCAGCGGTGCAAACACAGCCGAGCGCGTGCCCAGGACAACATTAGCTGCGCCGCTGCGCGCAGCAAGCCAGTTGCGCGTACGGTCGCCGTCGCGGAGCTCGCTGTGCAGCAGCGCCACGCGGCGACCCAGTCGGCGCTCGAAGCGCCGCGCCAGCTGTGGTGTCAGGCCGATCTCGGGCACGAGCACCAGCGCCTGTTGTCCGCGCGCGATGCACTCGCGGATCGCGTGAAGGTAGACCTCGGTCTTGCCGCTGCCCGTGACACCATCGATGAGCGTGACCCCAAAGCCGCGCTGCGCCGTGATGTTGGCCAGCGCCTCGCGTTGCGCGTCGCTAAGTCCGGGCCCCGGGGTGGCGTCGAACGGTGCGGGCCAGTGGTCATCTGTACTGCGTTCCTCGAGGGCGATCCAGCCGCGTTCGACGAGTGCGCCCGCGACGCGACGCCAGTCCTTGAGCGCGGCATTCAGGGCCGCCGCATCGAGTGCGCCGCGCTCGGCCAGCACGTCGATGAGCGCCACCTGTTTCTTGGCACGCCGCGCCAGTGCTTCGCGGTCAACGTCGCGGCCCGCGTCTGTGAGTGACCAAAAGGGCTGCGCGGCGCGCGCGTCGCCGCCAGTTCGCATGCCCGGCGCGAGCGCCGCAGCCACGACCTCGCCCTGCGGATGGTGGTAGTACTCCGCGGCGAACTGAATGAGCGCCAGGTCGTCGCGCGACAACAACGGCGCACGGTCGAGCACTGCGATGACATCGCGCAGTTTGGCGGGCGCGTCGCTGTCCGCGTCCGGGTGTGACCAGACCAGCCCCGTGAGGGTGCGTCGACCGAAGGGTACCCGCACGCGTGAGCCGGGTTCCGGCAGCGGAAATGCGTCCGGGACGCGGTACTCAAACAGCCGTCTGAGCGGCACATCCACGGCCACCGCGACGCGCCTGAAATCGCTATCTCTTTGTTTTTGTGCAGGTTGCGGCACGGCTGTGGATAAGTTTGTGGATCATTTCGACGCGCGGCCGGTCATTTTGCACGTGCAACGGGCAGCCTGCAGCGCCTTATAGGAGGAGAAGCTCAAAATACGTTTTATAAACAGCAGCTTATACGCATAATCGTTCCCGACGTGGCGCTGTGACGGTTGTCACAAAACCGTGATCCTCGGTGTGTATAAGTGCTCCTGACAGCGGGTCGGAGCCCCCTCGCAGAGTGGCGATCGAAGGGGCTGGAGACCTTCTGCAAGGTACGCAGAACCGGACTGCCCGGTCGCCAAGCATGCCGGTCCGGGTGGCGCACTTGCAAGGCGTTGATTTTCGGTCCGCGTTCTGCAAGATTTCGACCGACAGCGGGTCGCCGCGACCCGCAGCACAAACGGGGGAGCTGCATGGTGGACCTGGGCGTTCGGATTTCCCAACAAGTACTCCGAACGGATGTCGCGGGTATGCCACTCGAGTGGATCGATTACCGCGAAGCGGTGCGTCTTTATCACGCCGAGCAAGTCGCCTACGCGTGCGGGACCCCGCTGTTCCGCGTTCGGGGGGGCTACAGCGCGCTGACGGGTTTACGCAGCGTCATCGAGGTCAACTCAATTATCGCCACCCACGGCACCCACCAGGGGCTCGCCGAGCTGCGCGACGCCTACGTGCCGCCACTGAACAACCGTACGCTGTTCAAGCGCGATGCCAACATCTGCCTCTATTGCGGTAACCGTTTCCTGAATTCGGAACTCACGCGCGATCACATCACGCCGATCTCACAGCAGGGCGAGGACCGCTGGACCAACGTCGCGACGGCGTGCCGACGCTGCAACAACCACAAGGGCGGCCGGACACCTGAGCAGGCTGGCATGGAGCTTATCGCCGTGCCTTTCACGCCCACTTACGCCGAGTACATCTACCTCAAAGGCCGACGCGTTCTCGCCGACCAGATGGAATACCTGCTCGCGCACTTCCCGCGAAAGAGCCCGTTGCACAAGCGCGTGCGCATCCACCTTGAGAGCAACACCGCCGCAACGGCTGCCGACCTCCGCTAGCACGCGCTGCTAGAATTCGGCGCATGGTTTACCTCATAGACGCCAGCGTCTACGTGTTTCGCGCCTGGTTCTCGGTGCCCGACGACATGACGGACGGCGACGGCAACCCGACCAATGCGCTTTATGGCTTCACGCGTTTTCTTGCGGACTTTCTGGAGTATGTGTCGCCTGACCAGATCGCCGTGGCCTTCGATGAAAGTCTGGCGAGTTCCTACCGCAACGAGATCTACCCCAATTACAAGGCCAACCGTGACCCGGCGCCGCCCGAGCTCGACCGCCAGTTCAAGCAGTGTCGACGCATGGCGCGCGCGCTGGGGCTGCGCGAAGCCGCGAGCGGCCTTTACGAGGCCGACGACATCATTGGCACACTGGCTGTCGATGCGCGCAGCCATGGCGTGCCCTGCACGATCGTGAGCCGTGACAAGGACCTCACGCAGCTGCTGACGCCCGTCGACACATTCTGGGATTTCGCGGGCAACAAAAAGCTTGGCTACGACGACATTCCGGACGCCTTCGGCGTGTTTCCCGAGCAGATCGCCGATCTACTGGCGCTCGCGGGCGACGCCGTCGACAACATTCCGGGCGTGCCTGGCGTCGGGCGCAAGACGGCTGCTGCATTGCTCAACCACTTTGGCAGTCTTGATGTCGTTTACGCGAACCTCGACCAGGTGGCCGAGGTCAACGTGCGCGGCGCGGCAAAGCTCGGCGAGAAGCTCGAGACGCACCGCGATATCGCCATGATCTCGCGCGAGCTCACGCGTATCCCAACCGATGTGCCCCTCGACTTTGATGCCACGGACCTGCACAGGCGCGCGCCCGACCTTGGGGCTCTGAATCATCTTTGTGATGAAGCCGCGTTCGGGCCGTCATTCCGGCGGCAGGGCGAGCGGCTTTGCGACCTTGTGGGCGCTGACTAGTCGGCGAAGTCGACGCCAAACACCGAAAACCCCAAGCCCTCTGGCGTGGTGACCAGCCCGTAGCAGCCCTCGATGCCGATGCCGCAGCGCTGCAGCGGGTGGCCGATGCGATCGAGCGTAACGCCCAGGGTTGCGAGGTCATCGACACGCCAGGACAGCATCGGATCGCGCCCGCGCGCTTGCTCGGACAGGCCGACCGGCATGCTGTCGATGGCCAGGCGCATGTGCATGCTCGGGCGTTCGATGACGGCCAGCGAGGCATTGGAATAGGGCGCCCAGAATTGTGCACTGGCCAGCGCGTCGCGCACGGGCAAGGTCCACTCGAGCACGGAACCCAGCTGTGAGCGCGGCGGCGTTTCGCTCGCGGGCGAGTAAGTGCGCGCTTCGAGCAGCCAGAGCGCGTGGTGGTCCTCATCAGCGAGCAGCACCTCGTGAAAGCTCTCTGGGTCGATGCGCATCGACTGCAGCCTGGGGTTGTCACCCAGCTGGAGTGCGGCGCGCTGCAGGTCGGGCATCGACAGCGCGATGCGCGGCGCCTCGAAGGCTTGCCCGTGCAGACCGATGGCGACCTGGCCATCGGTAACGACGGCGTAGGGGTGCGGCCAGGTGTCGGCCGTTGTGAGCTCCGTGAATCCCAGTGCCCGGTAGAAGTTTAGCGACGTAACGAGATCATGAGAGGTGACGCTGATCTCAAGGAAGCGGGTGCTCATGATGCCGCCGCGTGTTGCTCCAGCGCCTCGGCACGGCGAGCACTGTCGCCGATCTGCGCGTTGTCGGTTTTCAAGGCGTCATGCCAACCGGCCGTGTGCTCAAGCACAAGGTCTGACAGGGCGGCGACCTGGTCGTCACCGTCGTTGAGTGCGGGGATGTAGCGCAGCGCGCCGCCGCCGGCCTCGACAAAGGCCTCACCGTTCTCGAGCGCAATCTCTTCGAGCGTCTCCAGGCAGTCCGCGGCAAAGCCCGGGCAAATCACATCGACGTTGCCAAGCTTCTCGGCGCCCCAGTCTTCGAGCGTGTAGTCCGTGTAAGGCATAAGCCAGGGCTCGCGGCCGACGCGGGACTGGAAGCTGACCTGCCAGCTGCCCTTCTCGAGGCCGAGCGCGTCAGCGACGAGTCGCGCCGTTTTCTGGCATTGGCAGTGGTAAGGGTCGCCGGCGCGAAAGTAGCGCTGCGGGATACCGTGGAACGAAAACAAAAGACGTTCACCACGACCATGTTCCTGCCAGTGCGCGCGCACGGTGTCGGCGAGTGCTGTGATGAAGCGTGGCCGGTCGTGGTACTGGTTAATGAACCGCAGCTCAGGCACCCAGCGCTGGCGGCGCAGCGTCTCGGTGACCTGATCGAACACGGTGGCCGTAGTCGTCGCCGAGTACTGCGGGTAGAGCGGCAGTACGACCAATCGGCGCGCGTTGTTCGCGCGCAGCCGCTCGATCGCGTCGGGAATCGACGGCGAGCCGTAGGACATGCCGAGCTCGGTCACGACGGGGCTGCCCGTGGCTTCAGCCAGCGCGGCGCCAACCTTGTCGGCGATCGACTGGCTGTAGAGCAACAGCGGCGAGCCTTCATCGGTCCAAATCTTCTGGTAGGCCGCGGCTGAGCGCGACGGCCGAATCCGGAGGATGATGAGGTTGAGAATCAGCCACCAGAGCCAGCGCGGCTGTTCGACGACGCGCGGGTCCCAGAGAAATTGTTTGAGGTAGCGGCGTACAGCACCTGTCGAAGGATCGTCAGGTGTGCCGAGATTGACCACAAGCAGCCCAATTGCCTGGGGCTTGCCGTGGTCGAAGTCTGCATCGCCGGAGTAGCGCGCCATCGCTGTTACTGTCTGCCCAGAGAATTCGTTACAGTATCAGTGACATCCACGACAGGCCAGCAAGCACCCCCCATGTCTGATTCCGTCGAAAACGCCACACCCGAAGAAGCCACCGTTGACGTCACCAAGAGCGAGATGGTGCGCGATGCGATCGTGTTCCAGATCAAGCTGATCGTTGACGGCTTGCGCGACTTTATCCTGATACCGGTCTCGTTAATTGCGACGGGGATCAGCCTCTTCAAGCCCGGCGCGAAGTCAGGCAGCGAGTTCTACGAAGTGGTTGCCTTTGGCCGTCGCACCGAAAAGGCCATCAATCTGTTCGGCGCTGCGGATCGTCTGGGCCGCGAAGACGACCACGACGATCCCGACCTCGACAGTCTCGTCAGTGACGTTGAAAGCTATGTGCGGCGCGAGGCCCAGGGTGAGCGCTTCGAGGCCGCCCGCGATCGCATCGAGCGAGCGCTCGGGCTGCGCGGTGCGCGCAACAAGAACGACAAGGACGCGCCCGCCGATACCGACAAGACCGATGCCTGATCGACGCGCGCCTGACTGGATTCTGGCCGCGCGGCGCGCTTGGGACCGATCGCCGCGCCCCGACAACATCGAGGTTCCGGGCCCGGGCCAGGAATCGGTCTGGGACTACCCGCGCCCGCCGCGCCTCGAGTCGGTGTCAAAGCGCATTCGCGTCGAGCACGCGGGCGCCGAGATTGCCAACTCGCTGCGCGCGCAGCGCGTCTGCGAAACCGCAAGCGCACCGACTTACTACCTGCCCACCGACGACGTGGACATGGACCTGCTCGTACCGCTCAGTCAGTCGAGCCACTGCGAGTGGAAAGGCGAAGCCGCCTACTTCGACGTGGTGGTCGACGGCGTGCGTTCAGCCGCCGCGGCCTGGTGCTATCCGAAGCCCTATCCAGAATTCGACCGCATCGCGGGCTGGATCGCCTTTATGCCGCAGCGCGTCGACGCTTGCTGGGTGGGTGAGGATCGTGTGACACCGCAGCCCGGCGGTTTCTATGGCGGTTGGGTGACGCCCGAGCTCAAGGGTCCAATCAAGGGCGCGCCAGGCACGGGGCACTGGTAGTGGCCGACGCCGACTGGCACGCGCGCTGGCGCGACGACCGCATCGGCTTCCACCGTGCGGACATCCACCCCATGCTCGCGGCACACTGGCCACCGGCTGGCGTCGAAGCGGATGCGACCGTCTTTGTACCGCTCGCCGGAAAGAGCCTCGACATGCACTGGCTCGCGCAGCAGGGGCACCGCGTCGTCGGCATCGAGCTGAGCCCCGTCGCCGTCGAAGCGTTCTTCGAAGAGGCGGGCCTCAAGGCCACGAGCGGCCACGACGCCGGCATCGACTTCCTCGAGCACGGCAATATTCGCCTGTACTGCGGTGACGTCTTTGCGCTGCAGCCCGATCACCTGCAGGGCGCCACGGCCTGTTACGACCGCGCGGCACTGGTCGCGCTAGACGTCGAGACGCGACGGCGCTATGCCGCGGCGCTTGCGGCGTTGCTGACTGAAGCGAGCAGCACCTTGCTCGTGACGGTGGAGTACGCGCAGCAGGAGATGTCGGGGCCACCGTTCTCGGTCATGCCCGACGAGGTCGATGCGTTGTTCGCTGCCGACTTCGCGGTCACGCATTTGCGGAGCTCAGACGTCCTCGACGCCGAGCCGAAGTTTAAATCGCGCGGTCTTACCGCCATGCGCGAGTGCGCCTGGCAGCTCATTCGATCCAGCTAGAAGTAGCGCGTCAGCGACAGCCGCCAGTAGTCCTCGCCCGCCAGGATCGCAAGCAAGTCCGCTTCATCACCGGCCGAGAAGTGCTGCCCCTCGAGCGCGAGCCGCCAGCGCGAACCCAGGCGTCGTGATGCCTCAACGCTCACGACGCGGCCACCGTTGTCACGGTCGCGCGTCGCTAGCAGCAGCAGCTCGCTGCCCGCGAAGTCGTTGAGCCCCAGCCGCGCGCCGACGACGAGGTCGTCGTTGAAGAGTCCCGCGTTATCGAATGCGAGGACTTCGCCCGGGTTGCGGCTGTCGTACTGGTACTCGGTGATCAGGCCAAGGTCGGCGTTGCCGAACACGCTCGACCAGGTGTATTCAAAGCCGCCCGTGGCCGCGCGGTAGCGCTGCACGGGGTCACGCGCTGAGATGGCTTCGAGCTTCCAGAGCCAGTTGCCCTGCACGAAGGTCAGCTCGAGCCCCGTCTGGTCCGTTTGGAAATAGACAGGCGCGATCTGCGGTACGGGTGCGATGCCGATAAGTTCGAAGGCGGGCGTGCGCGCCGTGCCCGTAAACTGCGACACCGCGAACTCGACGGGCCCCAGGTAGTGGCTGTAGCGCAGCGCGTAGTCGATATGGTTGCGGCCGTCGCCGGATTCGAATCGGGCTGCGTCCGCCACGATTTCAACAGGGCCGCGCAGTCGACCCGCGGTGCCCGGAAAACGCCGTTCGCGGAATCGGGGCAGGACGTAAGCGTCGATCGTGCCCCAGCGCGGTCGCAGCGTGAGCCGAAGCATAGCTTGGCCGAGTTTGTCTTCGGTGTCGGGGCTGGCCGCAAGGTCGGTCTGGTTGACGATGTCGACCAGGTGCAGTGCTTCGGTGACGCCCCAGAACACGCGGTCGACACCTACGGCCACTTCGGCGCGCGACCAGCGGTAACGCCAGTAAAGCTCCTGCACGTCGAAGCGGCTGCGTTCGCCGTCGTCGGAGTCGCCGCGCGCGTTCACGGACAGAGCGAACCGCTGGCGCCCCTTGTCCCAGTCGCGAAAGGCATCGACCTGCCCGTACAGGTCGGCTGCGAACTGGTCCTGGCGCGGGTCGTCGGTCTCCTGCAGGAAGTAGCGCGCCGAGAGTTCGACTTCGGCATCGACCTCCCAGTCGCCGGCCGTGGCGGCGCCCGCGACGACGAGCAGGCTAACGAATGTCGCGCAGCGCATCGCGCTCGAAGTCGCGCGCAGGCAGCTCAAGACCGAACACGTAGTCGGCCCACTCGAGCACGGTGCGACGGCCATTCTGGTGGTTGACCATCTCCATGGTCAGCGGGCGCCAGAATCGCTCGAGGTATCGTTCGTAGTCGCTTGGGTAAAGCGTCTTGAGCAGGCGCCCGCCTCGGTCGTAATACTCGATGCGCCAGGCGCGAAGCTCGGTCTGGTCGAGCCAGACAATCTGCTTCGAGTAGCCAGATTTCAGCTTGGGCGTGCGTTCAAGCTGGTAGGTGGCGACGCCGTCGATGTCGGCTTCACCCAGGTAGCGGTGCTCGTACTTTTCGACCTCGTCGTTGCCCAGGTCTTCGTAGGAGAATTCGCTGCCCATGAAGGCGCCCGAGCGGTTGCTTGAGGCGATGCGCTTGATGCGCTTCAGGGCGGGCAGGTAGAGCCACTGGTCGTCGTCGCGCTCGCCGTGGCTGTGCGTGAGAAAAGCGGTACCAGCGACATCGCGCGGGTTCTCGAAGAACAGCAGCGTGCGGTCGCCGTCGTCGGGCATTTCCAGTGTCTTGCCCGACATCTCGCGCGTTGCCGAGTTACCGCGACCGTCGTAGAGCGTCATGGTCAGCGTGGAGCGTGAATCGCCGAAGCCTTGTCCGCGCCGGTCGGCTTCCTGCGCGATAGCCAGGCCATTGGCTTCGGCGGTGTTGCCGAGCGCAAAGCCAGGGATGTCGGCGCGCGCCGTGAGCGTGCACGTGAGCGCGAGCAGCAGCGTGGAGATGGTGCGTGTCATGCGGTCAATAGTGCGGTCGCGCGCGCCAATAAAAAAGGCCCGACCGAGGCCGGGCCTTTCTGTCGACGTGGCGACGAGGCTACTTGCCGGCTTTGACCTCGGCGGCCTCGGCGTCGAACTCGCCGCCCTTGAGGCGCGCAATGTAGGCCTTGTAGGCGCGCATGGCCTGGTAGCCCATGATCCACATGATGGGCACGTTGGCGAACAGCATCACGCCCGTGCCGACGCCCGTCATGTTGTCGAGGTCGGTGTCGGTTTCGATGAGCCCGAACGTGGCCAGGATGATCAGCCCGCAGAATACGATCTTGTAAGGCAGCACGGACTTCTCGCCCGCGAGATAGACCATGCCCTGCTCACCGTAGTAACTCCACGAGATCATCGTCGAGATCGCGAAGAGCCACGACGCCAGGGTCACGAGCCACATGCCGAGCCCGGGTTGCACCGTGTCGAAGGCCTTGGCCGTCATCGTCGCACCAACGTAGTTCGGATAAACGCCGAGGTCGGTCATGGCGGGCCCGCCCGTGGTGACGAGCGGTACCCACTGGATCTGCTTGCTGCCGTCCTCGGCCGCAATGACCGTGCCGTTGAGCTTGTGCAGGTTGTTGCCCGTGTCCGTGTTGGGATCGGCCTCAACGATGAGGTAGACGCTTTCGCCAACGGGCAGCTCGTCCGACTCAGGCGCATCAACGGTTTCAACCTGCCAGGTACCGTCGGCGAGCTTGGTGATGTTGGGTTCGACGTCGAGCACCGCCGTCGCATCGCGGTTCCAGACGCCCGTTGAGAGAATGATGAGCGCCGTGAAGGTGCACACCACAATCGTGTCGATGAAGGGCTCCAGACCCGCGACGACACCCTCACGCACGGGTTCCTTGGTGCGCGCGGCAGAGTGGGCGATGGGCGAACTGCCCTGGCCGGCTTCGTTGGAGAACAGCGCGCGCTTCATGCCGATGAGGAAGCCGTACGCGACTGTGCCGCCGATGAAGGCGCCCGTGGCCTGCTGCGGGTTGAACGCGCCAGCAACGATGAGCGCGAACATCTCCGGGATCTTCTCGAAGTTCACAGCGAGGACATAGATGCCCGCGATCAGGTAGAGCGCCACCATGAACGGCACGAGCGTGCCCGCCACGCGGCCGATGCGTTTGATGCCGCCGATGATGACGGCGCCCACAATAACGGCCAGGACGATGCCCGTGACGATGCTTGGCACACCGAAGTAGGCGTGCGTAATTTCGCCGACGTTCCAGGCCTGGAACATGTTGCCGCCCGTGGCCGTCGAGACGAGCAGCGTCAGGCAGAAGACGACGCCGATCGTTTTGCCGACGCCGGCGAGTTTCGGCGCGATGCCGGGCAGACCTTTGCTGATGACCCACATGGGGCCGCCGTGCGGGTTGTCCGGGTCGTCCGTGTTGCGGTAGAGCATCGACAGCGTGACTTCGGTGATCTTGATCGCCATGCCGAAGAAGCCGACCACCCACATCCAGAACACAGCGCCCGGTCCGCCCAGCGCGATGGCCAGGGCGACACCACCGATGTTGCCGAGCCCGACCGTGGCTGAGAGCGCGGCGGACAGGGCCTGGAAGTGGCTGATGGCACCGGGGTCGTCTTCGTGGTCGTACTTGCCGCTGACGACGCCGACGCCGTGCGTCAGCGCGCGGTACTGGGCGACGCCACTCCAGACCGTAAACAACACGCCGGTTGCCAGCAGCGCGTAGAGCACAGGCTGCGCCCAAAGAATGGCGTTCGACACAGCCAGAAAATTGCTCAGACCTTCCATACGGATCCCCGTGATTCAGTTTTTATCAGCGCACAGGGCTGCTTTTTCCGCGCCCCCCGGCGTCTTGCGGCAGCCTTGTCATAACGTTCACGCAGGCGGGGCCGGCGCGACAAAGCGCCAGACTATAGCAGACCGCCACCGCCGCTCTGTCACAGTGGCGCAGCGCCCCGCTTCGTCAGGTGGCGGACAGAATCGCTGTCACACCCATGCCGCCGGCCGTGCAAATCGAGATCAGGCCGCGCCCGCTGCCGCGCTCGTGCAGCATCTTCGCCAGCGTCGCGACAATGCGCCCGCCCGTGGCCGCGAAGGGGTGACCCGCGGCCAGGCTGCCGCCTTTAATGTTGAGTTTCTCGCGGGGCACCTCGCCCAGCGCCGCCTCTCGGCCCAGCCTGTCACGGCAAAACTCGGGGTCAGCCCAGGCTTTCATTGTGGCCAGTGCCTGGGCGGCGAAGGCTTCATGGATCTCGAACAGGTCGATGTCGTCGAAGCCCAAACCGGCGTCCTTGAGCATGTCGGAAACGGCGTAAACGGGCGCCATGAGCAAGCCTTCGTCGTCGATGAAATCGACGGCGGCAACCTTGCAAAAGTCCAGGTAGGCGAGCACGGGCAGGCCGCGTTCACGCGCCCAGTCTTCGGAAGCCAGCAACACCGAAGAGGCGCCGTCCGTGAGCGGCGTCGAATTGCCCGCCGTCATCGTGCCCGACGGGCTCCGGTCGAACGCGGGCTTCAACTTGGCGAGCTTCTCCATCGAGGAGTCGGCGCGCATGTTGTTGTCGCGCGCAAGGCCTGCGAACGGCACAACGAGATCATCATAGAATCCAGCCTCCCAGGCCGCATGTGCATTCTGGTGACTGGCGAGTGCCAGAGCATCCTGCGACTCGCGGTCGATGTTCCAGGCCTTTGCCGTGAGCTCGGTGCTCTGCCCCATGGACAGACCGGTTCGCGGTTCTTCAACGCCCGGCAGGACGGGTTTGAAGTGACGGGGCCGTAGGCCTAGCCAGGGCTTTATGCGCTGACCGAAACTCCGGCCGCGGTAGCTCGCCATCATGAGCTTGCGGTAGTCGTCGGGGTAGACGATCGGTGGGTCACTGACCGTGTCCGTCCCTGCGCCGATGCCCACGTCAATCTGGCCGAGTGCGATCTTGTTGGCCACCATCACGCAGCCCGACAGACTCGTGCCGCAGGCGCGTTGCAGGTCGAACGCGGGCGTCTGCCGCGAGAGCCCACTGCCGAGTACGGCTTCGCGCGCGAGGTTCCAGTCGCGCGAATGCTTGATGACGGCGCCCAGTGACACATCGCCCAGCGTTTGGCCGGCCAGGTCGTAACGTTCAACCAGCGCTTTGAGCGTGGCCGTCATCATGTCGAGGTTGGACGCGTCACGGTAGGCCGTATGCGAACGCGCGAACGGGATGCGCACGCCGCCGACGATGGCGACGCGGCGCGAGGTGCCGTTGTGAAGCATGGGCAAACACTCCAGGGTGTGCGGTAGTGCCGCGAGCGTACCAAATACGACGACCCTTCACGCGCGCGTGATACGCTCGCCTGCTGCCATTTGGTCGCGCCAACCGGAACCCCCATGACCACCGACGTTCTCGATCCCCCGCAGCCCGGTTTGAAGACCGAGTTTGTCGGGCTCGTGCGACTGGCGTCGCCGTTGATCGTTAACAACCTGGCGATCGCCGGGATGGGGCTGGCCGACACCGTCATGTCGGGCAAGATTTCCGCGCCAGCCCTGGCAGCGGTGGCTGTGGGCAGCAGTGCCTGGATGCTCTTCTTTCTGTTCGCCCTGGGCGTGCTCATGGCGATCTCGCCCATTGGGTCGCGCTATGTCGGGCGTGGCGAAGGGCACCTCATGGGTCGCTATGCCCGTCAGGGATTCTGGTTGAGCCTCATCATTTCGGCCGCGGTGCTGGCCACAATCCGCCTGGGCGCCCAGGGTGCGCTTGAGGCCATCGGCATCGATGAGGAGTTTCGACAGCTCACCGTCGACTACATGCGGGTCATCGTGTGGGGCGCACCGGCCGCGTTTGCCTATCTGGTGCTGCGCTACACCACAGAAGGCATTGGCTGGACGCGCCCCGTGATGTACGTGTCAATCGGCGCGCTGGTCGTGAATGTGTTCGGCAACTGGGTATTCATGTTCGGAAACCTGGGTGCCCCGGCAATGGGCGCCGTGGGTGCGGGCGTCGCCAGTGCCATCACGATGTATTTCATGTTTGCGAGCCTGCTGGTCTACATGCTCGTGAACCCACGCTACAAGCCTTACGAGATCTTCAAGCTGGGTCGTGGCCCGCAGTGGGCCGAGATGCGCGAGATTCTCGCACTCGGCTTGCCCATTATGGTGTCGATCATTGCCGAGGCAGGTTTGTTCAGCGCGGTGTCGCTGCTCATGGGCAAGCTGTCCGCCAACATCGCGGCGGCGCACCAGGTGGCGCTGAGCTACGCCTCGACCATGTTCATGATTCCCATGGGGCTGAACTCGGCAACCACCGTGCTCGTCAGCCGGTCCTTGGGTGCAGGTGATGTGGCGCTGGCACGCATTCGCGGCTGGCTCGGTATTGGCGCCTGCGCGATCTTCATGACCGTGTCGGCAGTGATCCTGCTGCTGTTCCGAGACCAGATCGTCGGCTTCTACACGGACGACAGCAACGTGCAGGCCATTGCGCTGTCATTGTTGTTCGTCGCGGCCATCTTTCAGGTCTCGGATGGTATTCAGGTGGGTGCGTCCGGCGCATTGCGCGGTTTGCACGACACCCGGGTCCCCATGTTCCTGACCACGTTCTCTTACTGGGTCATCGCGTTCCCGCTGGCCTACGCCGCGGCGCTACATTTCAGGCTGTCGCCCGCGATGATCTGGGGCGGCTTTGTCGTGGGACTGACGGTCTCGGCCGTGTTGCTCGTTTCGCGGTTTGCGTGGTCGTCCCGCCAGACCGCACGCCTGCAGCGTTTCTCAGAGGCGTGAGTTTCAACCCTGCCCGAAGCTAGGCGCGTCGTCGGACAGGTACTCGGCCTCAAGCGCCGTGTTCTCGCGGGCCAGAATCGCGTTGCGGTGCGGGAAGCGACCAAACTGCTCGACGATGTCGCGGTGCAGTTCGGCGAAGTGGGCAAAGGTCTCGAAGGTGCTGCGCTCGGCTTCGCTCGCCTTCTTGATCAGGCCCTGATAAACCGCAACCGACTTGTTCTGCACTTTGCGCGACTCGACGTGCTGCATGGGCATGAAAAAGAAGGCGCGCTGGACGAGATCCAGTGACTTGTCGTGTTTGGCGATGGCGCCCTCGACGGTCAGCTTGAGCGCAGCGCGGTCGTGACTGAATGCTTCGGGCTTGCCGCGGTAGACGTTGCGGCGGAACTGGTCGATGACGATGATCAGTGCGAGCCGGCCCAGCGGAATCGCCGCCCAGTGCTCGAGTTCTGCGGCAGCGGCGCGCTTGATCAGGCCGCCGAAGCGGTGGCGAAGCTGGATGTCGAGCTCCGGGTCTTCGCCGAACCAAAAGTCCATGCGCGCATCGACGCCCGGCATGTCGTGAGCTCGCGGTTTGAACCACAGGTCGAGTACAGCCTGGATGTCTTTGTTGTCTTCGGGACTCAGGTCGGCCGCCACGGCACGCTCCGTTTTGCACTTCCTTTGCCGCGTGATTCTGACAGATCGGTGCCGCGGTGGGATACTGCGCGCATGCGTTTCGTGACGGCGTTAACCCTGGCCCTGTGCCTTCTGCTGGCTGCCTGCGGCGGCAGCGAAGGCCCCGAAGAGAAGATTCGCGCTCAGATCGCGACGCTCGCCGAGGCCGCTGAGGACGGGGAGATGGGCCCGTTTGGCGACGCCATCGAGGATGACTACGCCGATCTGCGGGGCAACGACCGGCGCCAGGCGCTGATGATCGTGCGTGGCGTCATGTTGCGCGCCGGGGGCAGCCTGGGCGTGTTCCCTGACGTTCAGCAGATAACGCTGATCACCGACGACCTCGCTGAAGCCCGCGTTCGTACCCGATTCGCAGGCGCCAGCCTCGAGCGCTTTGCGTTGGAGACGGCCGTCTACACCTTCCTGGTCACCTTTGAGCGTGACGGCAGCGACTGGCGCATCGTCAGTGCCCGCTGGGCGCCCGGTGACGATGAGCCGCGCTAGATCGCCGGTGCGATTGCTGAGTTAGTTACGCGCGCAACCGAGCGCGCAGCAGCCAGTCGAGCTATTGTCGCAAATCGCCTCTGTTCGCGACGTTTTAGCGCGAAAGCCGCTGTTTTCACGGGATTTCGGGTCATTTCGGCGCTTTGAAGCGGTCCCGACACGCGATCAGGGCCTCGGACGTTTGTCGCACCGCATCATTTGATGGCATAAAGCTCTGACGCCAACGCACTGGCGCCCCCTCGAAACGAGGCTTCGGCAGCCACAACCCGCGACCGGCGTACCTGCGTAGTACCGCGACACCGCGGCGCCGAATTCGTCGGCCCGCCGCATTCGTGACGGCCACACAAAACGCAACGCACCACGCCCGCGGCAAGCGGCGACCAGGAAACGGGGGAGACACTCGGACAACATGCGCGCGCCTGACCACACCAGCCTGTACCGGCCGTCGTTTGAACGGGCGAGCTGCGGCTTTGGCCTCATCGCCAATATCGACGACCAGCCGAGCCAGTGGCTGGTCGCCACGGCGATTGGTGCCCTGGCGCGCCTGACTCACCGTGGCGCTGTGGCGTCAGATGGCAAGACGGGCGATGGTTGCGGTCTGCTCATCAAGACACCCGATGCGTTCCTGCGCGCGGTTGCTCAGGAATCGGGCTTCACGCTGGCCAAGCGCTTTGCGGCCGGCAATGTGTTTTTGAACGGCCACGACCTGCTCGCGGGTCGCTGCCGCACACAACTCGAGCAGGAGCTCGAAGCCGTGGGCCTCGAAGTGGCCGGCTGGCGCGTTGTGCCGACGGACCCGAGCGTTTGTGGCGAAGAGGCGCTGCGCACGCTGCCGCGCATCGAACAATTGTTTGTGAATGCGCCCGACACGATGCCGCGCGCGACGTTTAATCGACAGCTTTTTATTGCACGTCGCCGCGCAGAGCTTGCGCTGGCTGAGGTCGACGCGTCGTTCTACGTCGCGAGCCTCTGCGCCAACACCATCGCCTACAAGGGCATGGTGATGCCGGGCGTGCTGGCCGACTTCTATCCCGACCTCAAAGACTCGCGCCTCATGAGTTCGGTGGCCGTGTTCCACCAGCGCTTCTCGACCAACACCTGGCCGCAGTGGCGTCTCGCACAGCCGTTTCGCCTGCTCGCGCACAACGGTGAGATCAACACGATCTCGGGCAACCGCAACTGGGCCATGGCGCGCTCGCGCAACTTCCAGTCCGACCTGCTGCCCGACGTGTCGTCGCTGACGCCGCTGGTGTCCATGGATGGCTCGGACTCGTCCTCGCTCGACAACATGCTCGAAGTCATGCTCGCGGGTGGCATGGACGTGCTGCAGGCCATGCGTATCCTGGTGCCGCCCGCCTGGCAGGCCGACGACCGCATGGACGCCGAGACCAAGGCTTTCTATGAGTTCTTCGGCTGTCACATCGAGCCTTGGGACGGTCCGGCGGGCATCGTCATGACTGATGGCCGTTACGCGGCCTGCACGCTCGACCGCAATGGCCTGCGTCCCGCGCGTTACGTGCTCACCGAAGACCGCCACCTCACGGTCGCCTCCGAGATCGGCGTCTACGACTACGACCCGGCCACCGTGATCGAGAAAGGGCGCCTGGGTCCGGGCCAGATGCTCGCCGTCGATTTAGAGACCGGTACGCTGCTCGACACGGCCGCCGTGCACGACCAGATCAAGGCGCGCGCGCCGTACCGGCGCTGGCTCAAGAAGGGCATCCGCTACCTCGAGACCGAACTCGTCGACGAGCGCATGGCGGCCGAGCCCATGGAACGCGATGAGCTCGCGGCTTACCAAAAGATGTTTAACCTGTCGGCCGAAGAACGTAACGAAGTGTTGCGCGTGCTCGCCGAGGCCTCGCAGGAGGCTGTGGGTTCCATGGGCGATGACACGCCCATGTCCGTGCTCTCGAAGGAGGTGCGGCCGCTCTACGATTACTTCCGCCAACAGTTCGCGCAGGTCACCAATCCACCCATCGACTCGCTGCGCGAACGCATTGTCATGTCGCTGCAGACGAATATCGGGCGCGAGTGCAATCTGTTCGAGCTCTCCGCGGCCGATGCCGAACACATCATTATCAACTCGCCTGTGCTGTCGCAGCGCAAATGGCGCCAGCTCGTGGGGCCGGAGCTATTCGCCGACCGGCACATCGTCATTGACCTGAACTACCCGGCCGACGTCTCGTTGACCGAGGCGCTGGACGACATCTGTGCCAAGGCCGAGGCCGCCGTGCGCGATGGCATGCTGCTGATCTGTCTCAGCGACCGTTACATCGACGAAGCGCAGCGGCCCGTGCACGCGCTGCTCGCGACGGGTGCCGTGCATCATCACCTCGTAAAGACGGGACTGCGCTGCGACTGCAACATCCTCGTTGAGACGGGCTACGCCCGCGACCCGCACCACTTCGCGTGCCTCATTGGTTACGGTGCCACGGCCGTCTACCCCTACCTGGCCTACCAGGTGCTCTACGACCTGGCGCGACAGGGCAAAGTCTCTGGCACCGTCGACGGTGCGCGCCAGTACGGCCGTGCCTTTCGCCGCGGCATCCGCAAGGGTCTGTTTAAGATCATGTCCAAGATGGGAATCTCGACGATCGCGAGCTACCGCGGCTCGCAGCTGTTCGAGATCGTGGGCCTGTCCGACGAAGTGGTCGAGCGATGTTTCCGCGGCACCGTGAGCCGTATCTCCGGAGCCACGTTCGACCATCTCGAAGAAGACCAGCGCGCGCTGGCGCGTATCGCCTTTGCCAAGCGCGTGCCCGTCAACCAGGGCGGTTTGCTGCGCTACGTACACGGTGGCGAGTACCACTGTTACAACCCTGACGTCATTGCGACGCTGCAGGCGTCCGTGCGTTCGGGTGACTACGATGTCTACCGCCAGTACGCGTCGCTTGTGAATGACCGCCCCGTAGCAACGCTGCGCGACCTGCTTGAGCTCGCGCCCAGGGGCGAGCCTGTACCGCTCGACGAGGTCGAGCCGGTTTCGGAAATCGTGCGCCGCTTTGACAGCGCGGGCATGTCGTTGGGCGCGTTGTCGCCCGAAGCCCACGAGGCATTGGCGATCGCCATGAACCGCCTCGGTGCACGTTCCAATTCGGGCGAAGGTGGCGAAGACCCCGCGCGCTACGGCACTGAGCGCATGTCGCGCATCAAGCAGGTCGCGAGTGGCCGCTTCGGTGTCACGGCCGAGTACCTCGTCAACGCGGACGTGCTGCAGATCAAGATCGCGCAGGGCGCCAAGCCAGGTGAGGGCGGTCAGTTGCCCGGGCACAAGGTGGACGAGACCATTGCGCGCCTGCGTTATGCGAGCCCGGGCGTCGGTCTGATTTCGCCGCCGCCGCACCACGACATCTACTCGATCGAAGATTTGGCGCAGCTCATCTTCGATCTCAAGCAGGTCAACCCGGCCGCGCTCGTGAGCGTGAAGCTCGTCTCCGAACCCGGTGTCGGCACCATCGCGGCAGGTGTGGCCAAGGCCTACGCCGATCTGATCACCGTATCGGGTTACGACGGTGGCACGGGTGCGAGCCCGCTGACCTCGGTCAAGTACGCGGGCAGCCCCTGGGAATTGGGCCTGACCGAAACGCACCAGGTGCTGCGCGCCAATGATCTGCGCCACAAGGTGCGGCTGCAGACCGACGGTGGCCTCAAGACGGGGCTCGATGTCATCAAGGCGGCCATGCTGGGCGCCGAGAGTTTCGGCTTCGGCACGGCGCCCATGGTTGCGCTGGGTTGCAAGTACCTGCGCATCTGTCATTTGAACAATTGCGCCACGGGCGTCGCGACGCAGAACAAGGTGCTGCGCAGCAAGCACTTTGTCGGGCTGCCCGACATGGTCGTGAACTTCTTCCGTTTCGTGGCCGAGGAGACGCGTGAGTACATGGCCGCCCTGGGTGTTCGCACGCTGGACGAACTCGTTGGCCGCACCGATCTGCTGCGGGCAGTGCAGGGACAAACCGAGCGTCAACAAGCGCTCGACTTGTCGCCCATCCTTTCTGACGGTGGCCTTGCCGCGGATAAGCCGCGTCACTGCACCGAAGTCAGCAACCCGCCGTTTGACCGAGGCGAGCTGGCCGAACAGATGGTCGTCGATACGGCCGAGGCGATCGCCAAGCGTGAGTCGGCACGATTCGGCTATGAGGTGCGCAACTTCAACCGCTCCATCGGTGCCCGCGTGTCGGGCGAAATCGCGCGCGCCCACGGTAACCTCGGCATGGGTGACGCGGTTGTCGACCTCAAGCTGCGCGGTACGGCTGGTCAGAGCTTTGGTGCCTGGAACGTCGCGGGCCTGCACATGACGCTCGAGGGCGATGCCAACGACTACGTCGGCAAGGGCATGACCGCGGGTCGCCTCGTGATTCGGCCGCCCGCGGCTGCGCGCTACGTGCCGCGCGACACGGCCATCATCGGCAACACCTGCCTCTACGGGGCGACGGGCGGCGAGCTGTTTGCGGCAGGTCGCGCCGGCGAACGCTTCGCCGTGCGCAACTCGGGTGCGACGGCGGTCATTGAAGGCGCCGGCGATCACTGCTGCGAGTACATGACAGGCGGCGTCGTCTGTGTGCTCGGCGACACCGGCGTGAATTTCGGCGCGGGCATGACGGGCGGCTTTGCCTACGTGCTCGATATGCAGCGCGACTTCGTCGACCGCTACAACCACGAACTCATCGACATTCAGCGTGTGTCGCCGGAATCGATGGAAGCTTATCTGCATCACCTGCGCAGCCTGCTCGAGCAACACGTTGCGCTGACGGACAGTGCCTGGGGCGCTGAAATCCTCGAGGACTATCGCGACTACCTGCCCCGCTTCTGGCTCGTGAAACCCAAGGCGTCCGAGCTCGGAACGCTGATCACCTCACTGCGACAGGCTGCCTGACATGGCTGCGAACGAATTTCCGCTCCAGTTCCTCGAGATCCCGCGTCGCGACCCCGACAAAGCGCCGGCCGAAGTGCGCGTGCACCACTACAAGGAAATCTACGGGCAGTTCTCGCCTGAGGAAGCCGCCGACCAGGCGGGGCGTTGCCTCAATTGCGGCAACCCCTACTGTGAGTGGAAGTGCCCCGTGCACAACTACATCCCGAACTGGCTCAACCTGATTCGCGAGGGCAATATCCTCGAAGCCGCGGAGCTCTCGCACCAGACGAATTCGCTGCCCGAAGTCTGCGGCCGCGTGTGCCCGCAGGACCGGCTCTGTGAAGGTGCCTGCACGCTCAACGACGGCTTGGGCGCCGTCAGCATCGGCAACATCGAAAAATACATCACTGACGAGGCGCTCAAGCTTGGCTGGCGTCCCGACCTCTCGCACGTGGTGCCCACCGACAAGCGCGTTGCCATCGTGGGTGCAGGCCCGGCTGGCCTCGCCGCAGCCGACGTGCTGGCGCGCAACGGGGTCAAGCCGGTCGTCTACGACGCGTACTCGCAGATCGGCGGCCTGCTCACCTTCGGTATTCCGCCGTTCAAACTCGAGAAGCGCATCATCGAGACACGCCGGGACATCCTCGAAGGCATGGGCGTGGAGTTCGTGCTCAACACGCGCATCGGTGACGACATTTCGTTTGACGATCTCACCGAGGACTACGACGCCGTGTTCCTGGGTATGGGCACCTACACCTACGTGCGGGGTGGCTTCCAAGGTGAAAACCTGCCGGGAGTCTACGACGCGCTGCCGTTTCTGATTTCGAACGCTTACAAGACGCTGGGCGAACACGACAAGGTGGACCCCGAGATGAACCTCTCGGGCAAGCGCGTGGTGGTGCTCGGTGGCGGCGACACGGGGATGGACTGCAACCGCACGTCGATTCGCCAGGGCGCGACGAGCGTGACCTGTGCCTATCGCCGCGACGAGGCCAACATGCCAGGCTCCCGGCGCGAGGTCTCGAACGCCAAAGAAGAAGGCGTTGAGTTCCTTTTCAACCGCCAGCCCGTCGAAATCATCGGCACCGACCGCGTGACGGGCGTAAAAGTCGTGACGACCGAGCTCGGCGCGCCGGGTCCCGATGGTCGCCGTCGGCCCGAGCCCGTGCCCGGTAGTGAAGAAGTGTTGCCCGCCGACGCGGTGATTATTGCGTTCGGCTTTCGGCCCAACCCGGCCGACTGGTTCGAGAAGCACCGTGTGGAGACAGGGCCGGACGGTCGCGTGCGCGTCAGCACGGACCCCGTTCGTCCGTTCCAGACATCGAACCCCAAGGTCTTTGCGGGCGGCGACATGGTGCGTGGGTCCGACCTCGTGGTGACGGCCGTGTTCGAGGGCCGGGAGGCGGCCAAAGGTATCTGCGACTTCCTCGACGTGTAGTTGTACGCCTCCGCGGGAACACCACGCGCCGCGCAAGGTCACACAGCATCGGGACCTTATGGAGATGGCATGATGCTGCAGTCGCGACTCGTATCCGTTCTGGCTTCCGTATTTCTCATTGCCCTGTCGTCAGCCTCTGCGCTGGCGCAGTCGCCGCAGAGCGCGCAAGTGGGCGTGTCACCGGAACAGCCCAGGCGAACGCAGACCTCGGAAGGTAAGCAGCGCACCGTGCGCCAGACGCGTTCTCCGGTCTGGATGACCGAGCACAACACCACGCCGATCGTAAGCGTCATCGACGTGGTGGCAAGCAATAGCGGCAAACGCTTCCTGCTCGACTACCGTGTACCCAACGGCATCGTCGTCGGGCCGGCCGGCTACGCCGACATGGACTATGAGGCCTTCCTTCGCGTGCTCGACAACAACGATCTCGCGGCCGTGACGACGGGCGACTACGTGACGGTGTTACCCGAGGGCGCGATTCGACAAGCCGAAATGCCCGTGCTCAAGCCCGGTGAGACCGCGGCTGCCGGTGATTGGGTGACGCGCGTTTTCGTGCTCGAACACATACGCGCCCCCCAGCTCGTACCCATCCTGCGGCCGCTCATGCCGCGCAGCGCGCACCTGGCGGCACAGGCGGATGCCAACGCACTGCTCGTCGTAGACCGTTACGTCAACACCGAGCGGCTGCGCGAGGTTATCGAAGCCATGGATGTGCCCGAGGCCGGGGATTGACTGGGGCCCTGCGCCATTAGAGTTGGCTTTCTGGCGCGATCCGCAACACCCAGGCCTTGAAACGTCGCCAGCGTGAGCTCAACGGTTCGTTGTTTTCGACAACCGTCTCGCCGTCGATCTCCGTATGCCACTCCATGAAGCGTCCGTCGCGCGCAACGATGCGATAGCTTGCCTCAGGCAACGCAGCGTCAAGACCGTCCACAATGCGCGTGGCGAGTTCTGGCGCGTCGATGAGCAGCCCCATTTCCGCGTTGATATCGATGGAGCGCGGATCGAGATTCAGCGATCCCACAAACACGTAGCGCCGGTCGATGATGATGAGCTTCGTGTGCATGGTCAGCGCCGAAGGCGCGTCCGGGCCGGCCGTCGTCTTACCTGCGTCGGCCCGCGCCTCGTAGAGCTCGACACCGGCATCCAGCACGCGACGCCGGTAACTGGCATAGGCGGAGTGCACGGGGATGTGATTGTTCGAGGCCAGTGAGTTGGTCAGAACGCGTACCCGGACACCGCTGTCCACGCGATCGCGCACGAACTGGAGCCCGTCCTTCCCCGGCACGTAGTAGGGCGTGATGAACACAAGCTCGTCTTCCGCCGCGACCAGCAATTGCCCGAGATCGGTGATCAGCGGCCTGTTGTCCTTGCTGACCCGGCGCTCGAGCTTGTCCGGATCGTCGGAGATCACCCGCGCCTTGGCCACATACATCTTCGTGTCACCCGACGCGAGCTGACGCACGAGTGCGGCGTCTCTCGCGCGGTGGTAGATCGCCAGCAGTTCTGGCGGCCGCTGCCAGTTGCCCAGTTGCTTGCGTGCCTCTGCCTTCTCGCGCTCCGAGAGCAGCTGGTCGATGGGCACTGCGAGCTCGTGGTTCCAGTAGGCATCGAACGACGCCGACACGTCCCGGATCACAGGACCAAAGGCCAGCACATCGAAGTCGGCAAATACGGCGTCATCGCGCAACGCAAAGTACTCGTCGGCAATGTTGCGCCCGCCCACAATGCCGATGGCGTTGTCGACGGTGAACGACTTGTTGTGCATGCGCCGGTTGGCGCGCCGAAAGTGCCCCAGGAAGTTGAGCGTGTGAAAGCCGCGCCGTGAGATCGGGTTGAACAGCCGCACCTCGATGTTGGGGTGACTGTCGAGCGCATGAAGACCGCTGTCGGGTGCCGAGGTGAACACGTCGTCGAGCAGGAAGCGCACACGCACACCGCGCTCCGCGGCCTTCCAAAGCGCGTCGGCCAGGAGCGCGCCCGAGGTGTCGCCCTTCATGAGGAAATACTGCAGGTCGATCGTGGCTTCGGCGCGCGCCACCATCTCGAGCCGGGCGCCGAGCGCGTCGATGCCGTTGACGAGCGGGTAGAAGCCCGAGGCATCGCCATTGATCACAGCCCAGCCTTGCGCGAGCTGCCCGAATTCCGTGTCTGTGTTGTCTGTGATCGCCGTTGTGCGCGCCTTTGGCAGGTCGAGTGGTACCGACAGGCAGCCGGCCATGAGTACCAAGGCGCCGCTTATCAGGATGTGGCGAATCCGTCGGCCGTGGGCGCACCCAATCCAACCAGTAGCGTTGCGTCGCCCGGTCATTGTCTCAGTCTCTGCCAAGCCGGTTTGTACAGACCGAAACGCCACGGTCTTGCCAGAGAGGGCATGGCCACCCGCGGGGTAGCGAGCAGCCATACCCTGGCAGGCATCAGAATGCGAATTTCACCCCGATGCTGAAGGCGTCGGTACCATCGAAGGTCTCGTATGACACCTCGCCCCAGGTCTGGTCCGTAAAGCGGTAGCCCGCGCCGCCGCCGATGCCGAACTCCCAGTCGTCTTCCGAAACCGAGCCGGAGAAGAGGGGTGATGTGGCGGTGAATTCCGCACGCGCGTACGACGGGGCGGCGTACAGGTACAAGCCGGACTCGAAGTCGTATTGACCGCGCAGACTCAGTGCGAAAAAGGTATCGAGTTCCACATCGACGCCGGAGTTGGTGTCGTCCGAGACCCCAAAGCCCACGCGCACTTCGGGAATGAAGCTGAATTGGCCTTCGCCTTCAATGATGTAGCCCAGCGAGCCGTAGACGGCCCCGAGGCTCACGTCGATGCCGTCATCGTCGTCGGACAGATTCAGGTAGCCACCACCGACCACCCACTGTGCCGAAGCCGGCAGTGAGGCCGTCAAAAAAATTAGGGTAAACAGAATACGTTTCATAACATCTCTCCAATGTGTGACTCGGCAAGTATTCCTGAGACGCAGGACACATCGTTCGAGTTACCGGGTGCTGTACCTCGATGTTATCGATGTAAGGTGTGTGGTGGAAGTCGCGTTAGCGCCTTGCTCAGTAGAGCGCTTCTGCGTTGATAAAGCGGGCATCGGGCAGGAGGTTAAAGCGTGTCCGCGTTGCGGCAGTATAGGCGCCCATCTCGTGACCAATCACGAGATCTCCAGGCTCGAGCTCGGGCAGGGCGATGTGCTCGGCTACGATGTCGATAGAGTCGCAGGTGGGACCTGCGATCACACAGGGCTCGACCGGGCCATCGCGCAGCACCTGCAACGGGTAAACCGCGTGGTCAAAAAGTTGCCCCGAGAACGAGCCATAGACGCCCTCATCGAGGTAATACCAACGAATGCCGTCGCGGCGAGATTTTCCGACGACGGTGGCAATGCAGGTGACCGCGGGTGCGACGAGCGCGCGGCCCGGCTCGGCAATGCGCTGCCAGTCAGCGGGCAACTGATCGAGCGCCGCGCGGATGGGGGCGCACCAGTCCTCGAGGTCGAGCCCCGTACGATGGTAGTCCGTCGGGAAGCCGCCGCCGATGTCGAGCACGCTCATAGGTGTTGCGTCGGTTTCGGCGCGCGCCTGCATGAGCGCGGCGCATTGCTCGATGGCCTCGACGTGCTTCGTGGCGTCGGTGCACTGCGAACCCACGTGGAAGCTCAGGCCCTTCACATGAATACCGAGCGCCACGGCGCGGTCGAGCAGGCCCGGGAGTTCGTCAAACGCGCAGCCAAACTTGCGCGACAAGTCGACCACGGCATCGGTGGCGCGAAAGCTCACGCGCAGCAGGATGCCGACCCGGCTACGGTAGGGCACAAATTTTGTGAGCTCGTAGTCGTTGTCGACGACGAAGGTTGTGGCGCCGTAGCGCAGCGCGCTGCGAATCTCCGCGTCCTTCTTGATGGGGTGCGTGTGGATCGTCCGCCGTCCGAACACGTCCTCGCGCAGTAACAGCTCGGTCTCGCCGCCCGAGGCGATATCGAAGCCGCCGCCCAGGGCGTCGATGGTGCGAATCACGTGCTCGCTGGGCAGCGCTTTAACGGCGAAGTAGAGCGCTACGTCGGGCAATGCACGCTGCAACTCGGCGTAGCGCTGCCGCACCACCGCGGGGTCGTAGACGAGCAACGGTGAGCCGTAGCGTCTAACGAGGTCCTCGTAATGCGCGGCAAGCTCTGCCGCCGCGCCAATCGTGACGTGGCGTTCCGTCATTCGCTCTGCATGGCCGCGCGCACGTATTGCGGTAGTGCGAACGCGGCGCCATGCATGTCGGCGTTGTAGTAGCGCGTCTCAAGCGCGGCCCGCTCGACGCGATCGTGGATGATGGTGGGTGACAGGCCACGCAACTCTGTGGCGTCGGTTGCCCAGCCAAAGGTCATAAAGCCACCGTAGTAGGTGGGCACGGGCGCACAGTAAAACGTGGCGTCCGTGAAGTGGCGCACCAGGCGTCGGTGTGTGGTCGTCACTTCATCGGGCTGGAAGAAGGGCACGCCGTTCTGCGTCACGATGACGCCGCCCGGCGCAAGCCGGACTTTGGCAAAAGCGTAGAAGTCGTCGCTGAACAACACTTCGCCGGGCCCGATCGGATCGGTGCTGTCGACGATGATGACGTCGTAGTGGCCCGTGTCGTCGCGCACGAAGGCAAAGCCGTCATCGATGACCAGCTTGAGTCGCGGGTCGTCGTAGGCGCCCGCTGAATGCTTGGGCAGATAGGTCTTGGCCATCTCCACGACGGCCGCGTCGATCTCAACCTGGGTCACAGTTTCAACGGGGTGCTTAGCCACTTCGCGCAACATGCCGCCGTCACCGCCTCCGATGATGAGCACATGCCGGGGCGCGCCGTGCGCCACGAGTGGTACGTGCGCCATCATCTCGTGGTAGACGAACTCGTCGGCTTCCGTGGTCTGCACGATACCGTCGAGCGTCATGACCCGACCCAGCGCCGCGTTGTGAAAAATCATGAGGTGCTGGTGGTCCGTCTTGTTCTCGAAGTAGAGCTTGTCGATTCGAAACTTCTGCGCGACGGCGTCGTAGAGGGTTTCTTCGAAATCAGCCATGACCAATCAGCCTCCGGTCTCGGGCGCCACAGCGCCGCGCCGCAGATCGCGCACCTCGAACCGACCCGGCGCGAAGTGACGGGCGAGCACATCTGCGGCAAGCTCGGGGCGGGCATCGCCACACATGAACACGTCGAAGGCCGCAAAGCCGCGCTCGGGCCACGTATGGACGCTGATGTGCGACTCGGCCAACACGGCCACGCCCGAGATTCCGTAGTTGGGCGTGAAGTGGTGCAGGTGGATGTGCAACAGGGTTGCGCCGCAGGTATCGATGACGTCGCGGAACGCCCGTTCCATGCGCTCAAGGTCGTCGAGACCCACTGCGTCCCAGAGATCGATAATGACGTGCGTGCCCGCAAATTCGACGCCGTCACGGACGATGAAATGGTCCTGGGTGACCCCGTCCTGGCGGACGTGATCGGGAGATGAAGCCTGGTCGTGAACGGGCCACTCGGGGCCGGGGTTCAGGGCAACGGCATCGAAAGGCATGGCAGCAACCTTCGCAAGCGGTGGAACACGTTGTGGCTAACGCGCTGTACCGCCGGGGCTGGCCAACGCGCCGTTAGCTGGAGGACATACAGGCCTCTGGGTTTCGGGTGCGCGCGATTGTAGTGGCTTCGCGCGAGAACTCAAGCGGCCAGGGCCGCTCAGTGCAATTTCACTTCGGCGCGTGTGGCTTTGTAGATGCGGTCACCCAGCATGATCAGCAGGGTTGAGAATCGGCCGTGCACGGTGGCCTGGTGCATGCGGTAGAGCGACAGGTAGACAAGCCGCGCGATCCAGCCCTCGACGAAGATCGTCCCGCGGACGAGGTTGCCCATGAGGTTACCCACTGTGGAGTACTTGCTGAGGCTGACGAGGCTGCCGAAATCGCGATACTTGAAGGCACGCATGCGCTTGCCGCGGCGCTGCGCCACGATGTTCTTGGCGGCGACCGTGGCCATCTGGTGGGCCGCTTGCGCGCGGGGCGGGATCTCGCTGCCATCAGAGTTTCGAGCGGCCGCGCAGTCGCCGATGGCGAACACACCCGGACGGTCCTTGACCGTCAGGTCGTCGTTGACCTCGACGCGCCCGAGCTTGTCGACGGGCAGGCCACAGGTCTCGAGCCATTCGGGCGCGCGGACGCCCGCGGCCCAGACGCTGATCTGCGCCGGGATCTCCTCGCCCTCACTGGTCACAACGCAGTCCTTGCGAACTTCAGACACGCGCGTGTCGACCCGCACGGCAACGCCGATGCGCCCGAGCTCCTCGCGCACCGACACGCCGATACGCTCAGGCAGGCGGGGCAGCAGCTCGGGGGCAGCCTCAACCAATGTGACGCTCAGCCGCTCCTTACCGAAATGCTCGAAGCCGTATTCGCGAAGACGCTGGACGACGTTATGCATGTCGGCGGCGAGTTCGACACCCGTGGCGCCACCACCGACGATGCCGACGGTCAGCGTTTCCGATGTGCTGGCGAGGTTGGTGCGCTGCAGCTGCGTTGCAAAGTGTTTGTGGAAGCGCTCGGCTTGCTCACGTGAGTCGAGATAGCGGCTGAACTCGCGAACGCCGGGAATGCCAAAGTCATTCGACAACGCACCGACGGCGACCACGAGCGTGTCAAAGCGGAATTCGCGCTCGGGTACGATCTCTACGTCGTCGTCCGTAAGCGCGTCGATGGTCACCGAACGCGCATCACTGTCGATGGTGGTGACCCGGCCCAAAACGAAGTTGAACTTGTGCTTGCGCGCCAGCATCAGGTAGCTGGCCTCGTCGTGGTAGCTGTTCAGCGAACCCGTCGCCACTTCGTGGAAGAGCGGCTTCCATATGTGCGTGGGGTTCTTGTCGATGAGCATGACTTCGACGTTCTTGCGGCGCTTGTACTTGCGGCCCAGGCGGACAGCGAGTTCCAGGCCGCCGGCGCCGCCACCGACCACAATGATGCGTTCGTTCATGGGTGAATCTGTACGTGTGGCTTAGAGGGCGAGGGCGTCCAGGTCGAGCGCCGCGCGTTCCTCGTTGATGCGCCGCAGGTTGTTTGCCATAAGCTGTTCGAAGCCGGGATGGCCACCGAGCAGCGTGTTCAGATAGTCGTTTAACAGACGGGCCTCGAGCAATCCACGACCGTGCCCGGCTGCACGTTCAAGATACGCGACCGCGTCCTCGGTTTCACCCTTGAGTGCGTACCACTGCGCCTCATTGAGATCGACGTCATAGTTGTCGGCGCCATTGGCTCGGGCGATGTCGATCGCCTGCCGCCAACGTGTCATGACGGTGTCTAATTCTGAGTCTGCGCCAGAACGGTGCATCGCGTAGGCGAGCGCCCAGAATGGCGGCATGACCGGGTCGAATGCCCAGAACAGGCTGCGCTCATAAGCTTCGACGTTGCCGTATGTCTCCTGGTAGTAGGCAATCAGTCGCGCATCCATGCCCGCGTCGGCCAAAGTGCGGATGTACTCGATCTGAAAGACGTAATAGTCATCGCTGCGGGCCACCAAAGCGGCCGCACGCGCCGCGGCGTCGTCGCCGCGGCCCTCGAGCAGCGCCGACCGAATCGGGACGAATGGGAGGGCCTGAAAGCGCGTGCTGGTGACGTCGCCGAGGCGCAGCTGCATCAAGGCGATCGGCGCGGCGGCGCCTGAAATCGAGTTGTCTTCCATGCTCTTCTGCATTCGGCGAATGGCGCTCGCGATGTCGCCCGTGCCTTCCTCGTAACGTGCGCGCGCCGCAGCGATGTCCCCGGCGGGCGCCTCAATCCGCTCCAGGCGCTGGAAGACTTGTCGCGCTTGCTCCTGATCACCAACGCCAATTGAGATACTGACCAGGTTGCCAGCAACCGGGGGAAACAGTGGGTCGACTTCAAACAGCGCCTGCATCTCATTGGCACCATCCCGGTAACGCGTCGCCGCGTTGAGGCTCAAGCCCAGCCACAGCCTGGCATTGGCGTGCGCGGGATTGATATCGAGGGCGCGTCGCAGCGCGGCTTCGGCCTGCGGCAGGTCCTGGTCGTCGAGATACAGCAAACCTCGTACCGCGTGCGCGTCAGCCAGCCCGTTGTCCAGTTCCAGCGCGCGCTCTGCATAACTGAGAGCTTTGCCGTAGCTCTCCTCGATCGGCCGCGTACCCGCACCACCCGGCGCAAGCGATAAGAGCCGTTCGCTCAAAGCGAGTTGGGCCCAGAGCGCCGCGTAGTCCGGTTCGATGGGCACGACGCTCAGGAGCAGGTCCTGGGCCTCCTCGAGATTGGCCACTTGCCGCGAGGTAATGAGTTCGCGGGCGCGCAGGTAGCGGTCGTAGACTTCAAAGGATGGCGCTTGCACGTCCGCCGTACCGTCGTCATCGAGCTGCGTCGCCATGGCAGTGAACACCGCTTCGGCGATGCTGTCTTGCACGGCGAAGATGTCGGTGAGCTCAGCCTCGTAGGTCTCGTTCCAAAGCGTCGACTCGTCATGCGCCGTAACGAGTCGCGCCAAAATGCGCACTTGATCGCCCTGCTTGCGAACGGAGCCTTCGAGGATGGCGGACACCGCCAGCGTGTTGCCGATGTCTCTGAGTGTCTTGTCACTGTCGCGGAACGAGAATGACGACGTGCGGCCCGTGACGCGAAGATCGACTTGGCGTGCGAGCAAATTGAGGATCTCTTCGGAGACGCCGTCTGCAAAGTACTGTTGGTCGCCTTGTGGTGACAGGTCTTCGAAGGGCAGCACCGCAATGGCCGGTGCCAATGACAGGCGGGGATCGTTGGCGGGACGAAGTTGCTGCCACACGATGAGGCTTGCCACGAGTACGAGGCCGACCACGATGGTGAGGTCGAGTCGATGGCTCGCATGTTGTCGCGCGGTCACGTCGGCCGGCTCGGCATCCGTGCGCACAATGCCCTCGGGCGTGATGTCGAAGATCCAGGCCAGGACCATGGCGATGGGGAAGCCAATCAACAACACCACGGCAAACAGCCGCGCGATCCATTCGGGCAGCAAAAGCGCTGGCTGCATCACGTCGACGACCTGCATGATGAGCCAGCCCACGATGATGTAGGCCGTCGCGACGCGGTAGACGTTTCGGCGGCGCAGCTCGGAGAAAAAGCTCATTCGGTGATCTCGCTAGTCATCACGGCAGTCCGTCGCCTCGGGCAGCACGAACAGGCAGTCGGGCAGGGTGTCGTTGATCGCGTAGGCCGTCCAGATGACTTCATTGGCCTTGACGCCATCGTAGTAGAGCCGCACGCGTGCGGGCTGGCGCCAACGCTCGCCCTCGTTCGAGAAAAAGTCGGAGTAGATGCGTTCGTGCCAGCCGCGCGGTGTGTCAAACCCGACGCGGAGGATGGCGTAGTCGCCCTGCGCAATCGCAAATCGTGTCTCGCCGCCCGCAGGGTCCACGACATTAATGACGTAGGTTGGGCTGCCGTCGACCAGATCGTCGGGAAGACGCTGCAGTGTGTAGCCGTCATCGAGCGCGTGTCGAATGACCCCAAAGCCGAAGCTGGAAGACCATTGCGCGTCGGCGGCGGAGGGCGCGGCACGACCGGCGGCTGTGTAGGTGGCGGCGCCGTCAAAGCTCAGGTCGATGATGGCGCGGTCGCCGCGAATCGACTCGATGCGTACTTTTCCGTCTGCGCGATGTGCATCCTGCTTGCCTGATGCGTACACGCGCCACATCCGGTGTTGCTCGTGCCGCGTTGCTGCGCCGTTGCGGTAGAACACGGCGTAGCCCGTCAACGACAGCGATTGGGGACTGACCCACTCTGTGCCGCCAGCGGCGTCATGGGCGCGCTGCATGATCGTGGTGGCATCGAGGTCGGGCGCGGTGGGCATCAGCGTTGGCAGGTCGTCGCCGCTGTGTGCGACGCCGGCCATTACGACGGCGGCCAGAATCAACAGCTGTCTCATGACATCAACTCCGAGTAAAGCGCGAGGTAGCGGTCCGCCATGCGCGCCGCCGAGTAGTTGCCGATGGCCTCACGGTTGGCCTGCGCGAATCGCGTTTGCAGGTCGGGGTCGCCGAGCAGCCGGTCGATGGCAGACCCGAGCGCTGGGGCATCGTCAGTCGGCACCAGCAGCCCGTTTTCCTCACCCCTAATGATGTCAGGAATACCGCCCGTGCGCGCGGCGACAATCGGCAGCTCGTGAAACATGGCGTCGAGCAGGATCGAGCCCAGACCCTCGAACAGGGAAGGGAAAGCGAACAGGTCGAAACTCGCAAGATGACTCGCGACATCGTCGACCTGACCTGTGAAGTGCACATTGTCGAGACCTGCCGCTTGCGCGCGCAGTTCATCTTCGTCGGGCCCAGAGCCCACGAACACGAAACTGACACCAGGCCGTGTGCGCGCGACCTCGATGAGCAGCGGCTGACCCTTCTGGTAGCCGATAAGTGCGCCGACATGCCCGACGACAGGATTCGCGCCCCAGCGTTCACGCAACCTGCGGACATGAGCTTTGTCGGGTGCAACGGGTGTGACGGCACTCGGGATGACGTGTGATGTGGCACCTAACACGAAGGCGTCCATGGCATGGGCGATGCTCGAGGAAATGCCAACGCGTGCCACGGCGTTGCCGTAGACGCGCCGCATGATGAGGTTGTCGCTGATCGGGCGTACGACACGTCGGGTGATGACGTAGGGCACCCCCGACAACCAGCGCGCCAGTGCGGTGGCCTGTACGCAGCGGCCTTCGTGCGCGTGCGCGAGGCTCGCGCCCTTGAGCGCCCGTGCCGCACCGACGATGCCACCGACGGCGCGTCGATCCAGCGTCGCCTCGTCGGCCAGCCGCACAATGAGCGGCTCCCCCGTGCGGGCGACGAGCCGCTGGCGCACACCGCGCTTGGCGAGCTCACGAATAAGCAGCTCCGTCTGGCGTTCGCCGCCGCGGTAGCCCCGGGCGAGGTTGACGTGGGCAATCACGCCACTGGGTTGGGACTGGCTGTTACTCACCTTACGTTGTTGTTGCGTGCCGGCACCGTACCCAAACCATAGCGCGGCCGCTGCACAGCGTCAGCTTTCGACGAGCGGCAGGCGCAGCGTGACCACCACGCCAGACGCAGCATCGTCGACCCAGTCCGCAGCCGCTGCACCACCACCGTGCGCTTCGACGATGAGTCGTGCGATGTATAGGCCGAACCCGAGGTGGGTGCTGCCTGTACCCCCCGTCGACACAAAGGAATCGAACAGCCGTCCCGGGTCGCCCTTGGGCAGCGCCGGTCCCTCGTTGCGAACCTGCACAAGCGCCTGCGCGTTGTGCGTCTCCAGTTCGAGCCGGATGGTGGAGCCCTCCGGGGCGAAGCGCACGGCGTTCTCAACAAGCTTGTCGAGTGCCTGCACGAGCAGCTCGGCTGTGCCGATGACGGTCGGGCTCGTATCGCCTCGGAGCTCGAAGGTGTGGCTGGGGAATGTCGCCGCATAGGCGTCTCTGAGCTGAGCGATGAGCGGCGCAAGTGCAACAGGCGCCGTGTCGGCCGTACGCGCCGCCTGTTCGGCGCGGCTCGCGTTGGACACCGCATTCAGGATGGCCCGCAAGCGCAGAACGCCGTCAGCGGCGCGATCAGTGAGCTGGCGTTGACCGTCGTCCAGTGACCCCTGCTCCAGGTTATCGAGCGAGGACTGGACGATGGCCAGCGGGGTGCGCAGCTCGTGCGACAGTGTGTCGGCCATGGCCGCGAGCCAGCGTTGCTGCTCGGCAGTACGCTTAAGCATCTCTCGCATATCGCGCGCAAGATCGCCGATCTCGTCACGGGTCGCCGTGTCAGGCGGCACGTCCTGGATCTGGCCGTGCGCGTCAACGGCCAGGCTCGCGTGCCGCGCCAGTCGCCGCACGCGCCACGACAGCCAACTCGCGTAAGCCAGCAGCAGCAACACGACGGCCAGCGTCGTCACGATGATCGCCGTGGTCAGCCGCTGCAGCGACGGATTGGCGAGCGTGAGGATGGCTTCGGCGTCTTGCACCATCACGAGCGCGCCCCCGGCAAGTGGTCGTGCGTCGACGAGTAGCAAACCGCCGCCTGGTGCCGCGTAGCGTGCGGCAACCAGGTTGCCCGCCAGCGCGCCCTCAAGAGTCCGTGCCACAGGCCGATGCGCCTGCGCCTCGAAGACGGTCGCGTCCGCATCGGCATCGCCGCCCATGAGGCCTGCGATGAGCCGCTGGGCGACGCCTTTTTGTGGTGCCTCGGTGCCGCCTGTGCGCGCGCCAATGACGGGAGTGATTCGGTAACCGAACTGATTGACGACAAACGTCTCGATGCCTGGCAGTGCATTCGTGGCCAGCGCGTCGCGCAAGGTCGCATCAATGCGAATCAGTGCGCCCGGAATGCTGTCTCGGTAGGTGCGGGCGCTGCGCTCGCCGGCCCTGACCGAGAGACCCAACCGGTCATGGCAAAGGCCGGCGGGCAGTCGCAGCTCGAGTCTTGAGCCATCGGCTGTCGGCTGCCAGTCGCCACGAATCCGTCCCGCAAAACCTGAGGCGGTCGTCGCAGGCAGCACGGCACCCGGCGCAATCGGCGCGATCGTCGTGAGCACGAGACCGCCCTGGTCGTCGCCGCAGGCCACATCGAAGCGCGGCGCGTCCGTTGCTGCATGTCGCGCCTCTGCCGCGAGCCACACCGTGCCGTCGCGTTCACCGACGAGCACGCCGAGCTGGTCACCGCCTACAGCAGCGGGCGCGGGTGCCACGCGCAGGCGCCAGTCCGTACTGAAGCCGTCGAGCGTGGGCGTTGCGGGCAGCGGGTGTGCGTACAACGCCTCATCGGGTCGTCCGGTTGGTGACAACGCGTCCACGGCAGGGACCAGCGGTGCGAGCCCGCGCGCCAGGTCATTGAGGAAGCCGGCTTGTGCACTGCGCAAAGCCTGTTCCGTCTCGCGCAAGTACAGCGCGCTTGCGACCGGCAGCGCGAGCGTGACGAGCCCGATGGCGAGCAGCTGCCGTCGCAGTCCGAATCGCACGTCGTGCGCCCTAGTGCGCCCGCCAGCGGTAGCCCATGCCGTACACGGTCTCGATGGCATCGAAGTCGGCGTCGATTCCTGCGAATTTGCGCCGGATACGCTTCACGTGCGAGGTGATCGTGTTGTCGTCGAGCACCGTGTTGGCGGCGTCCATGAGCTGCTGGCGGCTCTTCACATGCCCCGGGTGCCGCGCGAGAGCATGCACCAGCCAGTACTCCGTCAGTGTGAGTTCGACGGGTTGCTCCTGCCAGGTCACGGCGAACCGGTCTTCATCGACGGCGAGCGCGCCGCGCGTGAAGCGGCGTTCGGCGCCGCCGCCCGCCAGTGCCGCCTGACGTCGGAACAGCGCCGCAACGCGGGCCATCAAGTGCTCGAGGCTGACGTCCTTGCTCAGGTAATCGTCGGCACCGAGCCGTAACCCGGACACTGCGTCGAACTCGCTGTCGCGCGCGGTCAGAAACATGATCGGTAACACCGCAGACTGCGCGCGAAGCTCTCGGCACAGCTCAAAGCCGCCCTCGATGTCGGTGCCGAGATTGACGTCGATGATCACGAGGTCGGGTGGTGTGTGGGCCATACCGTCGCGTGCGCTCGCACGGTCCACATAGAGCGACACGGCGTAGCCCTGACGCGTGAGTGCCTCGCGGTAGTTGGCGCCCAGTGCGGCGTCGTCCTCGACGATGACAACGTGCTGCGCGTCAGCCACGGCTGCCACCGCCACATTTCGCCATGATTGTTCTTGAATCGGCCATCGCTATCGCACGTGGCCGCCATGGCCCGGCGGCCTAATCGTTCCCAGGTTGAGAGGGAGCACAACGATGCAGGACTGGCTGAGGCAACGCAACACGGTACGCAAAGCACGCGCGCTGACATTCTGGACACCATCTGCGGCGCCCGGTGCGCGGTTTCGTGCGCGGCTGCGCGCACTCGCGCGCGGTTCGGCCGCGCTCCTCGTCGCCGTCGCGGGCGTGGCCGCGCCCGCGCCAGACGCCTGGGCATCGGGCGCGCCCACGACGGGGTCGCTCATGATGCGCACCGAGTCGGGCGAGCAGCCGTTGCCGCACCTGGATGCCACTTTCGACATTACAGTGTCGGGACCCATTGCCCGCACGACGCTCAAGCAGCGCTTTCAAAACACGAGCGCCGATTTCATCGAGGCCGTGTACCGGTTTCCGTTACCCGATGATGCGGCGGTCGATCACCTGACCGTCGAAGCTGGCGGGCAACGCATCATTGGTGAGATCCGCGAGCGTGAAAAGGCACGCAAGGAATACCGCAAGGCGCGCGCCGCGGGGCAACGCGCTGCCCTCGTGTCGACGGCGCGCGCCAACTTGTTCACCACGGCGCTGGCCAATGTTGGGCCCGGCGAAGTGGTCACTGTCGAGATTGAATACCAACAGCGTGTCACCCGCGAGGGTGAGCGGTATCGGTTGCGCGTCCCCACGGCCGTGACACCGCGTTACGAACCTGCGGCGCGCTCGGGCGAGTTCCAGGTCCACAAAGTCGCCACAGCGGCGACGACGGCTGTTCCGGCCGCCAATCTGGCGCCGGGTAGTCACGCCTTGTTCGTCAACATCGACCTCGATGTCGGTTTGCCGCTTGCTGACATTGTGAGTCGCCACCACCGCATCGATGTGACGCGTGGCGCGGGCACGAGCCAACACGTGACGGTCACGGGTGAGGCCCGACTCGATGCCGACTTTATACTGGAGTGGCAGCCGCGCGGCGCAGCCGACACGCAGGTGGCCGCGTTTGGGCACATGACCGGTGAGGCGGGCTACGCGCTCGTTCAACTCGTACCGCCTATGACGACGGACGCTAATCTGGCGCCGCCGCGAGAGCTCATCCTTGTGCTCGACACGTCGGGCAGCATGCAGGGCGCGTCGATCATCGAGGCGGTTGCGGCCGTGACGCACGCCATCGATGCGCTGCGCCCCGTCGACCGCTTCAATCTCATTGCCTTCGATAACTACACGCAGCAACTGTTCCAGGCGCCGCGTATGGCAACGCCCGAGAACCGTACCGAAGCGCTGCAGTGGCTCAAGACACAGCGCGCCGATGGCGGGACCGAAATGCGGCCCGCGCTCATGGCGGCGCTGCGCGGCGCCCGTTCCGACGGCTACCTGCGCCAGGTCATCTTTGTCACCGATGGCGCTGTCGGCAACGAAGCCGATCTGTTCCGGGACATCGAGGGCTGGATCGGCGCGAGCCGCTTGTTCACGGTCGGGATCGGCGCGGCGCCCAATGGCTGGTTCATGCGTAAAGCGGCCGAGTGCGGGCGCGGCAGCTTCGTGCTCATCGGCAACGCGGGCGGCGTCACCGAGGGTATGGGCACGCTATTCGAGCGCATGGCGCAGCCCGTGCTGACGGACGTGAGCTTTGACTGGGGCGGTGCAGGCGTCGAGGCGTATCCCACGCACATCGCTGATCTCTACGCGGGCGAGCCCATCGAGGTCAGTGCCCGCTTCGATGGTGCACCGCCGGCGCGCGTCTCCGTGTCTGGCACGCAGTGGGTCGGCGGAGTCGGCATGCCCTGGGCGCACGAGATCACACTCGCCGGTGCCCGGGACCGGAGTCGCCATGGCGTTGCCGTGACCTGGGCGCGCGACAAGCTTGAGTCGCTCGACGACGCACGTCGGGCGGGGCTGCCCGACGAGTTGGCCCGCGCGGCCATGCTTGAGGTGGCGCTGTCTCATCACATCGTCAGTGAGGTTACGAGTCTCGTGGCCGTTGAGGCAACGCCTGTGCGCACCGCCGGGCCCGTTCGAAGTAGCGCTGTGCCCGGTCTTCTGCCGCGTGGCGCGACCCCGCTCGGTCAGTTCACCGCGACGGGTACGCGGGCGCCACTGCAGCGGCTTGTCGGCGGACTCGCCCTGGCGCTGGCCTTGTGGCTCGCCGTACTGCGGCGCGTGTTTCGACCCCAAGTGGACGTCGCGACGTGTCGCGCCTGATCCAGGGCTGGCCAGGAGTTTTTGCCATGACCGTACTGCTCGCCGTTGGCGCCATCGAGTTGGGTGCCGGACTCTACATGCCCGCGAAGGCAGCTTTCGCCCAGCACCTCGTGCAGCGCGCCTGGCAACGTGGGGAACAGCCCGAGACGGGCACAACAGGCCGACCCTGGCCCTGGGCCGATACCTATCCGATCGCGCGCCTCACCAGTGACGCTACCGATGAGGAGTTGTTTGTGCTCTCGGGTGCGAGTGGCCGCACGCTGGCCTTCGGTCCAGGCCACCTGGCCTCGAGCGCGCTACCGGGTGAGGTGGGCAACAGCGTGATCCTGGGCCACCGCGACACCCACTTTCGATTCCTCGCGGAGTTAAGCGCGGGTGATTTGCTGACGATCGATCGTGAAGATGGCCAGCGTCACGCGTTTGCCGTGACCTCACTCGACGTCGTCGATGTGAGTCGCGCGACCGTAACGCTCGACACGGCGGTGCCGCGGCTGACGTTGATCACCTGCTACCCATTCGACACGCCGCAGCCCGGCGGGCCCTTGCGCTACGTGGTCAGCGCGGAGCTCGTGACGAGCGCCGCGATGGCGCCCTGAAGGCGGTTAGCGTGCGCCGAGCTGGAACGGGCCGCCGCGCTCGAGCGCGCGCTGATAGGTGGGCGTGGCGTGGCACTTGGCCAGGAAGGCGCCGAGCTTCGGGAACTGGCTCGCCAGGTCGACGCTGACATTGAGCCCCTCGGCGATAAAGCTCATCTGGATGTCGGCCGCTGTAAACCGGTTGCCCGCAAACCAGGGCTTTCGCGTGAGCTCCGACTCCATGAAGGCCAGGTTGTTGGCGAGGTTGCCGTCGAGGTAGCCCGAGCGGATTTTGCCCGTGATGCCCTTGGCGACAGGTTTCACGAAGAAGGGCACCTTGGCCTCGTCGACACGGCGAAGCAGCAGGGCGACGATGAGCAAAGGCATGACAGTGCCCTCGGCGTAGTGCATGAAGTAGCGGTAGTCGCGCAGCCCCTGGGCGTCATCTGGGTCCGGTTGCAGTCTTCCCGCCTCGTCATAGTTCTCGACGAGGTATTCGATGATCGCGCCCGACTCGGCGACGGTCACATCGCCGTCGGTGATGACGGGCGACTTGCCCAGCGGGTGGATGTCCTTGAGCGCCTGCGGTGCCAGGCTCGTTACGGGATCGCGCTGGTAGCGCTCAATCTCGTAGTCGACGCCAAGTTCTTCGAGCAGCCACAGGATGCGCTGTGAGCGTGAATTCTCGAGGTGGTGCAGGGTAATCATCGAAGTCTCCGTGCCGTCGCAGGTGGTCCAGTATAGCGGCCACGCTGCACGCGCGGTGGGGTAGGGGCTTTCCGCGATTGCAACGACGCCCGCCATGCCGCAACCTCACCTTCAGGAACCCTTCGCGAAGAGGTATCGCATGCGTACTGTCCTGATTCCCGTGGCCGACCGACCCGAATGCGCGGTCGCGCTGTCCGTGGCGTTCGACCTGGCCGACCGCCTGTCGCTTGACGTCCTGGGTTACCACCTGCGGCCGCACAAGCTCGAGAAGAGTAAGGCCGACGGCAAACGCATGGACCTGGCCAGCAGTGCCGCGCATGAGCTGTTCAATCGCACCACGGCCGAGCACGGCATGGCGTTGCACAAGCGCCACCGCTACAGCAAGGACGGTGGCCAGGCGCTCTGGCGCGAACTCACGGGCAGCCCCGAGAAGTGCTTCCCGTTTATTGGTCCGATGTCCGATCTCATTGTCGTGTCCCGGCCCAAGAACACGAAGTCCGTCACCGCGCGTCAGTTTCAGCAGGCTGCGCTCATGGACACGGGCACGCCCGTACTCATGCTGCCGGCGCGCAAGCCCAAATCGATCGGTCGCCGCGTGCTGATTTGTTGGAATCAGTCCATCGAGGCGGCCACAGCCGTCAAAGCGACGGTGCCGCTGCTCCAGTCGGCCGACGCCGTCACCATCGTCACCTCGGGACCCGAGGATGCGACGGGCTCGAAGAGCACACACCTGCAGCAGTACCTGCGCCACCATGGCGTCAAAGCGAAGCGCATCGCAACGCGGGGCCTCGACACCGAGGCGGAGATTCGTAAGACCTATGAAGAGACCGACAGCGACCTGTTGCTCATGGGTGCTTACAGCCGTCCGCGCTGGCGTGAGCGCGTATTCGGTGGTTTCACCGACTACGTGGTCAACAAGACTTCGGTGCCGGCGATCATGCTTCACCGCTGAGGCGCGCGCCGGCCTGGTCCGGTCATGATCAGCTTCGACATCTCGCTCGTCACGGCCTGGCTGTGGGGTGGGTTCATTGCGCTCGTGTCGACCCTGAGCGCCGGTCACGCCTTACTCAACAAGCGCGACCCGCGCTCGGCCGTCGGCTGGATCGCAGTGTGCCTGTTTGTGCCGCTGATCGGCGCGTTCTTCTACTTCCTGCTGGGCGTCAATCGCGCCCGTCGCCGTGCGCGCAAACTCAAGGCGCTGGGTGAGTCACCGATTGATGACGGTCGCTACCAGGTGCTTGGCGACGCTCCCGTGCACGTCGCGCCAGACCCGCTCGAGGGCAATGCGATCGAGACCTATCTCAATGGTCCCGATGCCTACGAGGCGATGCTCGGGGCGATAGCGGGAGCGCGCGAGACGGTCTGGTTGTCGCAGTACATTTTCGAGAAGCGCGGCGTCGGTGGGCAGTTTATCGACGCGCTGGGCGCGGCCGCGGCACGCGGCGCCCGGGTGCGCGTGCTGCTCGACGGCGTGGGTGCGTTGTACGCGCGCGGCAGCACACGCCGAGCGCTCATCGCGCTTGGTGTCGAGGTGGCGATGTTCGCGCCACCCCGGCTCATTCCGTTTCAATGGGCCGCCAACCTGCGCAACCACCGCAAGATCCTCGTGGTTGACGGTGCTGTGGCGTTCACGGGCGGCATGAATATTCGACCCGGTTACGTGCCCGAGGACGCCGGGGTGCCCGCGAAGATCAAGGATAGCCACTTCCGGTTTGCAGGGCCTGTCGTGCAGTCACTGGCGGCCGTGTTTCGCGACGACTGGTACCTGACAACGAACACGCTGCTGCCGCTGACGCCGGCGGCGATAGGCGAGGCTGCGGGCGATGCGCACTGTCGCGTGACGGTCGACGGGCCCGACAACCGCGTCGACCTGCTGACGCTCGTGTTTCAGACCGCCATTTCAAGCGCGCGTGAACGGGTCCGTATCATGACGCCTTACTTCCTGCCGCCGCGCGAAATCGTTTCGGCCCTGCAGGCGGCCACGTTGCGTGGCGTCGTTGTGGACATCGTGCTCCCCGCACACAATAACCTGCCGTTTGTGCACTGGGCCACGCGGCACTTGTTGCCGCAGCTGTTGCAGTACGGGGTGCGGGTGTCCTACCAGCGCGGCAGTTTCGATCACAGCAAGTTGTTGCGCGTGGATGAGCGCTTCAGCGTCGTCGGTTCGGCCAACATCGACCCGCGCAGCCTGCGCCTCAACTTCGAGGTGGTTGTCGAGGCCTGGAGTGAGCGCCTCGCCGGCGACCTTGACGGCTACTTCGACGCGCGGCTGGCTGACTCGGACGCGTTGGATGCCGCCGAGCTCAGCAATGCATCACTACCTGTGCGTCTGCGAAACGCCTTCAGCTGCCTGTTCATGCCCTATCTCTGAGGGCGGATCGCGCCATTACTCAGGGTGAAAACGGTGTCGCGAATCGTGCTTTACGGCGCACTCGAAGTTGGCAGGCTTGATGATGAGCAGGTCGCAGGGCATGCGATCGAGCACCTGCTCCGCGGTGTTGCCAATGAAAGTGCGCTCAAGAAAGCCACGTGACACTGCGCCCATGACCATGAGGTCGATCTTTTGCTCGGCCACAAATCCTGGCAGCACCATGCGCGGGTTGCCGGGCAGATGGTGTACGTCGGATTCGGCCACACCGTAGGGCTCAAGCAGCTTGGCGACGGACACCCAGTGTTCGTCACGCACCTGCTCGGCGATTTGCTCGGTATCGGGGATGATCGGTGTCATGGAGCCGGCCGCCATACCCGCGATAACTGCGGCTGCGTCGTAGCAGTGCACCACCGAAACATCGCCTTCAATCCTGTCGGCAATGGCGATCGCCGTCTTCAGGATTTCGTGGTCGAGTTCGGCGGGTTTGTCGTGCGCGTGCATCGGATCCACGGCCGCGCAGATATTCATGCGTTCGCTGGGATGCTTGCCGTGACGCGTGATCAATAGCGGCGCCGGGCAGGTGCGGATCAGGTTCCAGTCATCATTGGAAAACAGGCCGCGCTGCAGCGCATGGTGGTAGTGGTTGTTACGAATCACCATGGCAGGCTTGGTGCGCAAGACCTTACGTACGATGCCTTCGTAAGCCGGCTCGTCCCAGACCACGTCGACGACGACATCAAAACCGTCATCGCGCAACGGCCGCGCCACGTCCTCGAGTTTCTCGCGCTGCTCAGCGAGTCGTTTTTCTTTGGCGGCGATGAGGTCTTCGGAGTCGAACAGACGTTCGCCGGCAATGTAGGGATCGAAGATCGAGGAGAACAGCTCGATTCGGGCACCGCTGCCCTCGGCGAAATAGGCTGCTCGTTCGGCTGCCGAAAGGTCTTCGGCATCGGCATCGATGACAGCCAGGATCGTTTCTTTGTCAGTCATGTTGTTCGTCGCCCCCGGATCGCCGTGTCGGCGTACCTGTGATACCTCTAGATTGTGCGTGCGCGAGGTCTGGCGTCCATACGAGAAACTACCTAATGGGTCAGGCTGGCGCCGCCTGTTCGAGGCGGATTTGTGTGCGCACGAGCTCTGCGAGATTGCGAGCGCCCATCTTCTGCATGACCCGCGCCCGATGAATCTCAACCGTGCGCTGGCTGACGCCAAGGTCGAAGGCGATCACTTTGTTGGGCTTGCCTTCCGTGACCAGACCCATGACCTCTCGCTCGCGGGGGGACAGGGTCTCGAACGCCTCGCGCAGTTCGCCCACATCGCGCATCGACTGGCGCTGCGATCGCGCAATGACGAGTGCGGCGTTGATGCTGTCGATGAGCTCCTGGTCCTGGAACGGTTTCTGGATAAAGTCAAAAGCGCCGTTGCGCATGGCACGCACCGCCATGGCGATTTCGCCGTGGCCCGTGATGAACACGATGGGCGCTTTCCAGCCGCGGCGCACGAGTTCTTCCTGGAGCTCCAAGCCGCTCATGCCCGGCATCCGGATGTCGAGCACGATGCAGCTCGTTGACGTTGGGTCGTGACCGTCGAGAAACGCGTCAGCCGATGCGTAGCTGCGGCACTCAATGCCCACGGTTTCCAGCAGGAACGACACGGCGTCACGGACAGCGGGGTCGTCATCCACGAGCGCAACGATGGCGGTGTCTTCACTCATGCGGCTTCGTCTCCTGCTTCGGCCATCGGCAGCGTAAACCAAAACACCGCACCCTCCGGTTGGCGGTCGTCGACGCCTATGCTGCCACCATGCGCTTCAATGATGGTCTTGGAAATGGACAGCCCCATACCCATCCCGCTGGCCTTGCCCGACACAAACGGATCGAAGAGGCGAGACTTGAGCGCCGCATCGATGCCAGGGCCCAGATCGGCGACTTCAACTCGAACGGCGTCGCCCACCTCGCGGGTCGCAATGGTCAATACGCGGCGCTCGCCAGGCAGGTCGCCGCAGACCTCGATGGCGTTGCGCACGAAATTGAGCAACACCTGCTCGATCTGAACGCGGTCGGCAAGCACGACCCTGTTGGCTGCCAAAGACAGGTGCAGGCGCACGCCCGTGTGGCGCAGATCGATTTCGACGAGGGTCAGCAATCCGCGGATGACGCTGTCGACATCGAGTCGCTCGGCTTGCGTCTCTCCGCGCGTGGCCAGGCTGCGCAGCTTGCGGATCACGTCACCCGCACGACGCGCCTGCTGGGCGATCCGCTCGAAGGCACTGGCGAGCCGTGGGTCATCGGATTTGCTGTCGACAAGATTCTGACCGGCGCTCGCATAGGCGCTGATCGCAGCCAGCGGCTGGTTGAGTTCATGCGCAAGCCCGGCCGCCATCTCGCCGAGCTGCGAGAGTCGGCCGACGTGCGCCAGGCGTTCACGCTGGCGCGTGAGTTCTGCGTCGCGCGCGTACTCCTCGCTCAGGTCCTCGAACATGGAGAGCAACGCCGGACCGTCTGCAAGAGACTCGGGAATCACGGCATTGTAGGTGCGCACGGGAATCAGGCTGCCGTCGCCGCGCATGAGCTGGTGCGTACTGGTGAGATAGTTAGCGCGCCCCGTCACCATGCGCAGGAACTGGCGCCGGATGCCTGGGCGGTCCGCGGGGTCGATCTGGTCGATGGCTGCCGTACCCACAAGCTCGGACTCCGTTTGCCCGCAGAGGGTCAGCGCGGCGTCGTTGGCGAGCAGGATGGTGCCATCCCGATCCAGCAGGACAATACCGATGGGTGCGTAACGCATGAGCAGTGCCTGCTCGTGGCGCTTTCGCTCCAGTGCACGCTCGGCCTGCTCCTGTTCGCTGACGTCATTCAGCGACGCAACCACGACCTCTTCCTTTCCGAAGGCGCCGCCAAACACATGGACGTCGGCCGAGTAGCCGCTGCCGTCGGCGCGAAGGGCCCAGGCGCGGAAGTCGGCGACGCGGTTGCGCCTGGCGCCGATGTCCGCCATGGCGCGCTCGAGCGCGGCAACGCCCGCCGCATCGAACGCGACCGACACGGCTTTCCCCGACACATCGCGTTCGGTATCCCAGGCCGCACGCGCGGCCGCGTTGGCGTAGACGATGCGCAGCGGCGACCGACCCAACACGAAGATGGCGCTGGCCGCGTGCTCAACGATGTCACCCATAGCGCTGGCGCGCGCCTGCACTTCATGCCGGTCGGTAAGGTCGTGAAGGATGCCCGTGAAAATCCGTTCACCGTCGGTCTCCGTCTCGCTGACCGTGAGCTTCGCGTAGAACGTGCTGCCGTCCTTGCGCCGGCACGGCACTTCGCGTCCGAGGCCGATGATTTGCGCCTGGCCCGTGGTGACGTAGTTGTCGACGTAACGGTCGTGGTGCGCGGCATCGTGCTTCGTCATGAGCCGCTGCAACGGTTGGCCCAGGATCTCATCAGCGGTATAGCCGAACATACGCTCCGCGGCGGGGTTGTAAGTCAGCACGCGGCCGCGAGCGTCCATCGTGATGATGGCGTCGAGAGCACTGTCGAGCACGGCGAGCAGCGCCGCGTAGCGCGTGTTTTGAGAAACCGTATCCACTAGCCGAAATGTGTCGCCCGCGCGCCGCGTGAGCCAAGGTGATATGCGCGCTGCGGTGGTCTACCGGTCAATAGGTATATCACGCAGGCCTGCTGCGACAAATACGACTCGGTCCGTGCCGCGCTGCCGAATTAGGATGCATCAAAGCTCCTGAGTCCGGTCCCGCAAGCGGGTGACAGTGATGCACGCAAAGACCAGCCACTACCACGAACTGCTCGACATGTTGATGCACAAGCGCATCGAACTCAGTCGTCGGGTGCGCGCCATCAGCGCGGACCACGCGCGTGGGCTGCCTGCCGATTCGGGCGAGCAGGCTGTCGTCCTCGAAAACGCGGAGGTGCTCGACGAGCTGGCCCGTGAAGCCATCGATGAACTCAGCAAGATCAATATGGCGCTCCAGCGTGTCGAGGCGGGCACTTTTGGCGTTTGCGTGAGCTGTGGCGCGGATATCGACGAACGGCGTCTGCGGGCCGTGCCCTGGGCGGCGCGCTGTATTCGCTGCGCCAATGAGGGGCACGACCGCAAGCTGGGTTGATCGTCAGTCTCAGGGCAACGGGTACACCGGCGGTGTGAAGTCGTAGCTGTCCTGTAGGAACGCGACGAGATCGATGAGCTGCTGGACGGTCATGACGTCGTTGTAGACGGTCATCTTCGACTTCCCGTCCTCGGTCATCGTGTCGTCGCGCCAGCCAACGATTTTGTGCGACGGGTTGATGATCGAGGTGACGAGATCACCCTGGGTCTTGATATTGGGTACGTTGCCGCCGAGCGTGAGCAACGCAGGCTCATCGCGCTGCCCGTCGACAGGCAACACCACGCCATCGACCTTGTGGCAGCGCTGACACTGCATTTCGATGAATGTGATCTTGCCGGACTCGGCGTCCCCGGGCGGCATCGCAAAGCCGCGCGCCTGGATACTCTGTTCGCTGCATCCCGCGGCGAGTACGCATACCAGGGCGGCTGTGACACATCGGTTGGACATGGTCTGACCTCCGTGGTGGATGGCAGGTCACGCTAACGCAGCGGCGCCGTTTCGGGGATACGTAGTTGCCGTGTCAGGTACCTACCCGACACCCGACTTTTGCAGCGCGACGAGTGCCATGGCACCCGCCAGCATGAAGAACAGCGCGCCAATCGCGTGTTCCATCGTGCGCTGCGAGACGAGCCCCTGGAGACGAGGCCCGATCTGGCCGCCGATCAGGACGCCCGGGATCGAGTAACACACCAGATTCCAGGGCACGGCTGACACGCCGCCCTCGCGGATCACCTGGGCGATGAGTGTGAACGAGGCGCAGGCCACCGTGATGATAACGATGGTGACCGAAGCGGCCACGGCGACGGCGACGGGCACGCCGCGCTTGGTGAGCTGCGGCACGATGACCTCACCAATGCCCACAGACAGCATGCCTGTGAGGAACGACCCGATGGCGGTGCCCACGCGGTCCATGATCGTCAGCCGCGGGATCGCGTAGTGCCAGGAACGACCGTTGACGTCCGTAAGTGTGTGTACGCCCGAGCCTACGGCCACATCGGCGCGTTCGGGGTCGTGGCTCACGAACACGTGAATGATGGCGAGCACGAGTACGAGCAGCGCATAGCCCGCGATCAGCAGTGCCTCGGCAACGTAGTGGGCGAGGAAGGCTCCGCTGACAGCGACAGGTACTGACCAGCGAATAAACCGCTTCACGATATCGAAGTCGATGAGCCGTTTTCGGTAGTAGCCGATGAAGCCCGAGGTGAAGCCGAAGGTCTCCGTGAGCAGTGCCGTGCCGATAGCGGCCACAGTGCTTTGCAGCGGGTATTCAGGACCGAGCAGTGGCAATACGAGAATGAAGATCGGCGTGAACAGCGCGGCGCCGCCGATGCCAGACAGCATCGCGCAGGTCGCCACGCCGATCGAAACGGGGAACATGAACCAGTAGAGGGTGAAGTCCATCGCGGGGATTATGACGTGGCATCGCGCAGCGGTCGCCCGTCATCGCGAGGGGCCAGAGGCCCCGTGGCGATCTGGTGACGCAGTCGCATTGTTGACCAGAACGATGCCGTTACGAGATCGCCGCGTCTCCTGCGGAGGCTCGCGATGACGGGCGATCGTTGCGCGCGCCGCTAGACACCTGTGTATACATCCAATACTGTATATATTCCCATATTTCCGAGGTTGCACCGTGTCGGCCGTTCTCGAGTCCGTCCCCGAACACCTGTCCCTGCTCAACGATGAGCAGCGGGCGGCCGCGGCCTATGGCCACGCGGGTGCGGAGGGCGGTTTCGACAGCGGACCGTTGCTTGTCATCGCCGGTGCGGGCACCGGCAAGACGATGACGCTGGCGCACCGTGTGGCGCATCTCGTGCTCTCGGGGGTCACACCCGAGCGCATTCTGCTCCTGACCTTCTCGCGCCGGGCGGCGGCGGAGATGATGCGGCGCGCAGAGCGCATCGTGCGTGAAGCGCTGGGCGACGCTGCCCATGCCCGAGACGTGCGGTTTCCGTGGTCGGGCACGTTTCACGCCATCGCCAATCGACTGCTGCGCGAGTTCGCGGCCAACGCGGGTCTCGATCCGAGCTTCACGGTGCTCGACCGCGGCGACGCCGCGGACCTCATGGACCTCGTACGCCACGAACAGGGCCTGGCGGCCCTTGACCGACGGTTCCCACGCAGGGACACCTGCCTGGCCCTCTATTCGCGCTGCGTCAACGCAACTGAGTCTCTGGCCGAGTGCATCGATGCGCACTACCCCTGGTGCAGCGACTGGCGTGACGAGCTGCGCGAGCTGTTCCGCGGTTACGTCGCACAAAAGCAGTCGAGCAGCGTGCTCGATTACGATGACTTGTTGCTCTACTGGCACCACCTGGCGGCTGTGCCCGAGATCGCGGCGGCCATGGGCGCGCGCTTCTCGCACATCCTGGTCGACGAGTACCAGGACACGAACAAGCTGCAGGCCGGCATTCTGTCTGCACTGCGGCCCGACGGTTCCGGACTCACGGTGGTGGGCGATGACGCGCAGTCGATCTACGCGTTTCGTGCAGCGGATGTCGACAACATCCTCGAGTTTCCCGACCGCTTCGTGCCTGCCGCACAGGTCGTGACGCTGACGCGCAACTACCGCTCGGTACAACCGATCCTCGATACGGCCAACCGCCTCATTGCCGAGAGCGAGCGACAGTACCGCAAGGACCTCTACTCGGAACGCCCGTCGGCGCAACAACCGCGCTATGTGACCGTCGAGGACCCCGATGCAGAGGTCGACTACGTCGTCGAAAACGTATTGGCGGCGCGGGAGGCTGGGACACCGTTGCGTGAGCAGGCGGTCCTGTTTCGTACGGCCCACCACAGCGACCGGCTCGAGCTTGAACTCACGCGGCGCAACATTCCCTTCGTGAAATACGGCGGGCTCAAGTTTCTGGAAGCCGCACACGTCAAGGACCTGTTGTCTGTGCTCAAGTGGGCTGACAACCCAAAGAACCGCGTGGCCGCGTTTCGCGTGCTGCAGCTGTTGCCGGGTGTCGGACCGGCGCATGCGGGCCGCTGCTATGAGTTCATTGCGGCCAACGACTACGCGCTGGCGGCGCTAAAGGATTTCGCACCCCCGGCGGCTGCAGCCGAACATTGGCCAGGTCTCTGCGCCGCCATGGCGTCACTGGACCATGCCATGCGCAGCAACGAAGACGGTGCCGGCTGGCAGCGCGACGTCGCTATCGCGCGGCGCTGGTACCAGCCCCATTGCGAGGCCCGATACGATGGCCCTGAGCAACGGCTGGCCGACATCGAGCAGCTCGAACAGGTGTCCGGACGTTACCCCACGCGCGAGCGCTTCCTGACCGAGCTCACGCTCGACCCGCCACGAGCGACGGGCGATTTGGCCGGACCACCGCTCGTCGATGAGGACTACCTGATCCTTTCTACTGTGCATTCGGCCAAAGGTCAGGAATGGGATGACGTCTACGTGCTCAACGTGACCGACGGCAATTTCCCCAATGAGTTCGCAGCGGGCGACGACCGCGCGATCGACGAAGAACGGCGTCTGCTCTATGTCGCGATGACACGGGCCAAGAACAACTTGCACCTCATGGCGCCGCTCAAGTTTTTTGTCACGCAGCAGCGCCGCCACGGTGACCGCCACGTCTACGGCGCGCGCAGCCGCTTTATGACCGAGGCCGTTATGGCAACTCTGGCCTCTGCACGGCATGGCCGCCCGGAAGGCGTTGGTGTCGGCGGCGGAAGGCCTGCTGCCACCGTCGATGTGGCCGCGCAGCTGCGCGATATGTGGTGACGGCCGCGGGGCGGAACGCCCTGCCGCGGGGTCCTGCGGTACCATGTCAGACCGCGAAGCTGTTCGGAAACCTGCCATGCGTCAAAGCGCCATCGTCGCCGCCACCTTGCTGGCCGCGGCCGCCACACCCGCCGCCGCTGACAACCCGCTCACCGAGTCTCTGACCGCTGCCGGCGACCAGTACGAGTCGCAGGTCATCGAGTGGCGCCGCTGGTTCCACGAAAACCCGGAACTCAGCAATCAGGAATTCGAAACGGCCAAGAAGGTCGCGGCCGAACTGAAAGCGATGGGCCTAAAGCCCGAGCTTGACTACGGTGGCACGGGCGTCGTCGCCATGATCGAGGGCGGCTTGCCTGGCCCCATCGTCGCACTGCGCGCCGATATGGACGGTTTGCCCGTGAAGGAAGAAGTCGACCTGCCCTTCGCGTCGACGGCCATGGGCGATTACCGCGGTCAGTCCGTGCCTGTCATGCACGCCTGCGGGCACGATACACACATGGCGATGTTGCTCGGTGCAGCGCGTGCCCTGATCGATATCCGTGAATCGCTGCCGGGCTCTGTGATGCTCATCTTCCAGCCCGCCGAAGAAGGCGTCGGCGGCGGTGTTGTTGCGGGTGCCGAGCGCATGTTGGCTGAAGGTTTGTTCGAGGGTCGGAAGCCCGCAGCAGTGTTTGGCTTGCACACCTTCTCGGGTTTGCCATCGCAAATGGTGGCGTACCGATCAGGTCCCGCCATGGCGAGCGCGGACCGTTTCGAGATCCGTGTGCGCGGCCAGCAGACCCACGGGTCGCGTCCCTGGGGCGGTGTCGATCCCATTGTCGTCGCCTCGCAGATCATCATGGGCGTCCAAACCATCGCGAGTCGCCAGGTCGATGTGACCAAGGCGCCGTCCGTGGTGTCCTTTGGCATCGTCAATGGTGGCGTGCGGAACAACATCATTCCCGACGAGGTGTATCTAGAAGGTACGATCCGCAACTTCGATATGGGGATCCGGGAGCAGATCCACGCGAAACTGCGCAAGACGGCCGTCGCGATCGCCGACAGCGCCGGCGCGACAGCGGATGTCACGATTGACTTGGGCTACCCCGTTACGATCAATGACCCGGCGCTTACGGAACAGATGTTGCCGACGGTGGAACGCGTGGTGGGTGAGGGCAACCTCATCGAATCGCCGCTGGTCACGGGCGCCGAGGACTTCAGCTACTACGCGCTTGAGGTGCCCGGCTTGTTCCTGTTTTTGGGCGGCACGCCGCCAGACCGCGATCCGTTGTCGGCACCCAGTAACCATTCGCCACGGTTTTATGTCGACGAGTCCACGCTCAAAGTTGGTATGAACGTGCTGACCCACCTCGTCGCCGACTACCTCTATCAGGCGCAGCAAACACAGGCGCGCGTCACGCGCTGAGGAGCAACGTTATGAGCACAGCAGAAAGCGCGCTTTCAGTGAAAGCCCAGGTCAGCGACGAGGAATGGCAGACACGCGTCAATCTCGCCGCCTGCTACCGACTCATCGCGATGCACGGCTGGGACGATCTCGTCTACACGCATATCTCGGCTTCGGTGCCCGGAGAGGAAGGTCACTTCCTCATCAATCCCTATGGCATGTTCTTCGAGGAGATCACGGCCTCGAGCCTCGTCAAGATCGACCTCGAGGGCAACAAGGTCATGCCGTCGCCCTACGAGATCAACCCGGCTGGCTTTACGATCCACTCGGCCATCCACGAGGCGCGCCACGACGTGAAGTGCGTCGTACACACGCACACCAAGGCCGGCATCGCGCTCTCAACACAGGAGCAGGGCCTGCTGCCGATCTCGCAGCACAGCTTGTTTGTGCTGGCTTGGCTGGCCTACCACGACTACGAAGGCGTCGCGCTCAACGAAGACGAGAAGCCGCGCCTTGTTGCCGACATGGGCACGAACATGGCGATGATCCTGCGCAACCACGGCTTGCTCACCGCAGGCCCGACGATCGCGGATGCCTTCCAGGCCATGTACTTCCTCGAGGTCAGCTGCCAGATCCAGCTCGCGGCGCAATCCACGGGCAACGCGATCACGATGATCGCCCCCGAAATCCTCGCGGGCATTCGCGCACAGGCGAAAGAAGTCCAGCGCGGCATGGGCGGTCAACTCGTCTGGCCGGGCCTGCTGCGCAAGCTCGATCGCCGGGACCCGTCGTACCGGGATTGACGGCGGCGCGCGAAGCGCCGCCCCAATCGTCATTGCGAGCCTGCGAAGCAGGCGCGGCAATCTCGTAACGAAATCGTGCTCCCAAGCAGCACGACCCCCTGACTGTTCCCGCCTGCCCGCACCGCCGATGGGTGTTGTCGGGAACGCTCGAGTCCATCCCTGGATCGCTTGGCGAGCGACATC
>JBCBIJ010000007.1:0-273736 GCA_038524795.1 Pseudomonadota bacterium | reverse complement strand
GCACTTAGTCGCGGATACTGAAACTGAATCGTTTCTCGATGCCGCGAACTGGCACCGCGTTTCCGTCGATCGTGCGGCAGCGGTGCTGGGCCTCAGCCTGGAAAAGCCTCCCAGCGCCGCCTCACGCGGCCGAGTAAGGCCGTCCAGGCCGGGTCGGCCGGCAACGCCGTCAGAAACGGGTCATGATCTGCGAGGTAGGGGTAGTTGATGAAGCCGCGATCCGCGGCGCGCCCGATCCAGTGCGTGGCTTGCGCCACGTCGCCCGCGATGGCGTAAGCCTGCCCGATAAATCGGGGCATGACATCGGATGTTGAAGCGAGACCTTCAGTGAGCGCCGGCGAGAGCTTGGGCAGCCCATCGCCAGCCAACGCGTGCGCGAAGAGACTGAGTACCTGGCCTGGCGGTGACGCCGTGACCCCGGGGGGCACCGCGACCGCCAAATCCTGCGCCGCGTCGCGCCGGCCAGCAGCGGCCAGCACCAGCACCAGGAACAAACGCGCGAACGGGTTGTGCGGGTCCGCATCGAACATGTCCTGGTAAGGACCGACGGCTGCATCGAACCGGCCCTCAAGCAGGTCGGCCCAACCGGGCATGCAGCGCGTCAGCGGCGTCAGCGGGTCGATGCGGCACAGGGTGTCGATCAGCGGCCGGGCTTCGGATACGCGCCCAGAAATCAGGTAGCAATTCGCCAACATCGCGAGCGTGTCCGGGTCCCAGGGTTCCTGGGCGTGCGCGCGACGCAACGCCGCAAGCGCCTCCGCAATCTCTGCCTTGCAGTAGTGGATCCAGCCCTCGAGCTGCTGCCCGGCAGCAAGCCCGGGCGCGAGAGCCGCGACGCGCGACGCGCTGGCCTCGGCCGCTTGAATCGGCGCTTCGCTGAAATCGATGCCGGCCTCCCGGTAGTGCAGGTGCGTCCGGCCGAGCGCCGCGTGCAGGCGCGGTTCATCGCCCGCCACGGCCAGCCCCGCCTCAAGAAGTGCCACGGCCTCTTCGATAGCCGGCTTGCGCCAGCGCAAGGAGGCCTGTCGTGCCTGCACAAGAAACTGCCAGGCCGCGAGGTCAGGCTGCGCGCTTGGCGCCGGGCGTGAAGCGGCCTGTAACTCGAGTGCCGCAACCACGGCGTTGGCCATGTCGTCCTGAATGTCGAACAGCCCGTCTAACGTGCCGTCAAACCGTGATGACCAGAGCTGGCTGTCCGAGGCGACATCCACAAGACGCGCCGAGATCCGAATGCGATCGGCCTCGTGACGCACGGTGCCCTCCACAAGACGACTCGCACCCAGCTTGCGACCGATCTGCCGCGCGCCCTGATCACTGCCTTTGAGCGTCATCGATGAGGTCCATGAAATCACGCGCAAAGCGGGCACGCGGGACAGCGCTGTGATGGTCTCCTCTGTGAAGCCATCGGCGATGTAAGCGCGGCTGTCATCCGCACCCAGGTAGTTGAAGGGCAGCACCGCGATAGTGGCGTCTGTTTGGCCCTGCATCGGTGGGGCAACGAGGGGCGCCGCCTGATCGTGCCGCGACTGCCGCCAGCGTTCCAACTCTTCGCGGTAGGCAAAGACACTGCCGCCCGTGTTGTGGCGATGACGGTGTACGGGCAGGCCCTCCTCGCTCTCCCAGCGGCGCGCTGTGCGAACACTGCGCCCGAGGTAGTTGGCGATGGCCTTCCAGGAATCGAGTCGATCGGCGTCTAAATCAATGGGCATGGCTCGATGATAGTGGGACAAAAGCGGCCAAAGCCAGCCACGCTGGGGCATGGCCCGCCTTGCCTGTTGGCGCTGGTGGGCCTGCTGCCTAGGGTCGAGGTGTCCATTCACAACGGAACCAAAGCGCTATGACACACCTCGCCAAGAAACTCGCCGCCACCCTGATTCTCACAACCGCCGCATGCGCCGGGGCCACCGAGCCTTTGGAACGGGGCTCGCGGTGGGTACCCGTTTCAGGAACCGGGGTCCACTACTTCTCCTCGGCCATCATTCACTCGCAGACCCCAACGAAGACCGGCCTGATCCAATACAGCACGGACACGGTCGAACTCGACGGTGACATCAAGGGCCGCGTGCTCTACCACCCGAAGTCCGTGTTCGACTTTGTTGCGGGCACACTCGTCAACACAGGCAGCCAGGTGTTTTCGGGTACCGTTCTCGGGTCGAAACCCGTGCTGCTCCACGACGACTCGTTTCGCTTCGACGTCAACCTGCATACCGGTGAAACGCGCGGCGTGATCTTCCTCGACGAGCGACTCGCCGGGGCACGCATCCGCTGCCGACTCGAAGCCTTCGGTACGGCGGGTGAGCCGGGCGAGGATGTCGCCATCAACTACACAGGGTTTTGTCGGATGCCCGGCGGGCGGCAGCGTGGCGGCCTTGGCCTCGAGCGCTAAATGCGTTGGCGCCCGGTGGGTCACTGCGACCTGCCGGGCGTTTACGCCGTTCGGTCAGGGCGCATCCCGCTCGTAAATCCGCACCCAGTCGACGAGCATGCGCTGCGGAAAAATCGCGTCGTCAATAGGACCGCCCGCGCGACCCCAGTATCCACCTACAGCCACATTGAGGATCAGATGGAACGGGTGGTCGTAGGGCCAGGCCTCCCAGCCTTCGCCTTCGTTCATGTAGGTAAAGTAGCGCGCGTCGTCGACGAAGATGTCGATGCGTTCGGGCGTCCACTCCAGCGCATAGGTGTGGAACGTCTCGGCCACGTCGTCGTCAAGAATCCGGCCTTTGCGCTGCTCCCACTCAATCCAGTAATAGGCCTTGTTGTGCACCGTGCCGTGCACGTGACCCATCTCGTAGCCCACGTGCTCGAGGATGTCGATCTCACCCGAGTTGGGCCAGGCATCGCAGTCGGCAGCGCCCTGCCAGTCGTGGCCCGGGCCGCAAATCGTGGCGTACTTGAACGGGTCGGTGGGCAGCATCCAGATCGCAGCCCAGGTGCCTTGCCCGCGCGGCAGACGCGCACGGATCTCGGCGCGGCCGTAGAGCATGTCGCCCTTGCCCGCAGTATGCACACGCGCCGATGTGTAGCGCGCGTCGCCGTAGTCTTCGCGGTGCGCCTCGATCGTCAGGTAGCCATTCTCAACGCGGACGTTTCGGTCACGGTCCGTGTAGGCCTGGTCTTCGTCGTTGACCTTGCGCGGGTCCCAGATGTCGTAGTTCCACTTCTCGGGATCGAGCGCACCGTCTGTGCTGAACTCATCGGACCAGACGAGGTTCCAATCGTCATCGCGCGGCTGCACGCGGTGTACGACGATACCGTGCAGGACCGGCACACCGGCCGAGGCTTCGAAGCGCAGCTGGAGCGCGCCCGTGTCAACGGCGACATCGGGAATGGTCACTGTGAGGTTTGAACGGATCTTGCCATCGCGTGCGATCTTCACGTCGAGATCGTGGATGCGTTTCTCGCCGTTGAAGAACACGCTGAAGACGCGTTCGCGGTCATTGATGTCATCGGGTTCGGCGAACTTCAGCGTCACGTCGTAGCGACCGTCGTCAATGGGCATCGCAAAACCGACATCGCCGAAGCGGTAGGTCTGGTAGAGCTCGGGGTTCTGCGAACCCTTGATCTTGTCGCTCACTCCGCGCTCGCCCGTGACGCGACCGTCGTCTGCGATGTAGGGCGTGCCATCTTTTGCCGTGTAGGCGTCGCCACCTACGTTGACGGCGTAGACAAGAGTGTCTGCGCCCGAACTGCTTGCGCCTGCCATGAGAATGATTGCACCCAGCCAGCGGCGCCGCGGCGCCCGTGTCCCTTTACCCGTCCACATTGATCGTCCCCCTTACAGGACCGCTCAAGTCGATCCCGCCCGGCAGTCTACGCACCTTGCGGTGCAACTTCAGCTACGCTGACACGTCCAAATTGATATCGACAATCACTCGACGCAATCAATGCGCCTGATCGGCAATCTCTTCTTTCTCATCTTCGGCGGCTTTGTCATCTTTGTTGGCTACGTGATCGGCGGCATCGTGTTGTGCCTGACCATTGTTGGCATCCCGCTGGGCTTTCAATGCTTCAAACTGGCGGCCGGCGTGCTGACGCCGTTCGGTCGTGAAGTCGTGGAGACGGAACCGCCGGGCGGCGCCTTGGCCCTGATACTGAACATCATCTGGATCATCCTGCCGGGGCTGGAGCTTGCGATCATGCACCTGCTACTGGCGCTATTTTTCGCGCTGACGGTTGTGGGTTTGCCGCTGGCGGCGCAGCATATGAAGCTCGTGTCTCTGGCGCTGCTGCCATTCGGGCACCGTATCCGCGAGATTCGCGCGTGACGCGCCTGAATCCGTTGCCCGAGGCACGACGAATTTTGAACACGAATCTTCTTGGTGCAGACTGCGACTGCGCCACTCCCGGCCGGAGAATGACAATGACGACAACAATCCCCTCTGCTGCCCGCGGCCTTGCGCTGCTCGCCGTCTGCATCTTTGCAGGCTGTGTTGCCTCACCGCGCACCGCGACCATGCCTGATGGCACTTTCGCCTACCGCATCGACTGCGACGGTACAGCGCGCGGCCTCAACCTCTGTCTCGAGAAGGCCGGCAAGAGCTGTGGCGCTCGCGGCTACACCATCGTAACGCCCGAAGGCGAGAAGGTTCGGACCAGCGACGCTGTCGAGGGCGACGCACAGGCGCTGTTCAAAGACTTTGAAGGGGATCGCAACAGCATCCTCATTCAGTGCGGCACCTGACACGGCTAACGCCATCGCACCGCTGCATCTCGGCCTTCCAGCCTGGGCGTTCCCGAGCTGGAAAGACCGGTACTTCGCTGACACCCCGAGCCGTCTGACCAGCTACGCGCAGGTGTTCGACACCGTAGAGGGCAACACAACCTTCTATCGCACACCCGACGCGGACACAGTTACGCGCTGGCGCGATGCCGTTTGCGGTACGGGTTTTCGCTTCTGCCTCAAGCTGCCGCGCGAGGTCACCCACGAATACCGCCCCGACCTGGGTGCGCTGTCGCGATTCGTTGAAACCGTTCTGCCGCTGGCGCCTCACCTTGGGCCCCTGCTCGTGCAGTTCCCGGCTGACGTCGGTCCACGAAACCTCGACCGCATCGATGCCGTGCTGGCACGTATCGAGCGACGACTCGAGACTGCCGTGGAAGTGCGCCATCCCGCGTTCTTCGAGCAGCCCGAACGGCTTCAGCCCTTGCTGGAGCGTCATGGCGCCAGCAGGGTGTCACTCGACGCGCGCCCGCTGCACCTGGGCGACACCACGCACCCCGAAGTGCAGGCCGCGCTGCACAAAAAGCCCGATCTGCCACTGCTGGACGACACGGTCGGCGACCGGGCCTTTGTGCGGCTCGTGCTGCACCCCGACCACGCCAGCAATGCCGCCTGGGTCGAGGAATGGGTGACGCGGACTGCGGCCTGGCTCGAGGCAGGGATAGAGACCTGGATGATGATCCACTGCCCCAACAACCTGCACTGCCCGGAGATGGCCCGGGACTTCCATGAGCGCCTGTCCCAACGCGTCGCGCTGCCGGTTCTGCCGGGCTGGCCCACGCCGCAGCAAATGTCTCTCGTCTAGCCGAATCAACACACTGCAGAGTTCGTGATTTTCACGGGTGACAGCGCTGTCAATTTGCGCTGGAATAGCGCTATACTGCCTTCGGGGAACAAGGATCACGACTGTGATGCGCGAGGAGAACAGGGGGGTTCCGGCGTCGTTGGGGATAACGGCGCCGGGTGATCGCGCCCCCACTACATTTGTGCGGTTTGGCGCAATTATGGCAGCCGCCTGGCTCATGGTCGGGGGCACGGCCATGGCGCAGCACTATGAGGGCCGGAGCCATTACGCGGCGCCGCTTGCCACCGCAGGCGTGGTCGTCGATGGACTGGGCGCCGACGCCGTGTGGGCGAATGCCGAGTGGCGCGACATCGACCAGCGCTGGCTGGGCCCGGAATACACAGAAGAAGACTTCAGTGGGCGGTTCAAGATCGCCTGGGACAAGACGCAGATCTACCTGCTCGTCGAAATCACGGACGACATCCTTATCGATACGCACCGTGATCCACTTGTTCAGTACTGGGACGATGATTGTCTGGAGATATTCGTCGACGAGGACCACTCGGGCGGCGAGCACCAATACAACCACAACGCGTTCGCCTACCACATGTCGCTCGACAACCAGGCCATCGATATCGGCACGGACGAACAGGCGCGCGCCTATAACGATCACGCAACGAGTCACTGGCGGCAAACGGCCGACGGGCTGGTCTGGGAGGTCGCCATCCGGCTGTTCAGCGACGACTTCGTCGACGACACCCCCGGGCAGGCGTCCGAGCCACTGACGGCCGGCAAAATCATCGGCCTTATGGTCGCGTACTGCGACAATGATGGCAGTGAATTGCGTGAGAACTTTGTCGGCTCGGAGACCGTACCGTTCGGCCCGACCGACCGCGGCTGGATCGACGCCAACCTGTTTGGTGCCGTTGAGCTCGTTGGGGACCAATAGCAATGGCAACACAACACCCTTTCGCGGTTGCAGAAACCGACCGTAGCGTGGCAGGCGACTTCGAAGACTTGCTTGGCGAGCGCCACTACGTCATCCGTAACGTGGACCACATGGCGCCGTTTTTTATGAGCGTTGTGTCGCACAACAACCACTGGTTGTTCGCCTCGTCGAACGGCGGGCTTACGGCCGGACGCGTTTCCGCGGACACCGCGTTGTTCCCCTACGTCACCGTGGACAAAATCCATGACAGCGCCACGCACACGGGCTGTCGAACGCTCCTGCGCGTCATGCGCTCTGGCAACACCACGGAGTGGCAGCCATTCGACCCGCACCGTCACCCCGACGCACCGATCCAGCGATCACTCTACAAGCACGTGCTGGGGAACAGCGTGTGTTTCGAGGAGGCGCATCAGGCGCTCGGGCTCGTGTTCCGTTACCGCTGGCAGTTCAGCGATCGCTTTGGCTTTATCCGCGAGTGCTGGCTGGAAAACACAGGCGATCGCACTGTCGACGTGGCGCTGCTTGATGGCCTGCGCAACATCCTGCCCGCAGGCACACCGCGCTTTGCGCAAACCAATACCAGCAACCTCGTCGACGCCTACAAGTGGACTGAAGTCGATTCCGAAACGGGCCTCGCCTGTTTCACGCTCTACTCGGCGATCACGGATCGCGCCGAGCCCGCAGAGTCGCTGCGCGCCAACACAGTATTTTCGATCGGTCTCGACGACGCGACACTGCTGCTCGGCGACACGCAGCTCGATGCCTTCCGCTCGGGCCACGGACTGGCGCCCGAGCGCCACACGCGGGGCGTGCGCGGTGACTACCTTGCGGCCACCTCGCTGACACTGGCTCCCGGAGAGACCCGGCGCTGGTACTTCGTCTGCGACGTCGAGCAGGATCAGGCTGATGTCGTCGCCCTGCGTCGTCGTCTCAACGACACCGCGGCGATCGAGCGAGCGCTGGCGGAAGACGTCGTCGCGGGCAACGACTCGCTGGCGCGGCTCATGGCCAGCGCCGACGCTGTGCAATCTGCCGCCGAAGAACCCGTGGCCGTCCACCACTACGCCAACGTGCTGTTCAACGTGTTACGCGGTGGCATCTTCGATCATCACTACGACGTATCCACGCGCGATTTCCGACGCTCACTCAAAGGCTTCGATCGCGCGCTGGTTGCGCAACACGCGGACTGGCTCAAGAGCCTGCCCGAGACGCTCAGCATCTCGGCGCTGACAGACGCCGTGATCGCGCGCGGCGACGCGCAGCTCGAACGCCTCACGCGTGAGTACCTGCCGATTCGCTTCGGACGCCGTCATGGCGATCCGAGTCGCCCGTGGAACCAGTTCGCCATTGAGCTCGAGGACGACCACGGTGAGCGTCTGCTCGCCTACCAGGGCAACTGGCGCGACATCTTCCAGAATTGGGAAGCTCTGGCGCTGTCCTACCCCGACTTCGTCGAAAACATGATCGCTAAGTTTGTAAACGCGTCCACGGTGGATGGCTACAACCCCTACCGCATTACAAACGAAGGCATCGACTGGGAAGTCGAGGAGCCCGATGACCCCTGGAGCTACATTGGCTACTGGGGCGATCACCAGATCATCTACCTGCAGAAGCTGCTCGAGCTCTCACAGCAGTTCCATCCCGAGCGCCTGGCAGACCTGTTGCACCGGCCCGTGTTCTGTTACGCCAACGTGCCCTACCGGATTCGGCCGTTTGCCGCCCTGCTTGATGACCCCAAAAACACAGTCGACTATGACGAGGCACTGGCTGAGGTGCTCGAGCAACGCGTTGCGGCACGCGGTGCCGACGGCAAGCTCGTGCTCGATGGCGACGATGCGGTGTACCGCGTCACCTTGATCGAGAAGCTGTTGGTGCCACTGCTGGCAAAACTGGGCAACCTGGTGCCCGACGGCGGCATCTGGATGAACACGCAGCGCCCCGAGTGGAACGACGCCAACAATGCGCTGGTCGGCAATGGCGCCTCGATGGTGACGCTGTACTACCTGCGCCGCTACGTGACCTTCCTGCGCGGCCTGTTCGCCGAGACCACGAGCTTCACGCTGTCGAGTGAGATCGATGCCTGGCTCGAGCAAACAGCCGACGCGCTCGCGGACGCACGCTCGTTCATGACGGGCACACCCGTGGCACCCGAAGACCGCTTCCTGGTCCTGCGCCGCCTCGGGGAGGCCTCAAGCCAGTGCCGCGAAACGCTGTACGCCCAGGGCCGATTCTCCGGTCAGGTGACGCGCCAGATCGACACCGTCAACCAGCTGCTCGACGATGCGCTGACGGCGATCGACCACAGCATCACCACAAATCGCCGTGACGACGGCATGTACCACGCCTACAACATCCTCGATGTGCGCGACGGTCAGGTGGGTGTCTCCCACTTATACCCCATGCTCGAGGGTCAGGTGGCTGCACTTAGCGCCGAGGCGCTGGCGCCTGAGGATGCTGTCTCCGTGCTCGATGCACTGTTCGCAAGCAGCGTGTACCGCGCCGACCAGGACTCATTCCTGCTCTACCCGGACCGCGCGCTGCCCGACTTTCTCGACCGCAATCGCGTGACACCCGACCAGGTCGCGGACATCGCGCTCGTCGACCACATGATCGACGCCGGCGACCGGCGCCTCATGGACCGTGACCTCGACGGCAACTACCGCTTTCATGCGGACCTCATCAACGCAGGCGTGCTCGACACTCGGCTCGATGAGCTCGAGGCCGAGTACGGCAAGCTCGCCGGCGCAGCGCGGACATCCGTCCACGGCATCTACGAGGCAATCTTTGAACACCGGGAGTTCACGGGGCGCTCCGGCACGATGTTTGGCTTCGAAGGTCTCGGCAGCATCTACTGGCACATGGTGTCGAAGCTGCTGCTGGCTGTGCAGGAACGCTTCTTCGCTGCCGTTGACGACGACGCCGGTGCGGCGGCGCAGGCGCAGCTCGCCGCACACTACTACCGCGTGCGCGAAGGTATCGGCTTCAACAAGACACCCGCCGAATATGGTGCGTTCCCGACGGACCCCTACTCGCACACGCCGGGTCACGCCGGCGCCAGCCAGCCTGGCATGACCGGGCAGGTCAAAGAAGAGATTCTGACCCGCTTCGGCGAGCTGGGCCTGCGTGTTCGCAACGGCTGCGTCCGCTTTCAGCCTGTTTTGCTACGGCCGCAAGAGTTCCTCCAGGCCGCCGGCGATATGCGCTATCTCGATGTGCGCGACACCTGGCGGGTACTCTCGCGTCCCTCACAGAGCCTCGCGTTCACGTGGTGCCAGGTGCCCGTGGTCTACACGATCGACGACTCTGCGGAACCTGGTGTGACGCTCACGCTGGCCGACGACAGCACCCGCGCCGTCGACGGGCTCGAGCTCTCACGCGAGGATACCGAGGCCATTACGGCTCGGGCCGGCGCCGTGCGCCAGGTCACCGTACGTATCCCGGGCGCGATGTTGTATCGCGCCTGACCCCGAACACGACTCCGAGAACCCAACATGTCGAATCTCTACCAACGCAAGCTGGCGCTGGCCGGCCTCGATCCGTCGAAATTCAGCGTCGACGAACTGCGCGCACTCGTCCGCGCGCTGCTTGAGCGAAAAATCCACGGCCTGTCGTTCAGCCCCTACGTTGAGGGTCAGGGCCCGGGCACTGAACTCGGCGAAGCACAGATTCGCGAGCGCCTGGCAATCATCGAAAACCACGTCCACTGGATCCGCACGTTTTCTTGCACGGACGGCCACGAGAAAATTCCGGCCATCGCCGCCGAAAAAGGCATCAAGTCCATGGTCGGTGTCTGGCTCGACGACGACCGAGAGAAGAACGAAGAAGAGATCAAAAACGCCATTGCGATCGCCAACGCGGGCCACGCCGCGATTATCGGCGTCGGTAATGAAGTCTTGCTGCGCGGTGAACTTAACGAGGGCGAGCTCATCGCCTACATCGAACGCGTTAAGGCTGCTGTGCCTCGCGAGGTGCAGGTCGGCTACGTCGACGCCTACTTCGAATTCGAAGACCACCCGGGCATCGCCGACGCCTGCGACGTGATCCTCGCCAACTGCTACCCATTCTGGGAGGGCTGCCCCGCAGACCATGCGCTCTTGTACATGAAAGAGATGTACCGACGCGCACAGCGCGCGGCCAACGGCAAACCCGTGATCGTCAGTGAGACGGGCTGGCCCAATGTCGGTACACCCGAGGCGGGTGCGGAACCGTCATTCGAGAACGCGATTCGATACCTGATCAACGCCTACCGCTGGGCTGAGGAGGACGGCGTCGACATCATCTACTTCTCGGCGTTCGACGAGGCCTGGAAGGTGGGCGCTGAAGGCGATGTGGGCGCGTACTGGGGTCTCTGGGACGCCGACGGAAATCCCAAGTACAGCTGAGACTCAGCGTACGTAGCGAATACGATCGAGGTAAATGGTGACGGGCGTACGTCGCCCGGTCACGGTGACGAAAAACCCGGTCTTTAGGCTCGTCAGGTCCTCGCCCTTAAGCGGAATTTCGATCCGCTGCCAGGCGTCCGTGAGCACGATGTCTTCGACCTTGACGACGGCGCTGTCCGGGTAGTCGACGTCATTGCCGAGCAAGCCGACACCCACGCCAATCTTCTCGCCACCGTAGGCACCGCGCGCATAGACCTCAAGCGCACGGGCGCCCGTCACGTCGAAGCCGCCGTCCACGCCACCCCAGTTGTTCGCGGGGTGCTGCCAGACGATGCCGCCCCAGCCGTACGTCCCCTCGTAGCGCAGCTTGATGGCGTGCTCGCCCGAGTACGGGTCGCGCGTGTCTTTGTCGTCGAGTGTCATCACATCGGTGTTGCCCATCCATCCCGACGGTGACCAGGGCATACCCTGAAAACCATCCTCGTAGACGTACACGGGCATACGTACGCGAACCTCACCCTTCACGAGTAACGGAATGTTGGCCGTCGCCGCCTGACCCGCAGCATCATCTGCGAAAGCCAACAGGCGGTAGCCGCCTGGCTCCTCAGGCATGGCAATCGTTGCACCCGTGCCGTCGGTTTCGACGATCGCACCCTCGATCGGGATGGGCTGCGGGCGCAGGTCGCCGCCCGTCAGGTAGTCACCGGACTCGGGCTGCAGCACCCAGCGCACAGAGACCGGGTCGCCATCGGCATCGGACACCTCAACGCTCGCCCGAACCGTCGCGCCTGGGTCCACTTGGGTCTCGCCCGAGATTGTGACGCTGCTGATGCCCGGGGCCCGGTTGGCCGGGGCAGCACCGCCCCAAAGCGCCGTCATGGCCTCGATGGCGGCAAGCCGTGAACCGTCACGAAGGAACATGCCGAACCAGGTCTCAGTGCCTTCGACCTTGTCGCTCCAGAGAAACGCGTAGCCCCCGAGCGCCTGGCCCGGGTTGGAAAGTATGCCCATGCGGTACGCGCGAGCGTAAGCCGCTGCCTTCTCCGTGCTGGTCAATTCAAACGGTGCGCCCCACGCCGTCGTTGCTGTTTCCCAGGTGCCGGGCGGCCCGAACTCCGTGACAATGTAAGGCTTGCTCGCGCCCGCGTCCTCAAGGCGTTGCGGCAGTGACGTCGCGCCGCCGTAGCTGTTGATGCCGTGAATGTCGATCGCCGTGGCCACGTGGTGCACGAAGCGCACGCGTTCACCGCCGATATCCGCGGTTACGGTCATGGTCGGATGGTTCGGATCGAGCTCCTTGACCAGTGCTGCGGCTTCGTTGACCGCGGCCCAAATCTTGGGGTTGTTGCCCTCGGCGAATCCTTCCATCTCGTTGCCGAGCGTCCAGATGAGCAGCGCGGGGTGGTCGCGATAGCGCAGCACCGTCTCGCGAACCTTCTCGAGCTGCTCGGCCACCATGTCTTCGTCGTCATAGTCGAAGCTGTGGCGCTCATGGCCCAACCAGATGCCGACAGTGACCGACAGGCCGCGTTCGTGTGCCGCGTCGAGCAGATCGTCGATATCGACGGCGTCCCAGGTCCGGATGGAGTTGGCGCCCGCCGCGACGAGCTGATCAAGATCGCCGTCACCACCGGCACCTTTCACGAAGTAAGGCTGACCACCGCGCAGCAGTGACCAGCCTTCTTCGGTTTGGACAAGCTCGACGGGAATCGGCCCGTCGGCGTCATCCGCATACGCGGTCGCGGCTGCGACCGAGAAGATGGCAGCGAAAAGCAGTTGCCTCACGTCGCCACCCGCATGCTTCAGCCCCCGTTCGCGAAGACGAAGCCGTCACTACCACCCGGCGTGGTGGGCGGCACGTAGGTGAAGCCCCACTCACCGATCAGCGACAGCGTAAGCAGCGGGTCACCGGGCACGAGTCGCTCGAAGCCTGTGGCTCCGGTTCGGAACAGGTAGTCAGCTGTGAGTTCGTTGAGTGTCACGGGAAACGGTACCGGGTCGTTGGTGGGGCTGACTTCGGTGCAGCACGTAAAGAATACGACCGAACCAAAGAAGTTGTCGAGCACCGACCGGTAGGCCTTGAGCGCTTGCTCCTGGATAAGCGGATCGCTGTTGGCATCGAACAGCTCGTGCAGCGCAACGGCTGTGAAGAACTGGTTCTCGCCAGACGGGCGACGCGCCAACGCCGTTGCCCAGAAATAAAAGCGTGCCTTGGCGCCCGTCGGTCCCTGCGGGATATTGGCAATCAAGTCGAATTTGCCGGGCGCCTGTGGATCGTTCTCGTTGAACTCGGGAATCGAGATCGTCGTGAACGGGTTCTCAGGGTCCTCGAGTACACAGGCCTCAAGGTTGATGCCGACATCGGCGCAGGCCAGGTTCAGCAGCGTGTCTGTCGGCAGGATGATGGCATTGAACAGAGTGCCATCACTGTCATCCGGTTCACCGCCGTTGGAGCAGCCCGCGACTACCAGCACCAACGCGGCAAGGATGGCGCTGGCTGTGCGATGGAAGTTACGCATAGTCATTGTCCTCAATCAGATCGCCCGGCGATCAGAAGTTAAACTGAAAGTAGGCGATGCCCTGGAAGATGAAGTCGTTGTTCCCGTCCAGGAACTCATCATCGGGCGAATTCTCATCGTTGGTCCGAGCCAGGACGCGGATACCGACCTTCGTCGAGTAGCGGTCGTCGAGGCGCTGGTCCAGAAGGTACGAGTAGTCGATCTTGTACTGCTCGGGGAAGGTGATGTTGAACTGGCGCTCGAAGTCGTACGGGCCCCAGGAGTCCTTCTTGAACCAGCCTTCGAACACGTGACGCTCGTTGATCACGGCTTTACCCGTGATGCCCCAGAAGTCACGCGTGCCACCTTCAGGGTCACCCGTCGACTGATCGAAGCCGCGCTCGAGATTCACGATGTACCGGTTGCCGTTCTTGTTGAACACCATGCGGCTCGTTGCGCGCCAGACGTCTTCCTCAGGCAGACCCACACCGAAAGAGGCGTTGCTGTTGTTCGGTACGAAGAAGAACAGGTTGGCGTCTGTCGGCGTCGGGAATGAGGTGTAGTTCAGGCCGACGTTGAACGCAAAGCTCGCGTCTTCACGCCAGTCGTTGTCCCACTGGTAGAACGGTGTCGCGCCTGTCGGATCGTAGGTGACGAACAGCTCAGCCGAACGCGCTTCGCGGTTGTCGAGAACGGCAAACGGGTCGCCATCACGGTCGCGCGCATTGATGCCCGGGTTCAGTACACCCCCCGGCAGGATGGACGCCGGGATGTTCGGGTTCGCGTGCACCAGGTTGTCCCGGTAGAGCGCACGCGGGAAGAACATCCAGTTGCCCTTCGTGATCATCATGCCGGCTTCGTACTGCTGCTTGTTACCCAAGCCTGAGTACGGCAGTCGTGTGCCGAACTCGCGCAGTGGGCCGCCACTCGACTCAGCAACGAGACCCGCATACTCCGCGGCCACGTAGGAAAGCGTGCCGAACAGCGGGAACGAGAGCTTGCCTTTGATGCCCAGCGTGTCTTCGAAGTCGATCTCGTCAAAGAAGATGTTGCCGTCGTCGTAGCGGTCGTAGACCTCATCGATACGCTCGGGCGCCGATATGATGCCCCCAACCTCAAGCTTGATCGGGCCAAAACGCTTGTCCATGTAGAGCGTGGTCTGACGTGTCTGGCGCACGGTGGCGCCCGCGGCGCCCGTGGCCTGGCCCAGTCGCGCCACGTCTTCCGCGTGAATCACGGTCCAGTCGGCGCCCATCATGTTCCAGTCGTACTTGAGGATGACTTTCGGGTTGGCGCCCCAGTACACCTCGGGGCCACCGATGACCGTCAGACCATCCAGCGCACCCTTACCGACGAACTCGAAACCTTCAGGCGCCTTGCCGTTCCAGATGTCGATGCCATCGATGTCGGTGGCTTCGTTGATCAGGCCGTAGAAGTCACCTTCATACTTATAGTGGTAGCGCGGTGTGTGGTAGAACGCGGTCGCGTCGAAGAGTTCGTGGTTGTAGGTGGCCTCGAAATCGTAGATCTCGACGCGCTCCCGATCCGCGAAGACCTGCTCAACAATCGCGTCGTCCGGAATCTCAGCGACGTTCGCCTGACCGCGCGTCAATACTGTCGTCGGTAGACCGCGTCTGCCGTACTGAATCTCCAACGGCTCGGTGTCGGCCACATCACCCAGCACGTTGATCGTGAACTGACCTTCCAGGTTGTCGAGCGGCTTAAAGCCGAAGTCCAGGAACAGCCACTGGCCGCTCTGGAACTCAACTCCGTTTTCACCATCTTCGCTAATGTCGGCTTCCGTACCCTTGAGTACGAACTGCGCGCGCAGGTCACCGCCTTCGAAATAGAGTTTGCGGTCGTCGTTGACCTTGTCTTCCTTGAGCAGCCGGACTTCGCCTTTGAGCTCGAGGTAATCCATGTCGATGTCGTCGATGGCCTCGTTGAACGCTGGCTTTTTATAGTCGTACGGGTCCAGCGCGAAGATCTCCTTAAGCACGTCATAGGCCATACGCGGCCGCGCACGGTAGACGCCTTCTGAGTTCGGCTGGCCGAGTGCGACCACCCCGAACCACTCCTCATTCATATTGTTCTGGCCTTCGGCCCAGTCGAACAGGTACGCCTGGTTCGACCAGGAGGCGTTGTCGTCCTGCGTGTCGAGATTCTCTTCCTGCAGGTACTTCCACCATTCGTCGCGCCATTCGAAGACGAATCCGCCAATGGCGTTGCCTTCTTCACCGTTACCGGCCGACTTGTTGTACATCTCCAGCCACTGGTCCTTGAGGTAGTCGGCCTGGGCCGCCTGGTCTTCGGCGCGTTCGCGTGCGTTGAATGCATCACTGCCGAACTCGAAGAACACGACGGGCAGGTCGAGTTTCTCGTCAACTTCTTCCCAGAGGCTCGTGAAGCTGCGGCCGCGGTAGACGTTACTGCCCAGTACGTCGATGCTCGGTACGAGCTCGGCGATCAGATCGATGTACTGAATGTCACCGTTCACGATGGTGAACGTCTTGTTCGGGGCGATCGCCTTGCTCTCGCTGACGACTTCTTCCCAGAGGCTGTAGAGGTAACGCGCCTTCGCGATGTTCTGCTCACCCTCGGGCAAGTTCTCGATTTCGAAGCTCGACCACGACAGACCGTAGTTACTCTCGTTACCGAAGGCGAACATGATGACGCCAGGCGTGTCTTTGTAGAGGTTTACGATCGCAAGGCTCTCCGCTTTAAGCGTGGCCCGCGTTAGCTCGTCCGAGTAGTCGGTGAAGGGTACCCAGCGACCCCCGATGGTGGCGCCGTAGCGACCCATAAGCGGGTTGATAACGGAGCGGATACCGTACTCGCGGTAGACGTATTCCACCCACTTCGGCGGGATCATCATGAAGCTGCGGATTGTGTTAATACCCGCCGCCTGCATGAGGGCAAAGTCGTAGTCCAGGACCTTGCGGATCTGGTCGTCGCTCTTGCTCCAGAGGTTGAAATTGTAGTTTTCACCGATCGGCGAATAACTCCAGACCATCCCCTTGATGTAGTAATCCTCACCGTCGACCTGCAGCTTCCAGCCCTCATCGGTCTTAACCGTGGTCACGACCTCCGAGGCAGTAGCGGCCGCCGAAAGTGACAGCAGCATGAGCAGCGCCATGAACCCTGTGGTCCAGCGCTTACCCCCCAAACGAATTGAACTCGCCATACTCATTACTCTTGATTTTTTCCTCGCGGCGCGAAGCCGCGCGTCCCCCCGGTGCGGCATCTTCTGATCAAGTGCCGCTGTCGAGCGTAAAACTCACGTTGTCGATGAACACGTTGGCCTGGCACTGCGGATCGCCGCCGCAAACGACTGCAATCTGCAGCGTGATGCCCTGGCTAACGTCAGCGCCGGCGGTCGTGGTGTAGGTATACGTTGTGAAATCCGCCGTGGCCGACGTGATCGTATCGAGGTTGTCGGTGCCCACAACGGTGCCCTCAGAGAACAGCGAGGGGATCACCACAGCGCCGAAGTCCGTGGCAAGCGTGCCCTTCATGTCGAACGAGATGTTGACGGTCTGCCCCGCTGTCACCGTGCCGGCGGCGCGACGCTCCTGCTTGATCACCGGGTTCTGACCCGGACTCGCGATCACGTTGACGGAGAAACTGCCCTCGCTCGCCTCCGTACCGGAGACAGCGATGCTGCCGCCGTTCGGGAACACTTCCCAGTCCGACAAGTCGCCAGCCTCAAACCCACCGTTGATAGACAGCTCACCACCGACGCCCCCGCCGCCACCAGCGCTCGCGTTGGCGATATCGTCGAAGAAGTACGTCTGCTCGCCCACGCCCGTCGCGTCGATGTTGAAGAAGATCGACAGTCGGTTGTACGTGTTAATCGGGTTAAACGACCCGTCCTGCGGGCTGCCGAAGTCGAACGTCAGCGTTTCCCAGGCGTTCGCCACCGTCGTGGTCGTATCCGTCTGGACAAAGATCGCTGCGTTGCCGCTGTCCTCCACCTTCAGCCGGACCGGAATGCCCACCAGCGGCGAGTAGACGCGTACTGTCATGACCAGGTTGCCCAGACTCAGCGGCTCTTCAATTTCGTTGTTGAGCAGCGTCGACACCGTGGTACCCGCAAAGGTCTCCGCCCCTGCTGTACGCACGGCCTGGACGACCTGGTTGGTGCCGCCCGTCGGATCGTTCGTGATCGATGACACATTGCCGCCGAAGTCGGCCAGCGTGTAGGCGACACCGGAATCGTCAAACGTGATGGGCGCGAACGTCGAGGCCGGCAGCGCAGGGCAGGCGTTACTCGTCTGCACAATGTCGTCGAACTGGAAGGTCCAGTTGTTCGGATCGTTGGCGGCGTCGCCGGCGATGCCATTGTCGAAGATCAGCGTGATGCCCGTGACGGATGCCACATCGACGCCGGCAAAGTCGAAGCAAAGCTCCTCCCAAGTGCCGCTGCCGCTGTGGATCGCGATGCGCTCGGTGCCGTCCGTCTCAAGCTTGAACGTGACAACCACTTCGCGTTGCGCCCGTACCTTCATGAGGTAGGAGTCGCCCGCGGCGAGCGGAACAGCCATCGGCAGCTGCAGCGTCGTGCCGGCGAAGATCTCGCCCGCAAATTTCTGCATCTGGCCAACCTGTCCGCTCGTGTTGATGCCGGTCGCGTCCGGGTTCGCAATGACCGAGCCGACACCACCACCGAAGTCGGAGAACGTGGCCGAACCAGACTCAAATCCGACGCCACCCGAGGTGCCCCCGCCGCCACTGCTGGGGCAGCTTGCCACCTGCTCGATCTCGTCGAAGAAGAACGTCCAGTCGTTGGGGGCACCATCGGCGTCACCCACGACGCCATTGTCGAAGATGAATGTGGCGGCGCTGCTCGTGAGGCCCGTACTCATGCCCGTAAGGTCAAAGCAGAGCTCTTCCCACATACCGCTGCCGCTGTGGCTGACGGTCGCCTCGATGCCACTGGCGGGATCGGTGCTGTTGTCATCTTCGAGTTTGAAGAGGACAGGCACAGCCCGCGTCGCCCAGACCTTCATCGTGAAGGCTTCGCCCTGGCTGTAGTCCACAGCCGCTGGCAGGGTGAGCGTCGTACCGCCGAAGGGTTCAGCCGCGAACTTGCGCATGCGTGCTGTGTTCGCAGTCGTGTTCAGTCCGCTCTGATCGGGGTTCGTGATGACGTCACCGACACCGCCACCGAAGTCGCCGAAGGCTGCGGAGCCCGACTCGAAGTCCTGCGGGAACGCTGCCGCAGTCCCGCCGCCGCAACTGGCAACTTGTGTGATCTCGTCGAAGAAGAACGTCCAGTCGTTTGGCGCGCCGTCCGCGTCGCCCGCGACACCATTGTCAAAGATGAACGTGACCGCGCTGCTCGTGAGCCCAGCGCTCTGGCCCGAGAGGTCATAGCAGAGCTCTTCCCAGGTGCCGCTGCCACTGTGGTTAACCGTCGCTTCGATACCGCTGGCCGGATCCGTGCTGTTGTCGTCTTCGAGCTTGAAGAGAACCGGCACCGATCGGGTGGCCCAGACTTTCACTGTGAACGATTCGCCCTGGCTGAAGTCGACCGCAGCCGGCAATGCCAGCGTCGTACCGCCGAACGTCTCGCCCGCGAACTTGCGCATGCGCCCCGTGTTGGCCGTCGTGTTCAGACCGCTTTGATCGGGGTTTGTGATGACATCACCAACACCACCGCCGAAGTCGGAAAATGGCGCGGACCCAGATTCGAAGTCTGCGGGGAGCGCGGTTGCCGGTGCGCCAGTGCAGCTCGCGTCCTGCTCGATCTCGTCGTAGTAGAACGTCCAGTTGTTGGGATCCGCGTCGGCGTTACCGGAGATCCCGATATCGAAGATGAAGGTGATCGAGCTCGAGGTGAAGCCCCCCGTCGATCCGGCAAAGTCGTAGCAAAGCTCCACCCAGGTACTTCCACCCGGATGGGTCTCGCTGCGCTCGATGCCGAGGTTTGGATCATTGCTGATCGCATCCTCGAGTTTGAACAACACAGGAACTGGCCGCGTGGACCACACCTTCATGCGGAATGCGGTGCCCTGTGAAAAGTCGAAGTTGGCGCCAAGCTGAAGGGTACTGCCACCAAAGACTTCGCCGGCGAACTTGCGCATGCGCGCCGTCTGCGCGGTCATGTTGAGGCCGCTCTGATCGGGGTTCGTGATGACGTCAGACACGCCGCCGCCGAAACCACCGTCGATGCCGAACTGGTAGGTCGCAGGATCGTCTTCAAAGTCGACGGGCAGGCTCGTGGTCGGCGCATCCGGGCAGACGTTCGTCTGCTCGATGGTGTCCATGTAGAACGTCCAGTTGTCCGGGTCGTTGCCTGCGTCGCCGAGCACGCCATTATCAAAGATGAACGTCAGGAAGTTAGACGTCAGGCTGCCGACCGCACCCGAGAAGTCGAAGCACATGGTCTGCCAGCGACCGCCGCCGGCGTGCGTCTCGACGCGCTCGACGCCATTCGCCGGGTTACCGCTGATCGCGTCTTCAAACTTGAACGTGATCGGTACGGCGCGCTGCGACCAGACCTGCATGGTGAAAATCTCACCCTGCGAGAAGTCGACGTTCTGCGAAAGCTCCAGCGAGCTACCGCCGAACAGTTCGGCCGTGAATTTCTGCATCCGCGCGACCTGCGGCGTGACGTTGTCGGTCGTGCAGACCGGGTTCTCAACGACAACCGTCGCGCCACCACCGAAGCCCGCTTCCTGGCCGAAGTTGTAGGCCCCCGGCATGTTCTCGAAGAACAGCGGGAACGGCGAACCGTCGCCTTGCGCCGAGCTCGGGTCACACAGTGACGGCGGCGGCGGCGGTGCCGGCGTGCCCGCGATCGGCTCCGGGCCATCGCCGGTGCCGAAGCAGCCCGACAGGGCTACGGTGAAGAGCAGGCCGCCCAGTGCGCGCACGGCGCGCGTGATGGAATCTGAATGCATATCGTAATCTCGCGGATCGATCGCCCACGGGTGAATCCCCGTGGTTGTCATTTTGATTTTTGTAGGCGAACGGCTGGCCGACGATTACTCGCCGGCTAGCAGGCGCGACTTGGCGCCATCCGGTAGCGCATCAGTGCGCTGTCCCCCGCTTGCCCCCCGGCACCACCTTGTCCCCCAGGGTGGTGCTACGGCTCCCCTGAATAAACGCGGACCCAGTCGACTTCCATCGTCGCCGGGAACACTGTTCCTGCGTTAGGCGGGCCAGGCAGATTGCCGCCCACCGCTACGTTCAAAATGATGTAGAACTGATGATCAAACGGCGCGGGGTACGGACCCTGCGTCGAGAACCAGCTGTTCTGCATCGAATACAGTACGTCGTCGACGTACCAACGAATTTCGTTGGCGTCCCACTCAATGGCGTAGACGTGGAATTCGTCCGTGGCGCTCGACGGTACCGTGTAGTTCTCCCCCGTAAAGACGTTGCCGGGGAAGAAGTCACCGTAATGAAGCGTGCCGAAGACGTTGTTGCCGCCGACACCGCCCAGGTTCACGGCTTCCATAATGTCGATCTCGCCGCTTGCCGCCCAGGTGCCGTAGGGGCTGTCCTGCGACAGCAACCAAAAGGCGGGCCACATGCCCTGCCCGGCCGGCAACTTGATGCGCGCCTCGATTCGGCCGTAGCGGAACGCGAAGCGGTCGCGCGTATTAATGCGCGCCGAGGTGTAGTCGAAAATCTGCGTCTGGTTGCCGACGCGCGCGATCGTTTCTTCAGCGCGGGCCGTAATCTTGAGCATGCCGCCTTCAAGCTTGGCGTTATCGGGCAGGTAGTACTGCAGCTCGTTGTTGCCCCAACCCGGGATGCCTTGCTCGGTGCCGTCGCCCGTCTCGAAGAACCAAACCTCGGGATCCAGACCTGCGACACTGTCGAACTCGTCGCTGAACACGAGCGTCAGCGATTCGCCGGGGTCCACCTCATCGTTGAACTCGACTCGCAGAGTCGGGTTCGCAATGTTCACGTTGGTTTGAGGGGGAATGAAACTTGGTGGTGCGACGTTGACCGCCGAGAGCTCCTCGGGCCGGTCACTCTCGCAGGCGACAAGCGCCCCCGCGAGCAAAACAATCGCCGACGGGCGCCGCAGCACGCCCCATACCGTAGTCATGATCTGTCCCCCCGCCACAGGTTGGCGCCACTCGCCCCTTGCGAATGCCCACCTTGGCTGAGGAGCCGGTGTAACAAACCATGACAGCGTTGTCAATTTTCAGACAAAACGACGCTGGTTCGACGGAAATTGGACGTGCTGCGGCGCGCAGGCTGGCGTCGCGCGGGGATTAGCAGCCGGGCTGCTCCGCGGTCTGCCAGTCCGCATGGGGCTCCGGCCGGGGTGCCGGGGCCTTCTGCGGCGGCTGTTTCAGCCGGTCGTCAGCCACGATGATGGGGGCCATAACAGACGCCATCACTGAGTGGCCGCGGAGGCTGAATGCGAACGGGTCGCGCTTGGCATTGCGTTGCTGTGCCATGGTCAGGGTCCTCCTGTAAAAGGCGGGATCGGAGGGGGGGAACTCCTCTCCCACGCCGTCACAGTAGGGTCGCGGCTGCGCTATCTCAAACGAGACGTTTTCACGTCGAGGATGAGTTTTTTTCACCGGCTTCGCGGAACGTTTCGAGAATCCAGTCGCGCAGCAGGCGCACGCTGCGACGCTCACCCACGCCTGACTTCCAGACCAGGTAATACGCGCTTTGCATCAGCAGCTCCTGCTTAAACAGCCGCACAAGACTGCCCTCCTCGAACCAGAGCTCCCCCATGGGCATGGGCACAAGTGCGGCGCCAAGATGACGCTGGGCCGCACGCACGACGGCTATCATCGAGTCGAATTGCGTCGACTTGCGCTGCGCCGGCAAGGCAATGCCCGAAGACTCGGACCACTGCGGCCACGCCTTGGCCAGCGTCTCGTGCACGATAAGCGGGAAGTCACTTGTGATGCGCTTCTTCGAGACCTTGAGGCTTGCTTTGAACTCGGGCGAGCCCGCGGGAACCAGACGGAGCGGAAACAGCCGCTCGTGCGCGAGTCCCTCGGGCGGCGCACTAAACAGCCGAACCGAAAGGTCCGCGTCTGCGGGGTGCTTCTCCGACGCCTCATCGCTGGTGCCGACCCGAATATCGATCTCGGCGTGCTGCGCCGTGAAGTCTTTCAGCCGCGGCACAAAGTACTCGCTGGCAAAAAACGGCTGCACGGAGACCCGCACCGTTTCCTGTGCCGCGGCGCCGGTCTCGTAGCGCGACACCACAGCGTCCACTTCATTAATAAGTGGTGCCAGATCCTCGTAGAGCGCCTGGCCGGCCTCCGTCAGCGACACCTCGCCGCCACGGCGGCGGAACAGCGTGATCCCAAGCTGCGACTCCAGCGTCTTGATCTGGTGGCTTACAGCCGACGGCGTGACGAACAACGCCTCAGCCGCTGCGCGGAAACTCTCGTAACGCGCCGCCAGGCAGAAGGTGCGCAGGCCGCGTAGCGGCGTCCTTGCAGGCTTGTTCACGGGTGGCCACCCATGCGACGAATCAGTCGTCGCGGAAGTAGGCTTTGGGCGTACGATCGACGAAAAACAGTCCCCAGTGCTTCTCAGCGCCTGCGGGATTGTCCGGGTTGCCCTTCCAGGGCTCGTCGAACGCCTCGAAGAAGAACACGGTGACGTTGGCCTTGCTGGCCCAGCCATCGAGCTCGGTGTAGTAGCGGGCCTGGTTGGCCTCGCTGGCGCGCTCGCCGAACTCCGACGCCGTCGTCGCCCAGCCGGCCTCGAGGATCGCAAGCGTCGAATCGGGCAGCGCCGCGTGAACGCGGTTCATATTCTCGATGGTGTAGCTTAGGCCTTCGTCGATCGGCTTCTCTTCCCAGGCGGGATAGGTGTGCACGCCGACGTAGTCGAGCTCCGCCGCCAACGGTTGGCCTTCAGCGATCCACCACTCGTAGTTCTCCGCCACCGTGACGGGCTGGTCGATGGCCGCCTTCACTTCGCGAACGTACGCGATCATGCTGTCGAGCGGCACCATGTGATCGGTCCAGCTCACGAGCGCCTCGTTGCCGACGTTCACCGAGACAATGATATCGCTGAACTCGTTGGCGAGCGCGATGCCCTTGGCGACCTCGGCCACGTTCTTCTCGGTGTTGGCCGCGAGCTCGGCCTCAGGAATCGGCTCGTTGAGCCAGGGGCAGCCCTCGTGGTTTGAAAACTCGGCGTTGAGCCACAGGCCCTGCAACACTTTGATGGGCAGGTCGTGCTCGCGGATCAGCTCGAGCGTCGTGCGCGAGTTCTCACCCGCGTCGTAGAGCCGGATCAAACCGAAGTTGTGCGCCACGAGAATGTTGAGATCTTCGAGGATCTGCTCGGGGGTCGGGTTGTTGGCACCATCACCACGGTCGGGATGCTGGCCTTCGCGAAACCCCGAGTAGGCCACGGCCATGACCTGACCCTGCAACAAGTCCGCAGCGCCCTGCTGCAGTTCGACGGGTTGGGTTGCCACAGGCTTATCCTCTGCGGAGTACCGGCAGCCGGCCAGCACGAGCATCGCGCTCGTGAGTGCCAGCGCAAGGCGCGTCGTTGCGGTCATATTGCTGCTCCGTCATTGATCGTCTCGCACCGCACTCAGGGCGCAGGGTGCAGGTAAAAGCCACTTTCGAGTTCGGCGTCCGAGTCGCCGCCGACCCAGAGCTGAAAGGCGCCCGGCTCCACGCGCCACTGGTCGTGACGATCATAGAATCCCAGTGCATCGCTGTGCAGCTCGAACTGCACCGTATTCGTCTCGCCGGCCGCGATGCGCACACGCTGGAAACCCTTGAGCTCGCGCACGGGCCGGGTCACGTTGCCGACGAGGTCCCGCACGTAGAGCTGCACCACTTCGTCTGCGGCCATGCCGCCGTGATTCGACACGCGCACCGTCACGGTTAACGCCTCGCCGATGGCAAGCTCGTGCCGATCCAGGTGCAGGTCGTGGTGGTGGAACTGCCCGTAGGACAAACCGTAGCCAAAAGGAAACAGCGGCCGGTGGCCCGCGTCCAGATGGTAGGCACTCATGCCCAGCGAGGTTTGCGGTGCACGCGTGTGCAAACTGTCGATGTGGGCGACCTGGCCTGGCAGCGGTGGCTTACCCGACATCTTGTGGTTGTAGTAGATCGGCACCTGCCCCACGACACTTGGAAACGTGATGGGCAGTTTTCCTGAGGGCGATGTCTCTCCCAGCAAGACGTCCGCAATCGCCGGGCCCGCCTCGATACCCGGGTGCCAGGCGTAGAGCAGTGCATCGAAATCGTTGATCACGTTGCTCAGCGTCAGCGGGCGACCCGCGAGAATGACTGCGACGACGGGCTTGCCCGCCGCACGCACGGCCTGGACGAGTTCACGCTGCGCACCGGGCAGGTCGATGTCGGCGCGGCAGTGTGCCTCGCCGGAGAGAATCGATTCTTCGCCGAGGCCCAACACAACCACGTCTGCTTCTGCCGCCAGCTCGCAAGCGGCCGCGAGGTCGTTCGTGTCGCGTGAGCGTGAATGCTCGAACACACGGAGGTAGCTGAGCTCGATGTCGTCGCCGAGCTGCTGCCCAAGCGCCTCACGCAGCGTCACGCTCAGTGAGGCATCGCCATCGAATATCCAGGTGCCGAGCTGCTGGTACGGCGCATCGGCGAGCGGTCCCAGCAGGGCGACTTTCTTGAGCCGGCTGCGGTTGAGCGGCAGCAGGCTGTCATTGTTCTTTAAGAGCACGAGGCTTTGGCGCGCGGCCTCGCGTGCCGTCGCACGCATGCGCGCCGGGTCGGGCGCGGGCAGCGCGTCGTTGTCGACGAAGGGCCGCTCGAACAGGCCGAGCTGGAATTTGACGCGAAGGACATTCGACACAGCCGCATCCAGCAGCGCCTCGTCGATCTCGCCCGACGCGATGAGCCCCTCGAGGTGGTGGGCGTAGGCTTCGCCCTGCATCTCAACATCAACGCCTGCTTCGAATGCCTCGCGGGCTGCCTCCCGGTCATCGGCCGTCAAGCCATGGATACTGAGCTGGCGCACGGAATCCCAGTCACTGACGACGAGGCCTTCGAAACCCCATTCGTCACGTAAGACCTGGCGCAACAGGAATCGACTTGCCGTGCACGGCATGCCATCGATCTCGCTGAACGAGCTCATGAGGCTGAGCACGCCCGCGTCGACTGCAGCCCGGAACGGACGCAGGTGCACGTTGCGCAGTTCGTTGCGGGGCACGTTGCTTGTGTCGTAGTCACGTCCGGCGTCGACGCCGCCGTAGCCCGCGAAGTGCTTGGCGCAGGCCGCGATGGCCGTTGGCGCCGACGGATCATCCGTCTGGTAGCCCCGCACCATCGCGGCGACCAGCTCGCTCGCAAGATGCGGGTCTTCTCCCAGGCATTCGGCGACGCGCCCCCAGCGCGGGTCGCGCGTAATGTCCATCATCGGCGCGAAGGTCCAGTTGATCCCGGCCCGCGCAGCCTCCTCGGCCGCGACGCGGGCGCCAGCGAGGACGAGATCGGGATTCCAGGTGGCGGCTTGCCCCAGCGGGATGGGCAATACGTGACGGAAGCCGTGGATGACGTCGCGGCCAATGAGCAGCGGAATGCCAAGGCGGCTTTCCTCAACGGCGATGCGTTGCAGCTCGTTAACAATGTCGGGGTTGGCGTTGTTGATCACCGAACCCAGGCCGCCCGCACGCAGGCGCTCGCCCAGGTAGTCAGGCGGGTAGCCGTGGCTGCCATCGAGTTGCACCAGTTGCCCGACCTTTTCGGCACGCGTCATCGACGCAAGCAGTTGTCTCACACGCTCGCGCACACCAACGGCACCCGAAACCGACGTTTCAAGAGAAGCGTTTATGAATTGTCCCCTCTGCCAGCGCGCCGAAACGCGCATGACCGATGAGTATGGGCAAGGTTTGACAGCGCTGTCAATTTGCGCCAGTGTGCGGGCGGGGAAGATTGCGCGTGTCCTGGGGGGGACTTGGCGGCATGGCGGAAGCAGTTCACTACCAAACCCGGCCCGAAGACCGGATTCCGATTTTGCAAAAGCTTGTTTACGGACTGGGTGCGTTCGTAAACAACACGCTGGCAGCCGCCATTGGCGGCATGATCATTGTCTTGAACCTGGGCTTCGGGATGGACCCAGCCCTGGTGGGCTTGCTCGGCGCATTGCCCCGACTTACGGATGCGCTCACAGACCCACTCATGGGTTATATCTCGGATAACACCCGCTCAAAGTGGGGGCGCCGACGTCCGTACATCTTTATCGGAGCAATCAGCGTCGGCATCGTCTTTGCGGTGCTGTGGCAGCTGCCGCTGGGTAAGTCTGAAAGTTGGTACTTCTGGTACTTCCTGGTCGGCTCGCTGGTCTTCTTCCTAGCCTACACGATCTACGCAACGCCCTGGGTAGCACTCGGTTACGAGCTGACACCCGACTACCACGAGCGCACGCGCCTGATGGGGGTGCAGAACTTTATCGGCAACCTCGCCTACCTGGTGTCGCCGTACTTCCTGGCCATCATGTACAGCGAGTACCTGTTCGATAACGTCGCCGATGGCGCCGCAGGTCTCGCACTCATCATTGCGGTCATTGCAGTCAGCGTGGGCGTCCTGCCCGCTATATTCCTGCGCGAGCGGTTTAAGCCGAACGCCGACGACGAGGCCGTCGCCACGGATGAGGTCGATGGATCCCAAGAGGACCTGACGCCTGCCAGTGAGTTGGAAGCGCTTCGCGCATTCGCTGGCGCCGACGCCGAGTACTACGCCTCGTCATGGGGCGTCACGGAAGCGCCCTGGCGCGAGACGACGGATGCACGCGCTCGTGTCGCGGTGAACTGGTCGGCGTTGTTCCTGTCGATCCCGTGGCTTGCCTACCGCAGATTGTGGCGCACGCTGCTCGTCTTTGGTCCCGCCGCCATTGCCTTCGTGTACGCCGTGTATACGGCAGCAGGGTCGATTCTGTCAGGCGGGGAGCAGAGCACGCTCGTCACCCTTGCCGTCAAGATCGGCGCCGTAGCGCTGTACCTGGTCCCGCCTGTCATTCTGGGTCTGATCGGTAATCGGCTCTATCTTTCTCACGCGCAGCGAACTATCCAGAAGGTCACGGGTGGCAGGCCGATGAATCGCGGCATGCTCGCCACGCTCGCAGAGCATGGCGGTACGGTCGCCAGAAACGTCCCGGCCATCGAAAACTTCTTCACGGGTTTCGCAACGGCATTGCGATTCTCCCCGTTCCGCAAGCTTTGCATTGCGACCTTCCTGGTCTTCAACGGCTTCATCATGATCGCCGCGTTCCAGTCCTACGTGATCATCTACTACGTGTTCGGCGGCGACAAAGGGGCAGGCGCGACGTTTGTTGGTCACTCGGGGCTTCTCCAGGGTCTCGTCGGTCTGGCCGTCATTGCCTTCGTCACCTGGCTCGCAACCAAGATCGGTAAGCGCCGCGCCTTTTTCGTCTCGACTGGCATTTCAATTGCCGGCTATGCCCTGAAGTGGTTCTGTTACACACCGGACAATCCCTGGTTCGTGCTGCTACCCGCGCCGTTAATGGCGTTTGCGCTGGCAGGCCTGTTCACGCTGATGCCCTCGATGGTTGCTGACGTGGTGGACATGGACGAGCTCAACACCAATGAACGCCGAGAGGGCATGTACGGCTCGATCTTCTGGTGGGTCGTCAAACTGGGTCAATCAGTGGCCATCTTTGGCGGCGGCATCCTGCTCAATATCACAGGGTTTGACGTCGAGCTCGGCGGCAATCAGACCGAGCAGGCAATAACACTGATGCGCCTGTTTGATGCGTTCATCCCATGCGTCGCGTCGCTGATCGCGATCTGGGCTGTCGCATCGTTCTCGATCACTGAGGAGCGTGCGCACGAGGTTCGCGAAGAACTCGAAGCACGGCGTGGCGCGGCCGACGTCGCGCCTGCCTAAATACTCGCGCTAGCGCGTCAAGCGTAGTACGACACGTCGGTTGGCCGCCCGGCCTTCCGCCGTGTCGTTGCTCGCGATGGGATCGTCCTCGCCGTAGCCCGCCACCGTCATCTGTTCGCGTGGCACGCCGCGTTCCTCGAGCGCATTGCGAACACTGCGCGCGCGACGCTCTGACAAGCCCCGGTTGTAGTCGGCGTTGCCCCGATCATCGGTGTAGCCCGCGACTTCGACGGTCACTGACGGGTTGCTCTTGAGCGTCTTGGCCGCGGCGTCGAGCTCTGATTCGGCGCCCGAGAGCAGCCGGTCCGAATTGGTCTCAAAGTTCACGCTGGGTAAGCGAATCTCTACGACGCTCTCTCGAATCACCTCACAACCCTTGCTGTCGACGACGGCGCCTTCGGCCGTGTCGGGACAGGCGTCCACGCCGTCGAGCACGCCGTCGCCATCGCTGTCTTTGGCGCAGCCCTTGGCGTCAACCACAGTGCCGGCGGGTGTGCTGGGACAGGCGTCCGCCTCATCATGGACACCATCACCATCGCTGTCGACCGGCAGCGCGCAGCCGTTGGCGTCCACAGCGGTGCCGGCGGGTGTACCGGGGCATTGGTCCGTGTCGTCGTAGACACCATCACCGTCACTGTCGACCGGCAAGGCCGCGAGCGGTGACGAGCGATCGCGCTCGCCGAACTGCCAGCCGACAGAGATGCCGGCGAACCAGGCGTCGCGGTCGTACCAGTCAACGGCGCCGCGGACGAACCAGGGCGAGTCGCCCAGATCGACATCGACGCCGGCGCCGAACGCGAGCTGAATCGAGCTCTGCTTGTCGAAGGGAATCGGCGCGCCCGAGCCGCTGTTGCGGATGGTGGACAATCCCACCTTGCCGAACGGTCGCACGCGCTTGTCTGTGCGCAGCCGGTAGCCCGCCATAAGCGAGGGCACTTTGTAGCTGATCGCCGCATCCGGGAACGCGGCCGCGATCGCCGGGTTGCGGTTGGTGATGCCCGCCTCTCCGAGGTCGGCGTAGTTGAGCTCGGCGAACCAGTGCTCTGTGAACTGGCGGCCCAAAGTGACCTGCCATCCCGAGTCGTGGTTTTCATCAGCGTCGTGGATGAAGTTGTTGGCGGCTTCATCGGGTGAGACATAGGAGTAACCGAGCCCCGCAGCCACGTACCAGCAGCCCGCGTCGTCACCGTCGTCGATGGCCTGCGCACAGTCTTTCTCAGCGCGCGCCGCGGGTACCGCGAGCACAAACAGCACGAGCGTTGCGGCCGCATGGCGGTGCAGCCGTCGCTGCACCGCAAGCATGAGACCCAGCGCCAACAGGAATGCGAGTCCGATGCTGCCTGTACCCGATCCCGTCACCGCGGTCTCCAGTTCACCGTTCGACTCGAGCCGGTCCAGCACGCCATTGCCATCGGCGTCAGCGTCGCCTTCAAGTTCATCATCGATCCCGTCGTTATCACTGTCTGGATCGATGTAGTCGGGCAAGCCGTCACCATCGGTGTCGATGGGGTTGGTTGCGTCGGGGCCTGCTTCGGTTTCATCGTCGATGCCGTCATTGTCGCTGTCCGTGTCATTGACGTCGGGGATGCCGTCGCCGTCTGTGTCGCCATTGCCTTCAACATCATCAGGGATGCCGTCGCCATCGGCGTCGGGCAAGGTACCGAAGCCGTCCGCCTGGTCGGCGCCATCGGCGATGCCGTCGCCGTCACTGTCGGTGATGTCATCAATGACGCCATCACCGTCACCGTCTAGCGGGCCGAACGGCGTGCCGGCAATGTCGGGTGTCCCGTCGCCGTCGCTATCGGTTTCGCGCCAGTCGCCGATGCCATCGGTGTCCGAATCGATCGGCATCACGATGCTGCCCTCGTTGTTGGCGAGGTCGTCGATGAGACCGTCGGCATTCGCGTCGGGGCCGCCGCCTTCGACCACATCGGGGATGCTGTCGTTGTCCGCGTCAAGGTCGATGAAGTCCGGTGCGCCGTCACCATCGGTATCGGTCAACTCGGCCGTGTCGTCCACGCCATCACCATCGTTGTCGGCGCCCATCGTGGCATCAACGTCGAAGGCATCGTTGATCTGGTCACCGTCGCCGTCGGCCAGCACATCGAGATCAGCTTCAACGGTATCGGGGATACCGTCGTTGTCACTGTCGATGTCGAGAACATCGGGGAGACCATCACCGTCGCTGTCGATAGGCGTGACGTTGTCTGCAACGCCGTTGCCATCCGTGTCGGTCGCACCCGGCACCGTGTCGACGTCATAGCCGTCATCGATACCGTCACCGTCTGTGTCGACGCCCGTGGCGACATCGTCCTCGAGCGTGTCGGGAATGCCGTCGTCATCACTGTCGGGGTCAAGGTAGTCCGGCGTGCCATCACCGTCGGTGTCTGTACCACCTTCCACAGCGTCCGGAATGCCGTCGTTGTCCGAATCCGGATCGACGGTGTCGAGCAGACCATCGCCATCACTGTCGACGGGCATACCCGGCGTCGGGCCCGCCTCATCGGCATCAGGAATTCCGTCGTTGTCGGAGTCGGTGTCGAGCGCGTCAATGATGCCATCACCATCGGTGTCACCCATCTCGACGCCATCGGGGATGCCGTCGCCGTCAGAATCACCGCTCGCCGGATCGGTGCCGTTGGCGATCTCATCACCGTCGCTCACGCCGTCGTTGTCGGTGTCGCAGGCGGCCACGGTGTTGTCGGGCACGCACGGATCGCTGTCAGCCCCCGCATCGGGCTCAACAGGTACCGACGTCGTGGGCGTACCGAAGTCCGCGGCACCATCGCCATCACTGTCAGCGCAACCCTGGCCCGGGAAGTTGGGCACGCAGGGGTCCACGGGGTCGGCGTCGTTGCCGTCCGTGATGCCATCGCCGTCGCTGTCGATCTGGTCGTCGGTGCCGTTGCCAGAGGTCGGGTTCGTGCCATCGTTCAGAACTTCCGCACCGTCATCGATGCCGCCGTCATCACTGTCGGTGTCGAGCGGATCCGTGGCGCCGCTGCCGCCGAGCTGGCCGATGCCGTCCTGCTCGTTGCCGTCCGTCAGGCCATCGCCGTCCGTATCTGCGTTGAGCGGATCGGTTTCGCCGCTGCCCGACGTGCCCGTGCCGCCAATCGTGTTGGCTGTGGCGCCGTCACGGTTGGCATCTTCGAGCCCGTCCTGCAGGCCGTCGTTGTCCGTGTCGGCATCCGTCGGGTCCGTGGTCGTTACCGGGTCCGCATCGGCCGTGAAGTTACCCGCACCCGTGTCGGTACCCCCGACCGGGACGGCATTGACGTCGCTCACGGTCGGCGCGATGGGCGTCGTGACGCCCGTCTCCAGACCGTCGCTGAGTCCATCGCCGTCGCTGTCAGCCGCATTCGGGTTGGTTTCGTCGCCCGTGTTCGGCAAACCGTCGGCGCCCGCGACTTCGTCCCCGTCGCTGACACCGTCGTCGTCGGTGTCGGCGTCGAGCGGGTTAGTGTCGCCCGCGTTGATAAACGCGTCATTGCCTGTTTCGTCGCCGTCGTCGATGCCGTCATTGTCGGTATCGGGATCATCGGGGTCCGTACCCAGGATGGCTTCCTGCGCATTGGACAGACCATCGCCATCGGGGTCGGCCGCTGCATCATCGGCACCATTGCCAGACACAGGCAGCGTGCCGTCGGCCAGCACTTCGATGCCGTCTTCGGTACCGCCATCATCACTGTCGGTGTCGAGCGGATCGGTGGTACCCAGGCCCGCAAGCGGACCGGTGCCGGCGGCTTCGTCGCCGTCAAACAGGCCGTCGCCGTCCGTGTCGCGGTTGTTGGGATCGGTCTCGCCCGAACCCGCGTTACCCGTGCCGCCGATCGTATTGACCGTGGCGCCGTCGCCATTGCTGTCCTCAACACCGTCCAGCAAACCGTCGTTATCGCTGTCCGGATCGGTCGGGTCGGTGACCGTGCTCGGGTCTGCGTCGGGCACGTAGCTTGAAGAGCCCGTGTCGGTACCTGTGTAGGCGACGCCTGTGCCGTCACTCGAGCCGCCCGCGACCGCTGTGGTCACGCCGATTTCGGTGCCGTCGTTGACGCCATCGTCATCGGTATCCGCACTTAGCGGATCGGTTTCGTCGCCGTTGTTGGCAACGCCGTCAGCGCCCAGTGTCTCGGCGCCATCTCCGATGCCGTCGTCATCGGTGTCAGCGTCGAGCGGATTCGTGTCGCCCGCGTCGAGTGAACCGTCATTGCCCACTTCCGCCCCATCGTCGAGACCGTCGTTATCGGTGTCGGCGTCATCGGGATCGGTACCAAGTACGGCTTCCTGCGCGTTTGAAAGGCCATCGCCGTCCGGGTCGGCCGCCGCATCGTCGGCGCCATTCCCCGACAACGGGTTCGTGGCATCGGCCAGCACCTCGGTACCGTCCTGCGTACCACCGTCATCGGAGTCAGCGTCGAGCGGATCGGTGGTGCCCAGGCCCGCGAGTGGGCCCGTGCCATTCACTTCGTCGCCGTCGTCGAGACCGTCGCTATCCGTGTCCGCCTGGTTCGGGTCGGTTTCGCCCGAGCCTGCGCTCGCGCTATCACCGATTGTGTTGAGGGTCTGGCCGTCGCCGTTAGCGTCCTCAACGCCGTCGTCGAGACCATCGTCATCGCTGTCGGAATCTGTCGGGTCCGTGGTTGTAGCCGGATCCGCGTCGCCCGTGAAGCCGGGTGCCGTGCCGTCGTAAGCGATGCCGGAACCGTCACTGACACCAGCCGCAACGCCTGGCGTGGCCACGCCGGCTTCGATGCCGTCGTTGATGCCGTCACCGTCCGTGTCGGTGCTCAGCGGATCGGTTGTGCCGTAGCCCGCGAGCGGACCCGTGCCGTCGACCTCGTCGCCGTCGGACAGGCCGTCGTCGTCGCTGTCTGCATCGAGCGGATCGGTTTCACCCGCGCCAAGCACACCATCGCTGCCCGCTTCCTCGCCGTCGGTAAGACCGTCGTCATCGGAGTCGGCGTCGTTGGGGTCGGTGCCGAGCACGCCTTCGAGCGGATCGGAGATGCCATCTCCGTCGCTGTCGATCGCGTCGTCAAGACCGTTGCCCGGCGTCGGGTCCGTGCCGTCTGTCAGGACCTCGGCGCCATCAAGCGCACCGCCGTCATCGGTATCCGTATCGAGCGGGTTGGTGTTGCCGATACCCGTGAGCGGACCCGTCGCGTTGACTTCGTCGCCGTCGCTGAGACCGTCACCATCGGTGTCACTGTTGCCCGGGTCGGTTTCACCGCTTCCCGCAGCGCCGCCCGTACCGCCAATCACATTGACCGTTTGGCCGTCACCGTTGGCGTCCTCGACGCCGTCATCGAGGCCATCACCGTCAGTATCTGCAGCCAGCGGGTTGGTGGTCGTGGTCGGATCAGCGTCGCCATCGAAGGCACCGTCCGTACCGCCAATGGGACCCGCGCCGTCGGGATCGGCAACGCCGGCAACGCGGCCGAGCTCGACGCCGTCGACGATGCCGTCGCTATCGCTGTCGGGATTGCTTGGGCTCGTTTCGCCCGCTTGCTGCATGCCGTCGCCGTTCGCGTCTTCGACACCGTCGGCCAGACCGTCATCATCGCTGTCGCGGTCTAGCGGGTTGGTCTCACCCGGATCGATCGTCGCGTCACCGCCCGTCTCGACACCGTCGGGAATGCCGTCGGCGTCGCTGTCGGGGTTGTTGATGTCCGTGCCCAGCGCAGCTTCGTCGGGATCGGTCAGACCATCGCCGTCGCTATCGGTCGTGCATCCCGGTGCCGTGGTGGACGGAATGCAGGGATCGCCGTTGGCCGGATCCGCTTGGTCATTGGTGCCGTCGCCGTCGGCATCGTTGATCGATGACTCAAGGTAGTCTGGCGTACCGTCACCGTCCGAGTCGGCCGTGGGGCCTTCCACGCTATCTGGCGTACCGTCGCCATCAGAGTCCGTCGTGCAGCCCGTGCCGAACTGTGACGGAATGCAGGGGTCACTGTCGTTGGCGTCAAGCTCGTCGGGCGTGCCGTCGCCATCGGCGTCATCGGTCCCGGACTCAAGGTAATCCGGCGTGCCGTCGCCGTCCGCGTCGTTGCCCGCGCCGCCCTCTGCCGACGTGTCCGTGCCGTCGTTGTCGTCGTCAGTGTCACGCCAGTCGCGGTTCGCATCACCGTCCAGGTTTTGCAACGGTGCGTTGCCACCGATCGCGTTGAGCGGATCGGGTGCCGTCGTCGTGTCAAAGTTGTCGTTGAGTCCGTCGCCGTCGGCGTCGGCATTGCCGGGCGCCGGCGTGATGTCGGCGACGCCATCGTTGTTGGCGTCAAAACCTTCGATGGCATCGGCGACGCCATCGTTGTCACTATCGTCATCGAGGTAGTCGGGCTGGTCTGCACCATCCGTGTTGATGGGCGACAGTGCCGCGCCGCCCTGGTCGGGGTCGTAGGCATCGTCGATGCCGTCGCCGTCCGTGTCTGTACCCGTCGGCGGGACGTAACCCGCTTCGGTTTGAGCCTCGATGTTGTCGACGATGCCGTCGTTGTCGCTGTCGATATCGCGCAAATTCGGGACGCCGTCGCCATCGCTGTCTCCAGCGCCTTCGGTGGTGTCCGGGATGCCATCGTTGTCGTCATCATCGTCGTTGATATCGATGACGCCGTCGCCGTCGGTATCCGTGCCCAGCACGCCCGTGTCGGTGCGAACGACCGACGCACCTACGGCGTCAATCTGGTCGGTGTAGTCGACACTGACACCGTTGCCTTCGCCCGCGTTGAGCGTGCCGTCGTTGTTGGGACCGACGGCGCCCAAAGTCGTCGGCACATCAGCCGTGAATGTACCTGTGTTGGGGCCCGTTTCTGTGAGCACGACCTGCTCGATCTCGCCCGTCGTGGTGTTGATGACGTCGACACCGACGGACTCAACGACACCTGCGTCATTATTCAAGTCGCTGTCTGTCACGGTGACGGCAACGGCATCGCCAAGCACGGTCACGTCGGGAATGTTGACGCTACCGTCACTGCCCGTGATCAGCGCGTCGCCCGAGGTCACGTAGACCAGTGTCGAGGTCGTGGCCGTGAAGCCGTAGACATAGGTGTCGATAAAGCGGTCGTTGCCGAAACCCGTTCCCGAGAAATTGCCCCAGGTGTGGCGTCCGGCGCTCGTGTTCGAGAGCTCACCATCGGGCAGCGTTGTGGTACCGCCAGCACCGCCGCCAAGAATCGTGACGTCATCCCAAAACACGCGCGTCGGCTGCGGCGTGTCGGTTTCATCGATAAGAAAAATGGTCAGACCGTCTTCGGTACCACCACTCGTTTCCGCATCGAAGGCCACAAAGTGGTACTCGCCCATGCGCACACTGATGCGCGCGCTGTAGACGCCGTCGCCCAGCGTGTTGCCGTTCGCATCGGTGCCGTCCCAGGCGACACTGTTGGCGCCCACGGCCACGGGCCCCAGCAGCAGCCGATCACCGGCATTGCCGAACACACCGTCGCCGTCCACGTCGATCGTGATGGCATAGGTACCGGCGACGTCAGATGTGAACTCAAAGAAGCCCGTGTCTTGAACGCCGATGGTGTCGCCGGGCGAGATGCCGCTGTCCACGCCGGCATCATCGATGAAGCGCAGGTCCGTGATCACGGGCGGCAGCGCCGGCTGCGGCAACGCCACATCGGGAACGCTCGTGTAGATCGGGAACTGGTAGGTGACGGCGTTGCCCGCAAGTTCTGTGGAGTAGCCCGAATTCGGCGCGTCCACACCGATGTCGTTGGCCACGATGTAGTAGACGAAGCCTGCGAAGTTATTGAGGTCGAGCTGCCAGACGTAGTTCGTGTTGGGTCGGCCACCCGGTACGAGCGCGTAGAAGTCGGCGTCGGTGGCCGCGGACACGTCGAAGGCGCCCGCGTTGATGTTCCAGCTGTAGGCCCACAGGCGACCGTCATCGATCGTCGGGTCGGGGTTATCGGTGCTGCCCGGCGGCGTTACCGTCACGTCGTAGCGACGCAGGATGCTGTCGTTGTTAGCTGTCTCGCTCGTGTTCTCGAGGATGATCCGGTAGGTGCCCGTCGTCGTTGCCGTGTACTGCGCCGGGTTGGTCAGGGGCGCGGTCATGGGGTCGTTGCAGGCGACGTTGCCGCTGGTCAGCGACTGCGTGAAAACGCTCGTGTCGGTTGGGTCGAAAATCTCGATGAACAGGTCATCGCTGTCCTCGTTGCCGCAGAGCGAGATGTTGATGATCTCGTTGGCCGTCGTGATGTCCACAAACAGAGACTGCGAGTTGGCGTCGATCGCAAAACCACGGTCCAACGCGCGTTCGGCGTCAAACAAAGGCTGGTTGATGCCGATCTGGGCCGAGCCTTCGGCGAGCGCCTGGGGCGACGCAATGCAGCCCGCTGCCATGACCAGTGCGGTCAGTGAACGGATCCGGCGAGCGGGCGACGAGTTCTTCTTCTGCATCACGGACAACCTCTCCCTGTGTCCCTGGGGCCCATCGCGCAACGCGACGGGCCGCGCCCGGTGGCGCGATTTGCACATAATGTATGCCAGTTTGATGGGCGGCCGGCGAGAACCAGGTCTCGTTTTAGCCGTGCCGCAGGTGCAGCATAGCGACGTAAGCGGTTAATTAACCAGTGATTCCGTGGTTTACATGCACGTTACGTGAGCCCGGTCACGGCGCGACGACCGCCCAGGCGTGCACCCGTCACCCCCGGGGTGCGCGCCACTTTGTCGCAGATCGGCCGCTAGGGGGTAAACAGATGTCACGTCCTGTCTGACAGCCGGCCCCGCTTCGGGCAAAATGACAGGCGGACGCCGGAAGCGAACCTGCCCAGCAAAGGCCACGGATGAACCAGCCCGAGCTCAAACCCGATGCTGCACTCACGGTCCTCGTCGTGGACAACCACGCCGTGGTTCGCCGTGGTGTGGTGTCTGTTATCCAGGCGCGCTTTCCCAGCGCCACCATCATCGAGGCTGAAAACCAGGCCGACGCGCTGCGACTCGCCGAATCGGAGCAGCCCGACTTGTTGCTGCTTGACGTCGATCTCGGGGACGGCAGCGGCATCGAGGTCCTCGACCGCGTCGTCGCGCTGGGTTACCCAACCCGAACGGTCATGCTCACGGTCTTCCAGGAATTGCGGATCGCGCAATCGTGCCTGCAGAAGGGCGCCAGCGGCTACGTCAGCAAGGACTCGGCCGCCGAGCATCTTGAGGAGGCCATCGAATCAGCGCTGGCCGGCGAGGTTTTCCTGAGCCCCGATCTGCGCCGCGACATGCAGGCCGCGTTCGCGGGCCAAGCGGTGCAGGCACCCCACGAACAACTCTCTAAGCGTGAGTTCGATGTGTTCCGTCTCGTCGCCCAGGCCAACACGGCCAAGGAGATCTCCCGCCAACTCGGCATCAGCGAGAAGACCATCGCCACCTATCGCGCCCGCATCGCCGAGAAGACAGGCCTGAAGACGGCCGCGGAGATCATCCGCTACAGCGTCAAAGCCGGCCTCGACTGAGCCCAAACCCCTCGTTTGACAATAATTTGGGAGGCTGTCAGCAACAGTCCCCACAATGCGTCGCCAATCGGCCCTCTGTTCATGGGGGCACGCCCAACCGAGTATGGGTATCTAGCAACACCTACGACGCACACGGCCGGGTGATTGCGCCGCGAGATGCCACGGACGGTGACTCGCAAACCAAGGAAGGGGCATGAAGACACAGACGGCATTTAAGAGTCGTAAGCCGCAGCCCGGCACGATGCTGATCATCGACGACGACGCGGGCATTCGCGGGCTGATTCGATCCGTCGCAGAACGACAAGGATTCGAAGTCACCGACTGCGGCCGCAGCGAAGACGCGGCAGACGCCGCCGAAGAACGCGCCCCAGCCGTCATCACACTCGACCTCAGCATGCCTGGGTGCGACGGCATCGAGGTGTTGCGTCAGCTGTCGGCAAAGCGTATTCGTGCCCGCATCTATCTCATCAGCGGATTGTGCAAACGAGTGCTTGCCACGGCCAGCGACCTCGCGCGCACGCTCGACCTTGACGTCGCGGGCACACTGCGCAAGCCGTTCGACATTGCGCAACTGCGTGCCCTGCTCGCCGAAGAGTGGCGTTTCGAGAAGGTGCTCACGGCTGCCGATCTGCGCCACGGCATCGAACGCGGCGAGCTCATGGTGCACTACCAGCCACGCGTCACTCGTAACGGCGAACGCTGGGTTATATCTGGTGTGGAGGCGCTGTGCCGCTGGCAACACGCGCAGCACGGTCTCGTTATGCCCGACGCTTTTATTCCCATTGCCGAGCGCTCCGGCGCGATCGGCGCGCTGACCAATTATGTGCTCCGCGAAACCATCGAGCAGGTGGCCCGCTGGGATGCAGCGGGTCATCGGCTCACGGCCAGCGTCAATATCTCAGGCGCCCTGCTCGGCGACCTGGAGCTACCCGACAGACTGGCCACGATGCTGAGCACGCACGGGCTCACGCCCGACCGACTGATTCTCGAGATCACGGAAACCGCGGCGATGGCCGACCCGGCGCTGACCATGGACATCCTCACGCGGCTGCGCGTCAAAGGCTTTGATGTCGCCATGGACGACTTCGGTATCGGATTCTCGTCGATGCAACACCTCTTCCGCCTGCCGTTCAGCGAGCTCAAAATCGACAAGTCCTTTGTGCTCGAGATCAGCAAGAGCGCCAACGCGCGGACGCTCGTATCGGCGCTCGTGGAGCTTGCTCACAACTTTGACATGAGCGCGTGCGCGGAAGGTATCGAGGACGAAGACATGCTCGGCTTCCTGACGGACGCCGGCTGCGATACGGGCCAGGGTTTTCTGTTCAGCCCTGCGGTACCCGCGCAGGAACTCATCGGGCTCATTGAGTCCGACGCTTTTTCAACGTCTCATGACCGGGTGCCGCATAGCGCCTGAGTGACGTTCAACGTGTGCTGGAGGGACGCCCCGGCAAGGAGGCCGAGCGACCGGGGCAGGCGGCGGCGCAAGGACTGCGCTTCCAGGGACGGAAGCCGTCCTGCCCCGACCCGGCGCGTCGATGCGCGGCATTGGCGAATCTGCCTAACAGGAGTCGTGTGCGGATCAACAACCGCGCCGGGGAGCGCTGTCGTGTGCACGCCGCATGCGGAAGCACCCACAAATCCCGTTTGCTTGTAGCGCCCTGGCGCTGGGCGCTATCGTTGGCCGGTGAATCGAGTGGCCTTTCTTGCCGGGGCGACCGCGATAGCAGTGTTGCTGTTGTGTCCCGACGCGTCATCTGCCGAGCGCGCCGCCTGGCGCGGTGTCGATCTCTCATACGTGAACGAGCTCGAGGACTGTGGGGCGCAGTACCGCGATGACGCGGGGCGCGAAGACCCTTACGCCATCTTCGCCGCCGCTGGCGCCAATATCGTACGTTTGCGTCTCTGGCACACGCCCGAGTGGACGCGGTACTCAACGCTGGACGATGTGCGCAAGAGCATCCGCCGCGCGCGCGGACTCGGCCTGCGCGTACTGCTCGACTTTCACTACTCCGACGACTGGGCGCACCCGGGTAAACAACTCGTGCCGGCCGCCTGGCGCGACCTGGACGAACCCGAATTGGCTGCTGCGCTCGGCGCCTACACGGAACGCACACTCGAGTCGCTGGCCGCAGACGGGCTGTTGCCCGATGTCGTTCAGGTGGGCAACGAGACGAACACGGACCTGCTGATCACCCAAGAGATCGACGAAAAGACGCCCGTGCGCTGGTCGCGCAATGCACCCTTTCTTAACGCGGGTATCCGCGCGGTGCGCCGCGTCGCCGAGCGTCATGATCACGAGATCAGGGTGATGCTGCACGTGGCGCAACCCGAGAATGTGGTGGGCTGGTTCGAAGGTGCGGTGGCGGCGGGCGTTGAGGACTTCGACCTCATCGGTGTGAGCTACTACCCCCGCTGGTCGTCGACGCCTTTCGATGCCGTTGGACCCTTTGTCGCCGCGTTGCGCACGCAGTTCGGGCGCGACGTGGTGATCGTTGAGACGGCCTATCCCTGGACGCTGGACGCCGAGGACGACGCCCACAACCTGCTCGGTGAGGACGCACTTGTCGCGGGCTACCCGGCGAGTATCGACGGCCAGCGCCGCTGGCTTGTCGATCTGCAGCGCACGGTGCAAGACGCGGGCGGGCTGGGCACCGTCTATTGGGAGCCGGCCTGGATCTCGACGCGCTGCAAGACGCGCTGGGGGCAAGGGTCGCACTGGGAGAATGCGACGCTGTTCGACAGTAAGACAGGAAGCCTCCATGCGGGCGCCGCCTTTCTGGCGTCCGGGGGCTGAGGAACCCCGCGCCCGCCGGCGCTGTCGAAGCTCACATAACAGATGTACCGAGGACGCAGGCCCGATACCATTCGCCCTGCCAACCACGAGTTGCCCCCACCCCCCATGAAATCACTGCCCCGCGCCTACGAGGCGCTCGTCATTGATCGCCCGAGGCTCACGCTGGTTCTGATCGCCATCGTGACGCTGGTATTGGCGGCGTTTATTCCGCGCTTCCAGATGGACGTGTCAGCGGATTCGCTGGTGCTTGAAAACGACGCGTCGTTGGATTTCTACCGTGAGGTCCGCGCGCAGTACGGCACCGACGACTTTCTGATTGTCACCTGGACACCCGAGGCCGGTCTGTTCTCGGACGAAAGCTTAGAGATGCTGGCCGAGCTACGGGACCGGCTGGCCGCCGTCAATCGCGTCGCGCGCGTCACCACAGTACTCGACGTGCCTCTGGTCCGGGGCTTGACGCTTGACGCACTCGAGAACGGCATACCGACGCTGGCCGACCCGGACACCGATCGCGAGGCCGCTGCCGAGGAACTGCGCGAGAGTCCGCTCTACAAGAACGCGCTCGTCTCGGCCGATGGTCAGACGGCAGCTATTCAGGTCACGCTGGAACGCGACGAGACCTTCTACACCCTGCTCGACCGCCGCGACAGCCTGCGCGACGTACCCCGTAGTGAGCGCAATGGCCCTGCACTGCGCGAGGCCGATGAGGCGCTCAGCACATACCGCGAGCAACTGATGGCCGAGGAAGGCGTACTGGTCGACACTGTGCGCAGCATCGTGGCCGAGTACGCCGACCGCGCCGAGGTCAGCGTCGGCGGCCTGCCCCTCATCGCCCGTGACATCACGCGCTACATCGAACGCGACGTCGCCACCTTCGGCATTGCGGTCATCTTCATTCTCGCCGCGTTGCTGCTGGTCATCTTCCGGCAGCCGCGATGGGTCCTTGTGCCCATGCTCACGGCGGCCGTAGTCGGCGTCTGCACCACGGGCTTTCTGGGACTGACCGGTTGGCCCGTGACCATCGTGTCTTCGAACTTTCTCGCGTTGCTACTCATCTTCAGCTTTTCGCTGACGATTCACCTGGCCGTTCGCCACCGCGAATTGCAGGAGCAGGACCCCTCGCTTGACCCGCGCAGCCTCGTTTCGCAAACCCTGCGCGACAAACTGGCGCCCTGCTTCTTCACGGTACTGACGACGGCCGTGGCGTTCGGCTCGCTGGTGGTCAGCGACATCCGCCCCGTCATCGACTTTGGCTGGATCATGGTGTTCTCGCTTTGGGCATCGCTGATCGCTGCCTACACCCTGTTCCCGGCGCTGCTCATGATCCTGCCCGGTGCCAAGCTGCGGCGCGCACCCGATGTGCTGGGTCCCTGGCTGCGCAGGCTTGCCGCAACCGCGGAGCGACATGGCATGGCGCTGGTCGCCACACTGTCAGTCATAACGGTGCTGGCCGTGCTCGGCATCCAAAAGCTGACCGTCGATAACCGCTTCATCGACTACTTTGACAAGCGTACCGACATCCACCGCGGCCTCGCGCTCATCGACGCCCGCCTGGGTGGCACAACGCCACTCGACGTACTCATCGATGCGCCGGCGCCGGAAGCCGCCGAGCCAAGCGCAGCCACCGACGCCGCGCGCGATGGCAGTGGTTCGGATGACTTCGATGACGAGTTCGCGGATCTCGATGACGAATTCGGTGACGAGTTTGACGACCCTTATGCCGATGCGGATGCCGATGCGGGCCTCACCGCCACGAGCTACTGGTTCCGCACAGCGCGCTTCGCCGAGATTGCGGCCATCCACGAATATCTCGAGTCACTGCCCGAAACGGGCAATGTCATGAGCCTGCACTCGACGATCCGCGTGCTGGCCGAGATTGATCAGGACATCGCGGCCGACAACTTTGCGTTGGCCATTCTTGAGCGCAAGCTCCCGGATGACATCCGCTCGGAACTGATCGCCCCCTATCTGTCTGAGGACGGGCAGCAATTGCGCATCGCCGTACGCGTGCTTGAGGGCAGCGTCGGTCTCGACCGTCAGGCGCTGCTCGAGAAAATTCAGACCGATATCCGGGCACTGCGTGCGGGCACGGGCGAAGAACTCAACGTCAGCGGCATGATCGTGCTCTACAACAACCTGTTGCAGAGTCTGTTCAGCTCGCAGATCCAGACCATCGGCGTGATCTTCATTGCGATTCTGATCACGTTCGTCATTTCGTTCCGGTCGCTGGCTGTTGCCGTTGTGGCCATCATCCCGAATCTCCTGCCAGCAGCGGTGGTGCTTGGCGTTTTGGGCTGGGCCGGCATTCCGCTGGACATCATGACGATCACGATTGCCGCAATCACCATCGGTATCGGCGTCGACAATGCCATCCATTACGTGCACCGATTCGAGACGGAGTGGCTACGCGACCGCAGCTACGAGCACGCGGCACTCCGGGCGCACGACAGTATCGGCCGCGCCATGCTCTACACGTCGCTGTGCATCACCCTTGGCTTCGTGGTGCTCGTGCTCTCGAACTTCAACCCGACGATCTACTTTGGGTCGTTAACCGCACTGGCCATGGTCACGGCGTTGCTCGTCAACATCACGCTATTGCCGTTGCTGCTGCGCGTATTCCGGCCTTACGGCCAGTAGGCCCTCAGCGCGTCTCGCGAGCGTCTCTCCAAGCCAGGCGCCGATCCGATGGGGTCTGACGACGCGCGCGCAACGCGCTAGACTGCGCCGCGCGACTACCCGGCTTGCGGCACCTGTTGCTGCCGGCATGGTCTTAACCCCCGTGACACGACAAGAGACACCTCATGAATACGGCTTACCCGAAACTGATGCTCGCACTGCTCATGGTTGCCGCCGGCTGCGACGCCAACAGCAATGCCAACAACGACGCCGAGGGCAAGCAGAGCACCGACTCGAAGGCCCGAGTCATCCTGCCCGATGGCACTCAGCGCGCGCTTGAAAGCGCCGAGGTCAATATTTCGATGCGTGCTGTCGCTGTGCTCTCCGAAGAGATGAGCATTCCCATCTCACAGGTCACGGTGGTCAGCGTCCGGCCCGTCGACTGGCCTGACTCAAGCATCGGCTGCCCGCAACCCGGCCAGGCCTACGCCCAGGTCATCACGCCCGGTCACAAAATCGCCGTGCGCGCACGGGGCGAAATCCACGTCCTGCACGAAGCGGGCGGCAAGCCATTCCTGTGCAAGCGCAGCAAGCCCGTTGCCGAACTAACACCCAAGCGTGAACTCGCCTGGGCCGGTATGGCCACGCTGGCGCGCGAAGACCTGGCCAGCCAGCTGGGCGTCACCGCCGATAACATCAAAGTCCGGGACGCGCGCCGCAAACGCTTTGACGACGCGAGCCTCGACTGCCCCGAGGCTGGCGTGAGTTACGCCGCCACACCCGTGGAAGGCTACGTGATTGTGCTGAGCCACGGCCCACGCCTCTTCAGCTACCACACCGATCTCGAGCGTGTGGTGCTCTGTCCTGCGATCGGCGCCGATTGACCCGCACAAAAAAACCCGCCCGGCCAAGGCCGGGCGGGTTCACCAGGCGGTCGCCCGTCAGTTGACTACGGGCAGATACCGAAGTCGCAGATCGAAGCGCCCGGATCGTTTTCGATATCGATGATCGTCAGGTTCTGGATACCGTTCGGATCACTGTGCGAGATCGCACCGAGCTGTTTCTCCAGCAGACCCGTCGGCAAGCCAGCCCAGTTGATCGTCACAGGCACCGTGTCGCCGGCCGTCGCCTGAGACGGCGCGTCGACGGTCAGGTTGCCCGCGTCATCCACGATACCGAACGTCGACTCGTAGTAGATGAGCGTTGCATCGGCGGCCTCCGTTTCGAACGCATGGATGAACAGCAGGTACGGATTGTCCGACAGCCCATCAGGGCGGAATACGGTCGGAATCGGCAACAGCACGTCAACAGCCTCATCTGAACCCGCGTTGGTGCTCGACGCGATCTGCGTGCACGAACGGCCCGGGCAGTAGTAGAGGTACATGTCAAAGTCGTCATTGCCCGTCGTGTACTCGTTGTACATCGCGAAGCGACGGAACGCCGTGTCGGGCTCAATGTCCTCGATAAGCGTCGCGAATGTACTCGGATCCGTGAACGAGAAGTCGAAGCTGTTATCGGGATCATCAGCAAGGGTGATGGTGCCGACCGGCGTCGCGCTGTTAAGACCGTGTACCTGAGCCGTGTACTCACCCGAGTAACCAAAGGTCAGATCGAACTGTGCGCTGCCCTGGGCACCGGCACCGTCGACTTCGTCCTCGGTGATAAACGCCAGCGCCTTGACAGCGATGGGGCTGCGTACACCGTTGCCCGACTCGGGCTCCCAGGTCAGCGAGCCAAACTCCCACACGTTCGGGATAGCCGTGTCGTTGGTGACCGTGAGCGCGTAGCTCGCGGACTCACCGGCGGCGAGCACGATTTCGCTGGGAGATACGGACACCTCGAAGCCCTCAGGCGCGTCGATGACCGCGCGGTAGCGTGTCGCTGCCGGCACTGCGGGTGTCGCGTCGCGTCCACCGAAGAACGCACCACGATCACCGCTGGCGCGATTGCCACTGGCGCCACTGGCGCGGGTGTTGGCGGGGCCGACGGCCGTGACCGTACGCGTCACTGTCTGTGTACCAGGCAGCGCACCGATACCGATAGACGGCAGGTTCAGGTCTGCAGGGCTCGTCGAGAAACCGATGGCTTCGACGAATGCACAGTCACCGGGCGTCAACAGCGGCGTATCCGTGCCACAGCTTGCGACGAGGTAGTCAAGCTCGCCCGCGTCGTACGTCAGGCCGGGGTTGATGGCTTTATTCGGATCAACGTGACCGGCACCGTAGTCAAAGGGATCTGCCGGCGTGGCGCCGTCTTCCTTAACCACATTCTGGCGCGCCGTCGTCATGATTGCCGACTTGATCTGCGCAGGGCTCCACTCGGGATGTGCTTCCCGAAGCAGCGCACCGATGCCCGCAATGTGCGGACCCGACATCGAGGTACCCGACAGGTAGTCGTACAGCGAGCCGGCGCTGCCGTCGGCAGGCTCGGTCGTGTACGGCGCAAGAATGCTGACGCCAGGCGCCGTGATGTCCGGCTTCACCCAGTCTTCCACGACGAGGTAGGGACCGCGTGACGAGAAGCCCGCCATGATGTTGCCTTGACGGGGCTCGGTCGTGAACGTGGCATCGTTGAGACTCGCGTTGACCGCGTTCCCATCATCCAGCTCGGCCAGCAGCGCCAGGCCAGGCTCGTTGTCGATCATGACACCCGGGATGCTCTGCGACAGCGGGGTCGCGACGCCACCCATGATGACCTTGGGTCGATCGTCGGTGTACATGAGCACCGCCGATGCGCCCGCGTTTGCGGCGTTCTCGATCTTGGCAACGAAGCCACAACTGCCGCGCGCGATGAGCGCGATCTTGCCCGTGAGGTCGTTGTCGAGCGGTGTGCAGGCCTCGATCGGCGACGCCGCACCGAGATCCGCGGTGACGTCTCCGGAAACAGCCAGCGGCTGCGTGATGGCACCTTCGAGCGACGAGTAAGTGCCCGCCACCGAAGCCGGCGAGTTAATGCCAGCACCCAGCGTAAACAACACGCCGTCCGCAGTCGATGCGGCAACCGAGGTCACCCAGGGCTCGCCCGCGTTCGTCGTTGCGAACCCCGGACCGTCGTTACCGGCAGAACGCGCGATGAAGACACCCGCGTTCGACGCATCGAAGAAGGCCAGGTCCTGTTGGTCCGTGAACGAGGCAGCCGTGCCGACCGAGAAGTTCAGCACATCGACACCATCAGCGACGGCGGCATCGGTTGCCGCGGCACTGTCGGAGAAGAAGCAGCTGAAGTTGGTCGCACCCGGCGAGAGCCAGCAGACCTTGTAGATCGCCAAGCGGGCGCGCGGCGCCATACCCGAGAGCTGGCCGACAGGCGTGCCGTTGAGCGTGGCCGTAACGTCGTTACCACCGGCCGTGCCAGCCGTGTGGCTGCCGTGGCCTGAAGAGTCACGCGGCGAAAGGAACTCGCCTTCGACGACCGAACCGCGACCGGCCAGGAAGCCGTCCACGTACCAGCGGGCGCCGAGCATCTTGTTGTTGCAGTCGTCTTCAGTCCAGGCTTCACCGGCCTGGCAGATACCGTTCCAACGGGCCGGTGGCTCGCTGTAGACGACACGGCTGTTGGCGCGCTCGATGGCGCCACAAACGAAGGTTTCGAACCGGTTCGCCGGCTCGGCGCAGAATTCAGGCACGAGCAGGTTGCCCGTGTCCGAGAAGCTCGGGTGCTCCTGGATGGCGCCCGTGTCGAGGACACCGATGATGACGTCTTCACCGGTCACGCCCAGCGCGGCGCGCAGGCCATCGCCGCGGTCGTTGAGGCCCAGGAAGTCGCTCGTGTCATTGGTATCAACATCAACAGCGTAGTCTTCCCAGACAGCGGTTACCGTGCCGCTGCGCTTGAGCGATTCGGCTTCACCGGCCGTCAGGCGCGCTGCAAAACCGTTGAGCGCGTGGCGGTAGCTGTAGATCTTGCGGTCAGACGCGCCGAGTGTTGCGAGCACGTCGTCGTGCTGCGAAACCAGGTGCGTGGTGTACGCCTGCACGTGCGGTGCATCGGCGTTGTAGGTTTGACCTTCTGCGGGGGCTGTTCTGGCAAAGCCGGCAACGCCGCCTTCGTAACTCGCGCCGGGTGCATCAGGCAGCTGGACAATGTAGGTGCGCATGGGTGCGGTGCCCGCCTGGTTCGGCGTGACGTCTTCGAGTCCGGCAAGCGCCTGGCTCGGGTTTGGCGGCGTGAGCTCGGTTGCGACGGATGTCGCAGCGATACCGCAGGCCGCCACAATGGCGGTCAGATACCTCAACATGATTGATCTCTCCCTGTGACGATAGTGGTCGCCCCGGTTGGTCTTATAAGACTTCGAATTGTTGTGCTTGTGGCTGCCGTGACACAGCCACCGTGCGGGGCCTTGCGACCTCCTCCGATCGGCACGCCCTGAATGGACGCCGACGCGCGCTCGCCGAGTGTTCCGTATGACCATATGTGATGCAAGTCACACTTTCGGCAACGACATCGACCGCACTTCGACGTGGACGGGCTGCCGCTGGCTGATCCCGAAAAACCCGAACTAAGTCAGTGCCTTCGAGCGCTCCGGCTTCAGCGGCGACGCCTGCGGAACCGCGCGCCGCGAATCCCTCGGACCGCGCGATTCCAGATTATGAAAAATAGCGTGCGGATTATGTGGGGGTGGATTACTCGGCTTCCGCGAGCACGTCGCGCAGGGCTGCGGCCTCCCCGAGCGCCAGCATGATCACCGCGTCGCCGGGCTTGGCCCAGTCCAGCGCCTCGGACAGCGACTCGGCCTCAGTCGTATTGTGCGACACCTGATCAGGGGTGGCGCCGCACTGCAGCAACTCGTCGCGGATCAGGGCGTACACCTCGCCGGCTTCGCGGCCCCGGTGATAGGTCGCGAGCTCACTCACCACCACCTTGTCGAGTCCAATGGCCCAGGCACCACGCGCGAGCTCTCGAATCTGAGCATCCGTTCGGTCGCCCGCCTGGCCGAAACAGAGCACCCGTCGGTGGGCGGGGCGCAGTCGCGCCATGTCGAACAGCGCCGCCATGGCCTCGGGATTGTGTGCAAAGTCGAGCAACACCTCGGCCCCGCGAACCTGGTAGAGATTGCTGCGGCCCGGGTTTGCCTCGACGGGCATGGACCGCAGTCCGGCGGCGATGACCTCATCAGGGACTCCCAGCGCGTGCGCCACGGCCGCAGCTGCCAACGCGTTGGCGATGTTGTGTCGTGCCGTCGCGCCCAGTGTCACCGGGATCTCGGCGGCCTTGCAGAGCGCCACGGCGCTGCCGTGCGAGTGACGCGTCAGTGTGTCGCCCTCGAGCACGAACGCAACCGAACTGTCACTTCGGATCACCTCGTTATCCGCGTGCATGGAAAACCACACGCGCGGCCCACCGTGGCGCGACGCCCGCTCAACGAGGATCGCGTCGTCGGCGTTGAGTACGGCTATGCCGCGGTCTTGTAGCGCATCAATCACCAACCACTTGATGTCGGTCAGCTCGGCCAGGTTAGCGGAGCCAAAGTCACCCAGATGGTCCTCGCTGATATTGGTGATTGCGGCAACGTCCGCAAAGGGCACACCCAACCCCCGCCGCAGCAAACCGCCGCGCGCGGTTTCGAGCACGGCCGCATCGACATCCGTCTCGCGCAGGATCGTGCGCGCACCGCCCGGGCCCGACCAGTCACCTCGATCGATCACGCGGTTACTAACGCCGATCCAATCGGTCGAGCTGAGCCCCACGGTGTGGCCGGCCTTCTCGAGTACGTGGGCCAGCAGCCGAACCGTCGTGGTCTTGCCGTTAGTCCCCGTAATCATCGCCACAGGAATGTCGTGACAGCCCGCCGTGTCGACGGGTACGGGCAGATCGGGCACATCCCAGGTACGACTGCCGCGGCCCATACCAACGGATACAAAATCGTCGTCCCAAAGAAACGTGACACCCGCTTGCGCGGCATCTCGGCCAGCCGACAGAAGGTCCGGGTTGGCCTCCTCGTCAGCCATGGCAAAAAAGTGCGCAGGCGCCTCCGAGAGCGACACGGGCGGCGCATCGGGGTCCGGCGTTCCCAGCACCGAACGTAAGGCCCACTCGGCGATTTCCACGGCCGTGTAAAGTCGGTCGATGGGCGCCAGCAGCGCCAGGCTCACCCCGCCTTCGACTGGGCGCGCGTGGGTCTTCAGCGGCCAGCCAAGGGCTTCGAAGACGGGACTGACACGCTGCTCCCAAGTCTGTCGCAATGCAGCCATGGCGCCCGGGTCATCCAGTGCCACATCGACGACAGCCGCTGCCTCGGCGCAGACCGCATTGCGGCCCGTCAACCGGCGCGCGTCGAGCAGTCGGCAGTTGGCGGCGACAAACGCGCTCACAGTCAGTCGTTAAACTCGCGCGCGAGCCGCACACCGCGCTCGTCGATAATGAGCTCCACCTCATCACCCAGATCAAATTCGGGGAGCGAAATATCCGGTACGGCGCGCTCAGGCACCTCACCCCGGGGGGCGGCGCCGGAACTCGTGTCGAAGTAGATGATCTGCTTCCAGCAGCGTCGCACGTTGTCCCCGAGAACGAGCACGAGATCGCCCTCAGCGGCGGATGCCAAGGCGTGGTTCACCGCCTCCTGCTCATCGACGACAACTTCGATGCGGCTGTCATCGATCCCGGCTTCGCGCAGCGTGGCAGCGAGCATTTGCGGCACCTCATCCTCGCCACGTCCCCGCGACTTGTCGTCTCGCTTACAAATGAAGTGGTCAAAGTGTGGCGCAGCGAGTTTCGCGATGTCTGCGATGTCTTCGTCACGCCGATCCCCGGGCGCGGCAAGCACGATCGTGCGCCTGCCCGATACGTCGAGTCGACTCACAAGCTCGCAGATCGCCTTCACTGCAGCCGGGTTGTGGGCGTAATCGAGGATCACCTTGAACGGGTGCTCGTCGAAAATATTCATGCGACCCGGGGCCTGGAAGAACGAGGTTCCAAAGGTACGCAGACCCTGGCGAATGTTGTCCAGCGTGATACCCATGTTGTAGGCCAGTGCGGCGGCAAACATCGCGTTCTGCACGTTGTGCAACGCACGACCCTCCAAGGTGGCTGGGATCAGGTGTGTCCACAGCAGCGGGATGTGCGTGTCGCTGCCGTAGATCGTGATCATGTGGCCATTGATGCCTTGCTCCAGAACAAAAGCCTGGCCGCCGGCATCAATGTGCTGCTTCACCAGCGGGTGTTCGGCGCGCATCGTGACGTAGCACAAGCGCTCAGCGTCCGTGTAGTCCGCCATGCGCAAGCACTGTGGGTCGTCGGCATTGAGCACGGCAGCCTGCTTCGCAATCTCGACGGGCAGACGTTTGATCTCCGCCAGTTGCTCGATCGTGTCGATTCCACCGATACCGAGATGGTCGCCGCTTACGTTGAGACAACAGGCCACGTCACACTCGCGAAAGCCGATGCCGGCACGCAGCATGCCGCCGCGCGCCACCTCCATGACCGCGGCATCGACGTCGGGGTCTCGCAGCACCATCTGTGCGGCGGTAGGACCCGTCATATCGCCTTGCACACTCAACGAGCCATCAATGTAGACGCCCTCGGTGGAGGTCAAACCCACCGTGTGTCCCGATAACTTGAGAATGTGGGCCAGCATGCGCGAGGTCGTGGTCTTGCCATTGGTGCCGGTGATGGCAGCAATGGGAATCCGACTGGGTGTACCCGGCGGGAACAACATGTCGATGACGGGACCGGCGACATCGCGCGGCGTGCCCTCGCTTGGCGCCACATGCATGCGGAAACCTGGCCCCGCATTCACTTCACAGATCGCCCCACCCGTCTCGCGATAGGACAGGCTGATATCTGTCGTCAGGAAATCGACACCGCCCACGTCCAGACCGATGGCCTTGACCGTGCGCTCCGCCATTTCCCGGTTGTCGGGGTGCACGATGTCCGTGACGTCGATGGCCGTGCCGCCCGTGGACAGGTTGCCCGTCGACCGCAGGAATACAATCTCGTCTGCGGGTGGTACTGAATCTCGGTCGTAGCCGGCCTGGGACATCAGCCGCTCGGCCTGGTGGTCGAACTCAAGGCGCGTCAGCACCTTTTCGTGACCCACGCCGCGGCGGGGGTCGGCGTTAACGACGTCGACGAGCTCGGCAATCGTGTGTTTGCCGTCGCCCACCACGTGCCCGGGCATGCGCTTGGCAGCAGCGATGAGCTTGCCGTCAACGACCAGCATGCGGTGATCGAGCCCTTCGATGTAGCTCTCGACAAGCACCGTGCGCGCATGTTCACGCGCTTTGTCGAACGCGACCTCGACCTGTTCGACGGAGCTGAGCCCGATCGACACGCCGCGACCGTGATTGGCGTTGAGCGGTTTCACCACGACCGGAAAGCCAATTCGCGTCGCAGCGCGAACGGCCAGTGCCTGGCTGCGCACGGCAAACTGGATCGGCACGGGCAGGCCCAGGTCGCGCAAGATGGCGTTGGTCTCTTCCTTGTCACCGGCAAGCTCGACAGCGATGTTGCTCGTGTTGCCCGTGCAGGTGGCCTGAAGCCGGCGCTGGTAGCGTCCATGGCCCAACTGGATCAGGCTGTAGTTATTGAGCCGCAGCCAGGGGATTCCGCGCTCGGTTGCGGCCTCGACCAGCGACGCTGTGCTCGGCCCCAATGCGCGCTTCTGCGCGTAGCGAATGAAGTTGTCGCGCGCCTCGTCAAAATTCCAGTCCGGGGCGGGCGCATCGGTCTGCAGCTCAACCGGCAGCAGGCTCTGCAGCAACGTGTTCGCCAGCCGACTCGCCTCAAGACCGACGCGACGGTCGCGATAGGCGAACACCAGGTTGTACACGCCTGGCTGGCCTTCAATGGAGCGGGTGCGGCCGAAGCTCACATCGAAACCGGCAATACCCTGCAGCTCGAGCGCAAGGTGTTCCATGATGTGGCCCATCCAGGTGCCGCCGTCCTCGCGCAGGCGGCGCACAAAGCCGCCGCGCTCGCGGTAGCTGCAGCCGTGTTCGTGCAGGCCGGGCAAGGCATCCAGCAAGGGCTCGACGAAGTCGGGCCCGAGCCTGCCCGAGGGCCAGTGCTCGAGTTCGCCCAGGTCCAGGACGTGGCGGATTACGGGGAAATGGGCGTAGACCGACGGGCCTACGTAGACGTTGGTAGAGACGATGCGCATCGGTGTGCTCCGGGGGGCTGCTCGCAGCGGCTTCTTGTGGCGCCGCAACTCCCTAGTGCGGCCGGCTATTCAGAATACGCACTGCGCGTGGCGATTTCGAATCGTCCGCCCGAGATGAGGATATGCAGCTTCACACCCAGCAGGCTCACGGGCTCGCCCTGGCGGGCACGGTCCATCGACGAGTAGCTCATGTCGCTCGGGTCGATGACCGTAATCCCCCCCGAACCGACCACCTCGAAGCTGTCGCCCGGCTTGATGAAGGCCGCCGTGTCTTCGTCGAGCCCGATACCGCAGGCAAAGGGGTTATACGCAAGCGCTGTGAGCAGGCGCCCCACGCGATCGCGCTGGCGGAAGTGCTGGTCGATGATGAAGTTGTTGGTCAGCCCAAGGCCCGGTGCGAGCGTCACCATGTCGGGCGACGGCGTGGGGCCCTCCCGACCGCCTGCAATCATGTGCTCGGGCATGAATGCGGCACCGGCTGAGGTACCCGCGACGTGCATGCCCTCGGCGTTACGGCGCCGAATGAGGCGCGCGACCTGCGTGCCGCCCAGCGTCGTCGACAGCCGCAACTGGTTGCCGCCCGTCATAAACACGCCATCCGCCTTGCCCAGGTACTCCAGCAGGCTTGCGTCGTCGCAATCCTCTCGCGTTTCAAACGGCAAAACGCGCGCGTGGCTGACGCCCAGGCGACGGAACAACTTCTCGTAGTTGCGCCCCGTATCCTCGAGCTGCGAGGCCGTCGGGATGATCGCGATGCGCGCGGGCTTGCCGCCGCAGATCTCGACGAAGCGATCCAGAATCTCGGGGTTCGAGAGTTTTTCCTCGGCGCCGCCGATTGGAATGATGTAGCCGCGTTTGGTGTTGTCGATCGAGGGTGAAGGCATGCGTGGTCAGTCTGTCAAAGCGTTTCGAAAGCGCCCACAACCCGCTGCTCGCCGTCGCGGCGGTGCCAGGTGCCCAACGCCATGACGCCGTCCACGGCACCGGCGTCGTCGAGCACGACGAGATCAGCATCATAGCCGACGGCAATCCGACCCTTACTGTGGAGTCGCAGCAGCGTGGCGGGGTTGCTCGTGAATGCGGGCAGGGCGTCAGCCATTGGAATGCCAGCCGCAAGTAGCTCCGATAGCGCGCCGGCCAGGCCTTCGGGTGTGCCGATATCCATGCGCACGACTTCGCCCGAGTCATTGAAATGGGGCAGGCAGCCGCCGCCATCAGAGCTGATCGTGATGCGGTCTGCTGGCGCACCAGCCTCGGTGTAACGAAGAAAGCCGTCCGCCGCGCTCCAGGCGTCCTCGTCCTCGGCGACGGGGAACGCCGTAAGGTCAATCCACGAGCCGCCCTTGGCCAGATCAACCGCCTCGTCGAACAGCGCGCGGCGGCGGTTGCAGTGCGTGGGGTGGAAGACGCGTGCGGGCAGCTCGGATTCAGCCAACGCCATGCGCACGAGCTCGAGTCCACGCGGCCCATCGCCGAGATGCAGATGCAGGATCCCGGCTTTGCCTGTGATCAGTCCCGCCACGTGCGCGTCGCTGGCGATGCGCAGAATTTCCTCAAGCGTCGGTTGGCTTGAGCGATGGTCTGAAATGGCGATTTCCCCGACCCCAATGACGGGTTCGAGGTTGACGATGTCGCTGCGCACGTCGCCTGTGAACGTCACGGGCGGCACGCGGTAGCTGCCGGTGTAGCACCAGGCGCTCATGCCTTCGGCACGAAGCGCGCGCGTTGCGGCCAGAAGCTGTGAGGTATCGCGCGTGGTGTCATCGGTACCCAGCAAGCCCAGCACCGTGGTCACACCCGCGGACGTGAACAAGCTGATTGGCGGCGCAGGAACACGGCTCGCGTAGCCAGACTCGCCCCCGCCGCCTGTGCTGTGCGCATGGCAGTCGACGAAGCCCGGCACGACGCGGCGGCCTGCGGCGTCCCAGGTTGCGACGCCCAGCGCTGCGTCCAGCGACGGCACACGCTCGCCCATCCAGAGGACCTGACCGCCGCCCACAAGCAAGTGCTGCACACCGAGAGGCTCGGGTGCATAGGCGTCGGCATTAGTGATGAGCTGAAGCACTTTTCGAAGGGGATGCGATGAAACGGGGCGCAATGGTACCGCAGGGCGTCTCGGTGCGGGGCGCCTAAGCCAATTCGAAGCGGATTCGAGCGGCTACCCTCCGGCGTGTCTGCGACCCCGCCGTCGACGATACGGACCGTCAGCGAATACCGGTTCCGCGACTACCTGCATCAGCGCGGCCGGATAAAAACCGCATCTCACTCGACGAAACTCCCGCCGAGCGCCTTGTACAAAGCCGCCAGCGCTGTGGCCCGGTCGGTGGTGGCCACGGCGAGCTGGTCCTGCAGGTCGAGCGAGGTGCGCTCGGCATCAAGCACAGCGAGGAAGCTGTCGGCGCCGTTGTCGTAGCGCAACCGCGCGAGCCGGCTCGCGTCTTCGGCCTCGCTCACGGCCACCTCGAGCGTGGCCACGGTCTCGCTGGTCGCGCGGTAGTTGGCCAGGGCGTTCTCGGTCTCTTCAAGCGCGAGGCGCCAGGACTGTTCGAAGCGCGCGTAGGCGGCCTCCGCGCGGGCCTCGGCGGCCTGGATGTTGCGCTTCACGCGACCGTAGTCGAGAAAGCGCCAGCTAATCGTTGGTGCGAAGCGCCAGCGCTCACCGGACGGTTGACCGATGGCGCTCTCGGAAACACCTGTCCAGCCAAAGCTGCCCAGCAGTTCCAGCTTCGGGTAGAGCTGCGCGGTCTCGACGCCAACACCTGACACGGCTTCGGCCAGACGCCGCTCGGCTGCGACGACATCAGGGCGCCGCGCGAGCCAGGCCGCGGGCGTGCCCACAGGCCGAAGCTCGGGCATCACAGGCATGCCCGACGGCGCCGTGAGTTGCGCGCGCACGTCGGCGGGCGTTTGCGCCGTTAGGACCGCGAGGCGCTGCTCGGCCTGCGTGCGGGCAAACTTGGCGCCCGGCAGCGTGGCCGCAACGCTGCGCTCCAGCGCCCGCGCCCGCGCCACGTCGAGCGAGGTGCCGCTGCCGGCCTCAAAGGCGCGCTCGAGGATCTTAAGGTTGTCGGCCTGGTTGGCGAGGTTTCGTTCGAGCAACGCAATCCGCAGCGCGGCACCACGCCAGGCAAAGTACGCCTGCGCCGTCTCGGCAACGATGCTCAGCTCTGCCGCGTAGTAGGCCGCCGTGTCCGCTTCGTCACGGCGCACGATGCCCTCAGCCTCGCGGCGCAGGTTACCGAACAGATCAATTTCCCAAGCCATGTCGAAGCCGAACAGGTTGCGCTCGGCCACGCCGCCAAACGGGAACGCGAACGGATCGTCCTCGGCCTGAGTCACGCGTTCGCGATTGCCTTCGGCCGTGATCGTCGGGAACAGACTGAAGATACGCAGCCCCGATAACGCGCGCGTCTCGTCGCGTACGGCCGCGGCTTCCGCCAGCGTCAGGTTGCGTTCACGCGCCCGGGCGATGAACGTCGCGAGTTCCGGCTCGTCGAATACCGCCCAAAGCGCACCGACATCATCGTAGTCGGCCACGTCACCCACGGGCGCCTCGACGAAGGCTTCGGGCAACTCGGGCTCGGGCGGCACGTGATCGGGGCCGACCGTGCAGCCGGCCAGCCAAACGAGTGCTGCGGGTAGCACAAACCGGTGAACGCTACGCATTGGCCTGCTCCGCGGCCGCGCGCGCCGCACGCCGGGCCTTGCCCCACTCTTCGAAGCGCCGCAGCAGCACGTAGAACACGGGCGTGAAGATCAGCGCGAAGAAGGTCAGCCCGAGCATCCCGGCAAAGACGGCCACGCCCATGACGTTGCGAATCTCGCTGCCCGCACCCGAGGCGAACACGAGCGGCAAGACGCCTGCATTGAAGCTGAAACTCGTCATGAGGATCGGGCGCAAACGAATGCGGCAGGCCTCGATGGCAGCGTCGGTAATGCTGCGGCCCGCACGCTCAAGATCGCGCGCGAACTCGACAATGAGAATCGCGTTTTTGCAGGCCAGGCCGATGAGCACGACCAGTCCGATCTGTGTGAACACATTGTTGTCGAGGAACGTCGGCGGTGCGACCGCAGGCGGCGGTGGCATCAAGCCTGTCGCGATCTTTAGCCCGAACAACATGCCCGTAGCCTGGTTGAGCAGCCAGATGCCACCCACGGCCGACAACAGACACAGCGGCACCACGAGAATGATCGCGAGCGGCAAGGACCAGCTTTCGTAGAGTGCGGCCAGCACCATGAATACGAACACGATCGACAATGGGAATACGAGCCATTGCGCACTGCTTTGCGTCGCCTGCTGGTAGGTCAGCCCCGTCCATTCATAGCCAACGCCGCGCGGCAGTGTCTCCTGCGCAATGTTGGCCACCACCGACAGCGCGTCTCCAGAGGACAAAATGGAAGGATCGGTCTCGCCCGAGAGGTCGGCCGCGGGGTAGCCGTTGTAACGGATCACGGGATCGGGGCCAAACGTCTCGCGCAGGTTCACCACGCTTGAGATCGGCACCATGCGACCCACGGCATCACGGACCTTGATACGCGCCACATCAGAGACTTCATCGCGGTACTGCGCGTCGGCCTGCACGTACACGCCGTACGTGCGACCGAAGCGATTAAAGTCGTTGACGTAGGACGATCCCAGATAAGTCTGCAGTGCTTCAAACACCTCGTCGAGCTGCAGGTTTTGTTCCTTGACCTTGCGTCGGTCGACGTCCGCCTTGAGCTGCGGCACGTTGGCCTGGAACGAGCTCAACACTGAGAACGGGTCGAAACCCGGGGTTTGACGCAGTTGCGCCGCCAGTGTGTTGGTGACATCGCTGAGCTCGCCAAAGCCGAGCCCGCCACGGTCCTGCACATACATCTCGATACCAGCCGAGTTGCCGAGCCCGAGCACGGGCGGCGGCATGAGTGCGAACGCGAGCCCCTCCTCGATGGCTGAAAACTTCACCGTGAGATCCAGCGAGAGGAAGCTACCCGTCTCGTCGCGGTCGGCGAATGGCTCCAGACCGATGAACATCGTGCCGATGTTCGGTGTATTCACGAAGTGGATACCGTTCAGGCCCGGGAACGAGACGGCGTTCTGCACGCCGGGCGTGTCCATGGCGATTTCAGCCATCTCCGAAAGCATCGCCTCGGTGCGATCGATTGTGGCGCCTTCAGGCAACAACGCGACGGCAAACAAATACTGCTTGTCCTGGGTCGGGATAAAGCCCGGGGGCACGGACCGGAACGCGAAGACGCAGAGCACGACGAGGCCCGCGTAGATGACCATGAGCCGACCGCCGCGGCGAATGTAGTTGCCCACCTTCTTGCCGTACCAGGCCGACCCACGTTCGAAGACGCGGTTAAACGGCCGGAACAACCAACCCAAGCAAAACTCTATGACACGGCCCGTGGTTTTTTGCGGCGCACCCTGCGGCTTGAGCAGCAGCGCGGCCATGGCCGGTGACAGCGTCAGCGAGTTGAAGGTCGAGATCGCAACCGAGGCCGTGATCGTGACCGCAAACTGTTGGTAGAACTTGCCCGTGACACCGTCGAGGAACGCGAGGGGTACGAACACCGCAAACAGCACGAGTGACGTCGCCACGATGGGGCCCGACACCTCGTCCATGGCGTCGCGCGCCGCCTCCCGTGGCGACTTGCCCATCTCGATGTGGCGCTCGACGTTTTCCACGACAACGATCGCGTCATCAACGACGATACCGATCGACACCACGAGGCCGAACAGCGTCAGCACGTTGATCGTGAAGCCGAGCAACAGCAGGATCGCGAACGCACCGACGATCGACACGGGGACGGCGAGCAACGGAATGATCGACGCACGCCAGGTCTGCAGGAATACGACGACAACCAGGACCACGAGTGCCACGGCTTGCAGCAAGGTCGTGATCACCGACCGAATAGAGTCACGGACAAACACCGTGGGGTCGTAGGCGACGTCCCAGCTCATGCCCGGCGGAAAATCGCGCGCAAGCCGGTTCATGGTGTCGCGCACGGCCTGTGACAGCTCGAGTGCGTTGGCACCCGGCGACTCAAAAATCGGAATGGCCGAAGCCGCCTGGTTGTCGAGCAGCGAGCGCAACGCGTAGGAGTCGGCACCGAGCTCGATACGCGCCACGTCGCGCAGCTGCGTGACCTCACCGGGCTCACCCGCCTTGACGACGATGTCACCAAACTCTTCTTCTGTGACGAGACGCCCGTCAGCGGTCACCGACATCTGGATGGGCGAGTCGGGCTGCGGCGGACCACCGATAAGGCCAGCCGATGCCTGCAGGTTTTGCTCGCGGATGGCGTTCATGATGTCGCCGGCCGTCAGGCCGCGTGCTGCCGCCTTCTCGGGGTCGACCCAGATCCGCATGGAGTAGAGACCGGCGCCGAACACAAACGACTGGCCCACGCCCGGCAATCGGTCGATCTCATCCTTGATGCGCAGGTTCACATAGTTCGACAGGTACGCCCCGTCGTAGGTGCCATCGGGCGAGGTGACATGCACGACCATGGTGAGCGTCGGCGACGCTTTCTCAACCGTGACGCCCAGTTGACGCACGGCCTCGGGCAGACGCGGCGTAGCCTGAGTCACGCGGGTCTGTGTGCGCACCGAGGCAAGATCGATATCGGTGCCGCTCGCGAAGGTGACAGACAGCGTCATGCCACCGTCGGAGCTCGCGACCGACTTCATGTAGATCATGCCCTCGACGCCGTTAATGGCCTCTTCGAGTGGCGCGGCGACCGTCTCTGAGATTGTCTGCGGATCGGCACCCGGGTAGCGCGCGATGACCTGCACCGTGGGCGGCACTACGTCGGGGTACTCGGTAACGGGCAGGTTCGGGATCGCGATGCTGCCGCAGATCAGGATGAACAGCGACAACATGGCCGCGAACACGGGCCGGTCGATAAAAGCCTTGGCAAAGCCGGACATGGTCAGCCCTCGCTGGCGGCGGCTGCGGGCGCGGGGCCAGCGGCTGCCGTCGCGCGCAACGGATCTTCCATGGGTACGTCCGTGGGAATCACGGGCGCGCCATTGAAGAAGATCTTGCGGACGCCATTCACGACAACCTTGTCGCCTGGTTCAAGCCCTGCGGCCACCACGCGCAGACCATCGACCTCGCGACCCAGCGTGACGTCACGACGCAAGGCCGTATTGCCCTCGCCCAGCACGTAAACGTACTTGCGGTCCTGATCCGTGAGCACGGCCACGTCATGAACCAGCAAGGCTTCAAAGTCACTGCGGCCCAAGAGGCGTACGCGGGCGAACAGGCCGGGAATCAGGTAGCCATCGGCGTTGTCGAGAATCGCACGCCCCTGGATCGTGCCCGTCTCGGGGTTGATGCGGTTGTCGACGAAATCCATGGTGCCGCGGAACGGGAAGTCCGTGTCGTTGGCAAGCCCGACCTGCACCGGGTTTGGCGCCTCACGGGAACTGGGCCGATCGCCCTCGCGGGCCTGCGCCTGGTACTTCAGGTAGATGCGCTCATCGCCCTCGAAGATCACGTGTACGGGGTCGATACCAACGAGCGTCGCGAGCAACGTCGTGCCGGGCGAGATCAAGTTGCCGACGTCGACGAGTGCCTCGCCGATGCGCCCGCGCATGGGTGCTTTGAGCACGGTGAACTCAAGGTCGAGTTCAGCACGCTCGAGTGCCGCTCGCGCACTGCCCAAGGCGGCACGCGCCTGGCGGTGCTCACCTTCGCGCCGCGCAAGTTCTTCGGTCGACAGTGCGCGCGCCTCGCGCAACACCTCGCCGCGCTCAAGCTCAGACTCGGCCAGCGAGAAGCGTGCCTCGGCCTGCTCAAGATCGGCCCGGGCCAGTGCGACCGCCGCGCGGTACTCGCGCTGATCAATGGTGAACAGCGTGTCACCGGCCTCGACAATCTGACCGTCCTCGAAGTGAACCTCACGCAGGTAGCCCTGCACTCGAGGACGGATCTCGACGTCATCGACGGCCACGATACGACCCGTGAACTCGTCCCATTCCGTTATGTTGCGCACCACGACTTCGGACACGCTCACGTTGGCCGGCGGCGGCTGACCCGGCCCACCGCCGCCGCCACAGGCGGCCACGAGGACGGTCAACACAACAAGGGCTTGAGGTCGCAGGACTCGTGCGACACGCTGGGGGTGCGTCATTGCGTCAGTCTCCGGTCGAGCTCGAAGGCTCGGTCCATTCGCGGGCGAGCTGCTCCAGCAGGTCCCGCAGGCGGTCTTTCAGGGGCTCGGGCAATTCCGGGCAACCGAAAAAATCGGACCAGAACATGCCCATGGCCGCGAGGCGCAGCAATTGCTGGCGCAGCGCGGCGTCGGAATCATCGATTTTGGCCAGGCGCTCGGCCTCGTAGGCACGCGCGGGCTCCAGCACAGAAGGGTCGTGCATGGCCGCACCGACCATGCCCGAGACGAAGCGCCGTCGGTCCGTGTCGGGCGCCGTGTGCACGCGCAGGAAACCCAGCAGGTCGGCGAGTGCATCGGGCTCGTCCTGGGGCCGGTGTTCGGCCTCCGCCGCATCCCAGTGCTGCAGGTCGTGCTCGATGAGCGCCCGCAGCAGGTCTTGTTTGGTGGCGAAATGGTAGGTGATACCACCGCGCGTGATGCCGCTGACTTCGACGAGCTCTTCGTAGGTCAGCGCACCGGCGCCACGCTCCATGACGATCTGGCGCGCCGCATCAAGGACACGGTTTCGGGCTATGGGGGGGCGGGACATAGGAGTTACTATACAGAACGTTCTGTACAAACTATACAGAATGTTCTGTTTAGAAACATGACATTTTTGTTGCCGGGCCCGAGACGCGCTGCAACGAACGAGCGGGCTCGGGCATCTGATAGGGAGGCAGGCTGCGCATCCGCGGCGCTGCAGCCACCGAAGGTGCAATAAACTAAAACAATGACGAGCCCGATGATCGCCACCCGCGCCCTGACCCGAACCTTCCACGTTGGCGATGCCACCGTGCACGCGCTCGATGCCGTAGACCTTGAGGTTCACCCGGGCGAGTTCGTTGCCGTCATGGGCCCGTCCGGTTCGGGCAAATCCACACTGATGAATATCCTCGGCTGCCTGGACACCCCGGATGCGGGCGAGTACCGGCTGCTGGATGAAGCGGTCAGCGAACTCGACGATGAAGCACTGTCGCGAATCCGCAATGCGCACATCGGTTTTGTATTCCAGAGTTTTCACCTGCTGCCGCGTATGTCGGCGCTCGAGAACACGCTGCTGCCGCTGCGCTACGCCGAATCAGAGCCTGAGGGCGCCCGGGAGCGCGCGCATGAGCTGCTAACCAAGCTGGGCCTCCGCGACCGGCTCGACCACCGCCCCAACCAGCTCTCGGGCGGCCAGCGCCAGCGGGTCGCGATTGCACGCGCGCTCGTCAGCACCCCGCCCCTGCTGCTGGCCGATGAACCGACAGGCAACCTCGACAGTCGAACCTCTGACGAGATCATGCAGCTCTTCACGGGGCTCAACGCCGAGGGCCAGACCATCGTGATGGTCACCCACGAAGACGAGATCGCGGCCTACGCAAGCCGTGTCATTCACATGCGAGACGGGAAGATTGAACGTGACCACGTCAAAGCGGCTTAGCGCACTCGCCGCCATCATCATCGGTGGCGCGGGCCTGGGAACGGCCGAGGCCGGTCCTTTGCTCACGGGCGTCATCGAGGACGTCAACGCACAAACCATTGAGATGCCATCGCTGCCCGGCGGCTGGCAGCGGCGCATCGAGTGGATGGCCGAAGAAGGCTCGCGCGTCGACACGGGCGACGTCATCGTCAAAGTCGATCCCGGCACGCTGATCGCCGAAGAAGAAAAGGCTCGCACGGATTTCGAGAAGCAGCAGTTCACGGCCGCACGCGGTATCGACGAACTCAAGCTGCTCGTGCTTGACGCCGAACAGCTCGTGGCACTCGCCGAGTCCGACGTTGCCCTTGCGGAACTCGACGCCATCATCCCCGCCGATACCATCCCGCGACTCGACTTCGAGCGTTACCAGCTCACGCTCGAGACGGCCAAGCAGACGCTAGCCCGCGCACGACAGGAACTCACCAACCAACGCGCCGCGCTCACCGACCAGGAGCGCCAGGCGGCGCTCGAAGTCGAACAGGCCAAGCGCAATTACAAGCGCATCAGCGACGCGCTCGTGGCGACCGAAATCCGCGCCGACAAACCGGGCTTCATGATTTACGCCGAGAACCCGTTCACGGGCCGCAAAATCTACCCGGGCGACACACTCTACGCCGGCCTCAAGATTGCCTCTGTGGCCAGCCGCGACGACCTGCAGGTGCGCCTCTGGATTCACGAAGCCGACTTTCTTGAGGTGCAGCCTGGCCAACGCCTTGAAGTCGCAGCCGACGCGCAGGGCATCGAGCCGTTTGCGGCCACGATCAGTTGGCGCTCCAGCCAGGCGATCTCGCGCGAAGAATGGAGCGACAGCGGTTACTTCGAGGCCTTCGCAAAACCGCGTGACAACCTGCCTGCCGCCATCATGCCGGGCATGAGCGTGCTCGCGGTTTCAGACGGCGGAGAAACACTGTGACGGCCTGGCAACGTCTGACCGTCGCGGCTGCCCTCGTCATCAGTGCCCCACTGGCCGCGGAGCAGTGGCAGACGCTCGAGGCCGGAGATCGTCCGATCACGGTGACGGCCAGTGGCGTCGTGGCATCGCGCGAGTCGCTGCGTTTTGGCCCCCCGCCGTCGCAAAACTGGCGCATCACGATCACCAAGCTCGCCCGCGAAGGGACACGCGTGAAGAAAGGCGACGTGCTGGCCGAGTTTGACGGCGCGGCGACCGATGACCGCCTTAAAGACAAGCAGGCCGAGCTCGCTCGCAAGCGCTCGGAACTCGCGTCGCTGCTTGAGACGCAGTCGCGCGAAATCGAAGACGACAAGGTGCGCCTGGCCGCCGCCAAGAGTGACGCCGAGAAAGCGGCGCGCAAAGCGGCCGTCGACCCCAAAGTCTACGCCGGGCTCGAGTATCGCAAGCTCGTCGAAGAACGCCGCGCGCGCGAAGACATCTACGTCCGTGAACAGTCGCGCACAGCGCTCGTCGAACGCGTACGCCAGTCCAAGGTGGCCGAGCTCGAGGCCGACATCCGGCGCCTCCAAAGCGAAGTCTCGGGCGCCAAGGCCGAGCTTGAATCGTTCACGATTCGCGCCCCACGCGACGGTCTCGTGATCGTCGGCACCGACCAGCAGGGGCAGAAACTCGACGCCAACGACGCGGTAAACCCGGGTATGACCGTCGTCGAGGTCATCGATGACGACGTGCTGGTGATTGAGGCCGAGGTTCCCGAGTTTGCAGCGGCCAGCCTGAAGGTCGGCCAGTCGGCACGTGTTGCGCTCGACGCCGCGGGCAGCGGTGAGCTCGAGGGCACGATCGTTGAGGTGTCGAGCATCGTGCGACGACAGTCCCGCTTTTCGCAGGCAATGGTGCGGGATGTTTCCATCCAGCTTGCCGACGATGCCGTGCCGTTGCGCCCCGGCATGTCGACGCAGGTCACGCTGGTCGTCGATACGGTCTCGAATGCGCTGGCGGTGCCTGAACAGGCCCTGCGCTATCGCGACGGCCGGCCGGGCCTCATGATTCGCGGTGACGGTTGGCAGCCCGTGACGCTGGGTGGCCTTAGTGCCGGCTTGCGCATCATTGTCGACGGTGTCGACGTCGGACAGGAGATTGCACTGTGAATACATCGACGCGTTTGCTGTTGGCCGCCGCCACGCTGCTTGTTGCCGCATGCGGTAGCGAGACCTCGACGGTACCGACCGTGTCGGCCGCCTCGCAGGACGTCGAGTTCACGGTCCCCGCACGCGGTGAGCTCGTGGCATCGGAGGCACTGCCCGTGGCACTGCCGCCAGGCATCCGAATGGGCTTCAACATTTCCTGGATGGCGCCCGAGTTCTCCGAGGTCAGCAAAGGCGATGTCGTCGCGCGCTTCGACGACGAGCGTATTCTCGAGACACGCCAGGACACGGCGCTGGCCATTGCCAAGTCGGACTTCAAACTGGCCGAGCTCGGACGTGTCGGTGCGCTTGAGCAGGTCCGCATCAATCACGAGTCCGACCGCGTCGACGGCGAGAAGACGATTACCGAAACCTACGCCAACGTCGATGAGCGGCTCATGAGCCGCAACGAAATCATCGACGCGCTTTCGGATGTTGAGTACCTCAACGTCGCCTCGGCGTTCCTTGAGTGGCAGTGGGAAACCTTCGATCAACGCACGCAGGCCGAAGCCAATACGATCATCGCCGAGCAACAGGGCGAAAAAGCCAAGCTCGACAAGCAGGACACCGCGCTCGGCATGATGGAGCTGCGCAGTCCCGCTGACGGCACGTTTGTTTACGCCGAAACGCCTTGGGGCGAGAAGCTCGGCAAGGGCAAACGGGTGTTCCCGGGCATGCCCGTCGGCGTGTTGCCCGTCAAAGGCAAAGTGCGCGCGCGGCTCTACGTGACCGAGAGCGAAGCCATCGGACTCGCCGAGGCGCAGGCCGTTCGCTTCCGCCTTGACAGTGCGCCCGAGCAATCCTTCACGGCGAGCGTGGTCTCTGTGTCGGCCGTCGCCACGCCGCTTGATCGTGAGAACCCACAGAAGTTCTTCACTGTGGAGGCTGACATCGACAACATCGACGCCGAGCTCATGCGCGTTGGCAGTCAGCTGCGTGCCGAGATCATCACGGGCGCGCTCGAAGATGCGATTGTTGTGCCGTCACAGGCCGTGTACGGCGACGACAGCTCGGCCTGGGTCTACGTCGCTGCGGGCGGTGAGCCCGAAAAGCGCACGATCACGCTGGGACAGCGCGGCGCCGATCTTGTCGAGATTGCCGGCGGCCTCGAGCCCGGCGAGCGCATTGCGCTCATCAGTCCGGACGAAGCCGGGTGAGTACGAACCGCTACGAGGGTCTCGCGCTGGATGTACGCCAAGCGCTGGGGCAACTCTCGCACCACCGACTGCGCACTGCGCTGACGCTACTGGGCATGGTGTTCGGCGTGGGTGCTGTTATCGCCATGCTCGCCGTCAGCGAGGGTGGCAAGCGCGAGGCCCTGCAGATGATCGAAGGCATGGGCCTCAACAACCTTATCGTCGAGGCACGCGACGCCGACGGCGAGGCGCAGAAGGAAGTGCGCAAGTTTTCTCCAGGCCTGTCCGTGCGCGATGCTGAAGCGGCGCAGTCGACGCTACCTTTCGTAGAGTCCTGGGCCGGCAGCCGCGAGTTTCGAACCTGGGGCTTGTTCAGCCGAGAGGGCGATAGCGGCGCTCGCGTTTTTGCCGTCAGTCCCGAGTACTTCTCCCTGTCGAGCCTGAGCGCCGAACGCGGCGGTCTGTTCACGGACGAGGACAATCAGCGCTTTGCCCAGGTGGCCGTGCTCGGCAGCGGGACGGCGCGCGAGTTGTTCCCCAACGGCGACGTCGTCGGTCGCTACATTAAGGTCAACCATCTCTGGCTCGAGGTCGTGGGTGTGCTCACAGACCGCCAGGTCAGTGACGGCGAGTTCGAGGGCCGCGACGTCGGCGGCGAAAGCGACCACGTGTACCTGCCGCTGCAAACCGGGCTGTCTCGGCTTAAGACCGAGGCGCTCGAATCTGAACTCGATGAGATCAAACTCCGGATAGGCCCGGGCATCGCGCCCGCGCAGGCAGCACGCGCGATCGGCCACCTGCTCGACCGCCGCCATTCGAATCAGAACGATTACGAGATCGTGGTCCCGGCCCGACTGCTTGCGCAGCACCAGCAGACGCAACAGATTTTCACGATCGTCATGTCCGCGGTAGCCGGCATTTCCTTGCTCGTGGGTGGCATCGGCATCATGAACATCATGCTGGCCAGCGTGCTCGAGCGAAAATCCGAAATCGGTTTGTTGCGCGCCATTGGCGCCAAGCAGGCAGACGTCGTGCGTCAGTTCCTCGTCGAGACGTCGGTCATCGCCGCGATCGGCGCCTTGCTGGGCGTGGTGCTCGGCATCGTACTGGCCTACGTGATCGCCGCGTTTGCGGGTTGGGCCGTGGCCTGGTCGATCATCGTGATCCTGGTGGCCGTGGTGACCTGTATCGCGATTGCCGTGGGATTCGGTGTCTACCCGGCCATGTCGGCATCACGACTCGACCCCGTCGCTGCGCTGCAGTCGGACTGAAACCGCCATCGCGAAATCGTCGGGTGTCACAGCGCTACAGCGCGTCGGCGATCAAACGAGGTAGTGGTCGGCCAGCAGCGCTGCGAACAGCAACATCAGGTAGTTGATCGAGTAGGTGAACATCGGCATCGCCGCATCATCATCCTCGTCGCGTGACAGGCGGATCGCATGGCGCAGGAATACGGCGCCGAGCGCCAACGCGCAAGCCAAGTAGATGAACCCGCTCATGCCGGCCAGCCAGGGCAACAGCGTGACGATGACGAGCAGCACCGTGTAGACGAACACCGAGAGCTTGGTGAATGCGACGCCGTGCGTCACGGGCAGCATGGGTGTGCCGACCTTTGCGTACTCCTCGCGTCGCGCGATGGCGAGCGCCCAGAAGTGTGGCGGCGTCCAGATGAAGATGATGAGGAACAGGAGCAGCGCGTGGGCGTGCACCTCACCGGTGACGGCAACCCATCCCAGCACGGGCGGTGCTGCGCCCGCGGCGCCACCGATGACGATGTTTTGCGGCGTCGCGGGTTTGAGGTAGACCGTGTAGATCACCGCGTAGCCGATCAACGAGGCAAAGGTGAGCACGGCGGTTAACGGGTTGACGAGCCACCAGAGAATTGCCATTGAAACGCCCGCAAGGAGGCCCGCGAACGTAATCGCCTGACGCTCGGTGAGCGCGCCCTGGACAAGCGGGCGGTGCTGCGTGCGGGCCATCTGCGCGTCGACGCGAGCGTCAATCACCTGATTGATCGCTGCAGCCGATGACGACGCGAGGCCAATACCGAGCGTACCGAAGAGGAAGGCGTCGAGCGGCGGCAGGCCAGGCACGGCAAGCAGCATGCCGACGACAGCCGTAAACACGATCAGCATGACGACGCGTGGCTTCGTCAGCTCATAGTAGTCGCGCAGCGACGCCGAAGCGGTGGCGGCCGCGGCGGCAACAGGCGCTTCAACTTCGCGCATATCGGCTCTCGTAATTCAGGAACAATAGCGCGAGCAGCAGCAGCGCGCCGCCCGCATTATGCGCGGTTGCGAGCCAGAGTGGGAGCGACCACTCAATAATGCCCACCCCGATCGCGATCTGCAGCGCCAACGCGGCGAGTACAGCGCCCGCGGCGACGCGCAAGCGCAGGCCCCCGCGTGCCAGCAGCGCGATGCTCAAGATGACGAGCACCAGCGTAACCACGATGGCACCAATGCGATGCGTCAGGTGGATGGCCGCACGCGCCGGACCATCGAGGACGCCGCCCTCGTAATCGACCCCGATGCCGCGCCAGAGCACAAAGCCCTCGCCGAAATCGGCCTCAGGCCACCACTCACCCTGGCAGGTCGGCAGATCGGGACAGGCTAGCGCCGCGTAATTCGTGCTGGTCCAGCCGCCCAGTGCGATCTGACCAAACACGACCACGAGCGCCAGCGTGGCCCAGGGCACGAATCGGCGCGCCGTCTCTGATACGGCGGCTGGCGAGGGCGCGCGGTCGCGCCAGGCCTTGAGCGTCAGCCAGAACAACAGGCCCAGCGTGGACATGCCACCCAGCAGGTGCAGCATGACGATCACAGGTTTGAGCAGCAGCGTCACCGTCCACATGCCCAACATCGCCTGGAAGGTGATCAACACCGCGAGCGCCGTCGGCAATGCCACGGGGTGCGACGGGTCTTGTCGCCGCGCGCGCCACGCTGCAACCGTGATTCCGAACACCAGGAGGCCCAGCGTGCCCGCAAAATACCGGTGGATCATTTCGTTCCACGCTTTCTGCGTTTCCACGGGGCGCTCCGGGTAGGTCTCGCTCGCGAACGCGAGCTCCGTCTCCGTTTGGGGGACGGTCAGCGTGCCATAGCAACCGGGCCAGTCCGGGCACCCCAGCCCGGCATCGGTTAGCCGAACCCAAGCGCCCAGCACAACCACGCCAAACGCAAGTGCGGTGGATAGGGGCAGAAGGCGGCGGTACCAGGCGGCTGAGCGGTTCGTATCTGTCATCGTTGTCTGTGTGTCGTGACCAGGCCGCGCTTGGCACGGAGCCAGACTGCGCGACGTGCGGCCGGGGCCGCTCACGGGTCTGAATGGGTGGAGATCTTGGACGCGCGCGCTTGGCGCATCCGAAGGCCTGATGATACTAGAAATACAGGCTTTACACAGGATTCGGATCTCTTTTTGAACCCAGTCGACGCGCGTCTAATCAACGACTCAGAAGGCCGACAGCTCGCTTCATCGACACGCCATCGACCCGATCCAACTCAGGTCTTGCCGATGCTGCCGCGGCGGGTGTTTGTGCCCACATGCGGGCAACGCTCGCGCACGACTCGCTGCATCGGCTTCGGTGAAACGCGGCATTGGCGCGACGGATTGCAGATGTGGCCGCAGGCAACGCGCCGACATCGGCCCTGGATCGGTACCATGAAGCCAACGGAACGGTAGCTCACTGAATTTAATCAGGTTCTGTACTCAGACCTGTTGGCAGTGGACCAACTTGCGCCCTCAATACCTGTGCTCAAGTTCGGTCTCACCGCATTGGCCTGATCGATTTTGTTGCAAAAACCCTGCAGCGCAGGCGGTGGCGTTCTTGTATCCTGACGCCACCGCGAAGTGACGATTTTCGTGTAACGCGTTAGTCACACTCCGCCACTAGCCTTGGCGGCCCAAACAGAAATAACTACACATCCAGCCCTGCAGGGGAAAGAGCGTGAACAAATCAAAACCCTCTCACTACTTGAGAAAAGTAGCTGCCAGCGTATTGGCCTGCTTTTCTCTCGTTGCCGTACTCGCGAGTGCGCCGGCGGCAGCTCAAGAAACCACGGGTTCCGTACGCGGAATCGTCACAGGCCCGAGCGGAGCCCCGGTATCGGGCGCAACCGTGACGGTAACCAGCCTGTCAACGGGTCTGACCCGGTCGGCGTCGACCGATGGCAACGGCTTGTATGTCGTTCGCCAGCTTCCGGCCGGCGTCAGCTACAACGTCTCGGTGACCTCGTCTCAGGGCAATGCGTCGACGGAAAACCTGGCGTTAACCGTTGGCCAGCAGGCGACCTTGAACTATGCGCTGAGCTCACTGGAAGAAGTTGTGGTGATGGGTCGGATCCCCGAAGTCGCTGAGACAGCGATCGGCCCGACGGCTGTGTTCGATCTTGAGGCACTCCAGAATTCGCCAGCGATCAACCGCAACATCAACGACATCATCGGCCAGGACCCGCGCGTCTACATCGATCAGTCCAGCAACGCGGACTCGATTCAGTGCAACGGCGCGAACCCGCGCTTCAATAGCCTGACGATCGACGGTATCCGCCTGAACGACGGTTTCGGTCTGAACTCGAACGGCTACCCGACGCAGCGCATGCCGTTCCCATTTGACGCCGTTTCAGGTGTCGCAGTTGAGCTGGCACCGATGAGCGTCATTTACGGCGGTTTCTCGGCCTGCAACATCAACGCCGTAACGAAGTCCGGCGGAAACGAGTTCACGGGCTCGGTCTTTGTCGACTTCACGAGCGACTCGTTCCAGGGCGACTCGCTCGAAGGTGACGATATCCAGGTCACCGACTACGACGAAACCCGCTACGGCTTCGAGTTCGGCGGCCCGATCCTTCAGGACAAGCTGTTCTTCTACGCCGCTTACGAGTTCTACGACGGCGTCGACTTCAACGATCGCGGCGCGATCGGCAGCGGTGCAGTCAACGAAGTTCTGGTCACGCAGGCCGAGCTTGATGAGATCGCGCAAATCTCGCGCGACGTCTACGGCTTTGATCCGGGTAGCAGTGCACCGGGCACGTTCTCATTTGAAGATGAGAAGTACATCGCAAAGCTGGACTGGTACGCCTCCGACACGCAACGCGTCGCGTTCACGTACATGCACAACGATTCGTTCAATGCGACCGCATCGGACGGTGAGAACATCGAATTTGAGTTCTCGGACCACTTCTACAACCGCGGCGCGGACCTGGATTCGATCATCGCGAGCCTGTACTCGGACTGGACGCCGAACTTCTCGACCGAACTCCGCGTCTCTCGCAGTGATGTCGATTTCCTGCAGGAACCGCGGGCCGGCAACGAGTTCGGTGAAATTCGCGTTGAGCTCGAAAACGTTGACGTCTACCTGGGCGGCGACGACAGCCGTCACGCGAACGCGTTGAACTACACGATCGACCAGATCGTGGCGCGCGGCCGTTACCAGGCTGGTGATCACTCGATCACGTTCGGTGTCGAGCGCGAGGCCTACGACATCTTCAACCTGTTCTACCAGCACGTGGATACCGAGCTGCGTTTCGGGGGCGATACCAGCGCCGAAGCCATCGACAATTTCCGTAATGGTCTGGCGGATCGTGTTTATTACGGCAACGCCATCAGCAACAACGAAGCCGACATCGCCGAAGCGTTCGAGTACTCGATCAACTACTTCTACCTGCAGGACGAGTGGCAGGTGAGTGATCGCTTGAGCCTGACCTACGGTCTGCGCTACGACTACTACGAGACGAGCGATGCGCCGAACCTCAACCAGGACTTCCTGGCAAGCTACGGTTTCGGCAACAACGAGACGCTGGACGGTCGCGATCTGCTGCAGCCTCGCTTTGGCTTCTCGTATGACGCGACGGACACGTTGAGCTTCCGCGGCGGGATCGGCCTGTTCTCGGGTGGTAACCCGAACGTGTGGCTGTCCAACACCTACAGCAACACCTCGACGACAGCCGTCCAGGCTCGAATCGATGGCGTCGACCTGTTCGCACAGACCTACACGAACTGTGAGGCCGGTGTACCGGTGCAGGGCCCGGGTTACTGCGTACCGCAGAACATTGCTGACGTGGTTGCAGCCGGTGACGGCAGCAACTTCGAGATCAACTACCTCGATCCCGATTTCGATATCCCGAGCGAATGGAAGTTTACGGCTGGCTTGACCTGGTTCGCGCCCCGCGACTGGACTGTCTCTGCCGACGTTCAGGTCACGCGTGGCAATGACTCGGCCATCTTCAAGCGCGGCGACCTCGAGCAGGTGGGTGTGACGGCTGACGGCTACCCGGAATTCGACAGTGTTCGCGAGCCTGCGTTCGTGTTGACGAATGCCAGCAACGGCAACCGGTCCGAGTCCATCTCGGTCGGCGCGTTCAAGAGCTGGGATAACGGTATCGACCTGCGACTGGGCTACGCCTGGACGGAAGCGGAAGACGTGAACCCGATGACCTCATCGATCGCGTTCTCGAACTACATCAACCGCGCCTTTGTCGATCCGCAGGCCGAAGAGCTCGCCCCGTCCAACTGGGCGATCGAGCATCGCTTCACGGCGGTCATGAACTACACGAACTACTTCTTCGACGACTACGCAACGCGTATCTCACTGTTTGGTCAGTACAACTCCGGCCTGCCTTACAGCATCACGCTGGACGGCGCGGCGGGTACGATCGGCGCGTTCGGTTTCACGCCGTTCCTCGACTTCGAGCAGAACGTACTGCCTATCGGTGGTTCGCGTAACAGCGAAACCGGTTCGTCGTTCAGCAAGATCGACCTTCGTGTGTCACAGGAACTGCCTGGGTTCTCCGAGAACCACCGCGGCAGCTTCTTCTTTGTCATCGACAACCTGACCAACCTGATCAACGACGATTGGGGCATCCTCGAGCAGCCGGCGTTCCCTTATGGCGTCACGGCTGAGCAGGCGGCACTCGGTCAGGCAGAGCAGCGCAACGGCCAGACCTCGCTCTGGACCATGCGCTTCGGCTTGCGCTACGAGTTCTAAGCAGTAGCGACATCCGACCTGAAGACCCGGCGAGGCGAAATGCTTCGCCGGGTTTTTTTTGGCCACTGATGGGCTTCTAATCCAGATCGCAGGCAGTCACAATCGAGCGGGTATCCAGAAAGCGTCACCGGCTGTTGCTGGGCAGAAAGGCATACGAGTTGCTGCGCTTCGCTTCAGATTCAAACGCTGAGTGGCCCGTGCGCCATCAAGCTGCACTTTTTGATTGAGATTGGAGTTCTGTAATGAGATTGAGCCTTGTAGCCGGTTTGGCTGTAGTCATGCTGTCAGGCTGTGCGACCCCTTACGGGAGCGGCAGCAGTAGCCTGACGGGCGGCTACTACGACGAGCAGCTCGAACACAACACATTCAAGGTCACATTCTCCGCCAACGGATACACGTCTTCGGAGCGCGCGAGCGACCTCGCGATCATGCGGGCCTGCGAGCTGGCGCTGTCGAAGGGGTTCAACTACGTCGTCGTGTTTGACGCCGAATCCTCCATGAACGAGGACGTTGTTTACACGGGCTATGGCGTTTCAAGCAGCTACAAACCTGTCACGCAGTTGGTTGCCGTGGGTCTGCTCCGCGAGCCGACACAGTATTCGAACTACTACGACGCGGCCGCGACATTCGCAGAGCTGGCAACGAAGAACGAAATCACGGCAAAGGGCGGTGTCGCCCTCGAGCCGGAGGTTGGCGAGTTCGCACCGAACACCGAAGTCATTCAGTTCGAGAAGATGATGGATGTCACGCTGGCGCCCGACTCGGGTACCGACATGGCGGTGATTCGGGGCAGAAAGGAGCTGGACCGTACCGGCTTTCCGCTGGCGAGGTTCACCTTCATCGAGAACCCGATGATGACCATCGACGAGTTTGTTGAGATTTCTCGGGAGCAGGTCACGGCTATTGGCGGCAACGCGCTCGTTATCGAGGACCGGCTGGACGTCATTCACGCACGGCTGAACGGTTATGAAGAGGACTTCCCCAAGACGGTGGGGTTCGTTGCGGATGTTTACTACCTGCCTGCCGTAGGTTTGGGTGTCACCTGGGACTCGGCGGATCTTGTCCTGGGCAAATATGTCGTACGAAGGGCGCCTGATACCGAGTCTGAGGGCCTGCTGATTGGAGACCGCGTGCTGCAAATTGGCGGCATTGCCATTGACGACTTCGGGGCGCTCGCGAAGGCGTCTTCTGACTGGCAACCCGGCGACAACGTGCCGGTTCTGCTGATTCGGAGCGGGCGCGAGCAAACCATCGACGTCGAACTGCAGCCTGCCGGCTGACTGAGCGCCGTAGTCAGGGCATCGACAACGTGACGTGGGCTGCAAAAAGGCGGTAGAGATGCTGCGGTGCAATGCGATGCTGGCCTATAATGCGCGGCTGCAAATAAGGACAGGCCAACTCGCGAGATGGGGCGCAGCCCCGGGGACCTCGATGATGCGGGATGGCCACAACGGAGCAAATCAGTGAGTGCTGACGCCGATCGCAAATTCTTCGACCTGTTCATGGTCGTTCTGGCCGCACTTGTCGGTATTTCGGTCCTGATCTGGGTGATCTCGGACCGGATTTCTGACGGCACGCAAAAGCAATACCTGGCTGAGACGCCTGAGTACCAGGCGGAAATCGCGGACCGCATCGCGCCCGTCGGCAGCGTGCGCCTGCCCGGCGAAGCCGCGGCTGCGGAAGCTGCTGTTCAGGCCGTGCCCGAGCCCGTCGCCGCGGAGCTCACGGGCGCGCAGGTCTACAACGCGAACTGCGGTGCCTGCCACACAAACGGTATCGGCGGCGCACCGAAGATCGGCGACGGCGACGCCTGGGTCGCGCGCGCGGCGCAAGGCCTCGAGATGCTTCGCGACCACGCCGTCAACGGCTTCCAGGGTGAGGCGGGCTACATGCCGGCCAAAGGCGGCAATGTCGGCCTGAGTGACGACGAAGTGCATCGCGCGGTGGACTACATGCTGGCTGAATCGGGTCAGTAATTCGCGAGGCGCTGTCGCGTCCACCAACTCTGACTGCCCGCCGCGTTGATGACGCGCGCGGCAGAACCAAAACGGCCACCGTCTTCGGTGGCCGTTCTTTTTTGGCGCCGAGGCGCGTTGTAGCGGATCGCTTAGAAGTCGAGAACAACCACACCGGCCGGGTAGCCGAACGGTCGGCCCTCAATCCCCAGGTGGGGAACGCCAGCGCCCGGGTCCTCAGGTGTCAGCAGCTGACGCGCGAGTTGCCGCTTGTCATTGGTGTCCGCTGCGCCGTGGCCAAACACGAACAGCCATACCTGTGACCCAGGCGCGGGGTTTAGGCCACGAAGGTCACCAGAGAACCAGGTGCGGCCTGAGTTCCGGGCAACGGCGCTGTCCATTCGGCTAAATACGGCAAGCGGGTCGAGCCCTTGGCCCGACGCACTCGGCGTAAAGAAATCCGCCAGTCCGCAGGAACCCGCGTAACGCTCAGGTTCAGGAAAGGGCACAGGCGAGTTGTCAGGTGTCAGCCGCACGCCGGCGCAGGACGCCGGGCGATCGATGTACACCCACCAAACGGTGTAAGCGAAGCCTGGGGTAAGGCCACGAACATTCATGTTCGAATAAAGCCCCGAGTTCGTGGCGCACACCGAGCCGCGCCCAGACAGAGCGTTGCCGGCGATATCCTGCTCCCAGAAACTGGTGAGGCGGTCGCGATCGCAGCGCAGTGCGTCGCCGAATCGCGCTTCGGCATCGGTCGGGACGAGAGCCCCCAACATCAGAAAAGCCGCGAACAGTATGGTGATAGGTCTGGTCATGATTGCTTGTCTCCTTGATGGCTGGCCGCGTTCATCCGTTATTCAAACGGCGTTGCGCCGCCATCAATTGTTGGCAGTCAGCGGATCAATGATTTGAGGAACTTCAACGATTCGGGTTACGGGTATGCCGCTCAGTTCGGCGTGCTTACGTAAGACCGTCTCGTCTGTGGCCAGGTAGATACAGAACGTTCTGTCTCCCGCGACGAAGCTTTGCTGCCATTGGATTTCGGGCATGAGCTGATCGACCGCCTGGTTCGACGCGCGGGCGGCGCCACACAGCTCGGTGATTGACATGGCACCGATTCCGGGAATCTCCCGCTCAACCAAATAGCGTTTCAGATATTTCATTGCTGCTTCCTGTCGTGGGGTCCAGAGACGCCTATTGTCAACACCGCCGTCGCTTCAACAAGCTAAACTTTCTTTATAAGGATAAATATATTCTTTATCCTTGAATCATGACGCAACTGACACACCTTCGTAGTCTCCAGGCTCTGGAGCTCGCCATCCGCAAGGGATCGCTGAAAGCGGCTGCGGCCGCGCTTTCCATTACACCTGCAGCGCTCGGACAGCGCATCAAGGCGCTCGAAGACTATCTTGGCTACGAACTCATCAGCCGCGGCCGTTCAGGCGTACGCCCGACGAGCGAGGTCAAGCCCGCGCTTGCGCATCTCACCGCAGCGTTTCGTGAACTGGAGACGGTAACGCGACTGCTCGACTTTCAGCGTGTCGACGAAATCCACATCACGGCCCACACCGACTGGGCCCAGCTCTGGCTTGCGCCGAGGCTTGAGGTTTACAAGCAGGCTAACCCCAACACGTTGTTTTGCGTCAACGGTGTCGGCGATGTCCCCGCACGAATCGGGGACGCCGACTGTGACGTCGGCTTCGGGCTAAGCGGAAAGGGTGACGAGGTGGACATGCTCCACCGGGACTATCTGTTGCCCGTGGCGTCCACCGAGAATGCGGCCCGACTCGAAGGTCTGCCACACGACACGGCACTGGAGGGCTTTCCGCTGCTGCACATTGACGCCTACACCGCCCAGTCCGGCGACATTGGTTGGCCCGAGTGGTTTCAGCAGTTCGGCCACCGACGCACTGGCCTGTCGCGCGGCGTGCGCTATCAGTGGGTGCTGCAGGCTATGGAAGCAGTCCGCGCGGACGCAGGGTTCATGCTGTGCGGACTGTCACTGGTGCACGCTGAGGTGGCGCGCGGCAGTTTGCTGATGCCTTTCGGCACTCAGGAAGGCTGTTGGGCTAAACACCCGTTTGAGGCCAGGTTTCGACCGGTATCGCTCAAGCGCAGTGCCCTGGCCCATTTCAGGGACTGGCTATTGGCTGAGGCCCGCGCGACCGACGAAGCGCTCTCGCGCACGGTAGAAAGCTAGCGGCGTTTTTCTTCACGCACAAAAAAAACGGCCACCTGAACGGTGACCGCTTCTGTCGCTGTTGGCTGCTGGCGCGTTACGGCTGGAAGGGCAGCGACGAGTGGTGCTGGATGATGCGCAACGTACCGTCAGCATCCTTCTTGTAGCCCCAGCTCTTGTCGACCTTCGTCACCTGGCCGTCTTTGTCGGTCATGATGACCCAGCCCATCCACATGGCGACATCGCCTTCAATGAAGCTCGCCGAAGTCTCAGAGCGGCACTCGCGCCAGCCTTTGAGCGCGAAACCACCATCCAGCGGGTAGTCATCGTCGTGGCCAACGAAGTAGGACAGTGCGCCTTTCTTGGTCGGGCGGAATGTCTTTTCGCCACTGGCGAGTGTCGGCTTGAACAGAACAGGGCCTAAGTTGTAGCCGTAGGCGGCGTCGAGCACGCCGTCGGCAACGCTGCGGGCACTGTCAATGCCGTCTGCATCGTAGGCTTTGGCGATGGCGATCAGCGCTTCGCCCCAAGCGACTCTGGCCTGATCAAGTTCCGATTCAGTAATGCTCACGTTGACTCCTTATCCTTCATCAATACGTGTCGTCGACCCAGCGCCCTTTGATGGACACCTGCAACGATCGTGGGGTGGTCCAGCCAAGCTCGCGGACCGCTTAGCTAGACAGAACTGGTGCACGGCGCTGTTTTGCGCCGAGCGCGTCCGTTATATCGTAACGACCGTATACATTCATAAGATTTTCGCGAACAGTTACAACGAGTATTACCACCTGTGCTCGGCGCGCGCCCCCAGCGCGACCCGAAGGGATAGCGCTTCGGCCATATGGCCTTCCAGCAGGTGCTCATGCGCGGCAAGGGCAGCAATTGTTCGCGCCACACGAATAACGCGATGGCAGGCCCGCGCGGAGAGGTGTAACCGCTCAGCGGCTCGCTCCAGAAGCGCCTGCGCCGCATCGGCGGCGTCGAGTTCTTGCATCAGTCGGGACGGCGGCAGCCGCGCGTTTTGACAGCCTTGCCTTGCGCAAGCCCGCGCTCGAGCCGCGGCCACCGTCTTCGCGATGCGCGGCGATGCGGCGCCTGAAGCCTCCGAACGCAGCGCGCGGAACCGCACCCGGCCGGGCGCCACACTGAGGTCGAAACGATCCAGCAGCGGCCCCGACAGCTTGCCTTGGTAACGCTGGACGTGATCCTGCGAGCACCGGCACGGGGTATCCGCGTCGCCTAGAAACCAACGGGGGTATGGTTTCGTTGCCTTATCAAACACTCAGTCTTACTTCGGCGCTCGCCTTAGATGAGACATTGCAGCGTTAGGCGACAGCTACCGCAGGGCTCTTGTGGCCGCACATTCCTGTTTGCGCAGAAGCGCCAGGTCCGCGCAAACGGACTTTACAAGGCGGTAGCCCATTCGGCCGGCAAGAGTTGCAAGAAATAGCCATATTTGATATTTCATGGAACAAATATGGATTTTTCCAGAATTACAAGGGAGCGTTTTAGAATGTTCAAGAGCACAATCGTGGCGTTAGGGTTTGGTTTGCTTACCACTTTGGTTGCCAGCGTGGCGTACGCTAGCAGCCCCCCCACGCGGAACGGCGGTGACTCCGTTGACTGGAATGGGCAAGGAAGTGTTCTTCAAGCTGCCTATGATAACTGCCGCTCAAATGCCGCAGTCTGCTACGTACATAACACGGCTACCTTTCTCACTTACACGTTGAAACCGTCTTGGGTAATGCTCCCTGATGGCGTGTGGGTGTCTTTTTGGTCAGTTGACCGTGTGTCACGGACAATCGTGGCAACTGCAGAGTACTAGCCGAAACAAAGAGGCTCTAACGATGTCTTAGGGTCTTTTATGGATGCCCGAAAGGATCGAACAATGGGGACCCCAAGCGGAGTGAAAGTAGCGGCCATTTTGGCGCTCACAGTAGTCGTCGGTGTTCTATGCTTTTCGGTTTTTCATGGGAAGACCAGAGATAGAGCCGCTCAGGATCTAAGGACGGCGACAACGGCCAGCATCGATGATGACCACGGCGCTGACAATGACGGTAGTCGTCCTAATTGGAACAACGCCAGCGGCGCTAAATTCGCGACAACGCAATCCAGATCAACCGAGACTTTAGAAGGCGCTGCGGCCGACTATGCACAGGGAGAAGGATCGGCACGTGAGAAAGTAAGATTCGCCGATCTTCCTATTGACGTTAAGGAGAGTTTTTACGCCGAAAAGAGAAAGAAGGGAAGCTTCTCGCCCGACGACATAAAACGCTACGGGTACGATCAATATGACAAACCCACGATGATTTCACTCGCGAGAAACGGTGATCCCTTAGCAGAATTTGTTGTGATTGCGTATGGGTTCGAATACCCAGAAGAGGTGCGCCGTGAAGTTGCGATTTCTTCAGCGAAGCTAGGTCGTACGTTCGGTCTAACGTCTTTAGGGTCGGCTGCTTTCGACTATTTGGATTCGGATGCTCCGCTGCCGGTTAACTACACGCCACCAACCAAGGAGCAGATGGTCAAAGCATTTGGCATGCTTCTAGCCGCAGAGACAATGGATCCTAGTGTTTCAGAATCACTAAACTATAGTAAGGACATCGCACTCAAATACATGTCAGTACAGGATGTCGCGGCCGCGAGGACTTTCGCGAACGACCTGACCATGAACGTTGGTCGTTGAATCCAGTCCAGATCCACCGAGCGTCGGGGGCGTTTCCACGCGTTGCTGCCTTGGACTGAGCAACCGTATAGCTTTGTTCCGCGCGATCGTTTCTAAAGTGGATGGTGAGACTCAACGTATTGAGTGGATCCCTGCGCGCGCTCGCGAAGTCAGGTTCAGTGGACTTAGATCAGGCTAGGTGTCTTTCCGACGCAAACTGAGAGACCAGTTCTGTCTCTCAAAGACTTGAACTGCTGTCTACAGTTCGTCTATCCCAATTTCGCGGCAGGTGCCCCGATAGCAACCCGGAGCGATAACGCCTCCGCCATATCGGACTCGCGCACGTTGTCACGGTCGGCGAGATCGGCGACCGTTCGCGCCACGCGAATGATGCGGTGACAGGCGCGTGCAGACAGGCGTAACCGCTCGGCGGCACGCTCCAGCAGCAACCGCGCCGGAATCGAATCGTCGATCAGGCTCATCAGTCGGGCAGGCGGCAGTCTGGCGTTCTGACAGCCCTGCCGGGTGATGGCGCGCGAACGAGCTTCAGCCACAGACTTGGCGACACGCGGTGACGCTGGGTCCGACGCCTCCGATCGCAGCGCGCGGAACCGCACCCGGCCGAGCGCCACACTGAGGTCGAAGCGATCCAGCAGCGGCCCCGACAGCTTGCTCTGGTAACGCTGGACCTGATCCTGCGAGCACCGGCACGCCGTATCCGGGTCGCCCAGAAATCCGCAGGGGCAGGGATTCATCGCGGCCACAAGCTGGAACTGCGCGGGAAAACGAACATGACCATTGGCACGCGCAATGTGCACCTCACCGGTCTCGATGGGCTCGCGCAGCATCTCCAGCGCGGTACGAGAAAACTCCGGTAGCTCATCGAGAAACAAAACACCGTGGTGCGCGCGGGTGACCTCTCCGGGCCTCGGTTTCGAGCCGCCTCCCACCAGCGCGGCCGCCGATGCGCCGTGATGCGGCGCTCGAAACGGACGCCGCCGCCAAGGCGCGTCATTCGCCTTCGGGCTGGTCACCGAACGTATGCTGGCGGCCGCCAGCGCTTCTGCGTCGGTCATCTCCGGCAACAAGCCGGGTAAGCGCATCGCCAGCATGCTCTTGCCACTGCCCGGCGGTCCGATCATGAGCAGGTTGTGCCCACCCGCTGCTGACACTTCGAGCGCGCGCTTGGCGGCTGACTGACCCCGCACGTCTGCAAGATCAACGCTCGCGGCAGACGTACCGGGTGGCGGCGTTGACGTGGTCGCGGGTAGGGGCGCTGCCCCGGAAAGGTGATCTACCGCGTCCGCCAACGTCGCGACGGAATACACGTAGGCCGCTGGCGCCAGCGCCGCGATCTGCGCATCGGCTGTGGCCACAAGAACGCTGCGGCCGCGCCGTGCGGCGCCAATTGCCGCAGGCAGCACACCCGCGACGGGCGCAACCTCGCCGGCCAAAGTCAGCTCACCGAAACACTCGGTGTCATCCAGAACCGATGAGCGCAGCTGCCCAGACGCAGCCAGAATGGCCAACGCAATAGCGAGATCGAAGCGACCGCCCGACTTGGGCAAATCCGCCGGCGCGAGATTGACAACGATCCGCGAGACGGGGAAGTCGTAACCGGAACTCGCCAGCGCGCCGCGCACCCGGTCGCGACTCTCACGCACCGTCGTTTCCGCGAGCCCCACGATATTGAACGCGGGCAGGCCGCCCGCGAGTTGCACTTCCACCGAAACCGGTGGCGCGTCGAGACCGCGCTCACCGCGGCAACGCACCCTGGCATAGCCCATCGCCCGCTCCTGTTGCCGGAGCGGCGGGACGCCAGTTAGTCGTCGCTTAAGCCTTGCTCCAGGTCGGCCAGGCTGGCTTCGAGTGCCTCGAGGCGTTCCCGCGTGCGCTTGAGCACCGCGGCCTGGACATCGAACTCCTCGCGCGACACGAGGTTCATCTTGCCCAGGCCCGAGCTCAGCACGGACCTGAAGTTGCGCTCGATGTCTTCGTGCGCGGTTCTTAAGTTCTGTGGGATCGCGTCGGCGAGGCGTTTGGCCAGCCCGTTCAACGTGTCGTCATTGGTCACTTGAATGCTCTCCGGCGCGGCGCCCGATGCGCTGCGTGCATTTCGTGGCGATGGTGCCAGAAAGACCGCCGCCGTGAGGCGGGAATCGCCATGGCGGTGGCCGCCAAGCTGGTGCATCGCAGCATTACCCCTGCACCACATTGGTGCGGCGGCGAGCCCGGCAGACATCTAAGTTGCTTATTTTAAAACAGTTTTCTGTTGGCACGTTTAGTGCTTTGAGCAAACCTCGGCAGCATGCGGCCCAGGCGTCGCAGGCGGTCCCGTCGACACGGACCGGGACCGCCCGCGGTAGGGAGGCGCCAAGTGCGGCCAATGACAAGGGTCGGCCCCCAGCGGCCACGAGAAGGAGCATCCATGAAGCTGATCACAGCCATCATCAAGCCATTCAAGCTCGATGACGTGCGCCAGGCGGTTGCCGATATCGGTATCCAGGGCATCACAGTCACCGAGGTCAAAGGCTTTGGGCGTCAACGCGGCCATACCGAGCTGTACCGCGGCGCTGAATACGTCGTCGACTTCCTGCCGAAGGCAAAAGTCGAACTGGCCGTAGACGACGAGATCGCAGAACAGGTCGTCGAAGCCATCATCAACACGGCACGAACGGGCAAGATCGGAGACGGCAAGATCTTCGTCACCCAGCTCGAACAGGCCATCCGTATTCGCACCGGCGAAACGGGCAAAGAAGCCGTATAGGGCTCAGGGGTAATTCAGGTGGAAGAACTCGCAACACAAGTCACGGGCATCAGTTACGCCCTCGACACTTTCTATTTCCTTGTCATGGGCGCGCTGGTCATGTGGATGGCCGCGGGCTTTACGATGCTCGAATCGGGTCTCGTTCGGTCGAAGAACACGGCAGAGATCCTGACCAAGAACGTCGGTCTCTACTCAATCGCCTGCATCATGTACATGCTCTGTGGTTACAGCATCATGTACCCGGGCGGCGACTTTCAGGGCGGCTACTTCAACGCGCTGGCCAACATCGGCATCCTGGGCTCGTCGGACAATGACGCCGCCGCCGTTGCTGATGGCAGCTACTACTCGGGCCTCTCCGACTTCTTTTTCCAGGTGGTATTTGTCGCTACCGCGATGTCGATTGTCTCGGGCGCCGTCGCTGAGCGCATGAAGCTGTACAGCTTTTTCGTGTTCGCCATCGTGCTTACGGGCTTCATCTACCCCATCCAGGGCTTCTGGAAGTGGGGCGACGGCTGGCTCAACGTTGGCGGTTTCCAAGACTTCGCCGGTTCTGGTGTCGTGCACATGACGGGCGCTGCTGCCGCTTTGGCGGGCGTGATCTTGCTCGGGCCGCGCAAGGGCAAGTACGGCAAGGACGGTCAGGTCCAGCCCATCCCGGGTGCCAACCTGCCGCTGGCAACAATTGGCACACTGATTCTTTGGCTGGGCTGGTTCGGCTTCAACGGCGGTTCGCAGCTGCAGCTTACGGGCATTGAAAACGCCAACGCCGTGGCCCTCATCTTCGTGAATACGAACATGGCGGCTGCCGGGGGCCTCGTCGCCGCGATGCTGTTGTCGCGCCTCTGGTTTGGGAAGGCAGACCTCACCATGATCCTCAACGGCGCCCTGGCAGGCCTCGTCGCGATTACGGCTGAGCCGCTGACGCCGACGCCGGGCGTTGCGACGATTATCGGTGCCGTGGGCGGCGTCCTCGTTGTGGCGTCGATCGTGTTCCTCGATAAGCTCAAAATCGACGACCCGGTTGGTGCCATCTCTGTGCACGGTGTTGTCGGCATGTGGGGCCTGCTGGCTGTGCCGCTGACCAATGACGGTGCCAACTTCACGTGGCAGCTGATTGGTCTGGCCAGCATCTTCGCCTGGGTCTTCGTCACGAGCTTCGCGGTCTGGTTCGTCCTCAAGATGGCCATGGGCATCCGTGTCTCCGACGAGGAAGAGTACGAAGGTCTCGACATCGGGGAATGTGGCCTCGAGGCCTACCCCGAGTTCGTCACCACGGACTCATAAAGACATCGCGGCTGTGGCAGCCCTTCATCGGGCTGTCACAGTTCGCGACTATTCTAATGACGTGGTCGTCGCCATCCCCCCCCTCCGGCGTCACCATAATGCGGTCTTGAGGCAACTCGACCGCTTCCAAACGGGCCGGACGGCCCGTTTTTTTTGCCCAACCGCCGAGTAAACATAATTCGACGATTCCGGCGCGTTACGTGACCCGGCGCACAGGCCGGAGTGCGAGCTGGTTCACCGTATCGTAAGCCGCGGTCCGATAGGCTCCCCCGTGTCAGTGTCCGAGCGCTTGCCGCCGGGCGCATTTCCTTAGAGGATAGAGGCTATGACGCGCCGCACGACAATTCGCATCGCCACGCTTGCCGCGTCGGCTCTCGCGTTTGCATCAGCGAGTGCTGAGATCTACACCTGGGTCGACGAGAACGGTGTGGTGCACTACGCCGATCAGCCCCAGCACAAAGACGCCAAGCGCAGCGAGATAGACTCAGAGCGCACGGACGACAGCGACGCACAGCGCCGCCTCGAGAATGCCGTGGCGCTCAACGCCGCACAGCGCCAAGCCTTTAATGACGCACGCAGCGAGCCCGACCCCAATGATCTCGTGACGCAGGCGGAGCGCACCGTAGAGCTCCGTCGCCAAAGCTGCGAAGCCGCACGGTCCAAGCTGCAGCAATTTGCGCAAGCACGCAGGCTCTACACGCTCGACGAGGAAGGCGCCAAGGTCTACCTCGATGAGGACCAGACGCTGGCTGCACGCGCTGAAGTACAGGCCGCGGTCACCGAGCACTGCGACTGATCACACCCCGGCGCTGCGCCGACCCCGCATTGACGCTAAGCTAAGCCCCGAATGAACGTCGTGGCGCAGCACAGCTGTGCGCATGTGCCATGGCCAACCAACAGTCGTGGGGACGACCGTGGAAAAGCACACCATTCGGATCGCGACACGCGAGAGCGATCTGGCCTTGTGGCAGGCCCGCCATGTGCAGAGCCTGCTGGAACAGCAACCCGATGTGATTGGCGTCGATCTCGTGCCGATGACCACGCGCGGTGACCAGATCCTGGACCGCTCGCTGAACAAGGTCGGCGGCAAGGGCCTGTTTATCAAGGAACTCGAAGTCGCCATGCTCGAGGACCGGGCCGACATCGCCGTGCACTCGATGAAAGACGTGCCCGCGACGATGCCGGACGGCTTCGCGATCGCCGCGGTGCTCGACCGCGCCGACCCGCGCGACGCCCTGGTGGGCAGCACCCTCGACGCGTTACCCAAGGGCGCCCGGGTGGGCACCTCCAGCCTTCGCCGCGCCGCGCAATTGCGCCTGACGCGCCCTGACCTTGAGATCCTGCCGCTGCGCGGCAACGTCAACACGCGGCTGGCCAAGCTCGACGCCGGCGACTACGACGCCATCGTACTGGCCTGCGCCGGGCTGCAACGGCTGGGCATGGCCGAACGTATTGCCGAGCCCCTGGCCGTCGATCTCATGTTGCCGGCCGTGGGCCAGGGCATCGTGGGGATCGAGTGCCGTTCCGACCAACCCGCACTGCGCTCGTTGCTCGGCCACCTCAACGACGCCAACGCCGTCGCCGCCGCGACTGCAGAACGCAGCGTGGCACGCGCACTCGAGGCTACCTGCCATTCCCCGCTGGGCGTCCACGCCACGATCAACGACGGTGCACTGACGCTGGACGCGTTGCTCGCGAGCCCCGACGGCAGCCGCGTGATCCGGGAACAAGGCACGGCCCCCGCTGGCCGAGGCGACAAACTGGGCCGCGCCGTCGCGGGCCGCATGCTCGACGCGGGGGCAGCCGAGCTGATCGCCGAGGCGGACTGACATCTCCGTGCTCGAAAACAAGGGCGTGCTGATTACGCGCGCCGTTTCGCAGGCCGAACCCATGGCGCGTGCCGTGCGCACCGCGGGCGGGCGCCCGGTCCTGCTGCCCGCCATTCGCATCGAGCCCATCGAAGCCGCGTCAGCCTCTGGGCCCGCGGACTGGGTCATCTTCATCAGCCCCAATGCCGTTGAGTACGGGCTCAGTCATGTGCGTGAGGTCGTCGCCGCGGGCGCGCAAGTGGCAGCTGTCGGACCCAGCACGGCTCGCGCACTGTCAGCCGCAGGGCTCGCGCAGCCGCTGCGGGCGCGCGAGGGCTTTGACTCCGAATCTCTACTCGCGCTGCCGGTGTTTCGGCAATGCGCCGGCAGCAGCATCACGATCGTGCGCGGCGTGGGCGGCCGGCCACTGCTCATCGATACGCTCCGGGACCGGGGCGCCAATGTGACCGTGCTCGAAGTGTATCGCCGGGACCGACCCACGCTCAGAATCGAACAAGTACAATATCTGGAGTCGCAGTGGGCGGCGGGCGGCGTGGCCGTGACGACCTGCCTCAGTGTGGCGACGCTGGACAATCTCATGACGCTGCTCACGACGCGCGCGCAACGACTGTTCATGGCGACACCGCTGTTGAGTCCGAGCCCGCGGGTGCTCGAGCGCGCGACAGAACTGGGCCACACGGGCACGCAGCAACTGGCGCGCGGCCCCCGGGTGGAGGACCTGGTGGCCGAGCTCATCGACATGGCGGCCCAGGGTACGATTTGAAGGGGCGAGAACGCACCGATGTCCGAACAACAATCCGAACAGGACGACGCGGCAACCGACGTCAATGACACGCCGGCAGAGCCGGTCAGCGAGGCAGCGGGCGAGGCCGACAACGCGCCCCGCAAGAGCAGGCTGGGTCTTATCGTGACCGGGGTCATTCTCATCGCCGTTGTAGCGGGTGCCATCTGGCTCAAGCAGGGCGGCGACGCGCCCGCGACAACGCCCGCGGCAAATGACACGCCAGCGCAGCGGACAGAAACGGCAGCCGTCGAAACACCCGCCGCAAGCAGCACGGCACCGGCGACGGGCGCACTAGCAACGCCCGCGTCCATCATCCCGGCAGCGACGCAAGCCGATATCGACGACCTGCGCGACACGTTGCGCCGCATGCAGGCCGAACTCGAGGCCTCGCGCGGCGAGGTGGCCAGCCTGTCTGAGGCGGTACGCAACCAGGAACGCGAGAACGCGCGACTGACAGCGTCCATCGACGAGCGCGTCGACCTGCTCGACTCACTGCCCGGACGCGTGCTCAACCTCGAGCGGGGTGTCGAAACCCTGCAGGGCATTTCCGCCGGGTCGCGCGACGCCTGGCTGCTCGCCGAAGCCGAGTACTACATGCAGATCGCCAATGCGCAGGTGCAGCTCGCCAACAACCCCGCACTGGCGGCGCGGGCCTTGCAGCTCGCCGATGTGCGGGTGCGCGAACTTGCGAATCCGTCCTACACGCCCGTACGCCGTGCCATCGCCGAAGAGGTGGCCACGCTGATGGCCACCCAGGACGTCGACATCGAAGGCATCACGCTGTCGCTGGGCAGCCTTGCGGCCATGGTGCCGACGCTGCCGCTAATCAACGAAATCAGCGTGCCTGAGGCCGACGGCGGGGGCGATGTGGACATCGACACCTTGTCGGGATGGCAGCGCGCCCGCGCCGCGACCTCGCAGGCCATGTCAGGCATGTTCCGCGTTCGCAAATCCGATGAACGCGTCGAGGCCATGCTGTCGCCCGAGGCCGAGTACTTCCTGCGCCTTAACCTGCAGCTGCAGCTGCAGGCCGCGCGCCTGTCGCTGTTGCTCGGCGACGCGGCCGGTTTCAGGCAGAGCCTTGAAGACGCGGGTAGTTGGCTCAGCGAATACTTCGACACCGACAACCCCTCGGTGGCCAACGCACTCACGCTGCTCGAGCAGACCGCTTCCTCGACCGTGGTTACGGCGCGGCCTGATGTGTCGGGTTCGCTCACGTTGCTGCGTCGCCAGCGCACGCTGGAGCGCGCCGGCGAATGAAGCTTGCGATCGTCATCGTCGTTGCGCTCGCCCTGGGCACCTTTGGCGCGCACTTCCTCATGGCCGATCCCGGCTATGTGGTCATCGACTTCCGCGGCTACATCATCGAGATGTCCGTGCCCGTCCTGTTGGCACTTTTGCTGCTCACCTTGCTGGCCGCCTGGCTACTCGCGAAGCTCTGGCGAGCACCGCGCCGGCTGGGCGAAGCCGCAGCCAACTTCCAGGGCAAGCGCGCCGGCAAGCGCTTCACGCAAGGGCTCATCGAAGTCGCAGAGGGCAACTACGCGCGCGGCGAAAAGCTGCTGACACGAGGCGCGGGCAAGGCCGATGCGCCGCTGCTCAACTACCTCGCCGCGGCCCGCGCAGCCCAGCTGCAAAACGAAGACGGGCGGCGCGACAACTGGCTCAAGCTTGCCTGGGAACAGCAACCCGAGGCGTCGAGCGCCATCTTGCTCACGCAAGCCGAACTGCAAATCGCGCACGGCCAGCACGAGCTCGCGCAGGCGACGCTCAAACGGCTCGACGAGGAAGAGAAGGGCCGCGGCCAGGCCGTTGTATTGCTGGCGCGGCTCTACGCCGATCTTGGCGACTGGCGCGCGCTGGGCGAGCTGCTACCCCGACTGCGTAGTATCGGTAAGCCAAGCCGCGAACAACTCGACGCCTGGACCATTCGTGTGCACGTCCACACGTTGAGTGACACGGCCTCGCACTCGGGCGACATCCCGCGCGCCTGGGAGGACGTGCCGAACCGATTGCGCAAGGACGTCACGCTGCGCATTGCTTACATCGACGCGCTCCTGGCGACGGGCAGCCAGACCCTTGCAGAGCGCGAGCTCCGGCAGATGCTCAAGACCACCTGGCACCCCAAGCTCGTGTTGCGCTACGGCGAAATCTCAACCGACGACCCCAACGCGCAGCTTGAGCAGGCCGAGCGCTGGCTCGGCAAGCACGGCGATGATGCGGAGCTGTTGCTCACTGCCGGCCGTCTCTGCATGGCCAACAAGCTCTGGGGCAAGGCGCGCAGTTACATTGAGTCGTCGCTGGCGACCCGCCCCATGCCCGCCGCCTACGCGAGCTACGGCCAGCTGCTCACCCAACTGGGCGAGAGTGGCGCTGCTGCGGATGCCTTCCGACAGGGCCTGGCCATCGTCGCCGACGACACGCTGGCCCTGCCCAAGCCGCTGGACTGAACCGTGACCGGGCCTGCCGTACTCATCGCCGGCGCGGGCTACACGGGTGACCGGCTCGCCGCCGCGCTGGTCCAGGACGGACGCCGCGTGGCGCTGCTGTCGCGCCAGCCCGCCGCGCACACGGGCGCCACACCCATTCCCGAGAATCTCGATGCGCCCGTCATGGACGGACGACTCAACGCCTGGCTGCAGGGCGAGCCCGTGGCGCTCGTCTACCTGGTACCGCCCGACAACGATGACGACGCCACCGAAGACCGTCGATTGCGGCGCCTGTTGCAGGCGTTGGGCAGCACGCCCGAGCGTGTGGTGCTCGCCAGCACCAGTGGCGTCTACGGCGACCGCGGGGGGCGCCTGACCCCCGAGTCCACGCCCGTGAATCCGCAAACCACACGCGCAAAACGCCGGGTGCGGCTCGAGCAGACGCTGGCGCAGAGCGACGTCTCCTCGACCGTGGTGCTGCGGATTTCGGGTATCTACGGCCCTGGGCGCCTGCCGTTGGACAGCATCCGTCGCGGCGACCCGGTCATCGATCCCGATGAGGCTGGGCCCGGCAACCGCATCCACGTCGACGACCTCGTGGCCATCTGCACGGCCGCCCTCGACCACCCGGCGCCGCCGGCCGTGGTGAATGTCGCCGATGGCGACCACACCTCGTCGAGCGACTTCACGCTGGCCGTGGCCGACATCGTGGGGCTGACCCCGCCGGAGCGCATCAGCCGCGCCGACGCACAGCAGCGCCTGAGCCCTGGGCGGCTGTCGTTTCTCAATGAATCACGGCTGCTCGACACGCATGTGCTGCGCGAAGCTCTGGGCGTGACACCCGCATACACGTTTCACCGCGATGGCATCGCGGCGAGCTTGAGGCCGGACTAGCTGCCGCCTAGGGCTGCGAGCGCTTGGACTTGAGCCACTTCGTCAACGGCTCCCACTGCTCTGTGTCGGGCCAGGCCAGGTACTCGGGCAGCTCAAAGATGCTGAGCCCCCGCGTGTAGGCGCGCACATAGTTTTGCGCGTCCCGAAGCCAGGTGAGGTAGGGCACACGCAGCCGCTCGAGGTACTCGTCGAGGTCGTCGAAGATGAGCGTGTTCTCGCGCACACGGTTGCCGATCACGCCGATCTTGGCCTGCTTGCGCTCGACCTTGCCGACATTCTGCAGCTCCGAGATGAACTTCGTCGTGGCCTGCATATCGATGGTCGACGGCAGCACGGGCACGATGATCGTCTCAGCGTGCTTCACGAGGTTCGTGAGCTCGGGACCGTGACTTCTGGCGGGCGCGTCGATGATGAGCACATCCGCTGTACGCGGCAGCTTCTTGAGCCCGTCCTCTGCCGCATTGAGGCCCACGATGGGGGCCGCGTCGGCAGGACGCACATCGAGCCAGTCGAGCGCGGAGCGTTGCGGGTCGTAATCAGCGAGCGCCACGGACTGCCCCTCGACGGCGTACATGCCGGCCAGGTTGGTCGCGATCGTGCTCTTGCCGCAACCGCCCTTCGAATTCAGCACCATGATGTGACGCATCGCGTACCCCGGTTTGACTTATTCTGGCGAGCAAACTTATCGACTGGCCGTGCAAATGTCTACGGCGTGTCGTGCGTCGCGTTGCGACAGTGGGGATAATGTGGCGATGCGCACGACCTTTACGAAGATGCACGGACTTGGCAACGACTTTGTCGTCGTCGATTTACGCGACGCCGATCCGGCATCGATTGAAGCGGCCACCAGCGCGCAACGCATTCGTGAACTCGCCGATCGTCGCACGGGCATCGGCTTCGACCAGTGGCTTACGATCGGGCGGCCCAGCGGCGATCACCTGGCCGACTACCGCGTCTTCAATGCCGACGGTGGTGAGGTGGAACAGTGCGGCAATGGTGCGCGCTGCATCGCAGCATGGTTAGCGCAGGCCACGGGTGCCGCGCCTGGCGCCCCGATGACACTCGGCAGCCGCGGTGGCGACGTTACGGCTCAGGTCGACGCGGCGGGCCAGGTCACCACAACACTGATGGCGCCGCGCTTCGACCCCGCCGACATACCGCTCTCGGCGGATGCCCCCGCCGACCACTACCCGCTGGGCGAGATTGAGTTTGCTGCGGTGAGCGTGGGCAACCCGCACTGCGTCATTTACAGCGACGACGCGGTCGCGTCTGCGCCGCTTTTGGACATCGCCGAAACTGTCGACAGGAGCGGCCGGTTTCCCGACGGCGTCAACGTGGGCCTCGCCCAGGTGACGGGCCCCGACCGCATCGATTTGCGCGTCCGCGAACGCGGTGTCGGCGAGACCCGCGCCTGCGGCACAGGGGCTGCTGCCGCGGCCGTTATCGGCGTGCGCGATGGCCGCGTTTCCGGCCCGGTACGCGTGCGTCTTGCGGGCGGCACGCTCGTGGTAGACTGGCGCCCGAGCGGCGGGGGCATCGCCATTTCCGGCCCCGCAGAGACCGCCTATGAGGGCTACGTGACACTATGACCACCGGCGCCAAATCGCGTGCAAGCGCCCCTGCAGCCGTGCTCGATGATGAGACGGTTGCGAACTACCTGAAACAGAATCCTGAGTTCTTCGAACGCAACCCGCGTTTGCTGCAGGCCCTGGCCCTGCCGCACGAGTCGGGCGGTACCGTGTCGCTTGTTGAACGCCAGGTGGCGACGTTGCGCAACAACGACCGCACGATGAAGCGCAAGCTCAACGAGCTCGTCGGCCTGGCGCGGCGCAATGACGCCCTGGCCAGCCGTATCCACGCGCTCGCGCTCGCCATGCTCGAGGCTGGCTCGCTGGCCGACACGCTGGCATCGATCGAGGAACGCCTCCGGCGCAGTTTCTCGGCCGACGAGGCCGTGCTGGTGCTGTTCGGCGACCCGGCGGACTACGCGACGCTGCCGCGCTCGCGCTTCCTGCGCGTGGCGCGCCGCGACGACGAGACACTGGCGCCCTTCACGACCTTTCTCGAACGCGGCAACCCGCGTTGCGGGCAGGTGCGCGATACGCAACGCGAGTTCCTGTTTGGCGCCTCAGCCGAGGAAATCGGCTCGGTGGCGCTGCTGCCGCTGGGCGCCGAGGCCGACATGGGCTTCCTCGCCATCGGCAGCCACAACGCCGAGCACTTTCACCCGGCCATGAGCGTCGACTTCCTGCAGCGCATCGGGCAGATCCTGAGCGTCGCGCTGGCGCGCTTCTGACGACGGGCGACGCGCAGCACGCCGTGGCGCCCGAGAGAGATCCGCTCGTCGCCCGCTTCCTGGGCCACCTCGGCAACGAACGGCGCCTCTCCGCACACACGCAGCGCGCCTACGAGCGCGACCTCACGCAATTCCGTGACTGGGCGCGCGATGCCGACATCGCCGATTGGCGCAGCGTCGAGCCAGCGCAGGTCAAGGCATTTGCAGCCGCACGGTTCCGACGCGGCATTTCACCGCGCAGCATTTCCCGTGCGCTGTCGGCGCTGCGCGCCTTTTACCGTTACCTGCTGCGCGAACACGAAGTGACGCGCAACCCGGCGGACGGTGTCACAGCACCCCGCGCGACGAAACGGCTACCGGGCACGCTCGACAGCGACACGATGGCGCGGCTGCTCGATATCCAGGGCGACGAGCCGCTCACGCGCCGCGATCGCGCCATGCTTGAGCTGCTCTACAGCTCCGGGCTGCGACTCGCAGAAATCGTGGGGCTGAACATCCGCGACATCGACCTCGCTGATCGCACGGTGCGCGTCACCGGCAAGGGCAGCAAACAGCGCATCGTGCCCGTGGGGCGCAAGGCCATTGCCGCCTTGCGTACCTGGCTTGCCGCGCGCGGCAACCTGGCCGGCGATACTCAAGCCGTATTCGTGGCGCAGCACGGCGGACGCATTGGCGCGCGCAGCGTCCAGCGCCGCGTGGCGCACTGGGCGCGCCAGCAGGGCATCGACGCCCGCGTGCACCCGCACCTGTTCCGCCACTCCTGCGCCACCCATGTACTGGAGTCGAGCCGCGACCTCCGTGGCGTGCAGGAGCTGCTGGGGCACGCCGATATCGCCACGACCCAGATCTACACCCACCTTGATTTCCAGCACCTGGCACAGATATACGACGAAGCGCATCCCCGCGCGAAACGGCGCCGCGACTAAGCGGCGGCCGTCCACGACGGGCCAGGATTTCAGCATGCAGCAATTTGACGGGACGACAATCGTCGCCGTGCGCCGCGGCGGCAACGTTGCCGTGGCCGGTGATGGCCAGGTCAGCCTGGGCAATACGATCATGAAGGGCAACGCCCGTAAGGTGCGGCGTCTCTACAAGGACCGCGTCATCGCCGGTTTCGCCGGCGGCACGGCCGACGCCTTCACGCTGTTCGAGCGTTTTGAGCAGAAGATGGAGCAGTACGGCAACTTGACGCGTGCGGCCATCGAGCTCGCCAAGGACTGGCGTACGGAACGCAGCCTGCGCCGCCTCGAAGCCTTGCTCATCATTGCCGATGCCTCAACGACGCTCGTGGTCTCGGGCAACGGGGATGTCATCGAGCCCGAGGACGAAGTGATCGCCATTGGTTCGGGCGGCTCGTTTGCGCTGGCCGCAGCGCGCGGCATGCTGGCCGCGGGCGACTTGGAAGCCGCCGACATCGCCGAGCGCGCGCTTCGCATCGCGGCCGATATCTGCGTCTACACCAACGACAACATCACGCTCGAGCGCATCGACGCCTGACGGCGCAGCGCTCGAGCTGCATCAACGGATCCCCCATCATGTCCATGACCCCCCGTGAAATCGTCCAGGAACTGGACAAGCACATCGTCGGCCAGACAGCCGCCAAGCGTGCTGTGGCCATCGCGCTTCGAAACCGCTGGCGCCGCCAGCAGGTCGACGACGCGCTGCGCCCCGAGATCACCCCCAAGAACATCCTGATGATCGGTCCGACGGGTGTCGGCAAGACCGAAATCGCGCGGCGACTGGCCAAGCTCGCCAACGCGCCGTTTATCAAAGTTGAGGCCACGAAGTTCACCGAAGTGGGCTACGTCGGTCGCGAAGTCGACTCGATCATCCGAGACCTCGTGGAAACCTCGGTCAAGCTGACGCGCGAACGTGAGATGGCCAAAGTCAGCCACCGTGCCGAGGACGCCGCAGAGGAGCGCGTTCTGGACGCGCTGCTGCCCGCGCCCATCGCGGGACAACCCGATGACCGCGCATCGGACACGCGCCAGATTCTTCGGAAACGCCTGCGCGAGGGCGATCTCGACGAGCGTGAGATTGAAATCGAGCTTGACGCCACGGCGTTGGGCGTGGAGATCATGGCACCGCCGGGCATGGAGGAGATGACGAGCCAACTGCAGAGCCTGTTCCAGAATGCCGGGCAGGGGCGTCGCAAGACGCGCAAGCTGCCCATCGCTGAGGCACTGAAGCTACTGAGCGAAGAAGAGGCAGCCAAAATGCTCGACGAAGACGTGCTCAAGCAGCAGGCCGTCGAAGCCGCGGAACAGAACGGTATCGTGTTTCTCGACGAGATCGACAAGATCGCGCGCCGCGCCGACGTGGGTGGCGGCGCCGATGTCAGCCGCGAGGGCGTGCAGCGCGACCTGTTGCCGCTCGTCGAGGGCAGCACGGTGACGACCAAGTACGGCATCGTGAAGACCGACCACATCCTGTTCATCGGCTCGGGCGCCTTCAGCGTGGCCAAGCCCTCGGACCTGATCCCCGAGTTGCAGGGCAGGCTGCCCATACGCGTTGAGCTCGACTCGCTCAAGACCGAGGACTTCGTGCGCATCCTGACGGAGCCCGACGCCTCGCTGACAAAGCAGTACGCCGCGCTCATGGCGACAGAGGGCGTGACCCTCGAATTCGTCGACTCGGGTGTGCAGCGTTTGGCCGAGATCGCCTATCGGGTCAATGAGCAGACCGAGAACATCGGCGCCCGACGCCTGCACACGGTCATGGAGCGGCTGCTCGACACGATCTCGTTCGAAGCCGCTGACCACAGTGGTCAGAGCTATCAGATTAACGCGGGCTACGTGGACGAACACCTGGGCGCCCTCGTCGAAGACGAAGACCTGAGCCGCTACATACTCTGAGCCCGTGAACGATGTAGTACCTCCGACCGGGATCACGCTGCGGCGCCAGTCGCGCTGCCTGGAGCTAACCTGGGCCGACGGGCGCAGCGACAGCCTGTCCTTCGAGTTTCTGCGCGTGCACTCGCCGTCGGCCGAGGTGCAGGGGCACAGCGCGGACCAGGCGCAGCTGCAGTACGGCAAGCGCGATGTGCGCATCACGCGTATCGATCCCGTGGGTCAGTACGCGCTCAAACTCGTGTTCAGCGACGGCCATGACTCAGGTTTGTTCAGCTGGCGCTACCTGCGCGAGCTCGGCGAAACGCAGGAAACCCGCTGGAGCGGGTATCTTGCCGCGCTCGAGGCCGCGGGCCGCAGCCGCGACCCGGACCCCGGCGCAGAACACTAGCCGCGCTGCGGCTTGCTACAATTCCCCTCCCACTGGCCCGCGGTGACCCCCATGAGCGGCAACGCCGACGACACCACCCACTTCGGCTACGAAACGGTCGACATCGAGGACAAGGCATCACGCGTACGCGGGGTGTTCGACTCGGTCGCGGGCAACTACGACCTCATGAATGACCTCATGTCGGCGGGCATCCACCGCATTTGGAAGCGCCACACTGTGGCGGCGGCGGCGGTTCGCCCAGGCATGCACGTTCTTGACCTGGCCGGGGGCACCGGTGATCTCGCCATGGCATTTGCGGAGAAAGTCGGCGAGTCCGGCCACGTTGTGCTCGCCGACATCAACGCCGCCATGCTCGAGCAGGGCCGCGACCGGCTGCTCGACGCGGGTATCAGCGGCAACGTCGACATCACGCAATGCGACGCCGAGGCGCTGCCTTTTGCCGAGAATAGCTTCGACCTCGTGACCATCGCCTTCGGTCTGCGCAACGTGACGCGCAAGGAACAAGGCCTTGCCGAAATGTACCGGGTGCTGCGCCCAGGTGGGCGCCTGTTCGTGCTCGAGTTCTCGAAGCCCGACCCATTGCTGCGCCCAGCCTACGACCTGTTCTCGTTCTCGGTGCTGCCGACGCTTGGCAAACTCATTGCCAACGACGCAGACAGCTACCGCTACCTGGCCGAATCCATCCGCATGCATCCTGACCAGGACACGCTCAAAGGCATGTTCGAAACCGCCGGCTTCGAACGCTGCCGCTACGAGAACCTGACAGGCGGTATTGCGGCGCTGCACATCGGCTCCAAGCTCTAGGCGCCCCGTATGTTCGATCTTGGCCCGCTCTTCACACCGCTGACGCACCTCATCAACAAGCGCATTGCTGAGCAAACCCCGGCGCGCGAGCTCGCCGAGTCGCTAGAAGGGCAGTGCATGGCGGTGCGGGTTCGCGATACGGGGCTTGCCGTGTACCTGCAAGTCGAAAACGGCAAGCTGCGCCTGCGCACGCGCTACAGCGACGAACCCGAAGTCGTACTTTCGGGCAGCCCGATCTCTCTGGCCGAACTCGCCGGCAGGGACCCGGCCGCGCCCATTCGCGAAGGCCGTGTGCGCATGAGCGGTGATGCTGCGGCCGGGCTCAAGTTTCAGGGTTTGCTGCGCTTCGCGGCACCTGACCTCGAAGATGAACTGGCCAATGTGGTGGGTGACGTCGCCGCGCACCAGGCCACGCGCGTGGCGCGCGGCCTAGCGGGTGCGGCCGGCAAACTCGGCGATCGCGTGTACGCCAATGTGGGCGACTACCTGACCGAGGGCGCGCAGACGCTGCCCTCGCGCGACCAGTTTGAGCGCTTCCGCGTCAACGTGGAGACGTTGCGCGACGATGTGGCGCGCGCGGAAGCGAGAGTGCGTTTGCTGCGCGATCGCCTGGCGGCAGAGGACGACGAGGCCTGACATGCTGACCTGGTCACGCACCAAGCGGCTGATCAGCATCCAGCGGGTGCTGGTCAAGTACAGCCTGGACGACCTCATCAAGACATCGCAGGCGCTGCGGCCCTTACGTTTCGTGTTCATGCTGGGTGGCCGTCGCCTCGACCGCGACGCCCCCATCGGCCAGCGCATTCGCCTCGCGCTCGAAGAGCTCGGCCCGATCTTCATCAAGTTCGGCCAGGCCCTGTCGACGCGGCGCGACCTGCTGCCCAACGACATCGCCGACGAGCTGGCCAAATTGCAGGACCAGGTACCACCGTTTGATGGTGCGCTGGCACGCGACATCATCAACCGCGCCTATGGTTTCGACCTGTCGGAAGTCTTCGCCGAGTTCGAGGAAACGCCCATGGCGGCTGCGTCTATCGCACAAGTGCACCCGGCCAAGCTGCACGACGGCAGGGCTGTCGTGGTCAAGGTGCTGCGCCCGGGCATGAGCGAGGTCATCCAGCGCGACCTCGATGTCATGTACGGCATGGCCGAACTGACGCAGCGCTACCTGCCCGACGGCGAGCGCCTCCGGCCCGTGGAGGTCGTGGCCGAATACGACAAGACGATCATGGACGAGCTCGATTTGCTGCGCGAAGCGGCCAACGGCTCCCAGCTTCGGCGCAACTTCGAACACTCGAGCCTGCTTTACGTGCCCGAGGTCTTTTTCGACTACTGCCGCCGTGAGGTGCTCGTCACTGAGCGGATTTATGGCGTCCAGGTCAGCGACATGGACGCCATGCGTGCTGCGGGGACCAACATTCGCCGCCTGGCCGAAAACGGCGTCGAGATCTTCTTCACCCAGGTGTTTCGGCACAACTTCTTCCACGCCGACATGCACCCGGGCAACATCTTCGTCGACATCCGCGACCCGGACTTCCCCGTCTACCAGTCGGTGGACTGGGGGATCATCGGCACGCTGTCGCACGAAGACCAGCGCTACCTGGCCGAGAACTTCCTGGCCTTCTTCGACCGCGACTACCACCGTGTCGCCCAACTACACGTCGATTCAGGCTGGGTGCCGCCCGATACGCGCGTTGACGAGCTCGAATTCGCTGTGCGTACCGTCTGCGAGCCGATCTTCAACAAGCCGCTGGCTGAGATCAGCTTCGGCACGGTGCTCATGCGCCTGTTCGAGACGGCGCGCCGTTTCGAGATGGAAGTGCAGCCGCAGCTCGTCTTGCTGCAGAAGACGCTGCTCAACATCGAGGGGCTGGGGCGCGACCTCTATCCCGAGCTTGACCTGTTCGAGACGGCGCAGCCGATCCTGCGGGCCTGGATGGAAGAGCGTCTGGGCGGCAAGGCGGTGATTGACGACCTGCGCACGCAGTGGCCCGACATTCGCGAAGGCCTGCGCGAGCTGCCCACCGTGCTGCGGCGCGTGGGCGAGCAGGCCGCCAACGGTCAACTTCGGGTTCGAATGGATGCCGGAGAATTGCGCGCGTTGCGCGAGGACCTGAAACGCCAGGACCGGCGTCGTTACGTCGCCACGGCCGGTATGGCCGCAGCGCTTATTGGCGCGGTGCTCGTGTTTGAAGTCGATCCGCAGGGCGCGGGCTGGCTGACGATGGCGGCCGGCGTGGCCGTCACCCTCTGGGCGCGGCCCCGCTAGACGCGTTTAGCGCGACGGCTTCACCGGGAAGCCTGCATCTGCTCGTAATCGTTGAGCCGCTCTCGGCTCGCGCCGAGCTCTTCGGCCAGGTAATCAGCGTGGTCCTCAAGCTCACCTTTGCGCTCTGCCAGGCGTCGCGTCTCGGCGAGGATGTTCAGCCGTTCTTCGGGCGTCAGGCCGTCCCCGATCATGCGCAGCGTTTCGTGTTCCATGGCCTCTTCGATGTCGTCGATCTCACGCTCGGTTTGCGCGAGCTCGGAAGCAATCTGGTTAACGTCGCGCCGTAAAGTGTAGAGCGTGCGTCCGTCTTCGTAGGCCGCCAGGAACGCAGGCTCCACGGTGGACGGACAAACACCCGCATAGCTGCCACCGCGTTCACCCAGGGTGTAGCCGTTCTGGGGGCGGCAGAACGTCTGCAGACCTTCGGCGCGACCTGCCTGATAGGCGTCGAGGTCGGGGGTCACGCCAGCTTTGGCGCAGGCTTTTCGGTAGGTGCCGATCGCAGCACCGCTGCGACCCAGCAGGCCGTCTTCGTAGCCGACCGTGCGCCAGTCGGACATCTGGCACTCTTCCTCGCTCATGGCGGCGCAACCGCCGAGTACGGCCAAGGCCGGCACGATGAGCATCGCAAGTATCAGTGTCTTTAGTTTCATGACCACGGTCCTCCCTCAATGGCTACCGACGATACGCGCAGGCGCCTGAACTTCAGGTGAACGCGGTCACAGATTACGGGTGGTGGACGGCGTTTTTATGTCGAATCCGCGGTAAACCAGAATTCGATTTCGTCCGTGGCGACGTCAAAGCGTGCCGCATGCGGTTCGTTGGGCCGGATTTCGTACCAGTCGCCGGGGCCGTAGCGCTCTTCGAGACCGCCACGCGTGAGTACGAGTTCACCGCGCGTGATGACGCCGACGTTGTGCGTGTCGTGATCATGCTCGGCGATGTCGGTGCCCGCGGGGTAACTCGCGAAGAGCACCTCGCAACCCGCGGCTTCGAGACAGTGAGCATCGAATGGGCCGTCAAACGCGGGCAACGCGCGTAGCAGCGCGGGAAATCCTGTCGTGTTCTCGGTCATGTTGAGCCTCTCTGTGGCACCTGGGCGGGCGCGCGTCAGCTTGTGGCATATTAACGCGCTGACCCTGTCCGCTGTTTCGCCCCGCCCGCTCCTGGAGACCTCCGCGATATGACCGACCACGCCCGGGAGCTGTTCCGGCCACGCGCCGCCGTGTCCATTGTTATCGCCAACATGGTCGGCACCGGGGTGTTCACGAGCTTGGGGTATCAAGTCGTCGATATCCGCTCGGGCTTCGCCTTGATGTTGCTCTGGACGCTCGGCGGCGTTATCGCGTTTTGCGGTGCGATGAGCTACGCCGAGCTTGGCGCGGCCATGCCGAGATCGGGCGGCGAGTACAACTTCCTCGGCCGGATTTACCACCCGGCAGCCGGATTCGTCTCGGGTTGGATATCGGCGACGGCGGGCTTCGCGGGGCCGACCGCGTTGGCGGCAATCACCTTCGCGAGCTATCTGGGCGCCGCCGTTCCCGGGGTCCCCGAAAAGGCCGCCGCGATCCTGCTCGTTGTCATTCTCACCATCGTGCACGCCACACACCGGCGCGCCAGCGGCGGTGTGCAAGTCGCGTTCACGGCACTCAAAGTGCTGCTGATCATTGGCTTTTGTGTGCTCGCGCTGATCGCGATCGATACACCGCAACCGATTCAGTTCTGGCCGGCCGACGGCGATCTCGCCGTGATCACGGGCGGTGCGTTTGCCATCAGCCTCATCTTCGTGAATTACGCGTACACGGGCTGGAACGTGGCCACCTACCTTTCCAGCGAGCTCGAGGACCCCAAGCGAAACCTGCCGCGTGTACTGGGCGGCGGCACGTTGCTCGTCATCGTGTTGTACATCGCCCTGAACTACACGTTCCTGATCACGGCACCCATGACAGCCATGGCGGGTCAGGAAGAGATCGGCTACATCTCGGCGGAGTACGCCTTCGGCGCCAACGGCGCGAGGATCATGGGCCTGATCCTGGCGCTGCTGCTGATCTCAACGGTCAGCGCCATGATCATCGCGGGGCCCCGTGTGTACCAGGTGATCGGCCAGGACCACGAGATGTTCCGGTGGCTGGCCCGCACCAATCGTAACGGGGTCCCGGCATTCGCGATCTACGCGCAGGGGGCTTTGACCGTGACGTTTATTCTGACGTCATCGTTCAAGTCGATCCTGCTGTTCTCGGGCTTCACGCTGGCGCTCAACACGTTTGTCGCCGTGGCCGGCCTTTTCGTGCTGCGCTGGCGCGAGCCGGATTTGCCCCGCCCGTTCCGTGCCTGGGGCTACCCGGTCACGCCCTTGGTGTTTCTCGCACTGACGGGGTGGACGCTGATCTACGTCCTCAGGGACGAACCCAAGTCGGGCTTGCTAGGCCTCGCTGTGGTGTCGATCGGCGTCGTGTTCTACTTCGCGACGGCGCACGGCCGTGGACCTGGGCTGGACGCGGAAGAGGCGGCAACCACGCAAGCTGACCGCTGACGGCCGGCCTATTCGGTCGGATAAGTCTTGCGCAGGTAGGCGACGGACTTGCGAACGAGCTGACCGAGCACTTTGAGATCGATCGCATCCAGGTCCTTGATGTAGAGACAGGACTTGCCCGTTTTGTGCGGACCGAGTTTCGTCATGAGCTCATCGTAGCCGTCGAAGCCGCCCATGATGTAGAGGGTCAGTGCCTGCTTGCGGTTGGCGAAGCCCGTCAGTAGAAAGTCGCCCTCGCGTCCGCTGTCGTAGGTGTAGTGATACTTGCCGAAGCCCACGATCGATGGTCCCCACATCGTCGCGGGTCTTTTTGTGATGCGGGCCATGAGTTCGCTCACGGTCTCGCACTGCGCACGACGCTTGTCGTCATCGATGGCCGCAAGGTAGTCGGCGGCCGACGCGGTCGTGGCCTGGGTCTTGTTCTTGGCCTTGGTCATTCGGCTTCGCTCCATTTCTCCGACAATCGCACCACGATCGCTACACCGAACGCCGCGATCAGCGATTTTACGACAGCGCCCGTGATGAACGGCGCCACGCCGTTGAACCAGGCCGCGACGAACCCGACACGCGCCGCGAGCAGGATGCTGCCCACAGCCAGGATCGCGACATGTGCCAGCAGCATGGTCAGCACAGCCGGCAGCCAGCGGTGCAGCATGCCGCGATCGGACGCATAGCCCGTCAGCCCCGCCGCAAACCAGAAACCGATGAGATAGCCACCGCTCGGGCCCAGCAAGACGCTGAGGCCGCTGGCGCCGTCGGCGAACACGGGCAAGCCGAGTGCGCCCGCACAAACATAGATGCCGACCGCCAGAGTCCCCACCGTAAGGCCACCAAGGCCGCCCGCCAGCAGGACGACGAGAGTCTGCGCGGTCTGCGGAATGTCCGTGCCGGGCAGGGCGATCGGAAAGCGCGCGGCGATGGCGATCGCCGCCGCCCAGGCGGCCGCGGTCAGCAGCGCGCCGAGCCCGAACCCGGCCTCTGGACCGCGAGCCCGGGCCTCAACCCTGGGCGATGTTGAAGACACAGAGCTTGTTACCGTCGAGGTCGCGGAAATAGCCCGCGTAGAACCCCCCGGTGCCACGGGGCCCGGGTGCGCCTTCGTCGGCGCCGCCCAGCTCCAGTGCCTTGGCGTGCACCGTATGCACGAGGTCAGTGTTGTTCACGACCAGCGCCACCATCGTGCCGTTGCCCACCGTGGCCGTATTACCGTCATGGGGCTTGATCACGGACACCGCAGGGCTCGTGGGGCTCGTACCCCAGGCGATAAAGGTGTCGTCGGACATGCCGCGACCTGCGCCGATCTCCGCCAGCAGCGCGTCATAAAAGGCGCCTGCCCGTTCAATATCGTTCGTGCCGAGCGTGACATACCCGATCATGTGCATCCCCCACGCGATGCCGAAATGGGCGTGAATGATACCGCAGCAACCCGCACCGCCACAGCGTTTGCGGCGGCCGGGTTGCACTGCCGGAAACGGCGTCCATGCTGCGGCATCTTTTTTGCTGCACCCAGATTCCGACGCAGCATGCAGCAAAGCTGAAAATGCCGTGCTGCAGCAAAAATTTCTAAGTGTTTGTTTTTATTTGTCTGATCTGAGCCACACAGAAATATCTTTGCAAGGCTCGAGAAAAGCGCAGCAATGGACTGTCAGCGCTCTGGTGCAGCTTTGTGCTGCAGCACGAAAGGCGGCGTCAGCGTTCAGCCAAAATCGGGCCGATCACCCGGCGCCAATGCGCTAGCTTCTGCTCGGGCCGCATGGCCGCGAATGCGGGACTGGTCGAGGGCAGCTGCTCAAAGGCCAGCGCCTCTGCACGGTCGCCGAGCACCGGTGCCACCTCCCGACGCCAGGCCATGGTTGCGGCCGAGCCATTGCCGCAGACCAGCGCCAGCGTAGGCTGCCGGTCGATCAACCCGGAAAAGTCGTTGATGACGCGGGTTTTTGGTCGGATATCGGCGTCCAGACTGCCCGGTCGCTCGCAGAACTGCAGCACGTCCCACACGGCGACCCCACCACCGGTAATGGCACTCACACGCTCGGCGTAGGGCAGCGCCGGGTCAAATCCGACGATGTCGGCCATGATGCCCCAGAACGCGTTCTGCGGGTGGGCGTAATAACGCTGCTCAGCGAGCGACTGGCGGCCGGGCATCGATCCCAGCACAAGCACTCGTGCCCCGGGGGCTTCAAGCGGCGGAAAACCGTAGGCCGCATCACTCATTGGGGGCGTTCCGACGGGCCCGCGGCAGGCGCCAGCGGTAGCGTATGGCCATGAAGCGCAGGGCAAAACAAACCAGCGCACCCACGGCCATAGCCGGGATGCGGGGCAGCGCGACGACGTGCGCAAGCGCGACGATCGCGGCCCCCACCAGCGCCGCAGAGGCATAGAGGTCTGATCGCAGCACGACGGGCACTTCGGCCACGAGGACATCGCGGACCAGGCCGCCACCAATCCCGCTCAGCACGCCCAGAAGTACGGCGCTGGTGGGCGTCAGGCCAACATTGAGCGCCTTGGCGGTGCCCGCGACGACAAACAATGACAACCCGGCGGCGTCGAGCATCCGCACGGGGCGCTCGAAGACCTGCAGCCACTGCTCCCGGTAGAAGACGATCACCCCGGCGGAGCAAGCGGTGGCCAGATAGCGCCAGTCAGCCAGCGCCACAGGGGGCGTGGCCCCAATAAAGACATCGCGGGCCATGCCACCGGCCGTGGCGGCGGCGAAGGACAGCACCAGGACGCCGAACAAATCGGCATCACGCCGGATTCCAACGGCGGCGCCGCTGGCGGCGAAAACGAAGGTTCCCGCTAAGTCGATAATGGAAAGCCAGGGCAGCATGCCGGTGCTCTTGAGACGGACGGCGGCAGTCTAGCGCAACTCCCGAGCGGTATGATCGGGACAGGACACACGGGTGGGGACCATGGTCGACGACAAAATCGAGGTGGAGAACATCAACACGCCCGGGCGCAGCACCCGGGTCAACGCAGCCAAATACCAGGCCATGCGCAAGGCCTACCTGGCCGTGCTGCCAAAATCGGCCCCGGGCATGACACAGGCCGAGCTTATGGACGCCGTAAAGCCCAAACTGCCCGATGACCTGTTCCCGGGCGGCGCCACCAGCGGCTGGTGGGTGAAAACCGTGCAGCTCGACCTCGAAGCCAAAGCGCTCGTCACCCGAACGACAACCAAGCCGCTGCGCTGGCACCACAGCTAAAGCGCAGACACAGCCGGCCGCTACACGGGATGCGGCGACGCAAGAAGCGAAGCGCCGCAATACCCGGGAAGGATACGGAGTGGGCGTGTCAGGCAATCCTGTACATAAGCTGGGCCGGTATGAGCTCAGACGAGAACTCGGTCGGGGTTCGCAAGGCTGCGTGTATATGGCACGTGACCCCGAACTCGACCGCGATGTTGCGATCAAGCTGCTGACCTCGGACAAGGCCGAGTTTCGGCTCAAGGGCCACAATGGCGCGCCGCTCGAGGCGCTCACGGCCAGCAAGATCGAGCACCCACACATCATTCCGATCCACGATATCGGTGAGAGTGCGGCGGGCCCCTACCTCGTCTTTGGTTTCGTCAATGGCCGCACGCTTGCCATGGAGCTGTCCTCGCGCGGCCACTACAAGCTCACCGAGGCACTGCCGCTCATGGCGCAGATCCTCGATGCTGTGGCCACCGCCCACGAGCGCGGCGTGCTGCACTTGGACCTCGGGCCGCGCAATATCCTGATCGACTCGACGGGCAAGGCCCAGATCATGGATTTCGGACTGGCGCAGTTCGTGAACTTCAAGCGTGAAGACCTCGGACTGGCGACCGGGACGCTGCGCTACATGGCGCCCGAGCACTTCCTGCGCCGCCAGCTGGGCCCGCAGACCGACGTGTTTGCGCTCGCCTCCACCTTCTACGAAATGCTGGCGGGCCGACGCGCCATCCCGGGCGAGAACATCGACGCCATTCAGCGCAACATCGTCGACGTTGCCGTCGATTTCGCGCCCATTGCCGACTTACAGGCCGGTGAACATGTCACGCGGTTCCTGCGTGGCGCCTTTGTCAGCGATATGGACGAACGCTACGCCGACGCGCGCATGATGCGCGATGCGTTCCGCAAGTTCGTGACGGCGGCGGGTCTGGGCGACACGATTAAAGCCGAGGCTGCGAGCCACAGCACGGTCAGCTTTCTCGTGCGCCGCATGCAGCACAAGAAGGACTTCCCGGCGATCTCCAGCACACTGACTGAGATCAACCGGCTTACGGGCGACAACGCCTCGGCCTCGGCCGACACGTTGGCCAATGTGATTCTTCGCGACATGTCCCTGACGCGGAAGCTCCTGACCATGGCCAACTCGTCGTTCTACGGCGCGCGGGCCAGCGAGGTTGCGAGTGTGTCGCAGGCTGTCGTGCTGCTGGGCGTTCAGCAGGTCCGCATGGTGGCTTCGAGCCTCACCCTGTTCGGACACTTGCGCGGCGACTCCATGACACTGCGCGACTCCATGACGCGTTCGTTCATGGCGGGTCTTATCGCCCGCCACCTGGGTCAACGCGCCAAGCTGCGTGGGGCCGAGGAAGCCTTTATTGCGGGTTTGTGCCAGAACCTCGGCGAAAACCTGGCGATCTACTACTTCCCCGAAGAACACGAAGTAGCGCGCGAGCGCATCGCCGCGGGCGCCAGCCGTCAGGAAGCGGCGCGCGAAGTGCTCGGCGTCGCGTTCTCGGAACTGGGTGCCGCCACGGCCGAAATCTGGTCGCTGCCACAGGTCATCATCACGGCCATCGGCGGCGTACCCGACGGCGAGGTGCCCGCGCCGGCCGACGAAGAAGAGGCCATTCGCAATTTCTGCGTGCTGGCCAATGAGCTGTGCGCGAGCTTCCACGGCTGCGATGGCGCGGAACTCACAGAACGTCTCGAGACTTTGTGCAGCCGATTCGTGGCTAACACGGGGCTCAATGCCGAGTTTCTGTTCAGGCTGTTCGAGGCAGCCTTCGAAAAGCTCAAGCAGTTCGCGCCCATCTTCGAGATCAACGTTGCCGAGAGTGTGTTCTGCAAGAGTGTCGAGGCCTGGCTGGCACACCGCCGCAGCGTCGCCGAGACCGATCCCGCGGCAGCCGCAACGGGCTGATCGCCATAGTAAAAGCCTGCGGGCACCAGTACCCTTAGCGGTTTGTTCCTGACCGCGAAGGGGACCGCATGAGCACCGCGGAGTCACAACAGCCGCAGACCGGCATTCTTGGCTGGATCGAGCGCACGGGCAACAAGCTGCCCGACCCTGTCTTTATCTTCTTCTGGCTGATTGCCGTCCTCGTGGTGATCAGCATCATTGCCGAATTTGCAGGACTGTCGGCGGTTCACCCGACTGCTGTCGATGCAAATGGAAGCGCCGCGGTCGTTTCGGCGGAAAGCCTGTTGAGTGCCGACAATATCCAGCGGCTCTGGGTGGACATGCCGAAGACGTTTACCCATTTCCACCCGCTCGGCTACGTTCTCGTGGTCATGCTGGGTGCCGGGATCGCGGAACGCTCAGGGCTGTTCGGGACAGCCATGCGTGGCGCCGTACGAAACGCGCCTACGTTTCTGTTGACGCCGATGGTGGCGCTCGTCGCGATGCTCGGTAATCTCGCCGCCGACGCCGCCTACGTCGTGTTGATCCCGCTCGCGGGAGTACTTTATGCGGCGGCTGGGCGTCATCCGGTGGCGGGTATCGCAGCGGCATTCGCGGGCGTTTCCGGTGGCTTCTCGGCCAATCTTTTGCCAGGCCAGCTCGACGCGCTACTTTTCGGCATCACCGAAGAGGCGGTAGAGACACTGTTACCAACCTGGGACCCCAACATTGCCGGTAACTGGTACTTCATCGCCGCGATGACCATGGTCTACCTGCCAGTCATCTGGTATGTGACGGATCGCATCATCGAGCCGCGGCTTGGCACCTTCAAGGCGGAAGGCAGCCTCGCTGATATAACGGCCGACGACGATCGCCCGCTCACAGACGGTGAACGCCAGGGACTGATTAACGCCGGCATCGCGACACTGGCTGTCATCTTGCTTTGGATCGGCTTCACGATCGGGCCAGGGACGCCGCTCATTGACGAGACCGCTACACCCGATGGCAGACTGCGGCCGTTCTACCGTTCGCTCGTCGCTGCCTTCTTCGTGCTGTTTGTGGCTTGCGGCTGGGCCTATGGTGCGGCGGCCGGCACCATCAAGGACCACCGCGACGTCGTGAAGATGATGAGCGAGGCCATGGGCGATCTTGCCTACTACATGGTTCTGGCCTTTGCTGCAGCGCATTTCGTGGCCATGTTCAACTGGTCTGAGCTCGGGCTGATCTTCGCGATCCAGGGTGCAGCAGCACTGGAAGCAGCCGAGCTGCCCATGCCCATCCTTCTGGGCCTGCTCGTGTTGTTCTCGGGCGCGATCAACCTGCTCGTTGGTTCAGCGAGCGCCAAATGGGCGCTGCTGGCGCCCGTCATGGTGCCCATGATGATGCTGCTCAATGTGAGCCCTGAGATGACGACGGCGGCCTACCGTGTGGGTGACAGCGCCACCAACATCATCACGCCGCTCATGGTGTATTTCCCACTGATCCTGACCTTCGCCCAGCGCTGGCAGAAGGACTTTGGACTCGGCAGCCTGACCGCGACGATGATTCCGTATTCGATCTGGCTGCTGATCACGGGCCTCGTCATGACCATGCTGTGGATCGCCCTGGGACTGCCGCTGGGGCCGGGCGCTGGCGTCAGCTACACGTTGCCTGGGACTTAGCGTATTTCGGCGGTACTCGACGAGAACCCGGAGGAGCGGCCCAAAGCCAGGTCACTGAGACCGCTGGCAACACTGTGGCCGTTTATCCGGCCCTACCGCGGGACGCTGATTGCGGCGCTGGCAGCCTTGCTGCTGGCGGCCGCCGGCCTGCTCATCATTCCCGTGGCGTTCCGGTTTGTGATCGACCGCGGTTTTGCCGATGGCAACCTCGCGGTCATTGACCGCTACTTTGCGGGCTTTCTCGTCGTCTCCGTCGTGTTTGGCGGCTTTGCGGCGCTGCGGTTCTATCTTGTGACCTGGCTCGGCGAACGGGTTGTCGCCGATGTCAGGCAGGCCGTGTTCGAGCGCGTCGTGCGTATGGACCCGACCTTCTTTGAGGTCACGCGCACGGGTGAGGTCCTGTCGCGGCTGACCACCGACACGACGTTGGTGCAATCGATTTCGGGCGTCAGCCTGTCGATTGCCTTGCGTTCCACGATCACGTTTTTCGGCGCGCTGACGTTATTGCTCGTCACCAGCGCCGCGCTGGCGGGCTACATGCTGCTGGCCATACCGCTTGTCGTCGTGCCGCTCATTGTTATCGGGCGTCGCATTCGTACGCTGTCGCGCCGCGCCCAGGACCGCATCGCCGACACCTCAAGCCTGGCCGGCGAAACGCTCAATGCAATCCAGACTGTGCAGGCGTTCACGATGGAAGCGCTGCAGGCGAGCCGGTTCGGCGAGGCGGTTGCCGAGAGTTTCGAAGCCGGCATTTCGCGCACGCGCGTGCGAGCGCTGATCTCGGCCATGGGCATCATTCTCGTGTTTGGCGCCATTACCTTCGTGCTCTGGCTGGGCGCCCGCCAGGTGCTCGCAGGCACGATGACCGGCGGCGAGTTGGGGCAGTTTTTGCTGTATGCCGGCTTCGTCGGCTCCTCGGCTGCGAGCCTCAGCGAGATCTGGGGCGAGATCCAGCGGGGCGCGGGCGCGATGGAGCGACTCTCCGAACTGCTCGATGCGCAGCCCGCGATTGCCGCGCCCGACAAACCGGCCGAACTGCCAGATCGCTGCCTGGGACGCATTGCCTTTGAGGACGTGGTGTTCAGCTATCCCTCACGACCTGCCGACCGCGCGCTAGATGGCGTGAGCTTTAGCATCGAGCCGGGGCAGACCGTGGCCATTGTCGGACCCTCGGGTGCGGGCAAGAGCACGAGCCTGCAGTTGCTCATGCGTTTTTACGATCCTGCCTCGGGCCGCATCACCATCGACGGGACCGATATCGCCGACGTGTCGCCGCAGGCGCTGCGCGGTCAAATCGGGCTCGTCCCGCAGGAGACGATGCTCTTCGGCGCGAGCGCGCGCGAGAACATCCGCTTCGGTCGGCCCGGTGCCGACGACGACGCCGTGCATGCCGCAGCCAAGGCGGCTGCGGCCGACGAATTCCTGGACCGCCTGCCTGAGGGCTACGACACCTTCCTGGGTGAACGGGGGCTGCGGCTCTCGGGCGGACAACGGCAACGGATCGCCATTGCGCGCGCCATCCTCAAGGACGCACCCGTGCTGCTGCTCGATGAGGCAACCAGCTCGCTCGACGCAGAAAGCGAGCGACTCGTGCAGGAAGCGCTCGACCGACTCATGCAGAACCGCACCACGCTCGTCATCGCGCACCGGCTGGCCACGGTAAAGCAAGCCGATCGCATCATCGTCATGGACGCAGGAAGCGTGGTCGCCAGTGGGACACACGATGAGCTCGTCGCAAGTAACGCGCTCTATGCGCGGCTCGCTGAACTGCAATTCGGCGACGTGGCGGCCTGAGCGCGTAGATACAACCCGAAAAAGAAAAGGGCGGCCGATGGCCGCCCTTTTCCGAAGGCAGCGGGCCTTTCGGCCCGCGCCATGGGCTCAGCTAGTTGGTGTAGCTGATGATGAGATCAGCGAGATCATTCGGGTTAGCGAAATCAAACTGCTCGTACACCGTTCCAGCATTGGACTGGTTCGGCGCCGCTGACAGGTCCGTCGAACCCGGGTCAGCGACACCACCGCCAGCACTAATGCCTGCGATGCCGTCCGCCGCATCGATCACGCCGTACTCGACGCTAATGCCACCATCTGGCGTCAGCGTGACTGTGAACGTGTTCGTGTTACCACCCAGGAATTCAGGCACGTTGCTGAACATCACGGACAACGAGCCCGCATCACCGTCGACGATAATCGTGCCACCCTGGTTGGGTGACAGATCGTCCCACAGCGGTGCGATACGCGGCTGACCGTTGAGCAGATCGAACGTCGACTCCAAGAACTCCGTGTCGCCCGACCCGAAAGTCAGGTTACCGTTCGAGTTCACGAACACACTCGTGTACACCTCGCCCTGGAACGGGAACGCGAAGCCGATATCGACTTCCGCCGAATCGTCGTCACCGAGCACGAGCTCAAAGCCGTCCATCGCGTTCATCGTCAGGCCGTAGCGTCCCGTGTCGAACACGCTGAAGCCGAACACGCCCAGAACATAGGTGGCGTCTTCGGGCAGCGGCACCTGCAGTGCGGAGGACGTGCCCTCGCCACCGTCATCGTCAAACGCGATGACCGGCACCGTGCCATCCGGCAAGATGATACCCAACAGCATCACGGTGTCGACGACGCCGGACGTTTCCGCGACGAAGGTCTGACCGGCCTGGCCATCGAACTGATAGAGATCCGCATCGGCGAAGCCCAGCGCCGTGAAGCGACGCGTCGTATCAAACGGCAGGCGCAAGCGGCTCGCCGTCTCGATAAAGTCGTTCTCCTCATAGCCATCGGTCGGCGTGAACGTGCCGAAGCGGAACGTGCTGCCCGAGGTGTCGTTCGGATCAAAGAACGAGAACAACTCGAACACGGCCGGCTGACGCTGACTTTCAAAGCCAAGGTCGGATGCCGTCAGATCCACAGGCGTTTCAGCACCCAGGTTCAACGCGCCGCCACAGCTGTAGCCGGCGAGACCGTCAGAAGCGGTGATCGTGCCGTAGCTGATCGTGAACAGGTTGTTGTCCGGGCTGCCCAGACTCTGCGAGGCAGCGCCACGACCACCGCGCGCAGCACGGTTGCCACGAATGCCACCGCGATCCGTAGCAGCAGCCGGCGCCGTCTCGTTCAGGAGCGTGATCGTGAACGTGTTGCTGCCTGTTGCGAAGAACTCGGGAACGCCTTCGTAAACGATCGAGAACGAGCTGCCGTTGTCTTCGACGAAGATTCGGCCGCCCGTCGTCGGGTTGAGATCGTCAAACAGGCCTGCGATCCGCGGCGGCCCCAGCAGGTGTTCCGTGATCGACTCGCTGAAGTCCGTGTCACCCGCACCGAATGTGATGCTGCCGTTGGAGTTGACGAACACCGAGCCAAAGGTCTGGCCGCAGATGCTGAAGTCAAAGGGCAGGAACACTTCGGTGAACGCATCGTCACCAAGACCGAGATCATCGCCCGGCGCGAGGCCGTTGAAGATAATGTCGATGCCGGCGCTGGCAACGCCCGCGATCGGGCTCACCGTATCCGAAGTAGACGGGTCATCCGGTGTGTCGATGTTGTTCGACTCGTTGGCGTCCCAGAACTCCTCGGAGCCGGGCAGCGGCTGCAGCGGCGTTGTCGAGAACCCACCTTGTAGGATCTGATCGATGTGGATCGTGTACTCCGCACCCGGTGTCAGGCCGTTGAGGGTGTAGGTACCCGGACCACCGATACCCGGGCGGTCGCCCGAGATCGCCGAGACCGCATCTTCAAACGGGTTGTCCACGTTACGTGCGATGACGTTGACACCCGTGAGGCCCGTCGAGCCATCCGGTGCGAAAACGTTACCCGTAATCGTGCCCGAGTTTGCGAAGAAGCCCGGCTCCGGGTAGAGAAACGACATGATCGCGATGTCATCGGCGTGCGGATCAACCTGACCACCACCGACGAGCGCGAACGGGTACATCGTTTCCGTCTGGTTACCCGGCGAGTTGCCGTAGGTGTTCTGCGGCGAAGGGCCACTCGTATCGCCCAGGGCGATGTTCTGGCCGTTGACCACCGTGTGGCCTAGACCCGAGTAGTGACCGAACTCGTGGAAGACGACGCCCGCGAAGTCGGCAACCGGGAAGCCACCCAGGATGCTGCCACCGTTGAGGAACTGAACGGCCTCGATCGGCGTACCGGCTGCGTCACGCGTGTCCGTGCTGGCGAAGCCGAGTACGCCTGTGCCCGGACCAAACAGCTCTGCGAAAATCGCACCGTCTTCGTCGAACACGATGGGGCTCAGGCCATCAGCCGTGTTCTCGCCGAAGAACAAGTTTTGAATGAACGGCGCGAAGTTCGTTTCGTTGATGTCTTCGGCCAGCTGTCCCGTCGTGACGTAGGCGTTACTGGCTGTCGGGATGCTGGTCCAGGTCATCAGCGCGCCTTCAACAAGCGCAACCGCTTCTGCAGGACTCAGCGGCCCCAGGCCACCTTGGTCAATGTTGTACGGAATCTGGGTACCGCCGTTCGGCCAGCGCTCCACACCGTCCGGGTCGGCCGGGTTGGTGTTGAGCGGACCGCCCGCGAGGACCGATGCCGAAGCAAGCGTGGCCGAAGCCGCGACGAGCGAGCGCCGCAATAGTGACTGGTTCTTCATTGCTCGGCACCTCCCACGATGTCGCGGATCAGTGCGGCGAGTTCGGGGTAGGGCACAGCCACGCCGTCGGTAAAGCCGACGCTCATGCCCGTGAACAGACCCACGTTGCTGGCAGCGTTGAGCGCCACCTTGTCACCATCTTCGCCCGAGAGCGTAAAGTTGCCCTGGCCCAGGCCTACCGTTGTGGTCAGGCCCGTCGAACCTGCGTGACCAACGACGAGGAGGTATTCCTCGCCGAAGCGCAGCAACGGGAAATCAACGATCGGGTGCTTGCCCTCTTTGACGTTCTTGATCGTGCCGAGCATCGTCACCGTGGTGAACTTGACGCCCTTTTCTTCTTCGTAGCTGCCTTTAAACGTGTCGCCTACACGGAACGTGTAGGTCACCGCCGGAACTTCACCGCCGCCCACAGCGATACGGGACTCCGACAAGTCAACGACGGTGCCAACAAAGACCTTTTCGGACTTGTTGATCATTTGCGCAAGGTTCATCTGCAGTACGCTGGTCGCATTGACGGATGAACTCGTCAACGCAAACAACGCCACCACGATGAACATCGCGGTAAGCCTAAGCGCTCTCATTACATCTCTCCTTTTAAGATGATGCGGTCCCTTACAGGTTGTTATTCATTGATCTCTTTATTGTTATTACTTAGATCAGACCGCTTCTGGAGCATACTTAGGCGACATAATTGCGTCCACAGGAACACGTAAAGTAAACATAATGCGCATCTGTTTCGCCGGTAATCAGTTAGTTAGGCAGGGCACAACGCGAGTGTGCGGTCCTAAAATGTGTATCAATGCGCACAAATGCGGTTTACACCGAGCCAGACGACCGTCGGCAGCGCGGTCAGGATTGCGGCGGCATGACCCCTGAGAGATTTGAAAGCGTTGTCTGGAATACGCTGGATTCCCTACCCGACTGGGTCCGCACTGCGCTCGACAACATCGAGCTCATCATCCAGGACCGACCCGGGCCAGAGCTCGACCCAGAGGCGACCGACTTGCTGGGCCTGTACCTGGGCACACCCCTGACTGAACGCAGCATCGAGGACGTCGGGGTGGTCCCCGATGTGATCTACCTGTTCCGTGAACCGCACCTGGCGCTGGGCCTGCCGGAGGCCGAATTGGTCCGCGAAATCCAGACCACGCTGATTCACGAGATCGCCCACTTCTTCGGTATCGATGACGAACACCTCGACGAGATCGGCTGGGGCTAGCCGGTTACACTCGAACACATGACCGGTGGGAGCGACAATGACGCGAAGCAGGCGCTCGCGCTGCAGCATTTGCTGGCCGAGCGGCTGCGCCAGTCACAGGAGGCCGAGCGGGCTGCCGTGGCCCGTGCCGTGCACGACTCTGTGGGCCAGACGCTTTCGGCCATGAAAATGCAGCTGCACGAGGCGGCCCGGGACCCGATGCTGCCGTCCGCGGCGGTGGCCTGCTTTCGCGACCTCGAAGGCCATGTCGACTCCTTGCTCGAAGACGCGCGCAGCATTGCGAGTCGGTTGCGGCCTGGCGTTATCGATCATTTCGGGCTCACGCGTGCGCTCGAGGCGGCCCTCGACCGATTCGGCCGCGAGCAGGGGCTCGAGGCCGGGCTGAAGCGCTCGGGCGCTGAGCCCCGGCGACTACCTGGTCACATCGAGATCGGCTTGCTGCGCATCGTCGAGCTCGCGCTTAACAACGTGGCGCAGCATGCCAATGCCCAACGCGTGGACGTCGTCTTTGAACAAACCCCCGATACCGTGAGCGTTGTGGTGCGAGATGACGGCTCGGGCTTCGATCGTTCCGCGCTGGAACCCACCCGGTCACTGGGATTGCTCGACCTTGAATCGCGGGCGGCCGCGCTTGGCGGCACGCTGACCCTAGCCAGCGCGCCCGGTGCCGGCACGACCGTGACGGCGAAGATCCCCATCAGCGTCGACTAAGCGCCGCAGCACGCTAAGGCAACATGGCGTCGATCGTGTCGAGGTACTCGGCGCGCATGGGTTTGACGAAGTACTGGCGTACGGCTTCGTCGTCTGCGGACTGACCGACGTCGCGCGGTTGTTCCGACGAACTCAGCATGACTACGGCCGGCCCGTGTTGCCGGGCCGGCGCAGTAGCGATCGCGCAGGTCCCCGTGCTGTGTCGCGACCCCAAAACGACCGCTCAGTGTTAGCGGCGGCGTAACACGCTTTAGTGCCCTGCTGGGCCCGGTCCCGCGACGCAGAAGATCTACCCCGAGCCCAAGCGAACTGCGGCTATCATGCGGGCTGCATCGCAGCGGCCGGCGCTGCGCCAGATTCCAGGGAGCACACCATGCAGATTGGGCTTATCGGATTGGGCAGGATGGGCGGCAACATGGCCAGGCGGCTCATGGCGGCGGGCCACGATTGCGTGGTTTATGACCCCAATCCCGAGGCCGTCGCTGCGCTGCAGGCGGCCGGTGCCAAGGGCGTGGACTCGTTGGCGGGCCTGGCACAGGCGCTGGTGCCGCCACGCGCCGTCTGGCTCATGGTGCCCGCGGCCGTCGTTGACGACAGCATCGATGCGCTCGCGCCCCTGCTGGACCAGGACGACACCCTCATTGACGGCGGCAATTCCTACTACATCGACGACCTGCGCCGGGCCAAGGCACTGCAAGAGAAAGGCCTGCACTACATCGATGTTGGCACCAGCGGCGGCGTTTGGGGTCTCGAGCGCGGCTACTGCCTCATGATTGGTGGGGAGACGGCAGCCGTCGCGCGTCTTAGCCCCATTTTCGAAGCCTTATCGCCGGGTCGCGGCGAGATCGAGCCCACGCGCAATCGCGGCGACAGCGACAGCACCGCCGACCAGGGCTTTCTGCATTGCGGGCCCTGCGGCGCGGGGCATTTCGTGAAGATGGTGCACAACGGCATCGAGTACGGCCTCATGGCCGCGTACGCCGAAGGCCTGGGTATTTTGAGAAGCGCCAACGTCGGTAAGCGGGATCACGAGGCCGACGCAGAAACCACGCCCATGCGCGACCCTGAGCACTACCAGTACGATTTCAACGTGGCCGACATCACCGAACTATGGCGCCGCGGCAGCGTCGTCTCATCGTGGCTCCTCGATATCACTGCCGACGCACTGGCTGCCGACTCGGCGCTCGAAGAATTCACGGGCCGTGTTTCAGATTCTGGCGAAGGTCGTTGGACTATCAAGGCCGCCATCGACGAGGCCGTCCCGACACCTGTGCTCACGACCGCGCTCTACGAACGGTTCAGCTCACGCGGCGAAGCCGACTACCAGAACCGTGTGTTGTCAGCGATGCGGCGGGGCTTCGGCGGGCACGTGGAGAAGAAGGACTGACCACTTGCTCAGTCTTCGGGCAACGCGACAATCAACGCAATCAACGCGATCGATGCTGCGTAACGCATAGCGGATTCGAGCACGGGCTCGCGCAGGGATTCGGACTGCCAAAGCCCGTACCAGACTTCAGCGATCACAATGAAGCCCAAGAACAGCATAAACAGCGCGACGCCACAGCCGATCAATGCGGTACGCCGCGACGCCGCGTAACGCGCGTCCTGCGCCGCGCGGGCGCGCCACATGCCGACGGCACCCGCGGCGCACAGCACGGCAGATACCAGTTTGCCACCGGCAATAAACAGCGCACCGAGCCAGATCACGATCGGGTTCGAGGTGGCCTGCCAGCTGCCGGGACCCCCATCGAATGTGGCCATCGAAGTCGTGGCCCGCACCGCGTCTAGCGTTGCCGACCAATTCAGGACGTTGTTCAGGAGGCTCACTGCAGCCCAGACGGCGACGGCGGCAATCAGCGCGGCCTTGAGCAGCCGCAGGTGGGCGATGCTCACGACTGGGTCAGGTCAGCGCCTTTAGCAGTCCAGCGGCAGCCGAACCGTCGACATACTCTCGCAGGTCAATGACCTTGCCATCACGAACATCGGCGACCACGCAGGCGGCAAGATCCAGGTCTGTGCCGTCGGGCAGGGTGCCGCGCACGCGGTGCTCCTCGACGAAGCCCGATGCCGTGGGCGTGCAAATCGCGTCCGAGTAACGAAAGTCTGCGACCGCACCGTGAATCGCCATCGCGAACTCGATCAGCGTATCGAGGTCCATCGGCGGGCTCTTGTTCTGGCGCGCCGTGACATCGGCGGCGCACAGGCTGCGCACTGTATCGGCATCGCCATCGGCGAAGGCATCGAACAGAGCCTCAGCAAGCTCGAGGTGGGTCATTCTGTGGCCTCCGATACGGCTCGTCAGGGCGCGCGTCGCGCGCGGAACGCATCGAGGTTATCGCACTCGCGGCGCGCTCACCAGCAACCCACAGCTTGTTCGAAGGGACGTGCCCCACTATCATTCCGGGCTGCGCGCGTGCGGTGCCATAACGCCGTAACTCGCGGACTTTCTTCGCATTAAGGCCGTTTCGCGAGCGGCGCAGTTCCGCTTTTTTGGTGAGCACAAAAATGTCTGATCGACCGTCGGGCGCACACGGGCCCGCAAGCAGCGCGGCCTACCTGCCACCCGAGGAGGAAGTGCGGCTCGTCGAGCTCTGGAACATCGTCTGGGCGGGCAAGTGGTCCATCATCGGCATTACGTTCGTGTTTGCCGTAGCGTCCGTCGTCTACGCGCTGACCGCCAAAGAGTGGTACCGCGCCGAAGTCCTGCTGGCGCCCGCTGAGCGCACTGACGTCTCGTCGCTGCCCGGCCAGCTCGGCGGCCTCGCGGCGCTTGCCGGCGTCAACGTGGGTGGTGGCGATTCTGTAGAGGCCATCGCCACGCTGTTGTCCCGCGACTTCGCGGGCAACTTCATCACCGACGAGAATCTCATTCCAGTGCTGTTCGCCGACGATTGGGATGCCGACAATCAGCGCTGGATCTCGGACGACCCTGAGGCCGTACCCGACATCCGCGACGCGATCCGCACGTTTCACGAAGACATTCTCCGTGTCGATGAGGACCGCGGCAGCGGACTTGTCACGGTCGCCGTCGAGTGGACCGACCCCGATGAGGCCGCCGCCTGGGCCGGCGTGCTCATCGAGCGGCTCAATGCCGAGCTGCGGGCGCGGACCCTGCGCGAGGCCGAAGCCAACGTCGCCTACCTGCAGGAAGAGATGCAGAAGACGAATGTGGTGACGCTGCAGCAGGCTGTCGGTCGGCTCGTCGAGTCCGAACTTCAGAAGCTCATGCTCGCGCGCGGGACTAAGGAGTTCGCCTTCCGCATTATTGACCCGGCGCAGCCGCCCGATCGTCGCGTTCGGCCCAAGCGCTCGCTGATCGTGGTGGTGGGTACGTTCTTCGGCGGTGTGTTGTCGTTGATCTGGGTGTTTCTCGCGCAAGCCCTGCGTTCGCCGGACCCCGCAGCCTCACGATGAAGATTTTGGTTACGGGAGGGGCGGGCTTCATCGGCTCGGCCGTCGTACGCCACCTCGTCGGTGACCGCGGCGACAATGTGGTCAATGTCGACAAGCTGACCTACGCAGGCAACCTCGAGAACGTCGCTACGGTCGCCGCTTCTTCCCGCTACGCGTTCGAACAGGTGGACATCTGCGATCGCGAGCGGCTCGAGGCCGTTTTCGCAACCCACCAGCCTGACGCCGTCATGCACCTGGCTGCCGAGAGCCATGTTGATCGTTCCATCGATGGTCCCGCCGCCTTCGTTCAGACGAACGTCGCCGGCACCTGCACGCTGCTCGAAGTGACGACGGCCTACTGGCAGTCTTTGCCCGATGCGCGCCGCGACGCGTTCCGCTTCCACCACATCTCCACCGATGAGGTGTATGGCGATCTGCCGCATCCTGCGAGCGATGCTGATGCGCTGGCACATCAATTCACAGAGTCAACGCCCTACACCCCCAGCAGCCCTTACTCGGCGAGCAAGGCCGCATCCGATCATCTGGTTCGCGCCTGGCTGCGCACCTACGGCTTGCCCATCATCGTCACGAATTGCTCCAACAATTACGGGCCCTACCACTTTCCCGAGAAGCTCGTCCCACACATCATTCTTAACGCGCTCCACGGCAAACCGCTGCCCGTTTACGGCGCCGGCGACAATATTCGCGACTGGCTTTACGTTGACGATCATGCACGCGCCCTACGTCTCGTCGTTGAGCGCGGCGAAATCGGCGAGACCTACAACGTGGGCGGCAACAACGAGCAGCAGAATATCGACGTCGTGCACGCCATCTGCGACATCCTGCAGGACTTGCAGCCAACACCGTTGTGGCGAGAGGGCAATGCGACTTCGGACAATCCGTTCAACTACCGCAGTCTCATCACCTACGTGAAGGACCGGCCTGGTCATGACCGCCGCTACTCGATCGATACCTCGAAGATCGCGCGCGAACTGGGCTGGCGGCCGGAGGAGACGTTCGCGTCGGGGCTTAAGAAAACGGTTCAGTGGTATCTCGACAACGAGTCCTGGTGGCGTCGCGTCTTAAGTGGTGACTACCGGCTCGCGAGACTCGGGGAGACAGCATCGTGAAGGGCATCATCCTCGCCGGCGGTTCGGGCACGCGCCTCTACCCCATCACCAAAGGCACGTCGAAGCAGCTGCTACCAATCTACGACAAGCCGATGATCTACTACCCACTGTCGGTACTCATGCTGGCGGGTATCCGGGACATCCTGATCGTCACGACACCGCAGGACCGAGACAGTTTCGAGCGCCTATTGGGTGACGGCAGCGACTTTGGTATCTCACTGTCTTACTCCGTGCAGCCCAGCCCGGACGGACTCGCGCAGGCGTTTCTCATCGGCGAGTCACACATCGGCGACGATTCTGTTTGCCTCGTGCTGGGCGACAACATTTTCTACGGCCAGGGCTTTACGCCCATGCTGCGGGACGCGGCCGCTCGTAACAGTGGCGCCACGGTGTTTGGCTACCAGGTACAAAACCCCCAGGCTTTCGGTGTCGTCGAGTTCGACGCCGACCGCAAGGTACTGTCGATCGAAGAAAAACCCTCACAGCCCAAGTCACACTTTGCGGTGACGGGCTTGTACTTCTACGACAACGACGTCGTCGAGATCGCGAAGCAGGTCGCACCTTCCGAACGCGGCGAGCTCGAGATCACCAGCGTCAACCAGGCCTACCTGGAACGTGGTGACCTCAAGGTGGAAGTACTTGGGCGCGGTTTTGCGTGGCTCGACACCGGCACGCACGAAAGCCTCTTGGCTGCGAGCAGCTTCGTCGAGACGATCGAACAGCGGCAGGGCTACAAGATCGCCTGCCTCGAAGAAATCGCGCTTCACAACGGCTGGCTGGACCGGGACACGCTGCGCCGCATCGGCGAGTCGCTTAGCAAGAACAGCTACGGCCAGTACCTGTTACAGATCGCCGAGGAGCCGGACTACTTCCGGCCCTGACTGCGGTAGGGCGCACGAACTCCGCATGGTTGCGTTTCTAGACCTACAGTCGCTCAACGCGCAGTACGGCGACGAGCTTGCCGCTGCGGCTCGTCGCGTCATCGACTCGGGCTGGTACATCATGGGCGCCGAGCGGGACGCGTTCGAGTCCGAGTTTGCGACGTACTGCGGCACCGACCACAGCGTTGGCGTCGGTAACGGCCTCGACGCACTCGTGCTCGTGTTGCGCGCCTGGATCGAGATGGGGCGTCTCGCCCCTGGCGACGAGGTCATCATCCCGTCGCACACCTACATCGCGACCGCATTGGCCGTGACCGCCAGTGGCCTCACGCCTGTGCTCGTCGAGCCCGACGAGGGCAACTACAACCTCAGTGTCTCGAACCTGGAAGTGGCGCTGACGGACAAGACGCGGGCTGTCATCCCCGTGCACCTGTACGGGCAGCTTGCGCCCATGGTCGAGATCATGGCGCTGGCCGACCGTCACAACTTGCTCGTGCTCGAGGACGCCGCACAGGCGCACGGCGCGACGCTCGCGGGCCATCGGGCCGGCAATCTCGGCCACGCCGCAGCATTTAGTTTTTATCCCGGTAAAAACCTGGGCGCGCTGGGCGACGCCGGCGCCGTGACCACCAACGACGAAGCGCTGGCGCAAACCGTGCGTGCGCTGGGCAATTACGGCAGCGAACGAAAATACGAGAACGCCTTTAAGGGTGTGAACAGCCGGCTCGACGAGATGCAGGCCGCCCTGCTTCGCGTAAAGCTCGCGCACCTCGACGAAGAAGCCACGCGTCGCCGAGAGGTCGCGCAACGCTACGCGGGCGGCATCGACCACCCGGGCATCGCACTACCGATACCGTCGGCGGCAACACTCGACGATCTCGCCGCGCACGTGTTCCATCTGTTTGTGGTGCGAACGCCCAAGCGCGACGCCCTTCAGGCCCATCTCGCAGAACGCGGCGTACAGACGCTCATCCACTATCCCATTCCCATGCACCGGCAGGGCGCCTACGCAGAATGGCATGGCTTCAAGTTACCCATCGCCGAAGCCATGGCCGCCGAGGTGCTGAGCCTGCCGATCAGCCCCGTCATGCCGGACGCCGATATCGATGCGGTCATCGCGGCCTGTAACGATTTTCCGCGGGACTGAGTCGTGACTCTGATCAAGACCAGCCTGCTCAATGGCATCGCGGTCCTGGTCAAGATGCTCACGCTGCTGGGGCTCAACAAGATTCTCGCGATCTACGTCGGGCCGGCGGGTTATGCCGTGCTGGGACAGTTCCAGAATGCGGTGCAGATGATCACGACGTTGGCGAGCGGTGCGATCAACACCGGGGTGACCAAGTACACCGCCGAGTACGGCGAAGACGCGCCACGCCAGCACGCGGTCTGGCGCACGGCCGGCACCATTTCACTTGCCGGCTCTCTGCTCGCCGCCGCGCTGGTCGTCATCTTCAACCGCCAGCTCGCCGCCACGTTTCTCAATGACGAGACGCTGGGCTCGGTGTTCCTCTGGTTCGCTGCGGCGCTGGTGTTCTTCGTCTTCAACACGCTGTTTCTCGCCATCCTCAATGGCAAGAAGGAGATCCTGCGTTACGTCACAGCGAACATCGCGGGCAGCCTGTTCTCGCTCGTCGTCACAGCGACGATGGCGGTTCGCTTTGGCATCTACGGCGCACTCGTGGCGCTGGCCATCTACCAGTCGCTGAGTTTCTTCGTCACCTTCGCGCTCGTCGTGCGCGCCGACTGGTTTCGGTTGACGCATCTCATCGGCCGCATCGACACGGGTGTCGCGAAGAACCTCGCGAAGTTCACGCTCATGGCGCTGACCTCCTCTCTCTGCATCCCCGTCAGCCACATCATCATCCGCAACCATCTGGGCGACACACTGGGCTGGGAATTCGCGGGTTACTGGGAAGCCATGTGGCGGCTCAGTCTCGCCTACCTCATGCTCGTGACCACGACGCTCGGGGTCTACTACCTGCCGCGACTCTCGGAGCTGACTGAGCTGTCCGACTTACGCCGCGAAATTCTGCAGGGTTATCGCATCATCCTGCCCGTGGCCGTCGTGTGTGCGCTCGGCATCTACACGTTTCGCGACCTCATTATCACGCTGCTGTTCAGCCAGGAATTCGCGCCCATGGCGCAGCTGTTTGCCTGGCAGGTCGTGGGGGACACGCTCAAGATCGCGAGCTGGATTCTGTCCTACCTGATGCTCGGTAAGGCGATGACCAGTCTGTTCATCGTCTCCGAGATCACGTTCGCGGCGCTGTTCGTGTTCCTGACGACGCAGTTTGTGGCCATGTTTGGGCTCGAGGGGGCGGCGATGGCGCACGCGGCCAACTACCTCCTCTACGGGATCACGATGGCGATCTTGATACCGCGCGGCCTGCGCCGCGCGGCCGGTCAGTCGAGCTCGAACGCCGACTTGTAGTCGAGACGCAGATCGGGGTCCTGCGCATCACGGTGCAGCAGGCAGTTGCCCACCACCAACGTGTCCATCTCAGTCCCCATGAAGCACTTGAACGCGTCGACGGGCGTGCATACGGGTGGCTCGCCACGCACGTTGAATGACGTATTGATGACCGCGCCGCAACCCGTCTTCTCTTTGAACTTGCGAATGAGCTTGTAGTAGAGCGGATTCGTTTCTTCGTGCACGGTTTGCACGCGCGCCGAATAGTCGACGTGCGTGATGGCCGGCAGGTCCGAGCGCGAGACATTGAGCTTCTCGATACCGAACAGCTGCTCCTCGTCGTCGGTCATCGCGCGACGGATTTCAGGCTTCACTTCGTCGACGAGCAACATGTAAGGGCTATCCATGTCGGTCTCGAAGTAACGCTCCACGTCCTCACGCAGTACCGAAGGTGCGAACGGGCGGAAGCTCTCGCGGTACTTGATCTTGAGGTTCATGGTCTTCTGCATTTTCTCGGAGCGCGGGTCACCGAGGATGGACCGGGCCCCCAGTGCGCGCGGCCCGAATTCCATACGGCCCTGGCACCAGCCAACCACTTTTTCTGAAGCCAGTAATTCGGCCGCCTTGTCGAGCAGCTCTGCTTCGTCCTCGATGACCTCGAATACGGCGCCGGCCTCGGTGAGCTGCGCCTGCGTGGAGGCGTTGTCAGCGACCGGGCCGAGATAGGAGCCCTGCATGCCGTCCATGCGGTTCGGGTCCACAGTACGCGGCTGACCCTGGTACAGGTGGTAGGCAAGCAGCGCGGCGCCCAGTGCGCCGCCAGCATCGCCCGCCGCGGGCTGCACCCAGAGGTTTTCGACGACGCCTTCGCGAATCAGTTTGCCGTTGGCGACACAGTTGAGTGCGACACCGCCCGCGAGACAGACGTTCTTCATGCCCGTCTCGGCCATAAGCCCGCTGACAAGACGTGTCACGATTTCTTCAGTCACGGCCTGAACAGAAGCAGCCATGTCCATGTGGAACTGGTCGAGCAGCTCGTCTTCACGACCGCGAACAGGCCGACCAAACAACGCGCTGAAGCGGTCGTTGGTCATCGTCAGACCCGTGCAGTAGTTGAAGTACGCCATGTTCAGACGGAAGGAGCCGTCTTCCTTGAGGTCCATGAGCTTCTCGAGCATCAGGTCCTTGTAGATCGGACGCCCGTAAGGCGCGAGACCCATGACCTTGTACTCACCCGAGTTGACCTTGAAGCCGATGTAGTAGGTCACCGCCGAGTAAAGCAAGCCCAGCGAGTGCGGGAAAAAGAGCTCCTTGTGCACCTTGATGTCGTTGCCGCGACCAATCGCGGCAGACGTGGTGGCCCACTCGCCGACGCCGTCCATCGTCAGCACCAGCGCCTCTTCAAAGGGCGAGGGGTAGAACGCACTCGCCGCGTGGCTCAGGTGATGCTCGGAGAACAGCAGTTTGTTCTCCCAGTCGAAGTCCTCGTCGAACTTCTGGAACTCCTTGGTCAGCATGCTCTTCTGGAACAGCTTCTCTTTGAGCCAGATCGGGATGGCCATGCGGAACGAGCGAAACCCCTTGGGCGCGAAGGCCAGGTAGGTCTCGAGCAGGCGTTCGAACTTGAGAAACGGCTTGTCGTAAAACACGACGTAGTCGATATCGCCAAGCTCAACGCCGGCCTCGCGGAGGCAGTACTTGATCGCCTCTGCCGGAAACGACGAGTCGTGTTTCTTGCGCGTGAAGCGTTCTTCCTGTGCAGCGGCCACGATGGTGCCGCCGTCAACGAGCGCCGCAGCGCTGTCGTGATAGAACGCAGAGACTCCGAGAATTCGCATGGTTCCGTCCTGCTACCCGCTCAGAAGAGCGTGTAGATAAAAGGTGCCACCGCCGAACCCTGGACCAGCACGAGCAGGCCACCCAGGACCGCCATGATGATGAGAATAGGCGTCAGCCAGAGCTTCTTGCGGGCACGAAGGAATTGCCAGATTTCTTTGAGGATCATGGCTGGCTCCTAATCAAAACTGATTCTTCAGTGACTCGGGCTTCGGTCCGGGCGGCTCGCGCTCTTCCCAGTAGGAATCGCGACCCTTGTCGAGCTTGATTCGAAGCAAGTCCTTGCCGAAGAGTCGCGCACCGAGACCGAACGGCACGATGGTGAGCGCATAGATCACGAACATCACGATCGGGTTCACAATCTTCGCGAGCAACATGCCGAACTTGAACCACACCGTGTTGAGCGGTCGCAGCACTTCCGAGAACACGAAGGAGAAGAAAAGGAACACGCCGGCGACAATCAGCGACCACAGTCGCACGCCGTTGCCACCGATCAGGGGATACAGCCCGATCAGCAGGAAGACGACGAAAAAAACGAGTCCGAAGGATCGGTCGGAACCGACCTCGATTTCTGAATGTTGTTGAAGGTCACTACTCATGGTCTTAAAGCCGTGATTCGCTAAAAGGCGTGTGGAGGTTCGCTGCCCCCTGGACGGGTGCGCAAAGCCGTGCATGGTAATGCGATTTGCGGGCAAATGGTACGCGTGGCACCGGTTTTAGGCTGGTTTTGGTCAGAAGCCAACGTATACCGGCCAATAGACCGACGATCGGGCCATGGCGTATCCTCTCGCGCCATAGCGAGCACGCGCACCGGGACCACCCATGAGCGAGTACCAACCCTCAAGAAAGGCCCAATGGGCCGTCTATATCATCGTTTTCGCGGTTTCCACGGCCATCGCCGTCGTCCTCTTCGAGATCATGATGCAGCAGTCGCGCCAGGGCACCGTCGCCATGCGCGTGACGACGGGGGCTTACGGGATCTTTGATGACGCGCTCGGGGTCCGCTACGAGCCCGACTCGTCATCCTCTTATGCCTATCTCGACTCGACTGGCCGCGTGCTTGAATGCCTGCCGAGCATCTCAAAGACGAACGCGGACGGGTATCGCGGGCTCGACACACAAGCCGACTACCAGGCAGCCGCGCAACGCTTACTCGTCAGCGGCGACTCGTTCTCCCACTGGAATATCGACGGCAAGACGATCGTTGACTACACAAAGACCGAGCTCAACGAGCGCGGGCTCTCGGCCGCACTGCTCAACGTCGCCGGTGGCACCTTTGGTCTTGAGCACATGGTCGTACACCTGGCGGATGCGCTTGAGACCCCTGGCGTCGAAACGCCCAACCTGATCGCGATCCAGTTCATTCGTGACGACATCACACGCGACTGGTGGTACCTCGACACGGTCGAAGACAGCAAGGGCCGCCCCCGTGCCCGGCTCAGTGACTCGGTCGCCTGCCTGGCGGCCGACAGTGGTTGTGGCTCTGACGAGTACCTGATCGATGCACGCGCGACGCAGTCTTGGTGCGAGAGCCGCAAGGGGAAAACCGAACCAGACGCGATCAGCACAGACCTCGTCGCAACGTACGACGACTTGCGCGGGTTTTTCGTTTACCTGCGACGCGCGCTGGCGCGGCTGGGGCTTGTCGAGCGGCAGAGTGTGATTCCGCGTGTCGTGGATATCGCCGCCACCGACACGAACCGAATTCAACGCGCCATCGACGTGATCAAAGCCAGTGGCGCGACGGTGTTGCTGATCTACCTGCCAACCTCGGGCGAAATCGCACCGCAGCAGGTCTACAGCTTTAACGCTACCGAGAATGCCGTACTGGCTTTCTACGAGCAGGCGCTGGGTGTCAACGTAATCTACCCCAGCGACTACGACGCTTTCGCGGGCATCGAAACCTTCGCGGTGTCACCGTTCGACAGCCACCCCTCGATCGAACTGCAACAAGGCTACGGTCGCTACCTCGCTGCGCTGTTTGCTGAGGCGCTCGACGCGCCCTAGGACAGCACCGCGTCAGTCAGCGTCGAGGTAACGAATGATCTTAGCCGGGTTGCCGATGACGACGGCCCGCTCGGGCACATCGCTCGTCACCACAGCCCCCGCACCCACCATGGCGTAGGCGCCGACAGTAATGCCGGGAAGGATCGTCGCGTTGGCACCGATGCTGGCACCGCGTTTCACATGAATGCCACTAAAGGTGTCCGGGTAGACCTTAGAGCGGGGCATCACGTCGTTGGTGAACGTCGCATTGGGCCCGATAAACACATCGTCTTCGATGCGTGTGCCGTCCCAGAGAAAGACGCCGTTCTTGACGGTCACGTTATTGCCGACGACGACGTCCGACTCGACCATTGTGTGGGCACAGAGGTTGCAGTTGTTGCCGATCCTGGCGCCCTTGAAGACCACACAGAATTGCCAGACGCGCGTGTCTTCGCCGATGTCGTCACTGCTCACGTCTGCGAGCGGGTGGATGCTAGCCATGCTGCACGTGCTCCAGGAATTCATCGTAGTCGCGGATGTAGTCCGCCTCGTCATGGTGCTCGCTCGCCAACACCAACACCACGCAATCCGGGCTGAAATCGTGCAGCTCGCGCCAGGTGAGGTCGCCAATGAAAAGCCCTTTTGTGGGCGCATCGAGCCAGCCCTCTTCGCGGGTGGTGCCGTCATCGAGCACGACACGGCAGCGTCCCGACACGCAGATCGCGACCTGCTGCAGTTGCCGGTGCGCGTGGAAGCCCCGGCTGACACCGGGCTCGGTACTGTGGATGTAGTAGACACGGCGCACGTCGAAGGGCACCGGGTAACCGGCGCCCGCCTCCAAAGCGACCAGACCGCCGCGATCGTCACCCAGCGACGGAAATTCGATCCATTTCATCAGAGACACGAACGAGTACCTGCTGCGCCTGAGCCGAGAATTCGGCGGTACCTTAAGCCCTTCTGGAGTCGGGAGTCCAATGCACTACAATAGCGACCGCATTCGCGAGCTTAAGAGACTGTGATCGCATGACGGGGCAGGCAGCAACGGTGAGTGTCGCTGTCATCAGCTACAACGCCGCGACCACGATCAAGGAAACGCTGGACAGCATTCTGGCCCAGGACCTCGGACCCGCACGTATCGAGCTCGCGATTTCTGATGACGCTTCGCACGATGAGACGGTCGACGTCGTCGAGCGGTGGCTGGCGCGCCACGGCGATGCCTTCGCGAATGTCGTGTTTCTGCGCAATGCAGAAAACGGCGGTGTCTCGCGAAACTGCAATCTGGTCTGGCGCGCATCGAGCGCCCAGTGGATCAAGACCATTGCCGCAGACGACATCCTGCAGCCGCACTGCCTGAGCGCCAACCTGGAATTCGCCGACCAACACCCCGACTGCAGCGTCATTGTCTCGAAGATGCGCTGGTTCGGGAGTATCGATCGCGTTACGCCGGAACCGAGCCAGCTAGCCTTCTTTCAGCGCTCCGCGCTCGAGCAGTACCAGGCGCTGCGATTTGGAAGCTTCAATTTCGCGCCCACTTCGTTTATTCGCAAGAAGGCGTTTGAGGACATCGGCTATGCCGACGAGCAGTTCCGCAACATTGAGGACCTGCCGCTGTGGCTGCGCTTCACCCGTGCCGGTTACGCGCTCTGCTTTTATGACCGAGAGACCGTGAATTACCGCGTGTCGGATTCGATCTCCAAATCGTCCACGCGCTTCGTCAACGTGCCCTTCCTGCGTGATCTCATCGAAATCCACAAGCAGCAAACGCCCATCGAGGCAGATGGACTGCGCTATCGCTACCTGCGTTTCGAGCGCGGCATCGGTCTGTATTCGACGCTTGTGATCAGCAAGCTCAGTGGCAACCGCCGCTCGGCATTGACGCGCGTACTTGAAGGTCTGGCATTATTGCTGCGGCCCAGGGACCTTTGGGGTGCATTGCGGCGGCGCGTAGGCAGGCTCACGGGCAAAGCGTCGGGCACACCCGGCTGACGCGCATGTATGTCCTGATCTCTCTTATCGTGCTGGTGATCTCGGTGCTGCTGTTTCGCAGCGTCGCGGGCAGCTTGTCGCCCACCCGCATCAACATGATCGGCTGGATCTTCTTCTTTGAGCTTGTGGCGCAATCCTTCGTCGCATCGGTGCTCGTGGTCAACGGCCTCGACGACCACTACATGATCAACCGCATCCAGGAGGAGGCGCGGTTCCAAGGCTGGCTTGCCGTGCAGTACACCATGATCGCCATGCCCGTGGGCATGCTGCTGGCGGTTCGGCTGAACGGCCTTCGGAATAACCGTGGCCTGTTTCGGTACTACATTGCGCAACCCATCGCGCCCGCGTTGTCCCGGCGGGACAGCTTTGTGCGCTATCCGCTGTACGCCTTGTCAGGCATCGCGTTGCTCGCGGTGCTCTACACCTTCTACGCGCTGGGCGACATTCCGCTGCTCTCCGCCATCGCAGGCGGTGACGCCGTGAGCCTGGCGATCTCGCGCGTCGACGCATCGCTCGGGTTTCAAGGCAACGTCTACGTGCGCAACCTGCTGGGTCTGCTACTGACGCCGATCCTCGCTTACATCTCGTTTGGCTATCTCAAGCAGACGGGCGCGTTACGTGACCGGATCTGGTTTCTCACGATGCTTGGCGCGTCGTGCCTGATCCTGACTTACGATCTTTCCAAGGCGCCCATTGTCATCTTTGCGCTGGGCTTCCTGATGTTCCGGGTGCTCGCGGACGGCCGGGTCAGCCGCACCGTGTTCTACCTGTTCGGCGCCATGGCGCTCCTGATTCTGCTCGCGAGCTACTGGTTTATCGGCAAAGTCACCGACCCGTCAGTGCTGTTCGCCTACAACCGTGGCATCGGCGGTCGCATCCTGCTGTCGCAGGCCGCCGGCACCTATTTCGCCTTTGAGCATTTCCCGGACACGCAGCCGTTCATCGGCTTCGCGTCGCTGTCGACCTTTATCAGCAACGCCGCAGGCCTCGAGCACTCGGATCGCGCCGCACGCATTATGATGACGATCTTCAACCCCGCTGGCGTCGAGGCCGGCAAGGCCGCCGTCATGAACTCGCTGTTCATTGCCGAGGCCTGGGCCAATTTCGGATTGATCGGCGTATTGCTGGCACCGATCTATGTCGGTGTGTTCATCCAGACGATCTTCCTGTTCTTTCTGCGCTCGAAGAAGACACCCGTGCTGCTGGGCGTGTTCGCCTATCTGTCATTACGCATGCCCGTAACGGGCGGCTTCAACGATTTCATCTACGCACCCAGCCTCGTCAATATCGTATTCGTGCTCATCAGCGTGTACCTCGTCGCCGTGGTGCTCAAGAGCGGCGTGCGCAAGCTGCGCGCGCAGTCAGTCGCGCTGGCGAGCACGTGACCAACGGACACGACGCGCAACCGGGGGGGCTTGCATGAAGCTCCTGATGCTCGCTGCGGGCTCATCAATCCACACCGCACGCTGGGTCAACGGCCTGGTCGAGGCGGGGCTGTCCGTAACACTGGCAACCCAACACGCGGTAAGCCATCCACTCGACGACGCCGTAGACGTGATCGAGCTGCCAAACCGAGGGAATCCCAGTTACTTCTTCTCGGCACCGAAGCTTCGTCGGCTGGCAGAGAAGCTCCGACCTGATCTGTTGAACGCACATTTCGCCAGCGGCTACGGTACGACGGCTCGGTTCATGCATCGGCACCCGTATGTGTTGTCCGTTTGGGGCAGCGACGTGTTCAGTTTCCCGGAGCGCTCCGCGCTGCACCGATGGCTGGTGGTCCGAAATCTCAAAGCCGCCGATGTTATCGCCTCGACGAGCCGCGTCATGGCAGATCGGGTGCGGGCGCTGTATCCCGCCGCCGGCGACATCCCCGTCACTCCGTTCGGGATCGACCTCGAGCTGTTCGCAGATGTGCCGGATCTTCCGACAGACAACGATGGGCCAATCACCATCGGCACGGTCAAGGCCATGGAGGACACTTATGGCGTTGATACCCTGATCGAGGCTTTTGCCCGGCTGCGGGGCGATCTCTCCGCGGCCGGCGATCCCATTGCGCAGCGCCTGGTCTTGCGATTGGTCGGTGGCGGCAGCCGCCGTGCCGAACTTGAGCAGCGCGCGCAGCGGCTTGGCCTTGGCGACTCGGTGACGTTTGTTGGGCAGGTGCCGCACAGCGCCGTACCGGCCGAAATCGGCAAGCTTGATGTGTTCGTGGCGCTCAGCCGACAGGAGAGCTTTGGCGTCGCTGTGCTCGAGGCCGGTGCGGCGGGCCGTCCCGTCGTAGTCTCTGATGCTGATGGACTGGTCGAGGTCGTCCAGCACGGCCAAACCGGGCTCGTCGTCCCCCGGGAAGACGTTGTGGGGGCCGCCGAAGCGCTGCGCGAGCTCATCGAGAACCCCGAGCAACGCCAGGCCCTCGGGTCGGCAGGTCGCGAGCAGGTCTCTACCGGCTACGGCTGGGATCAGAGCGTCTCCAAGATGCTCGAGGTCTACGACTCGGCGCTCACGGCGAGACGCGCCGCCCAGTGAGAATCGTAGTGCGTCTGCAGGCCATTCCTATATAATCGCGCGCAAGAAAAAACCGAGACCGGATCGCTAGTTGCACGCGCCTCAAGGTCGCCGCACAGGCCCGATTCAAAGGTCTTACCAAGCCACCTGCCGCGATCGCCACCAGCCAGTGACACGCGATTCGGCGGCCTGCCACCGCCCCACCGGGGCCATTCCAGTTCGATCGTACAGAGGACCAGGGGTCACGCTATGTTGAAGTTCGCACTTGTCGGCTGCGGGCGGATTGCCAAACGCCATTCCGAGCTGCTCGGACACCAGCAGATCGATGGCGCTGGCCTTGTCGCCGTGTGCGACATCGACGCCGCGAAGGCACAAGCCATCGCCGAGAAGTTCGATGTGCCGGCCTACACCGACATGCACGAAATGATGAAGACGGCCGACATCGATGTCGTCGTTGTCTTGACGGAAAGCGGCTACCACGCACGGCATGTCATCGAACTCGCGCCTTACGGCAAACACATCGTTGTCGAAAAGCCCATGGCGCTGACGCTCGATGACGCCGACGCCATGATCGCGGCATGCGACCAGAACGCCGTTCGGCTGTTCGTGGTGAAACAAAACCGCATGAATGTGCCCGTCGTCAAACTGCGCGAAGCCATGGAAGCGGGGCGCTTTGGCAAGCTCGTCATGGGGACCGTGCGGGTTCGCTGGTGTCGGCCGCAGCGTTACTACGACCAGGACAGCTGGCGGGGTACCTGGGCGCTCGACGGTGGTGTGCTCACCAACCAGGCCAGCCACCACATCGATCTGCTCGAATGGATGATGGGTGACGTTCAGTCGGTGTACGCCGAGAGCCGCACCGCACTCGTCGACATCGAGGCCGAGGACACGGCCGTGGTGTTGTTGAAATTCCGCTCCGGCGCGCTGGGCGTCATCGAGGCAACCACCGCCGCGCGCCCCAAGGACCTCGAGGGCTCAATCTCGATTCTGGGCGAGACTGGCACAGTTGAGATCGGCGGCTTCGCGGTTAACGAGATGAAGGTGTGGCAGTTCGAGGAAGCCGAGCCGCAAGACCCGGATGTGCTGGAGAAGTGCTCGGTTAATCCGCCGAACGTCTACGGCTTCGGACACCAGGCCTACTACGAGCATGTCGTCGACAGCATCGCCAACGGCAAGCGCCACATGGTCGACGGTCTCGAGGGCCGACGCAGTCTCGAAGTCATCTCGGCGATTTACGAGTCCATTGAGACCGGGCTGCCCGTGTCGATGCGCTTCGCGCCGAAGCAGTGCAAGCTCGGCCAGATCAAGGACGCAGGCTGAGGTGAGCACGAGCCCCAATACGCCGAAGATTCACGAGCACGGCATCGTTGATGTCGAGTTCGGCGAAGGCGTCACGCTCGTCCAACCCGTCAACCTCTATGGCTGCCGCATCGGCGATGGGAGCTTCGTGGGGCCGTTTTGCGAGGTCCAGAAGAACGTCAGCATTGGCCAGCGCACCCGCGTGCAGTCGCACGCCTTCGTCTGCGAGCTCGTGACAATTGGGGACGACTGCTTCATCGGGCACGGCGTCATGTTTATCAATGATCTGTTCGAAGACGGCGGCCCGGCGCATGGCGACCAATCGAAGTGGCGCGGCACCACCATCGGCAACCGTGTCTCGATCGGCTCCAACGCGACCATTCTGCCCGTGCACATTGCCGATGATGTCGTCGTCGGCGCGGGCGCCGTGGTGACCAAGGATTTGAACGTGGCGGGCGTCTACGCCGGTAACCCGGCGCGCCTGCTCCGAACACTTGAGGACTGACTGGATGAACGTACCTTTTGTCGATCTGCGCGCGCAGTACCTGGCCCACAAAGCCGAGTTCGATGGCGCCATCGAACAGGTGCTCAGCAACACCGCATTTGTGGGCGGCCGCTTCGTCAAGGAATTCGAAGCTGCGTACGCCAGCACCTACGGCGTTGAGCACTGCATCTCCTGCGCGAACGGCACGGACGCCATTTACATCGCGCTGCGCATGCTCGGCATCGGCGAAGGCGACGAAGTGATTACCACGGCGGCCAGCTGGATCTCGACCTCGGAAACCATCACCCAGGCAGGTGCGCGGCCCGTGTTTGTCGACTCCGATGAATACTTCCTCATCGATACCGAGCAACTCGAGGCCGCGATCACCGAAAAGACGCGCGCCATCATCCCCGTACACCTCTACGGTCAGGCAGCCAATATGGCCGCCGTCATGGACATCGCCGCGCGGCACGGCCTTAAGGTGATTGAAGACTGCGCACAGGCGCATCTGGCCGAATGGGACGGCAAACGCGTCGGCACCTGGGGCGACGCCGCGACCTTTAGTTTCTACCCCGGTAAGAACCTGGGCGCCTACGGCGACGCGGGCGCCATCGTCACGAACGACGAGGAAACCGCGACGAAGTGCCGCATGTTCTCGAACCACGGCGCGCTCAAGAAACACGCGCACCAGATCGAGGGCATCAACAGCCGACTCGACGGCATTCAGGCCGCGATCCTGAGTGCGAAGCTGCCGCACCTGGCCGACTGGACCGCCGCCCGCCAGGCCGTGGCACGCGAGTACGATACGCGTCTGCCTGGCATCGGTGATCTCGCGCTGCCTCAGATTCAAGACCGCGCGACACACGTTTACCACCTCTACGTGGTGCGTACGGCGCACCGCGATGCATTACGTGAGTTCCTGACCGGCAAGGGCATCGGTACGGGTATCCACTACCCAACGGCGCTACCGCTGCTGGACGCCTACGGCTATCTCGGTCACAGCGCCGACGACTTCCCCGTTTCAGCGCGGAACTCGGGCGAGATCCTCTCGCTGCCGATATTCCCGGAGCTGTCGACCGAAGCGCTCGAGTACACCGTGGAGAGCATCCGCGAGTTCTTCGACACCGTATAAGTCCTTGCCAACGCGCATCTTCGCATTCTTCCAGCACTGGCCGCCGTACTCAGGCGCGGCGGCGTTGCGCGGCCGGTCAATTCTACTTGGGCTACGTGATCGAGATGCCGCCGGTGAGACGTCGCTGCACGTTCGCACAACCACGCCCGACCCTGTCGAATTTGATCGCATCGAGGTGGAGACCTTGCCGGTTGGCGAGCTCGAAAACTCCGAAGGCATCGTTAAGCGCGTTCTCGGCGAGCTGCGGATCGGCTGGATTGCGGCCCGGGAGATTCTTGGTAAAAGCGGTGGCTGCGAGCTGCTGATCATTTCGATGCCCGCGTATCTCGCAGGCATCGTGCTGAGCTTTCGGGCGCGACGGAAACGTGTGCCCTATGTTCTTGAAGTGCGTGACGTCTATCCGCAAGTCTACGCCGGTGCGGGTCTGATCAAGCGTGGCTCGCTCATCTACCGGTTCTTTACGCGGCTGTCCCGGCGCGCCTACGAGAATGCCGCGGCCGTGGTCGTCGCAACCCGAGGGCTCGAGCGCGTGGTGCGCGAGGACGCGCCAAAGGCCAATGTGCAGTGTGTCTACAACGGGTTTCCGGGCGACTTCCTGACGCGTAGTGGCGACAAGCACGAACGCTTCACCGCATGTTTTCACGGCGTCATGGGCTTCTTCCAGGACATCGAGACGCTCATCGCTGTGGCCCGCGAGCTCGCGCAGCACGACGTGGACGTGGTGGTCATCGGTTACGGCCGACAGGAGTCGCTGCTGCGTGGCGACGTCCCGGCAAATCTCAGATTCCTCGGCAGGCTGCCTTTTGAGCAGACCATCGAAACCATCGAGCGGTGCCACCTTGGCCTGTGTCTGCGCAAGGACGATCCGATCTCGCGCGATGCATTCCCTGTGAAGACCTGGGAGTACCTGGGCCTTGGTATGCCGTCGATCGTGACGCCGCATTGCGAGGCGGGCGCATTTCTCGAGGAGAAGGGCTGCGGGTTTCAGCTCGAGTCCGGCAACGTCGAGGCCATCGTCGGGCAGGTGCTGGCGCTCAAGAACAATGCCGACGCACTCGCAGCACTGGCGGCCCGCTGCCGCACGGTTGGCGCCGACTACACGCGCAAGCGGCTGGGCGCCAAGGCTGCGGAAGTCTTCGCCAACACGATACGCTAAGCGCCTGGCCCGCCCCTAAACCGACCCGGAGGCGACATGGAAGCGCTCGCGCTGCTCATCGGCGAACTGATCTTCGTCATTCTCATTCCCTTCATCGCGCTGGTCGTCGAGCTCTTCGCCGCCGCCGTCAGTGCCCTGGTTGCGGCGCTGTCGGGTCGGAAGCGCGCGCCCAACGCGCGGGGTTCGATCGCAAAGCCTGTCGCTGTGGTCCTGGCCGGGCTATCGGGCCTCGTGCTTGTTGCGGTGCTCGTGGTGAACCTGTTCTTCTTCGAGCAGGCCGTGCAGTTTGTGTTCGACCGGGTGGCGCAACGCAAAGGCATCACGACGGCGTGTGACACCATTGACGGCTCGCTGCTCACGGGTCGTGTGCAGCTCGGCAACTGCGACATCAAGCGCCGGGAGCACCCCGTCTCCACGTTCGACCTCCAGGTCGCGGAGATCGACCTGGACCTGCGTATTGCCTCCATGTTTGGCACGGCACAGCTCGACACTGCGCGTGTCACGGGACTCGCCGGTACCGTGTTCACAGACCGGCGAGCCGCCGCCGATCAGCCGCCGCGCGACCGACCGCGGCGTGAGTTCGAGATCGACGAGCTCCTGGTGACGGACGTTCGCATTGCCGTGACGGGGGTCAACTCGAGCGGCAATCCCTTCAGCGTGCCGATTGCCGTGGAGCGACTCGAGAGCACGCCGCTCCGCTCGAAATTTTTGCTCTTCGACGTGCTGTTCCGCGCGAACGCCGCGGGCAATCTAGCGGGCGCGCCCTTCGAACTCGCGTCGTCAGGCACAGCGGAGCGCCGGCGTACCGAGTGGCGCGCCACCCAGGTGCCCGTAGCGAGCCTGGCCGATGTGGTCGGCGGCGCGCTGGGCTGGTTCAGCGATGGCTTCGTGGACGTCTACGTTGAGGACGACTGGGAGGCAACCGCCTCGACATCGCTCGATCTCGACTGGCAGCTCGAGTTTTCGGGGCTTGAGGTCACGCCACCACCCGGCACCGGGCGTGTGGCTCGGATCGCGTCGGTGCCGCTGGCCAAGCTCGTCAATGGCTACGAAGGAAGCATCCCGCTCGAATTCGGGCTCGATCTCAAGGAAGATCAGTTTGCGTTGCGGTACTCGCTATCCGCGGCAGGCGTCTGGCTCGCAATCAAGGAAGCCGTTGACGGCGCATGGTCACGAATTGGATTTGACTCCAGCAAGATCGCTGACAAGACTGAGTCGATGCGTGAGGGAATGCGGGACATTCTGGATCGCGTTCGCGGTGACGAAGAAGACGGCGCCGAAGACTAGGTTTGCCCGGGAGCCGCTCCCTACTCGGCTTTGTTGAAGCAGTATCGCGCGATCCGCCACCCATCACCCTGCTTTGCGAATACCCAGAGCTCCCGGTTAACCTCGGGGACAGTCTCGCCAGACGCCTTCAGGAAGCGTGTGCCGTGTGAGGTTGTCGTCGCATAGGCGACATCGCCTGCCACAACGATTTGCGTCGGGTCGATTTGGAACTCGATGTCCAACGTGAGCATCGAGAACGCAGCAGCGTAGAAGCCCTCGATCGCTGCTACGCCGGCGAAGGCATCAAAACGATCCGGGAACAGGATCGCGTTATGGTCGTACAGCGCCGCGATTTGAGGCGCGTCACCTTCATTGGCGTGCCGTTCGTAGTCGCGCAGTACGTCAGTGATCAAGCTTACATCAGTTGTCACCGTATTCTCTCCAAGTCGTGATTGTTTACGTGGTCCTTACAACCAATTCGCGATGTTCTCGATGTAGCGGAGTGCATCACGTAGCGCTGTCGGATTCTCCGCAATCCCTCGGCCGGGTGGCTCGCTGACGAATGAGGGCGAGGGCATTGATGGATCCAGGTTCGGGTCCACGAAGTGATGGAAGGTCGACTGCGCGACCGCTCGGCCCGCGCGAGCGCCGGCGTCGTTCGGCCGGTGGTCGAAGGCCACCGCGCTGCCGAACACGTTGCCCGTCGTCTTGCTGCGCCCCTCAATCACGACATCCGCGTAGCCGGCTGCGCACTTCGGTCGAGAGACAACGCCTTCGTGCGGATGAGATGGTAGATAGGTGATTGGCTCGCCACTCTCTCGAAGGACCAGCGGGTGATCTCGTAGCGGTGTGGCTATCGTCTGATAGTCACCGTTAGCGCCCGTGTGGTAGTTGGGCCATGAGATGTAGTCCGTCACCGTATCGTCGACGCAGCGACGGTCTTCGTTGGGCTCCGGGTTTCGGGTCTGGAAGTGGTGCGCCTCGCCGACGTCACCGAGTTGAAGCAGCGAAGTTCCCATGTCTTCGTGATCTCGGGTAATGAGTAAGCCGCCGCCTTGCTCACGGAATGCCGTCAGGGCGGCAGCGTCGTCGGGAGTTAGTGCATCTTCGATATCCACGGCGAATAGCCAAACCTGATCGACAGCATTCTCCGTTAACGAGCCCAGGTCGTAGTCGTTGCCGCCGGCCACACGACGGTCTTGACCCAGGACGTGATGCCCGCAGTCCTGGAGGTGCCGCTTCAGAATCGAGAAGCGACCGATGTGCCAGTCGTCTTTTGCGGTGATCGTCGTCTTTAACAAAATGGTTTTTGCGTTCACCTGATCTGTTCGCTCCTCGAAATCACTGCTGGGCTTTAGAATTTGCCGTTGTTGTGCGCCATCTCATCCGGGATCGCGGAGATAGTGTCCCAGTGCTCCACGATGCGACCGTCCTCAACGCGCCAAAGATCAAAGAAGGCGGAAGGCGTTGCTCCGACAGCGCCCTCGGTCATCGTGAAGACGAAATTGCCCTCCGCAATGATCCGGTGCAGCTTGGAGAATGAGAAGGCGTTTCCAGCTTGCTGCATGGTTGCGAAGGCCTCCCCGAGTTTGTCGAGGCCATCGGCCACGCCAGGATTGTGTTGTTGGTAGGCACCCGGTTCGGAGACGATGTAGTCGGCCGCTTTTTCGAGCCGGCCGGCTAGGAAGACGTCGTCGATGAAACCCTGGACCAACGCCTTGTTGGCTTCGGTCTTGTTGAGGTCAACAACCTGGGTCGGGCCATCGGTCATGCTCCGGCCCGACGGCGTTGTCGCCGGTGGGGGCTGGAGATTGTCCCAGTGCTCAGCGGCTTTCCCGTTTTCGACGCGGAAGACGTCAAACGACACCAGCGTTGGCGCACCAAACAAATCCGCATTGTCGAAAGTGCTGTGCACAACAACCAGGTCATCTTCCGCGATGACACGATGGACGGTGGTTTTGAAATCGGCCGAAGCCAGGGCCGGCGCCACACCGAGTAGTGCGGCTTTTCCCGTAGGCACGCCCGGATTGTGTTGAATGTAGTCTTCGGTCAGAAGACGGGACAGTGCCTCGGTATCGAACTCGAAGAAGAGCGCGTTGGCGACCTCGTGTATAACGTCTTTGGCGTTCATTGGGTGTTCCTTGTTGATGCGGCGCGGGCTAGGCGGTCAGGCCGCCGTCGATGATGATTCGCGAGCCGGTGATGAACGCGGCCTCGGGCCCCGCGAGGAAGGCAGCGAGGGAGGCGCACTCTGAGGGCTGCCCGTACCGGCCCAGCGACACTTTTTGTTTGAGCCATCCCGAGAGTTCACTGCCGTCCGGGTTCATATCAGTATCGAAAGGGCCGGGGACAATCGCGTTGATTGTGATGCCCTTGGGACCCAAGTCGCGCGACCAGCCTTGGACGAAGGCGTTTAGTGCGGCCTTGCTCGCGCCATACAATCCGAGTCCGGGCGCGAAGAAATCGTTAGCGATGGTGGCGCTCACACAAATGATTCGACCGCCAGCGGACATGGTCTGTCCGGCCGCTTGGATGACCTCCATGGACGCGCGAACATTAATCGCGAATACGGATTCGTAATCTTCAAGGCTGAGGTCGTCGAGTGGCTTGCTGATGTTGATGCCGGCATTCGACACCAAGATGTCGAGGCCGTCTTGAAACTCAGCGGAAGCTCGAACGGCACCGGCGCTTGCGCCGGGTTCGCGTGCATCAGCCTTTAGCGCTTGAGCGATACCACCGTCCTTCAGGATAGACGCCACGACGTCGTTTGCCGCGGCGCTGGATGATGCGTAGGTGATCGTGACGGCGGCGCCGTCGGCGGCGAGCCGCCTCGCGATTGCCGCGCCGATGCCCCGGTTACCGCCAGTGACGAGCGCGCTCTTTCCTTCCAGGGGTCTGTCCATGGGGTGTCCTGTGAACTGTCTATGGTTAGTGAGTGATAACGACCTTGCCGTGCGGCCCATCCTTGGCCGCGGCAAAGGCACTCGGTGCGGCGTCGAATGGGAAGACGTCGTAGATCGGCATCTCAAGTTGATTGACGCTGACTGCAGCGACGAGGCGCTCGAGCATCGTTCGGGATCCGACCATTACGGGCTTTAGCGTGACGCTTCGAAGCGCCATCTCCAGCACATTCAGCGGCGGGCCTTCGAGTCCTTTCCACCCGATTTGTAGTACACGCCCGCCTGGCGCCGCTGAGCGGATCGACTGAGCAACGGAGGGCGGGCCAGCATTCTCCAGGACGATGTCCGCACCACGACCATCTGTTTCTTCTCTTACGTTATCGCCCCAGTCTTCGCTAGCGCGATAATTGACACCGAAATTCGCCCCGAGACTGATCGCAGCTTCGATCTTATGATCGCTTGATGAGGTGACGCCGACACGCGCACCCGCTGATTTTGCGAGTACGACGGCGGCGAGCGAGACGTTCCCGGTGCCGGTCGTCAGAACAGTCATCCCAGGTCGGAACGGCCCGGATTCAAACAGCGCATTCCAGGCCACGACGCTGGCGCAGGGAAGGCAGGCAGCCTGTTCGTAAGAGACAGCCCCGGGAATCCGGACCAGTGCCATCTCGTTGAGCACAGTCTCTTCACGGAGTAGGCCCTGCGTTGCGCCTCCTAGTGCTGAAGGCTCCATCCATGCCTGGTAGTCGCCGTTCTGATGGGCTGGATTGAACGCAACAACGACGCGATCGCCCATTGACACCCGAGACACGCCCGCACCCGTCTCAATGACGTCGCCAGAGCCGTCTGAGAGCGGGATGAGCTGATCTAGTGCAGGCAGCGGCGACAAGCCTTGCGCGATCATGAGATCACGTGCATTTAGCGACGTCGCGCGAACACGTATGCGGACGTCGTAGTCGCCCAGTGCTTGTGAAGGCTGAGCGGATGGCTTCAATGAAGCCGCGCCCTGACCCGGTGATAGTGTCCAGGATTGCGTCATGCGGAGGGTCCATTTTTTTGCTGAGCGTCGTCATTGGAATGCACCAAAGACAGCGCGTTACAGGATGCGGTTGTGCTGTTGTGCATCACGGCCATTAGTCCGGGGCGTCACTCGGTCGCATCAATGAAGGACCGAGGCCCGTGCTGATGGATGAGCACCAGGCAATCGTCGGGGCCAGTACAGTAGTCCGAGTGGAAATCGCCCTTCACTTGTTTGGCGTAAGAGCCGGGGGGCAGGACAACGTCTTCACCGTCGCCGAAGATGTGTCCCCAATTTCCCTGAATGGTGACACCGTCGTAGTCATGGCTATGTGCGTGAGTCGGGATTGTGTATCCCGCCTCAGTCTTGACGATCATGCCGAAAGGCCCGGTGTTCCAATCTCCCCAGAGCAGTCCGAAAGAGACGCCCTCGGCCCCCTCGAGCCATTCAATCTCGTCTATGTGGCGTGTCTCGTTTTGGCTGGTGGATCGTCTTGCGTATGTGTCGTGCGCGAGCAGCGGTACAGCGAGCACGATAATCGCGGCCACGCCGAGCAGAGAGGTTCTGATCCAGTTTCTGTTGATCAACTGCGTTCCTCGCGGTTTGTTGTTGTTCGCGAGGGATAGTATTGTTCTGAAACTAGGTGTCAATTACGCACTTTGATGTAACTGAGTATCCTTAGGCATACCAAGTACGTCATTCCCATGGTGCTTTATGCGCGTCCGAAACTAGGAAAACCCTATGTTGCCCATAACCAAAGTCACCAAAATAGAAGCGGCTTCCTGTCCAATCAGGAGCGTCATGACCAAGTTCACGGGCAAGTGGCAGGTGCTCATCTTGCTGTCGTTGGAGGACGGGGCGCTTCGGTTTGGCGAGGTGAAGCGCACCGTTGGCGACATCACCCAGCGCGTTCTCACAGAGAACCTGCGCAACCTGGAGCGCGAAGGCTATCTGACTCGCACGGTTGAGCCGGGCCCACCGGTTGCCGTGTTCTACGAGCTGACCGCGATGGGAGCGTCTCTGGTGGAGACTATTACGCCCGTCGTTTTTTGGGCGAATGGCAACATGAGGAAAATCAAGAACGCGCGTAAGCGCTACGAGGAAAGAAATGGCGGCGCCTAGGTGGGTGCGACAGCGCGGCGCAGCCTAGCCGTGATGTCTCCGCAGGTGCTTGATCAAGCCCTGCGCGTCAAACTCCAGTGAGACGATGTTCGTGCTCGTGTACTCGATCACCTCATCAAGGTGCGCCGGTTTGACCTTGGCGCTCTCAAGGTACTTGACGAAAACCACGTTGTGGCCCGTCATGATCTCTTTGATCTCGATTCGCGAATAGAGCACCTCGTCCTCGAGCTTCCTCAGCATGCCTTCGCGCAGCTCGCCCTTGTCGGTCACCGTCACATTGAATTTGATGTGCTCGTCGACGAAGTCTTCGGCGAAGAGGGCGAGGAAGCGCTCGATGTCTTCGGCATCGGAATCGGGCTGCTGCCTGGCATTTTTGGCTTCGATGAACGCCTTCGCCATCTGCGTGAGCTCCGCTTCGGTGAAGCCTTCCTGTGCGAAGGTTGTGGGCACCCAAAACGTGGAGGTCAGCAAAAACGTTGCCAGTATGCGTCGGAGCGTCATGTGGGTTCTGTCGGCGCCCAATCGGCCTCAGCGTCTACGCCGTCTCGATGGCTTGCAGAGACGCGCCCTCGGACATGGCGTCAAGCTTGGCATAAGCAATTTCTGGGTCGACGGCACCGAAACCGGCAAAGGTTCCAAACCCGCAATCGGTACAGGCAATCACACGGTCCTCACCGACAATGTCGGTGAAGTGCGCAATTCGGTCGGCTACCAGCTCGGGATGCTCGACGAAGTTTGTGGTCGTGTCGATGACGCCGGGCAACAGCACCTTGTCGTCGGGAATCTCTTCCGCCCGATCGCGGAACACCTTCCACTCATGCCCATGACGTGGGTTGGCGTTCTCGAACGACAGGTATTTGGCGTCGATCGACATCAACGTCGAAAACACCTTATCCATTGGCAGGTCCAGAACATGCGGGCCTTCGTAGTTCCCCCAGCACGCGTGCACGCGAACCTTCTCCCGCGGAACCTCGCGCAGCGCATGGTTCATGACCTCGACATTCACCTCTGCAATCTTGATGAACTCGTCGTCTGATAACTCCGAGAACAGCATCTGACGAGACAAGGCCAGGTCCGGGCAATCCAGTTGCACATCCAACCCCGCAGCGACGATGGTCTCGTACTCGGCCTTCAGCGCATCGGCCAAGGCTTCCAGATAGGATTCGCGAGACGGGTAGTGTTGATTGGGAAGGAACAGCGCAACCACACCGGGCGAGGCCGCGTTCATGAATCCGCGCTGGACACCGTACTTTTGCATTGCGCGTTTGAGGTTGGCGATGTCCCTATTCAGTTCGTCATGACCGAGCGACCGAATCTCACTGGTGCATTGAGGGCGTGAATAGGTCGCTGTCCCACCGCTGCTGGCCAGTCGTTCCATGTAGCTCGGAAACAGCTTGAGGTCGGCGGGCGCGTTGCGTGGGCTGTCGCCAGAGAAACCCGTGTAGCGATCCTTAACGTAGGTGGAGTACGAGATCTTCGAGGCTTCGCCATCGCTGACGATGTCCACACCGGCTTCGACCTGGCGGCGTACATTTTCGTCCACCGCCTTCGTCATCGTCGCGTCAAACTGCGCCTGATCATAGTCCTCGCCTCGTTCGCGTGCGAACAGAAAATCCACGACCTCTTGAGTCCGCGGAAGCGATCCAACGTGGGTGGTAAGGACTGGCATAGCGTTCCCGGTGTTGTCAGTTGTACGTGCTATCGCATTGACGGGGAAGCTTACGCTTTCTTCGGAGCAGATAGCATCCCTTCCACCGGAAAAGTGATGGCGTTAAGGGTCAAGGCTCATTGGTGAACCTCTACAAATAAGTCGCGAACAAGACAATTAACTCCCGAACAACCGGCGGATTTCGCAACGCCGGGGGTACCCTAAAGGTGCTGCCGCCGCTGGTTAGCGGCGGCGGCAAGTTGGATGTTCCGCTAGTTCGCGAACCATTCAGCTACACGATCGGCTGTTATATCGAGAACCTTGGGGTCGTCGTAGTAAGCCAGGTGCGGCGTATCGTTCCACACTAGATCGTGTTTAGTCGCCGAAGAAATTGCCTCAACATGGCGCCTTGCGGCGCTGGGCAGAAAACAATTGTCGCCATGGATCATCAACCAGGGTGCTTTGATATCAGGTACGGCCGAGATTGACTGGAACGAGAGCAAGTCAGCGTCGCTCATAACCGCGTAACGGTTCTCCCAGATTCCACGATCGGCCCACGGCTGATACCACTCCCAAACGAACTCTCCGGGCATTCCAACGTTGAGGTCGCTTTGGTCGACACCCTTGATGTAATCAATCTCCCCAGTATCTGCATACTTCCGTCTGGCAGCATCGCCATTCGCTTTGCGAACCGCGAAACCTTCCTCCGTGAGCCACTCGATGTCGCCCTCGGCGTCACGATAATGTCCGGCGACGGTGGCCAGTGTGCTCAACTCAGGTAATTCGCCTGCTGCTTTCACTGCTGCGGAGCTGCCTTGGCAAATCGCTAGGATTGAAACCCGGTTCGCGTCAACGTCGTCGCGACTCTGCAGGTAGCGAACGGCCGCTTTCAGATCCTCGACCTTGTGGGACGGGTTTTCCCAAGCACGCGGTTCCCCGCCACTTTCGCCCCTGTAACGACTGTCATAGGCGAGCGCGATAAACCCGCGGTCTGCCAGACGTTTGGCGTACTGGGTGGGCGCCTGCTCTTTCTGGTAGGTCATTGGACCGATGATCGCAACAGCTGGAGCTGATTCTGTTGCTACGGGCTTGTAGAGGTCGCCGACGATGGGCGTCGCATCAACTTCGAAAGTTACTTTTTCCATCAGTTTTCTCCTGGTAGGGGTTCGAATCTGCTTGATGGGCAAGATAGGTTTCTCAACTCATGAGATAAACAGCTTTCGAATGAATGTACTGTTCGATATTATTCAGCAATGGATCGTGACTTGTTGTCCCACTTGCCGGTCGTTGTGGCTGTTGCGAAGCGCGGTGGTTTTGCGGCCGCGGCCGCGGAACTCAACACGAGTCCATCCAATGTCAGTCATGCCATCAGGGCAGTCGAAAAGCGCCTTGGATTGCCGCTTTTCGCTCGAACAACTCGCTCGGTTTCTCTCACTGAAGCAGGTGAACTGTTCGTGCGAGCGACGAGTGATGCGATTCAGGAAGTGAACGCGGCATGGGAAACCGTGCAGTCGCAGCGCACCGGGGCGTCTGGGTTGTTGCGCATCAACGCGCCTCGTATCGCATACCCATGGTTTCTCGAACGCGTATTTGAGGAAATGCAGGCCAGGTATCCGAGCGTCACTGTCGAGTATTTTTTCGACGATGGGCTGAGTGACGTCGTGGGCGAGGGTTTTGATGCGGGGATTCGCCTCGGCCATATGATTGCCGCAGACATGGTTGCTGTGCCCCTTGCCGGGCCCTTCCAAGTCATCACCGTGGCTTCACCAGACTACTTGTCGAGGAACGGCGTACCCGCAGGAATCTCCGATCTTGATGAACACCAGTGTATCCAATACCGCATGACCAGCGCCGGCAACATCTACGAATGGGAATACCGTGACGGGAAGCGGGACACTTCGGTCAGGACTGCCGGCGGCATCGTTGTCAACGACATGATCATCGCTCTCGATCTGGCCCGGTCAGGACACGGAATCTGCTATACATTCGAGCCGCTCGCAGCGGCGGATCTCAAATCAGGCGCTCTAACAGAGATACTCCCAGACGCGGCCCGCCAGCAGCCCGGGCTTTCGTGTTACTACCCCCGGCGTGCATCGGAGTCGCCGAAACTGCGAGCGTTTGTGGACTCAGCGAAAGCCGTGTTTTCTCAGCCTTAGCTAGTTTGAAATGAAGACTGACTTTGGTACCGACATTGGGGGAGATGAGTACGACAATTCAACGACTAATGCGGGAGTGCAGGTGTTCTGTTCGGGAGTTACTTGTTAGGTTCCGCTCAACGAGACCAACGTGTTTAAGGGACTTATGCACGAATCTTTTCGAGAGTTAATTGTTAAGGTTCATTGGCAACTGGCGCGCCGAGCGCTTACTCCACCGTCACACTCTTCGCGAGATTCCTGGGCTGATCCACATCCGTGCCCTTGAGCACGGCAACGTGATAGGAGAGTAGCTGCAGCGGCACCGTGTAGACGATGGGCGCGATGAGTCGATCGGCGTGCGGCATCTCAATGACGCGAATGCCTTCCTCGGACTCAATGCCCGTTTCCTTGTCGGCAAACACATAGAGCTGGCCGCCGCGTGCGCGTACGACCTGCATATTGGATTTGAGCTTGTCGAGCAGATCGTTGTTGGGTGCTACGACGACGACGGGCATGTCTTCGTCGATGAGTGCGAGCGGCCCGTGCTTGAGTTCGCCAGCGGCGTAAGCCTCGGCGTGGATGTAGCTGATCTCTTTGAGCTTGAGCGCCCCTTCCATCGCAATGGGCCACATGGGGCCACGGCCCAGGAACAGTGTGTGGTGTTTCTCAGCGAAGTCCTCGGCCAGTTCACGCAGCAGATCGCTCATGCCCAGCACTTGCTCAACGGCAGCGGCTGCGTGATAGACGTGCGGTACGAGCTCGCCTTCGCGGGCGTCATTCATACCACGGTGGCGCGCGAGCATGAGAGTGACGAGCAGCATTGAGAGCAGCTGTGTCGTAAAGGCCTTGGTACTCGCGACGCCGATCTCCGGACCGGCGTGCGTCATCATCGTGAGGTCGGACTCGCGCACCATGGAGCTGTGCGCCGAGTTGCAGATCGTTAACGAGCCGATGTAGCTTGACGCTTTGGCCAGGCGCAGCGCCTCAAGCGTGTCGGCGGTTTCACCCGACTGCGACAACGTCATGAACAGCGTGTTCTCAGGGACAATGACATTGCGATAGCGGTACTCGCTCGCGATCTCAACCTGGCAAGGCACGCCCGCAATCGATTCGAACCAGTACTTGCCAACGCAACCCGCGTGGTAACTCGTGCCACAGGCAACAATATGAATATTCTCGGCCCGGGCCAGCAACTCCGCTGCGCGCGGCCCCAGCGAATCGGGCAGCACGCGATTGTTGTTGACGCGCCCGTAGAGCGTGTCTGCCAGCGCCGACGGCTGGTCGAAAATCTCTTTGAGCATGAAGTGACGGTAAGGGCCGCGGTCGGCCGTGTCCGTCGCCGCATTCGTCTCATGAACTTCTCGCTCGACGGGCGCGCCGTCAGCATCGAACACCTGGATCGATTCGCGTGTGATTTCAGCGAGGTCACCTTGCTCCAGGTAGATAAACCGCTGGGTCACCGGCAGCAACGCCTGGATGCCACTCGCCACGAAGTTCTCGCCGATACCCACGCCGATAACAAGCGGGCTTGCCACGCGGCTCACCACAACGCGATCCGGGTCTTCGGCATCCACAACGAGCAGTGCGAACGCGCCTTCAAACCGCTGCGTGGCCTTGCGCACGGCCTCAACGAGGTCCGAACCGGCCTTCACGTAGTCGTGCACGAGATGTGCCGCGACCTCGGTGTCTGTTTCGGAGGCAAACTCGTAGCCCTTCTCGAGCAATTCGTCCTTAATCTCCTGGAAGTTCTCGATAACACCGTTGTGAATGACGGCAATGCGATCGCCTGAGAGGTGAGGGTGCGCATTCTGTTCCGTGACGCCACCGTGCGTCGCCCAGCGCGTGTGTGCCAGCCCCAGTGTGCCTGCGAGTGGATCTGCATCAAGCTTGCTTTGCAGGCCCGAGACCTTACCGACAGCGCGACGTAGGCCCAGCGACCGATCATCGCGAAGGACGGCCAGGCCGGCAGAGTCATAGCCCCGGTACTCGAGACGGCGCAGACCCTCTACGAGAATCGGTACCACGTTACGCTCGGCAATCGCGCCGACGATTCCACACATGTTGCTGTGCCCCTATTTCTTTTTGACGGGCCGCTGCCAGCCCTCGATGGTGCGTTGACGGGCGCGCTCGAGAGTCAGGGCGTCAGCCGCTGCTGGTTTTGAAATGGTCGAGCCCGCGCCGATCGTGGCGCCGCGGCCGACTTCGACGGGTGCGATGAGCTCGACGCCCGAGCCAATAAAGGCATCGTCGCCAATGATGGTTTGATGCTTGTTGGCGCCGTCGTAGTTGCAGGTGATGGTGCCTGCGCCAACATTCACCCGTTCGCCCAGTACGGCGTCACCGACGTAGCTCAGGTGGTTCACCTTGCTGCCTTCACCGATGACGCTTTTCTTTACCTCAACGAAGTTGCCGGCTTTGCTGCCATCACGAAAGTCAGCGCCCGGTCGCAACCGCGCGAACGGACCCAAATTGCAGCGCGCGCCAACGCGGCTGTCTTCGATGTACGTGTTGGCAAACAGCGTTGTGCCCGCACCGATAGCCGCGTTGATCAACACGCAGTTGGGACCGACCACGCTGCCGGCGCCAAGACGCACTTCGCCCTCGAGTACAACGTTGACATCGATAAAGACGTCTTCGGCGACCGTAACCGTGCCGCGGATGTCCACGCGTGCCGGATCGGCCACGCGTGCGCCGTCTCGCATCAATGCTTCAACGGCGCGGCGCTGCCAGACGCGCTCAGCCTGGGCGAGATGCACCCGATCGTTGATCCCCATGACTTCTTCGAAGTCGCTGCAAGGCGTCGCCGAAACGGGCGTGCCATCGTCGACGGCTAAACCGATCACATCGGTCAGGTAGTACTCACCCTGTGCGTTATGCGGCGTGATGCGGTCGAGCCAACCTGCAAGCTGCTTGCCCGGCACCACAAACACGCCCGTGTTGATCTCGTTGATCTGAAGCTGCTCAGGCGTCGCATCGCGATGTTCGACAATCGCCTGCACGCCACCAGCGGCGTCACGCACGATGCGCCCGTAACCGGTCGGGTCGGCAACGCGTACCGACAAGACACCCACGCCGTCTTCCGGTGTTCCATTGAGCAAGTCCTGCAAGGTCTGCGGCTGCAGCAACGGGACGTCGCCCAGCAGCACAAGCACTCGCCCCTGGTCGGAAAGTTTCGGCAAGGCCTGTTGGACGGCGTGACCCGTGCCCTTTTGTTCGGCCTGCTCGGCCCAGGCGACATCTCGCGCCGATATCGTCTCCCGGACCGCGTCGCCACCGTGACCGTAGACGACGACCGTACGCTCTGGCGACAGCGCCGCTGCCGTGTCGAGGACACGAGCGAGCAGCGGCTGACCCGCCAGCGGCTGCAGCACCTTGGGCAGGGCCGAGCGCATGCGTTTGCCCTGGCCAGCAGCGAGCACGACGATCTGCAGCGGGGTGTTGGTGGTCATCTTCTTATTCTAACTCAGCGCCTGATTGAAACGTGTGAACACGGGCACGTACCCTATGCGATATGCATCACGAAATGGTCCGATGGCGACTCGCAATAGTGATTGCTGTGATTGCAGCCATCACGGGCTGTGATCGGCGCATTTACGTCCAGGACGGCGTGACTGATGGCGATCGCTTCTCGGTGCCGCCCTACGCCTATGCGAGCTCGGACCCGGTTCTGCAATCCTGGGTGGCCTATGGCCTGGCACGTAGCGTCTGTCAGCTTGAAATCGGCGGCCCCAACCCGGCCCGCAATCAGGCATTTGAATGCGAGCTTGTGGCACGCGAGGCGCTCATCGCCCGCTGGCAGCAGTCACCGTCCCTGGCTGACCCTTATCTGGAGCAGCTCGCGGCAACTGCGGAGGCCGGCTACCTCGAGGAGTACGTCTGGCATTACCTGCGGCGACGGGAATGGACACGCCCTGACGATCTTGACCTGGCCGGCTTCACGGCCTGGCGCAATGAAGCGCTGCCGCGCCGGCACCGGCCTGAAACGCGCATCATCGGTTCCTGGGGCTACGCGGCTACGCTTCCCTGAGACCCGCCTTCTGTTCGAGGAAGGCCAGAATATTGCGCGCAGCGTCCTCGGGCGCGGCCTGCAGTAACAGGTGCGGACCTTCGAGCGTCGCGTGGGTGACATCGGCGATGCGCGCGAGAAGGCTCGACGTGAATCGCTGGCGCACCACTCGATCAGCGCTCGCCGACAGCACCAGCACAGGCTGCTGAATCGCGTCCAGCACATGGGTGGCATCCATCGTGACCAGCGTTTGCAGCCGGCTCGCGACGGTGGACTGACCGATGGGCCGAACCACATCGACGATGCTCCGTATCAACGCGATGTCGGCAACACCGTTCAGGCAAAACATACGCAGGATTTGTTCGTTCATCGCGGGACGCACGAAGCTCGCCAAGCGTAGCTTGTTGGCCAACGATAGAACGAGACCGAGCGGTGGCCGGGCGAATGTCGTGGAAAGCACGGCAGCGCGAACGCGATCCGGGTGTTGCGCAAGCAGGTGCAATGCGATGGGACCGGAAAACGACTCGGCTACGAGCACGAGATCGCGGTCCTCGGGTAGACGTGTGGCAACGTCATCGACGTAGGCCCGGGTATCCGTGAGATCGGGGTAGGCGATCACCTGTGTGTCCACGCGTGCGCCGAGCTGCTCGATGAGTGGTGCAAACAGTTGCCCCGTACCGTCGAACCCCGGCATCAACACAAGCATGGGCCGCGAATCGGGCATCGCCTACCTCTGCGAATAGCGCAAGCGATCAGGGTAACACCGCGCCGTGAGGCGCGTGCGCATCAACCCTTGAACGGAATCGCCATCACGAAGTCGCGTTGGCGATCGTTGCCCAGCGTGAAGTCGACGGTGCCGCACAACGTAAAGCCACGTTTTTCGTAGTAACGAATAGCACGTGGATTCTGGTCCCAGACGGTGAGCCAGAGGCGTCTGGCCTCGGTGTCGAGTACGGCGGCGCGCACCGCAGCAAGCAAGCGGTCGGCAAGCCCTTTGCCGTGCCAGGCGCTGTCGACGTAGAAGCGCTCGAGAAAACGCGTGGGTGCCTTCGTGTCGATGCAATCCGGAAGCGGCGCTTCGAACAACAGCGCGTAGGCGACGATCTCACCCCCGGTCTCGCCCACGATCGTGACAGATGTGGGCTTGGACATTCGCGCCGCCATCGACACCGGACCGAACGCCTGGTTGGCGTACTGGTCCATGTTTTCGGCGGTGTTGTGCGGCGCGAAGGTCTCACGGAACACGCGTTCCGCAAACTTGGCTACGGAGCCGACGTCCGCGACGTCAGCGTGTCGAAAGACGACGGCGTCAGGCGCCGTCAGCTTCGGCCCTTCATGCGCTGCGCGGCGCGGTGGCGCGCCGAAGCTTCGGCGAGCTCCTGCTGGGCACGTTTGAGATCGGTCTCTTTGGACGCGCCCGCGAGTGCCGCACGCGCCGCTTCTTCGGCCTCGCGCGCCGCTTGCTCGTCGAGCTCGTCGCCGCGCAGTGCCGTATCGGCCAGAACCGTCACCATGTTGGGCTGCACCTCGATCATGCCGCCCGTGATGTAGAAGAACCGGTCGCCGTCTTCGGGTGTTTGCACGCGCACTTCACCGGCGTTGAGACCGGTAAGCAGTGGTGCGTGTCGCGGCGCAATACCGATCTCACCGAGCTGCGCCGGTGCGAACACCATGGCGGCCTCGCCCGAGTAGATCTCGCCTTCCGCGGATACGATGTCGACGTGCAGCGTGGGCATGGTCTTAGTTGCTCATGCCTTTGGCTTTTTCGACGGCCTCTTCGATCGAGCCAACCATGTAGAAGGCCTGCTCGGGGAGGTGGTCGTAATCGCCGTCGACGATGCCCTGGAAACCGCGGATCGTGTCGGCTAGCGACACGTACTTGCCTTCGGCACCCGTGAACTGCTGCGCCACGAAGAACGGCTGCGACAGGAAGCGCTGGATCTTGCGGGCCCGCGTCACGGTCTGCTTCTGTTCTTCGGAGAGCTCGTCCATACCAAGAATCGCGATGATGTCCTGCAGCTCTTTGTAGGTCTGCAGTACCGCCTGCACGCCGCGCGCGCAGTCGTAGTGTTCCTGGCCGATGATGTTCGGGTCGAGCAGACGCGAGGTCGAGTCGAGCGGATCAACGGCCGGGTAGATGCCGAGCTCCGCGATCTGGCGCGACAGTACGAGCGTTGCATCAAGGTGAGCAAAGGTCGTGGCCGGCGAGGGGTCGGTCAAGTCATCGGCGGGGACGTAAACGGCCTGGAATGACGTGATCGAACCCGTCTTGGTCGAGGTGATGCGCTCCTGCAGAACGCCCATTTCCTCGGCCAGCGTTGGCTGGTAGCCCACCGCTGAGGGCATACGGCCCAGCAGCGCTGATACTTCAGTACCCGCCAGTGTGTAACGGTAGATGTTATCGATGAACATCAGGACGTCACGGCCTTCGTCGCGGAAGTACTCGGCCATGGTCAGGCCCGTCAGTGCGACGCGCAGGCGGTTGCCCGGCGGCTCGTTCATCTGACCGTAAACCAGTGCCACCTTGTCGAGTACACCGGCTTCTTCCATCTCGTAGTAGAAGTCGTTGCCCTCACGAGTACGTTCACCGACGCCCGCGAATACCGACAGACCTTCCTGCTGAACGGCGATGTTGTTGATGAGCTCCATGAGCGTCACGGTCTTACCAACACCGGCACCACCAAACAGGCCGACCTTACCGCCCTTGGCGATCGGCATGATGAGGTCGATCACCTTAACGCCCGTCTCGAGCAGCTCCTGCGAGGAAGCCTGTTCCTCGTAGCTCGGCGCGGGACGGTGAATCGGCAGCGTCTGCGCAGCGTTGATCGGGCCGGCTTTATCTTCGGGCTGACCCAGTACGTTCATGACGCGGCCCAGCGTGGCTTCGCCAACCGGAACCTGAATCGGCTGCTTCGTGTTGGTCACGGCCATGCCGCGCTTGAGGCCTTCACTGGCGCCCATCGCAATGGCGCGCACAATGCCGTCGCCCAGCTGCTGCTGGACTTCCATGGTCAGGCCATTGTCATCCAGGATCAGCGCATCGTAGATGCTGGGGATGTCGTCGCGCGGGAATTCCACGTCGACAACGGCGCCGATGATCTGCACGGTTTTTCCGGTGCTCATTCTGGTTCCTCGGTCAGAGCGCGGCGCGGGCCGCGATCAATTCACTTTGTGTTTCGTTCAATCCGTTAGCGCGTGGCTCAGCCACCGCTCACCGCTGCTGCGCCGCCGACGATCTCGGAGATCTCTTGCGTAATCGCAGCCTGGCGCGCCTTGTTGTACTGCAACTGCAGCGAATCGATGATTTCACCGGCGTTGTCAGTGGCGCTCTTCATGGCCACCATCTTGGCGGCCATTTCGCAGGCGAAGTTCTCGACCACGCCGCGGTAAATCTGTGACTCGACGAAGCGCGTCAGTACATCATCGAGCAGTTCGGCCGCATCGGGCTCGTAGATGTAATCCCAGTGCGTCTGCAGATCGTCGTTGTTCTCGATCTCGCTGACGGGCAACAGCACGTCGGTGTGCGGCTTCTGAGAGATCGCGCTCGCGAACTCGTTGTGCGCAAGGAACAACTGATCGATCTTTTCTTCGGAGTACTGATCGAGCATCACCTTGATGAGCCCGAGCAGGTCGTTCATGTTCGGCTTGTCACCGATCTGGGTGACCGTCGCAAGCACGTTGCCGCCCAAGCGGCTGAAGTACTGAACGGCCTTGGAGCCGATCAGCGCGAGATCGACTTCAACGCCTTTCTCGTTCCACTCGGTCAGCTCTGCGATCAGCTTCTTGAACAGGTTGACGTTCAAGCCACCGCACAGGCCGCGGTCCGACGACACCACGATGTAGCCCACGCGCTTCACTTCACGCTCGTCGAGCCAGGGGTGACGGTACTCAGGGTTCGCTTCGGACAAATGCGCGATGACGCGGCGGATGCGCTCGGCGTAGGGGCGCGATGCCTCCATCTGCGCCTGCGCCTTGCGGATCTTGCTGGCTGCGACCATTTCCATGGCGCGCGTGATCTTCTGCGTGCTCTTCACGCTTTTGATCTTGGTGCGGATCTCTTTTTCGCTTGCCATGCGTCCGTTGTCCGTTCGCTAGTCGAAAGTGCCTGGGCGGTGCTTAGTAGACGCCCGTCGATTTGAACGCGTCGAGCACGTCCTTCATCTTGGCCACGATGTCGTCGTTGTAGTCGCCCGACGCGTTGAGTTCACCCAGGAACTCGGCGTAGCTCGTGCGTGCGAAGTCGTGCATTGCGGCTTCGTAGTCGACGACCTTGTTCACGTCGACGTCATCGAGGTAGCCCTCGTTAGCGGCGAACAGCGACAGGGCCATCTCGGCTACCGACAGCGGCGAGTACTGCTTCTGCTTCATGAGCTCGGTGACGCGCTGACCGCGCTCGAGCTGCTTGCGTGTGGCTTCATCAAGGTCAGAAGCAAACTGGGCGAAGGCCGCGAGTTCGCGGTACTGCGCCAGCGCGAGGCGGACACCACCACCCAGCTTCTTGATGACCTTCGTCTGCGCCGAGCCACCCACGCGCGAGACCGAGAGGCCGGCGTTGATGGCAGGGCGGATACCCGCGTTGAACAGATCCGTTTCAAGGAAGATCTGACCATCGGTAATCGAGATCACGTTGGTCGGTACGAACGCCGAGACGTCACCCGCCTGCGTTTCAATGATCGGCAGCGCCGTCAGCGAGCCCGTCTGGCCTTTGACCTCGCCGTTCGTTTCTTCTTCGACGAACTTCGCGTTCACGCGCGCGGCGCGCTCGAGCAGACGCGAGTGCAGGTAGAAGACGTCACCCGGGTAGGCTTCGCGACCCGGCGGGCGGCGCAGCAGCAGCGAGACCTGGCGGTAGGCCTGGGCCTGCTTGGTGAGATCGTCGTAAATGATCAGGGCGTCTTCACCACGGTCGCGGAAGTACTCACCCATGGCGCAACCCGAGTAGGGCGCGATGTACTGCATGGCAGCGGACTGCGAGGCCGAGGCGTTGACCACGATCGTGTGGTCCATGGCGCCTTCTTCCTCAAGCTTGCGCACCACCGCGGCGACCGAGGAGTCCTTCTGGCCGACAGCGACGTAGATGCACTTAATGCCCGTGCCTTTCTGGTTGATGATGGCGTCAATGGCGACCGCGGTCTTACCCGTCTGGCGGTCACCGATAATCAACTCGCGCTGGCCGCGACCAATCGGCACCATCGCGTCGATGGCCTTGAGGCCTGTCTGCACGGGCTGGTCGACCGACTGGCGGTCGATGACGCCCGGGGCGACTTTTTCGATCGGCGAGTTGTGCGGTGTGTCGATGGGCGCCTTGCCGTCGATGGCTTCACCCAGCGAGTTCACGACGCGACCCAGCAGCGCTTCACCCACTGGCACTTCGAGAATGCGTCCCGTGGTCTTGACCGTGGCGCCTTCCGAGATGTGCTTGTAGTCACCCAGCACAACCGCACCGACCGAGTCCTGCTCGAGGTTCAGCGCCAGGCCGAAGGTGTCGCCCGGAAACTCGAGCATTTCGCCGTAACGCGCGTCGGCCAGGCCGTGGATGCGCGTAATACCGTCAGATACCGCGATGACCGTACCGACGTCGCGCGCTTCCGCGGCGGCGTCGAAATTCTTGATGCGGTCCTTGATCAGGTCGCTGATTTCAGAGGCTTTGAGTGACATGACTGTTCCTGTTGATTATCGGGCCAGCGTCGCCTGAAGGCGTGTGAGCTGGGCCCGCACCGAGCCGTCGATGACAAAGTCACCGGCGCGGATAACTGCGCCCCCAATCAAATCGGGGTCCACAGCTGTAGTGGCGTTGATCTTGCGGCCGAGGCGCGCACCGAGCGCGCTCACAATCTCGCTTTGCTTACCGGCGTCGAGCGGCGTCGCCGAAACGATGGTGACGTCGACGGCGTTTTCGGCTTCGTCCTTGAGCGCATCAAAGCGCACCGAGATCTCGGGCAGAATCGAAAGCCGGCCGTTCTCGATAAGCAGACGCAGCAGGTTGGCGCCGTCGCCCGCACCCGCGAGCACCGTACCGCCCGGTACGCTACCGAGAACCGACTGCAGCAGCGTCAGCAGCTCGTCGTCGGAGATACGCGGGTCGTCGACCAAACCGGCCATCGACGCGTCCGACACGACAGCGCCCGCAGCGGCGAGCGCCGCAGACCAACCCGCAAGGCTGCCACCTGCGCTGGCAATGTCGAACACTGCCTGTGCGTAGGGTCGTGCCAGCGTGATGTTGTCCGCCATCGTGACCTCCGAGTCAGATCTGCTGGGCCATATCGGCCAGCAGTGCTTCGTGCGACGTCGCGTCGATCTCGCGCTTCAGGATTTTTTCGGCGCCGGCGAGTGCCACGGCCGAAACCTGGTTGCGCAATTCTTCACGTGCCGAGTTCGTTTCCTGCTCGATCTCCGCCCGCGCGGCCAGAAGCTGACGGTCACGCTCGCGCTGACCCTCGGCCTTGCCTTCGGCGATGATCTCGTTGGCACGCGCACGTGCCTGGTCGAGGATCTCGGCAGCCTGGCCGCGAGCGTCCGTGATGAGCTCTTCGACCCGGGACTCGGCCTTGGCCAGGTCCTGTTGGCCACGCTCGGCGGCCGCGAGGCCGTCGGCGATCTTCTTACGGCGTTCCTCGACCGCTTCCATGAGCGGCGGCCAGATGAACTTCATGACCACGCCCACGAAAATGAGGAACGTGACCATCTGCCCGATTAGGCTGATATTTGGATCCACGCGCGATTACTCCGTTAGCCGTTGACGCAGGGTCGGCGAAAGCCGACCGCGATTAACCCGTGACTGCGCTCAGCAGCGGGTTTGCGAACAGCAGCAGTGCAGCGAACGCGACGCCGATGATCGACAGGGCGTCGAGCAGGCCGGCGATGATGAACATACGGCCCTGCAGCATGTTGCCGAGTTCGGGCTGGCGAGCGACACCTTCGAGGAACTTGCCGCCCAGGAGGCCGAAGCCGATACCGGTACCCAGTGCGGCGAATGCCAGGATCATGCCGACGGCAATGGCGGTGTTGCCCTGGATATCAGCGATGAGAGCTTCCATGATGACTCCTAATCAAAACGCGCTAATGGCGTAAACAAACAATACTTAGTGCTTCTCGTAAGCGAGATTCAGATAAACGACGGTCAGCGTCATGAAGATGAACGCTTGCAGCGGGATTACCAGGATGTGGTAAATCGCCCAGATCGACCCCGGAATCCAGTTCAGGTAGAACGGCAGCAGGGCGATCAGCATAAAGATAAGTTCGGCAGCGTAGAGGTTGCCGAACAGGCGCAGCGCCAGCGACAGCGGCTTGGCGAGCAACTCGACGAAGTTCAACAGGATGTTGAACGGCACGAGCAACGGGAACTTGCCGAACGGGTGGAACAGCCACTCCTGCAGGTAGCCTTTGGCGCCCTTACCCTTGAAGCTGTAGATGATGATGAGCAGGAACACCGTCAGCGACAGGCTGAAGGTGGCGTTGACGTCAGCCGACGGCACGATACGCATGTATTCGAGGTGCAGGACGTCGTGCGCGAAGATCGGCACCAGATCAACGGGGATGATGTCCAGCAGGTTCCAGAACAACACCAGCATGAAGATGGTCAGTGCCAGCGGGGCCACAAACTTGCGCGGGCCGTGGAAACCTTCCTTGACCGAGTCGTCGACGAATTCGACCACGAGCTCGATAAACGCCTGGAACTTGCCCGGGACGTCGGCCGTGGCACGCCGCGCCGCGGTCCAGAACAGGCCGAGAAACAGCAGGCCGCACAGCCAGGTGAAGAACAGCGTGTCGACGTGGACGGTGTAGAAACCCTCGCCCACGGAAAGATGCTCGAGGTGGTGGGAGACGTACTCGCTCGGGGTCTGCTTGTCCGCGCCGCTGGCCATTCGCTTGCTACACCTTAATAAACACTTCAGCGCACGCCTTTAATGTGGGGGCGTGCCGCCGCATCTCAATTCGCCGTTTCGTCCCCGGCGGGGCCCGTGTCGATGCGCCAGCGCAAGGCCGCCGCGAACACGAAAAGCGTCACTACGAAGGTCACCGCAAAAGGCACAAACTGTGCCGCGAAGTACTTCGCCATGATGCCGAACATCAAAGCCGCGCCGAAGAGCTTGAACACTTCGGCGCGATAAAAGGCCGCCACAATCGCTTGTGGCGGCGCGTTGTCTTTTTGGGCATACACTCGAGCCGCAACCTGCAGGCTGAGCAATGCGCTGCCGAGTCCTCCGGCGAGCGCGGCAAGCGCTGCGGCGGGGCTGTCGAGCAACCAAATCAGGCCCCCGAAGACTCCGATTAACGCCTGTATCGCAATGATGCGGACAGGGACCGCGCCGGGTCGCACAGGTCGACTCCTTGGCGTACTCGCCGGGCCGGAAACCTCAAAAGCGCGCGCAGTATATAGGCTCGATTGGCCCTCGGCAAACCCGTACGTGACGTAATCAGGACAATAATCCGGGCCAAATGAGACCCTCGACACGGCGCCTGGCAGCGGGCGCGCCGTACAGTTCCTGACGTGGCGGCCGCTAGCTAGGCGAGCGGCCCGAATCCGGCGGCCCGGGCTGCCCGTTTGGGGCCGGTTTCCAGGGCTCCGAGAGGCCGACATTCAGGGATCCGCCGCACGGCGGGCAGCGCCAGGGACCAGCACAGGGCAACACCAACATGCAGAGCATTTCACGGGACGAGTTCGAACGCGCACTCGAGCAGGGCGAGTTTCTGGTCCAGTACCAGCCCAAGATGGCCCGGATGACGGGGCGCACGGACTGGGTCACGACCGAAGCCGAAGCGCTGATTCGTTGGCGCCACCCCAAGCGGGGCCGCATTTCGCCGCTCGATTTTCTCTCCCAGGCCGTCGACTGCGGCATGATGCCCGCGCTCGGCGACTACGTGCTTGAGCAGACTCTGACCCAGCTCACGCGCTGGCGCGCGAACGGGCTACAGCTCAACGGCTGCGTCAATCTCGACGCCAGCCTGCTTCGGGACATCGAGCTCGCGGGCCACTACGAGCGCATGGTGCGCCGGTTCGACCTGCCCTGCGACGCCATCACCTTCGAAGTCGCCCAGCCCACGATTGCCGGTGACGAAGAAGCCTGCACGACCGTCATGGCGGCCCTGCGCCGCAAGGGCTTCCGGCTCTCGCTCGATGATTTTGGCGCGGCCCGCGAGTCGCTCTCGTCCTTCGGCCGGCTCGACTTCGACGAAATCAAGATTCACGCCTCGCTGCTCATCGAGGCCCGTGACAACGCCATCACGCGTCAGGCGCTGGCGGCCGTTACGGGCATGGCGCACGCGCTCGGGATCACGGTCTGCGCGGAAGGCGTCGAAGAAGCTGCCACCTTCGACTTCCTGAAGGAAATCCGCTGCGACAAGATGCAGGGCTTTTTCATCTCGGAAGCCGTCATGCCCGAGATCATCCAGCGCTGCTACCCGGCGGTCGACCAGGCCAACGCGATGGAAGTCATCAACGAAGCGACGGGCATGTACGCCGCGAGCCGCTAGGTTGCCGCGCCCCTGCCTCGTTAACCGATCTTCTCGAGGATGCCCTCGAGCTCATCAAGGCTCGTGTAGCTGATCACCAGCGCGCCCTTGCCCGGGCCGCTTTGCCGGATCGCCACGCTGGCGCCAAGCTTTTCCTGCAAATCCGTCTCAAGCCGCGCCACATCCGGGTCGCGCTTGGCCGGTGCCGGCGCCTTTTTCTTCGGCTTGCTAAGCGCCCGCACGCGGTGCTCGGTCTCGCGCACTGAGAGGCCCTTGGCAACCACCTGCCGGGCGAGCTCGAGTTGCACGCGCTTGTCGGAAACCCCGAGCAGCGCCCGTGCGTGACCCATATCGAGGTCGCGCGCTTCCACGAGCGACTGCACGTCTTCGGCGAGGTCTAGCAGGCGCAGCAAATTACTCACTGCGGCGCGGGAACGCCCCACGGCCTCTGCACCCTGCTGGTGGGTCATATCGAACTCGTGGATGAGTCGCGACAAGGCTCGCGCCTCTTCGAGCGGATTCAGGTCTTCGCGCTGAATGTTCTCGATAAGCGCCATGGCCACGGCGGCCGTGTCCGACACGTCGTGCACGACGACCGGAACCGACTGCAGGCCCGCGAGCTGCGCCGCGCGCCAGCGACGCTCGCCGGCAATGATCTCGTAGCGCTGTTCACCGGGCCCCGAGGCCAGCGGCCGCACGGCGATGGGCTGCACAATACCCTGCGCCGATATCGAGCTCGCGAGTTCCTCAAGGGACTCCGTACGCATATCGATACGGGGCTGGTACTGGCCGCGTTGCAGCAGGTCGACGGGCAGCTCGCGCTGGCCCGCAGCAGGCGCTGCAGACGGCGTTGCATCTGAGGTTTCCGGGGCCTGGCGCTGCGCATCACCGAGCAGCGCGCCGAGCCCGCGGCCGAGACTTTTTCGCTTGTTGGCCATGGCGGCTGGGATCCGGACGGGGTGAGGGCGCTACCCTATTGCGCGGCGACGGCCGCTGCAAGTGACTCCTCACGGCGGATGATCTCGCCTGCGAGCGCCAGGTAGGCAAGCGCACCCCGCGAATGGCGGTCGTGCAGCAACACGGGCCGGCCGAAGCTTGGCGCCTCGGCCAGGCGCACGTTGCGCGGAATGATGGTGCGGAACACCTTTTCGCCAAAATGCTCGTGCAGCTGCGCTGACACTGCGTTGGCCAGGTTGTTGCGTGGGTCGAACATGGTCCGCAACAAGCCGTACACGCTCAGCGACGGGTTCACCGTTTCCTGCACCTGCTCGATGGTGCCGATCAGCGCCGTCAGACCTTCGAGCGCGTAGTACTCGCACTGCATGGGAATCAGCACGCCGTCCGCGGCCGTGAGTGCGTTGACCGTGAGCATATTGATCGACGGCGGGCAGTCGATGAGCACAAAGTCGTACATGCCCAGCACGGGTTCGAGCGCCTTTCTGAGCCGCATCTCGCGGCCGATCTCCTTGAGCAACTGCACTTCGGCCAGCGTCAGGTCATCGTTGCCGGGCAGCACGGCGAAGTCACCTTCGGGAACACCCACAATCGTGTCCGCGGCCGTCGCCTCGTTCAGCAGGACCTCGCAGGCCGAGCGATCGAGGTTCATCTTGTCGACACCGCAGCCCATCGTCGCGTTGCCCTGCGGGTCGATATCGACGAGAAGGACACGGCGCTGCGTCGCCGCCAGCGAGGCAGCGAGATTCACGCAGGTTGTCGTCTTGCCGACGCCGCCTTTCTGGTTGGCGACAGCGAGCACTCTGGTCATGTTTGGGCTCCCGGCCACTAGGCGTCCCCGTTGCGACTTATGACAACAAGGGTCCGGCGGCCGTCAAGAAAGGGTACCACCACGGGCTCACAAACGGTCTGCCAAGCGGCCGGCACCTCGGCGAGTTCGTCGTCGCCGATAGGGCCCTTGAGTGCAAGCAGTCGCCCGCCCGGCGCCACAAGATGACCGGCCCAGCCGACAAAGCGCTCCAGTGGCGCGAGTGCGCGACAGGTGACGGTATCGAAACCCGCGGCGTCCTCGTGCCCCTCAGCGCGCGCGTGCACCGTCGACACATTGGTCAGCCCCAACTCGGCCGCCGCCTGCGTGACGAACCGGAGCTTCTTGCGGTTGCTGTCGAGCAGCGTGAAGTGTCGCGCAGGCGCCAGCACGGCGAGCGGCAAGCCTGGAAAACCGGCCCCGGTGCCCACGTCGAGTATGCGTGAACCCTTCACGGCGGGCGCCGCAACGAGGCTGTCAAAGACATGCTTGACCAGCGCCTCGCTTGGCTCAGCGATGGCAGTCAGGTTGTAGGTCTTGTTCCAACGCTCGAGCAACTGGAGCAGCGCGAGCAGCTGATCGCAGGCCCCTGCGTTGAGCGAGAGCCCAAGCTGGTTGCTACCCGCCTCGAGCCGTGATCGCAGTGTGTTGGCATCGGACATTGTCAGTCTCGGGAAAGAAAAACCCCGACGCGCCTGCGCGCGCCGGGGCTTTCATTTCTTACGCGTCCCGAATCAGGGATTCAGGATGCGCAGCTCGACGCGGCGGTTGGCGGCCTTACCGGCTGCCGTGCCATTGTCCGCGACGGGCGCTTCTTCGCCGTAACCGCGCACCGACAGGTTGTCACCGTTGGCGCCGCGCTCCACGAGGTAGTTGCGAACCGTACGGGCACGTCGCTCCGAGAGCGACGCGTTGTAGGCAGCCGCACCGTCGCTATCGGTGTGTCCGGCTACTTCGACGGCCAGGTCGGGGTTTTGCGCGAGAGTCGCGGCAGCCTCATTGAGTACCGATTCGGCGCCCGGTACGAGACGGTCCGAGTTGGTCTCGAAGTTCACGCCCGGCAGTTCAATGACGTCACCGGCCTTGATCTCGCAACCGCGAACGTCAACGTTTGCGCCGGCAGGCGTGTTCGGGCAGGCATCGGCCGAGTTCTTAACGCCGTCGCCGTCGTCGTCGCGCTCACAACCATTCGCGTCGACATCGGCGCCGCGCGGTGTGTTCGGGCAGCGATCGGCCGAGTTCTTGACGCCGTCACCGTCGCTATCTCGCTCGCAGCCGTTCGCATCAACGCTTGCGCCAGCCGCCGTGTTCGGGCACTGATCGGCTGAGTTCTTAACGCCGTCACCGTCGTCGTCGCGCTCACAACCACTCGAGTCGACGACAATGCCCGGAGGCGTGTTCGGGCATTTGTCCGTCATGTCGGGCACGCCGTCACCGTCGGTATCGAAAATCTTGGTTTTCTTGTCGCCGAAGGCGAACTGCAGACCGACGCTGTAGATGCTGTCGCTAAATTCGCCGCCACCGAGCTCGTTACGCAGCCGGTACTGGAAGCGCAGACCGAACCGGTCGGAGGTCGAGATCAGCAGGCCCGCGCCAACGTTGGCTGCGAGCCGATCCGTACTGCGACCGCTATCGAAATCGATTTGCAGATTGCTGAGGCCCGCGAGCAGATAGGGCGACACGAGGCTTTCGCGATCGAAGACCGCAAGCCCGTTGATACCGAGCTCAAGGTGATCCTGGCCGTTACTCTCCGGGAACCCGTTGAGTGACGCCGTGTGCGCAAAGGCCTCAATACTCCAGCGTTCGGTATAGGTGTAGCCGATCGCCAGCGAGCCACCGAAGTCGTCATCGACACTGCGGTCAGTGTCGTCATCGACAAAGTCCAAGGACGGCGTGACGTAAATCTGGCCTTCGCCGTCAGCGGCGGGGGCTGCCAGCGCCAGCGACAATCCGGTGGCCAGGGCGAGCAGGCGCGTCAGAGCACGAAAAGACATGTGTATTCCTCCCAAGGAACCATGTAGGAGTCAGCGGCTTGTGTCCCGCGCCGCTAACGTCATGTGCGCGTATTGTGCGAGAAGGACAGGGCCGGGACAACTGCGCGTGGCGGTTTCGCAACCAATCCCGAGCCGTCAGCGAAAGCCCCAACGCGTCGTCGCGATCCCCCGAAACCCGCCCCAGGACCCGAAATGACTCAGCCCTGCAGAAATCTCATCCTGATTCTCGGTGACCAGCTCGACGCCGGGCACCCCGCACTTCCGGCCGCCGATCCGGCGCGAGACCACGTGCTGATGATCGAGTGCGCTGAGGAATCCACGCACGTCTGGACCCACAAACACCGCATCACCGTGTTCCTGGCGGCTATGCGTCACTACGCCGAATGGCTGCGCGACGCCGGTTGGACCCTGACCTACCGGGATCTCGACGCGGGCCTCGCGCGTATTGTCGACGGTCTGGACGACGCGATCGACGCGCTGAAACCCGAAGCCGTCTGGGTGGTGCGCCCAGGCGAGTGGCGGTTGCTCGAAGCCATCGAACATCACTGCGCTGACGCGCAGGTCAACTTCCGCCTGTTCGAGGACGACCACTTCTACGACGGGCCCGATGCCTTCGCAGCCTGGGCGCGGGGCCGCAAGTCGCTCACCATGGAGTACTTCTACCGGGAGCAGCGAAAGCGCTTCGACGTACTCATGGACGGCAAGGAGCCCGCAGGCGGCAGCTGGAACTATGACGCCGACAACCGTCAGAGCTTCGGCAAGGCTGGACCCCGTGAGCTGCCCGACATTCCCCACTTCGAACCCGACGCGATCACGCGAGCGGTGATCGAGACCGTCAATGCGCGGTTCCCGGAGCACCCGGGCCAACTCGACAATTTCGGCTGGGCTGTGACCCGTGATGACGCGCTCGCGGCATTGCAGGCGTTTATCGAGACACGCCTGCCGCTCTACGGCCGCTATCAGGACGCCATGTGGCAAGGCGAGCCCTTCCTCTACCACGCGCTGATCGGCGCCTCACTCAACATCAAGCTCCTAAACCCTCGCGAGGCGGTCGAGGCCGCAGAGCAGGCCTGGCGCGGGGATCCCGAGCGCTACCCGCTCGCCGCGGTGGAGGGCTTCATCCGTCAGATTCTGGGCTGGCGTGAGTTCATCCGCGGTGTGTACTGGCACGAGATGCCCGACTACAAATCACGCAATCATTTCGCCCACGAGCGGCCGCTGCCCGCGTGGTTCTGGACGGGTGACACGCGCATGAACTGTCTGAAGCAGTGCGTTAGCGACACGCTCGAGAACGGCTACGCGCATCACATTCAGCGGCTCATGGTGATCGGGAACTACGCGACTCTGGCGGGCTTACTACCCGCCGACGTCTGCGACTGGTTCCTGGCGGTCTACGTTGACGCCGTCGAGTGGGTGGAGCTACCCAACGTGCTGGGCATGGCGTTGCATGGCGATGGTGGCGTCGTCGGCTCGAAGCCGTACGTGGCGAGCGGCGCCTACATCAATCGTATGAGCAATTACTGCAAGGGCTGCAGCTACAGCGTCACGCAGCGCACGGGCGACAAAGCCTGCCCGTTCAATGCACTGTACTGGGATTTCCTGGCGCGGCACCGTGAGGCGCTGTCGACCACACCGCGCATGCGCATGGTACTCAAGAATCTGGACCGATGGAGCGAGGAAGACGTCGCCGCGATTGAAGCCACGGCGCAGGCCCACCGAGACGCGCTGGACGCGGCTGTCGGCTAGTCCGTTTTCTTGGTCGTATAGAGCCCTTCCTGGGCTGCAAAGTAGGCCGCGAGGTCTTTGATGTCCCGCTTGCTGAGTGCCGCGGACAGGCCCGCCATGACGGCATTGTTGCGCTGACCGTAACCCGCGGTCTCTTCCTTGTTGGCAAGCTGGTACTGCAGCAACGCATTCTCGAGATAACTCTCGTGCTGACCCGCAAGGTTCGGCCAGATCTCGTTGGCGCTGACGCCGCGCTCGCCGTGACAGGCCACGCAGGTTTGTGATTTCTCTTTGCCGCGCTCCACACCCGAGGTCACGACCTCGGCGTCCTTGATGTCGCCACGGCTTCCAAAGTAGGCCGCAATGTCCTTGATGTCCTGGTCCGAGAGTGACCAGGCCTGGGCGCGCATCGTGGCGTGCGACCGTTCGCCGCTGCGGTAGGCCTTCAACGCAATCTCGATGTAGGCCGCGTGCTGACCGCCCAGCATGGGTACGCGATAGGAGGGGTACTGGTTGCGGTAGCCCTCAATGCCGTGACAGCCGAGGCAGGTGTACGACAGCACCTCGCCGCGTTCGGCGTCGCCCTGTGCGTGTGCGGGTGCTGCAAGCACCCCGAGAACCGCAGCCAGCAACGCTGCAAGGGCGCCGGCAATACGTCGATTGGTCATTCGCTATCCCGTTCTTGGTGTCTGCCGGCCACGGTCGCGGCGACGGCAGGCCGCGTTGCGGCCGAATCCTTATAGTGGGCGCAATAGTAGTGCGTGGCCCCGCGCATTTCCACCGGCGCGGTAAGGATTTGCGACGTGTTGCGCAGTGCGCCAAGGGCGTCCAGATCGCCCGGCACAACAGCCCCTAGACAAGCCGTACCGCCGGCTGTGGTCGAGGCCGGCGGGCCCCCGTGGCATCATGCGCCGATGCGCAAGTTACTCATTGTTGTCGCGACACTGCTCATTGTGATCGCACTCGCTGGTCCGGCCGTCACGGGCCGGCTCGTCGAAAATGCCGTCTCCGGGGAGGGCAACCCGCTCGAGGCGAGCCTGCCGCCCTGGCTCGAGGCGGTCTCGCATGAATACCAGCGGGGCTGGTTCAATGCCTCGAGCAATCTGCGACTGGTTGTCACCGACCGGCAACGCGCAGCGCTGTTCGCGAACGTGCTGGGGCCGGGTGAGTTTGGCGACCAGCCTGCACTGACCATTGTGAGCCGTGTGGCCCATGGCCCGCTGGTTGGCGTCCTCACGCCGGCGGCGGCCCAGATCGACAGCCTGCTGTTCACGGAGAACCTGGAGGGCCAGCGCGTGCAGCTGCCGCTGGGCGCGCGCACGACGTTTGGGTTGACGGGCAGCATGCGCACCGAGTGGGCGCTCGCCGAGGGCGGCACACTCACGCCACGAGGTGGTCCGACGCTGACCTGGACCGATGCGAACGGCGACTACGAGGCGACGAGCGGTGGCAAGGCCGAGGCGGCGACCGTCAGTATCGGCTCGATCAGCTTTGGCAACGGTCAGCAGACCTATAACGACATCGCGCTCGGCTACGTCATGACGCGCTCCGATGCCACGACCTCGCTGGCCGCCGATTTTGCCTTCGACCTCGAGCAAGTGGGCTCGCCCGTGAATCGCATCGCCGGCAGCGTCGGCGTCGATGACGTTCCCACGGACGTGTTGCGCAATCTGTCGCCCTTGGTCCGAGATTTCGCAAACATGGGACCGGCCAACCTGCCGGCACTGGCTGAACGCAACGAGCCGCTGATTCGCGCGGCGCTCGCCGCACCGCTGCCGTTGCGCTGGCGGCAGGTCGCCGGCACCGAGTTCGGCGACATTCTCGTGCGCTTCGATATCGACCTGCCCGGCAATGACGCCATCGGTTCAACCATCGGCGGACAGGCGCTGCTCGCTGGGATTGCTGCGGCCACCCGAATCGACGGTCGGATCGAGCTGCCCACCGCGTTCGCGGATGCCATTGGCGCCACGGACCCGGGCCTCTACGAACAGCTGACGATGCTGCGCGGTATGGGTGTGCTGGCACCCGACCCCACCGGGGATGTGTTGACGATGGTCGTTGATTACTCGGGGGGCGAGCTGACCGTCAACGGCGCGCCCGTGCCGACGCCGCTCGGACCCAGATCCCCGTAGTCCGGCGCGCCCAGCGCCAGCGTCTCTGCGTGGTGGCAAGCCACGCGACGGGCCACATCACCATCGAGAACCCGTAGCTCGGGCAGCGACGCCGCACAGCTGTCGGTCGCGTGCGTACAGCGCTGGCGGTAGGGGCAGCCCGGCGGCAGATTCCAGGGCGCCGGAATCTCGAACTGCGTCGCGGGCCGAAGGCGCCGGCGCTCGATGACGGGGTCGGGGATGGGCGCCGCCTGCAGCAGCGCGCGTGTGTAGGGATGCCGTGGCGCCGTGTAGAGCGCCTGAACCGGGCCTTCCTCGACGACCCGGCCCAAGTACATGACGATCACGCGGTCACTGACTTCGCGCACCACAGCGAGGTCATGGGCGATAAAGACAATGGCCAGTGACAGCTCGCGCTGCAGCCCGTCGAGCAACGACAGGATGCCCGCCTGAACCGCGACGTCGAGCGCACTCACGGCCTCGTCGCAGATCAGCACGCGCGGCTGCGTCATGAGCGCCCGTGCAATGCCAATGCGCTGGCACTGGCCGCCCGAAAACTCGTGCGGGTAACGATTGAGCATGCTCGCATCCAGCCCGACGCGTTCGAGCATTTCAATGACGCGGTTGCGGCAGGCGCCGCGCTCGCGCACGAGGCCGTGCACCAACGCCGGCTCCTCGACGGTTTGCTCAATCGTCATGCGCGGGTCGAGGGAACCCAGCGGGTCCTGGAAGACAAACGTCAGGTCGCGGCGCGCGCGGCGCAAAGACTCACCACGCAGCCCTGAAAATGGCCGACCGAGATACTGCACCTCACCGCTGTCGCGACCGATGTCGAGCAGCGCGCGTGCCAGCGAGGACTTGCCACAACCCGACTCGCCCACTACGCCCAGCGTTTCGCCCGGGTAGAGATCGAGGTCCACGCCGCGCACAGCCGTGAACCGCCGCGGACCGCGCCAGCCCGGTCTTGGCAAGGGGTAACGCACGACGAGTTTGTCGGCCTGCAACAGGGGGGCGCCGCTTCGGTCGACATCGCGCCGCTGGGGCGCTGGCCGATCCAGGCGCGGCACGGCCTCAATGAGCGCCTGCGTGCAGCGCGTCTGCGGACTCGCGAACACCGTCTCGGTTGGGCCTTCCTCGATGACCCGGCCCTGGTCCATGACCACAAGCCGATCGCACACACCGGCAACAACACCGAGGTCGTGCGAGATCAGAATCAGCGCCGTGCGGAACGATTCGCGCAGCTCACCCAACAGCTGCAGGATGCTGGCCTGAACGGTCACATCGAGCGCGGTCGTCGGTTCGTCGGCAATGAGAATATCCGGCCGACACAACAGGGCAGCCGCAATCATCACGCGCTGACGCATGCCGCCCGAGTATTCGTGCGGGTAGCTCGAGAGGCGCCGCCGCGCGGCGGGCAGCTTGACCGCATCGAGCATGCGCACGACTTCATTGCGTGCCATGGCCTCGTCCATGCTGCGCTGCTCGATCAGCACGCGCGATAGCTGTTGCCCAATGGTCAGGTAGGGGTTCAGCGAGGTCATCGGGTCCTGGAACACGATTGACAAACGCCGGCCGCGAACGCCGCGCAGCGCTTTTTCGTCGAGATTCAGAATCTCCTCACCATCGAGCAACACGCTGCCCGTGGCGCGGCCGTTCTCGGACAACAAACCCATGATGGCCGCCATGGCCTGGCTCTTGCCACTGCCCGACTCGCCCACGATGCCCACGGCCTCTTGCGGCTCAAGTCGCAGGTCGAGATTACGCACAGCGTGAACCTCGGCCCCGTCCGTTTCGAAACGCACATTGAGGTCGTCAACACGCAGCAAACTCATCGGTGACGGTCCTTGGGGTCCAGCGCGTCGCGCAGGCCATCACCGATAAAGTTCAGACAGACGAGCGATACGGCCAGCAGCGTGGCCGGGAACAGCAACACCCAGGGTGCGGTACTCATGGCCTGTGTGCCTTGCTGCACAAGCGCGCCCCACGACGTCATCGGTTCCTGCACACCAAGCCCGAGAAAGCTCAGGAACGACTCGATGAGAATGACTTGCGGCACCGTGAGCGTTGCGTACACAACCACGATGCCCAGGAGATTGGGCACGATGTGGCGGAAGATAATGCGCCGCCGCGAGGCACCGATGACTTCGGCGGCCTGCACGAACTCCCGGCCCCGCAGCGCAAGCGTCTGACCGCGCACGATGCGCGCCATATCGAGCCAGTTCACGGCACCAATCGCCACAAAGATCAGGATGATGTTGCGGCCGAACAGCACCATGAGAAGGATCACGAAAAACATGAACGGGATCGCGTAGAAAATGTCGACCACGCGCATCATGAGGTGGTCGATGCGCCCGCCCAGATAGCCCGCCGTTGCGCCCCACACAACGCCGAACACCAAACTCACAATCGTGGCGACCAGCCCGACCATGAGCGAGATCCGGCCACCCTGCATGGTGCGTACGAACAGGTCGCGACCCAGGTCGTCGGTGCCGAACCAGTGCTGCCCCGCGAATTGCGGCGGTTGCTCCCTGAAGTCGAGGTCCATCGCGTAGTACTCGTGCGGCGACAGCCAGGGTCCGACGATGACCCCCAGCACGATGACACCCAGCACAACACAGCATGCAGCAAACAGCTTGTCGCGCGCCATGGCACCCAGCGCATGCCGCGTCAGGCTGTGGCGTGGCGCGTTGGGCGCAGCGCCCGTCGCCATCAGTACCGCACCCGCGGATCGAGCACCGCATACAACAGGTCGACGATGAGGTTCATGACAATGAGCAGCGCGCTGTAAAGCACAACGAGGCCCATGACGAGTGTGTAGTCACGGTTAAGCGCGCCCTGAATAAACAGCCGGCCGATGCCCGGAATATTGAAGATCTGCTCGATGACGACCGACCCCGTAAGCACGGCCGCAATGGCGGGCCCGAGATAGGACACCACGGGGATCAGCGCTGGCTTCATCGCGTAACGAAAGACAAGCGTACGAGAAGACAAGCCTTGTGACCGCGCCGTGCGAATAAACTGGCTCTTGAGAGTTTCAACGAGGCTTGCGCGCATGAGACGCGCGACGTAGGCGAGCATGGGCAAAGCCAAAGCGAACACCGGCAACACGTAGTGCGCCGGGGTCTGCAAACCGCTGGCCGGCAGCCAGCGTAACGTGACGGCAAAGAGCAGCACGGCCAGGGGCGCAATGACGAACCCCGGCACGGAGATTCCTGTCATCGACACAGACATCAGCACGTGGTCCAGCACGCTGTTCTGGCGCAGCGCGGCCACGATCCCAATGGCGATGCCCAGCCCCGCGCCCACGACGAGCGCAAGCAGCCCGAGTGTCGCCGACACCGGGAAGGCGTCGGCAATGAGTTCACCCACCGTGGATTGCGGGTAGCGGTAAGACGGTCCGAAATCACCGCGCAGCAACCCGCCCACATAGTTGCCGAACTGCACCCAGAACGGTTGGTCGAGACCGTAGGCCGCATTGAGTCGCGCCTCGGTTTCGGGCGGCAGCGCACGCTCTGTGTCGAACGGGCCCCCGGGGGCCGCGTGCACCAGCGAAAACGCCAGCACAAGCACAAGCGCCAGCGTCGGTATCGCACTAAGCAGTCGTGACACGGTGTAGCGAAGCATCGTCAGCGCCGAACCTCGTCGCCCGCCCCCGTCAGTTCGAGGTAACGACTGTAGTGCAAGTCGAGAAGGTTGTCGCGCCAGCCGGTAACGCGCGGCGCCACAGCGTGCTTGGATACGAAATGATAGAGCGGGATCACGGGTACCTGGTCGGCGATGATCGCCTCCGCAGCACGCAGCGTGTCAGCACGTCGCTCGGCAGAGTCGGTGTAGCCCGCAGCGTCCATGAGGGTGTCGAACCGCGTGTCCGCGAAGCCCGAGCCGTTCGCCGGGTGGCCGCTGCGCAGGATGTCGAGAAATTGCGCCGCGTCATCGAAGTCCGCGATCCAGCTCGCCCGCATGAGTCCCTCAAAGTCGCCGGCGCGACGTTGCGCGAGCAGCACCCGAAACTCACGGTTTTCCAGCGTCACGCTGACATTCGGCAATGCCTCGCGCCACATGGCCTGCAGGGCTGCTGCAACCACTCGGTTCTCATCGGACGTGGCATAGGCCACGGTGATCGCTTGCGGTGTATCGCCCGCCAGCGTTTTCGCAAGCGCCACGCGGTCGCTGTATTCGGTCACCGCATCGCTTGCCGCATGGGGCGTGTAGCGCGCCGCACCGTTGGCGACACCAGGTGGCACGAGACCGAAAGCGGGTTGCTCACCGCGGCCAACGACCGTTGCGGCCAGCGCCTCGCGGTCCACGGCCAGCGATAACGCGCGCCGCAGGTTGAGCGGCGGCGCTTCGCGCATGTTGAAGGCCAGAAAGACCGTGCCGAGATAGGGTGCGACGCGCACATCGCGGCGCGCCGCTTCGGGCTGGCGAAACACCTCGCGCGGCACTCGGCTCGTGATGTCGAGCTCCCCGGCGCGAAACGCACTGTATTCCGTGGCCTCTTGTTCAAACGCTCGGTATTCGACCTGGGCAATGACCACGCTGTCTGCAGCATGAAACGCCGCATTGCGCCCGAGCAAAATGCGGCCCGGCTCGCGCTCGAGCACCGCGTAGGCGCCGTTCGCGAACGGCGGTTCGGCGTCGACGTGGCGGGGCGCCAGCGCGGGATGACCGAGTCGCTGCAGAAAGTCCGCCTGCGGCCGCGTCAGTGTGACCACGACCGTGCGGCGGTCGGGCGCTTCAATGCCCAGCGTTTTGGGGTCGGCGTCACCTGCAGCAATGGCCTCAGCGCCCACCACGGGCCGCAGCACATCGGCGTAGAACGCCGCATTCTCTGGGTCCACAAGATGCCGCCAACCACGCACAAAATCGTCGGCCGTCACAGGCGACCCGTCCTGCCAGCGCGCATCGTCGCGCAACGTGAACGAATAGCGCGTGCCGTCGTCCAAGATTTGCCAACTCGCGGCGGCACCTGGCACAGAGGCACCCGACGCATCGCGCGTCAGCAGTCCCTCGTAGAGGTCACCCAGCACTTTAAGCGCCGCAACGCTGCGCGCCTGTTGCGGGTCGAGCGTGGCCGGATCGGCTGACAGACCGCGTCGCAGGTACTCGGGTTCCTGCGTCGCGTCTGTGCACGCAGCTACACCCGCCAGCACAAACGCAGCGACAACAAAGAATCGACGCATCGCTTGGGGTCAGGCGCTCTGCTTCAGGGCCCGCTTCTTCATATGAATCAGCAGCAGAGAGATCGCCGCCGGCGTCACACCGGCAATGCGGGAGGCCTGGCCAATGGTGCCCGGTCGCACATCGGCGAGCTTTTGACGCGCTTCGTTCGAGAGCCCATGCACGACCGCGTAATCAAGATCGTCGGGCAGGCGCAAATCGGCCTGGCGCCGCTGCTGGGCCACCTCACGCTGCTGGCGTTCGACGTAGCCTTGGTACTTCACGTCCGTTTCGACCTGCAGCGCCACCTGCTCGGCGAACTCTGCCGTGGCCAGGTAGCCTTCCGCATGCTCGGTGGACGGCATCGGGCCCACACTGTCATGCGACGTGAGTGAGCTGTGATCGAACTCGGGGCGACGCAACACATCGAGTGCCTTGGCGTCTCGCGCCACGCCCTCGATCTGCCCGGCCCGAACGTTGATGCCTGCCAGACGCGTGTGCTCGCGCGCCGCCTCGGCCTGTCGTGCTTCGAAGACTCGCCAACGCGCGTCGTCCACGAGCCCAAGCTTGCGACCGACGGGCGTGAGACGCCGGTCTGCATTGTCCTCGCGCAGCAGCAGCCGGTGCTCGGCGCGGCTCGTGAACATACGGTAGGGCTCCTGCGCCCCTTGCGTCACGAGATCGTCGACGAGAACGCCGAGGTAGGCTTCGTCGCGACGCGGGTACCAGGGCTCGAGCGACTGCGCCATACGTGCCGCGTTGAGACCGGCCAGCAGGCCCTGCGCCGCAGCTTCTTCGTAGCCCGTCGTGCCGTTGATCTGGCCCGCGAAATACAGCCCGGGCAAGTGCCGGGTCTGAAGCGTGGGTTCCAGGTCGCGCGGATCGAAGTAGTCGTACTCAATCGCGTAGCCCGGGCGCGTGATGTGCGCGTTCTCGAAACCCGCAATGCTGCGCACCATGTCGAGCTGCGCTTCCCAGGGCAGGCTCGTCGAAATGCCGTTGGGGTAGACCTCAAAGGTCTCGAGACCTTCGGGCTCCACAAACACCTGGTGCGAGGCCTTATCCGCGAACCGAACGACTTTGTCTTCGACGGACGGACAGTACCGCGGCCCGACGCCTTCGATGTCGCCCGAGAACATGGGCGAGTCGTGCAGCGCAGCCCGGATGATCTCGTGCGTGGCCTCGTTCGTGTAGGTGATGTGGCAGGGCACCTGTTCGGGGTGCTGCGCACGCCGACCCAGGAACGAGAACACGGGTGCGGGCGTGTCGCCGTGCTGCACCTGCATGACGTCGTAGTCGAGCGTTCGGCCGTCGAGGCGCGGCGGCGTGCCCGTCTTCAGGCGACCGACGCGGAAGGGCAGCTCGCGCAGCCGTTCGGCAAGCAGATTGGAGGGCGGATCGCCTGCACGACCGCCGGCCGACGCGCTTCGCCCGACGTGAATCTTGCCGCCCAGGAACGTGCCCACGGTGAGCACGACTGCGTCCGCTTCAAAACGATGCCCGAGACCCGTCTCGACACCTCGAACGCGACCGCCCTCGACCACGAGATCGGTGATCGTCGCCTGAAAGAGGGCAAGCCCAGCCTGCGCCTCGACGCGGCGGCGGATCGCCTGGCGGTAAAGCACGCGGTCGGCCTGAGCACGTGTGGCCCGCACGGCCGGACCCTTGCTGGCGTTCAGCGTGCGGAATTGGATGCCAGCCTCATCGATCGCCTGCGCCATAACCCCACCCAGGGCATCGACCTCGCGCGCAAGGTGGCCCTTGCCAATACCGCCGATCGCCGGGTTGCAGCTCATCTGCCCGATGGTCTCGATGGACTGCGTCACGAGCAGCGTGCGTGCGCCGGCGCGTGCCGAAGCCAGGGCGGCTTCGGTACCGGCGTGGCCGCCGCCGATGACAATCACATCGAAGCGTTGGGTGGATGGGTTCATGCTCTTGCGCTGGGTCGTCGTGCTGACGCTCTGAAATCAGGTCGGCAAGTCTAACTGCCCGGCCCCGCAACCAAAAGCGCGCAACGCACCGCGTGGGCGGCTCGGCTGGCGGTGTTTCGCGCTGTTCACAGGAATCCGCCACCGTCATCGGCGTGCGCGCGCCGTCGTTTGGGTCGACGGACCCGGGTTCGATCAAAGAATCAAGCGCTTAGCGCCAGCAGGTGGCGACAAGCGGCCGCTGAGCCGATTCGGGCCCAACTGGAGCCGCGCCCCGCAGATCACTGTTTGTTCACTATTTTTTGTGCATACTGCGGCGCGACTTCACGCTGGCCTGACGACGAGAGCCGACCATGCGAATGCCGATTGCCTTCAAGACCCTGGTGGCCGCAGCCGCCGCCATCCTGGCGCTGACCGCGCTGGCCCAGGATCCGGCCCCGTCGGGCCCGACCCTCGAACTCGAGCCCTGCCGCATCGACGCGGGACCGGGTTTCGATACGGCCAAGGCCCTGTGCGGCAGCTTTGCGCGCCCCGAGAACCCGGAAGATCCCGATGGCCGCAGCATCGAGCTTGCGGTCGCCGTGATCCCGGCACTCAACGTCGAGGCGCTTCCCGATCCGCTCGTCCTACTCGCGGGCGGGCCCGGACAGTCAGCCATAGATTCGTATCTTCAGGTGGGCGGGGCTTTCGGCAACATCCAGCGCGACCGCCCGATCCTGCTCGTCGACCAGCGGGGCACGGGACGATCCAATAAGCTCGACTGCCCGCAGCCCAGCGACCCCACGGCCGATATGTGGAGCGGCGACGTCGAGGCGATCCGCACCTTCACACGCAATTGCATTGATGCCCTCGATGCCGACCTGCGCTTCTACACCACGAGCGTCGCCATCGACGATCTCAACGCTGTGCGATTGGCCCTCGGATACGAGCAGCTCAACCTCTGGGGCGGTTCTTACGGCTCACGCGTCGCGCTCGCCTACCTGCGCCGCTACCCGGAATCCACCCGCAGCGTCATCATCGACGGCGTCGTCCCCGGTGACGAACTACTGGGCCCGGCCCTGGCCACAGACGCGCAGGACAGTCTCGACAAGCTGTTTAGCCGCTGCGCCGAGTCTGAGTCCTGCAGCACCGCGTTCCCGAACTTAGGCGCCGACTTCGATGGCCTTCGCGCCACGCTGGCGGAAACACCGGTGACGCTGAGGGTGGCGCACCCGCAGACGGGCGCCATGCGTGACCAGACCATCAACGACAGCATGCTGGCCGCCGTGGTGCGCATGTCGAGCTACTCACCGGCAACGCGTGCGCTGTTGCCGCTCATGATCAACGAAGCCGTGCAAGGCCGCTTCGGCATGCTGGCAAGCCAGGCCTCTCTGATCGAGACCCAGTTCGACGGCCTGCTGGCGCTCGGCATGCACAACAGCGTGGTGTGCAGTGAAGATGCACCGCTGTACGACGAAGCCGACATTGATCGCGAAGCGCTCGCGAATACCTACCTGGGCGAAGTGCAGATTGAGGGGCTTAATGCCATGTGCGACGGCTGGCCGCGCGGCCCCGTCGACCCCGACAACGGCAAGGCCATAGTGAGCGACGTGCCAACACTGATTCTGTCGGGCCAGTACGACCCCGTGACGCCGCCCGAAAACGGCGACAAGGCCGCGAAGACCTTGTCCGTCTCGCGCCACATCGTGGCGCCGGGACAAGGCCACATCATCAGCGCGACGGGTTGCGTGCCACGACTGCTCGGTGAGTTTGTGAACACACTCGACCCCGAAGCGCTCGACGCCACCTGCGTCGACCGCCTGGGCCCGACCCCGTTTTTTGTCAGCACCATCGGCCCCACGCCCTGAGGACGTCATGATCGAAGTACGCAACATTGCCAAGTCTTTTGGCAAAGTGAAGGCCGTCACTGACGTGAGTTTCTCAGCGCCCGATGGCCGCATCACCGGTCTGCTTGGACCCAACGGTGCGGGCAAGTCGACGACGCTGCGCGTGCTCTACACGGCGATCCAGCCCGACCAGGGCAGCGCCAGTGTCGACGGCATCGATGTCGGCCGCGACCCGCTCGAGGTGCGCCGGCGACTGGGTGCCTTGCCGCACGGCGCTGGCCTCTACAACCAGCTCACCGCACGCGAGAACATTGCCTACTTCGCCGCCATGCACGGTGTCGACAAATCAGAGCGTGGCGATCGCGTGCAGCGCATGATCGACCTGCTTGAGATTCACGACTTTGCCGACCGGCGTACCAAGGGCTTCTCGCAAGGCCAGAAGATTAAGGTCGCACTGGCGCGTGCGCTCGTGCACGGTCCCAAGAACGTGATTCTCGATGAGCCGACGAACGGCCTCGACGTGATGGCCACGCGAAGCCTGCGCCACATCATCCGCAAACTGCGCGAAGACGGTTGTTGCGTCTTGTTCTCCTCGCACGTCATGCAGGAGGTTGCGGCGCTCTGCGACGAGATCGTCATCATCGCCAACGGCCGCGTCTCCATGGCCGGTACCACGGACGCGATCCGGCAGAAGACCGGTTGTGACGATCTTGAGGACGCCTTCGTGCGCGCCATCGGTCGCACGGAGGACGCCGCATGAACCGCTTCCTGACCATTGTCCTTAAGGAAATCAAGGACAACTTCCGCGACCGACGCACGATGCTTTCGGCACTCGTGTTCGGGCCGCTGTTCGGTCCCGTCATTTTTGCGGGCGTCATTTCGCTGACACTCAACCAGGCCACGGGCAAAGCGCAGAAGCCGTTGCCGCTCGCGGTCGTGGGCGCCGAATATGCACCGAGTCTCATGACCTACCTGGGACAGCAGGACACCGAGATCGAACTGCTCGAGGTTGACGCCCAGACGGCCATTGGTCTCGTGCGTGACGGCGAAAAGGAAATGGTGTTGCTCGTCGACGCGGGTTACGGAGAGAGCTGGAACGCAGCTAAGCCTGCGCGTGTGAGCCTCGTGCTCGATGGCTCGGACCAGAGCACCTCCCGCCAAGCGCGACGTGCTCGTGGCTACATCAACGGCTGGTCGCAGCAGGTGGGCGCCATGCGACTCCTCGCGCGCGGCATCGACCCGAACGTGGCGCGCGCGATCAACATCGACGAAATCGACACCTCAACGCCAAGCGGTCGCGCGGGGCTCGTGCTCGGCGTGCTGTCTTATTTCCTGTTGTTCTCAATGCTCGCGGGCGGGATGTACCTGGCCATCGACACCACGGCCGGTGAGCGTGAACGCGGTTCGCTCGAACCTCTGCTGACCCTGCCCGTCACACGCACGGCCTTACTGCTGGGCAAGCTGGCGGCCACCTGCTTCTTTATGAGTTTGTCGCTGGCCATCGCACTTGTGGCGCTGGCCGCCGCGCTCGGCTATGTGCCGCTGCAACGGCTGGGCATGAGTGTCGAATTCGGCCCCACGCAGGTCGTCACAGCCTTCCTTTTCATGGTTCCGTTCACGCTCATCGGCGCGTCGCTGATGACCGTTGTCGCGTCGTTCACGAAGAGCTTCAAGGAAGCGCAAAGCTACGTGACCTTCGCCATGCTCGCACCCACGCTGCCCATCATGGTTGCTGCTGTCATGAACCTGAAGTCGACGGCCGCCTGGATGGCGGTGCCAAGCATGTCGCAGCACCTGCTCATGCTCGACCTCATCAAGGGGGAACCGCTGAACCCGACCTTCGTGGCCATTTCGGTGGGCTCGACGCTGGGTCTCGGAGTGCTGTTCGCCGCGATCGCCGTCCTGTTCTACCGACGCGAAAAGCTGCTTATGTGACGGGATAGCGCCCGATTTCGTGACAGTCCCCGCAGTATTGGTGCTGTTGCGGGGATAACCTGTCGGGATGTCTAAACCGAGTCGAGATACGGAGGCCCGTCAGCGCCTGCGCATGCAGCGCTTCATGATGTCTGTGACCTTGTACGCCCTCTGGGCTGTCGTCACGGGCTCGGCCTGGCTGCTCAACCTCATCGGCACGCCGGCCTGGGTGCTCACAAGCCTGGGTGTGGGCGCTATCGTGTCGGTCATCGGCTTTTGGTCGGCCTTTGCCACGGGCTTCAACCTGCGCTTCAAAGACCCGTCCCTGACGCTCGCGCAATGTGGCGTGGGACTGAGCTGGCTTATGCTGCTGATGTACGTCGTACCCGAGTGGCGCGACCTGCTGCTGGCCGTGTTTCTCATCGTGCTCATGTTCGGCACCTTCCAGCTCCGGCCTCGCCAGTTTGCAGGGCTCGCGTTTGCGGCCTTCGTGGGTTACGTCACGATGAGCGGTATCGATCTCGCGGCCGGCAATGAGACGCTCTCACAAGTCGTATTCCGCGCCGTGGTGGTCGGCAGCCTCATGATCTGGTGCGCGTACTTCGGCATTCACGTCAGCGGCCTCCGCGATGCGCTCTACACGCGCAACGAGCAGCTCGAGACCATGGTTCGTGAAGTGTCCCATCTGGCCGAGCGTGACGATCTGACGCAGGCCTACAACCGACGCGCCATTATCGAGACGCTGGGCCGGCTCCGGGAAGCGTCGCTGCGTTACTGCGAGCCGTTCAGCATCGTCATCGTCGACCTGGACTACTTCAAGCAGGTCAACGACCGCTTTGGCCACATGGTCGGCGACCGCGTACTGGCGGATTTCTCAAACCGCATTCGCGCCGAGCTTCGGCTACTCGACGAAATCGAACCCGTAGTCGACGACCGACGGCTCGGACGTTACGGCGGGGAGGAGTTCATCCTGATTCTGCCGCGAACGCGCCTGGCGGGTGCGCAGCAGTGTGCCGAACGCGTGCGGGGTGTGACGGCCGGACATGGCTTTGGCAGCGGTATCTCGATCACGGTGTCCGCAGGCGTCGCCGAGTTCTCGGGCGCCGAGCCCATTGACACCTTGCTGCGCCGCGCGGATATGGCGCTCTACTCAGCCAAGGCGGCGGGCCGCAACTGCGTGCGATCCATTGCGGCCGACGGTAGTACGAACGCGGAGCGGGGCAGCGACGTGGTCAATCTGTCGGACTACAAGAACGACCGCTGATTCACAGGCGCGGCTTTCCCGGCTACTTGCCCGACTATTTGCCCGACTATTTGCCGATACAAAACGACGAGAAGATTCGACCAAGCAGGTCGTCGCTCGTAAACGCCCCCGTGATTTCGGACAGCGCCTGCTGCGCCAGCCGTAACTCCTCGGCCATGAGCTCGCCGGCGCGGTCTCGTTCTAGCCGCACCACAGCCGCATCAAAATGCGCGCGCGCCGTTTCTATGCATTCGAGATGGCGTCGGCGCGCCGAGAATCCGCCACCGATATCGCCGGCGAGGCCTGCAACCTCATGCAGTCGTTGCTGCAGCGCTGCCACGCCATCGCCGCGCGTCGCCGACAGCCATACAGCTGACGCGTCAGCCGGTTCGAGTAACGGGGGCGTCTCGACGAGATCGATTTTGTTCACGACGAGTGTGCGTGGAATGTTATCCGGCAAGACATCCGCCAGCGCCGCGGCCTGTACCTCGAGATTACCCGTCGCCTCAACCATCACGAGCAAATGATCGGCGCGCGCCGCGGCCTCGCGAGAGCGTCTGACGCCTTCGCGCTCCACCACGTCATCCGTCTCACGCAAACCGGCCGTATCGATGAGCGTCACGGGCAAACCCGCCACATCGAGCGTGGTTTCAATGAGGTCTCGCGTGGTACCGGCGATGTCGGTCACGATTGCCGTGTCATCGCCTGACAGGGCATTGAGCAGGCTCGACTTGCCGACATTGGGGGCGCCCGCGAGAACGACGGTGAGCCCGTCGTTGAGCGCGCGACCCCGCTGAGCACGCTGCTGAAGCGCATTGAATGCGACCCGTGTTTGATCAAGCCGCGCGTGCAGCCCGGCGTCATCAAGGAAATCGATTTCCTCCTCGGGGAAGTCGATCGCCGCCTCCACGTGCATGCGCAGCGTCGTGATCTCTTCGACGAGAGCGTGGACAGCCTGAGAGAACGCGCCCTGCAAACTACGCACCGCTGCGCGCGCGGCCTGCGCCGAGCCACTATCGACCAGATCGGCAATGGCTTCGGCCTGCGCCAGGTCCAGCTTGTCATTGAGGAAGGCGCGCTCGGAGAACTCGCCGGGACGCGCGGGACGCGCACCCAGGCTGCAGAGTCGGGCGACGAGCAGGTCGACCACAACGCGGCCGCCATGACCCTGGAACTCGGCCACGTCTTCACCCGTGAACGAGCGGGGCGCCGGGAACCAGAGCACGAGCCCGGTATCGATGGGCGTGCCATCCGTATCGTGGAATTCCCGGAGCGCAGCCTCACGCGGCCGCGGTAAGTCGCCGGTGACAGCCTCCACGAGTGACGCCGTCGCAGGACCCGACACCCGCACCACGGCTACGCCGCCGCGCCCAGCCGCGGTGGCCCGCGCCACAATGGTGTCCGCACTGTTCATCGGCGCACCGTGCGTGAATCGCGCGGGCGTTGCAATATTGGTGGCCGCAACACGGTCTACGCCTGCCGAACCCTGGGAGAAGACACATGCAAACGGAACGCGTGACGTTCGAAAATGACAACGGCGAGACCCTGTCGGGCTTGATCGACTGGCCGGGCGGCCCGGGGGGTGGTCACCATGCGATTGCCCTGTTTGCGCACTGCTTCACCTGCACCAAAAACCTGCGGGCCGCCACGAACATCGCGCGGGCACTGACTGACGCTGGCATCGCCGTCATGCGCTTTGACTTTACGGGGCTCGGAGACAGCGAAGGGGCGTTCGAAGACACGACCTTCACGAGCAACGTCGACGATCTCATTGCCGCCGCACACTGGCTCGGCGACACGCACGAGGCGCCGCAGTTGCTCGTCGGTCACTCTCTGGGGGGCACGGCCGTTCTGCGTGCCGCAGCCGCACTCGATGACGTGGTTGCCGTTGCGACCATCGGCGCTCCGGCCGAGGCCGCGCATGTGCGCCATCTGTTCAGTGACTCCGAGGACGCGATTCGCGCTGACGGGGCCGCAGAAGTGTTGCTTGCGGGCCGGCCGTTCCGAATCGGCGCGGGTTTTCTCGACGATATCGAGTCGCAGCCACCGCTTGAGATGATTCGTCGGCTGCGCAAAGCCCTGCTTGTGCTGCACTCACCCATCGACGACACCGTGGAGATCGAGAACGCGAGCGCGCTGTTTGCCAATGCCATGCATCCCAAGAGCTTCGTGTCACTCGACGGCGCCGACCACCTGCTGAGTCGACCTGCGGATGCGGCCTGGGCGGGCAGCGTCATTGCGGGTTGGGCTCAGCGCTTCCTGCCCGACCCCGAAGCGCCAGCGCCTGCTGAGCCGGGCCACACGGTGGCGGTAACGCGCGCGGGTAGTTTCCGGACACCGATCCAGACGGGGCGCCACGCGATCATCGCAGACGAGCCTGCGAGCGTCGGCGGCAGTGACAGCGGGCCGACACCGCATGAATTGTTATCGGCAGCGCTCGCAAGTTGCACCACCATGACCTTGCAGATGTACGCCAAGCACAAGGGGATTGCGCTCGATCGCGCGGAGGTGGATGTGAGTCACGAGAAGCGAGACGACGGCGATGGGAACGGTCGTTACGATGCCTTCAAGCGCGTGATCCGTGTGGAGGGTGACTTCGACGACGCGGTCCGGGAACGCATGCTCGAGATCGCCGACAAGTGCCCCGTGCACCGTACCTTGAACGGTCGCGTTGTCGTGGAAAACGTGCTGGGCTGACCTTCAGCCCGGCGGCGGTCAGTCGCGCGACTTTTTGTCTTCGGCCTCGACGACCTTGTTGATCTTCCACTGTTGGGCCACACCGAGCAGCGTGTTCGTAAACCAGTAGAGCACGAGCCCGGCCGGGAAGAAGGCGAAGAACACCGTGAACACAATCGGCAGCACCTTCATCACGCGCGCCTGCACGGGGTCGGCCGGTGCCGGGTTCAGCTGCTGCTGCAGGAACATTGCGGCGCCCATGGCCAGCGGCAGGATGAAGAACGGGTCGCGGCTTGAAAGGTCCTGGATCCAGAGCAGGAACGGCGCCTGGCGCATCTCGACCGACTCGAGCAGCACCCAGTAGAATGCCAGGAAGAAGGGCATCTGGATTAGGATTGGCAAACAGCCCGCGGCCGGATTGATTTTCTCTCGCTTGTAGAGCTCCATCATCGCCTGCGACAAGGCTTGCCGATCGTCCTTGTAGCGCTCCTGGATCGACTTCATGCGCGGCTGCAGCTTGCGCATCTTGGCGATCGAGCGACCGCTTTTTTCCGTGAGCTTGTAGAACACGAGCTTGATCAGGATCGTCACGATGATGATCGACCAGCCCCAGTTGCCGATGAAGCCGTGAATCCACGCGAGCAGCGTAAACAAGGGGTCGGACAGCAGCGTCAGTACGCCGTAGTCAACCGTCAGCTCGAGACGCGGCGAGACGGCGCTAAGCTGCTCTTGGAGTTTGGGACCTACGAACAGCGTGACGCCCAACGCTGCACTAGCACCAGCGGCCACGTTGACGGGCGCGCCGACCACGCCTGCGACAAAGGTGTCTTCGCTCAGGCCCGCCTGGATGCGAGCGGGATTTTCGGCGGGCGGCACGATGGCGGACAGAAAATGATGCTCGATGGCGGCGACCCAGCCACCCGTCACGTTCTTTAGATCGACGGGGTCATCATCGAGATCGCCGGGCGCGTGCTTCTCATACTTATCACCGTCGTAGACGACGGGGCCCTGGAACGAGTAGCTCTCAACGTCAAACATCGAGCGGTCGGGAGCGACGGCCTCATGGACAATGCGAGCATAAGGCGCCGCGGCCCAGGCCTCGGCGCTGCCGTTCTCGACGCGGAACGTCAGGTCCACATCGTAACGACCACGTTCAAACACGTATTCCTTGACGACTTCGAGGCCTGCCGCGTTGCGCCAGCTCAGCGGTACGACAAGCCGGTCGCTGCCATCCGCGAGCTCGTAACGATCGCGGGCCGCCGTGAAGGTAGCGCGGTGGTTGGGTGCGTCGTCCTTGTCGCGTCCCGCGAGACCGGTGCGGAACACGCCGTAGTTGTCCGGGTTCGGTGACAGCAGCACGACGAAGTCGTCGGGGCGGTCCTTGTCGACCGGATACGCGGGCAGTTCTGCGAAGACAATGTCGCCACCCGCGGTATCGATCTGCACACGCAGTACGTCGGTCACCACTTCTATGCGCTGCGATGAGGTGATCTCGACGTCGGGCTCGACCACCGGCACGGCATCGGGTGTGGACTCGAGCATCGGAATGTCATCGCCTGGCACGGGCGCTTCGAGCTCTGGAATATCCAGCGCCGACGTGTCCGCAACGGGCGCGGCCGCAGGCGTGGCGTAGTCCGCCTGCCAGGCTTGCCAGGTCATGAGCAGCATTAGGCCAAACAGGGCCCACGCGAACAGGCGTTGATTATCCATAGATGAACGTTTTGCGGGTCTTGCAGACGATGGGGGCGGTTTTGGTAGTGGCGCGGGCCACAGCGGCCGGGCCGGTATTATGCGGAATCACGTCCCCGCCGTCGCGCCGATTTACGGCTCAGTGAACGAAAATGCGTTTCGAGACTTTTGCGCAGGGCGCTGCCCGAAGCCTGGGTCGCGCTGGCCCGATTGACGACGACGTAATCGCCAGCGGCCAATTCGGCCTTAAGGCTTCGAAACGCCTCGCGGGCGTGGCGTTTGATGCGATTCCGATCGACGGCCCGCCGGGCATGCTTCTTTGAGATTGCAAGACCGAGCCGCGGTTCCGGCTGATCGCTAAAGCGAGCACACACCATGAAGAGTCCGTCCGAAGCCCTTCGGCTACGGCGGAACACAATTTGGAATTCGCGGCTTTTAAGCAGTCGCTGCTGACGGGGCAGCGAGAGGCGCATGGCTTAGGTCGGGGCGGCGGGCCTGATCAACCCGATGTGCGATGGCGTGAACCTGTCAGGCAGACAGGCGGTGCCGACCTTTGGCGCGACGACGCTTGAGTACCAGACGACCACCCTTGGTGGCCATGCGGGCACGGAAACCGTGGGTACGCTTACGCTTGATCTTGCTCGGCTGGAAAGTACGTTTCATGGCACTAGTGTCCGTGTGGCGGGCCGCGCAACCAGGCGCGGCGCTGGTGCGACCTTGTGTTCAAGGACGCCCAGGTAACTGAAAAGGCCCGAGAAGATACGCGCAGACCCGCAGGCTGTCAATGCTCCGAGTCGGCTTTCAAAGGCTTGCGAATGCCTGTGGATAAGTCTCGATTCTGGGTATAAGCTTGCCGACCCGTTGCCGGCGGCCAAGGCGCTCGTCGGTGCCTCGCGAACGGTTCCACAGGTGATCTCGGTGCAGTCTGAACAGGTGTTGTGGCAACAGTGTCTCCGGCGCATGCGCTCGGAGCTGTCAGAGCAGCAGTTCAATACCTGGATCCGGCCGTTGCAGGTCGAGGCCAACGGTAAGGGCCTGCGGCTGCTCGCGCCGAACCGTTTCGTTGTGGATCAGGTCAACGCGCAATATCTTGCCCGTCTGCAGGCGCTGGCCGACGAGCTCTCTGGCGGGCCTGTTCCCGTTTCAGCTGCCGTCGGTTCCCTGACCGAACGAACCAGCGCCCCCACAAGAACCGCCGCTCCAGCGAGCCCGCAGGTCGCGGCGCCCCAGGTGCCGATGCCCGAGAGCCGGCTCATGCGGGAGTTCACCTTTGACACCTTTGTTGAGGGCAAGAGCAACCAACTCGCCCGCGCTGCCGCCAGCCAAGTCGCTGAGAATCCGGGCACGGCATTCAATCCATTGTTCCTCTACGGCGGCGTGGGTCTGGGTAAGACGCATCTCATGCACGCGATCGGTAATGCGGTACTCGCGCGCAATCCCAATGCAAGGGTGTGTTACGTGCACTCGGAGCGATTCGTTGGCGATATGGTGCGCGGGCTCCAGCACAACACGATCAGCGAATTCAAACGCGCCTATCGGTCGCTCGATGCGCTATTGATCGATGACATCCAGTTCTTCGCCAACAAGGACCGAAGCCAGGAAGAGTTTTTCCACACATTCAACACGCTGCTCGAGGGACAACGCCAGATCATCCTGACCTGCGATCGCTACCCCAAAGAAGTCGACGGGCTTGAAGAGCGACTCAAGTCTCGATTTGGCTGGGGCCTGACAGTCGCCATTCAGCCGCCGGAATTAGAGACCTCGGTCGCCATCCTGATTCAGAAGGCGCACGCCGAGGGTGTCGAGTTGCCGGACGAAGTGGCGTTCTTCATCGCGCAACGGATCCGCTCCAACGTTCGTGAACTCGAGGGCGCCTTGCGGCGGGTCATTGCAACGGCGAGTTTCACGGGCCGACCGATCACTATGGACTCCTGCAAGGAAGCTCTGCGCGACGTGCTGGCGCTGCAGGACAAGCTCGTTACGATCGAAAATATCCAGAAGACCGTGGCCGAGTACTTTAAGATTCGCGTCGGCGAGTTGCTCTCGAAACGACGCAGTCGGTCGATTGCCAGACCGCGGCAGATCGCGATGAGCCTGGCAAAAGAACTGACACGCCATTCGCTGCCCGAGATCGGCGACGCGTTTGGCGGTCGAGATCACACGACGGTCTTGCACGCTTGCCGTAAAATCAAGGAATTACGCGAGACCGAGACGCGTGTGGATGAAGACTACAAGAACCTGTTGAGAACGCTGACAGGATGATGTGGATAAGTTGTGGACGTCTCAGGCGGCCGATTTATCCACAGGCGATACACAGTTTTGACGCGGGGTTGCAGACAGCTTTCGAACCACGCAGATCAAACATAAACGTCTGATAAATAAAAGTTTATCAGAGTTTTGCACGGCACTGGGCCGGGCTAATAATAACTACAGTTTTTCATAAAGAGATTCTTTCTCTTAATAGATAGATCGGGAACGATTACATGAAACTCACTGTGTCGCGGCAGGCGCTGCTAGGTGCTTTGCAGGCTGTTATTGGTGTCGTTGAGCGACGCCAAACGATGCCGATTCTCGCCAACATCTTGATGCAGGCGAAAGATGATCGCTTGGCCATGACAGCCACGGACATCGAGGTGGAATTGCAGTCTGGCTGCGATGCACAAATCGGAATGGCCGGCGACATCACCGTGCCGGGCCGCAAACTGTTCGATATCGTCAAAGCGCTGCCAGAAGGTGCCGAGCTCAAGCTCGCGCTCAAAGGGGAGCGACTAACGGTGCAGAGTGGCCGCAGTCGCTTCAGCCTGTCGACGCTGCCAGCCGCAGAGTTTCCGGTGATCGACGACATCGAGGCGACGCAGACCCATGAACTGCCCGTTGACGTCGTCCACCGCCTGCTCGACAAGACCTACTTCGCCATGGCGCAGCAGGATGTCCGTTATTACCTGAACGGCATGCTCATGGAGACGGATGGCGGTGTCATTCGGGCAGTGGCGACCGATGGGCACCGGCTCGCGTTGTGTCAGGCGGAGCTGGGCGGCAAGAACCTTCCGAGCGAACAGGTCATCGTTCCGCGCAAAGGGGTGCTCGAGCTGCAGCGCATGTTGGGCGACGAGGGCAGTCTGACGGTCAGCATGGGCAAGAACCACATTCGGATTCACTCCGGCGACATCCGCTTCACCTCTAAGCTGATTGACGGACGATTCCCCGATTATCAGCGCGTTATCCCCTCGGAAACGGGTAATTTCATGGTCGCGGACCGCGATACCCTGCGTCGGGCGCTGCAGCGCGCAGCCATCCTGTCGAATGAGAAGTATCGCGGCATCCGACTCGAAATCCGCGATAGCGGCGCCAAAATCATGGCGCACAATCCCGAGCAGGAAGAAGCCGAGGAGCAGGTTGAGGTCGAATACAGCGGTGAAGACATCGAGATCGGCTTCAACGTGACCTACCTGCTCGACGCGATTGGCGCCGTCGATAACGACAGCGTTCGCATCAGCCTCAACGATGCGAACTCGAGCTGCGTCATCACGGTCCCGGATATCGATCAGTCGGACGCAAAATACGTCGTCATGCCCATGCGGCTGTAGGCCAAGGCGCAGCGGAGCGTGATTCTCCAGCGGCTCCAGATCGCCAATTTCCGCTGCATCACCGATCTCGATCTGTCGCTAAGCGCACCTGTGAGCGTCATTGCGGGGCCGAATGGGGCCGGCAAGACGAGCCTGATCGAAGCGGCCTACTACGCCACGCGCGGTCGTTCATTTCGGCAACCCCGTAGCGAGCGACTCGTCCGCCACGGTCAGTCCACATTCCGCATTGTCGCCACACTGCTGCTCGCGGGCCGCGAACGTCGGGTTGGCCTCGAGTTCGGGCGCGGGGTTCATCGGATTCGTATTGACGGGGCGGATGCCCGAAATCTGGCTGATATCAGCGGCAAGCTCGTCTTGCAGGTGATCGAGCCGGAAATCCACCAGCTCGTATCCGAAGGCCCGGAAGGGCGGCGCCGATTCCTCGATTACGGCGTGTTCCACGTGGAACCTCGTTATTTGCCGGCGTGGCAGCGTTACCGAAAAACACTCAAGCAGCGCAATGCGGTGCTCCGTGTCGGGGGTTCATCTGCGGAGCTAGAAACCTGGGACCAGGCGCTTGTGGCTGCTGGTGAGTTCATCGATAGCTACCGAAATGGCTACGCGCAGCTATTGCGAGAGCCAATTGCTGAGACCGCCTCGCGTTTGGGGCTCGAGCGCATTGACGTCGCGTATCTCCCGGGCTGGGAAGCCGGGCAAACGATGCTGGATGCACTGGCGGCGAGTGTCGATCGGGATCGGCAACTCAAGCAAACGACGGTCGGACCACACCGAGCCGACCTACGTGTGACGTGGTCTGGGCGGCTCGCGAAGAGCGTAGTCTCACGCGGGCAGCAGAAGCTGCTGGCGTCATCGCTGATTCTGGCCCAAGCACGGTTGCTGGCGGGGCTCAAAAATAACGAGGCGGTCATGCTGGTTGATGATCCCGCGGCGGAACTCGATTCCGGCGCGTTGGCGCGGCTCATGCGCGAACTAGAGGAGATGCCGGGACAGCTCGTCATCACGGGTCTTGACGCAGATATCCCGGGGTTGCCCGAATCCCACGATGTGTTCCACGTGGAACAAGGGGCACTTCAGTTGCCGGACTGAGCGCGCTGTTCCACGTGGAACACAGCGTTTCGGCGCCAATACCCCGCCAAACAGGGTTGCTAAATCCAGCTTAGTACTGTTTGACCGCCGTGAGCGGCCCCGAGAGCCCAGTTTGCCGCCAGCAGCATAGGGGGTAGTGGTACAATATCTCGCTGCCCCGGGAGGCCATCTATGACCGACGAGACCCAATACGACTCCAGCAATATCAAGGTCCTCAAGGGCCTTGAGGCCGTGCGTAAGCGTCCGGGCATGTACATCGGCGACACCGACGATGGCACCGGCCTGCACCACATGGTTTTTGAGGTCGTCGATAACAGTATCGATGAAGCGCTGGCCGGGTATTGCTCGAAAATTGTGGTCACGATCCACGACGACACCTCTGTCAGCGTCGACGACGACGGACGTGGTATCCCCGTTGATCTGCACCCCGAAGAACAGCGCTCCGCCGCCGAGGTCATCATGACCGTCCTGCACGCGGGCGGTAAGTTCGATGACAACAGCTACAAGGTCTCGGGCGGTCTGCACGGCGTGGGCGTCTCCGTGGTCAACGCGCTCTCGCACCGGCTGGCGTTGACGATCCGCCGCGACGGGTCGCTCTGGCGGCAGGAATACAGCATGGGCGAGCCGCAGGCGGCGCTTGAGCGCGTGCGGGACACGGACCGCACGGGCACCCACATCCGGTTTTGGCCCAGCGACACGATCTTCTCGGACACGGAGTTTCACTACGAGATCCTGGCCAAGCGGCTGCGCGAGCTGTCGTTCCTGAATTCCGGTATCCACATTGAGCTCGTTGATGAGCGCACCGACACGCGGGACGTGTTCAAGTACGAGGGCGGCATCCGGGCGTTCGTGGAGCACTTGAACCGAAACAAAAACCCCATTCATGAGCGCGTCTTTTACTTTGAGACCATGCGCGACGACGTGACCGTGGAAGCCGCGCTGCAGTGGAATGATGCCTATCAGGAAAACATGTTCTGCTACACCAACAACATCCCCCAGCGGGATGGTGGCACGCACATGGCGGGCTTCCGCTCGGCCCTGACGCGCACGCTCAACACCTACATCGACCGCGAGTTCAACAACAAAAAGGCGGCCAACCCCACGGGTGATGACGCCCGAGAGGGCATGACGGCCGTGTTGTCGGTCAAGGTGCCCGATCCCAAGTTTTCGTCGCAGACGAAGGACAAGCTGGTCTCTTCGGAGGTTAAGGGCATTGTCGAGTCGGCGATGAACGCCGCGCTCGAGGAGTTCCTGCTCGAGGATCCAACGGCGGCCAAGAGTATCGTGGCCAAGATCATGGACGCGGCGCGAGCCCGGGAAGCGGCGCGCAAGGCCCGCGAGATGACGCGCCGCAAAGGCGCGCTCGATATTGCTGGACTACCCGGCAAGCTCGCCGATTGCCAGGAGAAAGACCCGGCGTTGTCAGAGCTCTTCCTGGTCGAGGGTGACTCGGCGGGCGGTTCCGCGAAGCAGGGACGGGATCGCCGCACCCAGGCGATACTCCCGCTTAAGGGAAAAATCCTCAATGTGGAGAAAGCGCGCTTCGATAAGATGCTTTCTTCGGCTGAAGTGGGAACACTTATCACCGCGCTCGGCTGCGGCATTGGCCGAGAAGAGTTTGATATCACCAAGCTGCGCTACCACCGCATCATCATCATGACCGATGCTGATGTCGATGGTTCCCACATTCGTACCCTTTTGCTCACATTTTTCTATCGTCAAATGCCTGAGCTGATTGAAAACGGCTACGTTTATATCGCTCAGCCCCCACTTTATAAGGTAAAGCGCGGAAAACAGGAGATCTACGTCAAAGATGATGGCGAACTCAACGCCTATCTCCTCACCAGTGCGTTAGATGGGGCCGAACTGCGCGTCAACGATGGCGCGCCAGCTATGGCGGCAGAGGCGCTCGAGCAGCTCGCCAATCTGCATATGCGGGTGGAGTCTGATATCGAGCGGCTCTCCCAGCGCTATGACGAGCCGGTGCTGCGCACGCTGACCACGCTGCCGCGTCTTGCCAGTGATCTGTCGGACAGCGATCCCGCGCTGGCGGAGTGGGTCGCTCAGCTCGACGCAGCGCTACCCAAGCGTGATCCCGACGTCAGGCCGCTGCGCGGCGGCGATGCGCACTATGAGGCGCGGCTGGCCGGCAACGATGATGACGACGCCGATCACTGGTTCGTCGTCATCGACAAGACCCGCCACGGTGTCACCACGGCGCAGCAAATCGAGCAGTCCTTCTTCGAGCGGGGTGACTACCACCGACTCACAGAGTACGGCAGCGAAGTGGGTACGCTCATCGAGCCCGGCGCCACCGTGAAACGCGGCGAGCGCACGTCCGAGATCGCGACCTTTGGTGCTGCGATCGGCTGGCTACTCAGCGAAGCGCGTCGCGGGCAGACGATTCAGCGCTACAAGGGTCTCGGCGAAATGAACCCCGATCAGCTCTGGGACACCACGGTGAACCCCGACACGCGGCGCCTCATGCAGGTGAAGATTGAAGACGCGATTGCAGCGGACCAGATCTTCACGACGCTCATGGGCGATCAGGTGGAGCCGCGTCGCGAGTTCATTGAGCAGAACGCCATGGCGGTCTCGAACCTCGATATCTAGCCTCGCGGTCTGATTCGTGTTGGGGTGCGAGCACGCGCCGAGTGGCGCGGCACTTAGCCGACGGATGCGGCGCGCGCGGCTGCTTCCGCGCTCCGCCCCCCCATCTTGGCGATCTCAGCTTCCACCCAGGCCTGAATCTCTGCATTCACCACTTTGAGGTCGCGATCGCCCACCTCGATGGGTTCGCCGACAACGAAGGTCACGGTCCCCGGGTGCTTCATGATGCCGCGCCGGGGCCAAAATGCTCCCGCGTTATGTGCCACAGGAACGATGCGTCGCCCGGATGCGGCCGCGAGTGCAGCACCGCTAACCCCGTAGCGCCGTGTGTCCCCGTGACGCACGCGCGTGCCCTCGGGAAAGATCATCACATTGATACCTTCGTTGAGCCGTTCCTGTCCGAGACCAATGACTTGTTTCACGGCGTTGCTCCCGCCGCCGCGATTGATGGCGATGGGCTTAAGCTGCGACAAGGCCCAGCCAAAGATCGGGATCCACTTGAGCTCGCGTTTCAGAACCCAGGTCTGACGCGGAAAAATAATGAGCTCGGCCAGCGTTTCAAACGCCGACGAGTGTTTGAGCAAATAGACGGACGCTTCATCGGGAATGTTCTCGCGCCCAATCACGCGGTAGTCCAGCCCACAGAGCATTCTGAGGCTCGCCATGATCATGCGAATCCATGACTGCGCGATCGAGAAGCGGGTTCGGTAAGGCAGCGGCGCCGCGATGACGAGCATCACCGACCAGACGGCGACGCTCGCGAACATCCACACCGTGAAAATGACGGAGCCGAGCCACTGGAACACGATTCTCATGCAGTCACCTGCGCGACCACGGCCGCGAGATCGTCGGCAATGCGCACACGCGGCCACCAAGCGGGAGGCTTGTCCGCGGCCTGTTTGAGTGACCGCGCACCCTTGCCAGTGCGAACCAGCCACAATTCAGCGCCAACGCGGTCACCGGCCTCGAGGTCGCGCAACGAATCACCGATCACGATAGCTCCGTCGAGCGGCAATCCTGTCTCGTTGGCCAGGCGCGTGTAGAGACCCGTACGCGGCTTGCGACCGCTGCAGCCTTTGTCGGGGTGGTGCGGGCAGAAGGCGATGGCCGCAATCTCGCCCCCCGCGGCGCGGACCAGCCGGCGCAGTTTCTTGTGCATGCCGTACACGGTTTCCCGTGTGAACAAGCCACGACCGACACCCGACTGATTGCTCGCGACCGTCACCACGAAGCCTGCCTCATGGAGGTGCGCAATGGCCTCGATGCTGCCAGGCAATGGCTGCCACTCGGCGATGCTGCGCACAAAATAGTCGCTGTCGGCATTGATGACGCCGTCGCGGTCGAGAATGACAAGCCGGGACATATCGCCTCAGCCGCCGGTTCCTGATTGTAGCTCAGACACGTCGGCGACCTCGAGGAACAGACCGCGAACGTCACTGAGCAGCGCGAGTCGGTTCCGCCGCACGGCGGTGTCCTCGGCCATGACCATCACATCATCGAAAAAGGCGTCGACCACAGGCTGAAGCGAGGCGAGCGTCGACAAGGTCGCCGTGTAATCGCGTTCTGCAATCATCGGACGCGTATCGGTCTGCGCCTGTACCATCGCGTTGGCCAACGCGACCGCCGCAGGCTCCGTGAGCGCGGCGATCTCAAGTGTACTGCCGGCGTCGACGCCAGCGCTGCGAAGGATATTGACGATGCGTTTGTTCGCAGCCGCCAGGGCTTCTGCTTCGGGCAACGCCACAAACTCGGCAACCGCCCGCAAGCGCTGATCAAAATCGAGTACCGAACGCGGCGTTCGCTCGAGCACCGCGTCAAACAAGTCGGTGCGAGCGATCCCCGCCTCGCGACTGTAGTAATGCCGTAGACGTTCCATGACGAAATCATAAAGATCGTCGGCAAGCTCCGGGTGCTTGGACGTATCGACTGGCTGCAGCGCGACGGCCCCGGCGAGTGCCGACACGAGATCGATATCGAGCCCACCCTCTATAAGGATACGGACCAGGCCCACGGCAGAGCGGCGCAGCGCAAAGGGATCGCGGCTCCCGCCCGGGCGCTTGCCGATCGCGAAGATGCCCGCCAGCGTGTCAAGCCGATCCGCCACGGACACCACCTGGCCCGCCACACCCGAGGGAATGGCATCACCGGCAAAGCGTGGAAAGTACTGCTCGCGAATCGCTGTGGCGACCCCGTCGCTCTCACCATCGTGGCGTGCGTAGTGGCCGCCCATGATGCCCTGCAGATCGGGGAACTCGCCCACCATGTCCGTGACCAGGTCGCACCGCGACAGCGTCGCCGCTCGCAGCGCATCCGTGGCGTCTAGGCCCAGCGTCTCGCAGAGCTGCCCGCAAAGCGCGGCCACACGCCGCACTTTGTCGCCAATGCTGCCCAAAGCACGCTGGTAGACCACGTCGTCTAGCCGGGCAAGGCGTGACTCGAGAGGCGTCGCCGTATCGTTCCGCCAGAAGAACGCGGCATCCGCCAGCCGGGGCGCCACGACGCGTTCGTTACCGCGCCGCACTTCGGCAGGTGCCACACTTTCAATGTTGGCCATGGTCACGAAGGCATTGCGAGCTGCGCCCTGTGCATCGACCACGGGGAAGTAGCGCTGATGCTTCTTGAGGGTGCTTTCAAGCACTTCGCCGGGCAGTTCCAGAAAACCCGCATCGAACTCGCCCAAAACCGCAACGGGCCAGTCGCACAACGCGGCCACCTCGTCGATCAGGGCCGCGTCTTCAACAAGCGTACCGCCGGCTTCGGCGGCGGCAGCCGAAGCCCGAGACCACACGAGATCCCGACGCTCAGAGAAGCGAGCGATGACATAGGCATCCCGCATCGCTGCCTCGTAACTTGCCGGTGTTTCGATTGCCACCCAGTCCGGATGGTGGAAGCGATGCCCGCGCGAGTATCGCCCCGACTCGACGCCATAAAGCGTCGCGGCTACGACGTCATCGCCGTGCAGCATCACCAACCAGTGCAACGGTCGAATGAACCCTGCATCGCTGCTGCCCCAGCGCATGCGGCGCGGAATCGGCAAGGCATCCAGACTCTCCGCCACCATGTCGCCCAGCAGCGCGCTCGCGGCTTCGCCGTTTCGGTGGGCCTCGAACACGAGCCACTCACCCTTGTCCGTGCTTTGGCGATCCAGGTCTGCCACGGCCACACCCGCCTTCGAAGCAAAGGCTTCGGCAGCGCGCGTGGGTTTGCCGTCCTCGTCAAAGGCGACGCGAACAGGCGGGCCGCGCATGAGCTCGGTTTCATCGGGCTGCTGGCGTTCCAGGTCTCGAATGAGTACCGCCAGCCGCCGCGGCGCCGCGAACGACTCAACGTCACCGAAGCCCAGCCGCGCCGCACCCAGCCGTTCGCGCAGACCGGTCTCGAAGGCGGCCGACAAAGGCTGCATCGCGAGCGGCGGCAGCTCTTCCATGCCGATCTCAATCAGACAATCCGCGTGCGTACTCATACCGCGGTCCTCAGCTCGCCTTGGCCACAGACGCCACCATCGGGAAGCCGATAGCCTCACGTCTCGCGTAATAGGCTTCTGCAACCGCGCGCGCCAACGTGCGCACGCGCAGGATGTAAGCCTGGCGCTCTGTCACGGAAATCGCCTGGCGTGCATCGAGCAGGTTGAACGTATGCGACGCGATCAGCACCTGGTCGTAAGCGGGCAAGGGCAAATCGGCCTCGATGAGGCGCTGACAATCCGCCTCGGCCTGATCAAACGCCGTAAACAATGCCGCAGTATCTGCGTGCTCAAAGTTGTACGCCGACTGTTCCACTTCGTTCTGGTGAAACACGTCGCCGTAAGTGATCCGGCCCAGTGGTCCGTCAGCCCAGACGATATCGAAAATGCTCTCTACGTCCTGGAGGTACATTGCGATGCGCTCCAGGCCGTACGTGATCTCACCCGTTACCGGTCGGCATTCCAGACCACCCGCCTGCTGGAAGTACGTGAACTGCGTGATTTCCATGCCGTTGAGCCAGACCTCCCAGCCCAGACCCCAGGCGCCCAGGGTTGGCGACTCCCAGTTGTCCTCGACAAAGCGGATGTCGTGCACGGCGGGGTCGACGCCCAGAGCCCGCAGCGAGTCCAGATAGAGCTCCTGGATGTCGAGCGGCGAGGGCTTGATGACGACCTGATACTGGTAGTAGTGCTGCAGCCGAAACGGGTTATCGCCGTAGCGCCCGTCGGTCGGCCGGCGGCAGGGCTGCACGTAGGCGGCGCTCCAGGGCTCAGGCCCGATCGAACGCAAAAACGTGGCTGGGTGAAACGTACCCGCACCTACGGGCAGGTCGATGGGCTGCTGGATCACACAGCCGCGTGCCGCCCAGTAATGCTGCAGCGTCAGGATCAGGTCCTGAAAGGTCTGTGGCACCGTCGCGGCAACGGCCGCGGGCTTGGTCGAATCTGTCATGTCGATTGGCTCTTGGCAGCCTCAATGGGGGCCTCTGGCCGCCCGGCAGCCGCGCAGTATAGCCGGTTCGACCCCAACTGTTGACGCCCGTGAACGCCGGCCGCCAGGCGGACGCACTGTTTTGGACAGCGCCGAATTTATGGCGCACTATTCCAGTGCAAAGCCGCGCAGTCAGTCACAAGCATGCCTTTATAAATCAATCGGTTACGAGCCTGAAAGACTGGCACGGTTTCTGCACTATTTTTGCGCACACGGCAATCAACACGGTTTTCGGGGGACAGGGCTGCGCTTGCCCAGGCATGCGGCGGTCGCCACGACCGCTGATTTACCCGTAATGACACCAAGACCACTGCCGTCACCTACGACGACACTCAATCCGGGAGGATCACCGCATGAGCAGCGCTGACGATGTAATCAGCACCATCAAGGAGCACGACGTCAAATTCGTCGATTTCCGCTTCACTGATACAAAAGGTAAGGAACAGCACGTCACGGTGCCGGCCCACACGGTCGACGACAACCTGTTCGAAGACGGCAAGATGTTCGACGGTTCGTCGATTGCCGGCTGGAAGGGCATTAATGAGTCGGACATGATTCTCATGCCTGACGCGAGTTCATCAGTCGTGGACGTCTTTTCGGAAGAAACCACGCTAAACCTGCGTTGCGACGTCATCGAGCCCGCAACGATGCAGGGCTACTCGCGTGACCCGCGCTCACTCGCCAAGCGTGCTGAGGCCTACCTGAAATCAACGGGTATCGCAGACACCGCGTTTTTCGGTCCCGAGAACGAGTTCTTTGTCTTTGACGATGTCCGCTTCGACGACAGCATCGGTGGCGCGTTCTACAAGATCGACTCGGTCGAAGGCTGCTGGAACTCGGGCGCCGAAATGGACGGTGGCAACTACGCCCACCGCCCCGGCCAGAAAGGCGGCTACTTCCCCGTCCCGCCCGTCGACTCGCTCCACGATCTGCGTTCGGCCATGTGCCTTGCGCTCGAGGAAATGGGCATCGAGACAGAAGTGCACCACCACGAAGTGGCCACGGCGGGTCAGTGCGAAATCGGCGCCAAGTTCAACACGCTCGTGCGCAAGGCCGACGAAGTCCAGATTCTGAAGTACGTCGTGCAAAACGTTGCACACAGCTACGGCAAGACGGCCACGTTCATGCCCAAGCCGCTTGTTGGCGACAACGGCAACGGCATGCACGTGCATCAGTCGCTCTCCAAGGACGGCGAGAACCTGTTTACGGGTGACGGCTACGGCGGTCTGTCGGAAACGGCGCTCTACTACATCGGCGGCATCATCAAGCACGCGCGTGCGATTAACGCGTTCGCGAACCCGTCGACGAACAGCTACAAGCGTCTGATTCCGGGCTTCGAGGCACCGACCATCCTGGCCTACTCGGCACGCAACCGCTCGGCGTCGATTCGTATCCCGTTCATCGCGAACCCGAAAGGTCGCCGTATCGAGGTCCGTTTCCCCGACTCGATGGCCAACCCGTACTTCGCGTTCTCGGCCATGCTCATGGCAGGCCTCGACGGCATCAAGAACAAGATCCACCCCGGCGACGCCGCCGACAAGGATCTCTACGACCTGCCGCCCGAAGAAGAAGCAGAACTCAAGACCGTGTGCTTCTCGCTCGACCAGGCCATCAACGCCCTGGAAGAAGATCGCGAGTTCCTGAAGGCCGGCGACGTGTTCTCCGACGATCTCATCGATGGCTACATCGAGCTCAAAAACGAGGAAGTGCAGCGCCTGCGACAGGCGACGCATCCCGTCGAGTTCGACATGTACTACAGCCTCTGATGATTATGTCCGGTGCCCCGCCCATTGCGGCGGGGCACTGGTGCCCCCGGGGCCCAAGCGCTATGCTCGAACCATGCGATACGCAAGCGTTTTCATCGTCTGCAGCCTCTTGTTGTGCGCCACCGCGGCAGCACAGCAGGTCTACCGCTGGGTCGATGAAAATGGTGTGGTCCATTATTCGGACCAGCCGCCGCCCAACGACGGCGCCGAAACCGTCGAACTCGACGTGCCTGAGGGCTTCTCGAACCCCGCGCAGCGTATCGCCCGTGGCGAATCGACACGGCGCGCCATTAATCGCGATGACGACGTACTCGAAGCCGTGGGCAGCTACCGTCGCGCAACCATCACAACCCCCGAGCCGCAGCAGGTCCTATGGAACATAGCGACCAACCTGTCCGTTTCGATGACGCTGGAGCCAGCGCTGGCGGGTTCACACCGGATCCAGTGGTTGCTGGACGGCCAGCCGATCGGCGAACCGGTGCTGGGGCTGCAGACGACACTAACTCCGGTGTTCCGGGGCACGCACACACTCACGGCGAACGTGGTCGACAGCCAGGGCACGACAGTCTTCTCGACAGCACCCGTGACGTTCTACGTCCAGCAGGCGACGATCCGCGGCCGCCGCTGAGCGGCAGCGACCAACCCGGGTACGCACACATTTTGGAACACCTGGTCACGAGCGTCGTCCTGCTCGACCGGGACTTCAAGGTTCGCGAGCTCAATCCCGCAGCCGAAAACCTGCTGCAAGTCAGCCGTGACCATTTATGCGGCCAACCGCTTACCCGCTACGTCCACGATGCGGATGCCTTGCGCGAGCTGCTCGACAGTGCGCGCCATGCGTCGCGTGGTTACCTGAGTGAACTGGTCTTGCGTCGCGGTGAAGACGCCCGCGACCCCGTGTATATCGACTGCCGCGTCGCGCCCTACACGGGAAATGCCGAGGGCTGGCTTATCGTCGAGTTCTCCGACGTCACGAAACGTGTGCGCGTCTCGCGCGACAACCAGCTGCGATCACAGCATGACACGGGCCGAATGATCATTCGTCAGCTCGCACACGAGATCAAAAATCCGTTGGGTGGTTTGCGCGGTGCCGCGCAGTTGCTAGGCCGTCATCTGGACGACCCGGAACTTACAGGCTACACGGCCGTCATCATCAACGAAGTCGATCGCCTGGCCGCCCTTGTCGATTCCTTGCTCGGACCGGGTGGCAGTATCAACAAGAGCGACGTCAACCTGCACGATGTGCTCGAGCACGTCATTCGCCTTGTCGACGCCGACCGCGTGGTGAACGTGCGTTGGCAGCGCGACTATGACCCCAGCCTGCCCACGCTCATGCTCGACCGCGACCAAATGATCCAGGCTGTGCTCAATATTGTCCGCAACGCCATTGCCGCCAGTGACGGTGCCGATGTCGAGCTGTCATTGCGCACGCGTGCGCTGACCAACGACACGATCGGTGCCGTGCCCCACCGCGTGATCGCCAGCATCGAAATTGCCGACAACGGTCCCGGAATCGACCCCGAGATTCGCGACTCCATTTTTTACCCGCTGGTCACGGGTCGCCCCGACGGTACGGGGCTCGGTCTCCCGCTGTCGCAGGAGCTCATCCAGCGACACGGCGGTCTCATTGAATTCACGAGCGAACCCGGGCACACCGTGTTCCAGATTCGCCTGCCCATGGAGTCATCGTCGTGACTGCATCGCCCACCGTCTGGGTCGTCGACGACGACCAGTCTGTTCGCTGGGTCCTCGAGCAGGCCCTGACGCAGGCCGGTCTGGATGTGAAAACCTTCGAGACGGCTGAGTCACTCCTCGCCGTCATCGAGTCGGGTGCGCCCGACGTCGTGGTCACTGATGTGCGCATGCCGGGCATTGACGGCCTGGCACTCATGGACGCGTTACAAAAACACCACCCGGGTCTGCCCGTGATCGTCATCACAGCACACTCGGACCTCGACAGCGCCGTCGCCGCCTACCACGGTGGTGCCTTCGAGTACCTGCCCAAACCGTTTGATGTCGACGATGCCGTCGCTCTGGTTCGCCGCGCCGTCGCCGCCAACGACAGTGACGCCAACGGCGAACCAGCGTCCGATGCACCCGCGCCCGAGCTCATCGGTCAGGCGCCCGCGATGCAGGATGTGTTCCGCTCAATTGGCCGGCTCGCCCGGTCGAGTATGACCGTCCTGATCACCGGCGAATCAGGCACGGGCAAGGAGCTCGTTGCCCGCGCATTGCACCGCAACAGCCCGCGCCGAACACAACCCTTCATCGCGCTGAATACCTCGGCCATTGCATCCGAATTGCTCGAGTCAGAACTGTTCGGCCACGAAAAGGGTGCCTTCACGGGCGCCGAATCCCGCCGTATCGGTCGTTTCGAACAAGCGGATGGCGGCACGCTTTTCCTCGATGAAATTGGGGACATGTCGCCCGCGCTTCAAACCCGTTTGCTGCGCGTGTTGGCTGAGGGCGAGTTCTACCGCGTCGGTGGGCAAATGCCCATCAAGGTGGATGTTCGCGTGATCGCAGCCACGCACCAGGACCTCGCCACAGCGGTCACCGAGGGCCGGTTCCGCGAGGACCTGTTCCACCGCCTCAACGTGATTCGCATCGAAACACCGCCGCTGCGCCAGCGTCGCGACGATATCTCGCTGTTGCTGGAACACTACCTCAAAGCGGCGGCTGATGAACTGGATGTTGATGCGAAGACGCTCGACACGGCGGCGCAGACGGTGCTGTACGCCTTCGATTGGCCTGGCAACGTGCGTCAGCTCGTGAACACCTGCCGGCGCCTGACAGTGACCGCACCGGGACGCGTCATTGGCGTTGACGACTTGCCCGAAGAGTTCGGTGCCTCGCGTGGCGGCGAGGCCGCGACGCAGTCCTGGACCATAAACCTGCAGCATTGGGCCGAGCGAGAGCTCGACGTGTTGCGCGAGCGCCCCTTGCTCGACGACGCGATTCCGGCCTTCGAGCGCACGCTGATTCGCGCAGCGCTTCGCACGGCCTCGGGCCAGCGCGGCGAAGCGGCGAAGTTGCTGGGCTGGGGCCGAAACACGCTGACGCGAAAAATCGCGCAGCACAAACTCGACGTCTAACGCGGAGTCAGCGCTGCAGGCTGCCGACCAGCTCCGAGATGTGCGTCATGTTGTGACGTGCCAGGTAATCGGCGATACCTGCGTTGATCTTGCGACACAGCAAGGGGTCATAAAACAACGCCGTGCCGATACCGATGGTCGTCGCACCCGCGATCAGAAACTCAAGCGCGTCCTCGACGGTGTGAATGCCGCCCTGGCCGATGATCGGTACGTTATGCGCTTTTGCGACCTCGTACACCTGGTGCACCTTGAGCAGCGCAATGGGCTTGATGGCCGGGCCCGACAGACCGCCCTGAACGTTACCAATGACAGGCGCACGTTTTTCGACGTCGATGGCCATGCCCATGACCGTGTTGATCACCGCAAGCGCATCGCTGCCCGCGTCAATGCAGCGCCGCGCGCTCTCGCGAATGTCGGTTTGGTTGGGCGACAGCTTCGTGATGATGGGCTTGCTGGTCTTTTCGCGGCAAGCCGCAACCACGCGCGCGGACATGTCGGGGTCGTTGCCGAACGCGACGCCGCCTTCCTTGATGTTCGGGCACGAGATGTTGATCTCGATCGCATCGATGGCTGAGTCGTCGAAGCGCGCCGTGGTGGCCGCGTAGTCCTCTACCGTAGAGCCACAGACGTTGGCGATAAAGCGTGTTTCTGTGAAATCGAGTGTGGGCAGGATCTCATCGACGACGACTTCCACGCCCGGGTTTTGCAGGCCGATGGCGTTGAGCATGCCCATGGGCGTTTCGTAGACGCGGTGCGGCGCGTTACCGAGGCGGGGTTCGAAGGTTGTGCCCTTAAGCACGATGCCGCCGACGTCCGTGTTCTCAAAGCCAACGACGCGCGTATACTCCTCGCCGAATCCGACACAGCCCGACAACAGGATGATCGGGGAATCGAGTTCGAGGCCGCAGAACTCTGTGGCAAGCGTTGGGTCCGGCCGCGCAGGTGAGCGGGCTACAGCCGCTGAAGTCATGAAGTTATCCAGTCTGGTGGTGCGCCGCGAGCGGGCAGCATGTTCCATATCATTCTATATCAGCCCGAGATTCCGCCGAACACGGGAAACGTGATTCGGCTCTGTGGCAACACGGGTACGCGGCTGCATCTTGTCGAACCCCTGGGGTTTTCGCTCGACGAAAAGAGCGTGCGGCGCGCCGGCATGGACTACGCCGAGCTGGCGGTTGTGCAGCGCTGGGCAGACCTCGAGCGCTGTCTCGCAGAAATCCGCCCAGGCGCACTCTACACCTTGTCCAGCAAGTCGCAGACGCGCTACACCGACGCCCGGTTTCGACCGGGTGATGCGCTGCTGTTCGGCCCCGAGACGCGGGGACTGCCGCCCGAGGTGCGCGACCATGTGCCTGAGTCGCAGCGCCTGACCTTGCCCATGGTTGCGGGCAGCCGCAGCCTGAATCTGGGCAATTCGGTGTCGGTGGTGCTCTACGAGGCCTGGCGCCAGAACGACTTCAACGGCGCGCGCCTCAGCTCGGACTGAACTCGGCGCCCGTGGCGCGTTGGAACAGGGCGCGCACGGCGTCATCCGGCGTGACGCCTTCATAGAGCACCCGGAAGATCTGCTCCGTGATGGGCATGTCTACGTCCATGTCCTGCGCCACTTTGTGCACGGCACGGGCGGCCAGGACGCCTTCAACAACCTGCTGAATTTCCGCCTCGGCCTCAGCCACCGTTTTGCCGCTGGCGAGCGCCAAACCCATGCGTCGGTTACGCGACTGGTTGTCGGTGCAGGTCAGCACAAGATCGCCCATGCCGGCCAGACCCATGAACGTCTCGGCCACCGCGCCGCGCGCAAGACCGAAGCGCATCATTTCCGACAGGCCGCGCGTGACGAGCGCGACCCGCGCGTTGCTGCCGAAGCCCAGTCCGTCAGAAATGCCCGCGCCAATGGCCATGACGTTCTTGGTGGCGCCACCAACTTCAACGCCGACGATGTCGCCGCTCGTGTAGGCACGAAACGCGCCATCGGTAATGCGCTCGGCGATCGAGGTCGCGTACGCCTCGTTGTCGGAGGCCACCGTCAGTGCCGTGGGCAGGCCGCGCCCGAGCTCCGCCGCAAACGTGGGACCGGAGAGCACGGCGTGCTGGCCGCCGTCGCCGAGCACCTCGCCGACCACTTCATGGGGCAGTTTGCCCGTTTCGAGCTCGAGGCCTTTAGTGGCCCAACTCACTCGCTCGGGACAGCGACCCGTGGCCTTCATGGCCTCCAGCGTTTGTCGCAAGGCGTGGCTGGGCACGACAACGAGCGCCTCGTCGCAGCGACCCAGCGCCTCGGCGAGATCCGCGACGGGCTCAATGCCGTCAGGGAATGCCGCGCCTGGCAGATAGCGCGCATTTTGACGCGTGCTGGCCATGGCTTCGATGGCCGCTGCATTGCGGCCCCAGAGCAGTACCGGCGTGCCCGTGCGGGCGTACTGGATGGCCAACGACGTTCCGTAGGAACCAGCCCCCAATACAGCGACGGGCGTGCGTGCGCGCTCGCTAATGCGTCTCACCCGCGGCTTGCTGTGCGGCCGCGGCTTGCTCGGCCTGGCTTCGGGCCCAGAGGCCGTCGAAGTCGATGGGCTGCAGCAGGAACTCGGGGAAGCCGCCACGCAGAACGGCCGAGGAGATCACTTCGCGGGCGTACGGGAACAGCGTGGTGGGGCAGAACGTGCCCAAAATCTGGGCCGCTTCGGCGTCGTTGAAGCCTTCGATCTGAAACAAGCCCGCCTGGTGCAATTCGACGAGGAAGACCGTGTCGTCGCCAACCTTCGAGTCCAGCGTCAACGTCAGCACCATCTCGTAGATCGGCTGATCTTCGAGTTTTCGGTGCGTGGAGCGCAGATTGAGGTTGCTGGTCGGCTTGAGCTCGGATGCCGTGAAAATCTGCGGCGCCATCGGCGACTCAAAGGACATGTCCTTCACGTAGATCTTGCGCAGGGCAACAGTGCGCTGCGGCTGCGCGGTTTCCCCGGCAGCAGCGGCGGTGGCGGTTTCGTCAGTCATGGTGTGGATTCTCAGTCGAGTTGGAGTTGGAGTTGTGATCGGCATCTGTGGTCGCGTCTGCGAGCAAGCTGTCGAGCTTGCCCGCGCGCTCCAGCGCCTCGAGGTCGTCGTAACCGCCGATGTGCGTGTCGCCGATGAAAATCTGGGGCACGGTGCTGCGCCCGTCGGCGCGCGCGATCATCTCGTCGCGGCGCTCCGGTACTTGGCCAATGTCGATGAGCGTGAACTCAACGCCCTTGTGCTGCAGCAGACCACGCGCCGCATTGCAGTAAGGGCACCACGTCTTACTGTAAACGGTAATGTCTGCCATCAGTTCGTACCGGCCTGATTCTTGTCGGCTTTGTTCTTGCCGCCCTTGCGTTTCTTGTCTTTCTTGCCGCCTTGCTTTTTCTTGCCCGACACGAGCGGCAGGCCGTCCTGCTGCCACTGCGCGATGCCGCCTTTGAGCGCGAAGACATCGCCGTAGCCCTTGCGGCGCAGGTCGGCAACGACCCGGCCGCACTGCAGGCCGTTCTGGCAGGCGACAATGAGCTTGCTGCCTTTGAGCGCCTCAAGCCGGTCCTCGTTACTGCCGACCTGGTCGGCCGTCAGGTTGCGTGCGCCGGCGATGTGACCGGCTGCAAAGGCTTCGGCGGGGCGGATGTCGATGACCTGCCCGTCATTGTTGATGAGCTGGACGGCATCCGCCGTCGTCAAGTTGATCCCGGCGCCAGCCTGAAGCCGGAACTCTGTGAAGATCACAAGAAACAGGCTGCCGACCAGTGCGGCCGTCAGCCAGAGGTGATTGTTAGTGAATTCGACGACTTGTTCCATCGTATTCGGCGCACATCCAAAGCCGGTTAGTATACCAACATGCCACTCCCACACGTGTGCCTCGGGCGTCGTTTTTCAGGGCCCGTGCCACATCCATCGTTTATGTCGAATCGTCGCGCCAATGCCCTGCCTGTCCACCTGGCTGCGCTGGGCCTCGCCCTGCTCCTGATGGCCTGTGGTGGCGCTTTGGCGCAGTCCCGTGTTGCCACCGAGGCTGAGCTCAAAGAGGTGCGCCAGCGTATCGAGCGTCTGACGGCGCAGGCTGCCGAACGCACCCGGGAACGAGATACCCTGACGGCGCAACTGGCCAACACGGAACAGGAGCTGGCCCGGGTTCAGACCCGTCGTCGCGAGCTGCGCCGGGAACAGGCAGAAGCCGGGCAGCGGCTCGCGCTTGCGCAAGAGCGGGTGGCTTTGCAGGAGGCCGCGCTGGCCAGCGAACGCGACGCGCTGGGCCAGCAACTGAGCGCGGCCTACAAGAGCGGACGCCAGGAGCGCATCAAGCTGGTCCTGAACCAGGGCGACCCCGAGGCCGTCGGGCGCATGCTGACCTATTACCGCTATCTCAATGCCGCGCGACTGACAAATATCACGGCCCTCAACGAGGGTCTGGCCACGCTGGCTCGGCTTGTGGCCGAGGCTGACCGGGAGCAGCGTGCGCTCGAGACGCTGGCCGCTGAGGCCGAGTCGCTCATCGCCGAGCTCGGCAGACAGCGCGAAGCCCGCCAGCAGCTAGTGGCCGATATCGATCGGCGCCTCGCAGACGAAAGCCGACAAATCGAAGTCTTGTCGGCCGAGGAAGCCGAGCTCAAACGCATCATCGACGAATTGGCCAACATCCTTGCCGACTACCCGATCAATGCCGAGCAGCCCATCACGAGCCTGCGCGGCGAGCTGACCTGGCCCGTGGCCGGGCGGCTTGTTCGAAACTTCGGCCAGGCGCGCGCGGGCGCATCGCTGCGCAGCAAGGGTATTGTGCTGGCCACGGAAGCCGGTACCGAGGTGCGCTCGATCTATCACGGTCGCGTGGCCTACGCGGACTGGTTACCCGGACTCGGTCTGCTCATCATCGTGGACCACGGCAATGACCTCCTGTCCCTGTACGGCTACAACGAGACGCTGAACAAGTCCGTGGGCGAGTGGATCGCGCCCGGTGAAGTGATCGCCACCGTGGGCAATACGGGGGGTCAGTCGCAGCCCGGGCTTTACTTTGAATTGCGTCAGGGCACCCGGGCCGTCAACCCGAGACCCTGGTTCCGAAACCGTCCGGGCGCCGGCCGCCGTTAAGCCGTGAACTCGAGCACTACGGCGCCTGTGGGCGCTGTGCTATGTTCGAGGGCCGAATCGGAGACCTGCATGTCTTTGGGAAGTCGCGCATTGATCGCCGTACTCGTTGGCGTTGCCCTTGGGTTGACGCTGACCACGGCCGGACGTGTCATGGCGCCCGAGTCGCCTGTCGACACGGCTCGTGACGCGCGGCTGCTGCACGAGGTGCTCGAACGCGTGAAGCGTGAGTACGTCGATCCCATCGACGACGAACGCCTCATGGAGGCTGCTGTGCGCGGCATGGTCGCCGATCTCGATGCGCACTCACAATTTCTTGATGCCGACGAATTTGAAGACATCCGCGTGGGTGCCACGGGCCGCTACTCGGGTGTCGGTCTCGAGGTAACGCTGGAGGGCCGCGAGGTTGTCGTCATCGCACCCTTCTCCGATTCGCCCGCGGCCCGCGCCGGCATCCAGCCTGGCGACGTCATCATCGCGATTAACGAACGCCCTGTGAGCGGCAGCGAACTATTTGAGACCGTGCAACGCATGCGCGGCCCGGCCGGTTCGGCCGTGCACCTGACGGTTATGCGCCCGGACGTGACGGCGCCGCTCGAGTTTCGCGTCGAACGCGAGTCGTTGCAGATCGCAAGCGTTGAAGGGTCGCTGCTGGCCCCCGGTATCGGCTACGCCCGGGTGAGCCAGTTTCACGAAGCCACAGCGCAGGAGCTGTCACGACTGCTGCGCAACCTCGAGCGCGATAACCTGACGCCGCTGGCCGGGCTTGTCCTCGACCTGCGAAATAACCCCGGCGGTTTGCTTGATGCGGCCGCGGACGTCGCCGACCTGTTTCTCGATGGCGGTGTCATTGTGAGTGCCCGGGGCCGTACCGAAGACGCCGCATTCGAGTTGCGCGCGCAGCGCGGCAGCCTCGCCTCCGAAACGGAAATCCTCGTGCTCGTGAACGGCGCATCGGCCTCGGCGGCCGAGATCGTCGCGGGCGCCCTGCAGGACCACGAACGCGCCCGCCTGCTTGGAACGTCGACCTTCGGCAAGGGTCTCGTGCAGACGGTGATGCCGCTGCGCGATGGCCAGGCCATCAAACTCACGACGTCGCGCTATTACACGCCCGACGGGCACTACATCCAGGACCGGGGCATTACGCCCGATATCATTGTGCGCAACAGTGACGCCGATGGTGATCGCCAGCTGGCGCGCGCGCTGGCGACACTGGGTCACCGACGACTCGTCCAACATACGGCCTTGTGACGGCCCGACGTTGCATGGGGGCGCTTGCCACACTGGCAGGCGCGGCGGCTCTCGCGGTGACGCTCACAGCGCAGGCGTCAGATCTGGGTGCGACCCCCAGAATCGCGATCATTATTGATGACCTTGGTTACCGAGCGGCACTCGACGCGCGCATCCTTGAGCTGCCCGCCGAAGTCGCCGTGGCGGTGCTGCCCAACGCACCGAACACGCGTCACGTGGCCGAGGCGGCAGCACGCCAGGCGCGCGATGTACTCGTGCACCTGCCCATGCAGGCGCTCGGGCCGGATGGGCTCGCCGACTATGCGCCTGTGGCGTTGCGCGCGGACGTAACACGGGACGAACTGGAGCGTGTTGTGGCGCATGCGCTCGCGGCCGTGCCCGAGGCGCGCGGCATCAACAACCACATGGGCAGCCTGCTCACCCGGCAGCACAAACCCATGCGCTGGCTCATGCAAACGCTGGCCTGCCACCGCGACCTCTACTTTATCGACAGTTTCACGACCGCTGAAAGTGTCGCGCACCAAATGGCGCAGGAGGCCCACGTACCCACAGCGCGCAGAGATGTCTTTCTGGACGACAGTCACGACGAAGCCGAGATCCGCGCGCAGTTCAAACGCCTGGTACGCCTTGCGCATGAACGTGGCGCCGCGCTCGCCATCGGCCATCCGCAGCCCGAAACTCTGGCCGTACTGGAGTCGGAGCTCGCGTTGCTCGAGCAGCACGGGGTGACGCTGGTGCCCGCCACGGCTTTGCTTGAAGGCGCGAGTGCCGGCGAGCCTCCGGCCACCGTGCTGGCCGGTACGCGTGCGGTGCCGTGATAATCTAGCGCCGCGTTTCAAGACCCCCTGTCATCATGTCTCAGTTTCGCTATTGCCCCTTGTGTTCCGCACCGCTCGTATTCGCCCACCACGGCGGGCGGGAGCGTCTGGCCTGCAGCAAGTCGTGCGGTTTCGTGCATTGGGGCAATCCGGTGCCCGTCGTCGCCGCCGTCGCCGAACGCAACGATACCGTGATCCAGGTGCGGAGCCTGGGTTGGCCAGAAGGTTGGTACGGGCTCATTACGGGTTTTCTTGAGGCCGGCGAAACGCCGGAACAGGCCGTTTTGCGTGAGGTCGAAGAAGAAGTCGGGCTCAAGGCCGAGCTGGGCGCTTTCTTGGGTCTCTATCCGTTCTACCGCATGAATCAATTGCTCATCTGCTACCACGTGACCGTTGGCGACGGTGACATTGTTCTCGACGCCAGTGAGCTTGAGGGTTATCGCGAGGTGCCTCTGGCGGAGGTGCGACCCTGGGCCAGTGGGACGGGCTATGCGTTACGAGACTGGCTCGCCACGCGTGGCTACCATTTTGCCGATGACGAGCTATTGAGCCTGTCGCGACGGAGCGCGTCATGAGGGTCTTTGCAGCACTGTGTGCATTGTGGGTGGCCGGTTCCGCGGCGGCCCAGTCTAACCAGCCCAACGTGCTCTGCCCCGAGGCCTGGCAGCCCGTGTGCGGCGTTGACGGCAAGACTTACGCCAATGAGTGCCAGAGCCGTGTGGCCAACGTCCTCGTGGATCGAGACGGCGAGTGCGAAGACGTCGAAGACCAGGTGCTGCCAGACGAAGGCGGCAACTGTCCCTCACGCTTTGCGCCCGTGTGCGGCGACGACGGCAACACCTACGCGAACGCCTGCTTCGCGGCGCTCGCCGAGACCACGGTTGCATCCGCGGGTGCCTGCGCGGCGGGTGAGTGTCCCGAAGAAGTGCTGCCTGTGTGCGGCCGCAACGGCAGGACCTTTCTCAATCGCTGCACAGCCAATCGTGCCCGTGTGGCCGTGGCCTATGACGGCGCCTGCAACGTCAACGCCTGCCCCGATGTCTACGCACCCGTCTGCAGCGTCGACGGCGACACATTCGGCAATGCCTGCGAAGCTGACAAGGCCGGTGTGGAAGTTGCATCGACGGGCGCCTGCGGTGTGCGTCGCTGTCCGTCGGTTTATGTGCCCGTCTGCGGTGCCGATGATCGAACCTATGGCAATGCCTGCGAAGCCGAGCGGGCCGGTGTTCGCATCGTTGCCCCCGGGGACTGCAGCAATACCAATTGCCGCAATAACTACCAGCCTGTCTGTGGCGGCGATGGCCGCACGTACGACAACCGCTGTCTGCTCGATGCTGCGGGCGTCAATCTGCTGTACGCGGGGGCCTGTGCGAGAAGCCTTCGCCCGTGAGTGCCCACGTGACACTGCGCCGACGATTGTCTGACTGGCTCCGCGGGAACCGCTCGCGCACCTCGCTGAGCTACGATGCGGCGGAGGATCCGGCCGACGATGATATCGCGGCGGTGCAACGCGGTCTCGCAAGCTACAACGAACGTTTCATGGGCACCTCGCCACAGATTCGACTGGGTGCGTTTGCGCGGGACGAGACAGGTCGCATCGTGGCGGGTGCGCACGGTACGGTGACCTGGGGTTGGCTCTACGTAGAGCGTCTTTGGGTCGATGAGTCGCTGCGCGGCGATGGTGTTGGTACAGAAGTACTGGCGCGCCTCGAACGTGCCGCGCTCGCGCGCGGCGTGTTCCGGTTTCGTGTTGACACGGCCTCGTTCCAGGCGCTCGATTTCTACATCAAGCAGGGTTACGAAGTTTTCGCCCAGCTTGAGGACAGCCCGCCGGGTCACACAGACTACTACCTGAAAAAGCGAATCGAACTCAATCCCTGACCGCGTCGGGCTTTGACAGTCGTTGAGGCAGCGTCGACACAAAAGACGTTAAGAGAACGCGAGGGGAGGTGCTTTGCAGGACGCAAGCGGTACGGCAGCAGAACGAATCCTGGGCGCGCCAATCGCTTCGCGGCGCGAGGGCGCGCTCGCGCTGGGTCTTATCGCACTACACACCCTGTTGTCCTGGCCAACGCTGTTTCTCTACTACCTGACGACTGACGTTCCCGCTGTGTACCTCGCGAGCGGCGTCTCGGTCGCCGGCTTCATGTTGATGGGTCGCCATGGGCAAATCCTGATCGCGGCCGGTATCTTTTCCTCCCAATTACTGGGCGAGCTCTTGGTCTACGGGTCGCCGATCGTTGTTGGCGTCATGTTCAGCGCGTCGAAGACGCTATCGGGTTTCGTGAGTGCCTGGGCGATGCACCGCATTCTGGGCCAAAAAGGCTTGCCGACAACCGTCCGCGCGCTGACCTGGTTCGCCGCTATCGCTTGTGTGGCGGTGCCGTTGCTGATGGCGGTCCCACCGCAACTCACCAAAATGGTGTTCTTCGACCCGTCGTTTGCCGCTTACTGGCGCTGGGCGTTGCTCGAAGCCTGCGGCGTCGCCGTCATGGCGCCCGCCCTGTTGTTCTGGCTGCAACCGCGCACCGTCACCATTTCCGATTCACGCGCCGAGCTACTGCTCATTATTGCGGTCTCGACGCTCGTGCTGATCGCGGCGTACGTGTTGCCGCCGTTCGATCCGCATCAGCACACACCGTTCTACGCGGCGACACCCGTCATGATCTGGGCTGCGGCGCGATTCGGATGCCGCGGCGCCGCCCTCTCCAATTTGGGCCTCACGCTGGTGATGATCGGGGCCGCACTTTCAGGGCTGGGTCCCTTTCACGACCTCAGTGATGTCGAGCTATCGGTCATCGAATTGCAACTATTTCTGATGATCGTCACGGCCATGACGCTATTACTCGGCGCCTACGCTGAGGCTCGAGAGCTCGCTCAGCAACAACGTGTGAACGACAAGCGGCGCCTTCAGAATCTCTCGGTGCGCCTGCTCGAGAGTGAAGAGCGCTATCGCGACAGCATCGCGACGCGTCTGCATGACGGCATTGGTCAGACGTTGTCGCTGGGTCGCATGCGTCTCGAGGACGTTTTGTCCCCACCTATGAGTCCGGACGCACTCGCATTACGTCTGTCGCGCATCGAGAGCGCTTTTGATACGGCGATCGTTCAGGTTCGGGATATGACCCGGGACGCTCTACCGCGGTGACGATATCGGTGCCGCTGTGGACCAGCATCTCGCGACGGTTTTTGGAGACACGGGCGTCGAAACCTCGCGCACCAGTGAGGGTCTTCCCAAGCTGTCGCATGAGGTCGCCGTGGTCGTGTCACGCGCCGTACGCGAGTGTCTCGTCAACACGGCCAAGCACGCCAACGCCAGCGAAGTGCGCGTCGACCTGGGCACCGAAACAAAACCCGACCGTCTCGTGGTGACGATCACCGACAACGGCGCCGGCTTCGATGCCTCATCACTCGATACCGAGATGGCAAGTGCTGACTAGTTCGGTCTGGCCAGTGTGCGCAATTCCATGCTGGCGCTGGGCGGCGGCTTCGACATCGAAGCGTCCGTCGGCCAGGGCACCCAGGTGACCTTGTCGCTGCCGCAGTAGCGGTCGGCGCTAATTCTCGTTCAGCGTAAACGCGGCACTGAGTCGGCCTTTGCTGTCACGCGTGTAGGGCAGCCAGGCCAGTGCGACGAAGTGAATCTGAATATCGGTCGACTTGGGCTTGACCGTGATCTCTGAGAGCTCGTCCAACTGTGCGTCATAGGCCTCATCGAGGGCCTGCACGTCATCCTCAAACGTGCGTTCGAGCTCGGCGAGCTCCGCCTGTACCCGTGCCTCGGTTTCCCGGGCGCGTGCGACGTCACCGGCCTCCTTGCTGATACCGCCCGCGCTGCGCACGGCGCTGCCGATCGAGCGCGCAGACGTTGACGACACGCGCTTGCGACCCAGCACTGCACCCAGGATGGCGGTGCCGAAGGAGATAGCAGCATCGAGTTTCTTCTTGCGGGACTGCTGGCTCTCGCGCTCGATCGCCTGGCGTGCGCGTAGCAAGCGCGCCTCCAGTGTGTTCATCTTTGACGAGTAACGCTTGCGCAGCTTGGCGACGGCCAGGTCGCGCTTCTCGTTGCCGAGCACCTGCAAACGCGCGCGGAAGTCGCCTTCTGTTTCCCCAGGCTCGGACACGGCCTTCATCGCAGCGCTGCGGTAGAGCGTGATCACCTGCGCCTTGCGCAGCCAGCGCTTGAAGCCCTTTTCCCAGCCCGAATAGGCGCGTGCCTTCGTGAGCGCGGCGGGGACTTCGCTGTGGCCCGCGGCTTCGAACTCGGGCTCGTCGCCGAGATCATCAAGCGTCGCGTCGAGTGTCAGTGCTTCGTCCCAATCGATGGCGACAGGGCCGTCTTCGGGCAACACGGCCGCAAGGCAGGCGCGTTCGGTATCGACCTTGTAGCGTGCGGAGGTAAAAACGAGTTCGGCGGCGCCGATCACGGCAGGACGGTAGACGCTCTCGTCATCCCCGCCCGTGATCCAGTACTGTGTAATACCCGCGGGCACGCTCGGGGCCGCCGCGAGGCTCGCGCGCGCCACGGCACGACTGTCGCGTTGGGTAAGCGTGGTGGCGGCGGCGCGCTTCTCGGCGTCCCGATCCATCGCATCCTTGCGCGGCGACATGAGCCGCTTGATTTGGTCGCGCGTCATGGGGCCCGCGAGGTAGGACATGACCCAGCGTGTGCCAAAGACCACGGGACCACGCTCGTGCACGTTGTGCAGCAGGAACTGTCGCTTGCCGAGACCCGCTATTGTCTGGGACATCGCGCCGCGATCAAACTCGTCGCCACTGCCGGCGCCGGCAAGTCCGTCCATGACGCGGGCCTGATCGCGTTCCGTCTGCAGTCGGCCGATCATCCAGGTGCCCGTATTGGAGAGACCCTTGTAGTCGAGATCGACGGGGTTCTGCGTCGAGAGCACGAGCCCGACACCGAATGCGCGCGCCTGCTTCAGCAGAGTCAGCAGCAGTTGTTTTGAGGGCGGGTTCGCGACGGGCGGCATGTAGCCGAAAATCTCATCCATATACAGGATGGCGCGCAGGCTTGATGTGCCCGGCTGCGCCCGCATCCAGGCGATGAGGTCGTTGAGCAGCATGCAAACAAAGAACATGCGCTCGGCGTCGGACAGGTGGGCAATCGACATCACCGAGATACGGGGCTTGCCTTCGGGCGTGAACAACAGGCTCGCCGTCGACAGCGGCTCGCCCGACATCCAGGCCTCGAAACCGGGCGCGGCCAACAGATTGTTGAGCTGCATGGCCAGCGACAGGCGGTCCTTGGCCGGGTAGAAGGTGTCGAGCTCCATGACGCCGATTTTTGTGATGGGCGGGTTTTGGATGAGCGCGATGAGCGTGGCGAGATCGAGGCTCTGACCTTGTTGCCAGTGGTGATCGAGCAGGTTGGCAATGAGAATGTGCTCACGGCTCGTGACGGGGTCCGCATCAATACCCAACAGTGCGAGGATGCTCGTGGCCGTGACCTGCACGCGCTCGCGGTAGAGGTCGCGGTCGTCCGCAAGCGCCTCACTGGGGGCATCGAACGAGCGCAACACCGATACCGGTAAGCCTGCATCAGAGCCCGGCGTGTAGATCGCCGTATCGACCTTGGAGCGGAACGTTTTGACGCGCTTGGCGTTCTGGCCCCACTGGCCGATGCCCTTCTCCCAGAGGCCGGCCTGTCCCGCCGCAAACTGCGCCACGGTCTCACCGCGGTTGGCGGCCGCCTGCGGGTCGACCCAGGGCTCGAAGTCTTCGCCGCGAAATTGCGGGAAGGTCAGCATGAGGTTGCCGAGGTCGCCCTTGGGGTCGATCGCGATGACGGGCACATTGTCCATGGCCGCCTCTTCGATCATGCCGATGCCAAGGCCGGTTTTGCCGCTGCCCGTCATGCCGATGATGACCGCGTGCGTGTTGAGGTCCTTGGAGTCGTAGAGCACGAGCTCGTCGGTCAGCTTGCCGTTGTCACCGTCGATGCGTTTGCCGAGGTAAAACGCGCCGAGTTTCTCGAAGGTCCCCATCAGTTTCTTTCCCCACCTGCGAATCCCGGGGGAGTGTAGCAACTTGGGTGCCAACGGGCGCACGGTGTCGGCGTAGCGCCTTCTGGTACGCTCGGCGCATGGAAGCCAACGCCAAGCCCATCAAGATCGGCTGGACCCTGTTCGCGCTCGCCGTCACGGCGCTCGCGGTGTCAGGTGTGGCGGATTCGCTGGGCCAGGACTACGCGGCCACGGCGCTCGAGCGGGCGTTTCTGACCTGGGCCGTTGCGCGTGGCCTCAACGCCGTGATCTCCGTGGCACAGGGGACGGAGGTGGCGCTGGAGCCCGGCGGAGTGGGCGTGAACCTGACGGTGGGCGAGGTGCTCGACCCCGTCAACGATCTCATCGAACGCTTCTCTTCAGTGATGCTCATCGCAACGAGTGCGATTGGCCTGCAGAACGTCTTGCTGCGTATCACGGGCAATGCGGGGTTCAGCATTTTGCTGGGGCTCTCCGCATTCGCCGCGCTGCTTGTGATCTGGGTGCCTTCGCTGGCAGATCGCGAGCGTTTGCGCGGGTTCGTGCTGCGCTTCCTGCTCATCACATTCTTGCTGCGCTTTGCGGTACCGTTTCTCGTGATCGGATCGAGCGTGGTCTTCGACCGCTTCCTGGCTGCGGATCAGCAGGCCGCAACGGCTGCCTTACGCGATACGACGGCGGACATCGAGGACATGACAGCCGATACGCCCGAAGCCGCGGACCCAGATCGCGGCATGCTGCAGCGCTTCACCGATATGGTGGGCGACTCGCTGTCATCGCTCAATGTGAAGGAGCGCCTCGCCAATCTCCAGGAACGCGCCTCCATGACGACAGGACACGTTGTCGATCTCATTGTGATCTTCATGCTGCAGACGATTGCACTGCCGCTGATGTTCCTGTGGCTGTTGCTTGAGGTGGGCAAGGCGCTCGCCAAACGCGCCACCCACTGGTAAGCCTAGTCTCCGAACACCGCGCGCCAGCGCTCAGGCGTCATGCTGCGCAGCAGCCGCGCATTGCGCACGGGTATGGCTTCGCTGTTGCCGTGCTCGGCGATCGCCCGTTCCACGCTGGTTTCGCGAAGCAAATGCAGCGTCGGGTACGGCGCCCGGTTCGTGGCGTTCGCGCGGTCGTCGGCTTCGGCGTCAGCAAACACGTAGTCGGGGTGGAATGTTGCGAGCTGAATCACGCCCGTGAGACCACGCACCTCGAGGAGCGCCTCCGCGATATCCAGATAATCATTGAACGCATCGAACTCCCCAAGCAGGTGCTCGACGACGACGAGTGTGGTTTCGAGTTCGTTCGCGGGCGTCGATGCGAGCCGCTGCAGCGCGTGGTCCAGGTCAGCGGTCAGTGTGTCAGCGTCCCTGGCGTCGCTGACAAGAATCTCGAGGCGACCATCAGTGAGCACGGGTGCGGCAAATGGGCAGAGCCCAAGGCCGACGACAACACGCTCGAGCCATTGCTCAGTGCGATCGGTCGCCGTGTTGCTCACCGCTGAGCTACCAGCCGCAGGCCTGGCCTTCGTTCTGTGTCTCGAGCCAACCGAGCAACGGATCGAAGTACTCGACGAGCGCAGAGGCGTCCATCTCGCGCGTGCCCGTTACGGCCTCCAGCGCATCCTGCCAGGGCTGGCTTGAGCCGAGCTCGAGCATGGCCCAGAGCTTGTCGCCCGCGGCCTCGGAACCGTAGATGGAACACGCGTGCAAAGGTCCTTCGAAGCCGGCCGCATCGCAAAGCGCGCGCTGGAATTGAAACTGCAGGATGTTCGCGAGGAAATACCGCGTGTAAGGCGTGTTGGCCGGAATGTGGTACTTCGCGCCAGGGTCGAAGTCGCGCTCGCTGCGTGCGACAGGTGCCGCCACGCCCTGGTAGCGGGTCCGTAAATCCCACCAGGCGGCGTTATAGTTATCGGGTGTGATGTCACCCATAAACACGCGCCAGCGCCACTCGTCGATGAGTTTGCCAAAAGGCAGGAAGGCGATCTTGTCGAGCGCCATCTGCATCTGCGTGTTGATGAGCGCTTCATCGCCTTCGCCTATCTCGTCGACGAGTCCGAGCCCAGCCAGAAACTCGGGCGTCAGTGACAGCGTGATGGTGTCACCGATGCCCTCATGGAAACCGTCGTGCGCGCCATCCTGGAACAGCGTTGGCTGGTCCTTATAGGCGAGGAAGTAGTAGATGTGGCCGAGCTCGTGGTAGATCGTTGCGAGCATCTCGCCCGTCTGCGTGATGCACATCTTGATGCGCGGGTCGTTGCCCCCTTCGAGCGGCCAGGCGCTCGCGTGGCAGACCACGTCGCGGTCGCGCGGCTGGGTTAGCTGCGACAAGGCCCAGAATGACTCGGGTAATGCGGGCATGCCCAGCGAGACGAAAAAGTCCTCGCCGAGCTCGACCATCTGCACCGCCGTGTAGTCCTGCGCCTGCAGCGCAGCCGTGATGTCGGGCGACTCGATGTCGGGATACGGAGCCACGAGGTCGTAAACGTTGGCCCAGCCCTGCGACCACATATTGCCGAGCAGGTGGGCCGGGATCGGACCATCCAACGGCACGCGGTCTTCGCCGTAGGTCTCGGAGAGCTCACGCCGCACGTAACAGTGCAACGCCTCGTACAGCGGTTCGACCTGGCCCCAGAGTCGGGTCGATTCGGCATCAAAGTCGGCCGCGGGCATGTCGTAGTCCGACTGCCACATCTCGGCGAGATTGGCGTACCCCAGCTCCCGCGCGCCCGCGTTGGTCAGTTCGACGAACCGGGCGTAGTCGTCCCGCATGGGCGGTGCCACAGTGCGCCAGCCGAGCCAGGCATCGAGTTGTTCTTCGTAATCGCGGCTCGTGGCCATGACCGTTACGAGATCCCCGAGAGTGCGGCATTCGCCTTCGGCCGGGCAGTAGCGGCCGGCGCCGTAGAGCCCCGACATGCGCGTTGTGATCTCGGCGAGCTCGCGCCGCGCCGCATCGTTGTCGGGCGCGGGTTGTGCGGTGCCGAGCTTGAGCTGTCGCAGTGCCCGTGCCGAGACCGGGTCAATCGCGTCAAGATCGTATTGCGTCGACTCGGCGACGGCGCGTGACAGGAACGCGGCATTTCGTTCCTGGGCGCGTGCGGCGAGGCGGCCCGAGTCTTTGTTGATGTAGGTCGATTGCACCCACGCGGCTGAGCCCGACTCTTCGGCCAGCTCAGAGAGCTCAGCGTTAACGCGGGCGACGAAGTCGGCGGCGGACTCCGCAGGCGCTTCGGGCGTCGGGGGCGTGTCCGTCGCGGTCGGTAGTGCACAGCCAGCGAGCACGGCGGAAATGAACACAAGGCTCAGTACTCGCGTTGACACGTCACTTCACCCCATGGGTCATCCGATTGATGATCGGGGAGAACAACAGGAACAGAACGCCTGCGCCTACCACGATGCCAGCCACGACCATGAAGAGCTGCTCTGGCGGGAGGCTATCTATCCGACCCGCGACGAGCCCGGCTACGAGATTGCCCAATGCGGCACCCATGAACCACGTGCCCATCATCTGGCCGACGAGTCTCGCAGGGGCAAGTTTGGTGACACTGGACAATCCGACAGGGCTCAGTGCCAACTCACCGACGGTGTGAAAGAAGTAGGTCACGATCAGCCAGTTCATGGACACACCGATACCGGAGTCACTACTGGCGTTCTCGGGAACGTAGAGAGAACCCCAGGCCAGCACCAGGAATCCAACACCAAGCAGAGCAAGGCCCATGCCGAACTTGACGGGGATTGATGGATTCCGTGCGCCGAGCCGTACCCACAGCGCGCCGATCACAGGTGCCATCAGAATAATGAAAATGGGGTTCACGGACTGCAGCCAGCTGGTTGGAGTCTCCCAACCAAAGATCACGCGGTCAGAAAAATCTCGCGCAAAGATGGTCATCGAAGACCCGGCTTGTTCGAACCCGGACCAGAACATCGCCGCACCCAGGAACAATAGGAAAATGACGAAGACCCGCTGCCGTTCGATGCGATCGCGGCAAGAGAACGCAATTACTGCAGCGAAATAGAGCGCTGCCACGACTACGACGATCAAGCCGGTCGCCTGAGCAAATCCGACAATCGTCATGCTGATGATGTTTTTTGCCGACAGCATGTAGACGGCGGCAGCAATCGCTGTAACAACCGCGACCCCGGTCCAGAGCTGCTTGTTAGCACGGGAGACCTTCTCCGGTGCAGCTGCTTCAGCGGTCAGTTCGCCGGCGCCATCAAGGTGTCGCAGTCCGTAGGAGTACTGGATCAGACCGAGCACCATGCCGATGCCAGCGAGGCTAAAGCCCAGGTGCCAGTCGATCTTCTCGGCGAACCAGCCGCAGAGAATCGGCCCCGCAAATGCACCAATGTTGATACCCATGTAGAAAATTGAGAATCCAGCGTCGCGGCGTTCGGGAGAGCCTTCGTCGTAGAGGTCTCCGACGATGGCACTGACATTGGGTTTGAGCAGGCCCGTGCCGATCACGACCAGGAATAGTCCGAGATAAAAGGACCAGAATTCTGATCCGGCAATAATAAGCGGCAGCGCCAGAGTGAAATGGCCGGCGGCAATGACGATGCCACCGTAAAACACTGCTTTTTTCTGCCCGATGACCCGATCTGCAATCCAGCCGCCGGGCAGCGCCAGCGCATAGACGCCAAATGTATACAGGCCGTAAACCGCCGCGGAGATCTCAGCGGACATGCCGAGTCCGCCACGCGCCGCATCGGTCATGTAGATGAGCAGCAGTGCGCGCATGCCGTAATAACTGAAACGCTCCCACATTTCGGTGAAGAACAGCGTCGACAGGCCGCGTGGGTGCCCCAGAATCTGGCGTTCTGAAGGCGCGCTAGTGGTTTCAGACATTATTTTCCCCGCGAAAAACTTTGCGAAGGATTCAGCAGAATGAATGGTGAGTCAAACACGGAGGGTTTGAAGGCACTGACCACAGCAGTGCCTTGTCGGGTAGTGATCCGCTGAAAGGTACGTGTTGCCCTTGGGTGGCCTCGGCACCTTTAGGCGAGGTACCGAACTTCCGAATAGCGTCAGCTGGCGCTCGCGTCGGCTGAAGATGCCCGCTCGCGTCCGACCATCGTGCGCGACATAATAATTCCGAGCTCGAACAGCACATAAACGGGCACGGCCAACAGCGTCTGGCTGATTACATCGGGCGGCGTCAGGAACATCCCCACGACGAAACAGCCGAGGAACACGTAAGGCCGCGCGCGGCCGAGTTTCTCGGGCGTCGTGATGCGCGCCCAAACGAGCAGCACGGTGGCGATAGGTACCTCGAAGGCGATTCCGAACGCGAAGAACAGCGCCAGCACGAAGTCGAGATAGGCCGTGATGTCCGTCATCACGTCAACGCCCTGCGGCGAGACCTGGTTGAAGAACGCGAACATGAGCGGGAACACCACGTAGTACGCAAACAGGATGCCCAGGTAGAACAGCAGAATGCTGCTCGCAAGCATCGGCAGCGCAAAGCGCTTTTCTTTCTTGTAGAGTCCCGGCGCCACAAACGCCCACACCTGGTAGAGCACCACAGGCATCGCGATAAACAGCGCGATGAAGAAGGCCAGCTTGAACGGCGTCAAAAACGGAGACGCCACCTGCGTGGCAATCATCGTGTTGCCTTCGGGCAGCGCGTTAGTCAGCGGCTGCGACACGATTGCGAATAGCTTCTTCGCAAACGGTACGAGGCAGACAAACACCACGATGACGGCCGCGAAAGCGCGCAGCATGCGCAATCGCAACTCGAGCAGGTGTGAGAGCAAACTCGACTCTTCGAGCGCCTCCTCTTCCTTAGGGGTATCCGTCATGACGACTTGGCGGTGCTGGCCGGGCGTGTCTCACTGGCTGCGATTTCGGGGACGTAATCGTCCTCTTCCTCTTCCCACTCAACGTCGTTGTGGTCCATGCCCTCATCGTCGGGGTCCGTGGTGACGACGTCATTGTGGTGCGAGGTGTCGAGTTCGGGCTCGGCTGCTGGTTCGGTTGTGTCGGCATCCGACGGGGCTGCTTCCGCGACAGGTGACTTGGCGGGACTGTCCGGGGCCCGTTCCACATCGTCGGCGACGGCCTTCAGGTCTTTCTCGATGTCGTCGATGCCCAGTTGCTCACGCAGGTCGACGCGCGCTGGCAGGGACTCGCGAATACGCTTGAGCTCCAGCTCGTCCTCGAGCTGGGTTTGCAGGTTGCTGCTCATGCGCCTTGCGTAACCGACAAACTGGCCGATCTTCTTGGCAACGGCGGCCATGCGCTCGGGGCCGAGCACGATGAGGCCGATGACAAACAGCAGCAGGAATTCAGGCAGGCTCGCGTCCATAGCGGTCCCCGGGGCTATTCGCCCGGGTTACTTCTGCTCGTTTGCTTCCTGCTTGGTGCCGGGCGTCGACTCGAAGGTCGCGTCCTCGGTTTCGGTGATCTGCGGCTTTTCGTCCGCCTTCTGTTCACCTTCGCCAACGGCGTTCTTGAAGCCCTTGATGGCCCCACCGAGGTCCGAGCCGATGTTCTTGAAACGCTTGGTACCGAAGATCGCCAGCACGATGGCCAGGATGATCAACAGCTGCCAGATACTGATTCCGCCAAAACCCATGGTTAACCTCTACTCGCGCCCGTGGCGCAGATACATCCGACAATAATACGCCAGTTCATCTGACAGTTTGGTTGCCGAAGTCTCAGAAAATGATGAAAAAATCGGTGGCCGGGCCCGGGCTAGCGCGTGGACAGCCAGAAGGTCACGGGGCCGTCATTGGTCAATTTGACCTTCATATCGGCCCCGAATTCCCCGGTTTCAAGGGGTACGCCCAGCGAGCGGACCGCGGCGCAGAAGACTTCGAACAATCGCTCGCCCGCTTCGGGCGCGGCGGCGTGGCCGAACGAAGGCCGGCGTCCGCGGCCTGTGTCGGCCGCCAGTGTAAATTGCGGCACGGCCAGCATGGCGCCACCGCTGTCGATGAGAGAGCGGTTCATACGGTCCGCATCGTCGGGGAAGACGCGGTAGGACGTGAGCCGTTCCGCGAGGCGCGTGGCATCGCTGTCAACGTCGTCCCGAACCACACCCACGAGCACCAGCAGCCCGGCCTCGATGCGGCCGATACAGTGACCGTCGACGTGCACGGCGGCATCCGTGACACGTTGCAGAAGTCCAATCATGTTGCTGCACTCTCCGGGTTCGTCGCGCGAGTCTAACGCAGTGTCGCCGGGTGGGAGCGCTGTGGAATAATCTGGTCATCACTGGTGGGGGAGGTGTTATGAAACGTCGCGACGTCATTGCCGGTTTGGGGACCGGTGCACTGGCTGCGGGTCTCGCAGGCTGCGGCCAGGAAGCGTCCGGTCCGGCTACGGCATCGACTGCGCCCGGCAAGACCTTCGACTGGAAGATGGTCACGACCTGGCCGCCCAACTTCCCGGGCCTGGGTACCGGTGCCACGAACCTCGCAAAGATGATCGAATCGGCGTCGGGCGGTCGCATCAAGATTCGCGTCTACGCCGCGGGCGAACTCGTGCCCGCGTTCGAGGTGTTCGACGCCGTGTCGCAGGGCACGGCCGAAATGGGCCACGGTGGTGCCTACTACTGGAAGTCGAAGATCGAGGCGGCGCAGTTCATCGCAACGGTCCCGTTCGGACTCAACGCCGCCGAAATGAACGGCTGGATGTACTACGGCAACGGGCTCGAGCTGTACGAGAAACTCTACGCGCCGTTTGATGTGATCCCTTTTCCCGCTGGCAACACAGGCGCACAGATGGGCGGCTGGTACAACCGCGAGATCAACAGCGTCGAGGACCTGAAGGGGCTCAAGATGCGCATCCCCGGTTTGGGCGGCGAGGTGCTCGCGCGCGCGGGTGGCACGCCCGTGTCATTGCCGGGTGGCGAGATCTTCACGGCACTGCAGACGGGTAACATCGATGCCACGGAGTGGGTGGGGCCTTACAACGATATTGCGTTCGGCTTTCACCGCGTTGCCAAGTACTACTATTACCCGGGCTGGCACGAGCCGGGCCCAATGCTCGAGGCCATGATCAACCGCCAGGCCTGGGAGTCGCTGCCAGCGGACCTGCAGGCGCTCGTGAAAACCTGCTGCCAGGCTGCGAACTGCGACATGTTGGCCGAGTACAGCTACCGCAACGCCGAGGCATTGCAGACCCTGCGCAATGATCCCGACGTCAATGTGCTGCCGTTCCCAACGGCGGTGTTGCAGGAAATGAAGCGACACACAAATGACGTGGTGGCGGAGATCACCGGCCGCAACGCCGATGCCAAGGCCATTTACGATTCGCTGCGCGAGTATCAGGTTCGCTCGACACCCTGGCAGTTGATCAGCGAGAGCGCGTCGCTCTCGACACGTAACCTCTAATTGGCGTCGGGCGCGATCGCGTGCGCCTGCAGTGCCGCGAGCGGCACGATCTCGAGCGCCGATTTTTCGGTGGCCTCGAGATCGACGGTCGGCGCGCACCCGGCCTGGTAGGCCTCAAGCCACCGGCTCGCGCACAGGCACCAGCGATCGCCGGCGCTTAGGCCCGGAAAATCGTACTGCGGTACCGGGGTCATGAGGTCATTGCCTCGTGACCGGCTGAACTCAAGAAAGGCGTCTGTTACCACGGCACAAACCACATGTCGCCCGACATCCTGCGGCCCCGTGCGACAGAACCCATCGCGCCAGAAACCCGTGCGCGTGATGCCACAGCAGGGTGTGAGCGGATCTCCAAAGACATTCCTGGCAACGGTGCTGTCATTCATGCGGTTCGAAAGGTCAGGCTGATGCGGTGGGGCACACGACCCGTGGGGTCGGGCGCGATGCGGTCGACGGCGTGATAGTGACGGCGCGACGCGCCGCCCATGACGAGTACGTCGCCATCTACGAGTGGTAGTCGGTGTGGTTTGCCGCCGCGCGTCTCACCGTGCACAAGAAACGTCGCGGGCAAGCCCGAGGATACGGTCACCACGGGCTGTGAAAAGTCCCGCTCGTCGAGGTCCTGGTGCGAGGACAGACGCTGGCCGGGGAGGTAGCGGTTTACGAGGCACACGTTTGGCGTGTAATCGGGGCAGCCTGCGAGCGCGGCCGCGTGCGTAGCCAGTGCCGACCAGCTTTCGGGTAGTGGCGGCCAACGTTCGCCCGAGACGGGGTCCGTGTCCTGATAGCGGTAGCCACGTCGGTCGGACACCCAGCCGAGCGCCCCGCAATTGGTCATGGACACGGCGATGGTTTTGCCGCCGGGTGTTTGCTGCTGGCGAAACGGCGCTGCGGCCGTGATGTCGGGCAGGGCTTCGAGCAGCGCCGTGGTATCGGCGAAGCCCGGCAACAGCACGAGACCTGCGCCCAGGGGCTCGATCTCGCGGCGCTGGCTGGCAAACAAGTCCTGCATGGCATCAAGTCTACGGCAACGCCCAAGTCGGCGGACGAGAAACAGCGCACGCGATACCCCCGCAGCCTTTGCTAAGCTCCGCATACCCCCGGGGGCCCCGTGCCCCGCCGCATGGAATGGAGCACGCCTTGCGACTACTACGCATGATCCCGGCCACTTTGGCCTGCCTTGTCTTCCTGAGTTCTACCGCCCGCGCCGAAGACCTGCCGTTGAACGAGCCCTGGCTGCAACCCGCGTTGCCGGCCGGCACGCTGGCCTATTTCCGCGTGCCGCACCCGACGGGTCTCTTGAGCCTGCCAAAGGGCAATGCGCTCGATGCAGCACTGCGCGACCCGCGCCACCTCAAACAGCTTAAGCAGATCGAGCGCGGTTTTATCGATACGGTGTTTGGCGGCGAGGGTTTCGATATTCCGTTTGTGCGCGGCTTACTGCAGCACACGCGCTCATCCATCGAGGTTGCCGTACTCGGTGCGCCGCGACCGCTTGGGTTGGTGGCGTTGACGACCGACCTTGATGATGAAGCCGCACTGGCCAGCTGGCTCGAAAGTTTCGGCGAGGCCGGTACGCCGCTGGCGCTGGGCGCGACGCTCGACGCTGACGGCCGCGCACCGCTATTGGGTCTGCCGGTGTCCAGTTGGATCGAATTCGACGTCACATCGGGCCGCGTGCTCGTGGTGGCGGGTCAGGTCGTTAACGAAGAGATCATGGCCGGCATCGAGGGTCGCCTGACCGCCGACAACGAGCGCCTGCCTGCCATGGCGGGTCGCCTCGATGACTCCGGCTACGGCGTGCTGTTCTGGATCAACGCCGAGGACGCACTGCCCATGGCGCAGATGATACTGCCGGCCGAGCAGTACGCCGCCATGGCCGAGGCGGGCCTTGATGACACACGTGCTGTCGCCGTGGGCATGGGTGTGGCCGATGGCCGCGCCCGGCTTGGCATCGTCGCTGACCTGGGCGCGCGCGAAGACTCGCCGCTACCGGTGTTCAGCAACGACCTGGGTGCCACGACCGTGGGCGTCCCGGGCGGTGTAATCTTCGCGTCCATCCCGGGGCCCGAACAGATCGACACCATCGCTGAGTACTTCGCGGCGCAGTCGGGGTTGGGGCCCGACGAGGACTGGGCCGCCACCAAGGCCGAGATGCGCGAAAACGTTGGCTTTGATACCGACCTGTTGCTGGGCGCATTGGGACCGGACCTGGCGCTGATCTTTGACGATGTCGGCGACTACCTTGCGATGCGGATTCGCGACCGCAAGAAATTCGATGCGCTCGTCGAAGCCATCAATGACTTCGACGGCGTGAGCATCGATCGCGTACGCCGCGGTCGCGCGACGCTCTACCACATCATTTCCGAGGACTCGATGGAGGTCGAGGAGGAGATGGGTGAAGACTCGGCGTTGCCGCTATCGGTCGTGCACATCATGCAGCGCATGCGCGATCACTACTACTTCGTCATCGAAGGCGACTACGCCTATTTTTCGGATATTCCGCAGCCGCTCATCGACCGCGCGGCGGAGCGTCGCAAGCTGTCCATGGGGCGATGGCTTGAAGAGACCCAGCGTGTGTCGCTGGACTCGGCCGCATTCGCGATGACGGGCAGCTCTGCCAAGCTGCCGCGCCGCCTCTACTACGGCTACGTGGGCATCATGCAGATAATGGCTGACATCGCGGGTGTTGAGTTTGACGCATTGTCGTTGCCGACAGCGCGAGAGCTGGGATTGCCTGCTGAAAGCCCGCTCGCGGTCACAGTAAGTGTCGGCGAACCCTACGTCGCTTTCGAGATCACGACCGAGTCGAGCCTGTTCGATACGTTGCTGGGTGGTGGCGCAGCGCAGAATGCAGCAATGATCGGCATCGCGGCCGCGATCGCGATTCCTGCCTACCAGGACTACACGATTCGATCGCAGATCTCCGAAGGTCTCTCGTTGGCCTCCGTGCCCAAGGCCTACATTGTTGAGAGCTACTATGAGACGGGCGCCTTCCCCAACTCAGAACAGGCGCTCCAGGCGCCGCGTCAGACGGGGCGCTATGTCGACGAGGTCGTTGTGTTCGGAGACACAGGCTTGATCCGTGTGCGCTACGGTGGCGAGGAAGCTAACGAAGTCATCAACGGTGACTACCTCTACGTCCAGCCGATCATTGGTGACGACGGCAGCATCGTAGACTGGGAGTGCAGCAGCTGGATCGACGACAAATATCTACCCTCTGACTGTCGCGGCATCGAGCCGCCGGACATCGCCGGAGAAGCCAACACCTGGTTGCGGCCAACCCCGGAGCATGTCGCGCAGCAGTAGCGCGACACGCCAGGCCCTGCGCGCCAGCGTCGTTGCCGCGACGCTGGCGTTCTCGGGCTGCACGAGCCTGGTTGCCGATCGGATCGTCGAGGCACCCAACCAGCGTGGTGCGGCCATGGACCCCGAAACCGTCGACGCCTTTCGCAATCGAATAAAGGGTCGCGAGGAAGCGCTGGCGACCCCAAATGGAACGCTGGCGTTGTTGCACGTTCCCAGGCGCGCATTCGAAATTACCTTGCGGTCGTCTCTTGGCGAGCGAACGGCTGATGGCGGCTACGAAGGACAGATCGGCTGGAGTTTTGAGGCGGACGATGAACGGGAGCGCGCACCCGAAGCACTGGGCACCGTGGTCGTCCTGCACGGCTTCGAAATGAGCAAGGAAGTCATGGGCGCGTTCGCTGCACTCATGGCCGACGCAGGATTCGAAGTGGTACTCGTCGACCTGCCCGGCCACGGTGAATCCGACAGTGGCTATGTGACCTACGGCATTCGCGAGGCAGTTGCTGTGAATGCTCTGCGCCGCGAGCTCGAGCAGCGGTCTGCACCTAAACCGTTGATCGGTTTTGGTGTGTCTCTGGGTGGGAGCGTGGCCCTTCGGGCCGCCGCGACGGAGCCCGGTTGGGATGCCATCGTCGCGCTACAGCCCTTCGAAGATCCCGCAGCGCTAATCCCAAATTTTCGAGCCATGGCGCCCGCATGGCTGCGATTCTTGGTGTCCGGGCGCCGGCTTGAAAAAGCCGTGGCGGTCGCAGAGCAACGTGCGGGCTTCGAATTCGACGACGCGCGGCTCGCGCCGCTGCTCAGTGGCTACTCGGTGCCGACGCTCATCGAGCATGGCCGGAAGGACAGCCTGGTTCCCGTCTCGCAGAGCGAGACGATTGCCGCCGCGGCGCCCGGAATGGTCGAGCTTGTGATCGACGAGGACGGTGATCACATCCTCATGCCGTTGATGTTGTGGCGGCGATGCCCCAATGTCATGGGCTGGCTCAGTGATCAGTTCGATCTGCCGCGTCCGGAAGCGGCCTGCGAGCGAATCGTCTATGACGACCCACACGGCATGTGGGATGCCTACCGTGAGCGTCGCGCCAATGCCTTAGACGACGACTAGACCATGTGGAAACGTAAACTCTCCAAGATCGTGCACACGCTGTCCGCCTTTGCTTATGCGGGCGGCATCGCGGCTTACCTGTTCGTGCTGGCGGCCGCGCCCGAGCCCACAGACATCTCGCAGGTCCTGACGCTGCGTACAAGCATCGACTTCCTCGTCTCCTGGCTCATCATCCCCGGCATGCTCGTCGTGCTTGTTTCGGGTCTCGTCTCGATGATGGTGCACACGCCGTTCATGGAGCAGGGCTGGGTACTGCTTAAGGCCGTGTCAGGCGTACTCATCTTCGAAGCATCGCTCGCAAGCATCGACGGGCCCGCGCGTCGCGCAAAGGAAGCGGCGGAGCGCGCCGCGGCCGGCGAGTTCGATCTGGCGGAGCTGTCGGGCATGATGCACGACGAGTGGACGGCGCTCGTGATCCTGCTGGGTCTCGCTGTGGCCAATGTCGTTCTCGGCATCTGGCGCCCGCGCCCCACGCGCCGCAAGCGCTACGTTCAGCCCGGCGAGTCCTGGTTCAAACCCGTCGAGGACGAGCAGGAAACGACTAAGGTCTGAACGCGGTCTCGGCGAGCACGTCGCCGAGTACGGCCAGCAGGTAGTCGGCGTCTTCGCGGTCAAAGGCCAGAGGCGGTCGAATCTTGAGCACGTTGTTATCGGGCCCGTCGCGTCCGATGAGCACGCGTCGCTGCCGTAGTCGTTCCACGATCCACGCTGCCACCTCGGCCAGGGGCTGTCGTGCAGCATCTGCAAGCTCGACACCGATAAACAGACCCATGCCGCGTACATCCCCGAGCACGGGGTGATCAGCCGCCAGTGAGCGCAGCCCTTCGAGAAGGTAAGCACCGACCTCGGCCGCGTGCGGTGCGAGCCCTTCGTCATCGATGATGCGCAGTACTTCATGGCCGGCCGCGCAGGCCACGCTTGCGCCGCCAAAGGTCGCGAAGAACTCCATGCCCGTATCGAAGGCCTCCGCAATGCTGCGCGTCGTGACCACGGCCGCGAGCGGGTAGCCGTTACCGAGCGGCTTGCCGAGCACCACGATGTCGGGCACGACGTCTTGTTGTTCGAAGCCCCAGAAGTGCGCGCCGAGTCGACCGAGACCGGTCTGAACTTCGTCGGCAATGCAGATGCCGCCAGCAGCGCGGACAGCCGAGTAGACCCCGCGCAGCCATCCGGGCGGCGGTACGAGTTGCCCGCCCACGCTCGGAAACGTCTCGGCGATGAAGCAGGCCGGATGGCGGTCGCGCACAGACAGTGCGGTGACGATGTCGGTCACCGCCCCCGCAAAATGCACACCTGAGGCGGCCGCGTCCGGATCAAGGCGAGCGCGAAAGGCATCGGGATTGGGCGCGACATGCACCCAGTCGGGTGCACCCTCGCCACCCGGGCCCGAAAACTTGTAGTCGGAGATGTCGATCGCAGCCACTGTGTGGCCGTGATACCCGGCCTCGAGCACGACCGTGTCACGTCGCCCCGTTGCCGTGCGTGCAAGACGCAGCGCAAGCTCGTTGGCCTCGCTGCCAGAGCTCAGCAGGAATACGGTATCGAGGCGCGCAGGCAGTCGCTCCGCCAGCGCGGCCGCGTAGTCGGCGTGCACGCGTTGCAGGTAACGTGTGTTGGTGTTGACGAAGCGCATCTGTGCATCAACCGCGGCACGGACGCGCGGGTGTGCGTGTCCGACGTGCGGGACATTGTTGTAGGCGTCGAGGTAGGTGCGACCCAGCCTGTCAAACAGCAGGCTGCGCCAGCCACGTGCGATGTCCAGCGGCTCGCGATAACTCGTGCGCAAGCTCGGCGGCGCGTGCATGGCGCGGCGCTCGGCGAGTACGGCCATGTCATCGCGTGGCGCTGTGGCATGACCGGGCGCGAGCCCGAGCAGCGGTGCCGGATCTGGGAACAGCGCACACCAGTCGTCGCGCTGGTCAGGATCGACGACGCCTGGCCAGTCTGCGCCGGGCGCGTCTGTGGTGCCGAGCTGCAGGTGCACATGCGGCGCCCAGCCGCCGTTTTGGTCAGAGCCACCGAGCTCGGCGAAGGCCTGGCCCGCGGCGATGGACTGGCCTTCCGAAAGCGCGCGTACGTTGTCGTGCGCCAGGTGGCCGTACAGCGTGAAGAATGCGGTGCCATCAGGTGTTCGGTGGCGCAGCACGACGAGCCCGCCGTAGTCGTACTCGGCGTCGCGAACATCGGCCGTGTGCACCGTTGCGTCCAGCGGCGCGTGTACGGGCGTGCCCGCGGGCAGGAACACATCGATGGCGATGTGGATCGTGCGTCGGTCCGTGGCCCCGTGTGTGCCGGACAAATAGAAAGGAGCGCCGTAGACGAGTCGCGCCTCGTCGTAGCGACCGAGTACCGCGCGCGCACCGCCGTCGTCGAGCGCCGCGACGGCGCGTTCAATGTCCAGCATGTCGGGCTGTACAGGGTTGTCGCAGGCGTGCGCGCCGGTAATGGACAGGTCAAGAATCGGAGCCTCGGCGAGCGGTGCTTCGAACACGGGTGCGACCACGCATTCGGGGCTCGCAAGCCACCGGGACAGCGCCACGTCGGGTGTCTCGAGCCCCGCGGCGCGCAGCAAGCTCGTCTCGACGAATCTGGCGTCGGTGTTAGCGTCCGTCGCGAAGAAGTCGTTGATCGGTTCTTGCGAGACCTGAAGGTAGGGGTCGTCGCGGCCGGCGCGCCGGGAGCGCCAGGCGATCAGGGCGCTTTGGGCGAGGCGCATTCGCAGCAACGGCCAGATCAACGTGATTTCTTCGGCCGATAATCCCTGCTTTGAGGTGTAACCCGCAATGAGTGCGCGCAACAGATCGAGTGGACGCCGCTGTCCCAGAACGAGATAAGCGCCCGCAATCGCTAAGTCGCAGACGACCGGGGCGGCCAGCATGTCGCCAAAATCAATGACACCCGACAGCTGGGGTTCGCCCAGCGGCGCGCAGGTCGCGAGCAGGTTGTAGTCGTTGAGGTCATTGTGAATCGCCTGCACGGGCAGCGATTCGAGGGCCGCATTGATGCTCGGGGCTTCTGTTCGCAGCAGCGTGTCGAGCGCGGTGGCGTGCGGATGGCTGGCCAGGTCTTCGGTCCCGTCGTACAGGTCCGCCGCTGCACGCAGGTCCCATTCATGCGTTTGTGGTAGCGCGCCGTGCGCGAAATCTGCGAGCGCGGCATGCAGCTCGGCAATGCGTGCGCCCAGAGCGTGCGCCATCGCCGCGGTTCGCGGCCGCACGGCCGCCAGTACGTTTCCGGGCAAACGCGAGACCGCCCAGGCGACGCGTTCGTCGCCGTTGGCATCATCGACCACGACCCAGCGTTGCCCATCACGGGTGGGCGTCACGACGGGCACGGGTAACGCCTTCGCTGCGAGATGTTCGAGGCAGGCGACCTGCAACGCAACGTGCGCCTCGTTGCCGCCCGAGCGCATGACCTTGTACACAGTGTCGCCCGCGACGAAGTTGCGATCGTGCTCGCCGTCGAGTGGACGCAGCCGTCCGTCGAGGACCCAGTGTGCTGAGAGCAGCGCCGCGTAGTCTGTTCTAATCGCCATAGACCACGTCAGGCAGCCACGTGGCGAGCTCAGGGAATACGGCCAGGATGGCCAGCATAAGGACCTGGATCACGATGAACGGAATGACACCGCGGTAGATCGCGCTCGTGGGCACCGATTCGGGCGCCACGCCCCGGAGGTAGAACAGCGCGAAACCAAAGGGCGGCGTCAGGAACGAGGTCTGCAGGTTGATGGCGATCATGACGCCGAGCCAGACGGGGTCAAAGCCCATGGCCAGCAGCACGGGCCCAACGATCGGGACGACGACGAAGGTGATTTCGATGAAGTCCAGAACGAAGCCCAGCAAAAACATGACGAGCATGACGGCGATGAAGGCACCGACGGCGCCACCGGGCAGCGAAGACAATCCCGCGCGCACCACCTCGTCGCCGCCGTAACCGCGAAATACGAGCGCAAAGATCGACGCGCCGATGAGAATGAGAAAGACCATGCTCGTGACGCGCGTCGTCGAGCGCATGATGTCGCGTAGCGTCTCGAGGCTGAGCTCGCGCGCGAAGGCAGCCAGCAGCAGCGCACCCGCGGCGCCGACACCAGCGGCTTCGGTTGGCGTCGCGATGCCCGTCAGGATGGAGCCCAGCACCGCGATGATGAGCGCGAGCGGCGCGAACAACGCGCGCAGCAGCGTCAGGAGTTGAACAGGCTCGGCGAGCTCGGCTTCGGTTTTGCCGGGCATGCTGCCCGGTTTGAGCCAAGACAGGATCATGAGCCACGCGAGATACAGGCCCACAAGTGCGACGCCCGGCAGCAGTGCGCCCGCAAACAGGTCACCGACGGACACAGACTCGGGATTGAAGATGCCCTGAGACAACTGCGCCTGCTGGTATGCCGAGGACAGCACGTCGCCGAGCAGCACGAGCACAATCGAGGGCGGAATGATCTGACCGAGTGTGCCCGAGGCGCAGATCGTGCCCGTGGCGACGGCCGGGTCGTATCCGCGCTTGAGCATAGTGGGTAGCGACAGCAGCCCCATCGTGACAACCGTGGCGCCGACGATGCCCGTGCTCGCTGCCAGCAACATACCCACCAGCGTGACAGCGATGCCGAGTCCGCCACTCGACCGACCAAACAATGACGACAAGGCGCCCAACAGGCTCTCGGCGATGCGCGATCGCTCGAGCGTGACGCCCATGAATACGAACAACGGTACGGCGATGAGCGTTTCGTTGGACATGATGCCGAACAGGCGGTTCGGGATGCTGCCGAGATAGCTGGGATCGAAGCCGCCCAGGAGTGTGCCAACAAAGGCGAACAGCAGTGCCGTGCCCCCCAGCGCAAAAGCCACGGGAAAACCCGTCATGAGCACGGCGATGACAGTCAGGAACAGCGCGATGGCCACCCAGGTCACGGCTTGGTCCTCAGAGTGACCGCGGCGCGCAGCATGATGGCCAGACCCTGCAGCATGAGCAGCACGGGCATGAGAATCATGAAGGTCTTAAGCAGCGGTGGTGCCGGGTAGCCCAAGCCTCCGGCCTGGCGCGAGCTTTCCATGACGGCCCAGCTCCCGCGCGGCCCAAACACATAATCCCAGGACTCGACGAGGATGAAGCCCGCGACGGGCAGCAACAGCAGCAGCGTACCGAGTAGGTCAACCCAGGCGCGGCCGCGCTCACCAAAGCCGCGGTAAAAGATGTCGACGCGCACGTGCTCGTCGCGACCGAGCGTGTAGGCGATGCCGAGCAGGAACACGCTCGCGTGCAACCAGGTCGTGATTTCCTGCATCCAGATGCGCCCGAAAGAGAACGCATCGCGTGCGACGATCACAGCGACCGTATTGATCACCATGAACAGCGTGAACCAGGCCACGGTGCGCCCGATCCACGCATTGAAGCGCGTCAGTCGGTCGGCCAGCCCGGGCACTAACGGCGCCAGAACGTCGGCGTGACGAGCACGAGCAGCGTGAAGATCTCGAGGCGCCCGAGAACCATGGCCACGATGGCGATCCACTGACCCTCGGGTGACACCGTCATGAAACCGCTTGTGACTTCACCCAGGCCCGGACCTAAGTTGTTGAGTGTCGCGGCCACGGCCGCGAAGGCGCTCTCCTGGTCGAGGCCCGTCATCATGAGCGCGAGTAGCAGCGCTGTGAACACAACGACGTAGATGGCGAAGAAGCCCCAGACGGCCTCCACGACGCGACGCGACACGGCCGTGTTGCCGATCTTGACGGGTATTTCGGCACTTGGGTGCACCAGGCGTGCAATCTCGCGCGCGCCCTGCCGGTAGAGCAACAAAGCGCGCATGACTTTGAGGCCACCGGCCGTCGAGCCCGCGCAACCGCCGATGAAGCTCGCGAAAATGAGCAGTGCCGGAATGGCGCCAGGCCAGGCCGCATAGTTGGCCGTTGTGAATCCCGTCGTGGTCGCGATCGACACGGACTGGAACAGGCTGTTGATGAAGGCCGTGCCCGTGTCGTCGTAAGTGCGTGTGACCGAGAGGCCCACGAACACGGTGGCCGTGAGCACAAGCAAAATGAAGACGTAGGCCCGAAACTCGGGGTCCTCGACGTAGTGGCGGATCGAGTTGTTGCGCCAACCAAAGAAGTGCAGCGAGAAATTAATGCCCGCCAGGAACATGAACACGACGGCCACGGCGTCGATCACGGGGCTGTCGAAGTAGCCGATGCTGAGATCGTGGGTCGAGAACCCACCGATGGCGACCGTCGAGAACGCGTGACAGATGGCGTCGAACACAGTCATGCCCGCGAGCCAGTACGAGACGGCACAAAGCGTCGTGAAGCCCAGGTACACGTACCAAAGCGCCTTGGCGGTTTCGGTGATGCGCGGCGTGAGCTTCGTATCCTTGACGGGGCCGGGCGTCTCGGCGCGGTAGAGCTGCATGCCGCCGACGCCCAGCATGGGCAAGATGGCCACGGCCAGTACGATGATGCCCATGCCACCCAGCCACTGCAGTTGCTGGCGGTAGAACAGAATGGCTTCGGGCAGGCCATCGAGGCCGCTGAGCACGGTGGCGCCAGTCGTGGTCAAGCCCGAAATCGACTCAAACACGGCTTCTGTCAGCGTCATGCTCGGCGACGCCGACAACCACAACGGCGTCGCACCGGCCATACCCAGTACGAGCCAGAACGAGGCGACGACAAGAAAGCCGTCGCGCAGGCGCAAGTCGTTCTTCGCGCGCCGAGCGGGCCAGAACAGGAAAAAGCCCAACGCGATGATGAACAGGAACGAGTACACGAACACGCGCCAGGTGCCGTCGGCATAAATCAGCGAGACGCCCACGGGCGGCAGCATCGTGATGCTGAACATCATGAGCAGCAAGCCTAGGATGCGCTGGATGACTTGCCAGTTCATGTCAGCGGCGCGCGCCTAAAGGAAGGACACGCCCACCTGGAACAGCGACTCGACTTCATCCACCTTGCGCCGGTCGGTGAGGAAAATGATGACGTGGTCGTCGGCCTGAATCTGAGTGTCGTGGTGCGCGATGATGACCTGCTCGTCGCGCACGAGCGCGGCAATCGAAGCGCCGCGCGGCAGCTTGAGGTTTTCGATGGTTTTGCCGACAACCTTGCTCGAGCCGCTGGCGCCATGTGCCACGGCCTCAATGGCCTCGGCCGCACCACGGCGTAGCGCATGCACTTTGACAACGTCGCCGCGGCGCACGTGCGCAAGCAGCGAGCCAATCGTAATTTGTTGCGGCGAGATCGCGATGTCGATGCTGCCCGACTCCATGAGCTCGGCGTAGGACGGGCGGTTGATGAGCGCCATGACCTTCTTGGCGCCAAGCCGACGCGCGAGCATGGCCGAGAGGATGTTGGCTTCCTCGGCGTTGGTGAGCGCACAAAACACGTCAGCCGAATCGATGTTCTCTTCGAGCAGTAAGTCCTCGTTCGCCGCGTCGCCGTTGAGCACAATGGCTTTCGAGAGTTGCTCCGAGATAAATCGCGCGCGGTCGGGATCGCGCTCGATGATCTTGACCGAGTTGGTTTGCTCCAGCGTCTGCGCAAGCCGAAGACCGATGTTGCCGCCACCCGCGATCACCACGCGTCGCACCGGGTCTTCGAGCGCACGCATCTCGCTCATGAACACGCGGATGTCTTCGCGCGCGGCGATGAAGAACACCTCGTCGCCCTCACGAATCACCGTGTCGCCCTTGGGCTCGATGGCCCGCCCTTCGCGGTAGATGGCCGCGATGCGCGCCTCCGTGTTCGGGATGTGTTCCTTGATGTTCTTGAGCTGCTGACCGACGAGCAGTCCGTCGCGATCAGCGCGTGCGCCCACAAGCCGGACACGGTCATCGGCAAACTCAAGAACCTGTAGCGCACCCGGGTAAAGAATGAGTTGCTCGATGTACTCGCAAACGAGCTGCTCGGGGCTGATGCGCACATCGACGGGCATGCCCTCTTGCGCGAACAGCTTGTCGGCGTTCATGTACTCGGCGGCGCGAATGCGTGCGATTTTGGTTGGCGTGCGGAACAGCGAATAGGCGACCTGGCACGCAATCATGTTGGTCTCGTCCGAGTCCGTGAGTGCAATGACGATATCCGCATCGCGTGCGCCCGCGCGCTCGAGGACGTCAGGGAAGGCGGCGTGCCCGACCACGGTGCGGATGTCGAGACGGTCCTGCAGGTCGCGCAAGACCTCCGCGTTGATGTCGACCACGGTGACATCGTTGGCTTCTTCGCGGGACAGCTGTGTGGCAGCGCTCGCCCCGACCTGGCCGGCCCCTAGAATCAGGATCTTCATTGCCGCGAATTCTACATCAGTTCGAGATTCGCATAGCTCAGGACGAGCCACTTGGTGCCCGCGCCCTCGAAGTTGACCTGGACCCGAGCATGCGCGCCCGAGCCTTCGCAGTTGAGGATGACGCCGTCACCGAAGCGCGCGTGACGCACAGGCTGGCCGAGCTGCACGGTGGGCGCATCCGGGTCGCGCAACGCCGCGTGACCGCCGCCCCGCGCAGGCCGTGAGGCCATGGGCCGCGACACCTGGGCACGAGGCCGAATCTCCTCAAGCAGGCTCTTCGGGATTTCGTTGATAAAGCGGGACGGCACGCCGTAGTTGTCCATGCCATGCAGTCGCCGCTGCTCGGCGTAGGTCAGGTAGAGCTCGCGCATGGCGCGTGTGCAGCCGACATAACACAGGCGCCGCTCTTCCTCGAGCCCGGCCGGATCCGTGATGGAGCGCTGGTGCGGGAACAGGCCGTCTTCCATGCCGCAGAGGAACACGAGCGGAAACTCGAGGCCTTTTGCCGAGTGCAGCGTCATAAGCTGCACGCAGTCTTCCCAGGCGTCGGCCTGGCCTTCGCCGGCTTCCAGTGCCGCGTGGGCCAGGAACGCATCGAGCTCGTTCATCTCCTCGTCACCGACGTCAGGGTCGAAGCCGCGCGCGGCCGAGACGAGTTCCTGCATGTTCTCGATGCGTGTCGCGGACTTCTCCTCGCCCTCTTTGCGGTAATGGCCCATGAGACCGCTCGCGTGCACGACGTGGTCGACTTTCTCGTGGAGGTCGAGCGTATTGGTCTCGGCGGCCATACCCTCGATGAGATTCAGGAAACCCATGATGGCATTGGCGGCTCTAGCGGCCATCTGGTCCGCGGCCACCGCACCCGCGGCGCGCCACAGCGAGCAGGCGTTGGCGCGTGCGTAGGCACGAATGGCCTCGATTGAGCGTGCGCCGATGCCGCGCGCGGGCACGTTGACCACGCGCTCAAACGCCGCGTCATCGGCGCGGTTGCTGATCAGCCGAAGGTAGGCAAGCACGTCCTTGATCTCGGCGCGTTCGAAGAACCGAAGGCCGCCGTAAACGCGGTAAGGCACGCGTGCGTTGAGCAGCGCTTCTTCGAGCGCACGCGACTGTGCGTTGGAGCGGTACAGGACGGCAGTCTCGTCACGACGATTCCCCTGGTTGACCCAGTCCTTGATGCGATTGACGACGAAGTCGGCTTCATCGCGTTCGTTGTAGGCGGCGTAGAGTCGAACGGGTGCGCCCTCGCCATCCTCGGTCCAGAGGTTCTTGCCCATGCGACCACCGTTGTTGTCGATGATCGCGTTGGCGGCATTGAGGATGTTTCCCGACGAGCGGTAGTTCTGCTCCAGTTTGACGACGAGCGTGTCTGGGAAATCGATCGTGTACTTGCCAATGTGCTCGACTTTCGCGCCACGCCAGCGGTAGATCGACTGGTCATCATCACCAACGGCAAACGGAATCGCGCCACCTTCGGTGAGCAGCTTGAGCCAGGCGTACTGGATGGCGTTGGTGTCCTGAAACTCGTCAACGAGCAGGTGCCGGAAGCGGCGTTGATAGTGACCCAGCAGGTCGGGATTCGCGCGCCAGGTCTCAAGCGAGCGCAACAGGATTTCGGCGAAATCGACGAGGCCTGCGCGCTCGCAGGCTTCCTGGTAGTCGGCGTAAAACGCGATGAGCTGACGCTTGCTCGGGTCGCCGCCGTCATCGATGTGCTGCGGTCGCAGCCCCTCGTCTTTGTTCGAATTGATGAAGCTCTTCACCTCACGCGGGGACCACTCGCTGTCACCCTTGCCAGAGTCTTTGATCATCCGCTTGATGAGCCGGTCCTGATCGGCTGAGTCAATGATCTGGAAGTTCTGTGGCAAATTCGCCTCGCGCCAGTGTCGGCGCAGCAGCCGGTGCGCGAGGCCGTGAAAGGTGCCGATCCAGAGATGCTGTGTGGGCATGCCCAGTAGCTGCTCGATGCGGCTGCGCATCTCGCTGGCGGCTTTGTTGGTGAAGGTGACGGCCAGCAGACTCTGTGGCGAGACGTGTTCGACCTGCATGAGCCACGCGGCCCGGTGCACGAGCACGCGCGTCTTGCCGCTGCCGGCGCCGGCGATGACGAGCGCAGGTCCGGGTGGTGCGGTAACGGCGGTACGTTGGGCCTCGTTGAGGCCCTCAAGAAGGGGGCTTACGTCCATGGGTGCGGCTTGCTGGCGCGCGGTGCGGATCATGCGCGCGGTCGCCGCTAGTTTAACAGATGACCAGTGTCTTCCCGGCTGCTCCGAGACCAAAAAAAGGCCCCCAGAGGGGGCCTACGGAATCAGCTGCTGACGATCGTGGGAGAGAGGCATCAGCAGCAATCCGATTTTTTAGTACAACCATCCCTGGAGTTGGTCTGCGAGACGTTCCGCGTCCGTCGGAAACTCGATCGTTGGCAACCGGCGGCGTTGGCCTGCGGTGCGTCGTTCGACGATCAGAATCCGTCTCGCCAGTAATCGTTGCAGCCCGGCATCGATAAAGTCCGTTGCTCGCATGCCCGGCATGTTTTCCCTGATGATGACCAGGTCGGGGTCGTGCCGCCCGCCGAGGCGGAGTGCAGCGCCGCCGTCCGTGGCAGCGACCGCCTGGTGCCCGAGGTTCGTGACGAACTGGGAGAGCATGCGACAGAGGCCTTCGTGCGGGGCCACGACCAAAACAATTCCATGTTTGCGGTCACGACGGTCTCCCGAAGGAGACCCACACCTCACATCGCGTGCGCTTGCCCAGTCCACCATGATTCGTCCTGAAAATCGGGGCCCATCCATAGGCATTCGAATCCCGGCACTAAGATACTAGGCACCGCGCCCCAGGCTGGGCATCGGGAAAAACCGGATTCGGACTCAGGGAAAACCCTGATTTTCGCGTCAAAATTTAGTCAATCTGGTCCAAATGTCCGGTTTTGGTCGCATTATTCGACTGAGGTGAGCCCGTTGCGGATTGCGTACTTGGTGAGCTCGGCAACGCTGTAGAGGTCCAGCTTGCGACTAATTTGGCGGCGGTGGGTCTCCACCGTTTTCTCGCTTACAAACAGCGCCTTGGCGATTTGACGCGTCTTCATACCTTCGGCGAGCAGCGTCAACACTTCCTTTTCGCGGTCGGACAGCGCCGGGCGATCATTGTCATCGTCCATGATGTCGCTGGCGACAGCGATCTCCGCGATGCCGTCACCGAGGTAGGTGCGTCCCTGCAATACGGCGTCGATGGCGGCCGAGATTTCCTCGAAGGCCGATTCTTTGCGGATGTAACCCTTCGCGCCGGCCTGCAGCATACCCGCAATGAATGAGCGCTCAGCGTGCATGGTCACGGCCACGATTCGAATGTCAGGGTTGGTGGCCAGAATCTCGCGGGTGGCGTCGATGCCATTTACGCCTGGCATGGCGACGTCGATGAGCATGATGTCCGGCGCAAGATCGGCGGCAAGCTGCACGGCCTCGCGACCCGTGGCACCGTGGCCAATAACGTCGATGCTGCCGTCCAGGCTCTTGAGCATCGACTCGAGGCCGTCGCGTACGAGCTGGTGGTCGTCAACGATAACGATCCTTGTTGTCATCGGATCAAAATACCATCAACCCTCTGCGGATGACGACCAGAACACGATGGCGCGTGTGCCACCACCCAGTCGTCGCTCAAACTTGATGTCGTAGCCGATCGGACGCAACCGCTCGCTTGCCGACAACAAACCGAGGCCGGAAGGTTCGTCAGCGGCGGTTTCTCGCAGCCACCAGGCGTCACTCCGACCATTGTCGCTGACCACCACGGCGTCGAGCGAGGCCTGTTCCCAGTACACGTCGATCCAGACCTGGCTGCCGCCTGAGTGCTCGATACTGTTGTCCACGAGCTCTTGCACGACGTGGTAGATACCGACACGCAAAGGCTCTTCGAGCGCACTGCCTTCTCCATGTTCGCGCAGCGTGAGTCGAAAGCGCCCTTCGGTTCTCTGGTCGTCGACGAGTTTTTCGAGACCCGGAATCAGCCCCAGCTCGTAAACGACCGACGGGCTGAGATCGTGGATGATGCCGCGCGATGCCGCCAGGGACTCGTCGACGATGTCGGTGATTGCGACAACCGGTCCGGTGTGACCTGCGCGGTGTCGCAGTTCGCCCAATTTCATGCGCGCAACGGCCAGGCGCTGGATGAGACCATCATGCAGTTCTACCGCGGTTTCACGGCGGACGCGTTCCTCAGCCTGCGCTGTGCGTGCGGCCAGCTCACGTAAACGCTGCTGGTAGTTCCGAATGGACTCCAGGGCTCGTTCGCGCGTCAGGTCGCTGACGTAAAACTCGGCGATCATCGTTAGCAGCGGTGCGACCTCGATGCGGCGGAACGGCGTGTCAAATCGACTGCCAAGCAGTGCGAAACCCACTACGCGCCCGCCGAACGCGACGGGCTGCAGTAGCGCCGCCTGTATCTCCGACGTTCCAAGTTGCCGAAAGGCCTCGGCAACGGCTTTGCCATTTGAGGCTGTAGTACTGAGCTGGGCGATGCGGCCCAGCAACACGGGGCCGAGAATGTCACGAAGCGGTCGCAATGCCGTTTCCTCGTGCGCTCCGTCACCACCTGAAACGGGCCAGCTGTACGCGACTCCCACACTGCGGCTGTCATTATCGAGCCAGTACAGTTTGGCTTGGTCAGCGTTGCTGAATTCGGCTACGACTGAAAGCGCCCGCGAAAACTCGTCGCCCACCGCCAGCGTGTCGTCGGCGCCGCGCTCCGCGCGCCCCAGCATGATGTGCGACACGGCTTCTTGTGCGCGGCGCTGATCATTGGCGCGGCGCACACTGCCGATGAGCGCTTGGCACGCCAACAAAACGAGCAGCATACCAAGCGCGCTTGTCTGCCAATTAAGCGCATCGTCGATTGCAGATTCGTGGTTCAGGAAGTACGCCGCGGTGCCCGTCAGTCCGACAAGTGCAATAACCCAAGCGGCGCCGATCGTATGCGTCCGCATGGCCATGAGAATACCTAGCACTAAGGCGATCCAATGCCATGCTGTAGTGAACGGTCCGAGTATCTGCCAGATAGTTTCCGGAAAATGTCCTAGTGCGAATACGCCTGCGGCGACAAAGACAACGATACACGCGAACATGTCGAGCACACGGCGCAAAGAAGCGGGCCGCGGTGCATGCGTGTGTCGGCCGAGAACAACGATGGGCGGTCCAGCCATGATGAGGCCCAGAAACAGGGACATGCTAGTGATCGCCGCCTCGGAAATCGGCGTGGCGCTGTCGATCATAAATAGACGAAGTAGCCCGATGGCGGCGGCGCCAGCGAGAGCGAGGGCTACGGTCGTGGCCACGAGTTCAAAAGGCGGCACTTCTGCTTCCTGTTTCCGTGCCAGTAGCCAGGGCGTAAGCCCGACGAGCACGGCGACGGTGATAACACCAGCGGTGCTCAAAAGGAATGGAAACAATGGCGCAGCGCCTGCCACGAACGCCACGAAGGTTGCGCGGAGTACAAGCGAGATACCGATAAGTGTCAGCCACTGCGAACGTCGCGTGACCAGCAGGACGGCCTCAAGCACGCCCGCACTCAGTGTCACGGGCGCCGCGTTGACGCTCGAATCCCAGAGCAGCCATTCGAAGGTGAGTCCGATGCTGAACGCAAACGCAAACAGCACCAGCGCAAGCGGGCGATGGGTCCGGATCGCTTCGATGAGTGCGGCCTGGTCCATCGCGGTTTCAGTCAGCCGATACGCGACAGCTTGAGCAGCTTCTTGAGGTCGCCGAGCAAGCGCTTGCGTTCCGGCGCCATGGGGTACCTCAGGATGACATTGCCAATCGGGTCCATGATGTAGATCTGGCCTACGGGCAGTGCCGCTAGCGCCGCAGTGATTGCCGTTGCCGTGGGCGCATCTGCGCCTGGTCGGAGCACGACGAGGCCCGGGTGCGCGACAACAGTGTCTTCGGCCAGCGTCGCATCGGCCGTCAGCAGCAGTGCCCGCTCGATCCGGTCAATCTCGCGCCCCGTGGCAAGACGGACCTGGCGGACGTCGATGAGTGCGCGTTCGCAGGCCTCGTCACAATTTCCGGAAGGCTTGACGATGAGTGCCCAGCGCTCCCGCAGGCCAGAGTCGAAGTGCAACTTCGGTTCAACGGAAATGGGGGGCTCCAGAAAGCTGCCGTAATTGACACCTTCGCCATCGCCAGTGCCGCCCGTGAAGTACATGACGATGGCAACGGCCAGTGGGCCGAAAAATACGAGCGCGAGCAGGATCAGTTGCAGGCGGCCACGGCGCCGGTTGGCTTCAGTGGCGGTGTTCATGGTTCTCGTTGTGCTCCAGGACGTTTCCAGGCCACGATCGCGGCCAGCACAGTGAGTGCGAACGCCATCGCAAACCACTGCACGGCGTAGCCCAAATGGCGCTCGGGGGACAAACCACCGGGTTGCCAGTCGCGCTCAAATCCGTCCCTGGCATCAGGCTCGAGAAGCAGCACCCAGTCTGTCAGGGGTTGCTCGAGCTGGGCTGCGATCGCCGCGATCGTCGGGAACTGTAATACCCGCGGCCACGCGCCGCCAGCCGGATCGCCGTCACCGAGTTTGAGTCCGCCCACGGGCAACGCGCCGATGCGGCCTGTAATCTGCCTGCGCCCCGCATCGATCTGCAGTGTGCCAATGGGTTCGCGTGTTGGTGTCTGCGGAATCCAGCCGCGATTCACGAGCAGTGTCGCACCGACGTCCAGCTCGAATGGCGTGATCACGAAGAAACCGTTGCGACCGCCGCGCACCATGTTGTCGATGAGCACCTGTCGATCGCCGCGAAATTGTCCTGTGAGTCGCACGCGCTCGAATTGCTGTGCGGCGGGGTCAAGTTCTGAAATCGTGCGGACGGCCGCGGTTCCCGCCGTTTCGAAGGCGGCATTGCGCTCGGCCTGGCGTTCGGACTTGTCGAGCTGCCAAGACCCGAGCCAAAGCATCGTGGGCATCAGGACGAGATAGGCTGCGACGGGAACCCAAACGGGTCTGCGGTTGGCGGTGCTGCTCACGGTATAATTATGCGCTCGCTTTCGGAAACTGCACGTATGCGCATCATCATCATTTTATTGCTCGTGGCCATCATCGTTTCGCTGGCGTCGGGCTTCCGGCATCTCTCCCGGGGCGATGACTCGGGCAAGCTTGCGCGTGCGCTGACCTGGCGTGTCGGGTTGTCGGTCGCATTGCTCGGTGCGTTGGTGCTTGCCGCCATGATGGGTTGGGTGGAACCTGGCGCGCTCTAAAGCGGCTCTGCGTTGAAAAAGAAAAGGGCCCGGTGCAGGCGAGCACCGGGCCCTTTTTTTGTGTTTGCAACGTTGCTTAGAGCCAGTACACGAAGATGTAGAGGCCTAGCCAGACGACATCGACAAAATGCCAGTACCAGGCCGATGCTTCAAACGCGAAGTGATGCTTTGCCGTGAAGTGCCCGCGCATGATGCGAATCCACACGATGAACAGCATCAGCGCACCGATAGACACATGCATGCCGTGGAAACCCGTGAGCATGAAGAACGTGGATCCGTAGATACCCGTCTCAAGCGTCAGGTTCAGTTCCTTGTAGGCATGGATGTACTCGACCGCCTGCAGGTAGACGAAGATGAAACCGAGCAGGAAGGTCGCGGCGAGCCAGAACTTCACGATGTTGCGTTTGTCGGCGACCAGCGCGTGGTGCGCGATCGTGATCGTGACGCTCGAGCTGATCAGAATCAGCGTGTTGATCAGCGGCAGACCGAGCGGGCCCATGCTTTGGAAGGTACCGCCGATGCCCGACGGACCGTTACTCGGCCACGACGACTCGAACCCGGTCCAGAGCAGCGAATTCGTAAAGAAGTTGTTGCTGCCACCGTCGAGCCACGGCAGGGCGTAGGTGCGGGCGTAGAACAACGCGCCGAAAAACGCCGCAAAGAACATGACTTCCGAGAAGATGAACCAGCTCATCCCCATGCGGAAGGAGACATCGACCTGAGGCGAGTAAATGCCGCCCTCGCTCTCGTCGATGACGTTACCGAACCAGCCGAACATCATGAATACGACGACACCGAGGCCCGCATAGAAGGTCCACATGCCGAACGTACTGCCGTTAAGCCAGGCCGACACGCCGGCCATGGTCAGCAACAGGCCGATGGCGCCGACGACAGGCCAGTGGCTGCCGTGCGGTACGTAGTATTTGGATGGATCTGCAGTTGCCATGTTGGCTGTCCCCTGGGAGTACGCTTACGCGCCGCGATCAGGTCCCACTGTTCGCGGCCGACTCAATATTAAAGAATGTGTAGGAAAGCGTGATCGTGTCGATGTATTCGGGCAGACCCCGGTCGACCATGAACACGAGCGGCATTTCCTTAGTTTCACCACCCTCGAAGGGCTGGTTGTTGAAACAGAAGCACTCGGTCTTTCTGAAAAACTCGCCGGCACGGTTCGGCACGACGCTCGGAATAGCCTGGCCAACGCGCCCCGCGCTGGTCAGGTTCTCGGCGATAAACGTGGCGTCGTAGACCTTGCCGACTTCGACTTCCATGCTCTGGACCGACGGCTTGAACGCGTAGGGCGCCAGTTCGTTCACGGTCGTCGTGAACTGCACGGTGACCATGCGGCCCGTATCGGTTTCCGTGACGGCGACCGGTGCTGTATTCGTGCGTCCGCCGAATCCCGTGATCTCGCAGAACGCGTCGTAGAGTGGGATCAGTGAGAACGCAAAGCCGAACATCGCTGCCGTCATGGCGACGAGCTTGAGCGGCAGCCAACGGTCGGGTGCGTTCACGTCAGGCGCCCGCGCCGCTGCGCAACACGGTCGCGGTAATGAACGCCACGAACACGGCGACAGCAACCACCCCGAGGATGGCCGCGCTGCGCCGTGCCGCGCGTCGCTGCGCCGTTGTGTCGCGGACGTCCGTGCTCATATCACTTGACGACAGGCGGCTCGTCGAAGGTGTGGTGCGGTGCCGGTGACGGTACGGTCCACTCGAGACCTACCGGGTTCTCCCAAACTTCCGCGGTGGCTTTCTTACCGCCACGGGCGCACTGGACGATGATCCAGACGAACAGCAGCTGCGAGAGACCGAAGCCGAACGCGCCAACGGTTGCGACCATATTGAAGTCTGCGAACTGTGTGGCGTAGTCCGGGATACGACGCGGCATACCCGCCAGCCCCAGGAAGTGCATCGGGAAGAAGGTCAGGTTGACGAAGATGGTCGTCAGCCAGAAGTGCGCCTTGCCCAGTGTTTCGTTGTACATGTGGCCCGTCCACTTGGGCAGCCAGTAGTACACGCCCGCGATGATCGCGAAGATGGCGCCCGGCACGAGCACGTAGTGGAAGTGCGCAACGACAAAGTAGCTGTCGTGGTATTGGAAGTCGGCGGGCACGATGGCCAGCATGAGGCCCGAGAAACCACCGATCGTGAACAGGAACAGGAACGCCACGGCGAACAGCATGGGCGTCTCAAACGTCATCGCGCCCTTCCACATCGTGGCGGCCCAATTGAAGACCTTCACACCAGTCGGCACGGCGATGAGCATCGTCGTAAACATGAAGAACAGCTGCCCCGTCAGCGGCATGCCGGCCGTGAACATGTGGTGCGCCCAGACGATAAACGACAGGAACGCGATCGATGCTGTGGCGTAGACCATCGAGGTGTAACCGAACAGCGGCTTGCGCGAGAAGGTCGGGATGATCTCCGAGATAATGCCGAACGCCGGCAGAATCATGATGTAGACCTCGGGGTGCCCGAAGAACCAGAAGATGTGCTGGAACATGACGGGGTCACCGCCACCGGCCGCGCGGAAGAAGCTCGTGCCGAAGAACTGATCCGTAAGTAGCATCGTCACGGCGCCGGCCAAAACGGGCATGACCGCGATGAGCAGGTACGCCGTGATGAGCCAGGTCCAGACGAACAGCGGCATCTTGAGCAGCGTCATGCCCGGTGCACGCATGTTCAGAATCGTGACGATGATGTTGATCGCGCCCATGATTGACGAGATGCCCATGAGGTGCACCGCGAAGATGAGCATGGGGAAGGCGTCACCCGTCTGCAGCACAAGCGGCGGGTACATGGTCCAGCCGCCAGCTGGGGCGCCGCCCGGGACGAACAGCGTCGCCAGCAGGATGCCGAACGCGACGGGCAGGATCCAGAACGACCAGTTGTTCATACGCGGCAGCGCCATGTCGGGCGCGCCCACCATGAGCGGGATCATCCAGTTGGCGAGACCGACGAACGCGGGCATGACGGCACCGAAGATCATGATGAGCGCGTGCATCGTGACCATCTGGTTGTAGAAGTCGGGCTGCACGAACTGCATACCAGGCTGGCCCAGCTCTGTGCGGATGACGAGCGCCATCGCGCCACCCACGAACAGCATCACGAGACTGAAGATCAAGTACATCGTGCCGATGTCCTTGTGGTTCGTCGTGAACAGCCAGCGCTTGATGCCCGTGAGCTCCGGGCCGTGGTCGTGGTGATCGTCCGCGTGGTGGGCGTCGTTGTGTGTCGTTGCAGTCATGTTGTGTCTGCCTTCAATCGTTGTTCGCGAGGCGCGGCGTGTCCGTGCCGAATTCGACCTTCATGGCGGCCAGCCGTGCGTCGTAGTCGTCCTGCTCGAGCACTTCGACCACGATCGGCATGAAGCCGTGGTCCTGGCCGCATAGCTCGGCGCACTGACCGCGGTAGATACCGGGCTCTTCCGCCTTGAACCAGGCCTGGTTGATGTACCCCGGGATCGCGTCTTTCTTGATCGCGAAGTCAGGCATCCACCAGGCGTGCAGCACGTCGTTCGAGGTGATGAGCACACGTACTTTCGCGTTCACGGGTACCACAACGTGGTTGTCGACTTCGAGCAGGTAGTTCTCGACCGACTCGGGATCAATGCCTGAGCCCGTGCGGCGCGCATCATTGCTCGTGCGTGCGAGGGTTGAGTAGAAGCTCAGGCCTTCATCGAGGTATTCGTACTGCCACTTCCACTGGTAGGCCGTGGCCTTGATCGTGAGATCGGGATTGCGGTCGTCCTCAATGGCGATCATCGTCTTCGCCGCGGGCACGGCCATGGCAACCAGAATGACGGCCGGGATCAGCGTCCAGATGATCTCCGCCTTGGTGCTGTGCGAAAACTGCGCCGCTTCCACGCCGCGCGATTTACGGTGCAGCACGAGCGCCACAAGCATCCAGCCGAAAACAAACACGGCGATGGCGCAGCAGACCCAGAAGATGAGCATGTGGAGGCTGTACACCTCACGGCTGATGGCCGTGACGCCCTCGCGCATGTTCAGATCCCAGTCCGCGTAAGCGGCACCCGTGGGCAGCAGCGCGACGAGCGCCGCGGCAATCCTGCGTGTCATAGTCATTCTCATGTCTTGTGTTGAGTGGCGCCCCCAGGCTACTTGGCCGGCCGGGTGGCGCTTGCGAGACGCGTGTCCCCACGTCTCAAGCCCTATTATTGTACTGATATTCCAGCGCAAAAAGGAGACTTACGTCGCGCGGGAAGGCGCGGATTCGACCGGTTTTTCGAAGGTCGAGGTTTCGTCGCGGATCAGCGCGGCCCGATGTGCCCGTTCTGTCGAAGAACCTGGCTCAGGCGGTGGTGCAGGCGTTTGCGTTCGTCTTCGCCCAGGAATCGGCCGATGACCCACCAGCGGCCCCGTTGACCGAGCGCCAGCTGCTCGCCACCGCGTCGATCGCGGACCTCGATGAGCGCGGCCTTGGTCCAGGTCCGTGGTAGTCGCGTCGTGCTGGGCGTATCCGCATCCGGGTCCCAACGCGTGATCACGATTTCATCGCTGTCGATGACCAGCTGCTCGCGGGCCTGACCAGCACGCCAACTGGCGCGCAAGGCCCAGGCCAAAAAGGCCAGCTCCGCGCCGGCGAACGGCAGCACAGGCCAGTAGCCGCGCGCCACAAACAGCAGCGCTATGCCAAGGCTGACGGCAGCGATGCCTGCGAAGAACGCCACAGCCTGCCCTGCGCTCAGTGCGCAATTGGCTTGCAGATTGAAGGTGTGTGGCCCGGACTCCATGAGCGGAGAATAGCGGCGCAATGCGCCTTGCGTAAACGCGCTGTAGCAGGCGTGTCGCGGTTCAGCCGTCGCGACGCCGCATGCCGATCGCATCAGGCCGAATGGCGACCTCACCCGACTTGTGCGGCCCAGCCGTGCCCCAGCACTGCGCGTAGACGAGTTCCACGCTCAGACGCAGGTTACCGTCGCGCATCAGTCGGTCACACATGTCACCGAAGCGGGTTCGGCCCGTGAGGCCACGCTGACGCCCGGGCAAGCAGTTGCGAGCGCCCAATGCCGATAGATCCTGCCAAAGCGCGCCGACGTCGTTGTAGGTCAGCGCGAGCGTATCCACATCGAGCACAGGTTCGGCAAAGCCCGCGCGCCCGAGTGCGTCTCCGATGTCGTGCATATCCGTGAACGTCGCGACGTGGACGCCGTCATCAACATCGCCCCAGGCCTCGCGCAACTCGCGAAGCGTGTCGGGACCCAGTGTGACGAAGCTAAAGGCGCCGCCAGGTTTGAGCACACGCGCCACCTCGGCCAGCACGGCGTCGGGCTCCGCAAACCGCGGCAGGGCCAGGTTGCTGGCGACGAGATCGACACTGTCATCGCCCAGTGGCAGGTCATCGAGTGCGGCGGCCAACCGCTGCACGGCACGTGTTCGGCCCAGCAGGCGTTTCAGCGCGCCCACCTTGGGCATTGTCGCGGCCAGCGCCTGGTTGAGCTCGGCGGCCGTCACCTGCGCCCCCGGGTAACGTTGCGCCAGCCGTTGTGCGAGCGCGCCCGTCGCGGCACCTGCGTCAAGGATGGTTTCGGGCGCGATACGTAACAAGTCCAGGCGCGAGACGAGCTCGTCGGCGCAGCGCTCGTGCAGAAACGCGTGCGCCGAAAACGCGGTCGCCGCGTGTGTGAGCCGGCGTTGCAGGTCTCGGTTGGATTCAAGCAGTGACGAAGTCATGGGCCAATTATCGGTGCGTTTCGCCGGGAATGGCAGCGACAGGCCACCCGGCTTGTCGGGCACCTTGTCCGGCATGAGCAGGTCTTGGCAATCCGGCGCGCGCGCCCTCGTCGATATGCTCTCGCCGCCCGCGTGCGTCTTGTGTGGGCTGCCGGCCGGCGACCCCGTCTGCGCCGACTGCGTCGAGGTTTGCCCCACATTCACCGCCGCGTGCCCGCGGTGTGCGTTGCCCCTGCCACACGATCGCGCGCGCTGCGGGTTGTGTCGTCTGGCACCGCCCGCTTGGCACTATGCGGCGGCGGCGCAGCGCCATGCATTTCCAGTCGACGCCGTGCTGCAGCGGTTCAAATACCACGGTGACCGCACACTGGTGCCCGCGCTCTCCGCGTTGTTGCAACCGCTTGCGGCGCTACCCTGGCTTGAGGACGCCGAGCTTGTGCCGCTGCCGTTGCACCGGCGGCGCGAACGCCAGCGCGGGTTCAACCAAGCATTGGTGTTGGCGCGCGCTTTGGCGGCCGTCTCCGGCCGCCCGCTGCGCCCGCTGTGGCTGTCACGCTGTATCGACACACCCGCGCAAGTCGGGCTCACGGCTGCGGCGAGACGGCGCAATCTCGCAGGCGCGTTCGTTGCGACGCCCGAGGTTGCCGGTCGGCACATTGTGCTCGTCGATGACGTGATGACCACGGGGGCAACGCTGACGGCGGCGACGCAGGCGCTGTTCACGCACGGCGCGCGTCAGGTTGACTGTGTGGTGCTAGCGCGAGCCGTCAGTGCGGCTCAGGCGGGTGCGTAGAGGTAGTGCAGCGCCAGGCCGATGAACACCGTCATGCCGACGTGGCGGTTATTGAGAAAGGCGGCGAAGCAGGCCTGCGGCTCGCGATTTCGGATCAGATATTGCTGGTAGGCCATAAAACCGGCCACGACCAGGAGCGCGCCGTAGTACCAGGGCGTTGCATAGATGCGGTCGCCGAGCACGACGAAGGCAAGCAGCAACATGATCTGCATCATGCCGATGATGAAGCGGTCCGCATCGCCGAACAGGATGGCCGTCGAGCGTATCCCGGCTTCGAGATCATCGGGCCGGTCGCACATGGCGTACATCGTGTCGTAAATCACCGCCCAAAGCACCGTGATGGCGAACACAAACCAGGCGATGGGATCGATGCTGCCGGTCTGCGCCGCAAAGGCCATCGGGATCGCCATCGCGAACGCGGCGCCCAGGATGAGCTGCGGCACGGACAGCACGCGCTTCATGAACGGGTAGACGATCATGAGTACCACAGCGCCTGCGGCCAGTACCTGGGTCAGCGGGTTGAGTGTCGCCACAAGGCCGATGGCGATGAAACCCAGGCCGACGAACACCATGAACGCTTCGACAACACCAATCTCGCCCGACGCCAGCGGCCGCGACCGCGTGCGTGTGACCTGCGGGTCGAACTTGCGGTCGGCGATGTCATTGATCACGCAGCCCGCGGACCGAGTGACGACGCAACCGGCGAGAAACACGATGAGAATGTCGGGCGCGGGCCGACCTTCGCCGGCAATCCAGAGCGCCCAGAGCATGGGCCACATGAGCAGCCAGATACCCACGGGCCGGTCTAGCCGCATGAGCCGACCGTAGACGCCAAGCTGGCTGACGACGGCCCGCGCCGTTGCGCCGGCGCCGCCGCTCATGAGGCGTCGTCTTCCGTTTGTCGCGGCACGCCTACGAAGCCGGCCGAGAGATGCTCGAACAACACGAGGGGTGCACCGCCGATGTCGAACAGCGAGCGGCGCGACCAGCCACCCGCGCCAACGCGTGCGTCACCCGCGGTCAGCGCGTCGCTGCGGCTGTAGTGCTGCGCCACACGCGCGACATCGTTGCGTTGTGCCAGTTGGCCGCCCAGCGGGTTCGCGCCCAGGTCCATCAGCCAGGGGTGCGCCGCCAGCGTGCGTTCGGGTGCGTAACAGAGCGCATGTACGAGCAGCGTGTCGCCCGAGAACATAACGATTTCGCGAAGCCAGCCCAGAGCCGCGTCGTTGCCGGCCACCAGTGCGGCGACCTCGTCGGGCAGCGCCGTGGCACCTTCGGCCAGAACCTCGATGCGCACGGGCGCCTCGAACGAGCGCCTGATGTCGGGCGTCATGAGGCGCTCGCTGACAAGCCAGTCCGCAAAATCGCCCGTGACGGGCGCGGTGGCCTGCCATTGCGAATTGTCACGGGTTGCCTGTGTCAGCACGTTGGGTTGCTCCGTCGGCCTCGGTTGGCCAGCACGCTATTTTATACGTTCCCGTATCGGCTCGCGCTGCCAATCCAGCGCGCGACGAGCGCGTCGATCCGGCGGGTGACGGTGGCGTCGTCACCGTCGAGCAAGGTCTGCGCCGTCGCGTGCACGGTCGGCAACAGATCAGCGTCGCGGGCCAGGTCCGCGATGCGCAGGTTCATGGCGCCCGCTTGGCGGGTCCCGAGCACTTCGCCCGGGCCACGCAGCTCAAGGTCCTTGTCGGCAATCACGAAGCCATCCGTGGATTCCCGGAGCACGGCGAGGCGTTCTTTCGCCATGCGCGAGAGTGGCGCCTTGTACAGCAGCACGCAGCTCGACGCGGCGCTGCCGCGACCGACACGGCCGCGCAACTGGTGCAGCTGGGCGAGCCCCATGCGTTCGGCATTTTCGATGATCATGAGGCTTGCGTTGGGTACGTCGACACCGACCTCGATGACCGTCGTCGCGACGAGAACGTCGCTCTCGCCACGCGAGAACGCCGCCATGGCTCGCTCCTTGTCGCGCGGCTTCATGCGGCCGTGGACGAGACCGATCGTGTTCGCAGGCAGTTGTTCGCGGAGCATGGCCGCCGTGGTTTCCGCAGCCTGGTAGTCGAGCACGTCGGAGTCTTCGACGAGCGGGCACACCCAGTACGCCTGGCGCCCCTCGGCGCAGGCCGCCGCCACGCGCTGCACAACTTCGTCGCGGCGCTGCTCAGGCACCACCACGGTCGTGACGGGCGTCCGCCCCGGGGGCAGTGCATCGATGATCGAGGTGTCGAGGTCGGCGTAGGCCGTCATGGCCAGCGTCCGCGGAATGGGCGTTGCCGTCATCACGAGCTGGTGTGGAATGGCACCGTCGTTGCCCTTGTCGCGCAGGCTGAGCCGCTGGTGCACGCCAAAGCGGTGCTGCTCGTCGATAATCACGAGCCCGAGAGCCGCAAACTGCACCTGTTCCTGGAACAGCGCGTGGGTGCCGACCACCATTCTGGCGCTGCCGTCGGCCACTGCGGCCAGCGCCTCACGACGTTCCGCGACGCGCTGGCTGCCCGTGAGCCAGGCGACCTCGACGCCGAGCGGGTCAAACCAGGCCTTGAAGCTTCGGAAGTGCTGCTCAGCGAGCAGCTCCGTGGGCGCCATGAGCGCGCACTGGTGTCCCGCTCCGATCGCAGCGAGCGCGGCACCCGCAGCCACGACAGTCTTGCCGGCGCCCACATCGCCCTGCACCAGCCGCATCATCGGCTCGGCGTCCGCCGTGTCCTCGAGAATCTCGTCGAGCACACGTTGCTGAGCGCCCGTCGGTTCGAAGGGCAGACCCGAGATGAAGGCGTCGAGCAGACTGCGATCGCCGGCGAGCACGGGCGCCTGCGTATCGCGCACCTGCACGCGCAGCTGCCGCAGGCTCACGTGGTGCGCCACGAGTTCTTCGAGTGCGAGTCGGCGCTGGCAGGGATGGGTGCCGTCGGCGAGTGCGTCTAAGCTGACGTCGGGCGGCGGCGCATGCAGAAATCGAATGGCTTCGGCGAGGGTCGTTTGGTTGCCCGCGACACGGGTTCCGGGCTGCAGCAGTTCTGCAGGCGGCTCCCGGTCGAGTTGCGTAAGCGCTTTACCCACGAGCGCGCGCATACGGGCCTGGTGCAAACCTTCGGTGGTCGGGTAGACGGGTGTGAGCCTGTCGGAGAGCTTCGGCGTGTCGTCCTCGGCTACCACCCGAAACTCGGGGTGGACCATTTCGGGCCCCGCGGGTCCGTGGCGGAATTCGCCGTAACAGACGATCCAGCGTCCGCGCTGCAGCATGTTTTTCTGTGCGTTAGAGAAATGAAAGAAGCGCAGCGTGAGCTGGCCGGTCCCGTCACCCACACGCACGAGCAGGCTGCGGCGGCCGCGAAACACAACTTCGGCGAGCAGGATTTCTGCGTGGATCACGCAGCGGGTGCCCGCGAGGGCCGCGCCGACAGGTGTCACGCGAGTGCGGTCTTCATAGCGGATCGGGAGCTGGAACAGCAGGTCGGCAACGCGTTCGACGCCGAGGCGCTCGAGCTTCCCGGCGATGGCGGGACCGACGCCCGAGAGCGCCGTGACAGGCGCGTCGAGTCGGCTCATGGCATTCGGGTCAGAGCGCGACGATGGCGTCGGCCTCGATGTCGGTCCCCTTTGGCAGGCTCGCGACACCAATAGCGGCCCGAGCCGGGTACGGCGCCTCAAAACGCTCTGCCATCACCTCATTGACGATGGGAAAGTTGGCCATATCGGTCAGGTAGATGGTGAGCTTGACGGCGTCATTGATGCTGCCGCCGGCAGCTTTGGCGACGTGGTCAAGGTTGTCGAACACCTGGCGCACGCGGTCGGCGAAATCACCCTCGATCAGGTCCATGCTGACGGGATCGAGCGGGATCTGGCCTGAGAGGAACAGCAGGCTGCCGTGCTGCATGGCCTGCGAATAGGTGCCGATCGCGCCCGGCGCGAGTTCGGTGGCAATCGGTTGGCGCGACATTGGGGATCTCCGTGTGCAGTCAGCGCGACGTTGGACCCGCATTATAACGGGCGCGCAGGCGCCTCGGGGCTCAGCCGAGCTGGCGCGAGACGCGGAGCACGCTCTTCATCGAGCGGATACTGCGGATGACTTCGGCCAGGTGTTTGCGGTCGCGCACCTCGATGTTAAAGGTCAGCTGCGACGAATCGAGGTCGCGTGAGCGAACCTCGACCTGATCGATGTTGGACTCGACTTCCGCAATGGTTGCGGCGACTTCGGCCAGTACGCCCATCCGGTTGACGGCTTCGACGTTGAGCTGGACGTGGAAGGTCTGGTCAATATCGGGCAACCACTCGACGTCGATCCACTTGCGGGCTTCTTTGCGATAACTCGCGAGGTTAGAGCAGCCGTCGCGGTGGATCACGATGCCGCGCCCGGAACTCAGGTGCCCCATGATCGTGTCGCCCGGGATCGGGTAACAGCAGCGCGCGTAACTCACGACCATGCCTTCGGTGCCCGAGATTGTCAGCGGCTGGCCTCGCGCTGAATCGACCTCGTCGTCCTTGGGCTCGGCCACGAGATGGCGTGCGGCCAGCGGCGCCAGGCGCTCACCGAGACCGAGCTGCTCGAAGAGCTCGGTGCGGTTGTTGAGGCCAAAGTCCTCGAGCAGTGCGCTCATGCGTTTCGCGGGCACCTTGCGCGCGCTCGTGCCGAACTCGGCCAGCGCCTGATTGAGCATGCGCTTGCCGAGGTCGCGCGCCTCGTCGAGCCGTAGCTGCTTCAGGTAGCCACGGATCGCCGTGCGGGCCTTAGCTGTGACGACAAAGTTGACCCAGTTCGGGTTCGGCTTGGCGCCCTTGGTCGTAATGATCTCGACGCTTTGGCCGCTCGAAAGCTGCGTGCGCAGGGGCACGAGTCGACGATCGACCTTGGCCGCAACGCAGCGGTTGCCGACGTCGGTGTGCACGGCGTAGGCGAAGTCGACGGGCGTCGCGCCGCGGGGCAGGCGTTTGATGTCGCCGCGCGGTGTGAACACGTAAACCTTGTCTGGGAACAGGTCGACCTTGACGTTCTCTAGGAACTCCTCGGAGTTCTCGGTCTGGTCGAGGTCCATGAGCCGGCCCAGCCATTCGCGTGCCCGCGCCTGCGAGGCGCTCGCGGCCTGATCTGTGGCTTTGTACTGCCAGTGCGAGGCGATGCCGTCCTCGGCCACCATGTCCATGGCCGCCGTGCGGATCTGGATTTCGAGCGGCATGCCACTCGGACCGAAGCAGGTCGTGTGCAGCGACTGGTAGCCGTTAATGCGCGGGATCGCGATGTAGTCCTTGAACCGGCCCGGCATGGGTCGGTAGAGCTTGTGCACGACGCCGACCGTGCGGTAACAGGTGTCGACGGAATCGACGATCAGGCGAAAGCCGAACACGTCGACGATCTCCGACAGCGACGTGCCCTTGCGCTGCATCTTCTGGTAGATGCTGTAGAGATTCTTGCGCCGACCCATGACTTCGCCGCGGATGTCGTGCGCGTGCAGCGCAGCACCCAGCTCTTCGCGCAGCTTGCTGACACTTTGCTTTTGGTGACCGATTGCTTTGCGCAGGGCGTTGCTGAGCACGGCGTAACGGTAGGGGTGCAGGTATCGGAAGCCCAGGTCTTCGAGCTCGGTCTTGATCGTGTTGATACCCATGCGGTTGGCGATGGGTGCGTAGATCTCGAGCGTTTCGCGTGCGATGCGGCTTTGTTTCTCGCGCGGCATCGACTCGAGCGTGCGCATGTTGTGCAACCGGTCCGCGAGCTTCACGAGGATGACGCGGATGTCCTCGATCATCGCGAGCAGCATTTTGCGGAAGCTCGACGCCTGCGCCTCGGCGCGGCTCTTGAACTGGACCTGGTCGAGCTTGGTGACGCCCTCGACGAGCGTGGCCACGGCCTTGCCGAACTTCTCTTCGAGTTCTTCGGCGGCGGCCGGGGTGTCCTCAATGACGTCGTGCAGAATCGCCGCCGCGATCGTCTCCGAGTCCATGCGCATCTCTGCGAGGATCGTGGCGACGGCGACCGGGTGGCTGATGTAGGGGGCGCCCGACTTGCGCTTCTGGCCGTGGTGGGCCGCGGCGCCGAACTCATAGGCGCGCAATACCTCGGAAATCTGTTCCGAGGGCATGTAGGCCTTGATGGCCTCAAGGAGTTTGGGCAGGCCAGTGGCCCAGCGGCTATTGGGGATGCGTGCCAGCAATCCCGCCGCATAGTCCATGCCACGCTCGCTCACGGACGACATGAGTGTCTCCTGTCAGCGTTACGTGGCACGGCGATGTCGCCTGCGGTCAGTCGCCGAGACCCAGCGCGCGCAGCGGCATGATGTCTTCAGGCGTCGCCTCGGCCGGCATCAGCTCCTGCGGGGGCTGATCGGGCTCGTCGAGGATGGCCGTCGTCACATTGCCTTCGGCGATTTCGCGCAGGGCCATGACCGTAGGCTTGTCGTTTTCCCAGTCGAGCGTGGCATCGGCGCCGTTCGAAAGGCGGCGGGCACGCTTGGCGGCGACGAGCACGAGGTCAAAAATGTTGTCGATTTTGTCGAGGCAGTCCTCAACGGTAATTCGGGCCATGGTCTGATTCTCTGTAGCGGTCGCCGGACGGGCCGCAACGCCCTTTCAGGGGCATGTGCCAGTGCTGGGGCAACCGGGTGGACTCAAATTCTGTCGCGCCGCCAGGCAATGCGGTGTGCAGGTGCTGGGCAGTTTTTGCGCGTCGATCGGCTAGTGTAGCGGAAGCGGTTACAAAATAACCAGACGTGGAGCGCGTTTTGTGGGCGGCGCGCTCAGCTGGCGCCGCTCGCCATCACGCGGGCCATGGTAGCCGCAGTGCGGGCTGTGCCGACCCGGTTGCGGCGCAGCCGGCCGCTGGCAATGCCGGCCAGCTCATCAAGCGCCGTGTCGAGGTCGTCGTTGACGACGATGTAGTCAAATTCGTCCCAGTGCGACAGGTCGGTGATGGAGTCCTGCAGCCGGCGCCGGATCACGGCCTCGCTGTCCGTTTGCCGGTTGCGCAGCCGCTCCTCGAGCGCCCGCACCGACGGGGGCACAATGAAAATGGAGATGCACTCGGGCAGGCGCGCGCGCACCTGCTGCGCACCTTGCCAGTCGATTTCGACAATCACGTGCTTGCCTTTGGCGAGCAGGGATTCGACCGCGGGACGACCCGTCGCGTAGAAGTTGTCGAAGACCTGTGCGAATTCGAGAAACTCGCCAGCCTTTCTGAGCCGCTCGAATTCGTCCCGGGTGACGAAGTGATAGTCCTCGCCGTCGGTTTCGGTCGGGCGTTTGTCGCGCGTTGTGTAGGACACCGAAAACTCGAAGCGGGGATCGCGGTCGATGAGTCCGCGCACCAGTGTCGTCTTGCCAGCACCCGACGGCGCCGAGATCACGACGAGGCGCCCGCGGCGCTTACTCAATGTTCTGTACCTGTTCCCGCATCTGCTCGATGGCGACTTTCATGTCGACCACGGCGCGCGTGGTGTCAGCGTCCGCGGACTTCGAGCCAATGGTGTTGGCCTCCCGGTTGAACTCCTGCACGAGGAAGTCCAGCCGTCGTCCGCTGGGGCCGCCCGTATCGAGGATGCGGCGCGCCTCGGCCAAATGGCCGTCGAGCCGGTCGAGTTCCTCGTCGACATCGAGTTTTTGCGCATTGATGACGATCTCGGTTTCGAGCCGCGCGGGATCGGCGTCGACATCGAGTCGCTCGATGCGTTGGCGAATCCGCGCCTCCATGGCTGCCACGACAGCCGGCCGACGCGTTCGAATATCGCTGGCGAGCCGCTCGATGTCGTCGCAGCGCTCGCGCAGCACGGTCGCCAGGTGGGCGCCCTCGCGTGCCCGTGCCGCGGCCATGGCGTCGAGTGCGGTATCAAGCGCGGCCAACAGTGTGGCCTCGTCGAGCTGTTCACCCGGGGATTCCTCGCGCACGACGCCCGGCCAGCGCAGCAGGTCGAGCGCTGTGGGTTCGTCAACGTCTCCAAACAGCTTCTCGGCCTGGCGGGTTGTGTCGCGCAGGCGGCGCAGCAAAGCGGCGTCGAGCACCATAGCCGGTGCCTCATCGTCGGCCCGGCGCAGCGAAACGGAACAGTCGACCTTGCCGCGTGCCAGCCGGGCGCCGATCTGACGCCGCAGCGCGGGCTCAAAGCTGCGCAGCGCGTCGGGCATGCGGAACTGGACATCAAGATAGCGGTGATTGACGCTTCTGAGCTCGAAACCCAGTGTGCCGGCGGCCGTGGCGGCTTCAGCGCGGGCGAAGCCGGTCATGCTGTTTATCGTATCGGTCATCGTGATGCGCGCGGGATGTGCGTCATGTCATGGTTGCGGCTCGCGGCCTGCGTTATCTTCCGGCCTGCTGAGGGGCGACCGCACGTGGCGGACGGCTCGACACTAGCCGGGAGGACTGGCGCCGCGGGGCGGTGCAGCCCGGGATGATAACGTGCCACCGGATGGCAGGACAGGGCGCGACGACGCGCACACAGTAGCCGAACCGTTTGAAAATCGAATATGCCAAGCTGAGCCTTACGGGCAACCGCAAGGACAACCAGGATCGTGTTGCGATTGCCGTTGGCAATGAGGCGGCGCTGCTCATGGTGTTCGACGGTATGGGCGGGCACTCCGACGGCGCCGTTGCCGCGGAGACGGCGCTTGCGGCCGTGCAGCAAGTCTTTGAGGCCACGCCGCAGCCGATTTTTGACCCGCAGGGCTTTCTTTATCTCGCCACGAGCGCGGCCCACGAGGCCGTGGTCAGCGTGGCCCGCGATCTCGATGTCGATCAACGACCCCGCGCCACCTGCGCCGTGTGCCTCGTGCAGGACGACGCCTGCTACTGGGTCCACGTTGGAGACTCCCGAATCTACCTGCTTCGCGATTCGGCCGTGCACCGCGTCACACGCGACCATTCGCACGTCGAGGTGCTTATCGCCGAGGGCGTGATCAGCCGCTCCGAGGCGCTGGAACATCCCATGCGCAACTACGTCGAGAGTTGTCTGGGCGGCGACGACGCCTTGCCGGGCATTACGGTGTCGCGGCGCCATGAGTTGCATCCGGGCGATGTGCTGCTGCTCTGCAGTGATGGCCTCTGGTCGGGCCTCAGTGACCCGGAGATTGTGAAGCTGGCCTATGAGTCTGCGGCGCCGTTCCCGACGGTGCTCAAGGTCATGTGCGAAGTCGCGATCAAGAACAACGGCAAACGCGCGGACAACACGTCCGTGACTGCCCTGCGCTGGTTGCCCTGATAGGCTGCCCGACCGGCACGGCGGTGCAGGCGTTATAATCCGCCGCCCCGCCTAGCCGAGCCCAGACCATGCAACGACCCAGTGGCCGCGCCAGCGATGTGCTGCGCGACATGAGTATTCAGCCCCACTACACCCGCAATGCTGCAGGCTCTGCGCTGATCGCCTGTGGCGGCACGCGCGTGTTGTGCACGGCCAGCGTCGAGGACCGTGTGCCGCCTTTTCTGCGTGGCAAGGGTTCGGGCTGGGTCACGGCCGAGTACGGCATGCTGCCGGGTTCGACGCACAGCCGTGTGTCACGGGAGGCCGCGCGCGGCAAACAGTCGGGGCGCACGCTCGAGATTCAGCGACTCATCGGCCGCAGCCTGCGCGCCGTCGTGGATCTGAAGGCGCTGGGCGAACGTACCGTGACCCTGGATTGCGACGTGCTGCAGGCCGATGGCGGCACGCGCACCGCGTCGATTACCGGGGCTTATGTTGCGTTGATGCTGGCGATTGCCCGCCTTCGTGAGCAGGGTCTGCTCAAGGCGAGCCCCGTGCACGGTGCTGTCGCGGCGGTGTCCGTCGGCATCTACCGGGGCGAGCCCGTGCTTGACCTCGACTACGCCGAAGACTCCGAGGCCGAGACCGACATGAACGTGGTTATGAACGACGCCGGTGGCTTCATCGAGGTACAGGGCACAGCCGAGGGTCATGCGTTCCGGCGCGACGAGCTCGACCGGCTTCTTGACCTGGCGAGCCAGGGGATCGAGGCGCTCATGGTCGCGCAACGGGAAGCACTGGCGTGACCCCCTCGCCGCGCGAGCTCGTGCTTGCCACAGGCAACGCGGGCAAGCAACGTGAGCTCGAGGCCTTGCTGACCGGGCTCGATGTCACGGTCCGGTTGCAGTCTGCTTTTGGGCTGTCCTCGGCCGAGGAGACGGGGCAGACCTTTGTGGAAAACGCGATTCTGAAAGCACGTCATGTGGCGCGCGAGACGGGCTTGCCGGCGCTGGCCGACGATTCGGGTCTCGAGGTTGATGCCCTGGCGGGCGCGCCGGGTGTGTACTCGGCGCGCTATGCGGGCCCGGAGGCCAGCGATACCGATAATGTCGAAAAACTGCTCGCCGCGCTCGCTGAGACACCGGATGAGGCGCGGGGTGCGGCGTTTCGTTGTGTCGTGGTGTTACTGCGCCACGCCGACGACCCCGCGCCGATCATCCGCGAGGGCCGCTGGGCGGGGCGGATCGCGCGTCAGCCGACGGGTTCGGGCGGCTTCGGCTATGACCCCGTGTTCTTCGTACCCGAATACGCGGTTACGGCCGCAGAGCTCGAGGCGGCAACCAAGAATGCGGTGAGCCACCGGGCGCAGGCGCTGACGGCGTTGCGGCCGGCGCTTGAGTCCTGGTGCTCGGGTGCCGGCTGAGCTGCCACCGCTGGCGGCTTATCTGCACCTGCCCTGGTGCCTGGCCAAGTGCCCCTATTGCGACTTCAATAGTCACCGCGTTCCTGAGGCGCCCGACACGGCGCGAGCGGCCTATGTTGATGCGCTGCTGCAGGACATCACGCAGCAGGCGCCCGGTGTTGCGGGGCGCACCGTGGAGACCGTGTTCCTGGGCGGCGGCACGCCGTCGCTGTTTACGCCCAACGAGATTGGGTGCGTTCTGACGGCACTCGACCAGGCCGTGAACCTGGCTGGCGATGCCGAGATCACCATGGAGGTCAACCCGGGCGCACTCGAACGCGGCAGTTTCGCAGGCTACCGCGGCGCAGGCGTTAACCGCGTATCGATTGGTGGCCAGAGCTTCGATGCCGCGCAGCTCAAGCGCCTGGGCCGCCTGCATGATCCAGACGCGATCGGAAACGCGGTTGATGCCGCGCGTCAGGCGGGTTTTGAGCGCATCAACGTCGACATCATGTACGCCTTGCCCGAACAGTCGGTCGAGGCGGCCGTCGCCGATGTGCGCGCCGCGGTCGCGCTGGATCTGACGCACGTCTCGCACTACCAGCTCACCCTGGAGCCCAACACGGTCTTCCACGCACAGCCGCCAACGCTGCCGGGCGACGATGACGTTGCCGACATGATGCAGGCGACCGACGCCGTGTTTGCTGCAGCCGGGCTCGCGCGTTACGAAGTCTCGGCGCTGGCAGCGCCGGGCGAAGCCTGCAGGCACAACCTGAACTACTGGGGCTTTGGCGACTACCTCGGGATTGGGGCGGGCGCGCACGGCAAACTCAGCGACGGCGAGCAGGTCTCGCGTACCGTGCGGCCGAGCCACCCTCGGGGGTACATCGACGCTCTGGCGGCGGGCGCCGCGGTGGCCTCGCAACCCGTGTCAGGTTCGAGGCTTGCCTTCGAATACATGCTCAATGCGCTGCGGCTTGTCGATGGGTTTTCACTGCAGGACTTCGAGACCCGAACGGGCCTGCCCCGGGTCACTGTGACCGGCCGTTTGGCGGAGGCTTCCGAGCGGGGGCTCATGCTAGAGCGCGAGGACCATATCTGGCAGCCGACGGCGTTGGGCGCGCGCTTTCTCAACGACCTGCAGGCGCTGTTTCTCGATTGACAGGGGCCGCGATTTGGATTTCGTTATTCACATCCGTCGGCGCGCCGCTGAAAACGTAAGGCAGAATGCCACTTGCTTCCAGTTGGCACTTCAGAAGCGCCGATAAATATCTGAAAAATAAAGTTATTATTTTTTGGCGATATTTTAACCATTTTAAGCGCCGTCCCCGTGGCATGCGGGATTCAGGCCGTTGCCCAAAATCAATTCACAGAGTTATCCACAGGATTTGTGGATAACCGCGGGCGGTATGGTCCGTGGCTTGTCAAAGGCAGGCCCGGCCTTTATAGTACGCGGCCTTTTTCCTGACGCGGCGCAGCATTCGCACGCCGGAGGTCCTGAAATGAAAGCTGATATCCACCCCGAGTACACCGAAATCACGGTGACCTGCAGCTGCGGGGCAAGCTTCAAGACGCGCTCCACGCTTGGCGAAGACCTGCAGGTCGAAGTCTGCGCATCCTGCCACCCGTTCTACACGGGCAAGCAGAAGATCCTCGACTCTGGCGGTCGCGTAGACCGATTCAAGCGTCGTTACGGCAAGTAACCGCGTGGCGGCGGACCCGACCAAAGTCGCAAGGCACAGTCGGGTCGTCGCTATATACAATGAGTGTTCGCGCCGCCAGGCGCTGACCTGAGTCCGGAATCATCCGCAAGGAGCACCGCCCCCGATGAGCGACAAGACGTACACCCTCACCGCACCGGATGGTCGATTTGCCGAGCTGGCCGCGATGAGCGGCACGGTCGGTCCCGACGTCGTCAACATCGGTTCGCTGTACAAACAGCTGGGCATCTTCACCTACGACCCGGGCTTCGTTTCCACGGGCAGCTGCGAATCCGAGATCACCTTCATTGATGGCAATGAAGGCGTGCTCATGTATCGCGGCTACCCGGTAGAACAGCTCGCCGAGCACTCGCACTTCGTCGAAGTCTGCTACCTGCTCCTAAACGGCGTGCTGCCCACGGCCGACGAACTCGACCAGTTCACCGACTCGATCCGGCGTCACACGATGCTCAACGAGTCGCTGCTGCGCTTCTACAACGGTTTCCACCACGACGCACACCCCATGGCCATGGTGTCGGGCGTCGTCGGTTCGATGTCGGCGTTCTACCACGACTCCACCGACATCACGAACCCGAAGCACCGCGAGATTTTCGCGCACCGCATCATCGCCAAGTTGCCGACGATTGCCGCGGCCGCTTACAAGCACTCGATCGGTCAGCCGTTCATCTACCCGCGTAACGATCTCGACTACTGCAGCAACATCCTGAACATGTTCTTCGGAGTGCCTGCGGAGCCCTACCAGATCGATCCGATCGCGGCCGAAGCGCTGGACCTTCTCTTTATCCTGCACGCAGACCACGAGCAGAACTGCTCGACGTCGACAGTGCGCATGGCCGCAAGCTCGAGCGCGAACCCGTACTCGGCTATCGCGGCGGGTATCTCGGCGCTCTGGGGACCGGCGCACGGTGGCGCCAACGAGGCCGTGCTCGAGATGCTCGAGGAAATCGGCGACCGCAAGAACATCGAGAAGTACGTCGCCAAAGCGAAAGACAAGAACGACCCGTTCCGCCTCATGGGCTTCGGTCACCGCGTCTACAAGAATTTCGACCCGCGCGCGACGATCATCCGCGAGATGTGTCACAAGGTGCTCAAGAACCTGGGCCAGACCGACTCGCCTTTGTTTGAGCTCGCGCTCGAACTCGAGCAGGTCGCGCTCAAGGACGAGTACTTCATCGAGAAGAACCTCTACCCCAACGTCGATTTCTACTCGGGCATCATCTACCGCGCTCTCGGGATTCCGACTTCCATGTTCACGGTGATGTTCGCCATCGGCCGTGCCGTGGGTTGGGTCGCCCACTGGGACGAGATGATCAGCGAGCCGGGGCGTCGCATTAGTCGGCCGCGCCAGCTCTACACGGGCAGCGACAAGCGCGACTACGCGCCCATCGAGAAACGCTGATCGGGGTGGCGCCAGTCTGGCGCCGCGCCTCAACTCGCAAGCAGCCGCTTCACCTTCTTGATCGACGCCCGTCGCATGGGTTTGCCGTCGACGGGTGACAGCGGTGCCTGGCGTAAGCCGTCGTAAGCAAACACGGTCGCCTCGATCGTCAAGGCGTTCCAGTCGAATCGGTAGCCGGGGTAAGCGCAGCTTTGGTCGCGCCGCACGCGCAGCCGGCGCTCGAACAGGCGGTGCTCGATACCGCGGGCTTCGAGAAACCAGGCGATATCCTCAGCCGAGTCAGAAAACACATGCAAATTGGCGGGCGCATCGGATGCAGCCGTACCCGCAAGCAACGGACCTACGAGCCGTGGTTCGAACTCCATCATCTCGTGCATGACCTCGAGCGCCAGGCCGCGACGACGTCGCAGGGACTCGAAATGGTCTTCTTCTTCGTAGATGCGGCGGTGCTCGATGAGTGCCGCTTCGACCTCGATGTTGCTTGGCAATGTGCCGTGCTGGTCGAGGCCCAGGCGCTCCGCGGCCTTGCGTTTGGCGGCGTGGAAGTCCGTGACGCCGTGGTCGGCCATGATGCGCGCTGCCTCCTGGGCCACGCTCAGGCGTGAACGCTCGTTGCCGTTCGGCGGCGACATCAGACTTTCCTGGTGGCCAGCAGCACTGCGCGGATTAACTCAGAAAACGTCGTCAAGCTCAACGGGTGTGTCGTCATCGCCGAAGGGCGAGACCGTGGGCGCGTCGTCGCGACGTTGGGGCTCGGTGCCGTTGATGAACGTCTCGAAGATGAAATTGGTTTCGCCGACGCCCGCCAGGGACCCGTCCTTGGGCGACACACGAACAGTGACGAGGCCAGGCGGCTGCGGGTAATTGCGTTCGGGCGCACCGGCCATCGCGTCCCGCATGAAGTGAATCCACATGGGTAGTGCTGTGCGGCCGCCTTCCTCGCCGGCGCCCAGCGGCTCGTCGCTGTCAAAACCAACCCAGGCGACGACGGCGAGATCCGGGTTGAAGCCCGCAAACCAGGCATCGCGCTGATCGTTTGAGGTGCCCGTCTTGCCTGCGAGATCGCCGCGGCCGAGCGTCAGTGCGCGGCGGCCCGTACCCCGGCGAATCACGTCACGCATGAGGTCCTGCACAATCCACACGTTGGTTGCGGGCACCACGCGCTCGGCAATACGGTCTTCGCCGATTTGCGCGGTCATGTCCTCGGGCGACAGCGCGGGCATCAGTGTCTCGTCCCCGGCAAGCTCGGTTCGTGCCCGTCGCGGCTGCGCGGCTGTGGGGTCGCAGGCCGAACACACCATGCGCGGTGTCGCCGCCTCAAGCAGCGTGCCATCGGCGAGCTCGATGCGGTCAATATAGTAGGGCTCGACAAGGTAGCCGCCATTGGCAAGCACGGCGTAGGCGCTCGCAAGCTCCATGGGCGGGACCGCGCCGCTGCCCAGCGCCAGCGACAGGTTGCTGGGCAGTGCGTCATCGCCAAACCCAAACGCGCGGATGTGTCGACGTGCCGCCGACACGCCCATGTTCAGCACCATGCGCACCGAGACGAGGTTCAGCGAGCGACGCAACGCCTCACGCATGCGGATCTCACCAAAGAACCGGCCACTGTAATTCTTCGGCCGCCAGACGCCTTCGTACTCTTCCGACTCGATGACGATCGGTGCGTCGTTGATGATGCTGGCGGCTGTGAAGCCGTTGGCGAGGGCGGCCGAGTAGATAAAGGGCTTGAAGCTCGAGCCCGGTTGGCGATTCGCCTGCACCGCGCGGTTAAATTTGCTGGCCGCATAGTCGAACCCGCCGGTGAGTGCCGCCACGGCGCCGTCCGTCGGGTCGAGGGCCACGATGGCACCCTGCGATTCTGGCAGCTGCGACAGTGCCGGGAAACCCGAAACAGTGTCGATCACATAAACCAGGTCGCCCGGCGACAGGATGTCGTCGACCGTCTCAGGTGGGTCACCAATGCGGTTGCGGTCGATGTGGGCGGCCGCCCAACTCATACCCTGCCACGGGATGCGTGCCGTCTCGCCACCCGCCAAGCGAATGCTCGCGGTATTGGTCGACACGTCCGTTGCGGTGACGAGCGCCGTTCGCAAACCGCCGGGCTCGGCAAAGTCTGACAGTGCCTGCTCGATTGTGGGCTCGTCTGTGTCGTCAAGCACCAGCGTCGCCAGTGCGCCCCGGTAACCGTGGCGACGGTCGTACTCGAGCAGGCCGTCGCGAACCGCGTAGTTGGCCGCGCGCTGCATGCTGCTGTCAATGGTCGTATAGACGTTATAACCGCGCGTGGTGATGTCCGTGCCGTAGCGGTTGACGAGATCACGGCGCACCATCTCGGCGAGGTAAGGCGCCGAGAGCTCGATGGCGGGCCCGTGCAGCTTTGAGAGCATCGGGTGATCCATGGCCTCGCGGTACTGCGCGTCGTCGATGTAGCCGAGATCGAGCATGCGGCCCAGCACGTAGGATCGACGACGTTTGGCGTACTCCGGCCCATTGACCGGGTTGGCGCGCGAGGGCGCCGGTAACACACCGGCCAGCGTCGCGGCCTCGGCGATGTTGAGCTCGGCCAGATCACGGTCGAAGTAAATCTGTGCCGCGGCCCCGACACCGTAGGCGCGCTGGCCAAAGAACATCTTGTTCAGGAAGAGCGTCATGATCTCTTCCTTGGTGAACTCCTGCTCGATCTTGTAGGCCAGGAACGCCTCACGGAGCTTGCGAACGATCGTCCGATCACGCGAGAGGAAGTAGTCGCGCGTGAGCTGCTGGGTCAGCGTGCTCGTACCCCGGGCCGAACGGCCCGAAACCGTGGCGACCACGAGTGCGCGGGCGAGCGCGATCGGGTCGATGCCGCCGTGCTCGAAGAAGCGCTTGTCCTCGGCGGCGACGAACGCGTGCACGACGTAATCCGGGACCGCTTCCCAGGTCACAGGGATGCGTCGCCGCTCACCGATCTCCTGGATCAGCCGCCCATCGCGGCTGTAGACCCGAAGCGGTACCTCGAGCGGGATATCCCGCACCGTGGCGGCGTCCGGCAGATTCGGCAGGGCGTAGTGGTAGGCCGAAAACACGGCGCCAGTGGCGCCAATCGTCAACGCCAGCCCCAATGTCGCGCCCAACACCGCGATTCGAATAAGGATTTTGTACTTCAAGCTGAGATTTCGGTCCTTGTCAGTGCCGGGCGTATTATGCATATTGATCCGGCCGCGGGGGGACACAATCGCCGGGTACCCGGTGACGCACGAAAATGGGGAAGTGCGTCACCCTCAACCATCCTGTCAACGGTACCTGGTTCACAGAATCCACGTTAAATGCTGCCGTAGCATATGAATGTGTAAAAGCGGTACGCAGTCACATTTTATTCGTACAAACGTTGATATATAGTTAACTTCGATTTTTCAGGCGATCGGCAATAAAAAGTCGTAAGTTATTAATTTCTAAGGAAGAACTGAGTGCTTTTCGGCAAGAAAAACCGTACGTTGCTGGGGCTCGACATTACGACTTCCTCGATCAAGCTGGTCGAGCTGTCTGAAGCCGGTCGGGGCTACCGGGTTGAGTCCTACGCAGCTGAGGCCACGCCCGCCAATTCCATCAACGATAAGGCCATCGTCGACGCTCAGGCAGTCGGCGAAGCAGTCCGCCGCGCGGTAAAGCGTTCGGGCAGCAAGGCGCGCGATGTCGCAATTGCGATCAGTGGCGACGCGGCCATCACCAAAACCATCCAGATGTCGGCCGGTTTGTCCGAAGCCGAGATGGAAGGCCAGGTTGAGATCCAGGCGGACCAGTACATCCCCTTCCCCATGGAAGAGGTCAGCTACGACTTCGAGGTCATCGGCCCGAACGAAGCCGACCCGGAGATGAATGACATCCTGCTCGTCGCAACGCGAACCGACAATGTCGATCAGCGCCAGGCCGCCGTGCAGGCTGCGGGGCTCAAGGCGTCAGTCGTAGACGTCGAAGCGTTCGCGCTGGAGAACGCCTGCCGCCTGCTGACCCACCAGATTCCCAATAACGGTATCGGCCAGTCCGTCGCCGTCGTCGACCTTGGTGCCAGCAACACCACCTTTGGTGTGCTGCAGGACATGAAGGTTGTCTACACCCGCGACTTTGCCTTCGGCGGTCAGCAGCTGACCGAAGAGATCATGCGGACCTACGGCCTGTCGATGGAAGACGCGGGCCGCGCCAAGAAAGAAGGCGGTCTGCCCAGTAACTACGAACCTGAAGTGCTCGATCCGTTCCTCGACGACGTGACGCAACAGGTCAGCCGCTCGCTGCAGTTCTACCTGGCGTCGGGCGGCGGTCGTGAGCAGCCCGACCTGATCCTGGTATCGGGTGGTTGCGCCAATATCCCGGGCATCGCCGACCTCATCGCGAGTCGTGTTGGTATCCCAACCGAAATCGGTGACCCGCTGGGTCAGATGAAAGTATCCGCACGCGCCAAAGGTCAGGGCGTGCAACGCGACGCCTGTGCACTGCTGACTGCGTGCGGCCTGGCATTGAGGAGCTTTGACTAATGCCACAGATTAATCTGCTGCCGTGGCGCGAGGAGCAACGCAAAGAGCGCCAAAAGCTCTTCCTGATTTCCGTTGCCGGCGCGGTTGTTGTCGGACTCGGTGTCACCGCAGCGACAAACTTCGTCTTTTCGAGCCGCATCGACTATCAGCAAGGTCGCAATGACTTGCTGAATGGTGAGATTACGAAGCTCGACGAGCGCATCAAAGACATCGACGGCATCGAGGCACAGAAAGACCGCCTGCTGGCCCGGATGGAAGTCATCGAACAGTTGCAGCAAAGCCGTCCCGAGGTTGTGCACCTGTTCGACGAGCTCACGCGCACGCTGCCCGACGGCGTACATCTCGACTCTGTCACGCAGAGTGGTCGTGAGGTGAAGATCTCAGGTGTGGCGCAGTCGTCGACCCGAGTTTCCTCGTACATGCGCAACGTTAACGAGTCCGTGTGGCTGCAGAATCCGGATCTCGAGAAGATCGAAACGTCTTCGCGGGAGCGCCGGCGCGAACGGTTCGCGTTTGAACTCAGCGCCCGCCAGAAGAGCAGCGACCCGGAAGAGAACGGGGGTGAGGAATGAGCGTTCTCGACGACCTTCAGGCGCTTGATATCAACGACATTGGCCGCTGGCCACTCGGATTTCGTATCGCCGCGATCGTACTTGTGTTTTTGCTCGTCACTGCGGGCGGCGTGTACATGACGATCGTCAAAGACAAGCAAGTCACTCTCGAGCGCGAACAGGCGAAAGAGCAGGAGTTGCGCGGTACTTTCGAGAACAAGCAGCGCAAGGCCGCCAACTACGAAGAATACAAAGCGCAGCTCGTCGAGATGGAGCAGTCCTTCGGTGCCATGTTGCGACAGCTTCCCGGTGAGACCGAAATCCCGAACCTGATTATCGATATCTCGCAGACGGGCCTGGCCGCCGGTCTCGAGGAAAAGCTGTTTGAACCGCAGGCGGAGATTCAAAAAGAGTTCTACGCCGAGAAGCCGATCAAGATTCGACTCACGGGCAGCTACCACGCATTTGCCAACTTCGCCTCCAGCGTCGCCGCGCTGCCTCGGATCGTGACGCTTCACGACATCATTATTGTGCCGGAGACACGTGGCGAAGTTGCGAACCCCGACCAATTAACGCTGGACGTCACCGCCAAGACGTACCGCTACCTGGATGAAGAGGGCTAGTTGAGCATGTCCGCCACGCTTTTTTCGTTGACGCGCCTCCGCCGCGCCGCTTTGTGCGCTGCTGTCGCTGCCACGCTGACCCTTTCGGGTTGCGGCGGCGACATGGATGACTTGGAGCGTTACATCGATCAGGTCAAAAGCCGTCCGGGCAAACGCCCTGACCCGCTTCCTGAGATCAAGCCTTACGAAACCTTCACCTACATCGCAGATGCCGAAGGCCTGCGCTCGCCGTTCGAGCCGGATACGCCGGCTGCGGCCAGTGGTGGTGAGAGCGGCGGTGTGCGTCCTGACACGACGCGCAGCCGGGAGTACCTCGAGGAATTCCCGCTCGACTCATTCGATATGGTCGGCACGTTGACGCTGGGTGGCAGTACATTCGGCTTGCTGCGTGCCCAGGACGGACTGGTTCATCGCGTCCTGCCCGGCAACTACATCGGCCAAAACGAGGGCCGTATATCGGCGATCAGCGAGTCGGAAATCCAACTGATAGAAATCGTATCCAACGGGATCGGCGGCTACATCGAACGCGATGTCGCGATCGCCCTTGCAAATTAGGCCAGAGACAATGGCATTCGGAGTACAGACAATGAAGCGCACCACACACGCGGCGCAACTGACACGGACTCGGCGCACGTGGCGCGGCTTTGCCGCCACCTGTAGTCGTGCTTTTGGCATCGCGGCTCTGAGCTTCGCGATGTTGGTCCCGTCGGTCCAGGCCCAAGAAGAAGCTTCCAACGGGCTGCGCGACATCCAAATCCAGTCGCTGCCGGATCGAGGCATCGAGCTGCGACTCATCATGCGCGAGAGCGCGCCCGAGCCGCTGACGTTTACGATCGACAGCCCCGCACGCATCGTTCTGGACATTCCGGACACGGCACTCGAGATCGGAACGCGCCGCCAGCAGATCGACCTCGGTCCGCTGGACACTGTTCTCATGGCTGAAGCCGGTGGCCGCACACGCGCGGTCCTCAACCTCTCGCAGCTTGTTGAGTACGAGACGCGCGTTGCCGGAAACGCGATTGTTGTAACGCTGGCCGGGGGCGCCACAGGCGCATCCACGGGTGCCACGACCTTCACGTCGGCACCGTCGTCGAGCCAGCCGGATTACTCTGGCCCGCGTGCTATTGATAACGTCGACTTCCGCCGCACGCGTGATGGTGGTGGCCGTATCGTCGTATCGCTGACTGACCCGTCGACGCCTGTCGATATTCGCCAGGAAGGCGGCCGCGTTGTCGCCTTGTTCAAGGGCACACAGCTGCCTGACGATCTGCTGCGCCGTCTCGATGTGCAGGATTTCGCCACGCCCGTGACGACCATCGACACGGTCCGCGTTAATGACGACGTCCGTCTTGTGATTACCGCGGAAGGCGCCTACGAGCAGCTCGCTTACCAGTCCGATGGCACGTTCGCTATTGAGATCTCGGAAGTTGTCGATCTGGCGGCCGACGGCGGCCTGTTCGGTGAAGATAAGGAGTACTTCGGCGAACGCGTAACCCTCAATTTCCAGGACATCGAGGTTCGCGCCGTTCTGCAGGTTCTGGCAGAAATCTCGGGTCGCAACATCGTTGTCTCGGACACGGTCTCGGGCAGTCTGACCCTGCGCCTGAAGAACGTACCCTGGGACCAGGCGCTCGATATCGTCATGACGACGCGTGGTTTGGACAAGCGGGAGAACGGCAACGTGATCATCGTCGCACCCGCGACGGAGATTGCCGCGCGCGAGCAGTCTGACCTCGAGTCGAAAGCGGCTATTCTGGAACTCGAGCCCGTGTACTCGGAATTCCTGCAGATCAACTACGCGAAGGCCGCCGATATGGCCACGCTCATCAGCGACGGCATTCTTACCGAACGCGGTGCGGTGTCGATCGACGAGCGCACCAACACACTGCTGCTGCGTGATACAGCAGACAGCCTGCGCAATATCCGCAGACTCGTGCAGGAACTCGATATCCCCGTCCAACAGGTGCTCATCGAGTCGCGCATCGTAACCGTCAATGACGACTTCACGCGTGAGCTTGGCGCACGTCTGGGTCTGACGGCGCTCGACAGCTCGGATCCTGACAATCTCGTAGCGATAACGGGTTCGGCGACCAACGCCAATAACATCGTTGCGTCTGCGACGGATAACATCGCCGCGGGCGTGCCCACATCGCCGTTCCCGGTGAACGTCGGTACGGCCTTTGACCGTTACAACGTCAATCTGCCGCTCACCAACCCGGCCGGTACGTTTGCACTTGCGATCCTCGAGTCGGATTACATCGTCGACCTCGAGCTGTCGGCGCTGCAGGCAGAAGGTCGTGGTGAGATCGTCTCGAGCCCGCGCGTCGTCACGGCCAATCAGACGGAAGCCGTGATCAAGCAGGGTGTCGAGATTCCATTCCAGGAAGCGGCAGCCAGTGGCGCCACGGCGGTAACGTTTAAGGAAGCGGTGCTGTCGCTGACGGTTACCCCGCAGATCACGCCCGATGGCAACATCGCCATGGACCTGCGCGTGAGCCAGGACACGGTCGGCCAGGTCTTCACCGTCATCGGTGGTGGTGCGATCCCCAGCATCGATACGCGCGAAGTTGAGACTCAGGTGCTCGTCAGCAATGGCCAGACGGTCGTACTCGGCGGTATCTACGAAACGGAAGTTCGCGAGACCGTTTCCAAGGTTCCGGTGCTCGGCGACATCCCGGGTCTGGGCAACCTGTTCAAGACGACACAGCGCATCAACAACAAGTCCGAACTCCTGATCTTCGTCACGCCGAAGATTCTCGAGGAAGGTTCGTTCATCAGCCCCTGACGTCGCGACGACCACCTCAGGGTGCGTATCATGCTGCCGCCGGCCCCGACTCTGTCGGGCGCCGGCGGCAGCGTTTTTGTCTGAGCGGTTTGTGTTGTGAGTGAGCGGATTTTTCTCGTGGGCCCCATGGGTGCCGGCAAGTCGGCCGTCGGTAAAGCGCTCGCGCGTTCGCTTCGCCTCGACTTCGAGGATTCCGATCACGTCATCGAAGCGCGAACAGGCGTCGATATTGGCTTTATCTTCGAGAAGGAAGGTGAACCCGGCTTCCGTCGGCGCGAAGCCGAGGTCATCAACAGCCTGAGCCGCCGTGATGGCATTGTGCTCGCCACGGGTGGCGGGGCGGTGGTGACACCCGCCAACCAGCGACGACTTGGGCGCCGCGGCACCGTCGTGTATCTGTTTGCAACGCCGGAACAGCAGTATGCGCGCGTGCGAAACTCCTCGCATCGGCCGCTCCTGGACACCGATGATCCGCAGTTGGCGCTGCGCAGACTGTTTGAAATCCGCGACCCGCTCTACCGCGGTATCGCCGACATCGTTGTCGAAACCGACGGCGCCCGCGTGGCCGAGGTGGCGGGCCGAATCCGCGCGGAACTCGAGAAGCTCGGGGAACGCTGACCCGGCGCCAAATGCGTTATCCTCGCGGGCCATGACCAGCCCCAGCCACAGCGCGACAGAGACGCTGCGCGTCGATCTCGGCGAGCGCGCCTACGACATCCTGGTAGGCCAGGGGCTTATCAGTGCGCCCGTTTCCTTCGCGGGCGCGATTGCAGGCCAAGATGTGCTTGTTGTGAGCAACGAGACTGTCGCGCCGCTCTACGGTGAAGCGCTGCGTGCGGGCCTCGCCGACTACCGCGTGTCGGAGCACCTGCTTCCTGACGGTGAGCAGTACAAGTCACCGGAACAGGCGCTCGGCATTATCGACACGGCGCTTGCCGCTGGCGCCGGTCGTGACCTAACGCTGGTGGCGCTGGGTGGTGGTGTTGTGGGTGACATGGCCGGTTTTGCCGCCGCCTGCTTTATGCGAGGCGTACGCTTCGTGCAGGTCCCGACGACGCTGCTGGCACAAGTTGACTCTTCCGTTGGCGGAAAGACGGGCGTCAATCACCCCGCGGGCAAGAACCTCATCGGCGCGTTTCACCAGCCCGTTCGCGTCGTGATCGACACAGACACGCTCAAGACGCTGCCGCCGCGCGAATATGCGGCTGGTCTGGCCGAGGTCATCAAGTACGGTGCCATCACCGACCTGGATTTCCTGGGCTGGCTCGAGCAGAACATGGGCAGCCTGCGCGACGGCGACACCGAGGCGCTGCGACATGCGATCGTGCGCTCGTGTGCGCTCAAGGCGGCCGTGGTCAGCGAAGACGAGCGCGAGGCCGGGCGCCGCGCGATCCTCAACTTCGGCCACACGTTTGGGCATGCCATCGAGGCCTGCACGGGCTTTGGGCCCTGGTTGCATGGCGAAGCCGTAGGCGCCGGCATGCGCATGGCCGCGCGCATGAGCGATATTGATGCGGCCAGCCGCGACAGGCTGGACGCACTCATTGACGCCGCGGGCCTGCCCAAACCACCAGACGATATCGCTGCGGACGACCTGCTCGCGGCCATGGGTCACGACAAGAAGGTTCAGGCCGGCAAAATCCGGCTCGTGTTGCTTCGGCGTCTTGGCGACGCCTTTCTGACAAACGACTACGATCCCGACAGGCTCTACGCTGTACTGGCCGGCCGTGGTTGACGTCGCACCCTGGGCCGCGCATCCGGAGACGTCGCGCGGGCGCATTCACGACGAACCCGCGCCGCCGCGGCGCAACCCGTATCAGCGCGACCGTGATCGCATCGTGCACAGCAATGCGTTTCGCCGGCTCATGTACAAGACTCAGGTGTTCGTCAATCACGAAGGCGACCACTACCGCACCCGGCTCACACACTCGCTTGAGGTTGCACAGATCGCGCGGACCATCGCGCTGGCGCTGGGGCTCAACGAGACACTCACCGAAGCCATCTGCCTGGCGCATGATCTTGGCCACACGCCGTTCGGTCACGCGGGCCAGGATGCGCTCAACGCCTGTATGCGCGATCACGGCGGGTTCGAGCACAATCTGCAGTCGCTGCGCATCGTTGACACGCTCGAGGAGCGCTACGCCGACTTCGATGGGCTCAACCTGACCTTCGAGGCGCGCGAAGGCATTTTGAAGCACTGCTCAAAACGCAACGCCGAAGCGCTGGGTGAGTTGGGTCGCCGATTCATAGAGCGCACCCAACCGGGTGCCGAAGCGCAGCTGGCCGACCTGGCCGACGCTGTGGCCTACAACAATCACGACGTCGACGACGGTCTGCGTGCTGGCTTGCTCGATATCGATGCGCTGCGAACCGAACCGCTGTTCGATGAGCCCTACCGCGAGGTCACGGCGAAGCACCCGGGTCTGGCCCGGGAGCGTCTCATCTATGAGGTGAAGCGGCGCATGATTGCGCGCGTGGTCTACGACCTTATCGACACGAGTCGCGCGCAGCTCGAGGCGGAAGCGCCGGCCGACATCGAGGCCGTACGCAAGCACGGCCATCGACTCGTCGGCTTCTCCGAGGCGGTGGGCGAAAACCACCGCGCGCTCAAGCGCTTTCTCTATGCCAATCTGTACAACCACCCCGATGTGGTGCGCATGCAGGACCGCGCCCGCGACATCGTGACGGCTCTCTATGAGGCTTACACGGGCGACCCCGCGCGCATCTCTGAGGACTTTGCCGCACGGGTGCTTGCCGGGGCGCCGTTGCACCGCGGTGTGGCCGATTACATCGCGGGCATGACCGACCGTTTTGCCATCATCTGCCACGAGCGATTGCAAGGTTAAACGGGCCTTCGCCCACGGCCCGGGTAGGCTAGAATACGGCGCGGGACAAGCGGGGACACACCCAGCAGTGAGCAAAGATATCGCGGCTGAAGATCGCCTGATCTTCGCATTGGACGTGCCTGACGCTGATGCGGCGCGGGCGCTCGTCGACGAACTTGGCGATGCCGTCAGCTTCTACAAGATCGGTCTTGAGCTGGCCATGCGAGAGGGCTACTTCGAGCTGCTTGACTGGCTCATTGCGCGCGGCAAGAAGACCTTCATTGACGTGAAGCTATTCGATGTACCGGCGACGGTTGCCGCCGCGGTTCGCAATCTGTCTGAGCGCGGGGCGACCTTTTGCACCGTGCATGGCAACCAGTCGATCATGGAGGCCGCCGCCGCCGAGAAAGGCGACCTGAAGATCCTGGGTGTCACAGTGCTGACGAGCCTCGATCGCGGAGACCTCGATGACCTCGGTTTCGACTGCGACGTCAGCGAGCTTGTGCTGTCGCGCGCGCGTCGCGCGCTCGAGGCTGGCTGCGACGGCGTGATTTCCTCGGGCCTTGAAGTGCCGCGCCTGCGCGCGCACGTCGATGATCGCCTGCTCGTGGTCTGCCCGGGTATCCGCCCCGTCGACAACCGCCCGGCTGACGACCAGAAACGCGTCGTCAGCGTCGAGCAGGCGTTTGCCAATGGTGCAGACCACATCGTGGTTGGCCGCCCCATTCGCAATGCACCATCGCCGCGTGCAGCGGCAGAGTCGATCGTCGAGACGATCCGACAACACTTCAACTAGACCTGGTACCAGGACCCCCCGATGAGCGAACTCAAGAACGACTTGCTGCTGCGCGCGCTGATGCGCCAGCCTGTATCACGCACGCCTGCGTGGATGATGCGCCAGGCCGGGCGTTACCTGCCCGAGTACCGGGCCACGCGCGCTGAGGCCGGCGATTTCATGTCGCTGTGCCGCAACGCCGATCTGGCCTGCGAGGTCACTCTGCAACCGCTGCGTCGCTACGCATTTGATGCGGCCATCCTGTTCTCCGATATTCTGACGGTGCCCGACGCCATGGGGCTGGGCTTGTACTTCTCGGCTGGCGAAGGTCCGCGCTTCGAGCGCCGCATCGAGAGCGCCGCCGATGTCGAGCAGCTGCCCGTGCCCGACGTCGAGGACACGCTCGGCTATGTCATGAATGCCGTTCGCACCATTCGCGATGCGCTCGAGGGCAGCGTGCCACTTATCGGCTTTGCGGGCAGTCCCTGGACCGTGGCGACCTACATGGTCGAAGGCGGCAGCAGTAAGAACTACGAGAACATTAAAGGCCTGCTCTACAGCGACCCGAAGGCCGCCGATGCGCTCATCGCCAAGCTCGCGACCGTCACGACGAACTACCTCAATGCGCAGATTCGCGCAGGCGCGCAGGCCGTCATGGTGTTCGACACCTGGGGTTCGGTGCTTGAGCCTGAGGCCTACCGTCGCTTCTCACTGTCGGGTATGCAGGCCATCGTGGACGGCTTGATTCGTCACCACGACGGGCGCGACGTGCCCGTGGTGTTGTTCACGAAAGGCGCGGGCACCCGGCTCAACATCATGTCCGAAACGGGCTGTGATGCGCTGGGTGTCGACTGGACCACAGACCTGGCCGAGGCGCGTGAGCTCACGGGCGACCGCGTGGCGCTGCAGGGCAACATGGACCCGTCGCTGCTCTACGCAAGCGACGACGCCATCCGTGCGGGTGTAAAGCGCGTACTCGATAGTTACGGCGACGGTCCGGGCCACGTGTTCAATCTTGGGCACGGCATCCATCCAGAAATCGATCCCGCCAAAGTGGGCGTCATGGTGGACACGGTCCGCGAGTACAGCCCGCGCTTTCACAGTCCGGATTGACGCAGGCTATGGATCGCAACGCCGATCCGGACCCGGTACGCCGCGCGCGCCTCGCGCGCATGAAGTGGACGGCGCACGGCCTGCTCGCGGCCATGTTTGTGCTGTACCTCGTGACGGGCTATTACGAAGCTGCGCACCCGGCACTCGGCTACCTTCGAGCGTTCGCGGAAGCCGGCACCGTGGGTGCGCTCGCAGACTGGTTCGCCGTGACGGCGCTGTTTCGCGAGCCTATGGGCCTGCCCATCCCGCACACGGCCATCATCAAGCGGCGCAAGGACGATATCGGTGAAACGCTGGCCGATTTCATCGCGACGCACTTCTTGACGCGTGAAGCGCTGGCGCCACGGCTTGAGCGTATTGACGTTGCGGGCGTCGCCGCCGACTGGCTCGCGCGCGACAACAACGCAAACCGCCTCACGGAAGACGTCATCCAGATCCTCGACCGCATTGTGGGTGGTGACGACAACACGGCACTGCGCGCGCTCGTCAGCGACAACCTGTCCTCGGCTGTGGAGCGCGTACGCGTGACGCCGTTGCTCGCACGCGTGCTCGAGCTGCTCGTCGTCAATGACCCCGATGACACGCTGCTCACGGGGCTGGTCACATTGGCCCAGAACCAGTTTGACGAAAACCGTGGCACGCTTCGAGAGACGGTTGGAGATCGGACGCCGTGGTGGTTGCCGGGTTTCGTCGACGACAGGATCTACGAACGACTGGTGAGCGAAGTTGAAACGGCATTGGCCGACGAGGAGATCGATGGCGACAAGCGTGCGCGCGAGCACTTGCGCCGCTTCCTCATCGACCTCATCGACGCGCTCCGCAATGACGTCTCACTCGTGACACGCGGCGAGCAGCTCAAGCAGGATCTGCTACAACACCCGCAGCTCAAGCGCTACCTCAACACAGTGACGCGAGACGTCTCGTCGTTCTTCGCACGCGAAGTCCGAGACCCCGACTCGGCATTCCGAAAGCGTCTCGCCGACGCGCTGGCCGGCATGGGCGCCGCACTCGCCAACGAGCCCAGCCTGCGCGAAGAGATCAACACGTCGCTACGCGACGCGGCCATCTACGTGCTCACGCGTTACCGCAACCGCATCACGCGCGTGATCTCTGAAACGATTCAGGGCTGGGACGCAGACACAGCCGCCGACCTCATCGAAACGCGGGTCGGTCGCGACCTCCAGTTCATCCGCATCAACGGCACGCTCGTGGGTGGACTCGCAGGCCTGACGCTCTACACGCTCTGGCACGCGTTGTTCTAGTACCAACCCGTCATTGCGAGGCCGCGAAGCGGCCGCGGCGACCTCGTAACGCCTTCGTAAGGCCAAACTAACCCACCATCTCGCCATCCCGCCGGGTCGGAGGGGTTTGCCGGACGCGCTCAAGTACATCCCTGTATCGCTCGCTGGGCGACGTCCTGTCGCCCAACGGTCCGTCAAACCCCTCCG